>NZ_JAJFET010000002.1:320256-422910 GCF_020707215.1 Sphingomonas sp. PL-96
ACTATCGCGGCGGCAAGGACAAGCTGTTCGGCTTCTTTGTCGGCCAGACGATGAAGGCGATGGCCGGCAAAGCCAACCCGGCGGTGGTGAACGAGCTGCTGAAGAAGACGCTCGGGTGATCCGCGCGACTCGGTGGCGGAGTGGCGGACGCCAAACCCGGCCGAGTTGCTGGTGCTCGACCTGGATCGCGGCCGGCTCGTGATCGAGCTGGCGCCAGCGATCGCGCCCAAGGCGGTGGAGCGCGTGCGCATGCTCGCGAAACGGGGCACCTATGATGGACTGCTCGTTCATCGCGTGATCCCTGAGCTGATCCAGACAGGCAATCCGAACAACCGCGACGGTGGCGGCACGGAGCTTCCCGACCTGGCGCCTGAGTTCTTTTTTGAACTGCCGTCCACCGGAGCCACGGTGGTTCGCAGCGCAAGCGACGTTGCGGAAGGGTGGATCGGCAGCACCCCCTTTGTGTCGCAGGTGCGGCCCGACGGCAGCCGGCGCGGCTGGGCGGCCTATTGCGCGGGCATGGCCGGCATGGGGCGGCAGGCAGCAATCGGAACCGCCAATAGCGAGCTGTTCGTGATGCGCACTGCCGGTCGCCGGCTCGATCACGACTATACGTTGATC
Source organism: Sphingomonas sp. PL-96 (assembly GCF_020707215.1). Lineage (GTDB taxonomy): Bacteria > Pseudomonadota > Alphaproteobacteria > Sphingomonadales > Sphingomonadaceae > Sphingomonas. Next base: position 320,878 of record NZ_JAJFET010000002.1, read on the forward strand.
GGGCGGGTGGTCGCCGGGCTGGACGTGCTGCGCGGGCTCAAGGAGGGTGAGATTGCGCCCGATCCGGCACGGATCGTCCGCGCGCGGCTTGCGTCGGACTTGCCCGTAGCAGAGCGTCCGAAGCTGCAGGTGATGGATGTACGGGGAAGGGCGTTTGCCGACCTGGTCGCCGCGGCGCGGCAAGCGCGTGGCGCGGACCTGTCGGTATGCGATGTCGCGCCCCAGGTGCGCTCCGCCGGCTGACGCCGGGGAGCGCGGGAGGCGGCTTATTGCTGCGTCAGGTCCTGGTTCTTGACCACGCCGCCGGTGCCGGCCGTGCCGGCGAACTCGCCCGGCGGGTCGAGGGGCGAGGTGGTCCCGACCTTTGAGCCGAGCCGCTCGACATCGTCGGCGCGGGCCTGCACGGCCTGCTCGATGTCGCTGCGGGTGTCGTTGTCGGCTGCGGGATCGCTGTCGGGATGGGGGCTGCGTTCACGGTCGCTCATGTAAACTCTCCTTTAGGCGTGCATGATCGGCTGGCCTGGGGCCGGCGTGATCGCCGGGTCGGTGCCGGGGTTGGGATAATCAATGTCCGGGCCGGGCGGGCTGATCTCCGGCGGCGGCGCGTCGGGACGCCCCGGTTCGCTCGGCTGCGGCGGGGCCTCCGGCTGCGGTGCGTCGGGGACGCCGGGCTCAGCCGGGGTCGGGGCCTCCGGTGGGGCGGCGGGGATGGGGGGCTCTACGGGCATGGAGTCTCTCCTTGGACACGCATCAAACGCACCGGCAGCACGCCTGGTTGCCACGACGCTTGCTCCCGTCTCCACGACTGCTATAGACGCCGCCGTGCCGGCGGTGTCCGCTCGCGGGCGTGGCGGAACTGGTAGACGCGCTGGATTTAGGTTCCAGTATCGAAAGATGTGGGGGTTCGACTCCCTTCGCCCGCACCAGCTTCGCTCTCGTATGCGAAGCTTGTAGGACACCGTGATCCCGATCCTATTGGACGAAAGCTGTCGAGAATGCAGACTGTCGAGACGTTGAACGAGGGTTTGAAGCGGGCCTACACGCTCACCATCACCGCGGCCGAAATCGACGCCAAGGTCGATGCCGAGGTGAAGCGCGTATCCCCGCAGATCCGCATGCCCGGCTTCCGCCCCGGCAAGGTGCCCGCGAACCTCGTCCGCAAGATGCACGGCCCGGCGCTCACCCAGGAAGCGCTCAACACCTCGATCCAGGAAGGCGTGCAGACCCTCCTTGCCGAGCAGAAGCTGCGTCCCGCGCTCCAGCCGCAGGTGTCGCTGAACGACGGCTTCGAGCTCGGCCAGGACGCCGAGGTGAAGGTCGAGCTGGAAGTGCTGCCCGACGTGCCGGCACCCGCCATCGAGGGCCTGAAGCTCGAGCGCCTGACCGTTCCGGCCGACGAATCGGCGATCGACGAGCGCATCCAGCAGATCGCCGGCCAGAACAAGCGCCACGAAGACGCACCGGAAGGCCATGAAGCCGCGACCGGCGACCTGGTGGTCATGGACTTCGCCGGCAAGGTCGACGGCGTCGCCTTTGAAGGCGGCACCGGCGAGGGCATGTCGATCGAGATCGGCTCGGGCCGCCTGATTCCGGGCTTCGAGGACCAGCTGGTCGGCGTGAAGAAGGGCGACGAGAAGACCATCGAGGTCACCTTCCCCGAGGACTATGGCGTCGATACCCTCAAGGGCAAGCCGGCGACCTTCGACCTCAAGGTCACCGACGTCCGCGTGCCGGCCGGCGAGACCGTCCCCGACGACGAGTTCGCCAAGTCGCTGGGCCTGGAAAGCCTGGAGCAGCTGCGCGGCATCCTGAAGGACCAGGCCGGCCAGGAACTGAACGGCCTGACCCGCACTCACATGAAGCGCAAGCTGCTCGACCAGCTCGCCGCCGACCACGACTTCGAGGTTCCGCCCTCGATGGTCGAGGCCGAGTTCAACCAGATCTGGGCGCAGCTCCAGCACGAGGCGACTCACGAGGCCGACCAGGAGGCCGCGATGGCCGAGCTGGAGAAGGAGCGTGAGGACTATCGCGCGATTGCGGTGCGCCGCGTCCGCCTGGGCCTGCTCCTGTCGGAAATCGGCCAGGCCAACGGCGTCGAAGTCAGCCAGCAGGAAATGCAGCGCCTGATCCTGCAGGCAGCACAGCAGTATTCGCCGCAGGACCGCGAGCGCTTTATCCAGTACGTCCAGCAGGAGCCGATGGCGGCTGCCCAGCTGCGCGCGCCGCTGTATGAGGACAAGGTCGTCGACTTCCTGTTCGACAAGGCCGAGATCACCGACCGCGAAGTGACCCGCGAAGAGCTGGAAGCCGCGATCGAGAGCGAGGACGGGTTCGCCAGCGGTACCCACGTCCACAACCATGATCACGACCACGACCATGGCCATGATCACGGGCATGACCACGATCACGGCCATGACCATGCACACGACCATGCCGAGACGGTCGAGGAATCGGCTGCCGAGCCGGTAAAGGCGAAGCGCAAGTCGGCAAAGGCTGTCGAAGCGGCCGACATCGAGCCGGCCTCCGCCGACGCGGAAGCCGCTCTGGCCGCGCCGAAGAAGAAGGCCGCGACCAAGAAGGCTGCCAAGGAAGAAGGCGCTGCGGACGAGGCCGGCGAGGCCGCCCCGAAGAAGAAGGCCGCCAAGAAGAAGGCCGACGACGCCGCCTAAGCAGGCGCTTCAGCCGAAAAGGACGAGGGCTGCAGGTCGCGAGACCTGCGGCCCTTTTCTTTGTCGGCTCGACAAGCGGTATCGTGTTCCCGCCCACCTTTCACAGGAAAAGCAGATGCTGCGTATCACCGGACTTGCAATGGCACTCGGGCTCGCAAGCTGTGGCAGTGCCCACGAGCGTAGGGAGGCGGGACCGGCTAACCGGATCGCGTCAGCGGAAAAGGCGGCCGCAGTCGATCCTGAGCCGATCGCCGACCCGGCGCAATCCGAGCAGACTGACGGCGCTGCCGAACAGACGACGGGAGCGAAGCTGCCCGCGGATGTGGTGGCCTTCCGCGAGCGACGGGACGAATGCGACCATTTCCGTGGCGAGGACCCTTATGACGCCGAACGTGCCGCTTTTCTCAGCGAGGCGCTGGCGCGTACCTGCACGGGCACGGACGCCGAACTGAAGGCGTTGCGAGCGCGGTACGCGGCCAATGCCGCCATACTCGCTGCCCTTGCCGACTATGAGGACGAGGCAGAGTAGCAAGGGATCACATGCGGTCACTTCGTGGTCTCGCGGACGGATGTCCGGTTCCAGCAGGTGGCGAGCCATCTGGCCGTGCGGTCCGGCTAACCTGCGCGCACGCCTTTTGTGCTGGCGAGGTGTCTCGGGGATAGGCTAGGCGCAGGCGCAGTCCAGACGCTACCGGAAGCTGCATGAAGATCGCCGTCCTCTTGCCCTGCTACAATGAAGAGGCTGCGATTGCGCAGACGGTGGCGGGGTTCCGCGAGGCGCTGCCGGATGCGACGATCTACGTCTACGACAACAACAGCCAGGATCGCACCGTCGCGGTCGCGCGCGAGGCGGGGGCGGTGGTTCGCTCCGAACGCATCCAGGGCAAGGGCGCCGTTGTGCGCCGCATGTTCGCCGACATCGAAGCCGACGTCTACGTGATGGCGGACGGCGACGCGACCTATGACGCCAGCGTCGCGCCGGCGATGGTCGCGCAGCTGGTCGGCGAGCAGCTCGACATGATCGTCGGCTCGCGCGTCGAGCAGCACCAGGCCGCCTATCGTCGCGGGCACCGGTTCGGCAACCGCGCCATGACCGGCATTCTCGCCCGGCTGTTCGGGCGCAGCTTCACCGACATCTTTTCCGGCTACCGCGTCTTCTCGCGCCGCTTCGTGAAGAGCTTCCCGTCGCTTTCGGGCGGGTTCGAGATCGAAACCGAGATCAGCGTCCACGCGCTCGAGCTCAAGATGCCGGTCGCCGAGGTCGAGACCTGCTATTTCGCGCGACCGGAAGGGTCGCATTCCAAGCTCAGCACCTATCGCGACGGCTGGCGGATCGCGCGCACCATCGCGACGCTCTATCGCTTCGAGCGGCCGTTGTGGTTCTTTGGCGCGTTGGGCCTGATCCTCGCGGCCGTTGCGCTGCTGCTGGCGGTGCCGCTGGTGGTTACCTATCTACAGACCGGTCTCGTGCCGCGCTTCCCGACCGCGATCCTGGTGACGGGCCTGATGATCCTTGCATCGCTGTGCGGATTCTCGGGGCTGATCCTCGACACGGTGGTGCGCGGGCGGGTCGAGGTGCGGCGGCTGGCCTATCTGGCGCATCCGGCCCCCGGCAACTGACGTCCCGCCGCGGATCGCAGCTTGCGGCCCTTGCGCCGGACGATCCGAGCGCCGATGTTGTATTTCGAACCTTATCAAGCGGGAACCCAATGCAGGACATCCACGACGCCCTCGTCCCCATCGTCATCGAACAGTCGAGCCGCGGCGAGCGCAGCTTCGACATCTATTCGCGCCTGCTGCGTGAGCGGATCGTGTTCGTGACCGGTGGCGTCGAGGATCACATGGCGTCGCTCATCACCGCCCAGTTGCTCTTCCTCGAGTCCGAGAACCCGAAGAAGGACATCTGGATGTACATCAACTCGCCGGGTGGCGTGGTGACCGCCGGCATGGCGATCCACGACACCATGCAGTATATCCGTCCGCGCGTCGGCACGGTGTGCATCGGCCAGGCAGCCTCGATGGGCAGCTTCCTGCTCGCCAGCGGTGAGCCCGGGATGCGCGTTGCGCTCACCAACGCGCGCATCATGGTCCACCAGCCGTCGGGCGGCGCCCAGGGCATGGCCTCGGACATCGAGATCCAGGCCAAGGAAATCCTGCGCATCCGTCGCCGGATGAACGACCTCTACGCCAAGTACACGGGCAAGCCGCTGGAGGAGATCGAGCGGGCGATGGACCGTGACACGTTCCTGGAAGCGGACGAAGCCAAGGCGTTCGGCCTGGTTGACCAGGTGTTCGACAAGCGTCCGGCCCCGGCCGAGGAAGCGCCTGCGGCCTGATCCGCGGCTGGAACATGCCCGCGCCTGAATCCGGCGGCGCGGGCAACGTCCTGATAACTCACGTGTTTTATGGATTGCCGGACGGGTGCCCGAGTGTAGACTGTCGGGCGGTGTAACGCGCCTAGGTGCGCGGGAGAGAAGTGAATGACCAAGCTCAGCGGCGGTGACTCCAAGAGCACGCTCTATTGCTCCTTCTGCGGCAAGAGCCAGCATGAGGTGCGCAAGCTCATCGCCGGCCCCACCGTGTTCATCTGCGATGAGTGCGTGGAGCTGTGCAACGACATCATCCGGGAGGAGACCAAGTCTGCCCTGGTGTCGAAGAAGGACGGTGGCGTCCCGACCCCGCAGGAGATCTGCGATGTCCTGGACGACTATGTCATCGGGCAGAAGCAGGCCAAGCGCGTGCTGTCGGTGGCCGTCCACAACCACTACAAGCGCCTGAACCACGGCCAGAAGGGCGCCGACGTCGAACTGGCGAAGAGCAACATCCTGCTCGTCGGCCCGACCGGCTGCGGCAAGACGCTGCTCGCCCAGACGCTGGCGCGCATCCTGGACGTGCCGTTCACCATGGCGGATGCGACCACGCTTACCGAGGCCGGCTATGTCGGTGAGGATGTGGAGAACATCATCCTCAAGCTGCTCCAGGCATCCGACTACAACGTCGAGCGGGCGCAGCGCGGCATCGTCTACATCGACGAGATCGACAAGATCAGCCGCAAGGCAGAGAACCCGTCGATCACGCGCGACGTGTCGGGTGAGGGCGTGCAGCAGGCGCTGCTCAAGCTGATGGAAGGGACCACCGCGTCGGTTCCGCCGCAGGGTGGCCGCAAGCATCCGCAGCAGGAATTCCTGCAGGTGGACACGACCAACATCCTGTTCATCTGCGGCGGCGCGTTCTCTGGCCTGGAGAAGATCATCGGCGACCGCCTGCAGGGCAAGTCGATCGGCTTCGGCGCCTATGTGGCCGCTCCCGAGGAGCGTCGCACCGGCGAGGTGCTGCGCCAGACCGAGCCTGAGGATCTGCTCAAGTTCGGCCTGATCCCCGAGTTCGTCGGCCGCCTGCCGGTCATCGCGACGCTCGAGGACCTGGACATCGATGCGCTGGTCAAGATCCTGACCGAGCCGAAGAACGCGCTGGTCAAGCAGTACCAGAAGCTGTTCGACATGGAGGGCGTACGCCTGGGCTTCAACGACGACGCGCTGGTCGCGGTGTCGAAGAAGGCGATCGATCGCAAGACCGGTGCCCGTGGCCTGCGCTCGATCCTGGAGGGCATCCTGCTCGACACCATGTTCGACCTGCCCGGAATGGACGGGGTCGACGAGGTTGTGGTCGACAAGGACGTGATCGAGGGCCGAAAGGAACCGGTTCGCGTCTATGCGGAGAAGCAGAAGGCGGGGGACGCCGCCTGATCGGCGGCGCGCCCTGGCCAATGAACACGAACGGGCGCCCGCAACGGCGCCCGTTCTGCTTTGAGGGGCTGCGGATGTCGGGGGCGCCGCGGCCGCAAGAACGGAGACTTCGAATGATGAACACCAAGACCGCGACCCTGCTCGGCGCTGCCCTCGCCCCCGTGCTGCTCGCCGCCGGCCCCGCGGCCGCAGAGCCCGGCGACCCCGGTGCCTGCACCGCCGCCACGCAGACCCGGCTGATGGTGACGCTGCGCGGGCTCAAGAACAGCACCGGCAAGGTCCGCGTCCAGCTGTACGACGGCGCCGGCTTCCTGAAGAAGGGTCGCTGGCTCGGCCGCGTCGAAGTGCCGGCGCGCGACGGCGCCACCGTCTGCATCGCGGTACCGAGCGCGGGCAACTATGCCGTCGCGGTCCGCCACGACGCCAACGGCAACGGCAAGTCCGACTGGAACGACGGCGGCGGCTTCACCCGCGACCCCAAGCTGTCGCTGACGAAGCTGGAGCCGGACTTCGCAAAGGTCGCGATTCCCGTCCACGCTGGCGAGAACCGCGCAACGGTGACGATGAACTACCGCCGCGGGCTGAGCGTCGGGCCAATTCGGTAAAGCCTCCCGCGCGAGATTGTCCGCAGCGCGATCGCACCGGGAGTGCCGGGCATTGTGTTGCGGGCCAGATCATGCATAAATTGAGCACGGGCTTTTTCTGCGGGCGCCCGTTCAGACGGTTGTCGTCCAAGTCCGCTCCCGGAGTCGCGCCCAGCGACCAGGAGCCGATATGGTGCACACCACAGCCTCACGCCCGACCGTCATTGGTCTTCCCCAACTGTTTGCGAAGTTCTTGCGTTTCGGTCTGCTCGCCTTTGGCGGTCCCGTCGCGCAGATCGCAATGATCCGGCAGGCGCTGGTAGAGGAAGAGGGCTGGATCACCAGCAGTCGCTTCAACCGATTGCTGGCGGTGTTGCAGGTGCTGCCGGGGCCGGAAGCCCATGAGCTGTGCGTGCACATGGGCATGGTGGCGCGCGGGCGCCTCGGAGGCCTGTTGGCGGGGCTCGGGTTCATGCTGCCGGGCCTCGTGCTGATGCTGCTGTGCGCCTGGGGCTATGCCGCTTTCATCGCGGGCAACGGGCAACTCGCGGGCATGCTGCTCGGCGTGCAGGCGGCGGTGCTGGCAATCATCCTGCGCGCCGTGCACCGGATCGGAACCCATGTACTGGTGGACCGCGCACTTGTCGGACTGGCCGTACTGGGGCTGATCGGGACGCTGGTCGGCGTGCCCTTCTGGGTGCTGCTGCTGGCGGCCGGCGCTGCATACGCCTGCCTGCGCAACTCGGCCGCGATCTGGGGGTTGGTGGCTCTGGTGGCGTTCGCGGCCTGGGTTACCATCCGGACTGGCGGAGCAGTCGAGGTCGCCTCCGTGAATAGCGCAACTGCTTCCGCCAGTATCGCTGCCCTGTTCGTCGCGGGATTGAAGGGCGGATTGCTGACCTTTGGCGGCGCCTATACCGCCATCCCTTACGTCCGCGGCGACACGGCCGGGCGCGGCTGGTTGTCGGACGGAGCGTTCCTGGACGGGGTAGCGCTCGCGGGGCTGCTGCCCGCCCCGCTTGTGATCTTCGCGACCTTCGCAGGCTATCTTGCCGGTGGCCTGGCGGGGGCGCTTGCGATCACCGCGGGCATGTTCCTGCCGGCCTTTGCCTTCTCCCTCATCTTCTTCGAGCGACTGGAGGCGCTGGTCGACAACCCGACGTTCCACCGCGTGCTGGACGGTGTCGCGGCGATGGTGGTCGGCATCATCGCGGCGACGTTCCTGGAGCTTGGCGCCAGCACGCTGGACCGGGCGCCGCGGCTGCTGCCGGTGGCGGGGATCTTTGTGCTCGCCGCTCTGGTCAGTTGGCGGCTGAAGCGGTCATGGACTCCTGCTGCCCTTGTCGTCGCCGGCGGCGCAGCCGGCTGGCTCGCGCTCTCCTGAGACACTGCTTGAGGGGCAAGGCGGCGGGCTTACGGCTCACCCCGCCGCCTTCGCCAGGCCTCGCGACAGCTGCAGCGCGCCGTGGAGGCGGCTGCGCGGGTCCGGCCAGGCGCGGGAGATGGCGAGCTTCATGTCCGGACGCAGCTTCGCCGCGCCGCCCAGCCGGTCGACATAGGCGAGGAGGTTGGGGACGTTCGGGAAATTGTCCTCGTGGAACGTCACGATCGCGCCGCGCGCGCCGACGTCGATCTTGGCGATGCAGGCGCGCTTGGCGTTGAGCTTGGTCTCGATGAGCTTGAGCAGGTTCTCGGTCGCCTCGGGCAGCTTGCCGAAGCGGTCGCGGTCCGCCACAACGCCAACGGCACGGCAAGTCCGACTGGAACGACAGCGGCGGCTTCACCCGCCACCCCAAGCTGTCGCTGACGAAGCTGGAGCGGGACTTCGCAAAGGTTTCGATTCCCGTCCACGCGGGCGAAAACCGCGTTGCGGTGACGATGAGTTACCGCCGCGGCCTGAGCATTGGGCCGATCGACTAGTCCCGAGCGCCCGAAGCGGCCGGCTTCAGCAGGGAACGAGCGTCACCAGCTTGTGGTCCGGCCGCTCCGCCACGCTGAACGTATGTTGGGAAAATCGGATCAGGCCATCTTCCGGATGGGCGAAGGTCCTTGTGCCGCCTTCCCGGCTGGAGACGCTCTGCGCCTCCCACTCCTGCGCAAAGAGTTCGGACTGGCTGCGCAACTGGCCGGTTAGGCTCTCCAGCGCGGGGTCGTTCAGCATCCTGGCGCAATCGGCGCGGAACTCGGCCAGAAGGCGCCGCGCTCGATCTTCCCAGTCCGGCAGCAGCGCGCGCGCCGGAGCGGACAGGAACGTATAGCGGAGCAGGTTGCGGTCCCCCTCCTGGCCGAGCCAGCCGGCGAACAGGCGCTCGGCCGCAGGGTTCCAGCAGCTCGCGTTCCACAGCCGGTCCAGGCCGTAGGCGGGGAAGGGTAGTGCCATGACGAGTGCCGACACGGCTTCCGGTGCAGCGGAGGTCGCCGTTGCAGCGGGCGCGGCAGGATCGCGCCGTCCGGCCAGTTCGAACAGATAGGCCCGCTCGGCGGCGGTGAGGGCGAGCGCCCTCGCCAGGCGTGCAAGCGCCTGCGGCGACACGCTGACGTCGCGCCCCTGCTCGATCCATGCGCACCAGGTGACGCCTATGCCGGCTCGCGTCGCCAGTTCCTCCCGGCGCAGGCCCGGCGTCCGCCGGCGCGGCGCTGCCACGTCCGGCGGCATCCGCTCACGGTGCGATCGGATGAACTGCCCCAGCAGCTTGCGTCGGTCGTCATCGTGCATGGGTGCCGCTATACCAGGATAACTGCACATCTTGTAACAGGCTGATGGCTCGGCTCAATCGCGGTCAGGAGGAAGTGCCATGACCCGTTCCCACGATGCCGTCGTCAAAGCGCAGTTCGGTAGCCAGGCAAGCGCCTATGTCGCCAGCATCGTCCATGCCGAAGGGCGGGACCTGGACGCATTAGAGGCCATCGCCGCGCGCGAGCGGCCCGGCCGCGCGCTGGACCTCGGCACAGGCGGCGGGCACGTCGCCTATCGGCTCGCCGCACACGCTGGCTCCGTTGCGGCCGTCGACCTTTCCGCAGCCATGCTGGAGGTCGTGAGCGAGACTGCCCGCGCGCGGGGCCTGTCGAACGTCGAGACCTGCGCCGCCTCGGCCGAACGCTTGCCGTTCGAGACCGCCTCGATCGACCTGCTCGCGTGCCGCTATTCCGCGCACCACTGGCAGCAATGGGGCGCCGGCCTGCGAGAGGCGCGCCGGGTGCTGAAGCCCGGTGCCTGGGCGATCTTCATCGACGTGATTTCGCCCGGCTATCCGGTCTTCGACACGCATCTCCAGGCGGTCGAGCTGCTGCGCGATCCGTCGCACGTGCGGAACTACACCGAGGCGGAATGGACCGCCGCGCTCGCCAATGCCGGCTTTCGCGTGCGGCGGAGCGAGAAACGCCGGGTGCGGATGGAATATGCGTCCTGGGTGGAGCGCATGCGGACCCCCGAAGCGCATCGGGCCGCGATCCGCTCGCTGCAACAGCTCGCCTCTGCGCAGACCGCCGCCTATTTCGCCATCGAGGCCGACGGGTCGTTCTCGATCGATGCGTTGCAGATCGAGGCGACGGCCTGCCGTGCCCGCGAACTCTGAATGTCCCCGGGTGGGGGGCGGGGCTACCCCGCCGCCTTCGCCAGCCCTCGCGAGAGCTGCAGCGCGCCGTGGAGGCGGCTGCGCGGGTCCGGCCAGGCGCGGGAGATGGCGAGCTTCATGTCGGGGCGCAGCTTCGCCGCGCCGCCCAGCCGGTCGACATAGGCGAGGAGGTTGGGGACGTTCGGGAAGTTGTCCTCGTGGAACGTCACGATCGCGCCGCGCGCGCCGACGTCGATCTTGGCGATGCAGGCACGCTTGGCGTTGAGCTTGGTCTCGATGAGCTTGAGCAGGTTCTCGGTCGCCTCGGGCAGCTTGCCGAAGCGGTCGATCAGCTCGGCTGCGAACGCGTCGATGCCGGCGCGGTCGTCCACGTCGTTGAGGCGGCGATAGAGGCCCATGCGCAGATCCAGGTCGGGGACATAGTCTTCCGGGATCAGGATCGGTGCATCGACGGTGATCGAAGGCGAGAACTCCTTGGGCTTGTCCTCGCGCAGGCCGCCCGCCTTGGCGTCCAGGATCGCCTCCTCCAGCATCGACTGGTAGAGTTCGTAGCCGACTTCCTTGATGTGGCCCGACTGCTCGTCGCCCAGCAAATTGCCGGCGCCGCGGATGTCGAGGTCGTGGCTGGCAAGCTGGAAGCCGGCGCCCAGCGACTCAAGGTCCGACAGTACCTTCAGCCGCTTGGTCGCGGCCTCGGTCATCTGCCGCTCCGGCGCGGTGTTCATATAGGCGTACGCGCGCGTCTTGGCGCGGCCGACGCGCCCGCGCAGCTGGTAGAGCTGGGCCAAGCCGAACTTGTCCGCGCGGTTGATGACCAGCGTGTTGGCGGACGGAATGTCCAGACCGCTCTCGACGATGGTGGTCGAGACCAGCACGTCGTAGCGCTTGTCGTAGAAGGCGGACATGCGCTCCTCGACCTCGCTCGGGCTCATCTGGCCGTGCGCGACGACGTAGCGGATTTCCGGCACGTCCTGCGCCAGGAACTTCTCGATGTCGGGAAGGTCGGCGATGCGCGGGGTCACGAAATAGGCCTGGCCGCCGCGATAATGCTCGCGCAGCAGCGCCTCGCGGATGACCACCGGATCCCAGGGCATGACATAGGTGCGCACCGCCAGGCGATCGACCGGCGGGGTCTGGATCACCGACAGCTCGCGAAGGCCCGACATCGCCATCTGAAGCGTGCGCGGGATCGGCGTGGCGGTCAGCGTCAGCATGTGGACGTCTGCCTTCAGCGCCTTCAGCCGCTCCTTGTGGGTGACGCCGAAGCGCTGCTCCTCGTCGACGATGACGAGGCCGAGGCGCTTGAAGTCGATGGTCTTCGAGAGCACCGCATGGGTGCCGACGATCACGTCGATGGTGCCGTCCGCCAGGCCTTCTTTGACCCGCTTGGCCTCGGCCGCGGGCACCAGGCGGGAGAGGCGACCGACGTTGATCGGGAAGCCTTCAAACCGCTGGGTGAAGTTCATGTGGTGCTGGCGCGCGAGCAGTGTGGTGGGGCAGACCACCGCGACCTGCATGCCGGCCATCGCCGCGACGAACGCAGCCCGCAGCGCGACCTCGGTCTTGCCGAAGCCGACGTCGCCCACGACCAGCCGGTCCATCGGCGTGCCGGCGGCGAGATCGTCCAGCACGTCGCCGATCGCGCGGTCCTGGTCCTCGGTCTCCTGATAGGGGAAGCGATCGACGAAGGCGGGATAGCCGCTGTGGTCGGGCTCGGCGACTTCGGCCGGGCGCAGCGCACGCTTGGCGGCGGTGGCGATCAGCTCGCCCGCAATCGCCTGGATGCGCTCCTTCATGCGGCTCTTGCGCCGCTGCCACGCCTCGCCGCCCAGCTTGTCGAGCGTCGCGCCTTCCTCGCCCGATCCGTAGCGGGAGAGGACTTCGAGGTTCTCTACCGGCACGTAGAGCTTGTCGCCGCCCGAGTAGCTCAGCGCCACGCAGTCGTGCGGTGCGCGCGAGACCGGGATCTGGGTCAGCCCCTCGTAGCGGCCGATGCCATGCTCGGTATGCACCACGAGGTCGCCGGGCGAGAGCGTCGCCAGCTCCTGGAGGAACGCGTCGGTGTTCTTGCGCCGCTTCGCCCGCCGGACCAGTCGGTCGCCGAGCATGTCCTGCTCGGTTAGCACCGCTACGTTGGGGGCGGTGAAGCCATGGTCGAGCGGCAGGACGATGAGCGTCGGCCCGCGCTCGGCAGCACCCAGCGCCTCCTGCCAACCGTCGGCGGCGACCGCACCCTTCAGGCCATGGTCCGCGAGCAGCCCGGTCAGCCGCTCGCGCGCGCCCGGCGAATAGCTCGCGAGGATCGCCTTGCGCCCCTCGCGCTTGAGCTTGGCGAGGTGGGCGACCACCGCCTCATACACGTTGCTGCCGGCCGTGCGCTCGGGCGCGAAGTCCCGGGGGCCGTCGACGCCGAAGTCGAGCACGGTCGCGCTCTCCGGCTCATGGAAGGGCGTGACCTGATGCGCGGCGGCCTCGTCGAGCCGGCGCGTCCATTCCTCATTGTTGAGGTAAAGCTGGTTGGGGAGCAGCGGGCGGTAGCTGCCGGGATCCGCCGACTGTGCGCGGGCGCGGTTGGCGTGATAGTCGGTGATGCCCTCGAACCGTGCCTCGGCGGCGCCCGGCGTCCCCGCGTCGCGCACGATCACCGCGTCGGCGGGCAGGTGCTCGAACAGCGTTTCCAGCCGCTCTTCGAACAGCGGCAGCCAATGCTCCATGCCGGACAGGCGGCGGCCGTCGGAGATCGCCTGGTAGAGCGGGTCGCCGGTCGCGGTGGCGCCGAACGTCTCTCGATAGCGCGCGCGGAAGCGCTTGACGCTCTCCTCGTCGAGCAGCGCCTCGGAGGCGGGGAGCAGCGTAAAGCCGTCGATGCGGCCGCTGGTGCGCTGGTCGGCGGGGTCGAAGGTGCGGACGCTTTCGATCTCGTCGCCGAAGAAGTCGAGCCGCAGCCCCTGTTCGGAGCCCGAGGGAAAGAGGTCGACGAGCCCACCGCGTACCGCGAACTCGCCGGCGTCATGGACCGTCTCGACCCGGACATAGCCATTGCCCTGGAGCAGCTCCGCCAGGCGATCGAGCGAGATGCGCTCGCCCGGCGCCAGCCGCGCGACCAGCTGGCGGATGCGGAACGGGGTCAGCACCCGCTGGGTAACGGCGTTGACCGTCGTCACCAGCAGGCGCGGCGCCTTGCCGGGGCTCTGGAGCGCGTGGAGCGTCGCCAGCCGCTCGGACATGGCGCGCAGCGTCGGGGAGGCGCGGTCGTAGGGGAGGCAGTCCCAGGCCGGGAAGCTCAGCACTTCCAGCTCGGGCGCGAAGAACGGCGCGGTGGCGGCCACCGCCCGCATCGCCGCCTCGTCCGGGGCCACATAGACCACCCCGCCGGTGCTTCCCCGTGCCAGATCGGCGAGCAGGCTGGGCAGGAACCCCGCCGGCACGCCCGAAAGCGTGAGCGGGCGGCTGGCGGACAGAATGGTCTGGAGATCGGGCATGTCGGGCGCGGGCGTTCCGTTCGGTCTGGGACGTGGGAAGGCGAAATCGCCCTTAGCGGGCGATCGGCACGTAGTTCAGGGTCTTGAGCGCGGCCATCACCGTCCCCTCGAACTGCGGCGGCACCGGCTGGATTCCCATCGCCCAGGCCATGATGTCGACGTCCTGCTCCTCCAGGAAGGTCTCGAACCACTCGATCTCGGCATCGCTCCAGCTTTCGCCATGCGCGTCGAAGAAGCCGCCGATCATCAGGTCGGCTTCCTTGGTGCCGCGGTGCCATGCGCGGAAGCGCAGGCGCTTGAGACGGATTTCGCGGTCCATGGAATCTCCAACGGCAAGGAGCCGGCGGACGCGAACGACCGTCGGCGTGTCAGTGCGACGCCGCTTCCCGACACGGGCCGAAACGCGGTAGGGGCAGCAGATAGTCATGCGTCCCCAACTTCTCAATCCGCTGTTCGCCGAGGTCACCGCTCTGAAGGGAGTCGGCGCCGCCATGGCCAAGCCGCTCGACCGGCTGGGCCTGTCGCGCGTCGTCGACGTCGCCTTCCACCTGCCGAGCGGCTGGGTCGACCGGCTGCCGCGCGACACCCTCGATGCCGCCGACGCGGGGCGGATCATCGCGATCACGCTGACGCCGGTCGATTACCGGCTGAGTGCGGGCAGGGGGCCGACGCGAGTGCAGGCGCAGGACGCGGCGGGCAATATCGTCAGCCTCGTCTATTTCGGCGGCAACGCCGGCTGGGTGAAGAAGCTGCTGCCGCTGGGCGAGCCGCGGCGAGTGTCGGGCAAACTCGAGACCTATGGCCAATCGCTCCAGATCGTTCACCCGGACCAGGTGCTGCCGCTGGAGGAAGCGAGCGGCCTGCCGGAGCGCGAGGCGGTGTATCCGCTGTCGGAGGGGCTTACCTCCCGCCGGGTCGCGGGGCTGGTCGAGCAGGCGATCGAGCGGGCGCCCGAGCTTCCCGAGTGGATCGAGCTGAGCCTGATTTCCACGAAGAATTGGCCCGGCTGGCGCGAGGCGCTGGTGCGCATCCATGCCGACCCGGCCGATGCCAAGGCGCGGGCGCGGCTCGCCTATGACGAGGTGTTCGCCAACCAGCTCGCGCTGCTGCTGGTGCGGGGCGAAGCGCGCGCCAAGCGCGGCCGGCCGCTGACCGGCGACGGCAGCGTGCGCGCTCGGCTGAAGCTGCCCTATGCGCCGACCGGCGCGCAGGCGCGCACCATCGCGGAGATCGAAGGCGACCTGGCGCAGGTGCAGCCGATGCTGCGGTTGCTGCAGGGTGACGTCGGCTCCGGCAAGACGCTGGTGGCGATCATGGCGCTGCTGATCGCGGTGGAGGCGGGGGCGCAGGGGGCGCTGCTCGCGCCGACCGAAATCCTGGCGCGACAGCATGGCGAGACGCTGACCCGGCTGCTCGCACCCATCGGTGTGAACGTCGCGGTGCTGACCGGCCGCGACAAGGGGCGCGCGCGGGAGGCCACGCTGATGGGCCTTGCCGATGGCTCGATCGACATCCTGGTCGGCACGCACGCGATCTTCCAGGAGGGCGTCGGCTATCGCGACCTGGGGCTGGTGGTGGTGGACGAGCAGCACCGCTTCGGCGTCGCCCAGCGGATGATGCTGCAGGCCAAGGCGCAGCGCCCGCCGCACCTGCTGGTGATGACCGCGACTCCGATCCCGCGCACCCTGACGCTCGCGCAATATGGCGAGATGAACGTCAGCCGCCTGGACGAGATGCCGCCAGGGCGCGAGCCGATCGAGACGCGCGTCGTGTCGGAGGATCGGCTGGACGAGGTAGTGGACGCGCTCGCCCGGCACCTGTCGAACGGCGGCCAGGCCTATTGGGTGTGCCCGCTGGTCGAGGAGAGCGAGAAGAGCGATCTCGCCGCCGCAGAGGCCCGCGCGGAGGAATTGCGCAACCGCTTTGGCGAGAAGGTGGGGCTGGTTCACGGACGCATGAAGGCACCCGAGAAAGACGCCGCCATGGCCGATTTCCAGGCGGCGCGCACCGGCGTGCTGGTCGCGACCACGGTGATCGAAGTCGGCGTCGACGTGCCCAATGCCACGCTGATCGTGATCGAGGCGGCGGACCGCTTTGGCCTCGCGCAGCTCCACCAGCTGCGTGGACGCGTGGGGCGGGGCGGGGGGATGTCGCGCTGCCTGCTGCTGCGCGGCAGTGCGCTCAGCGAGACATCCCGCGCGCGCCTGGCGCTGATGCGCGAGAGCAACGATGGCTTCCGCATCGCCGAGGAAGACCTGCGGCTGCGCGGCGCGGGCGAGATATTGGGCACCCGCCAGTCAGGCGAGATGCAGTTCCGCCTCGCCACGCCGGAGATGCTGGGCGAGTTGATGCCGGCCGCCAATGGCGATGCGCGCCTGCTGGTCGATCGCGACGGCGGGCTGCACGGGCCGCGCGGCGAGGCGGCGCGGCTGGCGCTCTACTTGTTCGAACGGGACGCTGCGGTCGGGCTGCTGCGCTCGGGCTGAGGATCGAACGGTGGCAGCGGCTCCAGCACTGCGGCGAGCAGTTCGTAGTAGCTCGCGCGGTCGATCGGCATGTCGAACATGCAGCCGAAGCGCGTGCCCTTGGCCCAGCGGACCTCGGCAGCCATCACGCCCACCACCGGCAGAATGACGCGCAGCCGGTCGCCGGTCGCAACTTCGAGATCGGTAGTGGCGGAAAGCCCGTGTGAGGAAAGGTTGAGCACGCGCAGCTGCAGCGCCTCAGCAGCCGGGCCGAAGCCGCGCGCTTCGAACTGCACTTCGTCGCGCACGTGCGACGGCTCGACCGTTCCCGCCGTCGTCTGCCTGAACTTCTCGTCCATGGCGCCCCCTTGCCGCAAATGGATAGCAGCAATTCCGGGGGCGCGAAAGAACCTACCCTTTGATCTGGGTTGGCTTGTCTAGGTTGATCAGCCTGCGGGCAGCAAAATCCCGTGGTGCTTCTTGCCCGAGGAAAGACGAACCGGTGCCGAGACCGTGATCTGCATCGCGTCGTCGGTGATCTTTTCGCCGTCGACGCGGGCGCCGCCGCCCTTGATCAGGCGGCGTGCCTCGCCCTTGGAGGCAGCGAGGCCGAGCGCCACCAGCGCGTCGACCGCGGTGATGCTGCCTTCCGCCAGCTGGTGCGTGGGAAGCGCGTCACCCGCGGCACCTTCTTCAAAGGTGCGGCGCGCCGTTTCCGCTGCCTGGACCGCCGCTTCCTCGCCACGGCAGAGTGCGGTAGCCGCGTCGGCCAGGATCTTCTTCGCCTCGTTGATCTCAGCGCCTTCCAGCGCCTCCAGCCGGGCGATCTCGTCCAGCGGCAGGTCGGTGAACAGGCGCAGGCGGCTGCCGACGTCGCGGTCGTCGGTGTTCCGCCAGAACTGCCAATAGTCGAAGTGCGACAGCAGATCCTCGTTCAGCCACACCGCGCCGCCGACAGTCTTGCCCATCTTGGTGCCATCGGCGTTGGTGAGCAGCGGCGTGGTGAGGCCGAACACCGTCGTGCCATCGACCCGGCGCGAGAGGTCGACGCCGTTGACGATGTTGCCCCACTGGTCCGATCCGCCCATCTGCAGGCGGCAGCCCGAGCGGCGCGAAAGCTCCAGGAAGTCGTACGCCTGGAGGATCATGTAGTTGAATTCGAGGAAGCTCAGCGACTGTTCGCGGTCCAGGCGCATCTTCACCGAATCGAAGCTCAGCATCCGGTTGACCGAGAAATGCTGGCCGATGTCGCGCAGGAACGGGATGTACTCGAGCTTGTCGAGCCATTCGGCATTGTCGAGCATGATGGCGTCGCTCGGCCCGTCGCCGAAGGTCAGGAAGCGTTCGAACACGCGCTTGATCGAGGCGATGTTCGCCTGGATCGTTTCCTGCGTCATCAGCTTGCGCGCTTCGTCCTTGAAGCTGGGGTCGCCGATCTTGCCGGTGCCGCCGCCCATCAGCACGATGGGCTTGTGGCCGGCGCGCTGGAGCTGGCGCAGCATCATGATCGACACGAGATGGCCGACGTGGAGCGACGAGGCCGTCGGATCGAACCCGATATACCCCGGCACCACTTGGCTGGCCGCGAGCGCGTCGAGCGCCGCCGCGTCGGTCACCTGGTGGATGTAGCCGCGCCCGTCGAGCAGGCGGAGGAGGTCGGAGTTGTACTGGGTCATCGCTCGATCATTCTGCTGTTTGCGCGGTCTCCCTAGCCGCTCGGCGCCCGCGAAGTCGAGAACATGCGATTTCCGAACCTGCGCGCCCCGTGCGCCCCTTGGCAGCGCCGCTGCGCCCGCCTAACCCGCTTCCCATGCTTGCAGGGCTTATTTTCGCGACCGAGGACGCCGAAGGGCGCGCCGGCACGCTCGCCGCGACGTTGCCCTTCGGGGGCATGACGCTGATCGAATACCAGGCGCGGCTGCTTGCCGCAGCCGGCGTGGGGCAGCTGGTGGTGGCGGTGGGACGCGTGACGCCGGCACTGCTGGGCGCGGTCAGCCGCATCGCCAAGCGCGAGGTGACCGTCGACATCGTGCGTTCGGCCGAGGAAGCGTCTGCCAAGATCCATCCGCTGGCCACCGTGGTGGTGATCGCCGACGGGTTGGTCACAACCGACACGATGCTGCACGCCATGGCCGGCGAGGCGCCCGACGCGATCCTGGTGACGCCCGAGGCGGAGGCGAGCGGCGCCGTCGAGCGGCTCGACCGCGGGCAATGCTGGGCGGGGGTCGCCACCATCTCGGCACAGCGGCTGGCCGAGGTGGCCGCGTTGCCGCGCGAGTATGACTTTCAGTCCACGGTGCTGCGGATCGCGGTGGAGGCAGGCGCGCGCCACGTGCCGCTGCCGACCTCTGCGCGCCGTTCCGGCCATGGCGTGGAGCGCGACGCGGGCGTGCTGGCCGGGCGCAGCAACGATGTGCTGGCAGCGCTTGCCAACCAGCGCACCGGCTGGGCCGACCGCTGGTTCTTCACGCCGATCACACGCTTCATCCTGCCCCAGCTGGTGCGGCGCGACGTGCCGGCATGGGCGACGGCGGTGGCGGGCGGGGCGACCGGGCTGGTGGCGCTGCTGACGCTCGGTATGGGACATCCGGCGCCGGGCATGCTGCTGGCGCTGCTCGCGGTGGTGCTGCTGTCGGCGGGTTCGCTGCTCAGCTGGCTGCGCGGCGACAATGCGCGGGCGGCGCAGCAGGAGCAGGGCATCGTGCTGCTGGCGGTGCTTTCCGCGCTGCTGCTCGGCGCCATCGCCACGCTGGTCGCCGGCCATGCCACGCCGTTCGTGCTGGCCCTGTTCGGGGTGACGAGCAACGCCATTGCCGAGCGTGTGCCGGTGCGCCCGCGCCCCTGGTTTGCGAGCGCGGCATCGCAGGTGCTGCTGCTCACGCCCTTTGCGCTCGCCGGACTGACGACGCTTGGCCTCGCGCTGGCGACATTGCACGCGGTCCTAAGCCTCGCCGCTGCGGTTGAAGCAAGTCGGCACAAGGGTTAGGCCCGTCTTAACGACCCCACGCTAGGCGAGGGTGATGGCCGTCCGTTCCACCCAGATTGAAACCTTTCCCGCCGCGCTGCTGGCTCATGCCGCTGCGCGCGGCATGCGGGCGCAGGTGCGGGCGGTGCCGCCGCTGGCCGCATTGTTCGCGCCGCCGCAGGAACAGCTCGACGACCGCACGCGCGCGGCGCTCTCCGACCGGCTGGAGCGGCTCGTCCGCACCGCCGCCGATCGCCTGGCCGAGCAGGTCGCCACCCGGCTGGAAGCCGCCGCGGAGCCTGCGCTCGCGGCCCGGATCCGGCGTGCGGCCGATCCAGTGTGGGAACGGCTGGTGGCCGTGCCGACGCTCTGGGACGAAGGACTGCTTGCCGAACTGCTGGCCGACACCCGGCTGGGATTGCTGGGAGCCGCGCTGCCGGTGCGTGCGCCCTTTCACCCCGACCAGCCGAGCCTGCTCGCGCGGCTCGCCCATGCGGACGACCCGGTCGTCGCGGAAGCTGCCAAGCTGGTGCTGGTTCACGGCAGCGCGGGCGAAGCTGCGGCGGTGCCGCAGCTCTGGTGGCCTATCGCCGCGGCGCTGCGCAGTGGCACGACCGATCCGGAGGAAGTCGGCGTGCTCGACCGCGCGCTGATCTCCGCCGTCGAGGAACTGCGTGGCCAGGACCAGGACGCGCCGCCGGCCGCGCGCCTCGCCCGGGCGCTGCGCCGAGATGCCGCAACGCTGCCCGAGCTGATCGAGCACGCACTGTCCGATCGTCGGCTCGAGCTGGTGGTGGCGCTCATCGCCGATGCCGGCGGGCTCGGTGGCCGCGCGGTCCGCGATCTGATGCTGGAGCGCGATCCCGCGCCCTTGTGCATGCTGCTGCGCGCGCTCGACCTGCCCCGAGAGACGCTGGCGCGGATCGGCTTTGCGCTGTGTGAGGCGGATCCGATCCGCGATCTGGACGCGTTCGCCGACCTGCTCGACGCGGTGGCGGCCGTGCCCTTGCAGGTGGCGTGGCAGGCGGTCGCCGCGATGGCGCTGCCGGCGGGGTATCGCGCCGCGCTGCTCGCGCTGGAGGGTCCGGGCGCATGAGCGGGTTCGATCGTCACCAGCCGCCCGCCTCGGCAATGCTCGACGCCGATGGCCGCCTCCGCCATGCCGAACCACGCCTGGCTGGCCTCAACGCCCGCGCCGGTGGGGAGCCGGGCGCGCCGCTCGCCGTCCCGGCGATGGCCGAACTGGTGCGCATCTGTCGCCGGCTGCAGATCGACGTCGCTCGCAAGATCACGGTCGCGGACGGTGAGGACGACCTGACGCTGTGGGTGCAGGTTGAGCCGGAGGGCGACGCACTGCGCCTGACGGTTGGGGCGTGGCGGATGCCGGGCGAGGACGACGGGGACGATGCCGGCACGGCCGAACTGTTCGCGCTGGACGCCGACTGGCGGTGGGAAGCCGACAGCGGCCTGCACCTCACCTATGTGTCGCCGGCCGCCGGCAGCCGCTTCGGCTTTGATGCCGCCGATGTGCTCGGGCGCCCGCTCACCTGGCTGTTCCAGCTGAAGGACGACGGCGAGGGCGGCTTCCCGATGCTGGGCGCGATGGCGTCCCACCAGCCGTTTGAGGGGCAATATGCCACGCTGCGTGGCGCGGGGCGCACGGTCCTGCTGTCGGGCGTGCCGCGTACCGACGCGGGCGGGCGCTTCGCGGGCTTCGCCGGTGCCGCCCATGCCGCCGAGCCGGACGTGCCCGCATTGCCGGCGGAACCGCAAGGCCTTCCCGACGCGTTCGGGCGCCGGCTGCGCGACGCGCTGCGCCATCCGCTCGACCGCATTGTCGCCCATGCCGACAGCATCAGCGCGCAGGCCGATGGCGAGCTGCCGCAGGACTATGCGGATTATGCCGGCGACATCGCCAGCGCCGGCCGCCACCTGATGGGCCTGGTCAACGACCTGGAGGATGTGCAGGCGGTCGAGAACCCCGACTTCGCCATTGCGGTCGAGGCGCTCGATCTGGCCGACGTCACGCGCCGCGCGGCCGGGCTGCTCGCGGTGCGTGCCGAGCGCGCAGGGGTGACGATCGACCGGCCGGGCGCGCAGGAGACGCTGCCCGCTCGCGGCGAGTTCCGGCGCGCGCTCCAGATCCTGGTCAACCTGATCGGCAATGCCGTGCGTTACTCGCCGCCGGGCGCCACCGTCTGGGTGCGGCTGGAGCGCGAAGGCCAGATCGCCTGCGCAATCGTCGCCGACCAGGGCAAGGGCATCGCCCCCGAGGATCAGGCCCGCATCTTCGAGAAGTTCGAGCGCGTCGACCCGACAGAGCAGGGCGGCAGTGGTTTGGGCCTCTACATCGCCCGCCGGCTGGCGCGCGCGATGGGCGGGGACATCGTGGTGGATAGCGCAGTGGGGCAGGGCGCCCGCTTCGTGCTGACCCTGCCGCTGGAGGGATAAGGGGCGGCTTTCCTGCGGAGCCTGGGCCGCTGACGTGCTCTGGACACAGCGTTGATCTGGTCCGTCCCGACCCAGGCTACTACGTCAGGATCCGGTATCCCGCGCCACCCGCCAGATGGCGTCCGCGCCGTCATCCGCAACCAGCAGGCTGCCGTCGGATGCAATGCTCAGCGAGCGGGGGCGGCCGTAGACGGTCTTTCCCTCTCCGCGAAAGCCGGTGAGGAAGGGCTCCATGGGGCCGACTGCCTGGCCGTTGCGGAACGGCACGAAGACGACGTCATAACCGGAGAATTGCGAACGCTCGACCGATCCGTGGCGCGCGACAAACGCGCCACCCCTGTACCGGCCGGAGAGCCGGTCGTCGCGCACGAACGCCAGGCCCAGAGCTGCGACATGCCCTCCCAATGCGAAATCCGGCTTGGCCACGCGCGTAAGAGGGATGGGCGGCTTGGAAACGTAGCGCGCGTCCTGATGTTCGCCGAAATAGGCGAACGGCCATCCGAAATGCTGCCCCTGCCGAACGCTGGTCAGGTAATCGGGGACGAGGTCGTCGCCCAGGCCATTGCGCTCGTTCACCACCGTCCATAGCGCGCCGGTGCCTGGAGCGAAGTCCATGCCCACCGGATTGCGCAGCCCCGCAGCGAACACGGTCAAGCGGCCACTGCGCAGATCCAGATCCAGGATATTGGCGCGGTGCCTCTCGATCGCCATGCCGCGTTGGCCTGCATCCGATGCGGCGCCGATGCCGATGTATAGGTGCTTGCCATCCGGAGATGCCAACAGGTTCCTGGTCGGATGCAGTTCCCCCTTCACCGTGGGCAGCCGGGCGTGAACCTTGGGGGACGTTCCTTCGGCCATGCGGGTCATGCCGGGTGTGAAGGGCACGGAGATCAGCCGATCATTCTCCGCAACAAAGAGCCGCCCGCCGACCAGCGCCATGCCATAGGGTGCGCGCAGGCCGCCGATGAGCTGCGAGCGAAGCTCCGCGACGCCGTCGCCATCCTGGTCCCGGAGCAGGTAGACCGCGTCACCACCTCTGCCTGCGACCGCGCCTCCCCGCGGATCCGCCCCAGCCTGGGCGACGAGCACATCCCCGTTCGACAGGGGAAGGATGTTGCGCACCGTCTTGAACGCCTCGGCAAAGCGCGTGACCCGGAACCCGGCAGGCGCGACTGGGCCGGTTCCAGCCGCGAAGGGGACTATGTCCGGCGTCAGCCAGGCGGTTCGTGTTGCATGGAGCGGCGGCAGCGCAGGGTTCCGGCCGGTGCCGGGCTCCGTCTCCTGGGCGTGTACGCCTGCCGAGGTGCAGGCAAGCAGTAGCAGCATCCGTGCAGCGGTCATGATCGGCCTTCCGTGAAAGGCCTGAACAAACACCCGCGTCTTCCGATCCCCGCTCATGTCGCGGAGAGTACCGCGCTCGGGGCGAGAAATACCTGCGCTTTAGCAGGCGAGCGTCACAGGGCGTTCACCGCACCGCTGTTCAGCCGCGCATCCGCCGTGCGACGAGGATCGCGACCAGTCCCGCGACCGCGGTGACGCTTCCGGTCACCACCCAATCATACTGGTCGATCATGAAGCTGGAGGTCGGCCAGCGGATGATACCCATCCCCTGGCCGATCCAGAACAGCCCGACGATCGCCGCGACCGCACCGGCGATCATCAGCAATCGTCGGGCGATATGCATCAGCGCTGGCCGATCGCGACGTAATCGCGCTGCGTCGGGCCGGTGTAGAGCTGACGCGGGCGGCCGATCTTCTGCGCGGGATCCGAGATCATCTCGTTCCACTGCGCGACCCAGCCGACGGTGCGGGCCAGAGCGAACAGCACGGTGAACATCTCGGTCGGGAAGCCGATCGCCGACAGGATCACGCCCGAATAGAAGTCCACGTTCGGGTAGAGCTTCTTGTCGATGAAATAGGGATCCTTGAGCGCGATCTGCTCGAGCTCACGGGCCGTATCCAGCACCGGATCGTTGATGCCCAGCTTGTCGAGCACCTCGGTCGCGGCCTTCGACAACACCTTCGCGCGCGGGTCGAAGTTCTTGTACACGCGGTGGCCGAAGCCCATCAGGCGGAACGGATCGTCCTTGTTCTTCGCACGCGCGATATACTCGGGGATGCGGTCCGGGGTGCCGATCTCGCGCAGCATGTTGAGGGCCGCTTCGTTGGCGCCGCCATGCGCCGGGCCCCACAGGCAGGCGATGCCGGCCGCGACGCACGCGAACGGGTTGGCGCCCGACGAACCGGCGAGACGCACGGTCGAGGTCGACGCGTTCTGCTCATGGTCGGCGTGGAGGATGAAGATCTTGTCCATCGCCGATTCGATGATCGGATCGACCTCATATTCCTCGGCCGGGACGCCGAACGTCATGCGCAGGAAGTTGCCCGTGTAGGACAGCTTGTTGTCCGGGTAGAGGAACGGCTGGCCCACCGAATACTTGTACGCCATCGCCGCGATCGTCGGCATCTTGGCGATCAGGCGGTGGCTGGCGATCTGGCGCTGCACCGGATCGGTGATGTCGGTCGAGTCGTGGTAGAATGCCGAAAGCGCACCGACCACGCCGCACAGGATCGCCATCGGGTGGGCGTCCCGACGGAAGCCGCGATAGAAGTTCGCCAGCTGCTCATGCACCATGGTGTGGCGCGTGATGGTGATGGTGAACTGGTCGAGCGCATCCTTGCTCGGCAGCTCGCCGTTCAGCATCAGATAGCTGACTTCCATGAAGCTCGACTGTTCGGCGAGCTGGTCGATCGGGTAGCCGCGGTGGAGCAGCACGCCCTGGTCGCCGTCGATGTAGGTCAGCGCCGACTCGCAGCTCGCGGTCGAGGTGAAGCCCGGATCATAGGTGAAGGCGCCGGTCTGCGCATACAGCTTGCGGATGTCGATGACGTCGGGTCCGACCGTGCCCGAGAGCACCGGATAGTCACCGTCCTTGCCCGCTACCTGCAACTTGGCGGTTTCGCTCATCGGGTGTCGTCCTTTCGTTCAGTGGTTGGCCGAAACGGCCATCTGGTCGGCGATGCGGCCGAGGCTTTCCTCGCGACCGAGCAGTTCGAGAACGTCGAAGATGCCCGGAGAGGTCCGGCGGCCGGTCAGGGCTGCGCGAAGCGGCTGCGCGACTGCGCCCAGCTTCACGCCTGCCGTGTCCGCCACGCTGCGTACCGCATGTTCTAACGTCTCCGTATCCCACCGCTCGCATGCGTCAAGCGCTGTGTGCAGCTGCGAAAGCAGCGCAGGCGCATCGCCGGCGAGCAGCGGTGCCGCAGACTCCTCGATCGGCAGCGGGCGGGTGGCGAACAGGAAGGCGGTGTTGTCGGCGAGCTCGCTGAGGTCGGCCGCGCGCGGCTTCAGCGCCGGCATGGCGCGGCGCAGCAGATCGAGTCCTGCGGCATCCGGCGCGTGAGGCAGACGTGCCGCAACCAGCTCCGCGAGTCGGACGTCGTCCGCCTCGCGAATATAGTGGCCGTTGACGTGGGCGAGCTTCTTCAGATCAAAGCGCGCCGGCGAGCGACCGACGCCGGCCAGGTCGAACACCTCTACCGCGCGATCGCGGGTGATGATCTCCTCGTCGCCATGGCCCCAGCCCAGACGCAGCAGGTAGTTGTTGAGCGCTTCCGGCAGGATGCCGAGGTGGTCGCGATAGGCATCGACGCCCAGGGCGCCGTGACGCTTGGACAGCTTGGCGCCATCCGCACCGTGGATCAGCGGGACGTGCGCATAGACCGGGTCGGGCCAGCCGCCCTCGACCGCATCCATCGCCCGGATCAGCGCCAGCTGGCGGAACGCGTTGTTGAGGTGATCGTCGCCGCGGATGACGTGGGTGACGCCCATGTCGTGGTCGTCGACCACGACCGCCAGCATATAGGTCGGCGTGCCGTCCGAGCGCAGCAGCACGAAGTCGTCGAGTTCGGCATTAGCGACCGTGACATCGCCCTGCACCCGGTCCGAAATCGTGACTGCGCCGTCCTTCGGCGCCTTCAGCCGCACGACGAACGGCGCGCCTTGCGGAGCGGTTGCGGGGTCGCAGTCGCGCCAGCGGCCATCGTAGCGGATCGGCTTGCCCTCGGCGCGCTGTCGCTCGCGCGCTGCCGCCAGCTCCTCGGCCGTGGCATAGCATTTATAGGCATGGCCGGCGGCGAGCAGCTGGTTTGCGACCGCGGCATGGCGATCGGCGCGGGCGAACTGGAACACGGCGTCGCCGTCCCAGTCCAGGCCCAGCCAGCGCATGCCGTCCAGGATCGCCTCGATCGCCGGCTCGGTCGAACGGGCGCGATCCGTGTCCTCGATGCGCAGCAGGAACTTGCCACCGTGATGGCGGGCGAACAGCCAGTTGAACAGCGCGGTGCGTGCGCCGCCGATGTGCAGGAACCCCGTAGGCGAGGGCGCAAAACGCGTGACGACAGCGCCTTTAGGCGAGGTTCCGGTATCCATACTTGCGCCCAACCGCGCCTGCTCCCAAGCTCGAACAATCATGGCCACGTCAGCCGCGCCCGCCCCTAGCACGGCCCCTCCGGGGCTTCAAACCGGCTGGCCGATGGATGTTCCCGGCGCGATCGAGCGGTGGTTGGAGGCGGAGCGCGACCAGCTGCCCTTGTGGATGCCCGTCGCGCTGGGGCTCGGGATCGCGGCCTGGTTCGTGCTGCCGGATGCCAGGGCGTGGACCGCGTTCCTGCTGGCCGCGGCCGGTTTGGCAATGCTGGGGCTGGTGTTGCCCCTGGGTGGGAGGCTGGGGCGGGTTGTTGTCGCGGCAGGGGTGCTCGCGGCGCTCGGCTGCGCGCTGGTGTGGTGGCGGGCGGAACGCGTGGCGGCACCGGTGCTGGCGCGGCCAGGGGTGTTCGCCTTCACCGCCCGCGTGCTGCGAGTCGAGCCCCTGCCGGCGCGCGATCTGGTGCGGCTGCGGCTAGCGCCGGTCGCAATGCCGACGCTGCCGCCGGTCGTGCGGGTCAATCTGGAGGCGGCGGTGCTTCCACCCGGAGTCGCGCCGGGTGCGGTCCTGCGGCTGCGCGCGCGGCTGGTGCCGCCGCCCGACCCGGCGGTGCCGGGCGCCTATGACTTCACGCGCGTCGCCTGGTTCGACGGCATCGGCGCGACCGGCCGCGCCTTTACCCCCGTTTCGGTGGTGACGCCCGCGGCCCCAGCCGGGGGCGGCTTGCGCAACCGCCTGACCGAGCACATCCAGCGCCAGGTAGCAGGCAGCGCAGGTGGCGTCGCGGCGGCGTTCGTGACCGGCGATCGCGGCGCGATCGGGGAGGTGGAGGACGAGGCGATGCGCCGCGCCGGCCTTGCTCACCTCCTGTCGATCAGCGGCCTGCACGTGACCGCAGTGGTAGGCGCGACCATGTTGCTGCTGCTGCGCCTGCTCGCGTTGGTGCCCGCGCTCGCCCTGCGGGTCCGCCTGCCGCTGGTGGCTGCGTCCGGCGCAGCGCTTGCGGCGATCGGCTATACCTGGCTGTCGGGGGCGGAAGTGCCGACCATCCGTTCCTGCGTGGCCGCGCTGCTGGTGCTGGCAGCGCTTGCAATGGGGCGGGAGGCGATCACGCTGCGGCTTGTTGCGACCGGGGCGTTTGTCGTGCTGCTGGTGCTTCCTGAGTCGCTGGCCGGGCCGAGCTTCCAGCTGAGCTTCGCGGCGGTGACCGCGATCGTCGCGCTGCATGAGCACCCCCGCGTGTCCCGCTGGTTCCAGGCGCGCGACGAGGGGGTTGCGCGCCGCCTGCTGCGCAACCTCGGCTCGCTGCTGCTGACCGGCGTTGCGGTGGAGGCGGTGCTGATGCCGATCGGTCTGTTCCACTTCCACAAGGCCGGGCTCTATGGCGCGCTCGCCAACCTGGTGGCGATCCCGCTCACCACCTTTGTGGTCATGCCGGCAGAGGCCGTGGCGCTGTTGCTGGATGCGATCGGCCTGGGCGCGCCCGCGTGGTGGGTGGTCGAGCGCGCGCTGGCGCTGCTGCTGTGGATCGCGAGGACGACGGCGGCGGTGCCAGGGTCGGTCGCGGCGCTTCCGTCGATGCCGGACGGCGCCTTTGCACTGATGGTCGCGGGCGGCCTGTGGCTCGCGCTGTGGCGCACCCGTGCGCGGCTGATCGGGCTAGCGCCATTGGCCGCCGGAGCGCTGTGGGCGCTCATCACCCCGGCGCCCGACCTGCTGGTTACGGGCGACGGTCGCCACCTTGCGGTGCGCACCGCAGATGGCGGCATGGCAATCCTGCGCGACCGTGCGGGCGAGTATGTCCGCGGCACGCTTGGGGAGGGCGGCGGCGTGGAGGGCGAGCTGCCGCCGCTCGCCGACCAGCCCAATGCCCGCTGCACCACCGACGTTTGCGTGGTCGATGTGGCCGGCGCGACGCGGACCTGGCGGATCCTCGCGACGCGGAGCGGGTATCTGGTGCAGGCCGGCGAACTGATCGCGCTGTGCCGCGACGCCGATGTAGTGGTGAGCGAACGCCGCCTGCCGCGCGGCTGCACGCCGCGCTGGCTGCGGCTCGATCGGCCGATGCTGGCGCAGACCGGCGGTCTGGCGGTCCGCTTCGATCCACCGGAGGCGCGGCGCGTGCGGGGGTCGGGGGACCGGCATCCGTGGATCACGCCGCCCGTGACGCAACCCGTGGCGCGCCGGTGGCCGGAGCAGCGGGGGCGTGGCAAGCGGGAGAGGCGCTGGGGTGGTTCGAGCGACGGGTTCTGACCGGTCGGGGTGGGTCAGCGGCGCGCGGTCAGTGCACGCCGCGTCGGTCGCCGTTGCCCTGATTCGGTGCCTTCACAGAGATACTGCAGTGCATGGAGATGCTGCTGCGTAACCTCATGGATTAAGGCGCTTGGGTGCGGACCGGCCGCCTGACAGGCCCGAACTTACGACAGCCTTCCGCCTCCGGGGTTCCGCTCGGTCGCGTCGAACCCCGGAACGCGAAGCCTCAATACCGCCGCAGCAGCCCGGCGAGCTTGCCCTGCACCCGCACCTGATCGGGGCGATAGCGCTGTGGGTCGTAGCTGCGGTTCGCCGGGTCGAGGCGGACCATCGCGCCTTCGCGGCGGAAATACTTCAGCGTCGCCTCATTCTCGTCGATCAACGCCACCACGATCTCGCCGTCGCGCGCGGCGTCGGTGCGGCGAACCAGGGCATAGTCGCCGTCGAGGATGCCGGCCTCCACCATCGAATCGCCCGCGACTTCCAGTGCATAATGTTCGCCCGAGCCGAGCAGCGCGGCGGGGACCGGCAGCATCTGCTGCCCCTCCATCGCCTCGATGGGCACGCCGGCGGCGATGCGGCCGTGCAGCGGGATCTCGATCACGTCGTTCGCCGGAGCAGGTGGCGCCGCGGGCGCGCTGCGCGGTGCCGCCGTCTTGGCAGGCGCCGGCTTCTTTGCCGTCTCGGGCCGATCGGGCATGCGCAGCACTTCAAGCGCGCGGGCACGGTTGGGAAGGCGGCGGATGAACTGGCGTTCCTCCAGCGCACTGATGAGGCGGTGGACGCCGGACTTCGACTTGAGGTCGAGCGCGTCCTTCATCTCCTCAAACGAGGGCGATACGCCGGTTTCCTTCAACCGGTCGTCGATGAAGCAGATCAGCTCGTGCTGCTTGCGCGTGAGCATGCGGTCCTCCGTCGGAACAGACGCGGAACCTTTAGGAAACGTTGACAGGCCTTGTCAACCGATATCGAGGATTTCTACCGAGTCGCCGACGTTCGCCGCCGGCGCGTGCGGTGGCCGCACGATCAGGCAGTCGGCATGGGCGAGCGTGCGCAGCATCGAGCTGTCCTGCGCGGGGGCGGGAAAGGCGATGCCGTCGCGCAGCTCGGCGCGCAGATGGTCGGCCCGGCGGTCGTTGGCGGCAAGCGGGGCGCCCAGCGGCACCACGCGCCGCCGCGCGAGCGGATCGGCCGCGCCCGCGAGCTTGCGCACCAGCGGCAGCAGGAACAGCGTCGCGGTGACGAACGCCGAGACCGGGTTGCCGGGCAGGCCGAGCACGACTGCATCCCGCAGCCGGCCAGCCATCATCGGCTTGCCCGGGCGCATCGCGATCCGCCAGAAGTCGATCGTGGCTCCAGCGGTTTCCAGCGCCGGGCGCACGAGGTCGTGGTCGCCGACCGAGGCGCCGCCCGTCGTCACCAGCACATCGGCATCAACCGCCGCAAAGGCGGCGGCGAGCACGCCGCGATCGTCGGGCAGGATCCCCAGGTCGATGCGCTCGACCGGCAGGCGCGCAAGCAGTCCGGCGAGCATCACGCCGTTGGACTCGGGCAGTCCGGCCTCGGGCGGGGAGCCGGCGGGCACGAGTTCGTCGCCCGTGGCCGCGATCGCCACGCGCACCCGGCGCCGTACAGGAATCCCACCGTGGCCGCCGACTGCCAGCAGCGCGGCGACCGCCGGGGTGATCGCGGCGCCTTGAGCCACGAGCGGATCGCCCGCCATGAAATCCAGCCCCGCTGCGCGCACGCTGCTTCCCAGCCGCGGCGGCCCTTCGCCGGTGAGCAGCAGGCGTGCCCCGTCGCGGCTCGCCTCTTCCTGCACCAGCACGGTGTCGGCGCCGTCGGGCAGCGCCGCGCCAGTGAAGATCCGCGTCGCCTGGCCCGTACGCAGCGAGCCGGCGAACGGCCGGCCAGCGGCGGATTCGCCGATCACTTCCCAGGGGCCGGGCAGGTCGGCGAAGCGGATCGCATAGCCGTCCATCGACGACAGTGCGCGATCGGGCTGGGTGCGCAGCGCCGCCAGGTCACCAGCGGCCCAGCGGCCGATCGCCTCGACGATCGGCACCGTCTCCACCGGCACCGGCGTTGCCAGCGCGAACACGCGCGCCTGCGCCTCGTCGAGCGGCAGCAGGCTCACGCCCGCCAGTCTCCCGACTTGCCGCCGGACTTGGCAAGCAGGCGCACGCCGCCGATCTCCATGCCGCGGTCGAGCGCCTTGGCCATGTCATAGACGGTGAGTAACGCCACCGAGACGGCAGTCAGCGCCTCCATCTCGACCCCGGTCTTGCCGTCGGTAGCGCAGGTCGCGGTGGCGGCGATGCCATCCGCCTCGATCGCCAGATCGAGCGCGACTCGGGTGAGGGGCAGGGGATGGCACAGCGGGATAAGGTCGCTGGTCCGCTTGGCCGCCATGATTCCCGCGACGCGGGCGACGGCGAGCACGTCGCCCTTCTTCACCAGCCCGTCGCGGATCGCTGCCAGCGCCTCCGCCGACATGGTGATGCGGCCGGTGGCGGTCGCCTGGCGTGAGGTCACCGCCTTATCGCCGACGTCAACCATGCGGGCATGGCCCTCGGCATCCAGATGGGTAAGGCCGCTCATCCGACCAGCGCGCGAGTCGCGGCCTCGACGTCGTCCTGGCGCATCAGCGCCTCGCCAACCAGGAAACAGTGGATGCCGTGCTCGGCCATCGCGTCCAGGTCGGCGCGGCCGGTGATTCCGCTTTCGGCCACAAAGGTGCAGTCGGCGGGCGCGTGCGCAACCAGCTCATAGGTGCGCTCGAAATTGACCGAAAAGTCGCGCAGATCGCGGTTGTTGACGCCGATCAGCCGGGTCTTGAGCTTGAGCGCGCGTTCCAGCTCGGGAAAGTCGTGGACCTCGACCAGCACGTCGAGCCCGCGCTCAAGTGCCGCCGCCTCGATCTCCGCCATCTGCCGATCTTCCAGCGCGGCGACGATCAGCAGGATCGCGTCGGCGCCCAGCGCCCGTGCTTCCGCCGCCTGCCACGGATCGATGGTGAAGTCCTTGCGCAGCACCGGCAGGTCGCAGGCAGCGCGCGCTGCGACCAGATAGGCGTCGGAGCCCTGGAAATATTCCTCGTCGGTCAGCACCGACAGGCACGCCGCGCCCCCGGCCTGATAGGCGCGCGCATGCGCCGGCGGGTCGAAGTCGGTGCGGATCAATCCCTTGGAGGGGCTCGCCTTCTTGATCTCGGCGATCAGTGCGGGACCGGTCCTGGCGTCCAGCGCGGCGCGGAAGCCACGCGGCGGCGTCTGCTGAGCCGCGCGCCGGTCGAGCTCCTGCACGCCGGCCAGGTCCTTACGGGCGGCAACCTCGACGCGCTTGGTTTCAAGAATCTTTGACAGCATCGTGCTCATGAATAGGCGATCCATGCATCCAGAAGGCGTCGGGCGGCGCCGGAATCGATCGTGTTGGCGGCGAGCACCGCGCCATCGGCGAGGTCCGTCACCTTGTCGGCGATCACGAGCGCGGCGGCGGCGTTCAGCAGCACCGCGTCGCGATAGGCGCTTTCCTCGCCTGCCAGCAGCCGGCGGAGGGCAAGCGCATTATAGGCCGGGTCGCCGCCGCGCAGCGTCTCCAGGGGACTCGAAGGCAGCCCGGCGTCCGCCGGCGTGATCCGGTCCGGCAGCGCGACCGATCCGATCCGCACGACGCGCGTGGGCCCGGCGATCGAGATCTCGTCCAGATCCTCCTCGCCCGAGATTACCGCGGCGGCGGTCGCGCCCAGGCTTTCGAGCGCCTCGGCATAGATCGGCGCATAGTCGGGCCGGGCGATGCCGATCAGCTGGCGCTCGACGTGCGCCGGGTTGGCGAGCGGCCCCATCAGGTTGAAGATCGTGCGCCGGCCGATCTTCTGGCGGATCGGGTGGATGCGCCGGATCGCAGGATGGTGGTTGCCCGCGAACAGAAAGGCGATGCCGATGTCGGCCAGCGTCTGCTCGGCCATCGCCCCAGCACGCGCCATGTCGAGGCCGAGCGCCTCCAGCGTGTCCGCCGCCCCAGCCTTGCTGGAGGCGGCGCGGTTGCCGTGCTTGGCGACGGGCACGCCGGTGGCGGCGACCACCAGGCTGACCGCAGTCGAGACGTTGAGCGTATGATGCCCGTCGCCGCCGGTGCCGCAAACGTCGATCGCGCCCGCCGGCGCGTCGATCGGGACCATGCGGTGGCGCATCGCGCGCGCCGCCTCGGCGATCTCGATGCTGGTCTCGCCGCGGGTGGTGAGCCCGACCAGGAACGCGATGATCGCCTCTTCGGACGCCTTGCCGTCGAGGATGGCCTCGAACGCCTCGGCCGCGCTCTCGTGCGAGAGCGGAGACTCGGTGGACGGCAGCAGAACGGTGGTGGTCATGCGGCGCGCTGCTTCGGGGCGATGCCGGTCATCGTCAGCCAGTTTGCCAGCATGTCGTGGCCATGTTCGGTCGCGATGCTTTCCGGGTGGAACTGTACGCCGTGGATCGGCAGCTCCGCGTGCCGCACGCCCATGACGCTGGCGTCCCCGGCGGTGCAGTTGACCACCAGCGATTCCGGCACGTCCGTTACGATCAGTGAGTGATAGCGGGTCGCGGTAAAGGGGCTGGGCAGTCCTTGGAACAGCCCGGTTCCGTCATGTTCGACCGGGCAAGTCTTGCCGTGCATCAGCCCGCCGCGCACCACCTTGCCGCCGAAATGCTGGCCGATCGCCTGATGGCCCAGGCACACGCCCAGCAGCGGACGGCGCGCCTCCGCACAGGCGGCGACCAGGTCGAGCGAGACGCCCGCCTCATTGGGCGTGCACGGGCCCGGCGAGATCAGGAAGCCTGCGGCATTGCTCGCCAGCGCGTCTGCAGCGGTGAGCGCGTCGTTGCGTACGACCTGCACCGGGGCGCCCAGCTCCATCAGATAATGGACCAGGTTCCAGGTGAAGCTGTCGTAATTGTCGATGACAAGGATCATGCTCTTGCCATAGCGCCGCCGCAGTCTGGCGCAACGCTGTGCGCGATCCGATCGTTGGTCGGGCGTGTGTTTGCGTTCAGGAGCTTGGAATGGTGCGTTGGATTCTCGTGGCGGCGTTGGCTGCATCTCCGGTCCTGGCGCAGGAGGGCGCAAAGACCAACGCTCCACCGCAGCGCACACGCAGCGTCACCGTCTATGGCGACGAACCCTGTCCCAAGGCCCAGGGGGAGGGGGAAGTCGTGGTCTGCGCCCGTCGCGACGAGAGCGAGCGCTTCCGTATCCCCAAGGAGCTGCGCGACCCGCCGTCGCAGGAAGCTGCCGCGCAAAGCTGGGCGAGCCGCGCCCAGACGATGATGGATGCCAACAGCGTCGGCCTGCCCAACAGCTGCTCGGCGGTGGGCACCGGCGGCCAGACCGGCTGCAACCAGCAGCTGCTCCGTCAATGGTATCTGGATCGCAAGGCGCAGCAGGAAGCGCAGCAGTTCCCCCGCAAGGAGGACTGAGGGAGCGGCGGCGCCGCTTGACGGTCGTGCGCTCCTGCGAAGGCAGGAGCCCAGGGTGCCGGACGCTACCCGCCGTGGCTCTGCTTGGCCCTGGATCCCTGCCTGCGCAGGGATACGGAAGGTTGCGGGGCCATCGTCCCGCCGTCACAGAGGCCTCGCCTGCTCAGAGATGCGATCAGCGCGACCTAGTTCGACCCTGATCGGCCGCTCGTCGGCCAGGCCTACTGTCCGAACCGCGGTGCGCCGGCCTGGGCGATCGCCTCGCGAGCTGCGGCGAGCAATGCGCTGGCCTTGGCTTCGCACTCGCGCTGTTCGTACGCCGCGTCGCTGTCCGCGACGATGCCGGCCCCGGCCTGGACGTGCATGGTGCCGTCCTTGACCACTGCCGTGCGCAGCACGATGCACGAGTCCATCGACCCGTCGGGCGAGAAATAGCCGACGCCGCCGGCATAAGCGCCGCGGGTCTCCTGCTCCAGCTCGGCGATCACCTGGCAGGCGCGGACCTTGGGCGCGCCGCTCACCGTGCCCGCTGGGAAGCCGGCGAACAGCGCGTCGAGCGCGTCGTGCTCGGGCGACAGCTGGCCGACGACGTTCGATACGATGTGCATGACATGGCTGTAGAACTCGATGCCATAGCTGTCGGTCACCCGCACGCTGCCGGCCTCGGCCACCCGGCCGACGTCGTTGCGGCCGAGGTCGAGCAGCATCAGATGCTCGGCCCGTTCCTTGGGATCGGCGAGCAGGCTGGCGCGGTTTTCCGCATCCTGAACGGCAGTGGCACCCCGTGGCCGCGTGCCGGCGATCGGGCGGATCGTTACCTCGCCGTCGCGGACCCGCACCAGGATCTCCGGGCTCGATCCCGTCAGCGCAAAGCCGGGCAGGTCGAGGTGGTAGAGGAACGGTGAGGGGTTGATGCGGCGCAGCGCGCGATAAAGCTCGAACGGCGGCAGCGGGAACGGCGCGGTGAAGCGCTGCGCCAGCACCACCTGAAAGATGTCGCCCGCGCGGATATAGTCCTTCGCGCTCGCGACCATCTCGGCATAGCGGCCGGGTGCCAGCACGGGGGTGAGGGCGATTTCCTCTGGTGCCTGGCGCGCGGGTTCGGGCAGCGGCGTGCGGGCAAGCCGGGCGGCCACATCCTCGATCCGCGCGGATGCGGTTGCGATCGCGGCGTCCGCTTCGCCGGTGCCGGGCCACACCGGTGCGACCAGGAACAGCGCGTCCGAAAGGCGGTCGAACACCAGCAGCAGCGTCGGCCGCACGAACACCATGTCCGGCAGGTCGAGCGGGTTGGCCGGCGGGCGGTCGAGCTTCTCGACCAGACCGATGGTCTCATAGCCGAAATAGCCGACCAGGCAGGCGAGCGCGCGTGGCAGCGCCTCCGGCACGTCCATCCGGCACGATGCGACCAGGTCGCGCAGCGCCTGCAGCGTCGGTTCGGCGCACGGCTCGAAGGCGTCGCGGTCGGACAGCCAGCTGCGGTTGATCGCCGCGTCTGCCCCGGTCGCGCGGAACACCAGGTCGGGGGCAAGGCCGATCAGGCTGTGGCGTCCGCGCACGGATCCGCCCTCGACGGATTCCAGCAGAAAGTCGCCGCGGCCCGGCTCGATGAGCTTGAGCGCAGCGGCGATCGGGGTTTCGGTATCCGCCACCAGCCGCTGCCACAGCAGCGCGGGCGTGCCGGCGGCGAGGGCGGCGTGCGCGGTCGTACGCCCCTGGATCGCGTCCTCGTTCACAGCCGTCAGTTCGCCGCTGCGCTGCCCTGGGGCGCCAGCGTCGTGCGGACGCGGGCGACGGCCGCGTCGTTCTTGGTCACGCCGACGCTGCGGCGAACCGCCTCGGCAAACTGCTCGGCATATTCCTGGCCGACTATCTGGCTGAGCCCGGCGCGCGCGGAGGAGACCGCCCGCTTGTCGCCGCTGGCGTCGCCCGGCGTGATGCTGTCGAGATAGACCACGAACCAGCCGCCATTGTTGGGCGCGGCGATCAGTCGTGCCTTCTTCGGCGCCATCGCGAACATCAGCTCGACCGGCGGGGGCACCTGACCCTGCTGGGCGGCAAGCTGCGCGCGCGTGGCGGCGAGCGGCGTCGGCGCCGGGACCTTGAGCCCGGAGGCGGAAACCGCCTGCGCGAGCGGCGTGCCGCCGTTCACCTTGGCCAGGATCGCCGCCGCTGCCTTGCGCGCCGCCTGCTGGCCGCGCTCGGCCAGGAACGCCTTCTGGACGTCCTCGCGGACCTGCGCGAGCGGGCGGGGGGCGGCCGGCATCACCCGGTCGACGCCGACGACGGCGAAGCTGCCGTCTTCCTCGGTCTGCACGATCTGCGGGGCGTCGCCCTGTTCGGCGGCAAAGCCCGCCTCGACCACGCGCGCCAGCGCCGGATCGGCCGGGGTGTTCGGCTGGTCGGGGCTGGTGCCCGCCTTGGTAACGGCCGCGGTGCTCTGCGCGGCGAGCTTCGCCTCGCTCACGACCTCGGCAAAGGTCGCGCCGTCGTTGATCGCGCCGTCGATGCGCTCCTGGGCCGCATTGAGCGCGCTTGCCGCCTTGCTGCGGCTGAGCTCGGCGACGAGCTCCGGGCGGGCCTGTTCCAGCGTCTTGCCCGGGATCTGCGTGACCTTTTCGACGCGCAGCACATGCCAGCCGAGCGGCGAGCGCACCGGGCCGATCACCGCGCCTTCGCCTGCGGCAAAGGCCGCGTCGGCGATCGCCTGGTTGGTCTGTGCAACCAGCCCGGCCTTGTTCTGGTCGCTGAAGTTCGATGCCTCCAGCCCGGCCGCGCGGGCGGCCGCGTCGATGGCGGTGCCGCCCTTCACCCTGGCGGCGAGCTGGTTGGCGGCGTTCTGGTCGGCGAGCACCACCTGGCGCACGGTGCGGCGCTGGCTCGCAGCAAAGCGGCTGCCGGCGGCGCGATAGGCCTGGGCGATCTCCGCGTCGGTCGGTGCTGCCGACGCGGCAACGCTGTTTGCGCTCACCAGCGCATAGCGGATCACCCGGCGTTCCGGCACCGTGTAGCGGGCGCGGTTCCGGGTGTAGAAGGCGGTCAGCTCGGCGTCGGTGGGCGGGTTGCCCTGTGGCACCGCGGCAGTCGGGATCAGCGCGATCTGGCCCGCGCGCTTTTCCAGCAGCAGCGAGGCATAGGGCACCGCGATCTGCTCGGGCAGCTGGCTGGCACCGATCGTCGGGCTGATCAGCCAGTTGGACAGCATGTCGCGGCCGATCGCCTCGCGCAGACCCGCTGGCGTCATGCCCCGCTGGGCGATCGCGCGCTCGAACGTCGCCTGGTCGAACTTGCCGGTGAAGCCCTGGAACGCGGGGATGCTCGCGATCTGGCCGTCGACCAGCTTGGAGTTCACCGCCATGCCGGCTTTCTGGGCGTACTGCTCCAGCGCTATCGAGGTGACCAGCTGCTGGAGGACGTTCTCCACGCCGCCCGCGGCGACCAGCTGGGCGATGTCGACGTTGGGGTTGCGCTGGCGGGTCGCCTCCAGCTGCTGCTGTACCTGCTTGGTGAGCTCGGCATCGTGCACCGCGGTGCCGCCGACCTTGGCGACCACGTCGCTCGACGCGCCGCCCGACCGCAGGCCGCTGATGTCGCCTGCGGCAAAGGCCAGCGCGATCACCACCAGAAAGGCGAGCGCGACGACCTTGCCGATGGTCGAGTTGAGAAGACGCCGGACGTTTGCGAGCATCGAGAAGCCACCGATCCTGTCGGAAAAGAAGAACGGGTCGCTTTAGGGCGCACGCCTCGCGGCTTCAAGCTTGTGCCGGGCGTAGGGGTTGGTATCGCCTGGTGTGGACAAAGGAGACAGGGCGTGACGCGACGCAAGCTGGTGGCGGGCAACTGGAAGATGCATGGGATGCGCGCCCAGTTGAAGGAGATCGCCGCAATAGAGGCAGCCGCAGCGAACCATCCGAACGTGGACGTCGCGCTGTGCGTGCCCGCGACGCTGATCGCCGCTGCGGTCGAACATGCCGGAAACGTGCGCATCGGTGCCCAGGACGTGCATGAGAACGAGCATGGCGCGCACACAGGGTGCGTCTCGGCCGCGATGCTGGTCGAGGTGGGGGCGCAGACGGTGATCGTCGGCCATTCGGAGCGCCGGTCCGACCAGAACGAAACCAGCCACGATGCCTGGGCCAAGGCCGCGGCTGCCCGGCGCAAGGGGTTGGAGGTAATCCTGTGCGTCGGCGAGACCGAGGCCGAGCGCAACGCCGGCCGTGCCGAGCGGGTCGTGCAGGCGCAGATCGAAAAGTCGGTGCCAGAGGATGCCGACGGTGACTGGTTCACCCTGTCCTATGAACCGCGCTGGGCGATCGGCACCGGCCGCACGCCGACGCCGGAAGAGATCGCCAGCATCCACGCCATTGCCCGCGCCAAACTCGGCATGATGGTGGGCGACGCCGCCGAGCGCATCCGCATCCTCTATGGCGGATCGGTCACCGGCGCGAACGCCGCCGCGATCCTGGCGGTGGAGAATGTCGACGGCGCGCTGGTCGGCGGCGCCAGCCTGACGGCGGAGAAGTTCGTGCCGATCATCGAGGCGGCGGCGGCGGCTTAACGGGCTCCCTCCGGGCGCGCTTGGCACCCCGGGAGGATCGCAAGCTTACCCCGTCTCGCGCACGACGCGAATCGTGTGGAGATCCTGGTCGCTGGGATCGTAGGGGAAGACCCCCAGCTTCATGGACTCCTGCACATATTTTAGCTGGGGGCCGGAGATGCGCTCGCCGGAAAAGATCCGCGGGATGCCGGGCGGATAGGGGGACACCATCTCGGCAGCGATACGCCCTTCCGCCTCGGTCAGCCTGATGCGTTCGGTCTGGGCGAAGAACGCCTCCGACGGCGTCATCACGAGTTCGGACTTGAGCTCGCTCAGGTGGGGCAGGCGGCCGTCATACCCCTTCTTGTCGTCCGCTCCGTTTCGCGCCCAGTTGGCCAGGTCCTCGAACGCGGCGAGCATCTTCTGCGTGGAGCGCTTGTCGGTACCGACTGTAAAGATCAGCAACATGCGCCGCTCGTCCGACAAGCCGACCGTCATCTTCTTGTTGCGGATCAGCCAGTCCTCCGCCTCATAGCCGTTTACGCCAAGTCCGGAGATGTCGATCAGCACCTTTGTCTCGTCGAGCGCGTGCGCGGCATCGCCGTCGAGGACGTCGGTTCCCATGACTTCGATGCCGTCGATCGCGGCCAGCTTCTCTCTCGCGTGCCGTGCCAGGTCGAGCGTTTTCTGCACCAGCTTCTGGCCTTCCTGCGCAAACTGGCGCCGGGTCGCATCGATGCTCGCCAGGATCAGCGAGGACGGGCTGGTGGTGAGGTGGAGGTCGTAGGCGAGGTTGAACCGGTCCTCGGGGATGAGGTCGCTCTTGCGGAGCATGACCGAGGCCTGCTCCAAGCCCGCCATCGTCTTGTGGATGCTCATCACCGAGATGTCGGCGCCGAGGCGGATCGACGGGATCGGCATGTCGGGGTGAAAGGCAAAGTGCGGGCCCCAGGCTTCGTCCACCACAAGGGGGATGCCGCGCTTGTGGCACAGGGCCGCCATTCCAGCGACATCCGGCACGACGCCGAAATAGGTAGGGCTGACGATGAAGACGGCCTTGGTCCCGGGATGCGCTTCGAGCTTTGCGGACAGTTCCGTCAGCGGCTGCCCATGGTCGATGTCCCATTGATCGTCGTAGCGCGGTTCCAGAAACACGGGCTTCACGTTCGCCAGGAGGAGCGCACCGATCAGGGACTTGTGACTGTTGCGGGACACCAGCACCGTGTCGCCCGGATTGGCCGCGGCGCGCACGGCCACCTGGTTCGACAGCGTCGATCCGGCGGTCGAGAAAAAGCAGCTGTCCGCCCCCCAGAGTTCCGCCGCCAGCGCCTCGGCACGATGGCTGATCCGCTTGCGCTCCCCGCGGTCGTCCAGTCCCTTTAGTGGCGTGCAGTCGGCCTTGAAGGCCTTCGAGCCGACCAGCCTTGTGATGGCGCGGGGTGCGCCGCGACCGGCGTGATGCCCGGGCATCTCGAACGAGATCGGGCTTGCGCGCATAAAGGTCTGCAGCGCTTCTAGGATCGGTGCCCTGTCCTGAGTGTCGGGCCCGTCGGGCAACTCCGAACGCTCGCCGACAACTCTGTCCACCATCTTCATGCAACCACTCCGGTTGGGAAGCGGCTTCAACCGGGCGGGTTCTCGAAAGTTTCCCGTGTTTTTTCAAAGGCAAACATAGGTTGCGACGATCGCGCGGCGGCACGGGAAGCCGCCCGGTCCGCCGCCACTCCGCCTCAGGCGGCGACACCCCGCCGCCGGCGCAGCAGCAGCGCCACGAGGCCCAGCCCCGCGAGCATCAGTGCCCAGGTGCCGGGCTCCGGCACGGGCTTGGGGCCGCTCGGGTCCGTCGGGGTGCTGGGCGTGTAGCCGCCGGTGTAGGTGCCCAGATGGAACTCGCCGTTCTGCACCAGGCTGCCGAACACGGCCGAGCCCTGAATGTAGTTGCCGGTCGTGGCGGCCGCGCCCGGTGCCAGCACCGATCCGCCCCAGGCGGTGGAGAGCGAAAGGCTCGTCGCGTCCGCGAAGTTCCAGATCACATGCTCGCCCAGTCCCTGGGTGCCGCCCAGGAAATTGTCGTTCAGCACGATGTTGGTGCCGCTGACGTTGACGATCGCGGTGTCGGCACCATTCAGGTTGAACTGGATCTCGCCAATGCGGTTGAGGTCCTCGCTGGTGAGGTTGAACACCGCCACGCCTGAGGCATCGGGCGTCGCGTTGAACGTCGCGCGGTTGCCCGAAACGGTGACGGTGCTGTTCGATGCCAGCTTGGTCATGCCTTGCGACAGGTCGGTCATGCCGCTCGACAACAGGCTTTTCTGCTGCTGCAGCGCCTCGGTGAAGCCGGGCGTGGAGGCCAGCCCTGCATTGACCGTGTTCTGGTTGACGTTGGTGTTGGCGATCGTGCCGCCGACCTGCACCGTCTGGGCAGCGCCGTTCAGATTGAACCCGCTGGTGACGTTGCCGCCGACCACCGCGCCCGACGCGTTGTTGAGGTTCTTGGCCCCGCCGAGCACGTCGCCCACCACCGTCAGGCCCGGCGTGTCATAGGAAGACGCCGGGGGAGTCTTGATCTGGTAGTTGGACGAATTGCCGTCGAGGTTGCCGCCCACAAATGTCCGGCCCTCCACCTCGGAACTGGAGGTGAGGTCCCCCAGCACGATGAGGTTCCATTCCTTGAGCGCGTCCACGCCCACGACCGGCGAGGCCATGGCGGGAAGGGCGAGGACCAGGGCCGACACAGCGGACGCAAGCAAGGGCTTCTTCATGAAGCGAGGCTTAACCGCTCGAACCCCGGCTCACACGGAAAGAATTCGTTAACCCTGTCCCATAATGTGGCGGTTCCGGCTCACCGCACGGGGTACCGCTTGCGCAGCAGCGCCCAGGCAGCGCGAAGGCCATAGGCGTCGCCGCCTTTGGGACGGCCGGGCTTGGGCGACGGCCGCCAGGCAAAGGTGTCGAGGTGCGCCCAGGCGATCTCGGCCGGCACGAAGCGGCGCAGGAACAAGGCCGCGGTGATCGCCCCGGCAAAGCCACCCTCCGGCGCATTGACCATGTCGGCGACGCTCGACTTGAGCATGTCGTCATAGCCGTCCCACAGCGGCAGCCGCCACAGCGGGTCGCCCTCGGCCGTGCCACAGGCGAGGAGGTCGGCGGCCAGAGCCTCGTCATTGGCGAAGGTGGCGGGCAGGTCGGGTCCAAGTGCAACTCGAGCGGCACCGGTCAGCGTCGCAAAGTCGATCATCAGCTCCGGCTGCAACTCGGCGGCGCGGGTGAGCGCGTCGCCCAGGATCAGCCGCCCTTCGGCATCGGTGTTGGTGTTCTCGACCGTGACCCCCTTGCGCGTGCGCAGCACATCGCCGGGACGAAAGGCGTTGCCAGCAATGGCATTCTCGACCGCGGGCAACAGCAGGTGCAGCCGCACGGGCAGTCGCGATTCCATGACGAGCGTCGCCAGCGCGAGCGCATGCGCTGCCCCGCCCATGTCCTTCTTCATCAGCGCCATGCCGCTGCCGGGCTTGATGTTGAGCCCGCCCGTATCGAAGCACACGCCCTTGCCGACAATGGCGACCCGCGGGTGGGCGGGGTTGCCCCACTCCAACTCGATCAGCCGCGGCTCGCGCCCCGTCCCCGCGGCCTTTCCGACCGTGTGGATCATGGGGTAGCCGCGTTCCAGCTCCGCCCCCCTGGTCACCGCCAGCGTCGCGCCATGGCCACTGGCGAGGCGGCCTGCCTGCGCCTCCAGTTCGGCCGGGCCCAAGTCGCTGGCGCCGGTGTCGACGAGGTCGCGGACCAGCAGCGTCGCCGCGGCCTGGCGCACGAGGTCGTCGATCCGCGCAGGGTCGCCGGTCAGGAGGACGCGGGGGCCCTCGGCCGCATGGTCCTGACGGTAGCGGGTGAAGCGGTGCTGGGCGACGAGCCAGCCGAATGCCGCAGCACCCGGCTCGCCGCTCGCCAGGCGGTAGCTGCCGGCGGGCAGCACCTCCGCCAGCTTGGACAGGCACCAGGGGGAGAGTGTGTCCGCGTCCGCAACGATGCCGACCGCCGACCAGTCCTCGGCACCTTCGCCGGGCAGAATCGCGTGCGCAAACGGCGTCGCCCTCAACTTGTGCGCGGCGATCGCGGCGCGGTGGCGGGGCGGCTGCTGGGCGAGCCAGCTGTCAAAACCCGCGGCATCGACCAGGTGGAGGGTGCGGGCGGCCTGGCCGCGATCGGGCTGAAGCAGGGTAGAAAGATCGGACATGGAGGTGATCTAGGCGCCGCTACGGGTGAGCGAAAGGTCTTGCTCCGTTCCGGATTCGACGCCGGGCGTGCTGGTCTGTTCACGCTTTGAGCGCACGGATAGGCAGGCGGGGACGTCGGCAGCGGGTCGGCGGAGCAAGGGGAGGCTGGCCTGTTCGAGGACGCACGAAGGCTCGGGAACACACCGCTGGAGGCGGACCTCTGCATCATTGGTGCGGGGGCCGCCGGCCTGACCCTGGCCCGATCCTTCGCCGGCACAGAGGTCCGCGTGCTGCTGCTGGAAAGCGGGGGCGAGGGGATCGAGCGCGAGGTGGAGCAGCTGAATGCCAACGCCACCGTGACCGGGCTCGACTATCCGCTGCAGGCGTCGCGACTACGCTACATCGGCGGCACCACCAACCATTGGTCCGGCCACTGCTATCGATTCCTCGATCGGGATTTCGCACCCAGGCCCGGCATCGCGAACACCGGCTGGCCGATCGGCCTGGCCGACGTCGCCGGTTATCTGCCCGAGGCATCGAAGCGCGTGCTGTTTCGCGACGATCTGGTCGACTGGTCGCCGGAGCGCTGGCGTCATCG
This sequence comes from Sphingomonas sp. PL-96, assembly GCF_020707215.1. Lineage (GTDB taxonomy): Bacteria > Pseudomonadota > Alphaproteobacteria > Sphingomonadales > Sphingomonadaceae > Sphingomonas. The sequence goes on from NZ_JAJFET010000002.1 coordinate 364,302, forward strand.
CCTCGGGACCAAAGGCTGGCCGCTTGATCCGGAGCTGTTCGAGACCCGGCTTACCTTTGTGGCGCCGATCAACCCGCAAACGGGCAACCGCACCTTTGCCCGCTACGCGCCGCCGGTCACCAAGGCACCCAACATCCGCTTCCTCCACCACGCCAATGTGACCGAGTTGGTAGGATCGGCGGAGGGCACGCGCATCGAGGAGGCGACGGTGCGCACGCTGGCGGGCACCGAGACCAGCGTGCGAGCCCGGCTGTTCGTGCTGGCGGCCGGCGGGGTCGAGAATGCGCGCGTGCTGCTCGCCTCCCGGCGTCCGTTCGCTACCGGGCTTGGCAACGGGCATGATCAGGTGGGGCGGTATTTCACCGACCACGTCGTGATCTATCAGGATTTTGCGCGCAATCCGGCGGTGGCGATGGACCGGCTGATGGCGTTCCAGGACTATCCGGACGGTACTCACACGGTCAGCCATTTCCTGCTCACCGACGCGGCCCTGCGTCGCGAGGGCATCGATGATGTCTTTCTGCGGGTGACGCCGGTTTATGACCCGCTCACTGCCGGCGGTGCCGCCGCCAAGGGCATTCAGGACAGCCTTGCGCAAGGGAGCGCCGGCAGCATCCGGGCGGAGGACCTTTCGACCGCCATCGGCCATCCGGTCGATACCGCCGGCTGGGCGGTCGACCGCGGCTATTGCCGGGCAGAACCGACCCTCTACCGCGTCGCCGCCCGGCTGGAACCACGGCCGGTCGCCGATAGCCGCGTGACCCTTACCGATCGACGCGATGCGGTGGGGATGCCGATCCTCAACCTGCATTGGACGCTGGCGGAGGAGGGCAAGCGCTCGCTCCACCGCAGCCTGCTGCTGTTCGGCCAGGAGGCGGGGCGTCGTGGTCTCGGTCGCCTGCGGTTGAGCTACGATCCCAAGGCATCCTGGCCGACGTTTCCGGAACTCGACATCGGCTATCACCACACCGGCACCACCCGGATGAGCGCGGACCCGCGTCAGGGCGTGGTCGACCGAAACTGCCGGGTGCACGGCGTCGGCAACGTCTATGTCGCCGGCAGCTCGGTGTTCCCGACTGCGGGAAGTGGGTCGCCGACGATGATGCTGACGGCGCTCGCCCTGCGCCTGGCCGACCACATCAAGCAGGAGCATTTCGCATGAAGCTTTCACGCCGCGGCTTTGCCGTCGGAGCCGGCGCGCTGCTCGTCGGGGGTGCCGTTTTGGCGGTGCCGCCGGTACGCCGCAGCTTGTGCGGGTCGCCGGAGCAACGCTATCGCGACACAGCAATGGCGGCGCTCGGCCGCGCCTGCGTGGGATGCGACCCTGCGCTCTCGCGGGACGCCGTCGCGGCCGAGTGGCGGGTGCTGGACCGACCGGAAGGGGAACGGCGGGCGACGCTGGCGCGCGCGGACTTCGCCAGCGGCCGAATGCGACAGCTGGATGGCTGGCTGCTCGCGCCGAGCGAGGTGCTGGCCTTTGCCGCGGCGTATCACGGGCTCGCCGCATGAAGCGCGGACCCGTGCTGAGCGTCCTGCTGTTGGTGCCGCTCGCAGGATGTGGCGGCGGAGAACCACGGGCGGCACTCCCGCAGCCAGCGGCCTTCGCGGCCTGCCTGACCTGTCATCGGACTGCATCGGGGGCCAACGCGCTGGGGCCCAGCCTCGCCGGGCTTGCCGATCGACGGGCCGGGAGCTTGCCCGGCTATCGCTACTCCCCGACGATGCAGCAGCTGGGTGGGCGTTGGAATGAGCCCCGGCTGACCGCGTTCCTGCTTAACCCGAACGGCACCGTGCCGGGCACCCGCATGGTCTTTGCCGGGCTGGAGAACCGCAAGCAGGCGGCGGAAGTGGCGCGCTACGTGCTCAGCCTGCCGGAAGAGTAAGGTCGCGGTGCAGGCGAGGGGGACATTCACGTACGCACCAGATCTGATGAACGCTGCCGTATCCCTGCGGAGGCAGGAATCCAGGACCAAGCAGAACAGCGCCTCGCGGAGCCTTGAACCTTGGTCACGCGCCTGCGGCAGGCGCTTGCGAAGCCATGCCGCCGTTTGTCACGTGACGACTGGGAGCAACCAGACACGCGGCGTCAGAGGCTGGAGGGGAGCGGTAATGAATCTCAACTGTCGCCGACCCCACGCGGAACGCGTTTGGCGTCTTCCCGCCGGGATCTGACGCAGGCGCGGATGCGGGTTCAGCAGAGCAACGCCCGTCTGCGCCCGGTACTCTGGGCCCCGCCGCCGCGGGAGCACGGCTGGAGCAAGGCGATGAGGCAGGATGCCTCTGCCCGCCGCTTTTTCGAAGGCAAACACCGTTCGGCTGCAGGAGGGAATGTCTGCGCTGTTCTGCAGGCGGTCAGTACGACAAGGACTTGAAAGGGAGGTGAAGGGCTTCAGGTCCACCATCATCCCAGGTGGGCCTCTAGCCTCGCGGAACCTTTGGGAGAGTCCCTGCTGTGCTCCCGCGAAGGCGGGAGCACAGGCACATCCTACGCTGCAAACCGTTGTTCTGCTTGGCCCCGGATTCCGCTCGCGCAGGGATACGGGACGATGCGAGGCGCCTTATGCGCAGGGTTCGCCCTCGCCACGGTGCCTCGGTTCAGCGGGTGCCGGACCTCTCCTGCCAGGCGCAGCCGCGGCCAGCCGCCGATCAGCGAGCGACCGGTACGCCGTAGAGGTCGTGCTCGTCCGCATCCTCGACCAGCACGGGGACGATGTCGCCCTGTGCCAGATGGCCGGAGTCGCGCAGGAACACTTCGCCGTCGATCCCCGGCGCATCGGCCTGCGAGCGGCCGGTGGCGCCGCCCTCCGGATCGACCTCGTCGATGATGACCGGAATGGTGCGGCCGACCTTTGCCTGGAGCTTGGCCGCCGAGATTGCCGCGGTCTTCTCCATCAAGCGGGTGTAGCGCTCTTCCTTCACTTCCTCCGGCACCGGGTCCGGAAGCGTGTTGGCAGCGGCGCCCTCGACCGGCTCGAACCGGAACGCGCCGACGCGGTCGAGCTGGGCCTCGTCCAGCCAGTCGAGAAGATACTGGAAATCCTCCTCCGTCTCGCCGGGGAAGCCGACGACGAAGGACGAGCGGATCGCGATGTCCGGGCAGACCGAACGCCAGCCGCGCAGCCGCTCGAGCACCTTGGCGTCGTTGGCCGGGCGCTTCATCGAACGCAGTACCTTGGGGCTGGCGTGCTGGAACGGGATGTCGAGGTAGGGGACGATCAGCCCCTGCGCCATCAGCGGGATGACGTGGTCGACATGCGGGTAGGGATAGACATAGTGCAGCCGCACCCAGACCGGCTGGTCGGGCGTGCCGAGCTTGCCGAGTTCGCGGGCAAGGTCGGTCATGTGCGGGCGCACTTCGGCGCCCTTCCACATGCGCGGCTGGTCGCGGATGTCGATGCCGTAGGCGGAGGTATCCTGGCTGATGACCAGCAGCTCGCGGGTGCCGGCGGCGACCAGCTTCTCCGCCTCGCGCAGGATCGCGTCGGGCCGGCGCGAGGCGAGGTCGCCGCGGATCGCCGGGATGATGCAGAAGGAGCAGCGGTGATTGCAGCCTTCGGAGATCTTCAGATAGCTGTAGTGGCGCGGCGTGAGCTTCAGCCCGGCTTCCGGCACCAGATCGACGAAGGGCGAGGGGATCGGCGGCGCCGCCTCGTGCACGGCCTCGACCACCGACTCATACTGGTGGGCGCCGGTGATCGCGAGGACGTTGGGGAAGCGGGCGCGGATGGCCGCGGCCTCGTCGCCCATGCAGCCGGTGACGATGACGCGACCGTTCTCGGCAATGGCCTCGCCAATCGCCTCCAGGCTCTCTTCCTTGGCGGAGTCGAGGAAGCCGCAGGTGTTGACGAGCACGACGTCCGCGCCGGCATAGTCCGGCGACAGGCCGTAGCCGTCGCTACGCAGCTTGGTGAGGATCCGTTCGCTGTCGACGAGGTTCTTCGGACAGCCGAGCGAGACCATTCCCACTTTCGGGGCTTCGGGGAGTCTGGTTGCCATGATCGCCGGGCCACATAGTGATTCCTCGCGAAAAAGATAGAGGCAGGAGGGGCTTGGGCGCGCTTAGGCGGTGGGCGCGCGGAACACGAACCAGGCGCCGAGCGCGATCAACGCAAAGCCGATCAGGTGATTCACCGTGATCTTCTGGCCCAGATAGAGCACGGAGAAGGCGCAGAAGATCGCCAGCGTGATCACCTCCTGCATCGCCTTCAGCTGCGCGGCCGAATAGACCTGCGCGCCGATGCGGTTGGCGGGCACGGCCAGGCAATATTCGAAAAAGGCGATGCCCCAGCTGCCCAGGATGATGAGCAGCATCGGCGCGCTGCGCACCTTCAGATGCCCGTACCAGGCGAACGTCATGAACAGGTTCGAGCAGACTAGCAGCAGGATCGGCAGCAGCCGGGTCGCCGCCTCCGGCATTACGACAGCGTCGGCTTGGCGTGGCTGGCGGCGTTGGCGACGATCTCGACGATCAGGTCCCCCGCCTCCAGGCGTCGGGCCTCGGGAGCGGCGAAGCTGAAGAAGCGATCCCCGCGATAGACGCGCACCCCAAGCCCGGTGGTGATCGCCGACAGCGGCCCGCCGATCTCGCTCGCCTGCACCGGGCGTTCGGACAGGGCGACCGGGCCGGCGATCGAGGCGAGGTCGATCATATATTCGGCCATGTGCGTGCCCCGGCACGAGCCCGCGAGCAGCAACCCGGCGAAGCTGACGGGATTGATGACGGAAGTGGCCCCGGCCGCACGCGCCGGAAACTCATTGTCCTCCGCCTTGACGATGACGCTGATTGGCAGCGCGGGCGCAAGGTGGCGCGCGGTGAGGGTGATCAGGATAGACGTGTCGTCGCGGCCGGCGGCGACGATCATCGTGCGCGCATTCGCAACCCGCACGTCCTGCAACACCGTGTCGCGGGTGGCGTCGCCTTGCAGCACCGTGCAGCCCAACGCCTCGGCCAGCTCCACATTGCCCTTGTCGCAATCGACCACGACGATCCGCTCCGGCTTCTCGCCGCGGGCGATCAGCTCGGCCACCGCCTCCGATCCGGTCTTGCCGAAACCGGCAACGATCACATGACCTGCCAGGTTCTTTTGAATACGTGCCATCAGCCATCGGTCCCAGGTGCGTCGCAGCACGAATTGATAGGTGGTGCCGATGAACAGCAACACCACGAACACGCGGATCGGCGTCACCACCAGCGCGTCGAACAACCGCGCGCGCTCCGACACCGGGGCGATGTCGCCATAGCCGGTGGTGGTGATCGAGATCATGGTGAAGTAGATGACGTCGAGGAAGCTGACCGCGCCATCATAATTGTCGCGCAGGCCCGTGCGGTCGAACCAGTGGACGCTGACCGCCAGGCCCAGCAGCGCGAGTACGGCGAGCACGCGCCACGCGATCTGCGCCCAGACCGGTGTCTGCGACGCCCGGCGCAGCGTGCGGGCGGTGGCGTCGCGGCGGCGCCTCATCGGCGGGGCAGCTTGGTCAGCGGGTCGACGGGCGCGCGGCCCTCACGAATTTCGAAGTGCAGCTGCGGGCGATCGGCGTAGCCGGTCTCTCCGGAGCTTGCGACCTGCTGGCCGCGCTTGACCGCCTGGCCGCGCTGGACCAGCAGCTCCTTCGCATTGCCATAGACGGTGGTGTAGCGATCGCCGTGCTTGAGGATCACCACCCCGCCAAGGCCAGGGACGCCAGTACCGGCATAGGCAACCACGCCGTCGGCCGCAGCGAGGACGGGGGTCCCGGTCGGCACCGCGATGTTGATGCCGTTGTTGCGCTCACCGCTTTCGCCGGCGCCGAAGCGTTTCACGAGGCTGCCGGTGACCGGCCACTGGAAGCGGCTGGTGAGGCGCGCCGGCGCCGCGACCGCAGCGCCGGGCGGCAGCACGCGTGAGGGCGACGCGGTGGCGCGGGCGGGCTTGTCCTCCGGCTCGATCGCCGGCTCGCCGCCGGTCAGGATGTCGTCGATGTCGAGGCGGAAGGCGGCGGCACGTTCGGCCACGCTCATGCTCGCTGTAGCGGCCCCGCCGGGGATCAGGATGCGCTGGCCGGTGCGCAGGATGAACGGCTCTTCCAGGCCGTTTGCGCTCACGATCTGCGACCAGGGAATGGCATAGGCGCGAGCGATGGCGATGCCGGTCTGCCCCTCCCGCACCAGGTGATAGCGACCGCCGGGGATGCTGAGCTTCTGCCCCGGATAGATGGTGAAGGGCGGGGCGAGGCCGTTGGCACGCGCGATCGCCTCTGATCCAGCGCCGGTCCGGTTGGCGATCGCCCGCAGCGTGTCGCCGCGTGCCACGACATGGGTGGCCTGCGCCACGGTGCGGGCGTCCGCGACGACGCGGTTGACCTCCCAGGCGGGCGGGGCGGTCGGGGGTGCCGTCACCCCTTCCGACTGGGGCTCCGCGCCGCGATCGTCCGGGGGACCGGCTACCTCATGCGAGGGAACGCGCTGCTGCCCGCCGCCGGGAATGCAGCCGGCGAGCAGGCCCAGCGCCACCAACGACAGGGTGCGGCAACACGCGCGCTGGCCGATCATGCTTCTCCCCCTCACGATCTGCGTCCCCCCCCTTAGCGTGTCAGCGCGTCGGCGCGAGCGTCTCCAACCCGCCGAGATAGGGCTGCAGCGCGTCCGGCACGCCGACGCTGCCGTCCGCGCGTTGGTAGTTCTCCAGCACCGCCACCAGCGTGCGGCCGACCGCAAGCCCCGAGCCATTAAGCGTGTGGACGAAGCGGGTCGCCTTTTCACCCTCGGGACGGAAGCGCGCGTTCATGCGGCGACCTTGAAAATCGGTACAGGTCGAGCAGCTGGAAATCTCGCGGTAGCGGTCCTGCCCCGGCAGCCAGACCTCCAGATCGTAGGTGCGCGCCGCCGAGAAGCCCATGTCGCCGGTGCACAGCTTCATGCGGCGGAACGCCAGGCCCAGGCGGGTCAGGATGTCTTCGGCCGCGGCCGTCATGCGCTCATGCTCGGCTTCGGACTGTTCGGGCGTGGTGATGGAGACCATCTCCGCCTTTTCGAACTGGTGCTGGCGGATGAAGCCGCGGGTGTCGCGACCGGCCGCGCCTGCTTCCGAGCGGAAGCAGGCTGTCAGTGCGGTGAAGCGCAGCGGCAGCTCGGTCTCGGACAGGATCTTGCCCGAGACGATGTTGGTCAGGCTGACTTCGGCGGTCGGGATCAGCCAGCGGCCGTCGGTGGTGCGGAACAGGTCCTCGGCGAATTTGGGCAATTGTCCGGTACCGAACATCGCCTCGTCGCGGACCAGAAGCGGCGGCACTACCTGTTCGAAGCCATGCACCTCTGACAGCGTGTCGAGCATGAATTGGCCGAGCGCGCGGTGAAGGCGCGCAGCGCCGCCGCGGATCAGGGTGAAGCGCGCGCCGGAAAGCTCGGCACCGGTTTCGAAGTCCAGACCGATCGCCGGGCCGATCGCGTCATGCTCGCGCACTGCGAAGTCGAAGCTGGGGCGGGTGCCGCGTTCGTGGACCAGCGCATTGTCGTCCTCGTCCGCGCCCTCCGGCACGTCGGCGAGCGGCAGGTTCGGGATGATGGCGAGCCGGCCGGTGAGGTCTTCCCCTACGGTGCGCTCCTCCGCCTCCAGCGCGGGCATCCGCTCCTTGAGCAGCGCCACTTCCGCCATCAGTGCGGCGGCGGTTTCCTCGTCGCGCTTGGCCTTGGCCGCGCCGATCGCCTTGGACGCTTCGTTGCGGCGCGCCTGGCCCTGCTGCAACTCGGTCACCAGGGCGCGGCGACGCTCGTCCAGGGCCAGCAGCTCGGCCGAGGCCGCAGGCAGGCCTCGGCGGGCGAGCGCTGCGTCGAAGGCTGCGGGATCGTCGCGGATCAAACGGATGTCGTGCATGGAGGCGGCTATGGCTTGCGCGCCTGCACCGTGCAACCCGCAAGCTCGGCCGCGAAACCGGGGGGTCACCGGTGCGTTGGGTTGGGAACTGGAACAAGAGGAGACCCTTCCATGCAGATCCCCCACGACGCTTTCGTGCTGGTGGCCGACGGCCGCAAGATGCTGTTCCTGCGCAACGAGGGCGACGCGGCGCAGCCGAACCTGCAGGTAGAGGCCAAGGAAATCCACCCGAACCCCAAGGACAGCGACCAGAAGCGGGATGCTGCCGGCGGCGCTTCGTCCACCCAGACCGGCGCCAATGCGCCCGCGGTGGCGCAGGGCGGATCGATGCACGCCCAGGGCGGTGGCGCCCAGTTCGCGCCGTCGCGCGGCTCCTTTGAGGAGACCGACTTCCACCAGCTGGAGGAAGACCGCTTCGCTGCCGAGACCGCGGAGATGCTGCGCAAGCATGCGCTGGGCAACAAGTTCGAGTCGCTGATCGTGGTCGCACCGCCCCGCACCCTGGGTGAGCTGCGCAAACATTATCACAAGGAAGTGAGCAGCCGGCTGATCGGCGAGTTGGACAAGGACCTGACCGGGCATCCGGTCGATCAGATCGAGCAGCTGCTGCTGAACGCCTGACGCGCGGTAGCGAACACGACAAAAGGGCCGCGCGAGGCGATCGCGCGGCCCTTTTTGCTGAGCGTTGCCGGAGCGAAGCCTGTGCCCCGGGGCGTCAGCCCTTTGGTTTGCGGGCGAAGCGCCGGCGGGCCAACAGCGCTGCGGCGGCGCCCCCGAACAGCAGCAGCATCGGCGGTGCCGGCACCGGCGCGGGCGGTCCCGGAGGATAGGTGCCGCCCGAACTGCTGGAGGTGGACGACGAGCTCGACGTGGAGGAGGATGTCGAGGTCGACGACCCTCCGGTGGAGGTCGACGTCGACGAGCCACCCGTGCTGGTGGAGCTGGAGGAGCCGCCAGTAGAGGTCGAAGTCGAAGATCCGCCGGTCGAGGTCGAGGATCCGCCCGTCGAAGTCGAGGACCCGCCCGTCGAGGTGGAGGACCCGCCTGTGGACGTCGACGAGCCGCCGGTCGAGGTGGAAGATCCGCCCGTAGAGGATCCACCGGTGGACGTGGAGGATCCACCGGTGGAGGTCGAGCCCCCGCTCGAACTGGAACTGGTGGTCGAGGAAATAACGATGCCGCTCGACCCGCCGCCGCTGCCCCCGAAGAAGCCGCCGCCGCCGAAGAAACCGCCGCCGCTGCCGCCAAATCCGCCGCCGCTCGTGCCGCCGACCACGACCGGACCGCCGCTGCCGCCGCCCGACACCAGCGGAGCGTCGCCGCTCGACCCGACATAGGCCGGCGCGGGCGCCACGGGCTCGGGTGCACCGGCAACGGTCACGACCGGTGGCGGGCAGGCCTCGGTCACTACCGCCGGGTTGCGGAGCAGCCGCTTGCTGGGGCGGGGAACGCCACTGTACGCGACTCGCTTCTTTTCAACGAAGCGTTTGGTGATCCCGTAGCTTTGTGGGTTCTCGGCCACGTGCACGGCGCCTCCGCCCACCAGAGCGCCGCCGACGGCGCATGCGCAAAGTTTCGCCAAGGCCAACCGAACTGACATGATGCCACTCTTCTATATTATTGGCAGGAGTCGCGGTCCCCGGATGACGACCGCCGCACGCTCACACGCAGCCGGGCCAGCGCACCGTGACGAGCGTGACTCCGTTAACGCTTCTATAACCATCAGGACCCGCAGGAACATCCCTTTGCCGGTGATGGAGGGAGCCCTGTTCCGTTCTGGTACGGAACCCGGATAGGTCTGCGATGGCCGCGGTTCAGTGCGCGGCCAAGTTCTCGGCACCGCTGCAACAGAATATCCCCGCCTTCAGATAGGGAAATCCCGGGTTTTACAGTGCTTGTGGCGCTTGTGATGACGTACCCTTGCCAGTATAGGCGCGGCAGCAACAGGCGGTCCCCGCCAGTACGTTCGGGTGGGAGACCGGGGTGGAGAGTGGGGATGGCAAGTGTATTCGATTTGACCGGGCAGTCTGACACACCGCCCGCGGCCGCGAATGATCAGTTGGCAGACGGCTATCGTCCGAGTGCGGACGAGCCGTTCATGAACCTGCGACAGCAGGCCTATTTCCGACAGAAACTGCTCGCGTGGAAGGATGCGATTCACCGCGAGGCCCAGGGTACCCTTTCCCAGCTGCAGGTGGATTCGCTGCGGGAGGCGGACCTTACCGATCGCGCTTCGAGCGAGACCGACTGGTCGATCGAACTGCGCACTCGCGACCGCCAGCGCAAGCTCATCGCCAAGATTGACGCCGCACTGCGCCGGATCGAGGACGGCGAATATGGCTATTGCGAAGTAACCGGCGAACCGATCTCGCTTGGCCGGCTGGAGGCCCGCCCGATCGCGACCATGACCGTCGAGGCACAGGAGCGGCACGAGCGCCAGGAAAAGGTTTCGCGCGAGGAGTAGCGACATCCCGGCGCGGGGTTAACCCTTGCGTAAGGACTTGCTGGTTGAGGTCTGCCGAAGCCCCGTGTTCGGAGTAGATAGGATCAGCGAGATTTCTTCCCCCGATAGCTTGCGCAAACGGTCGCAGGACCGCGACAGCCTGCTGCTCACCGCCACCTTGCGGCGCGTCGGGCGGGGGGCCCCGGTGCCGGTGCGGATCCGCAACCTGTCGGCCGGCGGGCTGATGGCGGAGCACGGGCCGGTGCTGCCGGTCGGTGCCGAAGTCGAGATCGAATTGCGCAGCCTCGGCCTGGTCCGCGGCACGGTGGCATGGTCTGCCGAGGGCCGCGTCGGCATCGCCTTCGACGAGGAAATCGATCCCAAGGCGGTACGCAAGCCGGTGACGGTGCGCGCGCCTGGCGAGGAGAAGCCGCTCAAGCGCCCGCTCTGAACGCTCCCGGGCTTCGCCGACTGGGGTTCTGGTTCAAGACGCAGCGGCTTCTGCGTGGGCGGAGTAGGGCGCGGGCCGGATCGACCCGCGCCGCGGGGATCACTGGGCCGTGATCTCTTGCTTGAGCTGCAGCTTGCGCTTCTTGAGCGTCGCCAGCGTTTCCTGATCCGGGGAGGGGCGCCGCGACTCGGCGAGGATCTGGCTATCGAGCAGTGCGTGCTTGGCCTCAAGAGCGGCAAGATGGGCGGTCTGCATGGATGCAATCCTTTGCTGTTGGTGGGGGAGGGGTAGTTAGAACACTTGGCGCGTCACTTGTCTCCGGCACTTGCCGACGCTTTCGATGCGCCGTGCGGAAAGTGCAGACGGAGCGTTGCACCGTCCGGCCGCACAGGCAATGGTCCGCGCATGCAGGATCCCGAGATCATGAGCCAGCTGGAGCAACTGCGGGTCGAGCACCGCGACCTGGACGATGCCATTGCCGCCCTGTCGGCTCAGGCCAGACCCGATCAGATGCAGATCGCGCGGCTGAAACGCCGCAAGCTGCGCCTGCGCGACGAGATCGCGCTGCTGGAGGATCAGTTGATCCCCGACATCATCGCCTGAGGACGGTTCCAGACCGGGACGGCCACAGGATCTGCCCGGTTTCGTGACGTGGGTGCTTGTGGCATGCCGTGGTCCATGGACCGTTTCGCCCCGCCTCCTGCGCTCCACCACCGCCTGGTGGCGCCACTGCACGTCGAGGCGATGTTGCTGGCGGACGAGGCGAGGGCTTATTTCGACGCAGCCGGCAAGCACGAGCGCAGCTGCCTTGATCCGGTGGCGCGCGTCGCCTTTTCCTGCGAGTCGCTGAAGCTCACCACCCGATTGATGCACGTCATCGCCTGGCTGCTGACCCAGCGCGCGCGGGAGGCGGGGGAGCTGGAGGGTCGCACGCAGCCAGCTGCTAGCCTCGGCCCGGCGCAGGACACGGCGGACGCTGTGCTCGTGGAGCTGCCCGATGCGGCGCGCGTGCTCGTCGAGGCGAGCATCGACCTCTACCGCCGCGTTCAGCGGCTCGACGATGCGCAGGCTGCGGCCGCATCGAGCAGCCCGGCCCGGTTGATGCTCGACAGGCTATCGGCGCGCTTCTGAGCGGCGGCTAGAGCAGCCCTGACACCTGACCCAGCAGCACGCAGTTCAGGACGATCACCGCGGCACAAATGCTCCACGCAGCGACCTTCAGGATCGGGCCATTGGCGAAGCTGCCCATGCGCCGACGATCGCTGGTGATCTGCACAAGCGGATAGACGGCGAACGGCAGCTGCAGGCTGAGCACCACCTGGCTGGCGAGCAGCAGCTGCGCAGTGCCGCTCGCGCCATACCAGGTTGCCGCAGCGGCGGCCGGACCGATGGCGATCAGCCGCGTGACCATCCGCCGCAACCAGACCGGCATGCGCAGGTCCAGAAAGCCCTCCATCACGATCTGCCCGGCAAGCGTGCCGGTCAGCGTCGAGTTCTGCCCGGAGGCGAGCAGCGCCACGCCGAACAGGATGCTGGCAACGCCCGCGCCGAGCATCGGCGTCAGCAGCGCATAGGCGTCCTGGATCTCGGCCACGTCGGTGCGACCGGCGGTGTGAAAGGTGGCGGCCGCCAGCACCAGGATCGCGCCGTTGATGAACAGCGCCAGCATCAGCGCAACCGAGCTGTCGATGGTCGCGAGCTTCACCGCTTCGCGCCGCCCTTCCGGCGAACGGTCGAAGCGCCGGGTCTGTACGATGGAGGAGTGGAGGTAGAGGTTGTGGGGCATGACGGTCGCACCCAGGATGCCGATCGCCACATAGAGCATCGCGGGGTTGGTGAGAATTTCCGGGCGCGGGATGAGGCCTGTGGCGATGCCGGCGAGACTGGGCTGGGCCAGGAACAGCTCGACCGTGAAGCAGCCCGCGATGATGAGCAGCAGGGCGACGATGAACGCCTCCAACTTGCGAAAGCCATAGCGCTGGAGAAGCAGGATCAGCATCACGTCGACCGCGGTCAGGCAGACGCCTAGCGTCAGCGGAATACCGAACAGCAGCTGGAGCGCGATGGCGGTGCCGATCACCTCCGCCAGGTCGCACGCGATGATCGCAAGCTCGCACAACACCCACAGCATCCAGCGGACGGGCGGCGAATAGGCCTCCCGACACGCCTGGGCGAGATCGAGCTCGGTCACGATGCCGAGCTTGGCCGAGAGTGCCTGCAGCACCATCGCCATGAGGTTGGAGATCAGGATGACCGACAGCAGGGTGTAGCCGAACGCAGATCCACCCGCGAGGTCGGTCGCCCAGTTGCCGGGATCCATATAGCCGACCGCGACCAGATAGCCGGGGCCGGCAAAGGCGCCGAGCTTGCGCCAGAAACCGGCGGTGCCGGTGGGAACGCGGATACTGCGGTTCGCACCGGCCAGGCTCGGCCGGTGCGACGGAGCAACACCTCCAGCGATGGTTGACGAACTCGCCGGAGGTGGGGTCATGCAGTCCTCTTTTCTTGACGCCTGCCCACTGGAAGGCGAGGTCAGGTGGCGACGCTCGAGTTGACCACGCCGTTGACGCCATTGGGGAAGAAGCCGCCCTTGGTCGCAGCCGCGTTGGTCAGGTACGCGATGTTGAGCACCTGATACGGGCTACGAGCAAAGGCGATGCCGGTTCCGTCCGACGGCACGATGTTCGACGCGCCGTTCACCATCTTGACGCCCTGGTCGATATCGCCGCTGCCATCCAGCGTGTCGCGGGCGGTCGAGATCTTCTCGCTCGCCTCGACAAGGCTCGGCGTGTCGACACCCTTGCGGTACAACACAGTGCGGATCAGGCCCGCGTGATAGGCCTCCGCCGCCTGGATGCCGGCAGTCGCGTCGATGTAGCTGGTCGTCGCGAGATAGCCGATCGCGCCCTTGTATGCGGAGACGCCGACATCCTCGAACAGGAAGGCGGCGAGCAGGAAGTTCTCGTCGCTGGCGTAGGGATCGAAGGGCTGGCCCGTTTCGATCAAGCCGGCAGCCACTGCCGCGGCGGCAAAAGCGCCGGTGGCTGCCGGGCTCAGGTCGATCGCCGGCTGGGCGATCGCGGCCGTGCCGAGCGTCCGGCGCAGGAAGGCGACATGGCCCTGCTCGTCCGCCGCAATCTCGCGCGCGTAGCGCGCAACGAGCGGGTCGGTGAACGTGACCTGCCGGCCGCCGGTTGCCGCGCCAGCGGTGCCGGTGCCCGACAGCAGCCCTGCGGCCAATCCCGTACCGTTGGCCGCGAAGGAATAGAATTGCGCCTCGAGATATTCGAGGTTGAGCGCGAAGTTGAGGATGTCCGCCTCGGTCACCGTGATGGTGGCAGAGGGGGTCGGCGTCGGGGTCGGCGTCGGCGTGGCGGTCGCGGTCACCGTCACGGTGCCGCTGTCGTCGTCATCGTCGTCGCTGCCGCATGCCGACAACACCGCTGCACCGGCCGCGGCGATGCCGAAGCCGCTGGCGTAGCGGAAGAATTCGCGGCGCTCCGCCCGACGCTTGTCGGCGGCTTCGAGCACCTGCTGGAGAGAGTCCTGCTGATCCATGATGAGCTTCCTGGCTGTCGGTGCGTCAGTTGGCGATGCTGGTCTTGATCGAGCCGTTCACCCCGCTCGGGAAGAAGCCGCCCTTGTCCGCTGCCGCTGCGTTCGTGAACAGGACGTTGAGCGTCTGTTGGGGCGAGCGGCCCAGCACGAGCCCGTCGGCGTTGGCCGGCACGATGTTGCTGGCATCGCCGACATCGCTGATACCCTGGTCGAGATCGGCACTGCCGTCATAGCTGTCACGCGCGTTCGACAAACCGTCTGCGCGCGTGATCAGCGTCGGGTCCGCCGCACCCTTGGTGTAGAGCGTCGTGCGGATCATCGCGGCATGATAGCCTTCTACCGACATCAGGCCGCTGACGACCTGGAGGAGCGTGCTGCTGCTCAGAAGCGTCGCGGTGCCGCGATAGGCGCTGACGCCCAGGTCCTCCAGCAGGAAGGCCGCGAGCAGGAAGTTCGCATCATTGGCGTACGGGTTGAAGCTTTCGCCGGTGCCGATGATTCCGGCCGCACGCGCGATCGTCGAAAAGGCGCTGGTGGCGCTGACGCTCAGGTCGATCGCCGGCTGCGCGACGGCAGCGGTGCCCAGCGCCCCGCGCATGAACTGCACATGGGCCAACTGGTCCTGCGCGATCTCGGCCGCCATCTGACCGACCACGGCATCGGTGAAGGTCACCTTGGCCCCGCCGGAAACCGCGCCTGCCGTGCCGGTGCCCGTAATCAGGTCCGCCGCCAAGCCGGTGCCCGTGGTCGCCAGCGCATAGAATTGCGCCTGGAGATACTCGATGTGGAGCAGGAAGTTGAGCAGGTCGGCATCGCTGACGCCGCTGCTGGCGGAAGTCGTCGGCGTGGGCGTGGGCGTGGGCGTCGCAGTGCCGCCGTCATCGTCACCGCCGCCGCAGGCGCCGACCAGCGCCGCACCCGCCGCTGCAACGGTGAACCCGCCCGCATACCGCAGGAAGTCGCGGCGCTCGGCGCGTCGCCGCTCCTGTGCTTCCAGAAGTCCGTCCAGCCCCGTGTCGTCGCTCATCAACGCCTCCCAATGAACACGCCGGTCCGCTGCTTCGCGGCTCGCCGCGCTCAGCTCCCGACGGCACGGTGCTGCCCCGCCTGGCAGGCGGGTCGTCCGTGTCCGAGCCGATGCTGTTACCGGCGAACGCGGCGATTACCAACCATCTTTCGGTATGTCGAAGGGGCAGGCGGGGGATGCGCAGGCAGCGCGGGAGAATGGCTGCGCAGGCCGTGCGGATGCACCTGGCTCGTCAGGGATGATCAGGATCATCGATCGCGGAAGGTGGTGGACGCACTTGGGCTCGAACCAAGGACCCGCTGATTAAGAGTCAGCTGCTCTACCAACTGAGCTATGCGTCCGTCGCCTTTGGCGAGGGCGGTGGGCCAGGCCCTCCGCGTTGGAGGCGGCCAACTAGCAGCGGCCTCCAGAGCTGCCAACCCCAAAAATGCAGGGCCGGCGATTTTTTATCACCAGCGCTGCTGGTCGCGGTTGCTGCGGTCGATCGACATCAGGATGCCGAGCGTCAGCAGCACCGTCATCTGCGCCGAGCCGCCATAGCTGACCAGGGGCAGGGGGATGCCGACTACGGGCGCCAGGCCCATGACCATCATCAGGTTGATGGCCACGTAGAAAAAGATCGTCGTGGCGAGTCCTGCGGCGGCCAGGCGGGCGAAGCGGGTGTTCGCGCGCACGCCGACATTCACGCCCCAGCGGACCACCAGCAGGAAGGCGAGGATCACCAGCACGCCGCCGACCAGGCCCCATTCCTCCGCCATGGTCGCGAAGACGAAATCGGTGTGACCCTCGGGCAGATAGTCGAGGTGGCTCTGCGTTCCCTGCAGAAAGCCTTTGCCGAAGATGCCGCCCGACCCGATCGCGATCTTGGACTGGCTGATGTGATAGCCGGCGCCCAGCGGGTCGCTTTCGGGGTCGAGGAAGATCAGCACGCGGTTGCGCTGATAGTCGTGCAGCAGGAAGTTGAAGGCGAGCGGGACGATCATCACGACGGCCAGCGCCCCGCCGATGAACAGCCGCAGCGGAAGCCCGGCCAGGAACATGACGGTCAGCCCGCCGGCCGTGATCATCAGCGCGGTGCCGAGGTCCGGCTGGAGCATCACCAGCGCGGCAGGAAGCCCCACCAGGCACGCCGCCGGCCAGATCGCGCCGAACCGGCGGATCTCGGACGGGGGCAGCATGTCGTAGAAGCGGGCAAGCGCGAGCACGATCACCGGCTTCATCAACTCGGACGGCTGCAGCCGGATGATGCCGATGTCGAGCCACCGCTGGCTGCCGCCGCGTACCGCACCCAGCATTTCGACCAGGAACAGCATGACGACGATCACGCCATAGGCGGGAAGCGCGCCGCGCTTCCACACGGACAAGGGCACGCGCGAGACCACCAGCGCGGCGCCGAGGAAGACGGAAAAGACGACCGCCTGGCGCAAGGCCCAGGGTTGAAGGCTGCCGCCGGCCGCCGAAAACAAGACAACCACGCCGAAGCCGGCAATCGCCAGCACCGGCACCAGCATGCGCCAGGGCAGTTGGGCAAGCGCCGAGGGAACGAAGCCGAGGCCGGTGCCGGAGTTCTTGATGCGCTTCATCCGGGCGGCCTTACTCGGGACTTCGACTGGTGTTGGACTGCGCCACATCCCCTTCGGGTGTCGCGGCATTGGCGATCGCCGCGTCCACGGCGTTGCCGACGGCGTCCGGCGTATCGACCGTTGCAGGCGCAGGCGCGACCTGGGCCGCGGCGTTCGCCGCCTGGAACGCGGCCGATTCGGCCCGCATCCGGGTGGCGATATCGCCGCCCCAGGTTGGCTCGAACTCGGCAAGCGTCTTCATCGCCCGCTCGCGATCGTAGAGATAGGTCAGGATGTCGCGGCCGATGATCGGCGTGTCGAGATTGCGGATGAGGTGGGCGTTGTGCTCGAGCACGATGCCGGCCGCATAGCGGGGGTTATCCGCGGACGAGAAGCAGATGAACAACGCATGGTCGCGCAGCTTGAACGGCAGCTGGCCGTTGTTGAGCACGCCCGAGCGCCGCTCCGCCATCGTGATGCGGCGGACCTGGGCGCTGCCCGTTTTGCCCGCGATGGTGATGCCCGGCACCTGCATCCGCGCCGCACCGCCGGTGCCGCCACCGTTGACCACCGCGAACATCGAGTCCCGGACGATCGCCATCTGCTCGGGCGTTGCGGAGAGCAGCGGCGCTTCGGGGGCAGGGCCGTTGAGGATCAGCCGCGGCTGAAGCGCACGGCCCGAGGCGAGCCTGGACGCCATCACCGCCAGCTGCAGTGGGTTGGCGAGCACATCGCCTTGCCCGATCGATGCGTTGAGCGAATCCGCCACCGTCCACGGCTTGCCGCGCTTCTTGAGCTTCCAAGCGGAGTCGGGGACGGTGCCGTAGCGCTGGGAGGCGAAGGGCAGGTCGAAGCTCTGCCCCAGCCCCAGCGAGCGCGCGACCGGCGCGAAGGTGTCGTAGCCGAACCGGCGCGCCATTTCGTAGAAGTAGATGTCGC
Organism: Sphingomonas sp. PL-96; assembly: GCF_020707215.1. Lineage (GTDB taxonomy): Bacteria > Pseudomonadota > Alphaproteobacteria > Sphingomonadales > Sphingomonadaceae > Sphingomonas. Next base: position 382,135 of record NZ_JAJFET010000002.1, read on the forward strand.
AACTCTGCGCAACAGCGCCGCGCATGTTCAGGGGCCCATGGCCGCGCCGCTTGTGGCAGTGGAACACGCCGGTGCCCACTCGCATCGCGCCCGAACAGAACACCGTCTCCTGCGGGTGCACGCCCGCCTGCAGCAGTGCCAGCGCGTTCATGGGCTTTACCGTGGAGCCCGGCGGATACAGGCCCTGCAGCACCTTGTTCATCAAGGGGATGTGGTCGTTTTCCGACAGCATCTTCCATTCCAGCCGGCCGATGCCGTCGGAGAAGCTGTTGGGATCATAGGCCGGCATGGAGACCATCGCGAGGATGTCGCCGGTGAGGCAGTCGATCACCACCGCCGCGCCCGAGTTCGTGCCCAGGCGCCGCGCGGTATATTCCTGAAGCCCGGCGTCGATGGTCAGGCGCACCGTCTGGCCGGGCTGGTCGGGCCGGGTCGCAAGCTCGCGCACCGGCTGCCCGCGCGCCGTTACCTCGACGCGCTTTTCGCCGGGGACGCCGCGGAGCCGAACTTCCAAAGTCTTTTCAAGGCCATCCTTGCCGAGCTTGAAACCCGGTGTGATGAGCAGGCGGTTCTTGGTTTCCTGATACTGCTCGGCCGAGGCGGCGCCCACATAGCCGGTCAGGTGCGCGACGGCGGCACCGAGCGGATAGTTGCGGGAAAAGCCGCGGGCGGGCACCACACCGGGAAGGTCCGGCAGGCGTACGCTGAGCGCGGCATAGCGCTCCCAGGGGATGTTCTCGGCGATCTGCACCGGTTGCAGCCCGCGGCTGCGCTTCAGGTCGGTCTCGATCCGCTCCATGTCCTCGTCGGGGATGGCGAGCAGGTCGCGCAGCACGCCCAGGACGCGCGGCGCATCCTGGAGCCGGCCGGGCACGACATCGACGCGAAAGTCGGTGCGGTTGTTGGCGATGGGCGCGCCATGGCGATCGACGATCCAGCCCCGGCGCGGCGGCACCAGCGTCATGTTGACGCGGTTGCTCTCGGCCATCAGCTCGTAATGCTCGTTCTCGGCAACCGCGAGCCAGGTCATGCGGCCTGCAAGCAGCAAGCCGACGCCCCCCTGAATGGCACCCAGCGCAAAGGCGCGGCGGGAAAAGGTGAAGGCTTGGGTCGCCTCGGTCACGATCCGCGAAGGGCGGCTCACCGGCTGGCGCTCCGGCGGTACTGCCAGGCGCAGAGCCGGGTCACGGCAGGGAAGGCGAGGCCGGATACGGCGACCTGCACCAGCAGCGGCGCGTCGACGTGCGCCGACAGCGCGCCGGCAAAGACCCGACCCAGCGCCAGGCACAGCGCGATCGCGCCGGTCGCGATCAGCCAGTCCTGCCAGAAGTCGCGTTGCACCAGACGCGTGTCGAGCACGTCGAGCGCCAGCAGGCACAGCGACCACAGCAGCATCGCGCTGCCGAGCGGCTGGCCGCTCACCAGGTCATCGAACAGGCCCAGCGGCGCTGCGGCCCAGGCAGGCAGCGCGTTGGACCGGAACAGCCGCCAGCCAAGCAGCGCGATCAGCCCGAACGGGGGAAGAAACGGAACGACCGCGATCACGGGCAGGATGGTGATCAGCGATCCGATCAGCACCATGGCGACGGCCGGCCGCCAGTGCCGGTAGGGCGGCTCCGGCGCTGCCAGCTCGATGGGGACCAGTGCACTCATTGCGGCGCGGTCGTCGGCGCAGAAGCGGTCGGAGCCGGGGTCGGCACCGCAGCCGGCGGCGGGGGCGGCGGCAGGAAGGTCTGCAGCACCAGTGCGAAGTCGGCGCGATCGGGCCGCGCGAACGCGCGTGCCGGCGCGGTGTCGCGCGCGTTCTGCAACACGCGTGCTACCGGAATGTTGGGAGGATAGATGCCGCCGATGCCCGACGTCACAAAGATGTCGCCGGCAAGGAATGGCGCATTCGCGACATTGGCCGACCGCACGTCCACCAGTCCATCGCCGCGTCCGCTGGCGATGGCGGGCAGCCCGTCGCGCGTGCGCCGAACCGGGATGACGCTGTCCGGATCGGTGAGCAGCACCACGCGTGCAGTGTTGGCGCTGGTTTCCACAATGCGGCCGAGCAGCCCCTCGGGGCCGCGTACGGGCTGGCCGGAGCGCACGCCCTGACCATAGCCGGCGGCAAGCACCGCGTAGCGCCGCGTGCTGGACGCGCTGGAACTCACCAGCCGGGCGGCGGCGACCGTCTGCGTCGGCAGTTCCTGCACCTGGAGGAGACGGCGCAGGCGGCCGTTCTCCCGCACCAGCATGCGCGCGCGCTGGACCAGCGCGGCATCCCGCTGGACCTGGGCCCGCAGCAGGCGGTTTTCGTGCTTGACCCGGAAATGCTCGGCGACCGCGGCCGGGCCGCTGGCGAGGAAGTCGCGCACGTTGCGCAGGCCCAGCGACACCGGTGCCGTACCCTCGCGCAACACGCCACGCATGGCAGCGAAGGCCGGCGGGTTGAACGTCGACAGCAGCAGCAGGGCAGCCGCGATCAGCGCCCCTGCCGCTGCCGCGACATAGCCCAGGAATACGCCATATTGCGCCCGGCGGGAAAAGCCGGGACGCCGGTCGCGTTGCGGCGCCATCGCCGGCAACCCCTTAATCAGACGGCGAGCAGAACGCCCCGGTAGATATCGTCCTCAAGCGCGCGGCCCGTGCCCAGCGCGACGCAGGTCAGCGGATCCTCCGCGACCGACACCGGCAGGCCGGTTTCGTCGCGCAGGACCTCGTCCAGCCCGTGCAGCAGCGCGCCGCCGCCGGTGAGAACGATGCCCTGGTCGACGATGTCGGCGGCGAGCTCAGGCGCGGTGTTCTCCAGCGCGATGCGGACGCCCTCGACGATCGTGTTGACCGGCTCGGCCAGCGCCTCGGCGATCTGGCCCTGGTTGATCTGGATTTCCTTGGGCACGCCGTTGACGAGGTCGCGACCCTTGATGTGGATCACCTTGCCGATGCCGTCCGCCGGCGGCTTGGCCGTGCCGACTTCCTGCTTGATGCGCTCGGCCGTTGCTTCGCCGATCAGCAGGTTGTGGTTGCGGCGGACGTAGCTGACGATCGCTTCGTCCATCTTGTCGCCGCCGACGCGGACGGAGGTCGAATAGGCGAGGCCGCGCAGCGAGAGCACGGCGACTTCGGTGGTGCCGCCGCCGATGTCGACGACCATCGAGCCGATCGGCTCGGTCACCGGCATGTCGGCGCCGATCGCGGCCGCCATCGGCTCCTCGATCAGGAACACCTGGCTGGCGCCGGCATTGGAAGCGGCGTCGCGGATCGCACGGCGCTCGACCGAGGTCGATCCCGAGGGGACGCAGATCACGATCTGGGGCCAGCGCACGAAGCGGCGCTTGCCGTGCACCTTCTCGATGAAGTGCTTGATCATCTGTTCGGCTACGTCGATGTCGGCGATGACGCCGTCGCGCAGCGGGCGGATCGCCTCGATCGAGCCGGGCGTCTTGCCCATCATCAGCTTGGCGTCGTCGCCGACCGCCTTCACCTTCTTGACGCCGTTGAGCGTTTCCACCGCCACCACCGACGGTTCGTTCAGGACGATGCCGCGACCGCGCAGATAGACCACCGTATTCGCGGTGCCGAGATCGATCGCCATGTCGTGCGACATGAATTTGAAGAAGCGGGAGAAGAGCGCCATCAGTTGTTCCGTCTATCGCCGCGTCGCCCCCGTCGCGGCAGTTCGCACCTGTTCCGGACCCCACCGACTGGATTTCTCCGGCCGATTTACGTGGCGGATGCGGGTCGCGGGATGGCGCCGCTTGGGCTAGAGCGGCACCCATGTCAATACGACGCTTGCCCGAGCATCTCGTCAACCGCATCGCCGCCGGTGAAGTGGTGGAACGCCCCGCCAGTGCGTTGAAGGAACTGGTCGAAAACGCCATCGACGCAGGTGCCACCCGCATTGCCGTCAGGATCGCGAGCGGTGGCATTGACCTGATCGAAGTGACCGACGATGGCTGCGGCATGGCGCCCAGCGACATGGCACTGGCGCTGGAGCGGCACGCGACCTCCAAGCTGCCCGACGAACGCATCGAGGCAGTCGAGACGTTGGGCTTCCGGGGCGAGGCGCTGCCTTCCATCGCGAGCGTGGCGCGCCTGACGATGGAAAGCCGGCCGCGCGGCAGCGTGGGCTGGATGCGGGCGGTCGACAATGGCCGGGTCGAGGCGGAGGGGCCGGCCGCCGTGCCGCCGGGCACGCGCGTCCGGGTCGAGGGGCTGTTCGCGCGCGTGCCGGCGCGCCGCAAGTTCCTGCGCACGCCGCGCGCCGAGTTCGGCGCCTGCCTCGATGCGGTGCGGCGGCTGGCGATGGCCCGGCCGGACATCGCCTTCTCACTGGAGCATGACGGCAGGCGCGCGCTGTCGGTGCAGGGCGGCGAGACTCAGCCGGAGCGGGTGGCCGGGCTGGTCGACCGCGCGCTTGCCGAGAACAGCGTCGCGATCGATTATGTACGGGAGGGCATGCGGCTGGGCGGGGTTGCCGGGCTGCCGACCTTCAACCGCGGGATCGCCGACCATCAATATCTGTTCGTGAACGGCCGGCCGGTAAAGGACCGGCTGCTCGCGGGCGCGGTGCGCGGCGCCTATGGCGAGATGCTGGCGCGCGATCGCCATGCGGTGGTGGCGCTGTTCCTGGAAGTGCCGGCCGACCAGATCGACGTCAACGTCCACCCTGCCAAGACCGAGGTGCGCTTCCGCGACCCGGCGCTGGCGCGCGGGCTGATCGTGGGCGGGTTGCGCCGCTCGCTCGATGCCGCCGGGCATCGGGTGGTCCAGCGCCCGCAGGCCGATGCGCTGGCGGCGTGGCAACAGGAGCCGATGGCACCCGCCATGTCGGAGGGCGCGCTCTTCGCTGCCGCTGCGGCAGCAGGGCAGGGGGCGGCGCCCTATGCGCCGGTGCCGAGCTTCCACGAACCGCGCACGAGCTTCTTTACGCCGCCTCCGCTCCAGGCCCGGGCCGAGGTCGCGGAGGCGCCGGTGCCGGCCACCACCGCACATCCGCTGGGGGTCGCGCGCGGGCAGGTGGCCAAGACCTATATTGTGGCCGAAGCGGAGGACGGGCTGGTGCTGGTCGACCAGCATGCCGCGCACGAGCGGCTGGTGCTGGAGCGCATGCGCCGCGCGCTGGCGCAGGGCGGTGTCGCCGCCCAGGCGCTGCTGCTGCCCGAGGTGGTCGAACTCGATGAGCCGGCGTGTGATCGGCTGGAGGAGCGCAGCGCCGAACTCGCCGAGTTCGGGCTGGAACTGGAGCGCTTCGGCCCGCGCGCGATGCTGGTGCGCGCGACCCCGGCAATGCTCGGCAAGAGTGACATCGCCGGGCTGGTCACAGACCTGGCGGACGAACTGGCGGCGCACGACACGGCGTTCAGCCTGAAGGAACGGATCGACCATGTCGCCGCCACCATGGCCTGCCACGGCTCGGTCCGAGCCGGACGCGTGCTCTCGGTCGCGGAGATGAACGCGCTGCTCCGCGAAATGGAGGTCACGCCGCACTCCGGCCAGTGCAATCACGGCCGGCCAACCTGGGTGAAGCTGTCGATGACGGACGTGGAGAAGCTGTTCGGGCGGAAGTAGCGCTCTGGAACGCCTGGTTCGGAAAGCCGCTCCGGCGCTATGGCGGCGGGACCCCGAGCGGGGTGGACAGAAGGGATGTAGTGAATGATCTTGCGCAGCGACGAGACCCAGGATGTCGAGGTGCCCGGCCGGGGCATGATGCGGATGCATCTGTTCCGCCCAGCGGTCGAGGGGCGCTTCCCGGGGGTGCTGCTATTCTCCGAGATCTATCAGGTCACCGCACCGATCCGACGGCTGGCGGCGATGGTCGCCGGCAACGGCTATGTCGTGGCGGTGCCGGAGGTCTATCATGAATATGAGCCGGCGGGCACGGTGCTGGCCTATGACGCGGCGGGCACCGACCGGGGCAATGCGCTGAAGTTCACCAAACCGGTCGCCGGCTATGATGCCGATGCGGAGGCGGGGCTGACCGCGCTGCTCGGCAATCCCGCGTGCAACGGGAAGCTTGCCACGCTCGGCGTGTGCCTGGGTGGGCACCTGGCCTATCGCGCCGCGCTTGATCCGCGCGTGTCAGCGGCGGCATGCTTCTATCCAACGGATATTCATTCCGGCACCCTGGGCGAGGGGCGTTCGGACGACAGCCTGGCGCGCATGGCCGAGTTGAAGGCCGAGGCGCTGTTCCTGTGGGGCCGACAGGATCCGCATGTCCCCTTTGCCGGGCGCGAGGCGATCCGCCAGCGGCTCGAGGCGGTCGGCGCGACCTATGAATGGCATGAGGTGAATGCGCAGCATGCGTTCCTGCGCGACGAAGGGCCGCGCTATGATCCTGCGCTGTTCCTCCAGACAATGGCGCTGCTGTTCGGCTTTTTCGGGCGCGCGCTGGCCTGATCGGCCCGCGGTCAGCGATACCGGTCCTGGAACGCGCGCTGTTCCGCCGGCGCGAGGGCATTCCAGCGGCGGACGATGAAGTCGGCGGTGGCGAAACACTGGCGGTAGAAGTCCCGGCCGCTCTCCTCGGCAGTACGTGCGGCGGCCAGGGCTAGCGCGATCGTCTCGTCCGCCGACAAGATCGCGGCGACATACGGCCGGGGGACGCCACGGTTCGGAAGCGCGTCGAGCAGGTCTGTCCGGAACCGCTCGACGGCTACCGGGTCCTTCGCCCAGGCGGGAAGGGCGGGCCGCGGGCGGGAGGTGCTGCGATGCTGCGCGGCGGCGCGATGGGGAACCGTCTGCGCCAGCGGAAACGCCGGTAGGGCATTTTGCGCCGGCTGGAGTTCGGGCCTGGAGCCCTGCATCCATGCGCGCAGCAGGAAAGCGCCGGCCAAGGGAAGGAAGGACAGGCCATAGGTGGGGATCGCGAGCAGAAGCGCGACTACAAGCAACATCCCCACGGCTGGCGCCCCCCTTGTCGGCGAGCAGCCACTCTTTGGCGCACCCCCTGTGCGCCGGATTCGCCGTTTGCCGATCCCGTTCCTAGCGAGACTTCCCTAACAATCGGTAGCAATTGCCGGGCGGACTCCCCGGCTGGCGAAGCTGCGCGTCAGGCAGCCGCGCGCCGCCGTTCCGCCATCTCCGCGTTGAGCATTTCCGCCAGCAGGAACGCGAGTTCCAGGCTTTGCCCGGCGTTCAGGCGCGGGTCGCAATAGGTGTGGTAGCGATCGGCAAGCGCCTGTTCGGTCACCGCCACCGCACCGCCGGTGCATTCGGTGACGTTCTGGCCGGTCATCTCCGCATGGATGCCGCCGGCGAAGCTGCCCTCTGCGCGATGCACGGCAAAGAAGCCGCGCACTTCGGCAAGGATGCGGTCGAACGGGCGAGTCTTATAGCCGTTCGCCGCCTTGATGACGTTGCCGTGCATCGGGTCGCAGCTCCACACCACCGGATGCCCCTCGCGCTGAACGGCGCGGACCAGCGTCGGCAGGTGCTTCTCGATCTTGTCGTGACCGTAGCGGGTGATCAGCGTCATGCGCCCGGGGACCCGCCCCGGGTTGAGCACGTCGAGCAGGCGCAGCAGCGCGTCGGGCTCCAGGCTCGGCCCGCACTTCATGCCGATCGGGTTGCGGATGCCGCGGAGGTACTCGACATGCGCCGAGCCTTCGAACCGCGTGCGGTCGCCGATCCACAGGAAGTGGGCAGAGGTGTCGTACCAGTCGCCGGTCAGCGAGTCCTGGCGGGTCAGCGCCTGCTCGTACGGCAGCAGCAGCGCCTCGTGGCTGGTGTAGAAGCTCGTCGCCTTCAACTGCGGCACGCTGTCGGCGTCGATGCCGCACGCCGACATGAAGTCCAGCGCTTCGCTGATGCGGTCGGCGATGTCGGCGTATTTCTGCGCCAGTGGACCGCTGCCCATGAAGTCGTGAGTCCAGCGATGGACCTGGTGCAGGTTCGCGTAACCGCCCGTGGCAAAGGCACGCAGCAGGTTGAGCGTCGCCGCCGACTGCGAATAGCCGCGGATCATCCGCTGCGGATCGGGAATCCGCGCTTCGGGCGTGAAGGCGATGTCGTTGACGATGTCGCCGCGATAGCTCGGCAGTTCGACGCCGCCCTGTGCCTCCATCGGCGTGGACCGCGGCTTGGCGAACTGGCCCGCCATGCGGCCGAGCTTCACCGTCGGCAGCTTGGACGCAAAGGTCAGCACCACCGCCATCTGCAGCAGCACGCGAAACGTGTCGCGGATGTTGTTGGCGCTGTGCTCGGCAAAGCTTTCCGCACAGTCGCCGCCCTGGAGCAGGAAGGCGCGGCCGGCGGCAACCTCGGCCAGTTCCGCCGTCAGGTTGCGTGCCTCGCCCGCGAACACCAGCGGCGGAAAGCTCGCGAGCTGATTGGTGGCGGCGTCAAGCGCGCCGGCGTCGGGATAGTCGGGGAGCTGGCGGGCCTCGGCCCGTTTCCAGCTGTCGGGCGCCCAGTTCGCGGCCATTGCATTCTCCAGCGAGGGAGCCGGGATGAACCAGTCGGCATGATGCGCAATGCCGTTCGCGGCGATCTGGTTGACCACCTTGGCGTTGGCGCGCTTGCCGTCTTCTTCCCAGCCTTGGACGGTGCTACCCGGCGTGTCGTACCACGCACCAAAGCCCGCGCGGGTGAGCGCGCGTTCTTCGCGGAAACGTCGGATCTTGGCACCGGCTAGCGTCGTCATGCGCCGGCTTTACCCGAACAGGGTAATGGTGGGCAACTGCTTTGTGGGTACTGCCGGACGCGCGTGCGCCCGGCAGTGTTTTTCCCGATCAGCGGCGTCCGTCCTCGCGCGCATCGTCACGCCGCTCGCCATCGCCGTCTTGCGCCGGCGTGGCCGACGGACGGGTCGCCGGCGTACGGTCCATACGCTGGTTCGGTGCCTGCTGAGTCCGCGTCGGCGTCGCGCTGGCGCGTGGCGTGTCGTCGGACCCGCTGCCGCGCTGTGCCTCGCGCGTGTCCTGGTTCGTCCGATCGCTGGTCGGACGCGTGGTGCGCTCGCCTGGTTCATCGCGGGTCTGGCTCGCGGAACCGCTGGGGGTGCGTTCGGCCGCCTTGACGGCTGCATCGTGGCGGCTGCGTGCAGTCTTTGCCGCCTGCTCCGCCTCCCGGCTGCGGGTTGCGTCCGGTTTCTGCGACGTGCCGCTGCGGTCGACGACGCTGCGGACCTTCCCACCCTGATAGGTGTAGCCGCGATCGTCCTGCTGGACGAAGAAGGGCGCGTCCTCGCCATTCCGGAAATAGGCGACCTGCTTGCCGTCGCGCGACGCCGTGCGGACGATCTTGCCGTCGCGCATCCATGCCCAGCCATCCCCGTGCCGGACGCGCGTGATGCCGCTGTCGGCTGCGATCGCGCTGGCGATGCCGGCGGCCGCGGTCACGACGGCCGCATCGCTCGACGAGGTGCTGCTGGTGGCGGCGGGGACCTCCACCACCTCGACCTCTTCGGCCGCCGCTTCGTCGACGACCGCCGCATCCGCGGCATTCGCGTCCGCTGCGGTGTCGTTCCACGCCGCCTCGGCATTGTCTGCGGTGGAGTCGTTCGCGCTGTTGCAGGCGCTCAGCGCCATCAGTGCGGCAAGCGCACCGACGGAGGCGAAGCTACGCGTGCGTCGGGAGGAAAAGCCAAGTGCCATGCATCGTCCTTTCATGCAGCCACGGGTGCCGGCTGGCGCCAGCACCGGGACGGCGGCAAGAATGATCTGGTGCACTGCGAGGTTCCGTTTCGTGTGCGGAACCATGCTGCAGCCGGAACGCCTACAGCGCCGGCTTCCAGTCCCAGCCGAGCGGGTCGCCATCCATGACTTCAATTCCGGAGGCTGCGAGCTCATCGCGGATCGCGTCCGAGCGCGGGAAGTCCTTGTCGGCGCGGGCCTGCTTGCGCTCGGCCAGCCGCGCCTCGACCAGTTCGGCGGTGAGCGTCGCGCTCGCCGGGCGAACCCGCAGCGCGGCGCGATCCAGGTGCAGCAGGTCGAGCCCGAGCACGGCGTCGAACTGGGCGAGCGCGGCAAGCCGGTCGGCCGGCGCCAGCTTCTTGTCGGCGAGCAGTTCGTCCAGCACCGGCAGCGCGCGCGGGGTGGCAAGGTCATCCGCAACCGCCTCGTCCAGGCGCGCGAGATAGGGTTCGGCCTTGTCCGTGCTGCCCTCGGCATCGCCGGCACGCGCCTTGAGCGCCGACACCGTCATCACCAGCCGCTTCAAGCGGGTGAGTGCCGCCAGCAGGTTCTCGCCCGAGAATTCCAGCTCGCTGCGATAGTGCGCCGACAGGCACATCAGGCGGTAAGCCAGCGGGTGGACGCCCGCATCGATCAGCGTCTGCAGCGTGGTGAAGCCGCCCTTCGACTTGGACATCTTGCCCGATCGCTCGACCAGGAAGTTGTTGTGCATCCAGAAGCGCGCGCCGGTGAAGTCGGGGTCGGCGTCGGTGCAGCCGCAGAACGCCTGGTTCTGCGCGATCTCGTTGGGATGGTGGATCTCGCGATGATCGATGCCGCCGGTGTGGATGTCGAACGGCTCGGGACCGAGATACTTCAGGCTCATCACCGAGCACTCGAGATGCCAGCCCGGCGCCCCCTTGCCCCAGGGGGAGTCCCATTCCATCTGGCGCTGCTCGCCCGGCGGCGACTTGCGCCAGATTGCGAAGTCCTGCGGGTGGCGCTTGCCGGCGACCGGATCGATGCGCCCCTCGCCGGCGTCGTCCTGGCCACCCGCGAGCCGGCCATAGTTGGGCACGCTGCGGCTGTCGAAATAGAGGCCGCTGTCGAGTTCGTAGCAATGATCGGGCGCGATCTTTTCGGCAAAGGCGATCATTTCGGCGATGTGGTCGGTGGCCACCGACCAGCGCGTGGGATCCGCGATGTTGAGGTCCGCCAGGTTCTGCTTGAACGCGGCAGTGTAGTGCGCGGCGATGTCCCAGATGCTCTGCGCCTGGGCACGCGCCGCCGCCTCCATCTTGTCGTCGCCGGCGTCCGCGTCCGACGTCAGATGGCCGACGTCGGTGATGTTGATGACATGGGTGAGGGGATACCCCTTCCAGCGCAGCACGCGCCCGAGCGTATCGGTGAACACATAGGCGCGCAGGTTGCCGATGTGCGCATAGTTGTAGACCGTCGGGCCGCAGGAATAGACGCGCGCGCCCCGCGCCGGATCGGCGGGCGCGAAAGGCTCCAGCGAGCGGGTCAGCGAATTGTACAGCGTGAGCGGTGCGGTCGACATGGCCCGCCGCATAGCGTGGGCGTGTGCCGCTCACAACGTCCGACCCGGCGCAGTCTGGACGGCTTCTACGGAACGCCTGGAGCGGCCGGTGGTTGGCATGGGCAGACGGCGCAGGGACGCCGCACCAAAGAAATAGCCGAGGAGCGATGCGATGAGCGATGAGGCGAGGGACGACGCGCCCGACATCCTGGCCAAGGACGCAGCCGTTCGGCGGGCGGACACGCCGGGAGGCGAGTCTTCCGTGTACGGCGTGGCTGTCACGATCAACAAGCCGCGTCAGGAACTCTACGCCTATTGGCGGGACTTCTCGAAGCTCGCCGGGGTGCTGGAGAATGTCGAGTCTATCCAGGTGCTCGACCGCACCCGCTCGCACTGGAAGGTGAAGGGGCCGAACGGCATCTATGAATGGGACGCGATCGTCACCGAGGATGTCGAGGGCGAGCGCATCGCGTGGAAATCGGCCGAGGGCGCCGATGTCGAGAACAGCGGCTGGGTGGCGTTTACCGACGCCAACCCCGGGCGCGGCACGGTGGTGACGGCGGCGATCGCCTATGAACCGCCGGCCGGGCTGGTTGGCAAGGTCGTCGCCAAACTTACCCAGAAGGAACCGAGGATCCAGGCACGCCGCGACCTTCGGCGGTTCAAGCAACTGCTGGAGACCGGCGAGATCGCCACCAGCTCGCCGCCGAACCCCGCCCCGAAAGCCTGATCCCCCTCTTCCCGAAGGAAACACCCGATGCGCGCACTTACCTGGCACGGCAAGCACGACGTCCGCGTGGATTCGGTCCCCGATCCCGAGATCCTCAACCCGCGCGATGCGATCCTGAAGATCACCTCGACGGCGATCTGCGGGTCGGACCTGCACCTCTACGACGGCTATATTCCCACCATGAAGGCGGGCGACATCCTGGGCCATGAGTTCATGGGCGAGGTGGTCGAGACGGGTCCCAAGTCGACGCTCAAGAAGGGCCAGCGCGTCGTCGTTCCCTTCGTGATCGCATGCGGCGAATGCTATTTCTGCGGCAAGCAGCAGTACTCGGCCTGCGACAACTCCAATCCGGCCGACAACCAGGACATCGCCCCCAATTTGTGGGGCGCAGCTCCTGCCGGGCTGTTCGGCTACAGCCACATGACAGGCGGCTATCCGGGCGGCCAGGCGGAATATGTCCGCGTGCCCTTCTCGGACGTGGGACCGATCGTCATCCCGGACGGGATCGAGGACGACAAGGTGCTGTTCCTGTCGGACATCCTGCCGACCGGCTGGATGGCAGCGGAGAATTGCGACATCGAGCCGGGCGATACGGTCGCCGTCTGGGGCTGCGGCCCGGTCGGGCTGTTCGGCATCCAGTCGGCGTTCGTGATGGGCGCGCATCGGGTGATCGCGATCGACCATTTCCCGCACCGGCTGGAACTCGCCAAGCAGATGGGCGCGGAGGTCATCAACTTCGAAGAGACCAACGTCTATGATGCGCTGATGACCATGACGGGCGGCATCGGCCCGGATGCGGTGATGGATGCCGTGGGGCTGGAGAGCCACGGCCTCTACCTCGACAATGTCGTCGACCAGATCAAGGCGTCGACGTTCCTCGGCACCGATCGTCCGCATGCGCTGCGCCAGGCGATCATGGCGTGCCGCAAGGGCGGGCGCGTGTCGGTGCCGGGCGTCTATGGCGGCTTTGTCGACAAGTTCCCGTTCGGCGCGGTCATGGAGAAGGGACTGACGCTCAAGACGGGCCAGACACACGTCCAGCGCTACCTGCCGGCATTGCTCCAGGCGATCCTGGAGGAGAAGATCGACACGACCTTCCTGATTTCGGACCGCATGAGCCTGGAGGACGCTCCCAAGGGCTATGCCAAGTTCAAGAACGAGCAGAACGAATGCACCAAGGTGGTGCTGAAGCCGGACTGGGCAAAGGCCTGACGCCCGTCGTTGGAGAGGATGCGAACCATGCCAGAAAAGCTTGCAGTGATCACCGGTGCGTCGAGCGGCATCGGGTATGAAATCGCAAAGATTGCGGCGGGAGAGGGCTTCGACCTGATCGTCGTCTCCGACGAAGCGCAGATCAACACGGTCGCAGGCGCATTCGGCGGCGACGGGATCTCGGTACAGGCGGTGCAGGCCGACCTTTCCACCATCGAAGGCAACGACCAGCTGCTTGCCGCGATCGGGGAGCGTGACGTAGACGTGCTCGTCGCGAACGCCGGGCTCGGCTTGGGCCATGCGTTCCTGGAACAGGACGTCACCGCATGGCGGCGCGTCATCGACACCAATGTCGTCGGCACGACCTATCTGCTGCAGAAGATGCTGCAACGGATGAAGGCGCGTGACGCAGGGCAGGTGCTGATCACCGGGTCGATCGCAGGCCTGATCCCGGGCAGCTATCAGGCGGTGTACAACGGCACCAAGGCCTATCTCGACAGCTTCTCCTACGCGTTGCGCAACGAGCTGAAGGACACGGGCGTGTCGATCACGGTGCTTATGCCGGGCCCGACCGAGACCGAGTTCTTCAAGCGCGCAGGGATGATGGACACGCCGGTCGGCACCCAGGAAAAGGACGACGCCGCGATGGTGGCGCGCACCGGCTGGGACGCCATGCAGGAAGGCTCGGCGCATGTCGTCGCGGGCACCAAGAACAAGATCCAGGCGGCGGTCAGCCACATCGTGCCCGACACGCTGCTTGCGCGGATGCACGAGAATATGGCGAAGCCCGACGGGGAGTAAGTGGTCGCCCCGGGCTCCTGCCTGCGCAGGAGCCCGGAAGGTGCTTCCCAAGGTCTTGCGCAGGTAGGGCCCGGCGGTCTGGGCGCAAACCGCTGTTGCTCGGCTTGGCTCTTGATCCTGGCTCGCGGGACCACGAGGGCAGCGGTGCGGCAGTCTCCCGGCGGCTGACTGTTCGACGCAGTTGCGGGTGCTTCGAGAGAGAAAATGGGGGAGCGTCGCTCCCCCTGTTTGCATCAGTCCGCTAGCGGAATCGGCGCAGGCGCCGGTACGACCCGCGGCTTTTCGCCCAGGGCGGCGCGGACCATCGTGTCCCAGATCTCGGCGACGTCGGAGCTGCCGAGCGCGTTGCCGGCGGCGACCATCTCCGCGCTTGGTTCGCGCAGCGCGCGCAGGATCGCGGCGGCGCGGGGGAGTTCGTCGGGCAGACGGTCGTTGACTTCTGCGCTGACGACTTCGTCCGGCTCCGCATCGCCCCGGCCATTGGGGCTGAGGGCGTGGGCCACCAGCACGCGGGCGATGCGCTCGATGGGGGAAGTGGCAGCGACATGGGTCATGAGACTCTCCTTTTGGCCGATCGAACGCGCTGCCGCGCCGCTGCGTTCCGGCGGGGCCGCGCGGTTGACAAGCGCGTGGAGGCAGGCGCGTGATGGCGAGGATGCAGTTTCCTGAAGCGCCCGCCTCTGATCCCGTTCCTGCGCTCCCGTCCAAGCCCTCGCTGGGGCGGATCACGCTGTTCGCTTCGGGCGATTTCGCCTGCAACCTCTATTGGCAGAGCCTGAGCTTCTTTCTGCTGTTCTTCTACACCGACGCGCTGCGGCTCTCGCCCGCGGTCGCGGGGCTGGTGCTGCTGGTCGGGTCGATCTGGGACGGGATCGCCGACCTGCTCGTCGGCATCCACGCGGAGCGGTCGCGGCGGGACTATCGCTGGTTCCTGACCGCGGGGGCGGTGCCCCTGGGCCTTGGTTTCGTGCTGCTCTACGTGGCGCCGCCGTTGGAAGGTGCCGCGCTGGCGGCCGCGGTGCTGGCGCTGCACCTGTTGTTCCGCGCGCTCTATGCGTTCGTGAACATTCCCTATTCGGCGATGACGGCGCGGATCACGGGCGACAGCAGTCAGCGGGCGCAGATCTCTGGCCTGCGCATGTTGTTCGGCACGGCGGCGGCGCTGGTCGTGGCATTGGGTACGGAAAGGATTGCCGTACTGGCACCGGGGGGCCTCGCGGCGACGGGAAGTTATCTGGCGGCAGCGCTGCTGTTCGGGGTCGTAGGCGCCGCATTGCTGCTGGTGGTGGGTCGCGGGTCGCCCGCGGCGCGCGGCCAGGGGCAAGCCGGGATCCCCGTTCTGGCCGCCATGCGGGTGCTGGTGCGCAACCGCGCCTTTGTGACGCTCAACCTGGCGATGGCCGGGGTCGGCATGGCGGCGACCGCGCTCACCCGGTCGGTGCTCTACTACTTCCACTATGTCGTGGGCGATGCGGCGGGCGGCCCGGCGGCGCTGGCGATGATGGGCTTTGCCGGCGCGGTGTTCGTGCCGCTTTGGATGGCGATCGGCACGCGCACGGGCATGCGGGCGCTGTGGTTCGCCTCGGCGCTGCTTGGCATTGCGACGATTGCGGTATTTGCCGGCATGGGCAGGGCCAATGTCTCGACGACGCAACTCTTCCTGGTGGTGATGCAGGCGGCGCTGGTCGGGTTCAACCTGGTGTTCTGGGCGATGCTGCCCGACACGGTAGAATATGGCGAGCATCGCGTCGGCGTGCGGGTGGAGGCGCTCGGCTTTGGCGTATCCGCGCTGGTGCAGAAGTTCGCCTTCGGCATCGCCGCGGGCTTGATGGGCGTCGTCTACCAGCTGGCTGGCTACCAACCCGATGCCGTGCAGACGCCGGAGACGGTGGCGGGCATCCGCTGGGTGATGCTGCTGATGCCGGCGCTGTGCTTCGCACTGTCGGCGCTGGTGATGTGGGCCAACCCGCTGCGGCGGGGCGCGCATGCGGCGATCGTTGCAGACCTGGCAGCGCGCCCCAAAGGGGATTGAAGGTACCGTGCTCCCACCCTCGCAGGAACACGGTGGTGGCGGCGCCTAGCCCCTGCTCAGCGTGAAGCTTCCCGACACGCCTTCGGCTTCGGCGGAGGGGGCTACCCAGAGGCGGAACAGCCCGGTCTCCACGGTCGGGCGGTTGTCGCGGCCCAGGAACTGGAGGTCGGCGCGGGTGAGGGTGAACTGCACCTGCTGCGACTGGCCAGGCGCAAGCTTGATCTTGCGATAGCCCTTCAACTCGCGAACGGGGCGGGTGAGGCTGGCGGTCTGGTCGTTGATGTAGAGCTGGACCACCTCTTCGGCCGCGCGCGTGCCGCGGTTGGTGATCGTCGCCCGCACCGTCAGCGTGCCGTCCCAGGCAAGGCTGCCGCCGCCCAGGTCGAGCCCGGAATATTCGATCCGACCATAGGTGAGGCCGTGCCCGAAGGGGAACCGCGCCTGATTCGACGCTTCGCGATAATGCGTCTTGTACGGCTGGAGCGGGCCTTCCGGATTCGGCCGCCCGCTGCGCTTGTGCGCGTAATAATAGGGCACCTGGCCCGGCACCTGCGGGAAGCTGACCGGCAGGCGCGCGGACGGCCCCTCCAGGCCGAACAGGATGTCGGCGGTCGCGGGGCCGCTTTCGGAGCCGAGGAACCAGGTGACCAGGATCGCGGGCGCGTTCAGCACCGCCCCCTCCAGCGCCAGCGCGCGACCGTTCTTGAGCAGTACGACGACCGGCTTGCCCGTCTTGGCGACCGCCTCGGCCAGCGCCTGCTGCGCCGGCGGCATCACGATCAAGTTACGGGACTGCGCCTCGCCCGACATGTTCTGGCTCTCGCCGATCGCGAGGACGACGATGTCGGCCGCGCGGGCCACAGCGACCGCTGCATCGATGCCGCCCGCCAGCGGCGCGTCGATGCCCGAACCGGCGGTGGCCGTAACCAGAGAGGGATCGGCCATCGCCTGGCGCACGCCGGTCAGCAGGTCCACCGCATCGGCGTCGGTGCCATAGACGTTCCACGGACCCACGAGGTCGTGCTGCCCTTGCGCAAACGGCCCGATCAGCGCGATCCGCTTGCCCGAGCGGGGGAGGGGCAGCAGGTCGCCTTCGTTCTTGAGCAGCACGATCGAGCGGCGCCCGGCCTCGCGCGCGACCGCCAGGTTCGCCTTGGTGCGCACGCGCGCCTTTTCGCGGCGCGGGTCGATGCGGCGGAAGGGATCGTCGAACAGGCCCAGCCGCACCTTGAGTGCAAGGACCCGGCGTACCGCCTCGTCCAGCCGTGCCATCGGCACTTCGCCCGCGGCGACCAGGCCGGGCAGGTGCTGGATGTAGAAGCCGCTCTGCATGCTCATGTCGACGCCGGCCAGGAAGGCGAGCTTGGTCGCCTCGCGCGCGTCCGCGGCGAAGCCATGGTCGATCAGCTCATAGTCGCCGGTGTAGTCGGAGACCACCAGCCCGTCGAAGCCCCATTCCTTGCGGAGCACATCGTCGAGCAGCCAGGGATTGGCGGTCGCAGGCACGCCTGAGAGTTCGTTGAACGAGGCCATCGTCGTTCCCGATCCGGCGCCGAACGCAGCCTGGAACGGCGGGAAATAGATCTCGCGCAGCGTGTGCTCCGACACGTCGACCGCGCCATAGTCGAGGCCGGCTTCCGCCGCGCCATAGGCGGCGAAATGCTTGGCGCAGGACATGACCGAGTCATTGGCCCAGAGCGACTTGCCCTGGAAGCCGCGGACGCGCGCCGCGGCCATGTCGCGACCCAGCCGCACGTCCTCGCCTGATCCTTCCACGCCGCGGCCCCAGCGGGCGTCGCGTGCGACATCGACCATCGGCGCAAAGGTCCAGTCGATGCCGGCGGCCGCCGCTTCGATCGCCGCAACGCGCGCGGTCTTTTCCACCAGCTCGGGCTCGAAGCTGGCGGCTTCGGCGAGCGGAACCGGGAAGACCGTGCGAAAGCCGTGGATGACGTCGGCTGCGAACAGCAGCGGGATCCTGAGGCGCGATTCCCGCACCGCCACACGCTGCATCTGGCGCGCCATCTCGGCGCCATTGCCGTTGAAGACGCCGCCCAGGCGCCCGGCGCGTGTCTCGGCGAGCTGCGCATCGAAGGTGCCGTTGTCCCCGGCAGGATTGAGCGCGGTGGCGGCACCCCCGGCCCAGGCGGCGGCCATCAGGGTCAGCTGGCCCGCCTTTTCCTCGACGGTCATCTTGGCCACCAGCGCCTCGACCGATGCGGGCAGGCCCTGGCTTTCGGCGGCAACCGTGCGCAGCAGGGCATGGGCAGGACTGGCCCGCCAGGCGGCGAGCGTCGCTGCGCCCATCACCATCGCGCGCCGGGAAATGCGCAGGTCGTCCATCACAGAAATCCTCTCCAAACGTGTCGCGTCGCCGCGGTTCCGGCCTGGCTTGTATCGCCTTCTTGCCGTGGGTGTCGAACTGATGTAACCGGTTACACACAGAGTGATCAGCGGCGCAACAGAAAGCCGCTGGCAGGGCCGGGATCCGGCCGCGAGGTTTGGGAAGGAAGTCGAGGGCGCAATGGTGCACGCCACCATCCGGGATGTGGCTCGTGAGGCAGACGTATCCGTCGCCTCCGTGTCGCGCGTCCTCAACGGACACAGCAATGTGCGCGCCGCCGTTCGCGAGCGGGTGCAGGCGGCCGCCACGGCGCTTGGCTATGTGCCTCATGCCGGCGCCCGCAACCTGAGCCTGGCCCGCACCAACGCGATCGGCGTGATGCTGCCGGACCTGCATGGCGAGTTCTTCTCAGAAACCGCGCGCGGCATCGACAGCGAGGCGTCGGCGCGCGGGCTGCAACTGCTGCTCTCAAACGCCCATGCCAATCCGGCTCGTGCGGTCGAGACGCTGCGCACCATGCGCGGGCGGGTCGATGGGGTCATTATCATGGCGCCGGACCTGGACCCCCAGGAGATGTTCGGCCACCTGCCGGCAAGCCTGCCGGCGGTGCTGATCAACTGTCGCGAGAATACGCAACGGCGCGCCGAACTGCGGGTCGACAACGCTGCGGGTGCCGAGGCGATGGTCGAACATCTGGTGGCGATCGGCCGCCGGCGCATCGTCCATCTGGCCGGGCCTTCGGGAAACACGGAGGCGCAGGCGCGCGTCGCGGGCTATCGTGCGGCGATGGCGCGCCACGGGCTGGCGCCGCGCGTGCTGGCGGGCGACTTCTTCGAGGAGGCCGGAACGGCCGCGGCTGAGGTGCTGCTTTCCGAACTCGGCGGCTCGAACGCTGCGGACGCGCTGTTTGCAGCCAATGACATGATGGCGATCGGCGCGATGATGCGCTTTCGCCGCGCCGGGGTGGACGTGCCCGGGCGCATCGCAATCGCCGGCTTCGACGATGTGCCGCTCGCGCGGCTGATCTCGCCGGCCCTCACCACCATGCGCGTCGGCATCGCCGGAATCGGCGCGCGTGCGGTCGTCCGGCTCGCAGCACTGATCGCAGGAGGGGTCGACCAAGCGGTCGAGCCGCGTACGCCCGAGCTCATCGTGCGCGAGACCACCGGAGCGGCCACCAACACAAAACAACCGGTAAGCAGGGAACAAGGGCAAACATCATGAGCAGGACCAAGGCTTTGCGGCTTGCGCTCGCGGGCGCGACGATGCTGGCGGCCGGCGCGGTTGCGATCACGCCGGCTTCGGCGCAGGTCGGACAGGCGTCGCTTCGCGGCACCATCACGGCGTCCGCCGACAATCCGGTCGTGGAAGTGACCGCCGTGGAAGTCGCCACCGGCATCCGCCGCACCGTGGCGGCTGGCCCGGACGGCAGCTATAATTTCGCGTCGCTGCGCGCCGGCACCTATCGGCTTGAGATCAAGCTCCAGAACGGCACGCGCAACTCCGACAACTTCACGCTGAACGTCGGCCAGACGGCCGGACTCGATATCGACCTGACCGAAGTCTCGGCGGGCGCGCCTGCAGACGGCCAGGCACCGGCCGGTGACATTGCCGACGGCAGCCAGGGCGCGCCGGAAGGCGACGTCATCGTCACCGGCAGCCGCATCCGCTCGCTGGCGGGCGGCCAGGTCGGCATCAACATCACGACCCGGCTCATCGAGCAGCTGCCGCAGGTCAATCGCAACTTCCTCGCCTTTGCCGATCTGGCGCCGGGCGTGCGCTTCATCGAGAGCGCCGACGGGTCGTCGCGCATCCAGGGCGGCGCGCAGGGCAGCAACTCGGTCAACGTGTTCATCGACGGTGTCAGCCAGAAGGACTATGTCCTGCGCGGCGGCCTGACCGGCCAGGACTCGTCGCCGGGCAACCCGTTCCCGCAGCTCGCGATCGGCGAGTATCAGGTGATTTCGTCGAACTACAAGGCGGAGTTCGACCAGGTCGGGTCGGTCGCAATCACCGCGAACACCAAGTCGGGCACCAACGAGTTCCACGGCGAAGGCTTCTTCGACTATACCGACCAGAGCCTGCGCGATCGTCGTCCGACTGAAATCTATCCGAACAAGATCCCCAAGGTCGAGACCACCGACAAGCAGTTCGGCGTCGCGCTGGGCGGTCCGATCGTCAAGGACGTGGCGCACTTCTTCGTGACGTACGAAGGCAAGCGGCGCGATACGCCGGTCGACATCCTGCCCGGCAACGGTATCGCCGTGGACAGCCTGCCGGCGCAGTATCGCGATCTGTTCGGTTCCTACAGCTCCAACTTCAAGCAGGACCTGTATTTCGGAAAAATCGATATTACGCCGACCGATGGCGACCTGATCGAGTTCACCGGCAAGTATCGCGACGAATCCGGATACCAGATCAGCAACGGTATCGCCGCCTATTCCACCGCGACGCTGAACAGCGTGGAGGAAATCCGCGGCACAGCGCGCTGGCAGCACACAACCGACAACTGGATCAACGACTTCCGCGTCGGCTATGAGGATGTGAGCTGGTCGCCCCGGCCGGCGACCGATGGCATTGGCCAGCAGTTCCGCCGTTCGGACGTGAACGGAAGTTCCATCAACACCTATGATCTGTTCCGCATCGGCGGCGGTCTGAACTTCCAGGACAAGGGTCAGACCGGCTGGACGGTTCAGAATGACTTCACCTGGACCGGCTTCGAAGGCCATACGATCAAGGCCGGCGTGAAGAGCAAGTGGGTCAAGCTCAATACGCTGGAGCAGAACCTGCTCAACCCGCTGTATAGCTATGACCTCAACCTGCCGACCGCGGACGGGTTCAACGATGAAATCCCGTATCAGCTGCAGTTCGGTGCCGTCGGCGACCTGGGTGACCCGCGCATCCGTTCCAAGAACTGGCAGCTCGGCCTGTACCTCCAGGACGACTGGGACGTCACCGACCGGCTGACGCTGAACCTGGGCCTGCGCTGGGATTACGAGCGGACGCCGGCGTTCCTCAACTATGTCACGCCGGACGAGGATCTGGCGGCGATCTCGCCGGAGAACTATCCGAACCTCATCAATGCCGATTACGACATCAACGACTATATCTCGAACGGCAACAACCGGAAGGCGTTCAAGGGCGCGTGGCAACCGCGGCTGGGCTTCACCTATCGCTTCGACGATGCGGGCCGCTTCTCGGTCTTCGGCGGCTACGGCCGGTCCTATGACCGCAACCAGTTCGACTTCCTGCAGCAGGAGCTCGCAACCGGGCGGTTCCAGCGCCGCACCTTCCTGTTCCAGAACGCGGACACGCAGAACCCCTGCCTGCCGACCAACCCGGTCTGCATCCCCTGGGATCCGGTCTATCTGACGGAGGAAGGCCGCCAGCAGCTGGCAGCGGCCGGCACTGCGGGCGGACGCGAATTCCGCTTCATCAACAACGACCTGAAGGTTCCCTATTCGGACCAGTTCAGCCTGGGCCTGCGCGGGCGCTTCAACCCGGTTGAGCTGGAAGTCGGCTATACCCGCATCGTCAGCAAGGACGGTTTCGTCTACCTGATGGGTAACCGCCGCCCTGACGGCTCGTTCTTTGCGCCGTCGCCGACCACCGGTGCGCCGCAGGGACCCGGCAACTTCTCGCCGGCGGGCTATGGGGCGATCATCATCGGTGACAATGGGCTCGAGACCAAGGCGGACTCGGCATATTTCAAGCTGACCAAGTCCTACTCGGCGTCGTCGCCGTGGAGCTTGGACGCGACCTACACCTATACGGAGGCGGAGGATAACCGCCCGAACGGGGACCAAGCCGCCTACTTCCTGCTCGATTTCCCGAGTGCGTCCGATTACCCGTTCGTGCGCTCCGGCGCCGTGCCGCGGCATCGCTTCGTGGTGGCGGGCAGCGTGGACCTGCCGATCGACATGTCGATCTCGGCCAAGTTCCAGATCGAGTCGCCGACCTATCTGCGCACGATCGTAGACCGGTCCGACCCGTATGAGCGAGCGGTCGTCGGTGCGGAAGCGTTCGGCCTGGGCGATCGCTGGGGCCGTCGTCAGCTCGATCTGGCGATCACCAAGTACGTGCCGCTCAACTTCCTGTACGATCAGGCACGCGTCCGCTTCCGGCTCGACATCATCAACGCGATGAACGACCGCAACTATGTCGACTTCAATAACAGCCCGGACGACGCGACGCGGGATGCGGGTTCGCCCAGCATCTATCGCGAACGGTCGACCTACAGCATCGGCGGGAACCCGCCGCGGACGGTGAAGCTCTCGGCGGGCTTCTCCTTCTAACTCCCCCTGTCCTGGCGGGCGGTGCTTCGGCAGCGCCCGCCATTTTTTTATCTTCGATCTCGAAAGGTGTTTCCATGCTCAACCGGCGCAATCTTCTTCTGGCCGGTGCGGGTGGGGTGGCAAGCCTGTTGGCCGGCTGTGCGCAACCGGGACGCCTGCTGACTGCCGGGAGCGGCGCCGCGGCGCCCGCGAACGACGGGCTGGCGCTGCCGGCCCTGATCGCCGATATCCAGCAGCGCACCTTCCGCTATTTTTGGGAAACCACCGATCCCGAGACGGGGCTCGCGCCGGATCGCTGGCCGACGCCTTCCTTCGCCTCGATCGCGGCGGTTGGCTTTGCGCTCACCGCCTATCCGATCGGCGTCGTACACGGCTGGGTCACGCGGGACGCGGCGCGTACGCGGACGCTCGCCACGCTTGAATTCTTTGCCAATGCGCCGCAGGGGCCGGACGCGACCGGGTTCAGCGGCTACAAGGGCTTTTTCTACCACTTTCTGGGCGTGACCAAGGGGCTGCGCTTTGCCCGCTGCGAGCTGTCGACGGTTGACACCGCGCTGCTGCTGGGCGGCATGTTGTTCGCGCAGAGCTGGTTCGACGGCGACCATCCTGAGGAAGCGCGCATCCGTGCGCTGGTCGACCAGATCTATGCCGCGGTGGAGTGGACCTGGATCACGCCGCGTCCGCCGTTCCTGTCGATGGGCTGGCACCCGGAAAGCGGCTTCATCCCGCACGACTGGAACATCTACAATGAAGGCATGCTGCTCTATCTGCTGGCACTGGGGTCGCCGACGCATCCGCTGCCGCCGGAAGCGTGGAGCGCCTGGGCTCAGCGGTTCGAGCCGAGCTGGACGAACCAATATGGCGGCGATCCCTATCTCCACTTCGCGCCGCTGTTCGGGCACCAGTACAGCCAGGTCTGGGTCGATTTCCGCGGCATCCGCGACCCCTATATCGCCAGCAAGGACCTTGACTATTTCGAGAACAGCCGTCGCGCGACCTATGCGCAGCGAACGTATGCGGCGCACAACCCCGGGGGCTGGGCCGGCTATAGCGCGGACGTGTGGGGGCTGACCGCCTGCGACGGTCCCGGCGATTTCAAGCTGCGGCTGGACGGGCGCGAGCGGGAGTTCTTCAGCTATTCGGCCCGCGGCCCTGGCGATCGTGACGATGGCACGCTGGCGCCGACTGCGGCGCTCGGCTCGATCGCCTTCGCGCCTGAGATCGTGGTGCCTGCGGTGGAGGCGATGCACGCCCGCTACGGCTCCGCCATTTACGGCAAATACGGCTTTCTTGACTCGTTCAATCCCACGCTGACCGCGGCCGACGCGCCGCTCAAGCATGGCAAGGTGGTGCCGGGGATTGGCTGGGTCGACATCGATCACCTTGGCATCGACCAGGGGCCGATCGTCTGCATGATCGAGAACTGGCGCTCGGGCCTGATCTGGAAGACGATGCAGAAGAACCCGCACCTGCGGCGGGGGCTTCAGCGGGCGGGTTTCACCGGCGGGTGGCTGGCCTGAGGGACGTGGCGGCCGGTGTGCGGGAAGACCCGCCGCACCGGCCGCCGCCGCTTACTTCTTCGCCGTGTCGACCTTGCTGTAGGGGGTGAATTCACTCAGCCCCAGGGAGCCGCTGGGAAAGCGGCTCGTCCGGCTGACCAGCTGGACGATGTCGATGCTGCACAGCTGGGAGGTAAACGTCTTTGTGACGAGGATGTCGTCGTTGTCGAGCGTCGAGGCACCCGACGGCCGGTTCACGTACACGGTGCCATTGTACATCCGGTACACGACCGCGGTGCGATCGATGATCTCGGTCGAGCGGATGTCGCGCAGGTTGATGCACTTCACGGGCTTGCCCGCAGTGCGACCTTCGAGCGCCTTGGCGAGCTTCGCCTCGTAGCGGCTGTTGTCCTGAGGCGCGGCAGAAGCAGTACCGCCGACCACCAGCGCGGCGGCGAGAAGAGCGAAACGGAAACGCATCGCATGGGACCTTTCGTTGATGGGACGCACATCGCACACGCGGGCTGAACGATCGATGAGCAAGATTGTCCCCGACAACTATCCGCGGTAGTTGAAACAATATTACGGGTAGACGGCCAGCAGACGCCGCACCCGCCGAGGAGAGAGCGATGCGTTTCATCGACCATGTCGTCGCGCGTGCCGGCGACGAGGCTTCAGGCAGCGGCCGTACCGGCCGCGTGTTCGATCCCAACAGCGGTCAGGTGCAGGCGGAAGTGCGGCTGGGCACGCGCGCCGATCTCGATCGCGCCGTGGCCGCTGCACAGGCGGCGCAGCCCGGCTGGGCTGCGACCAACCCCCAGCGCCGCGCCCGCGTGATGTTCCGGTTCAAGGAACTGGTCGAGGCCGAAATGGACAGCCTGGCACGGCTGCTCTCCTCCGAACATGGCAAGGTGCTGGCGGACTCGCGGGGCGACATCCAGCGCGGGCTGGAGGTCGTGGAGTTCGCCTGCGGCATCCCGCACGCGCTGAAGGGCGAATACAGCCTGGGCGCCGGCCCCGGGATCGACGTCTATTCGATGCGCCAGCCGATCGGCATCGGGGCGGGCATCACCCCGTTCAACTTCCCGGCGATGATCCCGATGTGGATGTTCGGCATCGCCATCGCCTGCGGCAACGCCTTCCTCTTAAAGCCCAGCGAGCGTGACCCCAGCGTGCCGGTGCGGCTGGCCGAGCTGATGCTGGAGGCGGGTGCGCCGGAGGGCATCCTGCAGGTCGTCCACGGCGACAAGGAGATGGTCGACGCAATCCTCGACCATCCGGCGATCGCCGGCGTGAGCTTCGTCGGCAGCTCCGACATCGCGCACTATGTCTACCGCCGCGGGACCGAGGCGGGGAAGCGCGTCCAAGCAATGGGCGGCGCCAAGAACCACGGCGTCGTGCTGCCCGACGCCGACCTGGACCAGGTGGTCGCCGACCTCGCCGGCGCGGCGTTCGGATCGGCGGGCGAGCGCTGCATGGCGCTGCCGGTGGTAGTGCCGGTGGGCGAGCGCACCGCCGAGGCGTTGCGGGAGAAGCTGGTGCCCGCGATTGAGGCGTTGCGGGTCGGCGTCTCGACCGATGCGGAGGCGCATTACGGGCCGGTGGTGACCGCCGAGCACCGCGCGCGCATCGAGGGCTGGATCCAGCGCGGTGTGGATGAGGGCGCCGAGCTGGTCGTCGACGGGCGCGGCTTTGCGCTTCAGGGGCATGAGCAGGGCTTCTTCATCGGCCCGTCGCTGTTCGACCATGTGACGCCCGCCATGACGAGCTATCGCGAGGAGATCTTCGGGCCCGTGCTCCAGATCGTCCGCGCGCCGGACTTCGAGACTGCGCTCAGGCTGCCCTCGGAGCATCAGTACGGCAACGGCGTCGCGATCTTCACCCGCAACGGCCACGCCGCGCGCGAGTTTGCCGCGCGCGTCAACGTGGGCATGGTCGGCATCAACGTGCCGATCCCGGTGCCGGTGGCCTATCACAGCTTTGGCGGGTGGAAGCGCTCGGGCTTCGGCGATGCCAACCAGCACGGGATGGAAGGCGTACGCTTCTGGACCAAGGTGAAGACCGTCACCCAGCGCTGGCCCGACGGATCTGCGCTTCCGACCGGCAGCGAGGACGGCGGGCCCAGCCGGGTGCAGGACGCGTTCGTCATCCCGACGATGGGGTGAGGGGATGGGGCGCTTCCGATTCGCTGCGGTCGTGCTGCTGGCGCTCTGGGCGGTATCGCTGTGGCTGCCGGTGATCGCGGGGCCCGATCCGGCGAAGCATTTCCCCGGCTGGTCGATCCTGATCCTAGGCGTTTTGGGCTTCACCGTCGGCAAATTCGGATGGTTCGCGAACCTGATCATCGTGCCGGCCTGGCTATGGATCCTTGTGCGTCCGGCCTCTCAGGCAGGGCGGCAGCATTCGATGCGTCGCGGCGTCGCCGCGATGCTGACGCTGCTCGGGGTCGATGCCCTGTTCTGGCGGGACATGTACGGCGACAACGGTGCGATCCCGATCGAGGCGTTCGGAGCCGGCTATTACCTCTGGCTCATTTCGGTGTTCGGTACGGCTGCGCTCTTGTGGGTTGCGCCTCGCCCGAATGCCTCCCCCTCTGCAGTGATGGAGTGACCGTGGATCAGTTCGACCTGACCGAAGAGCAGCGCGAGATCCAGGAGCTGGCGCGCCGCTTCACCGCCGACCGCATTACCCCGCATGCGGGCGAGTGGGACGAAAAGCACATCTTCCCTCGTGAGGTGATCAAGGAGGCGGCGGGCCTGGGCTTTGCGG
Organism: Sphingomonas sp. PL-96; assembly: GCF_020707215.1. Lineage (GTDB taxonomy): Bacteria > Pseudomonadota > Alphaproteobacteria > Sphingomonadales > Sphingomonadaceae > Sphingomonas. The sequence goes on from NZ_JAJFET010000002.1 coordinate 408,956, forward strand.
CGATCTATGTGTCGGAGGAGTCCGGGGGCATCAATCTCGGCCGGCTCGAGTCTGCACTGATCATGGAGGCGATGGCCTATGGCTGCCCGTCCACCAGCGCATTCATCTCGATCCATAACATGGCATCGTGGATGCTCGACCGCTTCGGATCGGCAGAGCTGAAGGCGAAGTACCTGCCCGACTTTGTCACGATGGAGCGGATGGCAAGCTATTGTCTGACCGAGCCGTCATCGGGTTCCGACGCGGCGGCGCTGCGCACCCGCGCGGTGCGCGACGGCGGCGATTATGTGCTGACCGGCACCAAGCAGTTCATCTCCGGCGCGGGCGAGAACGACGTCTACCTTGTGATGGCGCGCACGGGCGAGGAGGGGCCCAAGGGCATCTCCTGCTTCGTGGTGGAGAAGGATATGGCCGGCGTGTCGTTCGGCGCGCAGGAGCGCAAGCTCGGCTGGCACTCGCAGCCGACTGCGCAGGTGAACCTGGACGGCGTGCGGGTACCGGCCGAGAACCTGGTTGGCTCCGACGGCGAAGGCTTCCGCATCGCGATGATGGGGCTGGACGGCGGCCGGCTCAACATCGGCGCCTGCTCGCTGGGCGGGGCGCAGCGCTGCCTGGACGAGGCGGTTCGCTACACCCGCGATCGCAAGCAGTTCGGGCGCGCCATCGCCGACTTTCAGAACACCCAGTTCACGCTCGCCGACATGGAGACGGAGCTGCAGGCGGCGCGCATGCTGCTCTACACCGCCGCCGCCAAGGTGACGGCCGATGCGCCCGACAAGACGCGCTTCGCCGCGATGGCCAAACGCTTCGCCACGGACACGGGATCGTCGGTGGTGGACCGTGCGCTGCAGCTGCATGGCGGGTACGGCTATCTGATGGACTATCCGATCGAGCGTTTCTGGCGCGACCTGCGGGTGCATTCGATCCTGGAGGGGACCAATCAGGTGATGCGGATGATCGTGGGACGGGAATTGGTGCGCGAATGACCGCGGTTCGGATCGAGATCGAAGGCAAGGCGGGGCGCATCCGGCTGGCGCGACCCAAGGCGCTGCACGCGCTGGACGAGGCGATGTGTCGAACGATGCTCGACGCGCTGGAGGCATGGCGCGAGGATCCGGCAGTGGAGATCGTGCTGATCGACCATGCCGAGGGCCGGGGCTTTTGCGCGGGTGGCGACGTCCGCCGCGCCGCCGAGAGCGGGCAGGGCGACGGCGCCGAGGCGCGCGCCTTCTTTGCGACCGAATACCGCCTCAACCACCGGCTGTTCACCTATGCCAAGCCTGTCGTCGCGTTCATGGACGGGGTGGTGATGGGCGGCGGCGTCGGCATCTCGCAGCCGGCGGATTTACGCATCGCCACCGAAAACACCCTGTTTGCGATGCCGGAGACCGCGATCGGCCTGTTCCCGGACGTGGGCGGAGGCTGGTATCTGTCGCGGCTGCCGGGGCGGATCGGCCAGTATCTGGCGCTTACCGGCGCGCGGATCGACGGTGCGGCGTGCTGCGCGCTGGGGCTGGCGACGCATTATCTGCCGTCCGACCAGCTGGGTGCCGCCAAGGCGCGGCTGATGGGAGCGCCGCAGGAGGCGACCGCGATCCTCGATGCGCTCGCGCAGACCCCGCCGCCTGCCGCAATCCTGGAGCAGCGCGAGGCGGTCGACCGGCTGTTCGCGTCCGATCGGTTGGAGGAGATTTTGGCGGCGCTGGAGGCGGACGGCGGCGACTGGGCGGCCGAGCAGCTCGCGGTTCTGCGCAGCCGATCGCCCCTGTCGATGAAGGTCGCGTTGAAGCTGCTGCTCGACGGCGCGACCATGCCTACGTTCGAGGACGAGATGCGGCAGGAATATGCGGTGGCGGCGCACATGGTGCAGCGCCCCGACTTTGCCGAGGGCGTGCGCGCGGTGCTGGTCGACAAGGACAATGCGCCGCGCTGGCAGCCCGACACGCCCGAAGGCGTGACCGACCACATGATCGACCGCATCTTCGCGCCGCTGGACGCGGGAAGCGAATGGAGCCCCCAGGGCTGAAGGAGATCCGCATGGCAGAGTATGAAACGATCCTGGTCGAACAGCGCGAGGCAGTGACGCTGATCACGCTCAACCGGCCCAAGGCGCTGAACGCGCTGAACGCACAGGTGCTCGCCGACCTGGTGGCGGCACTCGGCGAATTCGACCGTGACGCGACGCAGGGCTGCGCGGTGATCACCGGCAGCGAAAAGGCGTTCGCGGCCGGCGCCGACATCAAGGAAATGGCCGAGATGGGCTTTGCCGACATGTACGGCACCAACCATCTCGCCGACTATGACCGGGTCACCGCCACCCGCAAGCCGGTGATCGCGGCGGTTGCCGGTTATGCCCTGGGCGGCGGGTGCGAGCTGGCGATGATGTGCGACTTCATCCTGGCCGCCGACACCGCCAGGTTCGGTCAGCCCGAGATCAAGCTGGGCGTGTCGCCGGGAATGGGCGGATCGCAGCGGCTGGCCCGCGCGGTCGGCAAGGCCAAGGCGATGGAGATGTGCCTGACCGGACGGATGATGGATGCCGAAGAGGCGGAGCGCGCAGGGCTCGTCTGCCGGATCGTGCCGGCCGCCGATCTGGTCGAGGAGGCGATGAAGACCGCCGCCACTATCGCGAGCATGGCGCCGCTTGCGGTCAAGGCGAACAAGGAGATGGTCAACGCCGCCTTCGAGACGGGGCTGGCCCAGGGCATCCAGTTCGAGCGCCGGCTGTTCCACGCGCTGTTCGCGACCGCCGACCAGAAGGAAGGCATGGCCGCGTTCGTCGAAAAGCGACCCGGGAACTGGACCGGGCGGTAGGAACGGCATCTGCATGAGGTGCAACCGCCCTCGGATATGAAGCCGTATCCCTGCGCAGGCAGGGATCCAGGGCCAAGCAGAGCAACGGCTCGCGGTGCACGATACCCTGGGCTCCTGCCTCCGCAGGAGCACAAGGATTTGAACAGGTCCGGCGGTCAAGTCGGGCGGGAGAGGATAGGGCATGGCACGGATCGGCTTCATCGGCCTTGGCAACATGGGCGGGGGCATGGCGGCGAACCTGGCGAAGGCCGGGCACGACGTGCGCGCGTTCGACCTGTCGGACGCGGCGCTGGAGAGGGCGCGCAAATCGGGGTGCCTGGCCGCGGGCAGCGCCCGCGCAGCCGCAGAGGGTGCCGAGGCAGTGGTCACCATGCTGCCGGCCGGACATCATGTCGCGCAGGTTTATGAGGAGGGCGTGTTCGGCGTCGCCGCGCCTGGGGCGGTGCTGATCGACAGCTCGACCATCGATGTGGCGACGGCACGCCGGCTAGCGGAGGCGGCAACCGGCAAGGGCCTGCTTGCCGTCGACGCGCCGGTGTCGGGCGGCATCGCCGGCGCTGCGGCAGGCACGCTCACCTTCATGGTCGGCGGCAGCGACGTGGCCTTTGCCGCAGCCGAGCCGCTGTTGAGCCTCATGGGCAAGGCCGTGATCCATGCGGGCGCGGCCGGCGCGGGACAGGCTGCCAAGGCGTGCAACAACATGCTGCTCGGCGCGACGATGATCGCGACCTGCGAGGCGTTCCTGCTCGCCGAGCAGCTGGGGCTCGACCCACAGACCTTCTACGACATCAGCTCGGCCAGTTCGGGCCAGAGCTGGTCGATGACGACCTATTGCCCAGTGCCGGGCGTGGGGCCGGAGACGCCGGCCGATCACGACTTTCAGGGCGGGTTTGCCGCGGCGCTGATGCTGAAGGACCTGCGGCTGGCGCTGGATGCCGCCAGCGCTGCGAGCGTCGATACGCCGATGGGCGCGCGGGCGGCGGAGCTCTACGCCAGCTTCGTCGCCGATGGCGGTGCCAGCACCGACTTTTCCGGTATCATCCGGATGCTCGCCAAGCGGGGCTGAACCCTTCGCCGCGCAAGTGCTGCTTGGGGGGCGGCGCGCTTTTCTGGCTTGGCTTCGCAGGCGCGGCGGCACAGGGGCCGCTCTCTCAACAGGGTGGACCGATGCGCCGTCTCTTTGCTCCCATTCTCGCCGGTGCGAACCTGTCGGATCGCCTGCTTGCCTGCCTCGGCGGCGTGCTCGGGATCGCGCTGACCAGTGCGATCAGCTTCTGGGCCTTGGGCGATCTCTCGTCGCTGCCGCTGCTGGTGGCACCGATGGGCGCAGCCGCGGTGCTGGTATTCGCGGTGCCGGCGAGCCCGCTGGCACAGCCCTGGTCAGTAGTAGGTGGCAACTTTGTCTCGGCGGTCGTGGGGGTTACGGCGGCGAAGTTCGTGCCGGTACCGCATCTGGCGGCAGGCATCGCGGTCGGCGGCGCGATCCTGGCAATGTCGCTGCTGCGCTGCCTGCATCCGCCCGGCGGTGCCGCGGCGCTGACAGCCGTGGTGGGTGGCCCGGCGGTGCTGTCGGCGGGTTATGGCTTCGCCTTTGTGCCCGTCGGCGTAAATGCGGTGCTGCTGATGCTGGCGGGCATCCTGTTCCACCGCTTCTCCGGCCACTCCTATCCGCACCGTCCGGTGCCGGTCGCGCCGCGCGCGGCGCTGCCACAGGAAAGCGTACCGCACCCCGAGGACCTGGATCGCGCGCTGGAGGATCTGGGCGAGACGTTCGACGTCAGCAAGGAGGACCTCGACCTGCTGTTCCAGCGGGTAGAGCATCACGCGAACGCACGGCGCGCACGAGGCGGGTGATCGTACTCCAATGATCGTGCTCCTGCGCGGGAGCACGAAATGCGAGCAGTTAGTCTCGATCCGCGATCTTGGCGCCGACATGCTCCTCGCCGCGCGCCTCGGCGAGTTTTTCCTGGCGGTGGCGTTCAGCGTAGCGGGCGCGGTCCGCGTCGCTGCGCTGGTGGTAGCAGGCGGGGCAGCTGACGCCTTCCTCGTAGAACGGGGAGGCCTGGTCGGCGACGCTGACCGGCATGCGGCAGGCGTGGCAGAGCGCATGGCTGCCTGGGGCCAAGCCGTGGCCGACCGCGACCCGCTGGTCGAAGACGAAGCATTCGCCGTTCCAGCGGCTGTTCGCCTCCGGCACGGTCTCCAGATATTTCAGGATGCCGCCCTGAAGGTGATAAACGTCGTCCACGCCCTCTGCGCGGAGCAGCGCCGTCGCCTTTTCGCAGCGGATGCCGCCGGTGCAGAACATCGCCACCTTGGGCTTGCCTGCCAGCAGCGTGTCGCGATGCGCGCGGAACCAGCGCGGGAAGTCGCGGAAGCTGTCGGTCTGCGGGTCCACCGCGCCTTCGAAGGTGCCGACCGCCACCTCATAGGCGTTGCGGGTGTCGATCAGCACCACGTCCGGATCGGCGATCAGGGCGTTCCAGTCCGCCGGCGCGACATAGGTGCCGACCTGGCCGACCGGATCGACGTGCGGCTCTCCCATCGTCACGATTTCCTGCTTCAGCCGCACCTTCATGCGGTGGAAGGGCATGGTAGCCGCGCGCGACTCCTTGTGCTCCAGCGCGGCACAGCCCGGCAGCGCCCGGATGGCGGCAAGCGCGCCGTCGATGGCGGCGTCCGTGCCCGCGATTGTGCCGTTGATGCCCTCGGGAGCGAGCAGCAGCGTGCCTTTGACGCCCAACCCGCAGCAGACCTGCGCCAGCGGCCCGCGCAGGGCGGCGGGGTCCGGAAAGGCGGTAAAGCGGTACAGCGCGACGACGCGGATCGGCAACGGGTCGGACACAGGCAGTTCTCGGGAATTGGGGGATACGGCGCACATAGAGGATCGGGCGGCCGCTCGCCAGCAGCGCCGCGCCGCTTTTCGGCTGTTTCACGCACGCGCAACTTTCGTTCGTGGAAACCCGTGCTACACTTGCGGCAAAACAGAACAGATGGAGAGGCCATTTGACCCCGGATTTCGACTTCGCGCTCGGCGAGATGGCCGAGGCGATCCGTGAGACCACGCGCCGCTTCGCCGCCGACCGCATCGCGCCCTTGGCCGCGCGGGTCGACGCCGAGGACTGGTTCCCGTGCGATCTCTGGCCCGAAATGGGCGCGCTGGGCCTGCACGGCATCACGGTCGAGGAAGAATTCGGGGGTCTGGGGCTCGGCTATCTCGAGCATGTCGTCGCGGTTGAGGAAGTGAGCCGCGCCTCCGCCTCCGTGGGGCTGAGCTATGGCGCCCACTCCAACCTTTGCATCAATCAGATCCGCCGTTGGGGCAGCGCCGAGCAGAAGGCGAAGTACCTCCCCAAGCTGATCTCGGGCGAGCATGTCGGTAGCCTTGCCATGTCGGAGGCGGGTGCCGGCTCTGACGTGGTGTCGATGAAGCTGCGCGCGGAAGCCGTCGACGGCGGCTACCGACTGAACGGCACCAAGTTCTGGATCACCAACGCGGCCTATGCCGACACGCTGGTCGTCTATGCCAAGACGGGTGAGGGGAGCCGCGGCATCACCGCCTTCCTGATCGAAAAGGACATGGCCGGCTTCGCCATCGGGCAGAAGATCGACAAGATGGGCATGCGCGGCAGCCCGACCGCCGAGCTGGTCTTCAACGACTGCTTCGTGGGCGAAGAGCAGGTGATGGGGCCGCTCAACGGTGGCATCGGGGTGTTGATGTCGGGCCTCGACTATGAACGCGCGGTGCTGGCGGGCATTCAGCTGGGCATCATGCAGTCGTGTCTGGACGTGGTGATCCCCTTCGTGCGCGAGCGGCGCCAGTTTGGCCGGCCGATCGGCGAGTTCCAGCTGATGCAGGCCAAGGTCGCCGACATGTATGTCGCGCTCAATTCGGCGCGAGCCTATGTCTATGCCGTGGCGCGGAGCTGCGACGCGGGACGCACCACGCGGTTCGACGCCGCGGGCGCGATCCTGCTGGCGAGCGAGAATGCGGTAAAGGTCGCGCTCGAGGCGATCCAGGCACTTGGCGGTGCGGGCTATACCAAGGATTGGCCGGTCGAGCGGTTCCTGCGGGATGCCAAGCTGCTGGATATCGGAGCTGGGACCAACGAGATCCGGCGGATGCTGATCGGGCGGGAACTGATCGGTCACAATCCCCCGGTGGCACAGTGATCCTCCCCGCGAGCGGGGAGGAGCTGTCATGACCGCCCCCATCCTGTCCACCAACGTCGCGCCCGACAGCGAGACGTTCAAAGCCAATGCCGCGCACAACCGCGCGTTGGCCAAGCGGCTGCGCGCCGATGTCGCAACCGCGGCCCGCGGCGGTAGCGAGCGGTCTCGCGAGCGCCACACCGCCCGCGGCAAGCTGCTGCCGCGCGAGCGCGTCGAGCGGCTGCTCGACCCCGGCTCGCCGTTCCTGGAAATCGGCCAACTCGCCGCCAATGGGTTCTACGACGACGAGGTGCCGGGTGCGGGCGTGATCGCGGGCATCGGCCCCGTGTCCGGTCGCCAGGTGATGATCGTGTGCAACGACGCGACGGTGAAGGGCGGGACCTATTACCCGCTCACCGTCAAGAAGCACCTGCGCGCGCAGGAGATCGCCGAGGCCAACCGGCTGCCGTGCATCTACCTCGTCGACAGCGGCGGCGCGAACCTGCCGCACCAGGCCGAGGTGTTCCCGGACCGCGACCACTTCGGCCGGATCTTCTTCAACCAGGCCAATATGTCGGCGCTCGGGATTCCACAGATCGCCTGCGTGATGGGCAGCTGCACCGCTGGCGGCGCCTATGTGCCGGCCATGTCCGACGAGAGCGTGATCGTGCGTAACCAGGGTACGATCTTCCTTGCCGGCCCGCCGCTGGTGAAGGCGGCGACCGGCGAGGAAATCACCGCCGAGGAACTGGGCGGGGCGGAAACGCATGGCCGCACCTCCGGCGTGGTCGATCATGTTGCCGAGAACGACGAACACGCACTGACGATCGTACGGGACATCGTTGCGACGCTGCCGCCCCCTGCACAGGCGAGCGTGAACCGCCAGCCGCCGCGCCCGCCCAGGCACGACCCGCAGGAGCTCTACGGCATCGTGCCGCAGGACGTGCGCGCGCCCTATGACGTGCACGAGGTGATCGCCCGGCTGGTCGACGGCTCGGAGTTCCACGAGTTCAAGGCGCTGTACGGCAGCTCGCTGGTGTGCGGCTTTGCGCATATCTGGGGCCTGCCGGTCGCGATCCTGGCCAACAACGGCGTGCTGTTCAGCGAGAGCGCGGTGAAGGGCGCGCACTTCATCGAGCTTGCCTGCCAGCGTCGCGTGCCCTTGCTGTTCCTCCAGAACATCTCTGGCTTCATGGTCGGCGGCAAGTACGAGGCCGAGGGGATTGCCAAGCACGGCGCAAAGCTGGTGACGGCGGTCGCCACGGCCTCGGTGCCCAAGATCACGGTGTTGATCGGCGGGAGCTTCGGGGCTGGCAACTACGGCATGTGCGGGCGCGCCTATAGTCCACGGTTTCTCTTCAGCTGGCCTAACAGTCGGATCAGCGTGATGGGGGGCGAGCAGGCGGCAAGCGTGCTCGCCACCGTCCATCGGGACGCCGATCGCTGGTCGCCGGAGGAGGCGGAGGCGTTCAAGGCGCCGGTTCGGCAGAAGTACGAAGACGAAGGCAACCCCTGGCATGCCACCGCCCGGCTGTGGGACGACGGCATCATCGATCCCGTGCAGACGCGCGATGTGCTCGGCCTCGCGCTGGCGGCGACGCTGGAAGCGCCGCTTCCGGAGACGCCGCGCTTCGGCGTGTTCCGGATGTGAGCATATTTTTCGCCCGTCGCCCTGAACTCGTTTCAGGGCCCACTTCGCCGCGGCCGCGGAGCCATCGGCGGCAGGCCGACGCCAGAGGTCAGGTCATGCCAGTCCGGGTTCTGGGACTCGATCAGGTTGATCTTCCAAGCACGATGCCACCGCTTCAGCTGCTTATCACGCGCGATGGCGGCCAACATGTCCGCAAACTGCTCGTATCGCACGAAACGGTGGACGGCGTAGGCGGAGGTGAACCCCGCATGGCTTCCGCTGCGATGCTCATGGAGGCGCCGCACCAGATCGCTGGTTACGCCGATGTACAGCGTGCCCAGTGGCTGGCTGGCAAGGATGTAGACGCAGGGCTGCTTAGGCATCGCCAACATCATAGCATGGCGCGTGGGGGGGAATGGATGCTGAAACAAGTTCAGCATGACGGGGGGAAGGCATGATCGCCTCCCTCCTCATCGCCAACCGGGGCGAGATCGCGTGTCGGATTATCGGTACGGCGCGGCGGCTGGGCATCCGGACCGTCGCCGTCTATTCCGAGGCCGATGCAAACGCGCGGCACGTGCGGCTGGCGGACGCGGCGGAGGCGATCGGCCCGGCGGCGGCGCGCGAGAGCTATCTTGTCGGCGAACGCATCCTGGCCGCCGCGCGCGCAAGCGGAGCGGAGGCGATCCATCCGGGCTATGGATTCCTTTCCGAGAACGCCGACTTCGCCGAGGCGGTGACCGCGGCCGGGCTGGTGTGGGTCGGCCCGGACGCGGCGAGCATCCGCGCGATGGGGCTCAAGGACGCCGCCAAGCAGCGGATGATCGACGCCGGGGTGCCGGTGACGCCGGGCTATCTGGGCGATGACCAGGGCCTCGAACGTCTGGCGGCGGAAGCGCAGGCGATTGGCTATCCGGTGCTCATCAAGGCGGTGGCCGGCGGGGGGGGCAAGGGGATGCGCCGCGTCGACGATCCCGCGCAATTCGCCGATCTGCTGCAATCCTGTCAGCGCGAAGCCGCCTCGTCGTTCGGCGATGACCGGGTGCTGCTGGAGAAATACATCCTCTCGCCCCGCCACATCGAGGTGCAGGTGTTCGGCGATCGCCACGGCAACGTCGTCCACCTGTTCGAGCGCGACTGCTCGCTTCAGCGGCGGCACCAGAAGGTGATCGAGGAAGCGCCCGCCCCCGGCATGAACGTCGACACGCGCGAGGCGATCTGCGCCGCTGCGGCGCGCGCGGCCACGGCGGTCGATTATGTGGGCGCCGGCACCATCGAGTTCATCGCCGACGGATCGGAAGGCCTGCGCGCCGACCGCATCTGGTTCATGGAGATGAACACGCGGCTGCAGGTCGAGCATCCGGTGACCGAGGAGATCACCGGCGTCGACCTCGTCGAATGGCAGCTACGCGTCGCGAGTGGCGAGCCGCTGCCGCTGCGCCAGGACCAGCTGGCTATTCAAGGGCATGCGATCGAGGCTCGGTTCTATGCCGAGGATCCGGCAACTGGATTCCTGCCGTCGACCGGGCAGCTCGACGTGCTGCGACTGCCGACCCCGGCGGCTGGCCTGGCAGACCTGCGCTATGACATGGGCGTCGAGGAGGGCGACCGCGTCTCCGACCAGTACGACCCGATGCTGGGCAAGCTGATTGCGCGTGGCGATACCCGCGAGGCCGCCGCGCAGGCGCTCGCCACCGCCTGCCGACGGACGCAAGTCTGGCCGGTGCGCACCAACCTGGGCTTCGCCGCCCGCTGTCTCAGCCATTCGGAGTTCCGCTCCGGCGCGGTCAACACCGGCTTCATCGAACGGCACCTGACTGCGCTGACCGAACCGACGCTGCCGCTCGACGCGATGGCGCGCTGGGCCGCCGAGGATCTGGTCGCGCCGGAAGGCGAGGGACCGTGGGAGCGGGGCAGCGGCTTCCGCCTCAACGCCGCCCCGCGGCGCGAGGTCGCGCTGGTCGACGATCGCGGCGGCCGCTACGCGGTCGATCTCGCCGAGCCGATCATGCAGGCGTTCGGCGGCTTCGACACCGACGAAGGGCGGGTGGTGCAGCACGAGGGCGAGCTGCGACGGTTCCGCCGCTTTCGTGCCGAGGGTGCAGCGAGCGGCGGCGCTGCCGACGGCAGCCTGCTGGCGCCGATGCCCGGCCGCGTCACTGCGGTCGACGTCGTGGAAGGGCAGGGGGTCGAGAAGGGCCAACGGCTGCTGACGCTGGAGGCGATGAAGATGGAGCACGGACTGGTCGCGCCGTTTGACGGCGTAGTGGCCGAACTGCGGGCGAGCGCCGGTGCGCAGGTGCGAGAAGGCACGCTGCTGGTGCGGGTGGAGAGGGAAGGCTGATGGCGGGGCGCACCTACGACCAGTGGCAGGTGGGCGACCGCATCGCGCACGACATCCGCCGCACCGTGACCGAAACCGACAATCTGCTGTTCTCGACCATGACCCACAACCCGCAGCCGCTGCACCTGGATGCGGAGGCGGCGCGCGCGTCGGAGTTCGGGCAGATCCTGGTCAACGGCACCTTCACCTTCGCGCTGATGGTCGGGCTGTCGGTGGGCGATACGACGCTCGGCACGCTGGTCGCGAACCTTGGCTATGACAAGCTCGTGCATCCCAAGCCGGTGTTCCTGGGTGACACGCTGCGCGCGGAGACTGAGGTGGTCGGGCTGCGCGACAGCCGCTCGCGCCCAGACGCGGGCATCGTCACCTTCCGCCATCAGCTCTTCAACCAGCGTGACGAGCTGGTCTGCGATTGCCTGCGCACCGCGCTGCTGCGGCGGGGTGCCGCATGAGGCTGCGCTCGTTGCTGTTCGTGCCCGGCGACCGGCCGGACCGCTTCGCCAAGGCAGCCGCAAGTGGTGCCGATGCAATCATCCTAGACCTGGAGGATTCGGTGCGTCCGGAGGCGAAGGATGCCGCCGCTGGCAACGTGGCGACGTTCCTGGCGCAGCCCGGCGGCGCGGTGCTTCGGCTGGTGCGCATCAACCCGCTCGATGCCGGGCGGCTCGACGCCGATCTCGCGGCGGCGCGGTCGGCGGACGGTATCGTGCTGCCCAAGGCGGAGGGAGCGGCGAGCATCCGTCAGTTGATCGAACGACTGGAGGAGCGCGGCCCGCCGATCCTGCCGATTGCCACCGAAACGCCCGCGGCGGTGTTTGCGCTCGGCAGCTATGCGGAGGTAGCCGACCGGTTGCTGGGGATCAGCTGGGGCGCCGAGGATCTCCCCGCCGCGATCGGCGCTGCGACCTCGCGCGAAGAGGATGGCCGCTACACGCCGCCTTATGAGATGCTGCGCTCGCTGACGCTGTTTGGCGCGCATGCGGCTGGAGTGGCGGCGATCGACACCGTTTATCCCGCGCTCGCGGATGGCGACGGGCTGGCGCGGTATGCGGCGCGGGCGGCACGCGACGGTTTTACCGGCATGCTCGCGCTCCACCCGGCGCAGGTGCCGGTCATCAACGCTGCCTTCACGCCGACACCGGAGCAGGTGGCGCATGCGCAGGGCGTGGTCGCTGCCTTCGCTGCCTCGCCCGGTACCGGCGTGCTCCGCCACGAGGGGCGGATGCTCGACGCCCCGCACCTGAAACAGGCGCAGCACCTGCTCGCGCGCGCGGAGCCTCAGGCCAGCAGCGCGACCCCCAGGGATCGCAGCGCATCCCAATAGCCCGGATAGGTTTTCGCGACGCAGCCCGGATCGAGGATGCGGATGCCGCTGATCTTCAGTCCGGCAAGCGCAAATGCCATCGCGATCCGGTGATCGGAATAGGTCTCGATCGAGGTCGCGAGCGTCTGCCCGGCAAGCGCCGGATCCCCATGCACCAGCAGGTCGTCACCCTGTTCCTCGGCCAGGCCGCTGCGGATACGGTTGAGTTCGGTGCACAGCGCGCGCGTGCGGTCGCACTCCTTCACGCGCAGGTTCGCAATGCCCGTGAAGCGCACCGGCTGATTGTTGAACGCCGCGAGCACGGCCAGCGTCGGGATCGCGTCCTGCATCTGCGCCCCGTCGATCACTGCCGGCATGTTGGGGAAGGCGGCGATCAGCGCCTGGGCCTTGGCGTCGGGCTGACTGAAGCGTTCCGGCGAAAGACCGATGTCGATGGCGCCGCCCGTAAGAACCTCGGCAGCCCAGAGATAGGTGGCCGCCGAGGCGTCGGGCTCGACCATCGCGTCCGCCGCACGGTAGCCGGTCGGGGCGACCCGCCATCCGCTGTCCCCCGTCGGGGCAACCGTGCTGCCGAAAGTCGCCATCGCGGTCAGGGTCAGATCGATATAGCCGCGCGCGCCGATGTTGCCGCCCGCCAGCGCAATCTCCACGGCCTCATTCGCGCAGGCGGCCGCAATCAGCAGCGCAGAGACATATTGGCTGGAGAGACCGGCATCGACCACCACGCGTCCGCCTGCAATCCCAGTGCCAACGATGCGCACCGGCGGACACCCTGTCGGCGCCTCGGCGGCGACGCCCATGGTCTTGAGTGCTGCCACCAAGGGAGCGATCGGGCGCTTGCGCATGTGTGCGTCGCCGTCGAGCACCGTCGTCCCGCGGATCGTCGCGGCCGCTGCAGTCAGGAAGCGCATCGCCGTCCCGGCATTGCCCAGGAACAGCGGCTCGGCGGAGGGATGCAGCGTTCCCGATGCCGTGACCACGAAGCTGGTGGCGTCCGGCTCCTCCACCGTCACGCCCAGCTGGCGCAGGGCGGCCGCCATATGGATGGTGTCGTCGCTCTTGAGCGCACCGGTAAGCCGGCTGGTGCCGCGCGCGAGTGCCGCGATCAGCAGCATCCGATTGGTGATCGACTTGGAGCCCGGCAGCACCACGCGGCCGACCAGCGGCGCTGCGGGTGGAACGATCGTCAGTGCGGAAGCGGGCTCGGTCATGGTTCGCCTTCGGGTACGTCAGGGATATCCCGGGCAAATCACGCGGGAGAGGCGGATAGGCAAGGGGAGATAGCCCCCAGGCCCCTATGCGGCAGCGATTCGCCTGGCTGATTCGGCGCCTGGAGCGGTGTTTCCATGGATCAGGGGTATGCGGGACAGGGGCGACACACCAGAAAAACCGCAGAAATGCGAGACTTTTGAGCTTTTCTGTCAGATTTGTGAAAAATGGGTTTGACGGGTGTGGGGAGTGGGTCTAGAGGCCTTTTCACCGCAGCGGCGCACCGAACTGGAGCGCTTGCTGAGGTCGCAAAAAACGTGGTGCTGAGCGCCTCTTGAAAGAGGGGTTTGCTGGAGCGCCGGCGTTTTGTTCTTTGACATTGTTGGTTTAGATGAAGGGACATGTGGGCGGCGGCTCCGGGTTCTGGCGTTTTCAAGGCGTCGGGTATTCGGTTAAAGCTTAAGCCAGTTCATATGTCCTAT
>NZ_JAJFET010000003.1 GCF_020707215.1 Sphingomonas sp. PL-96
AGCCCGGTAGCTCGTCAGGCTCATAACCTGAAGGTCACAGGTTCAAATCCTGTCCCCGCAACCACACACAAAACAGCCCCGTCTCACCAGAGACGGGGCTGTTTGCGTTTGAGCCGTCAGCAGCAGGGCGCAGACGGCGCTACGGCGGCTGTGCCCCTGCGCAGGGAGGCAGTCGCGGCCGCCCGGGCTTACGCCGACAAGCGCGGTTGCGCCGCTTGGCGGGAAGGTTCTCAAGCGGCTGTACGGGTCGCGTTAGGGGGCCGGGATCTGTGGCGCGTGACGGCCGACGATGCACCCATACCCGGTGAGCCGGATTGGTGGTACGAATTTGACGGCGGCCAGTCGTACTTGATCGATGCCGAGCACGGCGAGTGCGTTGGCATTGGCGTCGTCCATAGCGATGTATTCTTCGGTTCTCTGGGCTGAGTAACGCGAGCGGACGAGTCATAATCACGAGTTGAGTCTACGCTGAAGCGCCAGCGGATTGTGGTGAGGACCCAAACTCCACCGTTCAGAACGTCCTTCCCGCTCCCCTAGAAGCAGAGGCCATCGCCCACCGGTTCCGAAAGCTGCCGTTCGATCAGGTGGCTGCCGCAAGTACGATAAGTGGAAACTGGTCTGTCCGCGACCGGCAGCGAGCACTCCAAGCAGCCGAACGGAGGGCGGGCGCATTGGGCCTTGCGGATTGCTTGCTGACCGCCGCATCTGATGCCTCAGCCTTTTGTGTTGGCTGAACGAAACGTCGGCCCGACGAGGTATCCGGATGCACGGGTGTGTAATCCGACATCCCGCAGAAAGGCTGGGCACCGAAAAAAAAAAGCGCCGAGGAGCGCCTCCACGAGATGCTCCCGTTCCGCCTTTCGCAGCGGGGCATTCCCTTCGCCCGGAGTGAGTTTCCTTCATCCAAGATGTGAAACATGCGTTTGATCTACTTCGGGCGGGCGATGAATAGTCGCAGCAGGTCGGCATCAGGCCGGCGGTCAAGATCGATGGAGAGTTTGATGCTGCTTTCGGGAAAGGTTGCAATCGTCACAGGTGCCGCGTCGGCTCGCGGTATCGGCCGCGCTACGGCCCGGACCTTCGCCGAGCAAGGCGCGACGGTGGCCATCATCGACCTGGATCCGGGCAGTGCCGCGGCGGCAGCCGAGTCTCTTGGCGCAAAGCATCTGGGTCTCGGCGCAAACGTCGCCGACGAAACCGCCGTCGCCGCTGCGGTTGCCGCCGTAGCGGAGCAGTTCGGGCGGATCGACATTCTCGTCAACAATGCCGGCATCACCCAGCCGGTGAAGACGCTGGAGATCGGCCGGGCCGACTACGATCGCATCCTCGACGTCAACCTGCGCGGCACGCTGATCTGCTCGCAGGCGGTGATCCCGCACATGATCCGCGCGGGCGGCGGCAGCATCGTGTGCATCTCGTCCGTGTCGGCGCAGCGGGGCGGCGGCATCTTCGGCGGTCCGCACTACAGCGCGGCCAAGGCCGGCGTGCTCGGCCTCGCCAAGGCGATGGCGCGCGAGTTCGGGCCGCAGCAGGTGCGGGTGAACTCGATCACCCCGGGGCTGATCTCGACCGACATTACCGCGGGCAAGCTCAGCGACGCGCAGGAAGCCGAGATTCGCGCCGGCATCCCGCTCGCCCGCCTTGGCCGCGCCGACGACGTCGCCAATGCCGCGCTCTATCTCGCCAGCGACCTGTCGAGCTATCTTACCGGCATTACGCTCGACGTGAACGGCGGGATGCTGATCCACTGAGGCGCGCGGCGCGGGCTCAGCCCGCGTCCGCCGACCCGGCGAGTTCGTCGAGCAGCCAGCGCGTGAACGCCTTCACGATCGGTCGGTCGGCGTTGCGCTTGGGATAGACGAGGTAATGGCCGGTCTCGGCCAGGTCCTCGCTCCGTCCCTCCAGCGGTGCGACCAGCCGCCCGTTCGCCAGTTCGCGTTCGGCGAGCCGAGTCGAATCAAGGCAGATGCCGAGGCCATCGGCGGCGGCGCTGATCGCCATGAAGCTCCGGTCGAAGCGCATGGTCGAGCCCTGGCCTGGCTGCACTCCGTTGGCGCGAAACCACCTGTCCCACTGCACCGACTTGAGCGTGCTGCAGATCAGCATGTGTCCGAGCAGGTCCACCGGCGTCTTGATCCGGGTGGCGAGGGCGGGCGTGCACAGCGGGCGGATCCGCTCCTCGCCGAGCGGATGAACGGAAAGCCCTTCCTGTTCGCGCATGCCATAGACGATGTCGGCGTCGAACTCGTCGTTGGTGAAGCGGCTGTAGTCGGTGTCGGCGGCGATCTGCACTTCCATGCCGGGATTGGTCGCGAGGAACTTGTGCAGCCGCGGGGTCAGCCACTGCGCGGCGAAGCTCGGCGCGGCGTGGAGTCGAAGGACCTCGGCCTGGCGGCTTGCTACTGCCTTGATCCCCGAACGCACCAGCGCCAGTGCCTCCTCCACCGGGCCGTGCAGCGTACGCCCGTCAAGCGTCAGCGCGAGCTGGCGGCCGTCGCGATCGAACAGCAGCGCACCCAAATCGCGCTCGAGTTTGGCGATCGCGTGGCTGACTGCGCTGGGCGAGAGGTTGAGCTCCTCCGCCGCCGCCTTGAACGAAAGGTGGCGAGCCGCGGCATCGAAGACGTGCAAGGCACCAAGGCTGATATGCATGGGCTCACATGAACCCAGTTCATCTGTGGTGCAAACATAGCGTTTGTCTGATCGGCGCCGCCGCCGTCTACTCAGCTCACGACAGGACCGTCCGCAAGGGACGGATTGCCGAGAGGAGCCAGAAGTGAGCGCCGTTGCCGCCGCCAACATGCCCGTTCGCCAGCTAGCGGAACGGGCCTATCATATTCGCAAGCACGCCCTGCGCATGGGTGCTGTCCAGGGGCAGGGCTATGTCGGCCAGGCCCTTGGCGTCGCCGATGTGCTCGCGGTTTCCTATTTTCGTGCGCTCCGCTACCGGCCCGACGAGCCCGAATGGGAGGGCCGCGACCGTTTCCTGCTCTCGATCGGCCATTATGCGATCGCGCTCTATGCCGCGCTGATCGAGGCCGGGATCGTGCCCTTCGACGAGCGGGAGACCTATGGCTCGGACGACAGCCGACTGCCGATGTCGGGCATGGCCTCCTATACGCCCGGCATGGAAATCTCCGGCGGCTCGCTCGGCCAGGGGCTCGGCATCGCGGTCGGCATGGCATTGGGCCTCAAGCGCAAGGGCTCGGACCGCTTCGTCTACAATCTGCTCTCCGACGGCGAGCTCGGCGAAGGGTCGACCTGGGAGGCCGCGCTCTCGGCACCGCACTGGAAGCTCGACAACCTCATCGCGATCGTCGACTTCAACAACCAGCAGGCCGACGGCCCCTCGATGGACGTGCTCGGCCATCCCGATCTCGTCGCCAAGTTCCAGGCGTTCGGCTGGCATGCCCAGCGCGTCGACGGCAACGACATCGAGGCGTTGGTTGCCGCCTTCGACACCGCCCGCGAGCTGCGCGAGCCCAAGCCACGCATCATCATCGCCGACACGCTGATGGGCCGCGGCGTGCCCTTCCTCGAACAGCGCGAGAAGACGCATTTTATCCGCGTCGACGAGGATGAATGGGACAAGGCGATTGCTGATGTTGACGCCGGCTGGGCCGCCCAGGGCGGCACCGTCAACAGCGCGATCTGAGGGAACCCGACCATGAACGCACCCGTCCGCCTCAAGACCTCGGCCATGATCGCTTCGATCGCTGCCGAGGGACAGCGCACCATCGCCGCACCGTTCGGTCACGCGCTGGCCAAGGCCGCAGAGACCCGCCCGCGCATCGTCGGCATGACCGCCGATCTGGGCAAATACACCGACCTGCACATCTTCCAGCAGGCGCATCCCGACCGCTTCTATCAGATGGGCATGGCCGAGCAGTTGCTGATGATGTCGGCGGCCGGAATGGCGCGCGAGGGTTTCCAGCCCTGGGTCACGACCTATGCGGTGTTCGCCGCGCGGCGCGCCTATGACTTCCTCTGCCTCGCGATCGCCGAAGAGGACCTGGATGTGAAGGTCGCGTGCGCGCTGCCGGGCCTCACCACGGGCTATGGCCCGTCGCACCAGGCGACGGAGGATCTCGCGATCTTCCGCGGCATGCCCAACCTCACCATCCTGGATCCCTGCGACGCGATCGAGATCGAGCAGGCGACGACCGCGCTCGCCGACCATCGCGGCCCCGTCTACATGCGGTTGCTGCGCGGCAAGGTGCCGGCAGTGCTCGACGAGTATGGGTATCAGTTCGAACTCGGCAAGGCGAAAATGCTGCGCGACGGGGCCGACGTGCTGATCGTCTCGTCGGGCTTGATGACGATGCGCGCACTGGAAACCGCCGATGCGCTTCGCGCCGACAAGCTCGAGGCCGCGGTGCTCCACGTGCCCACGATCAAGCCGCTCGACGAGGAGACGATCCTGGCCGCCGCGGGTGCGAAGCCCGGCCGGCTCGTGGTGGTTGCCGAGAACCATTCGATCACCGGCGGCCTTGGCGAGGCGGTAGCGGGCGCGATGATGCGCGGCGGCGTCCACGCACCTTTCCGCCAGGTGGCGCTCCCCGACGCGTTCCTCGACGCGGGCGCGCTGCCGACGCTGCACGATCGCTACGGCATTTCGACGCAGGCCATGACCGAGAACATCAAGGCGTGGCTCGCCGCGTAACGGATGCGGGACTCGAAACATCGAGCCTGCCGGATAAGGAGAGGATTATGACCACCACTGCTCTACGCGCAGGCACTGGCGCGGTGGACGGCGGCGTCTACGGCAAGATCGCCTGGCGCATCCTGCCGTTCCTGCTGCTCTGCTACCTTGCCGCCTATATCGACCGGGTGAACATCGGCTTCGCCAAGCTCCAGATGTCTTCGGACCTGGGCTTTTCGGAAGCGGCCTATGGTTTGGGCGCCGGGATCTTCTTTATCGGCTATTCGATCTTCGAAGTGCCGAGCAACCTGATGCTGCACAAGGTCGGCGCGCGGCGGTGGATCGCGCGCATCCTGATCAGCTGGTCGCTCATCTCGGCCTGCTTCGCCTTCGTCGAAACCGAGACGCACTTCTACATCCTGCGCTTCCTGCTGGGCGTCGCGGAGGCCGGGTTCGCGCCGGGTGCGCTGCTGTACCTGACATACTGGTTCCCCGCGGCACGGCGCTCGCGCGCGAACAGCGCGATGTTCCTGGCGATCCCGCTTGCCGGCATCATCGGCGCGCCGCTGTCAGGCCTGATCATGGAGCACATGTCCGGCGTCGCCGCTTGGGAAGGCTGGCGCTGGATGTTCGTGATCGAGGCGCTGCCTGCCATGATCGCGGGATTGCTGACCTTCCGCTTCCTTCCCGACCGGCCGAGCGACGTGGACTGGCTGTCGCCCGCTGAGAAGCGTCAGGTGCTCGACGATCTTGCCGCGGATGCGGGTGTGCGAACCGAGCATCTTTCGGTCCGGCAGTTCCTTGCCGACAAGCGCCTGTGGCTGCTGTGCGCGATCTACTTCTGCGTGGTCATGGGGCAATATGCGATCACCTTCTGGCTGCCGACGATCGTCAAGAACGCTGGCGCGACCGGTCCGTTGATGAACGGGATGCTCACCACCCTGCCGTTCCTCGCCGCGATGGTGGCCATGCTCGGCTTCAGCTTCTCGGCAGATCGCCACCGCGAGCGCCGCTGGCATCTGATCGTCCCGATGGTGGTGGGTGCCGTCGCACTGACGATCGCCTCCTTTGTGCCACACGACCTGACGCTTTCGATTGTGCTGCTGTCGATCGCAGCGGCAGGCATGCTGAGCGCGACCGTGATGTTCTGGAGCTTGCCGCCCGCCTTTCTCGGCGGCGTGTGGGCGGCCGCCGGCATCGGCGGGATCAACGCGATTGGCAACGTCGCCGGCTTCGTCTCGCCCTATGTGATCGGATCGCTGGTGTCGGCCGGCGGCGACCTCCGCCTCGGCCTCTATGCGATCACCGCCGCCGTGCTGATCGGCGCAGCCTTGGTGCTGCGGGTGCCCCGCTCGGCCAATCGTTGATCCGGCGGCGCGTTCTGGCGCGCCGCCTGCTTCCACCCCTGAGGCTCGCAGGACCGCCGTGATCCGGCGCGCCGGAGGAAAGCCATGCTGATACTGGCCCTGGCAGCGTCCGTTGCTGCACCCCTTCCGGAGCAGACCGGACCGGTCCTGCCGACCCACGCCCCGGCGCAGACCGGATCCGCCGAGCCGGCCGAAGCGCCCGCGCAGGAGGCCCTGCCGCCCCGGCCGGCGCCCTCGGCGATCACGGGTGCGCCGCCGCCACCTGCACCGCATCTGCTGGGGGACTGGGGCGGAGTGCGCACTGCGCTGGAGGCGAACGGCATCACGCCCACGATCCAGTATATCGCGATGCCTGCGTGGAACGTCAGCGGCGGGACACAGGAGCGCGTAGAATATGCCGGCCAGTTGACCATGGGGGCGACGGCCGATCTCGACCGGATCGCCGGGATCCAGGGCGGATCCTTCCAGCTGCTCGTCACCAACCGCCATGGCCGCAACCTCAACGCGACCGCCGGACTGGAGGTACTCCAGCAGCCTCAGGCGATCTTCGGCGCCGGCCAGATCTGGCGGTTGTCGCAGCTCTTCTATCGCCAGAAGCTGGGGAAGGTGGAGGCCAAGATTGGCCGCATGAGCATCGGCGAGGATTTCGGCACGGCACCCTGCTTCTTCGAGAGCCTCTATTTCTGCGGCATCGTGCCGGGGCACGTCACCCCCAACTACTGGTACAACCCGCCGGTGAGCGTCTGGGGGGCGCGGGTGAAGGTGGAGGATGGTCTCGGCTACACGCAGGTCGGGGTCTACGAACGCAACCCCACCAACTTGCGCGAGGATCGTGGCTTCTACCTCGGCACCGCGGGACAGACCGGCGCGCTGATCCCGCTCGAGCGTGGCTTCACCGTGAAGCTGGGGGGCGACGCGCGGCGCCCCGGCATCTACAAGATCGGCGTGTGGCACGACACGTCGCGCAGCGAGGATCTCGTGCGCGATGTCGACGGCGGCTATGCTGCCTTGTCCGGCCTGCCGCTTGCGCAGGCACGCGGGCGATGGGGCGGCTATTTCGTCGCCCGGCAGCAGCTTACCGCGCCGGCAGCGGACGGCAGCGGTGTGTTCAACCTGTTCCTGAGCGGTACGTTGACGGACGGGCGCACCAATCTGATCCGCTCGATCCTGGTCGCCGGCGGCACCTGGTCGGGGATCCTGCGCGGCCGGCCCAAGGACGAGATCGGCCTGGCGATCGGCCGCACCCGGATCAACGATCGGCTGACCGAGGTCGAGGCACGCCAGCGCGCGCTGGGCCTGACCGACCGCTCACCCCAGCGCGCCGAATGGGCGGCCGAGCTGGCCTATTCGATCGTGGTGGATCCCGCCTTCAGCCTGCGGCCCAATCTCCAGCTCTATCACCACCCGGGCGGTCGCACCGATCGGAACACGGTTGCGGTGCTCGGCCTGGGAGCGTTCGTGACGCTGTGACCGAAGTCGGCGCCCTTGGTCGAACAGCAGCGGGATTCGGGTTTCGGCGGTAAGGCGTTCTGCTCTGCGCAACCGTGTGAGCAAGAATCACGCTGCACGAAAGTTTTGCACCTCCCGCACTGCTTGCTTGAGCTCGCTGAAAGCATGGCCGAAAGCCCGTCGTGCTCCCGCACGTCATGCCGCGCGGGAGTGTCAAGCTTCGCCACTTGGGTCCCGCGACCGTGGCAATTGCGGAGGCTCAATTGGACGTCTCAAAAGGTGCGCGGATCGCGCAACTCGCCTTCGGCGCCGTGCTCATCGCGCTCGGTGTCTTTTTCGCTGGCTTCGGCGGCTGGCTCGCCGTTCTTGGCGGCTCTCTCTACTATCTGCTGGTCGGCGTGGTGATGATCGCCAGCGGCGTGCAGGTGGCCCGTCGCAAGCCGTCCGGCTTCTTCCTCTATCTCGGCATCTGGCTGATCACCCTTGTCTGGGCGATCTGGGAAGCGGGCAGCGACCCGTGGAAGCTCGAAGTACGGCTGCTCGCGCCAAGCGTGCTGCTCGCACTGTTCCTGATCCCGGCGCTGGCGGTGCCGGCGCGCACCAGGATCTCGACCGGCCTGTGGCGCGGTTTCCAGGCGGCAACCGCGATCGCGGCGATCGGGCTTGTCGCGCTGATCCTGGTTGCGAGCTTCGGCCCGGAACGTGGCGCCCAGTCGCAGGTCGTCGCGGCAGGACCGCAGGGCGCGAGCGACTGGGGCTTCTACGGCAATGATGCCGGCGGCTCGCGCTACAGCGCCGCGGCACAGATCACGCCCGGCAACGTCCGCGAGCTCG
This sequence comes from Sphingomonas sp. PL-96, assembly GCF_020707215.1. GTDB lineage: Bacteria > Pseudomonadota > Alphaproteobacteria > Sphingomonadales > Sphingomonadaceae > Sphingomonas. The sequence continues at coordinate 8,293 of NZ_JAJFET010000003.1, forward strand.
AGGTCGCCTGGATCTCCAACAGCGGCGACGGTCCCGACGAGACCGAGATCCACCACAAGGGTCGCGAATATCATTCCGAAGCGACCCCGCTGAAGATCGGGAACTCGCTGTTCACCTGCACGCCGCATTCCATGGCGCTCGCGATCGACGCGACGACTGGCAAGACGCGCTGGAAGTTCGATCCCAAGCTGCCGCGCACCAACCCGTACATCGTCTGCCGCGGCGTCGCTTATTATGCCGCGCCGCAGGCTGCGGAGTGCAAGACCCGTATCTTCCTGCCCACCATGGATGCCCGCATCTTCGCCATCGACGCGGAGACCGGACAGCCTTGCCGCAGCTTCGGCAACAACGGCGCAGTCGACCTGCGCGACCAGACCGGCACCTGGCCTCCGGGCTGGCAGGTCTCGACGTCGACGCCGCTGGTCATCAATGACCGGCTCGTGATCGGTAGCCGGGTGATCGACAACATGTCGACCAACGCGCCGTCGGGTGTGGTCCGCGCCTTTGACCCGGTCAGCGGTACGCAGGCCTGGGCGTGGGACGTCGGCCGCTCGCCCGACGCGCTGCCGGGGCGCCTGCCGGAAGGGCAGGAATATACCCGCAGCACCCCCAACGTCTGGGGCCCGATCACCGGCGATCCGAAGCTCGGCCTCGTCTATCTGGGCACCGGCAACCCGTCGCCCGACTACTATACCGGATTCCGTCGCGCCTTCGACCGCCGCTTCGGCTCGTCGATCGTCGCGCTGGAGGCCGCCACCGGCAAGCTCCGCTGGAACTTCCAGATGGTCCACGACGACATGTGGGACTTCGACACGCCGATCGGCCCGTCGCTGTTCGACACGGCGGATGGCACTCCTGCGCTGATTCAGACGACCAAGACGGGTCAGGTGTTCATGCTCAACCGCGCGACCGGCAAGCCGATCGCTCGCGTCGAGGAGCGTCCCGTCGACCAGGTCGGCGCGGTCCCCGGCACCTTCATCTCCAAGACGCAGCCATTCTCGGTCGGCATGCCGAGCCTCACCCCGCCCAAGCTGACGCCGCAGGACATGTGGGGCGCGACGCCGCTCGACCAGCTGATGTGTCGCATCGACCTGGCACGGGCTCGCAACACTGGGATCTTCACGCCGATCGGGCCGAGCCGTTCGATCGGCAACCCCGCGTTCGATGGGGTCACCGACTGGGGCGGTGCCTCGGTCGACACGCAGAACCGCGTGATGTTCGTCAACACGATGAACATGCCGTTCTACTTCGAGCTGGTGGATCGCAACAGCGCGCGGGGCAAGGAACTGCTCAAGCGCAAGAGCAGCGGCGGCGAGAATGCCAAGAAGCTCGACGTGCGTGTCCAGGCGGGTACCCCCTATCTGGCGACGCTGCGGGCCTGGCTGAGCCCGGCGACGGTGCCCTGCGTGCCGCCGCCCTGGGGCGAGATGGTCGCGATTGATCTCGACACGCGCCAGATCCTGTGGCGCAAGACGCTGGGCACGGCGCGGGACAACAACCTGTTCGGCCTGCAGCGGAACCTGCCGCTTCCGACCGGTACGCCGAACCTGGGCGGTTCGATCGTCACTGCCGGTGGCCTGGTCTTCATCGGCGCGACCACCGACCAGTATCTTCGAGCCTTTGACGCTCGGACCGGCAAGGAGGTCTGGCAGCACCGGCTCAAGGCCGGCGCCACCGCCACGCCGATGACCTATGTCGGCGCCGATGGTCGCCAGTATGTGGTGATCACCGCGGGCGGGCATGGCGCGCTTGGCACCCGGTACGGCGATGAGACCATCGCCTTTGCGCTGCCTCCTCGCAGCTGAGACACGAACCCGGAAGGGCGGCGCAAGCCGCCCTTCTTTTTTCTCCAAGGAGATCAGAAATGGATTTGGGACTGAACGGCGCCAAGGTGCTCGTCAGCGGCGGATCGCGCGGGATCGGCCGCGCGATCGCCGAATGTTTCCTGGCCGAAGGTGCTGAGGTCGCGTTCTGCGCGCGTAGCCCCGAGGGTGTCGCGGACGCGCAGCGCGCGCTTGGCGAGCGCAGCCATGGCAGTGCGGTCGACGTGACCGATGCCGATGCGATCGCGCGCTGGATCGCGGAGGCCGGCGAGCGCATGGGCGGCATCGACATCGTCGTGCCGAATGTCAGCGCGCTTGCCGGCGGCGGCGATCTCGCCACCTGGCGCCGCGCCTTCGAGACCGACATCCTCGGCAGCGTTGCGATGGCCAATGCTGCATTGCCCTTCCTCAGGGAGTCGGCGATCGCGTCGGTGGTGCTGGTGTCGAGCGTGTCGGGGCGCGAAGTCGACATGTTCGCCGAGCCCTACGGCGTGCTCAAGGCAGCGCTGATCCACTACGGCAAGACGCTGTCTGAGCGGCATGCGGCAGACGGCATCCGCGTCAACACGGTCTCGCCGGGCAATGTCTACTTCCCCGACGGCGTCTGGGGCTCGATCGAGCGCGAGGCGCCGGACGTGTTCGAACGCTGCATGGCGCAGAACCCCTTCGGCCGCATGGCCCGTCCTGACGAGGTCGCCAAGGCGGTCGTCTTCCTGGCCAGCCCGGCCGCGAGCTTCACCACCGGCACCAATCTGCTGGTCGATGGCGGATTGACCAAGGCGGTGCAGTTCTGATCGGCAGCAACGATGCATTTTTGTGCGTCGGCAAACTCCGACCGACAGTGCCAGAGCGGGGGTGGTTGTAAAATCAGCGCAAGGGGGCCGATGATCCATAAAGGCCAATGGCAATCGTGCGGTCGAGGCCAGGCTGTCGATGGCATACTACGTCATCGAGCGGATGAACCTGGATCTCTGCGGACTTGCCAGCCACATGTGACCAGATCTGCATTGAGAACATAGACGATGTCGATGCTGCCATCGCCTCCGCGGGAAAGGAGGGCATCAGGAAGATCGCCGGGAGGTTGTTGCAGCGACATGAACGCCGCTGCGGCGTCGATCGCTGCCGACCGACCAGTTGACCTCGCAACGGCAGCTTCACCAACGTCGTTTGTCAACACTTGCCAGTCCCTGACTGGCCCTTTCCGGCTAGGCAACGAGTCAGCGAATCAAAGTGGCTGCATGTCCCCGCAACCAAACACAAAACAGCCCCGCCTCACCAGAGACGGGGCTGCTTGCGGTTGGGGCGTCAGCGGCAGGGCCGCGTCAGCGGAAGGACCCAGACTAGGCTACGGCGCCTGTGCCCCTGCACAGGTCGATTGCGAGCTTGCCGTCTTCCCGCGTGAGCACCACCGCCTCGAAGAGGGCGCCGATGCGTTCAATGCCTGGGCCTTCAATGCCGCAACCTCGAACCCCTCCGCGGGACGGACCCTCGACTTCGATAGGTCGGACCGAGACCGGGGTGGAGCAGCGCGGAGACGTCCTCGCGGATGGCACTCACCTCCAGCTCGGCGCTCAGTTGCCTCCCGCGCTCACTAGGCTGCTTCAACTCCTCCACGAACATTGCGGCGTCGACGCCCTTGAGAATGGAAAGCCGTCCACGTCATCAACAGTCGAGATGCGCGGGCGAACGTTGATCCAGGACAGGTGCGTCCTGGCGGATCAGCGCCGGGGTTATCAGCGTACGGCGGTCCCGGGAAGAGACGGGAAGTCTCCCGCCTCTTCCCTAGCTTTAGCGAGCGTTAGAACTTTTTGCTGAGCGACACCCGCCAGGTCCGCGGATCGCCGAGGAAGCGAGGACGGATGACGCTGAAGCCGAAACCGGTGGTCCAGTAACGATCGTCGGTCAGGTTCTTGACGTTGAGCTTGAGGGACCAGTCGTCCAGGTCATAGCCGACATAGGCGTTGACGATGTCCGTCGCCGGAACGTGCCCGTAGAAGGAATTGTCGGGCGTCGAGTAATAGTCAGACCGGGCGTTGTAGTTCGCACCCAGCAGGAACGTGCCCGGGCCGGCCGCGAGCGACAGATCCGCGCCGACTGTTGCCTGGTACTTGAAGACGTTGGTCATCTCGTTACCGACAAAGGTGCTCGCCGCATTTGCGACCTCGTCTGCAGATTCCTTGTACTTGCCGTCATTGTAGACGCCGTTCGCCCAGAGGGTGAGGGCAGGGATCGGCCGGACATTCAGCTCCGCCTCGATGCCCTTGTGCCGGGCGGCATAGTTCTGGGTAAGGAAGACCCCTTCATCGGTCACCAGCTGCTGCTGGATGCTGCTGTAGTCGTTGATAAAGGCCGAGACGTTCAGCCGGGCGTGATGATCGAAGAACTCGCTCTTGAAGCCGAGCTCATAGGCTTTGACCTTCTGCGCGGCGAACGGCAGGTCCACCTGGGCCGCGGTATCGGAAAGCCCGTTGTAGCCGCCCGCTTTGAAGCCTTCGCTGTAGCTTGCGTAGAGGAGCAGGTTATCCAGCGCCTGATAGTCCAGGCTCGCCTTGGGCAGGAAGTCCTTGAACTTGTCGTGCCGGACTACCCGGACGCCGCTGATGGTCGCATCGAGCGATTTGTGATCCTCGGTGTAGCGGCCACCCAGGTTCAGCGTGAGCTCCGGCGTGAAATGCAGTCCGACCTGACCAAAGGCAGCGTAACTGTTGGTGACGATGTTGAACTCGTGCGGGATCTCACTGCCGAACAGCTCGGTCCGGATGTTCTGCGCGCCCGCCTCACGGAAGTAGTAGAGGCCGCCGACGAACGACAGAAACTCGTTCAAGGCGGTGCCGCGCAGCTGGAGTTCCTGGCTAAGCGCGGTCTGGTGGCTGGCGGACGTGTTCACATATTGCGCCGTATATCCCTCGCCTGGAATGCCGAGCGCGGCGTTAGGGGTACCGCCGCTGAAATCCAGCGTCCAAGCATCGGTGAGCTTGGACCAAGCCGAGATCGAGGCGAGCTCGACGGTGTTGCTGAGCTGGGCGGTGACGTTGAGGCTGGTGCCGTACTGGCGCACATCGGTGTAGGCCTCGCGCGGGGAGTTCACGACGCGGTACGAACCCGAAGTGGGCTGGATCGCCTTGTAGTCGGTTTCAGTGCTCGTCGGATCAAGGCCGACGGCGTAAAGGCCATCGCTGCTGAGGTGTGAGTAGAAGCCCTTCAGCCGGGCCTTGATGTCGCCCTTGTCGTAGACAACGTCGCCCTGAAAGCCCTGGTAGGATTCGGCGCCGACCTTCTTGTCGAGGGTGGCGTTATACTGGCGGCCGCCGTCGCGGTCGCGGATGATGCCGGAGAAGCCGGCGCGCAGATCGCCGTCCTTGGTGACCGGCCCGCTGATCGCGGCCTTGCCGTAGAATTCGTCCCAGCTGCCCGCACCAATCTCGATGCGTCCCTGGGTGGTCTCCCCGGGTTCGCGCGTCACGATCTTGAGCGCGCCGGCCGAGCTGTTGCGGCCATAAAGCGTTCCCTGCGGCCCGCGCAGCACCTCGATCCGCTCCACGTCGAGCGCCTCGATGAACGACGCCGCGGTGCGCGGCTGATAGACGTCATCGATATAGACGCCGACCTCTGGCTCGGAGGTGATGTTGGATCCGTCGGTAACGCCGCCGCCGCGAATGAACGGCACGATGCCCGCCGACCCCCCGGTCGTCGTCGTGATCTGCACGTTGGGCGCGATCTGGCCGATGTCCTTGGCCGAGGTGATCTGCAGCTTCTCCAGGGCCTCGGAAGTGATCGCGGTGACGGCGACCGGGACCTTCTGGACCGACTGCGAGGTACGTTGGGCGGTTACGACGATGTCGCCGAGACCGCCGTCGGCGGAGCCCGCAGGGGCTTCCTGCGGCGGGGTGGCATCCTGTGCCTGAGCGGGGGTAACCAGAAGGGTCGAGGAAATTAAAGTAGTCGAAAGCAGCATGCATCGTACAAATCGGTTAGCCATGTCGGTATGCCCCTAGCTCTTTCTATCGCCGCTGGCATTGCAGGCGATGCGAGCGGGGACTGTTAGGCATATTCGCGGATTTCGCCGCCTGTCGGTCAATGACGTCACAAAACTGCGATTTAACCGCCTGCCGGCTGAGCCGGGATGATTGCGCTGCAGCCCCACCGGACAGGCCATGCTGGCTTCCACGGAACACGCAAGCAGGAAAAGGGTGGGGCGCATGGAGCTGGATGGACGCATTGCGGTGGTCACCGGTGCTGCTTCCGGGATCGGCAGCGCGGCGGCCCGGCGGATCGCAGGGCTGGGCGCAACGGTGATCGGGTTCGATCAGGCCGCCGACGGGGCGATCATGGCTGTGGACGTGGCGGATCGCGCGGCAGTGGACCGGGCGGTCGCGGAGGTGATCGCCACTCACGGCCGCGTCGACATGCTGGTAAACGCAGCCGGAATTGGCCGGCTCGGCACGATCCTGGATATTGCGCCCGCCGATTGGGACGCGGTGCTCCAGGTCAATCTGCAGGGCAGCTTTGCCACTTGCCGGGCGGTGGCGCCCCATATGGTCGCGCGGCGGAGCGGCGCGATCGTCAACATCGGGTCCACCTTTGGTCTGGTCGCTCGCGATCAGAGCCTCGCCTACGCGGTGAGCAAGGCGGCGGTGATCCACCTCACCCGCGTCATGGCAGTGGACCTCTCCGACAGCGGCGTGCGCGTCAACTGTGTGTGTCCGGGGCTGATCGAGACGCCGATGACGTCCGAACTCTTCACGGACGAGGCGCGCCGGATCCTGGAGCAGAACGTCGCGCTGCACGCGATGCGGCGGCGGGGCCAGCCGGACGAAGTGGCGGAGGCGATCGCCTTCCTCCTTTCCGACCGCGCATCGTTCATGACCGGCGCGATCGTGCCGGTGGACGGCGGCTACACCGCCGGCAAGTGGGTGCAGGACTGAGCCGGGTGCCGGGCGTCAAGCGCCCGGCATGTTGCCGCAATCAACCGGCAGGAACACGCCGGTGATGGCGTGGCTCGCCGGATCCGACATCATCAGCACGCCGTGCGCGATGTCCTGTGCGGTGGCCAGGCGATTCATCGGCGAATAGCCGGCCATCAGGGCGAGATAGGCAGCGGGATCGCCGTCCTTGTGGAGATTTCCCATCAGCATCGGCGTGTCCACCGCCCCCGGGAGCACGGCGTTGACCCGGATGTTGTACTTGCCAGCGCTTTTCGCCGCGGTGCGCGTGGTCATGAGCATCGCCGCCTTTGACCCGCAATATGCGGCACCGTCCGGATTGGCCGTAATCGACATGCCCGAGCCGATGTTGACGATGGCTCCGCCACCCGACGCCTTCATGCGCAGGATCGCATGCTTGCAGCCGAGGAACGCGCCATCGGCGTTGACCGCGAAGTGGCGGCGCCAGACGTCGATCGTCATGTCCTCGAACGCGATGTTGGGGGCGTAGAAGCCGGCGTTATTGACCAGAATGTCGATCCGGCCGAACTGCGCTTCGATCGCGTTCATCGCCGCGGTCCAGGCTGCGTCGTGGGTGACGTCGAGGGCGCAGGACGCAGCACCGCCCCCGAGTTCGTCGGCGAAGGCTGCAGCGGGCGCCTCCGCCAGGTCGGCGACCATCACACGGCCGCCCTCCGCTGCATAGGCGCGGCAGATGGCGCGACCGATGCCGCCGGTGCCGCCGGTTACCAGAATGTTCTGATTGGCAAACCGCATGGGTGTTTCCGTTCAAACAGGGAAAGCGCGGCCGCTCATGCGACTGCAGGAACTGGAGCTCCAGCCGTGCTGCCGTTCAGCCGGTACCGCGAGAAGAGCAGCAGACTCGCCAGCTGCGCACCCGCCGGGATGAACGAATACAGTAGAAGGATGCCGGTGATTGCTTGGGGGCTCTGGGCAACGGCGCCGCCCGTCGAGCTGTGGAAGCCGAAGAGGCTGAGCACGATTCCGCCTACCAGCGGCCCAAGCGCGAACGCGAGCTTCTCGGCTGCTGAGAATAGACCGGAGAAGACGCCTTCATGCGCAACGCCGAAGCGCTGACGCTGATAGTCGACCGTGTCGGTAAGCATCGACAGCGCGAGCAGTACGAACCCAGAATTGACGACCCCGATGAAGACTCCGCGCACCAGGACCAGGACGTGCTGCGTCGCAAGTGGACCGACGAGCGGCAGCGTGACCAGAACGTCGTTGCCCGGGCGGAGATAGAACCAGGTCGCAGTGACCGCGGCCCAGCCGATCGACCCCGCGACATAGCAGCGCTCCTTGCCGAAGCGGCGCGACAGCGACAGCCAGAAGGGCTGGCTGAGGATGCTGCCCAGGCTCATCGACAGCACGAACAGCGGAATCAGCCAGATTGCATCAAGCGCATAGAGGAAGATAAACCCGATCACCGTATAGCTGGCGGCCTGGCCGATGTTCTGGATGAAGGTGGTGCCGAGCAGGACCGTGTACGGCCGATTGGCGAAGACCGGGGCGAGCTGATCGCGGAGGCGCGGCGGCGATTCGCCGCCGGGGAGCAGCGCCACGTGGCGCAGGCCGAGCGCCGTGACCAGCATCGAGACCAAGCAGATGCCGGCAAAGGCGATCGCCATGACGTGCCAGCCATGCGCACCGCCGCCAAGCCAGAAGATCAAAGGCTGCGCGAGCCCCACGCCCAGCATCACCCCGATGATCGTGAAGACCATGCGGAACACCATGATGCGGGTGCGTTCGTGCGGGTCTGTCGACAGTTCGGAGGCGATGGCCAGATAGGGCACCGAAAACAGGCTGAACGCCGTCGAGGCGACAAAGAACAGCACGCAGATCGCCGCCGCGGCGACATAGGGGTTCGAATAGCTGGTGATCGTGAACAGCGCGACGAAGCTGAGGCTGGTCAGGACCGCACCGACCAGCAGGAACGGTGTGCGACCATGGCGCGCCTTCGCACGATCCGAATAGGCGCCGACCAAGGGATCGCAGAGGATCACCCAGAGTTTCGGGATAAGGATCGCGATGCCGGCAAGCCATGCGGGCACACCAAGCATGGTGGTCATGAACATCGGCAACAGCACCGCCGGCGTGTCGCGAAAGATCTGCGCCCCCAATTGCCCCGCGCCGTAGCGCGTGACGATGCTCGTCGAGATCCGGCCAAGCGCTTCATTCATGTGTCTGGTTCACTCCCTGTTCGCCGTTCCTGGCAAGAGGGCCGCAGGCGCGGCGTCGAAATGCTAACCCTAAGCATTGGGCGGCCACGGTACAGCCGTCACCTCTGTCCGGCAGTCGGATAGCGGTTGCGCCGGTCTTCGTGACTGGCATGCGCACGAGTCAGCCAGTTCGATACCGGGGAGATCGGTGCGCGCGTCCATTGATCCGGGCGCAAGCCGGTAACCGCCTGGCGATCAAACGGCGGTGGCGCGTGGCACATGCCGCGGAGGGACTTCTAGCTTTCGGACCAGGCGAATATAGCTGGGCAGAGGCCTTGGTGACCGAGGCCGGTTTCTGGCGGAAGAGGACGGATCCGATGCTCAATACTTTTCAGCAGGCCCGACATGCCGTGTTGCCCGATGCAACGCCTGAGGAAGCGGCTCGCCAGGAATTTGTGAAGAGCCTCAAGCACTTCATCCAACAGGGCATCCTGCCCGGCCTGGGCCCGATCTATCGGACGCGGGCCACCAAGCGGTTCGAAAAGGAAACCGGCAGCGCACCATCCGACCGTCACGACATCCGCAAGGCGATGGTTCCGGACACCTATTTTCAGCATTATGCGGCGGTGAACCGGATCAGCCAGGAGCTGCTCTGGGACAGCGTGATCGACAGCATCGACCGCGAGGGCGAGGGACTGGTCGAGCGGGCCGAGGAAGCGGCTGCGACCAACAAAGGCACGCTGCGCATCGACGAGGCGTTCCAGGTGCCGAAGTATGTGTCGTCGCTCGACATCCACTGCATGCCCGGCGGCTATGCGGGGCGCCCCGGCAACGACGATTTGCGGCTCGGCGCGTTGTATGACCGCGGCGTGTTCCTCTACGCCATGGGCTATACCGGCCCGGACAATGACGACATGGGTCGCTCGGTCTGCCTCTACATCAAGTCGCGGCTCGGAGACTTCAAGCCGCGCCGCATCCTCGACATGGGCTGCACCGTTGGTCACTCGACGCTGCCCTACAAGGAGCTGTTCCCCGAGGCGGAGGTGTGGGGCATCGACGTTGGCGGGCCGCAGGTACGTTATGCGCACGCCCGCGCCGGCGGCATGGGGCTGGACGTCAACTTCGCCCAGATGAATGCCGAGAAGATCGACTTCCCTGATGGCCATTTCGACCTGATCGTCAGCCACATCCTGCTGCACGAGACGTCGGGCAAGGCGATGCCGCAGATCTTCAAGGAATGCCACCGGCTGCTGTCGCCCGGCGGCTTCATGATCCACGCCGATCTGCCGCCGTTCGACCTGATGGACCCGTTTACCCAGTTCATCCTCGACAACGAGACCTATTATAACAACGAGCCGTTCTGGGGCGCGATGCGCGACCTGGACCAGATCAAGCTGGCGCGCGAGGCCGGGTTTCCGGCGGAGACGATCCGCTTCGACACGGCACCGATGGCGGTGATGATGTTCGCCGAGAGCGAGGCCGCCGGATACAGCCAGGATGCCGCCGATTCCGTCGCCGAGCGCGATTTCGTCGCCGGTGAATTCGCCCCCGGCGGCGGATGGGAAGTGCTGATCGCGCAGAAGCAGGCCTGAGAGGAAGCATAGAAGATCATGACGACGCAGACACTTCCGCCCATGCTTCGCAGCGCCAAGGGCAAGCGGCCGAGCTTCTACGACACGCCAGGTCTAGACCAGATGATGTCGATGATCATGGTCCTGGCCGGTGAGGTATCGGTGCTCGCGGACCAGATTGACCTGATGCAGCGGGTTGCCGGCAGCAAAGGGCTGGACCTTGCCGAGGGCATGAAGACGATCGAGCTCAGCCAGGAAGCGCTGGAGGAGCGCGAGGCGCGTCGCCAGGCGATGCTCGACCGCCTGTTCTACCTGATGCGCAAGGAAGCCGCCGAGGCGGAAGCCGAGGAAACCGCCGAAGGCTATAGTCGGGTGATCGAAGAGATCGCGCAGGGATGAGCGTCGCGGTGGAGGAGCGGGCCTCCCTTGCGAGCCGGCTGACCGAGATCGTTGGTCAGGATAACGTCCATACCGGTGCGGCCGTGGAAGCGCGTGCGACGGACGTGTTCCGCGCGGGCGCCATGCCGGTGGCGGTGGTGCGGCCGGGGAGCGTGGAAGCGCTGCAGCGCGTGGTGGAGCTTGCCGCGTCCGAAGGCGTGCGCTTCACCGTGCGCGGCGGCGGTGCCTCCTATACCGACGGCTATAGCGCGCGCGACGCGGGCCAGCTGCTGATCGACCTGGGGGCACTCGACCGGATCCTGACGATCAATTCGGTCGACGGCTATGTCACGGTCGAGGCAGGCGTCACCTGGGCGGCGCTGCGCGATACGCTGGCCGCGCAGGATCTGCGCACGCCCTTCTGGGGACCGTTCTCAGGGCTTGCCGCCACGGTTGGCGGATCGATGTCGCAGAACACGATCAGCCACGGATCGGCGGCCTATGGCATCTCGGCGGATTCGGTGCTGTCGTTCGACGTGGTGACCGCCGATGGCAGCATCCTGAGTACCGGCCCTGCGGCGGTGGGCGCCAAGCCCTTCATGCGCCACTTCGGACCCGATCTGACCGGGTTGTTCACGGGCGATTGCGGCACGTTGGGCATCAAAGCGCGTATCACCCTGCCGGTGATCGCGCGGCGGCCGACCCACCGGCCGATCTCCTTTGCCTTCGAGACGTTCGAGGCGATGCACAAGTCGATGCGGCTGATCGCCCGCGAGCGGATCGAGGACACCCATTTCGCGCTGGATGCCGCGCTGTCGCAGGGACAGATTGCGCGGCAGGAGCGGGCCGGCGCCACGCTGGGCATGGCGCTGTCGATCGTGCGCAGTTCGCCGTCTCTGGCCGCCGGCGTGCGTCAGGTTGCCAAAGCCGCGCTGACCGCCCGGCGGCAGATCGGCGCTGCCAAGTACATGACCCACTATATCGTCGAGGGGTTCGACGATGCCGAGGTGAAGGCGCGGCTCCACCGCATTCGAGCAATCAACCAGGGTCTGGGCCCCGAGATCGCGGCGACCGTGCCGGCGGTGGTGCGCGGCACGCCGTTCGCCCCCTTGTACAACGTGCTCGGGCCGTCCGGTGAGCGCTGGGTGCCGCTGCACGGCAACCTGCCGCATTCGGCGGTGCCGGCGTTCCACGCCGCCTATATGGCGCTGCTGGAAGCACGCGCCGCCGATATGAAGGCGCACGGCGTGTGGTGCGGCGGCATGTATGGGGCGATCGGATCGGGCGGGTTCCTGTACGAGATCGCGATCTACTGGCCCGACGAGATCACCGCCTATCACAATGCCACCGTGCCGGCCGACTATCTCGCGGGGCTGCCGCGTTACCCCGCCAATCCGACGGCGCGCGCCTATGTCACGCAACTGAAGGCCGACCTGGTCGACCTGCTGGTGGCGCATGGGGCGGTCAACTTCCAGCTCGGCCGGGCGTATCCCTATGCCGGGCGTTTGGAAAAGGCGCCGCTCGGCCTGGTGAAGGCGATCAAGGCAAAGCTCGATCCGGAAGGTCTGGTCGCGCCGGGCAATCTGGGGTTGTGAGCAGCGGCCGAACGCTGCGCAAGGCCTATGTCGACTTGCCCGATGGCCAGGTGCATTGTCGGGTCGTGGAGGGACGCGATCCAGCGATCCTGTTCCTGCACCAGACGGCGAGCTCGTCCGCGAGCTACGTTCCGCTACTTCGGGCGCTGCGTCTTCCGAACCGGCTGGTGGCGATCGACACGCCGGGGTTCGGCGGCTCCTTCGATCCGGAAGGGGACCCGAGCCTCGCCGACTATGCGGGATGGGTCGTCTCAGTGGCGGATGGCCTCGGCTGCGATACGTTCCATATCTTTGGCCATCACACCGGCGCCAGCCTCGCGCTTCACCTCGGCGCCGATCTGCCGAGGCGGGTACGTTCGGTCATTCTCGCTGGGGCGGAGTTCATGACCGTCGACGAACGCGAGGCGCTGGAGGCCGGGCTCGGCACCCCGCTCTATCCACAGGCGGACGGGAGCCATCTCCTTGCCAACTGGTCCTACGCCGCGCAGTTTAATCCGGGTTGCGACGTCGAGCTGCTCCACCAGGAGGTGCTGTCCATGGCGCGAGCGTGGCGGGGCCGGGCGCAGGCGTATCGCGCCGTCGCGCGTGGAGACTCGGTCGCCAGGGCCAGAGCGCTGGCGTGCCCGGCGCTGATCCTCACTTCGCCCGGCGATTACTTCCACGCGATGGTCGATCGGGCGCGGGCGGCCCTGCCCGATGCGGCGCTCGCGGTGACGGGGGGCGACAATTTCCAACGGAGCACGGATCCGGACGGAGTCGCGCGCGCGATCGAGTGGTTCTTCGCCGGCCTCTAAGCGCCTTCGCGGCCGGTGAGTTGCTGCTCGCCGGGATCGGTCTCAACCAAGTTGAGCAGGACGCCGTCGGGATCGCGTAGGCAGACTTCCTGCTGCGCGCGGTGCGGCATGCGGAACATTTCCGGCTCGGGCGACCAGGTGGCGCCAGCCGCACGAAGCGCGTCCAGCGTGCTTGCCATACTGCGCACGTAGAAGACCAGCGCAACCTCGCCGATGCGTGCCGGTCCGCTGGCCATGGGCACTGTTCCGGGCTGGAGCGCGGGATCGATCTTGAACAGCCCGATCATGCCGTAGTTCGGCCCATCGTCGCTCTTGCAAATGCGCAGGGCGAGCGGCCCGTGATCTGCAAACCCGAGGATGGTGGAGGCGGACGGATCGAGCAGCACCCCCTCATAATAGATCCGGGTGAAGCCCAGCGCCGCGTAAAAGCGGCAGGAGCGCGCGAGGTCGCGGACAAAGATCGTGCCGCGGATCAGCGAGGATACCGTGCGTTCGGACAGTGCTACTTCCACCGTCATGCTTCGCTCCATTCGGCCAGTTCGTACCAGGTCTCGATCAGCGACCAGCGCATCAGGAGGAACAGATTGTCCTGCGCCCGCACCCACAGGTCGGCCGCGGGCCAGTCCTCGCGCCAGCGCAGCGCATAGCGGCGTGCGGCGAACCGGCCGGCGGCGACCTCGATCTCCTCGGCGCCGACATATGCCGCGTCGATGGTCATCAGGCGCCCGCCGATCGCCTCGTCGCCATTGGGCGATACCGAATTGGTGACGGTGGCGATCGGGCGGAAACGGCCCGGATCGTCCGTGCCACGCTGTTCGACGATCAGGGCGTCGCCCTGAAGCGGGTGGAGGCCGAGATAGGGCAGGGGCGCTTCGGTCGGGATAAACTGCTGGGGGGCTGCCTCGCCCGCGATGCTGGAGTCGACCCGCACCCCGTCCGGCTCAACGCGGCACCACAGCACCCCCTCGGTGCGGCCCCCGCGGGTGACGCGGCAATAGCCTTCCTGTGGCCGCCAGTCGTGCGCCAGCGATAGCGTCACGTCGCGCAGCAGGTCGACATCGTCGAGGACGCACAAAGCGCGCAGGATGTGGCCGCCCGGATGCGAGCACAGGTCGAACGTCTCGCGGCCCACCTGCGCGCCATCCCCGGCGCGATAGGCGATGCTCCCCTGGAGCCTGCGGGACAGAGCGGATGGGACTGCCTTCATGCCGCGACGCTATGCGGCGGCGGGCACGGCGCTGTCTGCAACCTTGTCCCTGTCCGCCAGTCGGGCAGGACCGCTGCCGCTGTACCTTCCCGCACGCGCGCTGGCACATTCGCCGGGTTGTCGCTTGGGGTTCGGGATGAGCGGATTCGTCGAAATCGTCTGGAGTGTCGTCGACATCGATCGCGCCTGTGCCGCGATGGTCGATGTTGCCGGCTACCAGCGGCACGACTTGCCCTACGCTACGCCGGAGGAACTGGCTTACTGGAACGTGCCGGGCTGCACGGGGATCGCGCAGGCCATGCTGACGGCGCCGGGCGAAACCAAGGGCAGCTTGCGGCTCGTCTCCTTTCAGGGCTGCAGGAGGCAGCCGATCCGCCCCAGCCAGCGCACCTGGGACAGCGGCGGGATCTTCGACCTCGATCTCTTCGCGCGCGACGCGCGCGGCATCTATGACGCGCTGGTCGAGCGCCACGGCTGGACTGCGTTCGGCAACCCTGTCGATTATGTAATGGGTGCGTTCGACGTGACCCAGGTGGTGGCACGCGGCCCCGATGGACTGGTGCTGGCGATCATCGAGCCGCGGCAGGCGGTGGAGATCGCGCTACCGCCGGCGGACCGGCTCACCCGCATCTTCAACTCGACGCAATTGGTGCGCGACGTTGGCGACGCCATCGCCTTTTACACCGACGTCCTGGGGTGGAAGGTGATGATGGACATGGTGATCGACGATGCGGTGGAGCCTGGCGCGGACGTATTGGGGCTGCCGATGCCGTACGCCAGGGCGGTGCGCCGCCGGGTCGCGATCGTCCATCCCGAGGGGCGCAACGATGGTTCGGTCGAGCTGATCGAGATCGACTTTGCCGGCGAGGATTATGCCGAACGCGCAGTGGCGCCCAACATCGGGTTGCTCGCGCTGCGGGTTCCCGTCGATGACGTCGCATCGCTGGCGGCGCAGGTGGCTGGATGCGGGCACGCGCTGCATACCCCGCCGACGCTGGTCGACGTCGCCGCTATCGGGCGCACCCTGTTGTTCAGCGTACGCACTCCCGACGGCGCGATCATCGAGTTTTTCGAAGCCGGGGGCGCATGACGCGCTGGATCGCCCGCTCGCATTGATTATGCCTCTGCAGCTTCCCGCCCTGCCGCCGCCGGCATGGCCGGGAGCGCCTGGCGCGTCCGCCCGGACACGCTTTCTTGACCACAGCCGACTGCAACACCGGAGCTGCCCTGATGGAATATGATTACGTCCCGCTGCCCCAGCGCAATCCCCTTCAGTGGCCGGGCGGCGCGCGGGTCGCGTTGGTCCTGACCTTCAACCTGGAGACCTGGGATCTGGTGAAGGACACGGACAAGCCTTATTATGCCGGCGGCCCGTCGATCCTGCCCGACATCCTTCCCGGCAACACGCCCGATTTCCCCAACTACACCTGGCGCGAATATGGCCAGCGGGTCGGGCTGTGGCGGATGATCGACCTGTTCGACGAACTGGGCGTCAAGGCGAGCTGCACCACCAACGCCGTCACCTTCGAGCGGCGCAAGGCGATGACCGACGCGGTGCTCGAGCGCGGCTGGGAATTGCTGACCCATAATTGGGAGCAGGGCGAGCTGCTGACCAATTTCGCCAACGATCCCGCCAAGGAACGCGAGATCGTGTTGCGCACGCTGGACCAGTTCGAGAAGTTCACCGGGCGCAAGTCCAAGGGCTGGTTGTCGTCGTCGCTGCGCGGCACGCTTCAGACTGCGGACATCCTCGCCGAGCAGGGCTGCACCTTCTACTGCGACATCATGAACGATGATCAGCCGTATCTGCTGCGCACGCCGAACGGCCCGATCGTGTCGGTGCCCTATTCGAACGAGATCAACGACTTCACCTTCATCACGCGCAAGAACTACACGACCGACCAGTTCCGCGACGCGCTGATCGAGGAACTCGATGTCCTGAATGAAGAAGGCGCCAAGACCGGGCGGATCATGAACGTCGGCTTGCACCCGCACGTCTCCGGCCGTGCGCACCGGATACGCGCGCTGCGCGAGTTCATCGAGCATGCCAAGTCGCTGCCGGGCGTGTGGTGGGCCACGCGCGAGGAGATCGCGGCCTGGTATCTGGAGAACCATGAGGCGCACATTCCTGGCCAGCTTGGCTGACCGGCACTTGAGCTGAGAAAGCGGGGGCGGGACGATCGATATCCCGCCCCCTTTTTTCATCTGCTCAAGGGTGATTCTGAAGGAAGTCGGCGATGGCGTACCCCCAGGCCTCGGGCGCCTGATCGCAGATGTCGATGCCGCCGCCCTCGATCTCGCGATAGGCGAAATCGGGACGCAAGCGGTGCGCGGCAAGCGCAGACGGGTGCGTCATGTCGCCTGTGTTGCTGAGCAGCAGCACCGGCTGGGCGAGGCGCGCGAGCGGTTCGTCGTGCCGATAGGAGAAGGCGGCGTAGTGGCCGTACCAGTAAGCGTCATGGCCATAGGCCTGCATCGCCTGGACGACATAGTCGCTGATCCTCCGCTCACCGACACTGCCGGCCGCCAGCATCTCGCGGATCTCGGCCACTTCAACGAAGTGGCGGCCTTGGGGAAGGGCGGTGAAGGCCCTTTCGCGGTCGACCAGCGTATCGAAGCCCGACTGACGTTCGGCGTCGCTGATGATCATCGGGCCGGCAAGCACCACCGCGGTAATCCGCTCGGGATGGGCGAGCGCCAGCTCGGTGGCGACCAGCGCGCCGGTGTGATGGCCAGCAACGGCCGCGCGATCGATGCCGAGGCTGTCGAGCACCGGCAGCACGGCGGTGGCATAGTCTGCAATCGTCGGCGGCGCAGCAGGCGGGTCGGAAGCACCGAAGCCCGGCATGTCGATCGCGATCGGGCGAAGACCGCGCTCGACCAGCGGTGCGAAGACGTTGGCGAACTGATCCGAACTCATGATTGCCTGGTGCAGCAACACCAGCGGACGTCCTTGCGCGGCATGCTGGAAGTGGATCTGGCCGAACGGGCCGTCGGTATAGCCGCGCCGCAGTTTCATGCTTGGTTGGTTCCCTTCGTCACGGCGTCACCACTTGGCGGATCGCTTGTCCGTTCGCCAGCGCGTCCATCAACTGGTTGATGTTGGCCAGCGCGTTGACGGAGGTGAGCAATCGCTCGACCGGCATGCGCCCTGCCTTCCACAATTCGATATAGCGGGGAATGTCGCGCGCCGGCACCGCCGATCCCATGTAGCTGCCGATCAGGGTTTTGCCTTCGGCTGCTAGCGACAAGGCGGGGATGTCGAACCGTTCGGCCGGATTGGGCAAGCCGACCGTGACGATCCGGCCGCCGCGACGGGCGGCCTGGTAGGCGGCGATCAGCACCGCGGCGCGGCCGACCGTCTCGACCACCACGTCGGGGCCGCCGTCCGGAAACAGGCCGCTGAGCGCGTCCGCTGCCCCCTCGGGCGCGAGTGCGGTCGCGCCAAGCTCCTCCGCGATCCGGCGCTTCTCCGGCGACGGATCGATCGCGGTCAGCGTCCTGGCGCCGATCGCCCGCGCAGCCAGCAGCGCCGACAGCCCGACACCGCCCAGGCCGTAGATCAGCACCGTCTCGCCTTCGCGCACGGCGGCGGAGTTGAACACCGCGCCGGCGCCGGTGAGCACCGCGCAGCCGAACAATGCCGCGATCTCAGGCGGGAGATCGTGCTCCACCTTCACGGCCGAGCGGCGGTCCACCACCGCGTGGCTGGCGAAGGCGGAAATGCCGAGGTGATGATGGACCTCGTCGCAACCGTCGTGCAGGCGCCGGCCACCGTTCAACAGCCGCCCCTCGCCATTCGCCGCCGCGCCTGTGCCACACATATAGGGCTCGCCTGCGAGGCAGCGGGCGCAGGTGCCGCAAGCGGGCAGGAAGGCGAGGATCACCCGATCGCCGACCGCGAAGTCCGGGTCGTCGGGCGAACCCAGCGCCTCCACGATCCCGGTCGCCTCATGGCCGAGCGCCATCGGCATCGGCCGGAGCCGGTCGCCGTTGATCACCGACAGGTCGGAATGGCACAGGCCCGCCGCGTCGATCCGGATAAGCAGCTCGCCTCGTCGCGGCGCATCCAGCTCGAGCTCGGCGAGGCGCAGCGGCTGCGTCTGCGCATAGGGTTGGGCATGGCCGCCCGATCGTTCCAGCAGCGCTGCCGTGATTCGCATCAGTCGGCTTGTCCCCATTTACGATCGAACGCCCAGACGTCCTCGAACCCGATCATGCCGCAGAAGGTCCTGAAGTCGAACACCTCGGGATCGCTCGGCTCGCCTTCGCCTGCGTCGCGCAGCTGGATCAACGCCTTTTCCATCGCCGAAGCCGCAACCAGGCTGGTGAGCGAGGGATAGATGCCGAAGGCAAAGCCGATCTCGGCCAGCACGCTCGCGTTGAGCGGCGGAGTGAGGCCGCCATTGGCGATGTTGACTAGCACCGGCTGATCGAACTCGGCGCAGACGGTGCGCATCTCCTCCTCGCTTTGCAGCGCTTCGGGGAAGAGGATGTCGGCGCCGGCCTTGGCATAGGCTTCGAGCCGGCGCAGCGTGCCGTCGAGTCCCTCGGACTGGCGCGCGTCGGTGCGCGCGATGACCAGCATGTTCTCGCGCGCGTCCACCGCGACCCGCACCTTGTTGGCCATGTCCTCGGCCGACACCACTCGCTTATAGGGGGTGTGGCCGCACTTCTTGGGGAATTCCTGATCCTCGAGCTGAATCGCCGAAACGCCCACGGCCTCATAGCCGCGCACGGTGTGGTGGACGTTGAGCAGCCCGCCATAGCCGGTGTCTGCATCAGCGATCAGTGCGGCCTCTGAGGTCCGCTTCACCGTCGCCATCCGGTCGACCATCTGCGAATATCCGACGATCCCGGCGTCCGGCAGCCCATAAGCGGAGGCGGTGAGCCAATAGCCGGTGCCGTATACGACATCGAAGCCGACACGGTCCGCGACCACGGCTGCGATCATGTCCTGGACGCCTGGCACCACGAAGAACTGCTTGGTGGCGAGTTTGTCACGCAGGCGGGTATCGGTCATCTGTCTATCCTACCAGAGCCAGGGCATCGCGCGGCGCTGGGCCGCCTCGAAGCTGGCGATGTCATTTCCGTGCAAGCTTTGGATGCGGGTGATCTCGCTCCAGCCGTTGAGCAGCGCCGCGCGCTGGGCCGGCGCCACGTCGAAAGCGAGCGGCGGCAGGCCGTCGACCCTCAACCGCTGCTCGAGGAGGTCAACGGTGAAGCGCCCGCCCGATGTCGCGCTCGCGTGAAGCGCCGTCACCGTCTCTGTGTCCAGCCGGATCGGGAGCATGCCGTTCTTGAAGCAATTGGAGTAGAAGATCTCGCCGAAGCTTTCCGCGATGATCACGCGGACGCCGAGATCGTCCAGTGCCCAGGGCGCCTGTTCGCGGCTCGAGCCGCAGCCGAAGTTGGGGCCGGCGACCAGGAAGGGCGGGACCTTGCGCAGATCGGGCGCGATCGGAAAGGCGGGATCGTTGCGCCGGTCGTAAAAGGCAAAGGCGCCGAGCCCGGTGCGCTCGGTGATCAGCAGAAAGCGGGCGGGATAGATGATGTCGGTGTCGATGTCCGCCTGCGGCAGTGACAGCGCCTGGCCCGTGACCCTAGTCAGCGGGGTCATGCCCGGCTGCTCCGCACGTCCACGATGCGGCCGGCGAGTGCGGCTGCGGCGACCATCGCCGGGCTCATCAGATGGGTGCGCGCGCCGATCCCCTGGCGCCCTTCGAAATTGCGATTGGAGGTGGAAGCACAGCGCGCGCCCGCCGGCAGGCGATCGTTGTTCATCGCCACGCACAGCGAGCATCCCGGCTCCCGCCACTCAAACCCGGCCTTGAGGAACACGCGATCGAGCCCTTCCGCCTCCGCGTGGCGCTTGACCGCGGCGGAGCCGGGCACCACCAGCGCACGTACCCCGGGGGCGACATGGCCGCCGCGCGCCACGTCGGCCGCAGCGCGCAGATCCTCGATCCGCCCATTGGTGCAACTGCCGATGAATGCGTGGTCGATGGGAAGGCCGACAAGCGGGGCGCCGGGTTCGACTGCCATATAGTCCAGTGCGCGGCCCAGCTTTTCGCGGCCTTGCGGCACCGCGCCATCGATCGCGATTACCTGATCCGGGCTGGTGCCGAAGGTGACGTGCGGCGCGATCTCGTCGGCGCGAATCACCACTTCGCGGTCGAACATGGCGTCGTCGTCCGATCGCAAGCCGCGCCAGTAGCTTAGGGCCGCATTCCAGCGGCTGCCCGATGGGGCGCGGGGCCGGCCCCACACATAGGCGAAGGTGGTCTCGTCGGGCGCGACCAGCCCCGTGCGCGATCCCGCCTCGATCGCCATATTGCAGAGCGTCATCCGCCCCTCCATCGACAGCGCGCGCACCGCGGGGCCGGCGAACTCGATCGCATGCCCGACCGCGCCCGACGCGCCGATCCGGCCGATCAGCGCGAGTGCCATGTCCTTGGCCGACACGTACGGCGGCAGCTCGCCCTCGAAAACCACCCGCATCGTCTTGGCGCGCGTCTGCCACAGCACCTGGGTAGCCATGACGATGCCGCACTCGCTGGCGCCGATGCCGAAGGCGAGCGCGCCGAACGCGCCATGCGTCGAGCTGTGGCTGTCGCCGCACACCAGGGTGACGCCGGGCAGAGTGAAGCCCTGCTCGGGGCCGATCACATGGACGATGCCCTGGCCGCCGCCGTCAAGGGGAAGGTATTCGATTCCGTAGCTGGCGCAGTTGCTTGCCAGCAATTCGATCTGCGCCGCGGCTCGCGGATCGGCAATCGGCTGGTCACGGGCCTGGGTGGGTACGCTGTGGTCGGCCACTGCTAGCTGGGTTTCGGGGCGCCGCACGGGCAGTCCCTCCTCGCGCAGCATCGCGAAGCTCTGCGGGGTGCTCACCTCATGGAGCAGGTGGCGATCAATGTAGAGCAGCGACGGGCCCTCGCCGCCGTCGACGACGAGGTGCGCGTCCCACAATTTCTGGTACAATGTCCGGGCCATCTCGCCTGAGCGTTACCGCGCCGGCCCTGCCGGGCCACAGCCTCCGGCACGGGTTTATCCGCTGTGCGGGCAGCCGGCGACAGCCGCCCGCTTCTCCCTCAGCCGCGGGTGGAAATGCCGCTCAGGTCGCTGCTGATCGCAGCGGCACAGGCCTTGAGCGTTGGCAGGTAGCGCTCGATCGCCGTATCGAGCTTCATGGCGCTGACAAAGAACACCATCGTCATGGCGGCTTCGAACTCGCCGTCGTTGAAGATCGGCACCGCGATCGAGGAGGTCTTGCCCGGCGTGCGATTATAGTGGTTGCGCCCCTGGACGGCATAGCCGTTGGCGCGGATCTTCTCCACGTCGAGACTGACCTGCGCGGAGCGGAGATAGTCCAGCTCCACCTCGGGCATCTCCCGCATCCAGCCCAGGATCATCTCGCGTTCCTCGTCCGCTGCAAAGGCGAGCGACAGGCGGCCCGAGGCGCTGTCCAGGATCGGCAGGCTGAACCCGGGATAGTAGTTCTCGAACGTCAACGCAGTGTTGGCGTGGGTGCTGTCGCGCAGCATCATCCGGCGCCCGACGCGGATCGCGATCGAGATCGGCCAGCCCACCTCGCGGGTGAGTTCCACGATGTGCGGGCGGGCGGTGCTGACCAAGTGATCGCGATGCTGGAAGCCGTGCGACAGCGTCTGGACCAAGGCTGTCGGACGATAGCGCTTGCGGGACGGTTCCTGCTCGATCAGTCCTTCGAACAACAAGGTCTGCACGATCCGGCATGCGGTGGGGTAAGGCACGCGGGAGGCCTTGGAGATCGCCATCATCGTCAGCGAGCCATGCTCGTTGATCGCCTTCAGCGCGGCGATCGATCGGCTGAGCGATCGGATAGGCACGCCTTTTTCCATCTGTGCGACTCCTTGATGACATTTCAATGTCCGACAGGTGACCACGACGCTACCGATGTGCGGATATTTTCGCTGCTTTTAACCGACTGTCGGATAGAAACCAGATCGCCGGCATCGGATCGGCGAAAGCTTGGATCACCTCACCATCGGGCATGCGCCGGGGATCGTCGCTCCCGAACCTTCGCTCCTTCTGCTTCATGGGACTTTGACATTGCTCCAGATCGATCGGCCGGGGCTTCGCCCGCAAACCCAGTCCTTCCTTGATCGCCGGGCGAGCGGCGAGGGGCTCTTGATCGATGGCGCCTGGACCCAGGCAGCAGGCGGCGGGACCCTGCCGACCGTCGATCCGGCGACCAATGCGGAGATCGGCCGGATCGCGGACGCTGGGGAAGGCGACGTCGACTCGGCGGTGCTCGCTGCCCGGCGGGCGCTGCCCGGCTGGAAGGCGACCACGCCCGCGCAGCGCGCCCGCATCCTCTGGGCCATCGCCGACCTGCTGGAAGCGCGCATCGACGAACTCGCCGAGCTGGAGACGTTGGACCAGGGCAAGCCGCTGTTCGTGGGCCGATGGGCGGAGATCCCGGGCGCGATCAATCAGTTCCGCTTCTTCGCCGGCCAAGCGATGGCGATCGAAGGCCGCGTGATCGACAATTCGATCGACTATCAGCCGGCGGGCAAGCAGGTGCGGAGCTGGACGGTGCGCGAGCCGGTCGGCGTGGTCGCTGCGATCGTGCCCTGGAACTCGCCCGTGGTGCTCACTGCGATGAAGCTTGCGCCAGCGCTCGCGGCCGGCTGCACGATTGTCCTGAAACCGGCCGAAGACACGTCGCTCACCGCACTGATGCTGGGCGAGCTGATGATGGAGGCCGGGCTGCCTGCAGGCGTGCTCAACATCGTTACCGGGCTCGGCAGCCGCACCGGCGCCGCGCTCGCCAATCATCCGGGTGTGTCGAAGATCGCCTTTACGGGATCAACCCAGACCGGCCGGGCGATCATGGATTCGGCCAAGCGCGACTTCAAGCGCGTGACGCTGGAGCTTGGTGGCAAGTCGCCTTCGATCGTCATGCCCGATGCGGATCTCGACCTCACGATCCCCGGTGTCGCCAACGGCATCTTTTTCAATGCCGGGCAGGTCTGCATCGCCGGGTCGCGTCTTTACGTGCACCGCTCGATCTACGACCAGGTCGTGGACGGCGTGGTCCGCTACGGCAAGGGGCTCACCATGGGGCACGGCCTTGCCGCCGAGACGCAGATGGGCCCGCTGGTCTCCGGGCGGCATGCGGCGCGGGTGGCGCAGTTCGTCGACACCGCGCGCCAGGATGGGGCCACCGTGCTGAGCGGCGGCGAGTTGCTGGGCGAGGCGCAGACCTTCATCGCTCCCACGGTCGTCGTCGACGTCCGTCCCGACATGGAGATCGTGCGCGAGGAGGTGTTCGGGCCGGTCGTGGTCGCGCAGCCGTTCGACGAAGTCGAGGAGGTGATCGAGTCCGCCAATGCCAGCCATTATGGGCTCGCCGCGAGCGTCTGGACGCAATCGCTCTCCACCGCACACCGGATGAGCAGCGCGATTGAGGCCGGCACGGTGTGGATCAACTGCCACGCGATGTACGATGCTTCGCTGCCGATCGGCGGCATCAAGCAATCAGGGTCGGGACGCGACAGCGGCCGCCAGGCGCTCGACGGCTATCTCGAGTGGAAGACCGTCTGCGCAGTGCTCTGATCGGCACCGCGACCCGCGTGTGACCGCTGAGCGGACAACCGAGAGGTCAATCTATCCGGTTCCGGCTGGTTCCGGTGAGGATGCACTCGGCGGTCACGACGTCTCAGAAAGTGGATGCCGGACGGATCGGCGCGGGCGGGCTTCGTGCGCGCGCCGCCGGCCTGTGTGCGGTGCCCGAGCGGATCGACGAGAACAGGCGGGCGGAGCCCCGCAACGAGGAGCACTATTGATGGCCTATCGCTTGGGCGTAGACGTTGGCGGCACCTTCACCGATCTTCTGCTGTTCGACCAGGGAAGCGGGGCCTTCTGGCGGCACAAGACCCCCTCCACGCCCCATGACAGTTCGGAAGGGATCCTGACCGGCGTCGAGGCGATCTGTGCCGCCGCCGAAATCACCCCGGCCGACATCGAATATTTCCTGCATGGAACCACCGTCGCTACCAATGCGGTGCTGGAGGGCAAGGGCGCGCGCGTCGGCCTGATCGTGTCCGAGGGTTATCACCAGATCATGCAGATCGCCCGCAGCTTCGTTCCGGGCGGGCTTGCCGGTTGGATCGTCTGGCCCAAGCCGCAACCGCTCGCGGCGCTGGAGGATACTTTCGAAATCAAGGGCCGGATGAGCGCGCAGGGCGACGAGCTTCGCGCCGTCGACGACGCTGACATCCGCGCTCAGTTGGAGCGGCTGAAGGCACAGGGCGTCGAGGCGCTGACCGTCAGCCTGATGAACGCGTATCTCAACGGCGCGCACGAACAGCGGGTCGGCGAGCTTGCAGCGGAAATCCTGCCGGACGTCCCGGTCTCGCTGAGCCATGTCGTGCTGCCCGAGATGCAGGAATATGAGCGTACGCTGACCACCGTCGCCAATGCGGCGGTGCGGCCGGTGGTCGGGCGCTACGTCCGCAACCTGCGCAGCAAGCTGCGCGACGCGGGCATGGCCGGCAAATTGTCGCTGCTGCGTTCCGACGGCGGCCTGATGACCTCGGAGAAGTCGGAGGAGCATCCGGTCTCGCTGCTGATGTCGGGCCCGGCCGGCGGCGTCACCGGCGCGATCTGGGTCGGCAAGAACGCAGGCATCAAGAACATCCTGACGCTCGACGTCGGCGGCACCTCGACCGACGTGGCGCTGATCGAGAATCTGGAGGCTCGCCGGGTACGCACGACCGAGGTTGGCCACCTCGCCGTCCGCGCCTCGGCGCTGGACGTCAAGACGGTGGGCGCGGGGGGTGGCTCGATCGCCTATGTGCCCGAACTGACCGGCGCGCTGCGCGTCGGGCCGCAATCTGCGGGCGCGGTGCCCGGGCCGGTCGCCTATGGCAAGGGCGGTACCCTGCCGACCGTGACCGACGCCAATGTCGTGCTCGGCTATCTGCCGGAGGCGCTGCTCGGCGGCACCTTCAAGCTCGATCGCGAAGGCGCGGTTAAGTCGGTGCAGACGATCGCCGACGCGCTGGGCATCGAGCTGTTCGCCGCCGCGCGCGGGATCATCGACATCGTCAACGAGAATATGTTCGGCGCGCTGCGCATGATCTCGGTGCAGCAGGGCTATGATCCGCGCGACTTCGCGCTGATGGGCTTCGGCGGTGCGGGACCGATCCACGTCAACGCCGTCGCGCGCCTGATGGGCAGCTGGCCCGCGATCTCGCCGGTGTCACCGGGCGTGCTGTGTGCACTGGGAGACGCCACCACTCGGATGCGCACGGAGACTGCGCGCTCCTTCTCGACGCTCGCGTCGAAGACCGACGCGGAAGCACTGGCGGCCGTCCTGTCGGAAATGGAGGCGCAGATCCGCGCCGAGCTGGAGGATGAGGGGGTCGCCGCCGGTGACATCGACGTCACTTTCGAAGTCGACATCCGCTATGCGGGGCAGGCGTTCGAAGTGCCGATGGGCGTGACGCTCCTCGCGTTACTTGAAGGCGGCCTTGCTGCGCTGACCGGACGCTTCGACGAGGAACACCGCCGGCTGTTCACCTTCAACATGGAAAGCGAGCATGAGATCGTGAACCTGCGTGCGGTCGCACTCGGCGTCGCGCTGGATCTGCCGGCGGTCCAACTGCCGGAGGGCGACGGCGACCCCAGCGCCGCCAAGATTCGCGACCACCAGCTCTACATGGACGGCCGCATGCAGCCCGCGGTGATCTACGACCGGTCCAAGCTGCGGGCCAAGGACGTCATTCCAGGCCCCGCGATCGTGATCGAGATGGACTCGACCACCCTTATCGAAGCCGATTGCGTCGCGACCGTCGATGCCGTCGGCAACATCCTGATCACCCTGGCGAACGCCTGATCTGAAGGACTGAAACCATGCCCGCACGGATCAACCAGACCAACCACAATGTCTTCGAGAAGAAGGCGATCGACCCTGTCACCCTCGACATCATCGAGAATGCGCTGCGCAACGCGCGCGTCGAGATGGATGCGACGCTGGTGCGCACCGCCATGTCGCCCGGCATCCGGGAACAGGGCGACGCGTTTCCGCTGATCGCCGATTACCGGGGCCGCATGATCGTCGGCCAGTTCGGGTCGTATATCGGCCCGTTCCTCGACGGCTACGACGGCGAGGTCGAGGAAGGCGACCTGATCATGCTGTCCGATCCTTATTCGGTGGGTGGCGCAGTCAGCCATTGCAACGACTGGCTGGTGCTGCTGCCCGTGTTCAAGGACGGTCGCCTGATCGCCTACACCTCGATGTTCGGGCACCAGTCCGACATCGGCGGCATGGTCGCTGGATCCATGCCGATCGACGCCACCTCGATCTTCCAGGAGGGCGTTCGCATCCCGCCCATCAAGATCTTCAAGCAGGGCGTCTACAACGAGGATCTGGTCAAGCTGATCATGCACCAGGTCCGCACGCCGGACTGGTGCAAAGCCGATCTCAACGCGCTGGTCGCCGCATGCCGCGTCGCCTCGCGCCGGGTCATCGAAATGGCCGAGCGCTTCGGCGACGACGTGTTCGTCTCCGCCTGCGAGGAACTGCTCGCGCGCAACCACAAGGCGATGGCGCAGCTGATCGACACCGCGATCAGCGAGGAAAAGGTCAGCTTCCAGGATTATATCTGTGACGACGGCCTCGGCTACGGCCCGTACAAGATCC
The DNA here is from genome assembly GCF_020707215.1 of Sphingomonas sp. PL-96. Taxonomy (GTDB): domain Bacteria; phylum Pseudomonadota; class Alphaproteobacteria; order Sphingomonadales; family Sphingomonadaceae; genus Sphingomonas. The sequence goes on from NZ_JAJFET010000003.1 coordinate 35,457, forward strand.
GCTGCACCATGTGGCGTGAGAACGGCCGCGTCGTCCTCGACTTCGACGGCACCGATCCGCAGAGCGCTGCCTCGATCAACTTCTTCCTCAACGAGAACATGATGCGGATGTTCTTCGGCATCTACATGATCATGGTGTTCGATCCGCAGATCCTGTTCAACGACGGCTATTACGATCTGATCGATGTCCGCATCCCGGAAGGATCGCTGCTGAAGCCGCGCTTCCCGGCTGCGCTGTCGGGCCGGACCCATGCGCTGGGGCGGATGTTTGACATCCTGGGCGGCCTGCTCGGCCAGAAGACGCCGGACTTCCTTACCGCCGCGGGCTTCTCGTCCAGCCCGCACCTCTTCTATTCGGGGTTCGACAAGGAGGGCGAATATTTCCAGCTGTTCCAAATCGGCTTCGGCGGCATTCCCGGACGTCCGCTGGGCGACGGCCCGGACGGTCACTCGCTGTTCCCCAACTTCACCAACGTGCCCAACGAGTTCCTGGAGCGCTACTTCCCGCTCGTAATCGAGCGCTACGAGACGGTCGCGGACTCCGGAGGCGCCGGGCTGCACCGTGGTGGCAACGGCATCCTGATGTCCTACCGCTTCCTGGAACCGGGCAAGATCGCGATCCATGACGATCGCTGGTTCGTGCCCCCCTGGGGCGTGAACGGCGGTGCGCCCGGCGCGCGTGCCCGCAAGACGCTGGAGAAGGCGGACGGCACCAAGGTGATCGTCGGCAACAAGATCGAGGATTATGAGGTTCAGGCGGGCGACGTGCTGCACTTCGTCACCTGGGGCGGCGGCGGGTGGGGAGATCCGCTCGAGCGCGACCCGGCGCTGGTGGCGCGGGAAGTGGGGCAGGGGCTGGTCACCGTCGCGGGCGCCCGCGCCTATGGCGTGGTGCTGACCGACGACGGCGTAGTCGATGCGGGCGCGACCGAAGCACTCCGGACGCAGATCCGCGGCGAGCGTGGCGATGTGTCGGTGTTCGACTTCGGCCCGGATATCGAGACGCTGCGGGCGCAGTGCGAGGCGGAGACGGGGCTGCCCGCGCCTAAGCCGCCGCGCCAGCTTCATTCGCTGGCAAGGGCGGCCTGAGCCGATGAGCGACGAACTCAAGGACAATTACGCCGGGGCGTTCGACGGGACGCTCCGCTTCGGCGAGCGGCCCGCGTTGCTGATCGTCGACGTGGTCGCCGCCTATCTGACGCCGGGATCGTCGCTGTACGATCCAGCGTTCGAGGTGGCGCTGGCGTCCAACGAGCGGCTGGTCGCAGCCGCTCGCGCGGCGGGGGTGCCCGTGATCTTCACGAACGTCGTCTACCAGCCGGGTGGCGCCGACGGCGGCCTGTTCTACGCCAAGGTGCCGGCGCTGAAGGCGTTCGATCGCGGATCGGCGATGGGGGCGTTTCCGGACACGCTGCAGCCGCGTGCCGACGAGACGATCGTCTCCAAGCAATATGCGTCCGCCTTTTTCGGGACCTCGCTCAGCTCGACGCTGGCGGCGCGGCGGATCGACACGCTGCTCATCACCGGCTTTTCGACGTCGGGCTGCGTGCGCGCGACGGCACTCGACGCGTTGCAGCACGGCTTCGTGCCGTTTGTCGTGCGCGATGCGTGCGGCGACCGCCACCCCGCCCCGCATGAGGCCAATCTGTTCGACCTTCAGGCCAAATACGCCGAGGTTGTGACGGAAGAGCGCGCGCTGGCGCTCCTCGGCGGGGCGGAATAGCGGCGGCTCACAGCCGCACGGTGATGGCCTTGGTTTCCAGAAATGCACCAAGGCCGTCATCGCCGAACTCGCGTCCCCAGCCCGACTGGCCATAGCCGCCGAACGGGATGTTGGTGCCCACTGCCCCATGACAGTTGATGGAGACATGGCCGGACCGGATCCGGCCCGCAAGCCGGTGCGCGGTCGACAGGTCCCGCGTCCAGACGCTGCCGGACAGTCCGTAGATATTGTCGTTCGCGAGGGCGGCGATTGCGTCGAGATCGTCGGTGTCGAAGCGGCGCACCGCCATCACCGGACCGAAGATCTCCTCGCGCTCGATCGCCATGTCGGCATGGGTGTCGGCAAAGATCGTTGGTTCCACGAACCAACCGGGGCGATCCACCCGGCGCCCGCCGGCGACCAGGCGTGCGCCCGCCCGTTTCGCCCCCTCAATGTGGCCGAGCACCTTGTCCAGCTGTCCTTGCGAAATCAGCGGCCCTTGCTGCGTCTGGTCCGAAAGCCCGTGTCCCAGCGTCATGCCGCGCGCGAATGCGGCCATTCCCTCCAGCAGAGCCTCGTAGATGGCGGCGTGCGCGAAGATGCGCGTCCCCGCCATGCAATTCTGCCCCTGGAGGAAGAAGCACGCCATGGCGACGCCCGGGATTGCCTGCTCGAGATCGGCATCGGGCATGACGATGACCGGCGACTTGCCGCCGAGCTCCAGCGAAACCTTCTTGAGGTTTCCGAGCGCCGCCTGAACGATGCGGCGCCCCGTCGCAGTCGATCCGGTGAAACTGATCTTGTCGACCAGCGGGTGTTCGGCCAGTGCTGCGCCCGCATCTGCGCCGAAGCCGTTGACGATGTTCACCACGCCGGCCGGAAAACCCGTCTCCAGCGCGAGCTGCCCGAGCGCCAGGATCGACAGCGGGGTTTCCTCCGACGGCTTCACCACCACGGTGCAGCCTGCCGCCAGCGCCGGGGCAAGCTTGAGGATCGCAGTCGAGAGCGGCACGTTCCACGGCACGATCAGGCCCGCCACCCCGACCGGCTCGCGCAGCGTATAGGTCAGCGCCTCCCCAAGATCGGCCAGATGGCGGGGCGGCGGCATGGTCGCGCCCTCAATCCGCAGGACGGCGCCCGCGTAATAATCGACCATCTCGATGCAGTTGGCGACCGTCAGCCGCGCGATCGCGATCGGCATGCCGTTGTCGAGGACGTCGAGTTCGGTGAGCAGCTCCGCCTGCGCCTCCATTGCCCGGGCAAGACGAAACAGCAGTGCCGATCGCTTTGCCGCGGAGAGGCGCGCCCAGAGTGGAAAGGCTGCGGCCGCCGCCCGGACCGCGGCGTCCACGTCAGTCGCCCCGCCGATCTGGAAGCGCGCCAGCTCCAGCCCGGTGGCCGGATCGCGCGTCACATGGCTCTGCCCGCCTTGTGCATCCACCCAGGTGCCGCCGATCAGCAGGCGATGGGGCCCCGGCAGAAAGGCGCGCGTCGAAGCCGCGATGGCGTGGCCGTCGAAGGGCGTGGCGTCCAGGGTCATAGCGCAACCGTCCTGCAATCGTAGCTGAAGAGGCCGAGCGACTCCTCGTCGCGAAGGCTCGCCAGGCCGAAGCTGTCGCTGTCCTGCCCCTGCATGCGATCGGCGTTGGCGTTTGATTCCGCCTGGATGAAACTTGCCCGGGCGTGCCGGGCCGCGACATAGCGCCGCAGCCCCTCGGCAACTGTTGCGCTGTCCGCAAGCGCGCGCGTCAGCACGATTGCGTCCTCAATCGCGGTGGCAGCCCCTTGGCCCAGAAACGGCGTCATCGCGTGCGCCGCATCGCCGAGCAGAGTGACGCAGTCCGTTTCGATCCAATTGGAAAGCGGGCGCCTGGCGTTGATCGCCCACTTGAACAGCGGGCCACGCCGTGCGGCGGCGATCATCGCCTGCACCTCACCGCACCAGGTCGCGTAGGTGGCGGCAAGGTCGTCCGCCGACGCAGGAATGGTCCAGCCCTCCTGGTCCCAGCCCGCCTGGCGCGCGAAGAAGACGCAGTTCAGCAAGGTACCCGCGCGCACCGGATAGCGGGTGATCATCCGGCCGGGACCGATATGGATGCCGGGATAGCCAGCAAGCGCGGCGAGATCCTCGTTCACGGGAAGCAGCGCCCGCCAGGCGACATGCCCCGTGAACTGGGCAGGGACCTCGTCAAACCGCGCGCGCACGGCCGACTTGACCCCGTCGGCACCGACGATCACGTCGCCCTCGAAGCGCCGACCGTCTGTCAGGACAAGCGTGTTGCCGACGCTGCGGGCGACGCATGCGCCATTGTGCAGATCCACCCCTGCGTCCCGCGCGGCGGCGAGCAGCAACTGGTGGAGGTCGGCGCGATGTATCGTGACATAGGGTGCGCCGTAGCGATCGCGCTGGCTGCCACGCTCGACCGCGCGCAGGATCCGGCCGTCTTGCCAGTGCTGGATGCGCTGGCGGCTGGGCTCGATGCCGGCTTGCGCGACCGCCTCGCACAGGCCGATGTGATCCATCCCCTTCATCGCATTGGGCGACAGGGTGACGCCGGCGCCGATCTCACCGAACTGCGCGGCAGCCTCCAGCAGCATCACGCCAAATCCGGCCTGCGCCAGGGCGACGGCAGCGGTCATGCCGCCGATGCCGCCGCCGGCGATGACGACCCTTGCGGTGGATGCCATGTCCCTCGTCTCTCCCGCCCTTCTCCAAAGTGCTATGGGCCAAGGCCTCTTCGCCGGATGCGCTCTGCTGCCCGGTGATCGGCTGGCGGATATTCGCGTTTCGACGGCCAAGCTTCGCGATCGACCGACTAACCCCTTCCCCAGAACAGGAGGCAGCGCCGCCATCGCGACGTTGCGGAGAGGGGAGGCAAACCGAGTGACAACCGCGAGCGTAGCCAGGCGGCCACACGCTGACGTCCTGGGCTTCCGAAGGAAGTTCGGCGTGCTGGGACCATCGACGAACACCGTGGTTCAGCCCGATTTCGACGACATGCGACCGTGGGGAGTGACCAACCACTACAGCCGGATCGTCGTCGCCAACCCTAGCGCCGTGTCGAACGAGACCTTTCTGGCAGGTGTCGCCGACATCGACCGCAACACAGCCGACGCGGTGACCGGGGTGATGACCTGCCAGCCGGATTATCTGGTCATGGGCATGTCGGCAGTCACCTTCTTCGGCGGGGCGGAAGGCGCGCGCCGCTGGCGGGAGTCGATCGAGGCGCTGTCGGGCATCGGCGTCACGATCGGGTCGGAGGCGGTCGCTGCGGCGCTCGCCGCTTATGGCAATGTAAAGCGGGTGGCGTTCTTCTCGCCCTATTACCCCGCCGCCAACGATCAGGTCCGGCGCTTCCTGGCTGATCATGGCTATGAGACAGTGCGCGGCACCCCGCTCCAGTGCCCGTCCTGGATTGCCATCGCCGAGCTCACGCCGGAAACTCTGCGCGACACCATGAAGGACCTGGATGGGGACGACGTGGACGCGATCATTCAGGTCGGCACCAATGTGTCCAACGTGCGCTTGGCCGCCGCTGCGGAGCTGTGGCTCGGCAAGCCGGTGATCGCGATCAACACGGCCACCTACTGGCACGCGCTGCGGGCCAACGGCATCCATGATCGCATGCCGGGCTTCGGACGCCTGCTCGCCGAGTTCTGACCTGCCGTACGCGGGCGGCGCGGGCGTTGCGCCCTGCCGGTCCGCCGACGCCGATGTTCGTGCTGCGGACAGTTCGCGCAGGTTCGTGGGAACCCGGCGCAGCCCTCCCTAGCCGCATCGCCATTCAATCAGGGAATAGGTTCAAGCATGACCGGTCAAACCGAACGCGTTCAAGTCGTGATCGCTGGCGCGGGACCCGTGGGGTGTGTGGCTGCCACCTATCTGGCCCAGCGCGGCATCGACGTGATCCTGGCAGAAACGGGCAACGACGCTGCGCAGGACTTGCGCGCCTCTACCTTTCACCCGCCGTCGCTGGAGATGCTCGACACGCTCGGAATCGCGCAGAGCCTGATCGACATGGGGCTCAAGGCGCCGATCTATCACTGGCGCGATCGCCGCTCGGGCGAGGTGCTGTCGTTCGACCTGAGCGAGATCGGCGACGTCACTCGCTTTCCCTACCGCATCCAGTGCGAGCAATATCACCTCGCGCGCATGCTGGCCGAGCGACTGGGTGACCAGCCCAGCGCGCGGGTGATGTTCGGCCACCGGGTGATCCATTTCGATCAGGACGAGGCGGGTGTCACCGTCTCGCTCGAACATACCACCGGGATCAAGAAGGTGCGGGCGGACTATCTGATCGGGGCCGACGGCGCCAACTCCCTGGTACGCAAATGGCTGGGGGTGGAGTTCGATGGCTTCACCTACCCCGAGCATTTCCTGTGCCTGAGCACCAAGCAGCCAATCGATGCCGAGATCCCGAACCTCGCTTACGTGAACTACGTGTCCGACCCCGAGGAATGGCTGGTGCTGTTGCGCGTGCCCTCTGTCTGGCGGGTGCTGGTTCCCGCAAGTGCCGAGGAAGACCCCGCCTGGCTCCTGTCCGACGCCAAGAAGAACAAGGTCTTTGGCGGTCTGCTCGCCGATGGCGAGGCGGTGAAGACCGAGCACCGCACCATCTACCGCGTTCACCAGCGGGTGGCGAAGAGCTTCCACCACAACCGCGTCCTGCTGATGGGCGATTCCGCGCATCTCAACAATCCCCTTGGCGGGTTCGGCATGAACAGCGGCATTCACGACGCCTTCAACGGCTGCGAGAAGCTGGTACGGGTGCTGAACGGCGAGGCCGGGCAGGAAGAACTGGCGCTCTATGATCGCCAGCGTCGCACTGTCACCCACGACTTCACCCAGCAGCAGACGATCGAAAACATGGCGATCATGCGGGCAGGGCAGGGCGAGGCGCACAAGCGCAAGCAGGAAACGATGCGCACGCTGTCGACTGACCCGGAGCGCCGTCGCGCCTATTTGCTGCGGCAGGCGATGTTTACCAGCCTGGCCGACGCAGCGGCGATCCGCTGACGCCGTTCGCAACCATAATCCAGGACATCCCATGTCGAACCCGCTTCTCGAACAGCTGAAAGCGGCAGGCTGGCTGCGGCAGAAGAACGCGATCGGCGGTGTATGGCGCGACGCCGACGACGGCGCGACGTGCGAGGTGACGGACCCGGCCACCGGCGAGGTGCTCGGGACTGTTCCCTGGAGCGGGGCCGCCGAGACGCGGCAGGCGATCGAGGCGGCGCATGCCGCCTTCGCCGGCTGGTCGGCGGCGCTGGCTGCCGATCGTGCCGCGGCGCTGCATCGTATGGCGGCGCTGATCCGCGAGAATGTCGACCTGATTGCCGCGATGTTGACCCTCGAGCAGGGCAAGCCGCTGAGTGAGGCACGCGGCGAGGTGCTGCTCGGCGCCAGCTACGTCCAGTGGTTCGCCGAGGAAGCGCGCCGCATCAACGGCACGGTCGTGCCTTCTCCGTGGCAGGGCAGCCGTATCTTGGTGACGCGCGAGCCAGTGGGCGTGGTTGCGGCCATTTCCCCGTGGAACTTCCCCTTCTCGATGCTGTCGCGCAAGATCGCGCCGGCCTTGGCCGCGGGCTGCACCGTTGTGGTTAAGCCGTCCGAGCTTACGCCTTACTGCGGGCTGCTATGGGCGGTGCTCGCGGAGCGGGCGGGGATCGCGGCGGGCGTGGTGAACATCGTGACCGGCGACGCCGTCGCGATCGGCGGCGAGCTGACCGCCAACCCCCTGGCGCGCAAGCTCACCTTCACCGGCTCAACCCGCGTGGGCAAGCTGCTCTACCAGCAATCCGGCGCGACCATGAAGAAGCTGTCCATGGAGCTCGGCGGGAACGCACCCTTCCTGGTGTTCGACGATGCCGACCTAGACGAAGCAGTGGCGGGCGCGATCGCGGCCAAGTTTCGCAACACCGGCCAGACCTGCATCTGCGCCAACCGCCTGTATATCCAGGACGGCATCTACGAAGCTTTCGCGGAGCGCTTCGGCGCGCGGGTGCAGGCGCTGCGGGTCGGCAACGGTCTCGACGCGCATGTCGAGCAAGGGCCGTTGATCAACACCGCCGCGATGCAAAAGGTCGAGGCGCACGTCGCCGATGCGATTGCCAAGGGCGGACGCGTGCTCACCGGCGGCAGGCCGCATGCGCTGGGCGGCACCTTCTACGAACCAACGGTGATCCGCGATGCCAACCCGGACATGATCATCGCTCGCGAGGAGACCTTCGGCCCGGTGGCCCCGCTGTTCCGGTTCACCGACGAACAGGCGGCGATTGAGGCGGCCAACGCAACCGAATTCGGGCTCGCCGCCTATGTCTACACGCGCGATCTGGCGCGCACCTTTCGGGTCGCGCAGGCGCTGGATGTCGGGATGGTCGGAATAAACCAGGGCATCATCACGAGCGAAGTGGCGCCATTTGGCGGCGTGAAAGACAGTGGAATCGGCCGCGAAGGTGCGACTTCCGGTATCGAGGAGTTTGTCCAATACAAGTATGTGAGCCTAGGCGGCCTGTAACTAGGGTCAGGGCCCATCAACGTGAGCGTTGCGATCTGGTTCGGACTCCGTGAGGGGACTGGAGTAAGCAACCTGGCTTGGCCGACGGGCGGCCAGGTCAGCGACTACACCGGCGCGGCCGGGCTATGCCGTCGCACGTCTCCGTTGGCGGCTCTCACGATCGGAAGCAGCTCGAAAACCGGCCGCGCGAGGGAGGGATCGCACGTGGCTTGAACCAAGGTGATTGGCAGAGCACTTGGATGTGTCGCGTCAGACCGTAAATGCGGTTGGGGCAGACAAATACGATCCGCTTCTGCCGCTTGCGTACAAGCGTGCCGCGTTCTTCGACATTGAAGTCGAGGCGTTGTTCTGCAATCCTTTCAAATCAACGGCCCGGATCGAATAGGCATATGTCGGATGCAGCGCTTGTTCTGATTGCCACGTTGATCGGCCTAGCAGCCTATACCGCCCTGCCATCTCTCTTGGCTATGGTGCGGAAACACCCCGATCGGGCCTTGATTTACAAGCTAAGCCCCCTGTGTCTCCTATCGTTCCTCCTGTGGCTGGTCCTTGTCGCATGGGCTTCCACCGGCCAACGGAACGATGCAGTCATCTCACGTTACATATCTAAGCTGCGAGGGAACAATCGCCTCCCTTTGGCGATCATGCTGCTGATCCTATTCGGACTAGCAGGAAGTCTTATCTCGCTTATGCGCTGATCATTCGTGGAGTGGATCATCGCAACGGCGATCGCCTTGGTGCTGCGATGACTCTGCCGCCCGCGATAACTGCGGCCAAGAAGTCCATCAAAGGGGGTGGCAGGATGGCAGGTGTTGCACTCTCCATCGGGCTCGCTTTCTCCATGCTCTACGACCCTCCGCAGCACTAGGTCATAGAGAACATCGCAAAGCGCCAAAGCGACGACGAGGACGTGGCCCACAGGACGAACGGTAAGCGCGAGCGGTCCCAATCTCGATCCGGATGGGAAAGTTCCGGTTTGACTGCCGCTCCTAGCCGGGATGGCATGGCAGCTTCAACCGGACCGGTGGCACCTTCCCACCCACAGCGAGGCACGGACGCAAAACATGACCAGTCTCGACGAAACCAAGTTTGCGTAGAACCTGCCCCGAGGCGGGGTTGTCTTCGAAATTCCCGGAGGTGAGAGAGTGACAGCCAACGTCTACAAGGCCGAAGGTAACAACGGCTCGTGCCGCTTCCGTTGCAACTCCCTTCCCCCAGTGCGCACGGGACAGCCAATAGCTCAGCTCGGCAGTTTCGGCGTCATTCTCCGGGGTCAGCCCGACCGCGCCGATAAGCACGCCGGATCCTCGTAGGGTTATCGCCCAGACCCATTCGGCGGGCACAATCTGGTCGAGGAAGAATTGCGCGTCGTCCGGCCCATAAGGATGGGGAACCCGCGCGAGACGGCGGGCGACATCCCAATCTCCAACGATGCTCACGATGGCATTCATATCACCATCGTTGGGGCGCCTGAGAGACAGGCGTTCGGTCACCAGATCAGGACGTTCGTGCAGTGAGAGACCCTTGGTCATTGGCAGACGCCGCCCAAGCGCTGAGCACTCGGACCGGCTGCATATCCCAATTCCTGCCGCGTTGTTTTCGCAATCTTGTAGCGCGCAAGCTGCGCCGGATCGTCACCGGCTTCTACGATCCAGGCCGCTATCTTGCCCGATGGTGTGTCCAAGTCCTCGCTGCCGACGACCCGCGCGGTGAAGGCGCCGAAACCTTTGTCGTACTGCCAGAACGGAACGGCGTAGGTGCCCCCCTCCTTCAGCGGCAAGGCGGCGAAGGTAAGTCCCCACAGATTGCCATCCCACGTCGGACGCGCCAGTGCCACGTCTAAAGGCGTCGAGCCCGTGGCCGTCTCCTTCGTCCCTCGGAGACCGTGCGCGCCATATTCGACACTGACCCGGTGCCAGCCCTTTTCGTTGCGTCCGCGCCCGCGCTGGCTATCCATTCTGATCGGCAACAGCGTTTCGCGATCAACGATGAAATGGTCCCGCATATCGAACGCGCCGTTTTCGAGCTTCTGATGCACGACGATATCCCACGCCGGCTTACCACCATCGCGCGACGCCGTGATCGTCTGCAACGTCGAGCCGATTGTCCTGTCGCCGGCGACGATCGCGTAGCAGGTCGAGCCGGCCTGAAGGCGACCGCCTTCCATTTTCGGCGTTGCCGCGCCCGTGGTGGCGAGCGCCGCGACCATGACCAACGTCTTCATCAAGCCTCCTTCGGGTAGGACGAGCCGGCACCGGCATTCCGCCACCTTGCCAAGAACGGGATCGCAGCCAGCTCGATTGCCAGCGCGGCGAACTGGATCGCGCTGCCGCCAACGTTCGGGACGGTGATGGCAATGATGTGGACGATCAGTGCGGCGATGATCGTCGCCACCAGCCACAGGATCGCTGCCCTGCGCCATCGTCCATCGAGCAGGAACCAGGCGACAGCCAGATGCGCCGAGCCGAGCAAGAGCAGCAGAACCGTCAACGCCGGGGCTGCCGCGACATAGGCATCGGCCAGAATCCGCCCGCGCGCACCACCGGCCATCAGCATGTCATGATAGTGGTCGTGACCGGACAGCACCAACCTGGCGCCGGAGAAGGCGCAGCCAAGATGGAAGGTGGCGATCGGCACGATCAGCCCGAGTACGAGGGCGTGGCTCACCACCGCAATCCGCCCTTCGGCGTGGTGAGGCAGCCGCCGCCATGCCGCGATCAGGCACCCGCAGGCAAAGCCGAGCGCCTTGCCATCGCGCCGAGCCAGATCGAACTCCGCCGACATCGCCTGCCCCCATTCGCTGCCATCGCGCGGCAGGCAACGCAGAGCCAGCGTCATCACAAGCTCTGCGATGCCGGCCATCATACGGACGACAATCGAGACACAGTGCCGGTTTCCGGCACGATCGTGCTGGCAAGAGCGACGCCGGTCGCGGTCAGCCGGTACGCATGGCGCGCTGGTCGTCCCAGCCGAGCCGGTTCCTGCCATTCGGCCTCGACCAAGCCTTGCTCGGTCATCCGCATCAGCAGAGGATAGAGCGTGCCCGACGACAGGCCGGTGTGCTTCATCAAGTCGTAGCCATGCCGCCACGCCGACGGCTCCGTCATAAGCGCGGCAAGGAGCGAAAGCATCTGCTTGGATGGCCGACGTTTGCGGATCATCCATCTAAAACGCTATATGTAGATTTAAGAGTCAACGGTGCGCAGCGAGCCGTCTGGTTTGTCACAGCTCCGTCGTGATTGGATTCTGAGATGGCGCGGGGCCTTCCCGACCACGCATCCTTCTGGGAAAGCCGTAGCCGTCTTCATCGCCCTTGCAGTCAGGAAGGTTGGCGCCCCAGTTGCCGTCTCGACAAGCTCACTCAGACAGACGTACTGCTCGCAGGGCGGCCCCGCGCGCCCTCGAGAGATCGATTCGACTTGAGGCGGTCCTGCGCGAGCGCCACGACATGATGGCGGACGGCCCGCGGGTCGGAGGCCTCATCTCGACGCTCGAGGTGCGCATCACGCGGGTGCACGTCCGGCCCGACCTGCTCATTGATGGGCACGAGAATCGGGTCGAACCGAGCAACAGGCAGCCGCTGATCATGAACTTTCAGAAGGCCTACGGAGTCGCCAACATCGAGGCCATCGAGTCTTGCCTCGCAGAGATCTAGGAGAGGAAATGCCGCATGCCCGACGTGGATCGGCGCGGGAGAAGCTGCTCGAGACCGTGCGCTGACAAAGCGCGGCACGCCGGCTTGAGAAGTCGGGGTGCCGCACGTACACGAGCGGGATCAAACGTGTGGACCTGCGGAATTTTCATCCCAAGCAGCATTGATGTGGGGGGGGAGGGAGGCGGACAGACTTGAGATCGTCAGGCGAGCAGCAAGCCGGCACCAGCGACAGCGAAAGATCTGGCAGAGTGCCGAGCAATAGCCGGCTGGCGCAAAGATTGGCGGCAACTTTGGTTGCCTCACCTGGCGATGGCCAAAGAACAGGGCCGCGCCATGGCGCTTTACAGAGCGCTTCACCGACCACAGCACCATGCGGTGCTGTTCATGGCGGTGTCGAGCACGCCGCCTGCGATGAACAGCCAGCGCAGGTCCCAGACCGCAAAGCGGGCTCGGTGAAGGGCGGACAGCGTCCGGTCGGTCGCTTCCACGGGGTTCGTCGCCCGCGTGCCGATGCGATCCAGCAGCCGCCCCGTGCGCGTGTCGAACCGCAGCGTCCGGCCGGGTCCGCCGCCGGGGCGCGGCATGAGGCTGTTGCGCTGAATCTCAGCCTCGACCGACCACGGCGTACCGTCGCGACGCTCGATCGTTAGCCGGCCGGCGGGGCTGCCCCAGGCCTGTTCGGCGCCGGCCAGGATCGCGGCGACCGGCACGGGCGGCACCTGGGGCGCCACGCCCGCCGTCCCCGCGCGCGGGATCGCCGCTCCGCTCCGCATGCTGCCGGTAACTGCCGCCTCGAGGGGCCCGGCCGTCCTGCTCCAGGGAAGCAGCGTGCCGCCAACCAGCAGCAGGTCCGAAAAAGATCATCAGGTGGAAGGGCAGGGACAGCACCGCAGCCGCATCGAGCGCGTCGAGCTGGCTGCGCTGCCCCTTGCCCGGGCGGAAGGTGAAGAAGTCGCGAAAAGATCCGCTTTCTTGGGAAGCTGCCGGCGTTGCTTGCTGCAAGTGGCTGCCCCAGATCGCGGGCAGCCACGCAGGTTATCGGATCACAGCGCCTGCTGCTCGACGTTGAGGTTGCGCGCCTTGCTCGGGCTCGCGGCGGGGGTGACGGTGGGCGCGCGCCCTTCCGGCACCTCGATGTACGGCAGCTTCAGCGCCTTGCTGGTCATGCCGCGGATGCGGTTGGTCAGCGCCGGGTCGCTGTCGAGCTGCAGGCCGTAGGAGGGGATCATCGTCTTGAGCCGTGCCTGCCACGCGCCGGCCACCTGCTGCGGGAAGGCGCGCTTCATCACCTCCAGCATGATCGCAGGCGAGGTCGACGCGCCCGGGGATGCGCCCAGCAGCGCCGCGATCGAGCCGGTCTTGTCGGTCACGATCTCGGTGCCGAACTGCAGCACCGCACCCTTCTTCGGGTCGCGCTTGATCACCTGGACGCGCTGGCCGGCGGTGATGAGCTTCCAGCTGCCCTGATCCGCCTTGGGATAATATTTCCGCAGTTCGGTCTGGCGGTCGGCATCGCTCAGCATCGCCTGCTGGGCCAGGTAGCGCACCAGGTCCAGATTCTCCACGCCCACGCTCAGCATGGTGCCGATGTTGCTGCCATAGATGCTGGAGAACAGGTCGAGCGAAGACCCCTGCTTCAGGAACTTGGTGCTCTGGAGCGCGAACGGACCGAACAGCGTGACCGAGCGGCCGTCGAGCTTGCGCGCGTCGAGGTGCGGCACCGACATCGGCGGCGATCCTGCCTCCGCCTTGCCATAGACCTTGACGTCGTGGCGCCCGGTGACTGCCGGGCTTTCGAATGCCAGGAACTGGCCGCCGACCGGGAAGCCGGCGTAGTTCCTGGCCTCCGGGATGCCCGACATCTGAAGCAGCTTGAGCGAGGCGCCGCCTGCACCCACGAACACGAACTTCGCCTTGACGGCGCGGTCCTTGCCCGTGCGGACGTCATGGACCGCGACGTTCCAGCTCCGGTCGGCGTTCTGGTGCAGGCCGCGCACCTCCTGCCCCAGGTTGAGGCTGAAGTTCGGACTGCGGCGCAGCGTTCCGACGAGCTGGTTGGTGATGGCGCCGAAGTTCACGTCGGTGCCGATCGGCATGTAGGTGGCGGCGACCTTTTGCGCAGGATCGCGGCCCTCCATTACCAGCGGGGCCCATTTGCGGATCTGCGCGGGATCCTGCGAGAACTGCATGCCGTAGAACATCGGATGCTGGACCAGCGCGTCGCGCCGCTTGCGCAGATAGGCGATGTTGTCGTCGCCCCACACGAAGCTCATGTGCGGCGTCGGGTTGATGAAGGTCGACGGATCGGACAGGGCCCCGCGCTGGACCTCATGCGCCCAGAACTGGCGCGCGACTTCGAACTGCTCCGCGATCTGCACGGCCTTGATCGTCTCGATCGACCCGTCCTCGGCCTCGGGCGTGTAGTTGAGTTCGGCGAAGCCGGAGTGACCGGTGCCGGCGTTGTTCCAGCCGTTGGAGCTTTCCTCGGCGACCTTGTCCATCCGCTCGTACATCTGGATACGCCAGCTTGGCTCCAGTTCCTGGAGGTAGGTCGCCAGCGTCGCGCTCATGATGCCGCCGCCGATCACGACGACGTCGACCGGTTCGGCGTTCTCCGCCTCAGGCCCCGCCGGCGAGGCCATCGGGCGGAGCAGGAACAGTCCGCCCGCGACCGCGGCCAGCGCGACGATGCAGGCGAGCGCGATCAGAACGCGCTTGGGAAGGCTCCGGCGACGCGGAGCGTGCGCCGAAGAAGAAGGTTCAGTCATGGTTTCTTCCGCATTGCTGATTGGAATGGAAAGCCCATGCGGGGGAGGAAACCGAGCCAGCGCCCATATGTCGCGCTGCGTTCGTGAGGGTCGCGGCCAAGGGGCCAGGGCCACCGTTCTTTCCGACTCCGCGAGGAGCTTCCTGCCACTCTGTCGGACAGTGGCCTCGAAATAAGGCTTCGCGCATCGGTGCGCACGCGCGCTGAGGAAAAGCAACTTCCTTGAGCCAGATCAAGGACTTGCGCTTTCTCGGTGAAGAGATATCCCGGGCGGGTGTCCGGTTTTTGGTACATGTTGACCGGGCAAGATCCCAATATTGGATCATGGCGGCGCAGGCGGTAGAAGGACGCATGAAGCGCTGGGCACCTGTCACTCGAACGCTGCTGATGGCGCTTCTTCTTGCTGCGGCCGCAGCAGTCGTCTGGCTCGCCGGGGCGCTTGCCGAGCACCAGGCCATGCAGCGCCTGCGCGAGGGCGCCCACAGCGCCGCGGTGCTGCGCCAGGCCCATCTCGACGGCGAGATGCAGCGCTTCCGGCTGCTTCCGGTTGCGCTGTCGGACGATCGCGACCTGGCGGCGGCGCTGGGCGGCACGGCGGCTGCCCGCGACACGCTCAACCGCAAGCTTGAGGCGCTGGCCCGCACAACCGGCGCGGCCCAGATCTACGTGCTGGACGCCGCGGGCACCACGATCGCCTCCAGCAACTGGGCAACCCCGCGCAGCTTCGTCGGCGAGAACTATGCGGCGCGCAACTATTACCGCGATGCCGCCCGCCGCGGCGAGGGGAGCCAGTTCGCGCTCGGGACGGTCAGCGAACGTCCCGGCATGTACCTTTCGCACCGCTCCCGCAGCGGCGGCTATGTGGTGGTAAAGCTGGAGTTCGACCGCATCGAGCGCGACTGGGCGCGGTTGCCGGGCATCAGCCTGGTGACCGACCGCGACGGCGTCGTCCTGATCACGAGCCGGCCCGCGTGGCGCTTCACCACCACCCGCGCGCTGACCGATGCGACCCGCCGCCGCTTCCGTGAGGAGCTGCAGTCCGGTGCGGGATCGCTGCGGCCGCTCCCGCTCGCCGTCGAGAAACGGGATGGCGTCCGCATCGCGCGGCCCGCCGGCGACGGGCGCCAGCGACTCTTGTGGGAGACGGTGCCCACGCACGAGGCCGGATGGCGACTCAACCTGCTGGTGCCGCTCGACGCGGTGGCGGGCACGGTCGCCCTCGCCCGGGTGGCGGCCCTGCTGACGCTGCTGCTGCTCGGCGGCGGCCTGTGGACCCTGCGCGAGCGGAGGCGCCAGCGTGCCGGCAGGGCCGCGGCGGCCGCCGCTCGGACCGCCGGGCTGGAGGCGCTGGTCGCCGCACGCACCCGAGCGCTGCGCCAGGAGATGGAGGAGCGCGGACGCCTGGAAACCCGCGCCGAGACTCTGCGCGACGCCTTGCACCAGGCCAATCGCCTCGCCTCGCTGGGGCAGATCACCGCCGGCATCGCGCATGAGACCGCACAGCCTGTCGCAGCCATCCGCAGCTATGCCGCCAACGGCCGGCTGCTGCTGGAGCGGGACGACCCCCGTGCGGTGGCCGACAACCTCCGGGCGATCGAGCGGCTGACCGATCGCATCGACAAGGTGACCGCACAGCTGCGCGGCTTTTCCCGCAACTCGGCGGGCGCGCTAGAGCCAGTGCGGCTGGCGGAGGCGATCGAGGGCAGCCTGCTGATCCTGAAGGCGCGGCTGACCCGGGTGACGGTGCAGCTGCCGGCCTGCCCCGCCGGGCTGGAGGTGCTTGGCGACACGATCCGATTGGAGCAGGTGCTGGTCAACCTGCTGCAGAATGCGCTGGACGCGCTGGACGGGGTCACGGACGCCGCCATCACCCTTGCCCTTGAGCTGGAGGACGAGCAGGTGGTGCTTTCGATCTGCGATAATGGTCCGGGGCTCGCCCCTGAGATCGCGGCGCGGCTGTTCACGCCCTTTGCCACCAGCAGGCCCGCCGGCCTGGGCCTCGGCCTCGTGATCGCCAGCGACATCATGGCCGCGCTCGGTGGCGCGTTGCGCTGGGTGCCCGGCACGTCCGGCGCCCGTTTCGACATGGTGATGCGCCGGCCATGAACGACGCGTCCGCCCCACAGGTCGCACTGGTCGACGACGACGAGGATGTCCGCGCGGCGATTACGCAGACGCTTCAGCTGTCCGGCTATGCGGTGCGGTCCTTTGCCAGCGGCGGCGAGGCGCTGGCCGCGCTGGACGCGAGCTTCCCGGGCGTGCTGGTCAGCGACGTGCGCATGCCACACCTGTCGGGCATCGGCCTGTTCCAGGCAGTCCGCGCGCTCGACCCGGAGCTTCCGGTGATCCTGGTCACCGGCCATGGCGACGTACCGATGGCGGTCGACGCGCTGAAGGCGGGGGCCTGGGATTTCCTGACCAAGCCGTTCGACCCGGATGCGCTTCTCGCCTCGGTCGCGCGCGCGGCCGAGAAGCGCGCGCTGGTTCTGGAAAACCGCCGCCTGCGGGCGCTGGTCCAGGCTCCGTCCGCTTCGCCCCTGATCGGCGACGCACCTGCCATCGTGAGGCTGCGGGCGATCATCGAGACGCTGGCGGCCACCAACATCGACGTGCTGATTGAAGGAGAGACGGGCACCGGCAAGGAACTGATCGCCCGATTGATCCATCAGCAAAGCGCGCAGGCGAAGCGGGCGTTCGTGACCGTACCCTGTGCGGCCATTCCCGATGCGATCGCCGATGTCGCCCTGCACGGTGACATTCGGCCGGGGCAGGACGGTGCCGAGGGCAGGCTGATGCAGGCGAACCAGGGCAGCTTGTTCCTCGACGACGTGGACCAGGCAGGCCCGGCGCTTCAGGCCCACCTCGTCCGTTTTCTGGAGGATCGGCTTGTCCAGGCCCGCGGCGCGCGTGCGGCCCAGCGGCTGAGCGTGCGCGTGATCGGCTGCATGTCGGACGGCGGCGATGCGGGCGTTCAGCCGCCACTGCTCTACCGGCTCGCCGCGATCCGGCTTCGCGTGCCGCCCCTGCGCGAGCGCAAAGGCGACATTCCGCAGCTGTTCGCGCACCTGCTCGATAGCATGGCGAGCCGCCTGCGCCGGCCGCTTCCCACACTCGACGCCGGCATCCTCCAGTATCTCGTCGCCCATGACTGGCCCGGCAACGTCCACGAGCTCGGCCGGTTCGCCGAGCGGCTCGTGCTGAAGCTCGACCAGCATGTCGCAGACGGCGATGGGCCGCCTGCGGCGCTTGGCGACCAGGTCGATGCCTTTGAACGCAACGTGATCGTTCAGGCGGTCCGCGCGTGCGGCGGCGACATCGGCAAGGCGATCGCCCGGCTCGGCCTCACCCGCAACACCTTCTACTACAAGGTCCACCGGCACGGCATCGATCTGAAGGCCCTGCGCAAAGGCGGGACCCTTGCGTTCCGGGATTAGCTGAGCATCACGACGCTTCTGCGAGAGCATATCTAGCGGAACCTGGATCCCGATCAGAAAGCCGGCGCTGTCGCGAAAACCGGGACGTGCGCGAAGCCATGGAGTCAGCAAGTTCGCGACGTAAGGGGTGGTGCTCTGCGGTGGTGCCGCTGGCACATCCTTCATGAACCGATGACCGCCTTACCCGACAGCACCTAACAGCACCCACTGGCGGGGTGCCAGCGCTCTGGAAATACGCCAGAAACATCGGCGGTTGATCTGCCAAGCGTATGAAGCGTGCGATCCTCCGACTGGCGAAGGTCCATCTTGTTGGGGATCTGTACGAACGCGCCTGTGATCGAGGCGTAAGCTTGCCCCTGGACGCAAAGCGGCGCGAGCGGCTCGCGTGCATTGCCCGGGCAGGAGCCTTGTTCATCCACATTCCGAAAAACGCCGGCATGTCGATCAGCGCGGCGCTTTATGATCAGCAGATCAAGCATGCCTCGATCCGCTATTACCAATTGGCAGCGCCCGACCTTGTGCGTCGGGTTGTCAGCTTTGCGGTGGTGCGTGACCCGGTCGCGCGGTTCGCGTCGTCTCTGAGCTATGCGCAAGCGGGCGGTGGCAAGGATAACGCGGTCTCCGAGCCGTTCCGGGATCGGTACCGGTCGTTCCGCACTGCCGACGACGCGCTGGACCATCTGGAAACCGCAACGTCGCTATACCAGCTGGACCACATCTTCCGGCCTCAGAGCTGGTATCTGCGGGGCATCGACGGTGCGCTGGCGGTCGACCGGATCTTTGCGATGTCCGACACGGACGCACTGCAGGCGTTTCTGGATGCCGGCGGGGGGCCGAAGTTGCGGCACCTCAACGCCTCAGACCCCCGTCGCCCGAGCCTGAGCGCGAAGCAGATCGATCGGATCGAGCGCTTCTACGCGAAGGACCGGGTCCTGTTCGACAGCGTCGCCGGGCGTGGCAGCCGGTCGGATGCGCAAACAGGGTCGAGCCACGGCGCAACACCGCCTTGGCAGCCGCCATTGACGCATTCCGGCGCGTCGGCCGGTGCGGCGGCACAGGAACCCGCAGGTCAGAACAAGGAAAGATCAGGCCGGTGCTGATCCCTGTATGGCTCGGCGAAGCACCCAGGTCGGTGCGATCCGAAGCGCATGAACCGCCCTGCGTCGCCTTCCTGTTCCTGGGCGAATTGTTCCTGATCCCGCACCTCCTGCCGATCGCGGCGGCCCTTGCCCGCCGCGCCAACCCGCCGCGCATCCGATTGTACGTCGCCACAAGCGTGCATGAGGAAATCCTGATCGAAGCATTGGCGAAGCTGCGCCTCAGCCAAGTGGAAATTCGACGGGTGCGAGGCTTTCGGAGCTTCCCCGCCGGGTCTCGCGAAACGCCGAATCTCCGCTCCAAGGTCCTGCTCCTGGCGCTCAATGCGGCTGCTATCCTCCGACACGACGTTGCCGTGGTCGCGGAGCGCACCAGCCTGTGGTTGCCCTTCGCCGCTCGGCGGCGCGGCGCGGCCTTTGTCTACAACGAGCATGGCGCCGGACCGCACGCCAACTTCCGCAGCCGTCGCAACCGCTATGCCGCGCGGATCCTGATGCCGGGCAGCGGCATGGCGGCGCGGGTGCGCGAAAGTGGCCATACCGACGCGCCGGTCGTCACCGTAGGCTACATCAAGCGCGACTATATCCGGGACGTGTCGGGTTCTGCAGGCGGCCCATGCTTTCCAGAGCGCCGGCCAACCATCGTCTATGTCCCACATTGGATGCGGGCCAAGTCGAGCTGGTGGGCAATGGGCGAAAGCGTTCTCGATTACTTCGCGCGATCACGAGAGTATAACCTCATCGTTGCGCCCCACATCCGCCTCGCCAAATTCGATGCCGAGTTGGAGGACCGTCTGCGTCCCTATCGCAACTGTCCCAACATCCATATCGACACGAGGTCGTTCCGCCTGATCGACCAGAGCTATATCAACGGTGCCGACATCTATCTGGGAGACGGGTCGAGCCAAGTCGTGGAATTTGCCGAGACGCCCCGCCCTGTTGTGTTCCTGAATGCGCATGGGATCGACTGGCAATCCGATCCTCGGTTCGGCCACTGGCAGATGGGCCAGGTGGTGAAGGACGTGGCCGGGCTCGATCGCGCGCTCGCCGAGGCGCCGCGGGCGCAGACCCGCTACGCGCCGGTCCAGCGGGCCTATGTCGAACGCATGATGGGACAGGATGACAAAGCGGCCAGCGAGCGCGCTGCGGAAGTGGTGTCGAGGGTCCTTGTGGAACGCCGAGCCCGCCGTGCCCTCGCCTGACGGTGCCGCAGAAGGACCGACGCCCGTTCGTCGCGGTGTCTGCGTTCGGCTCCCTTCAGCGCGATAGCTCCATCCGGGCGACAAGGCCGCCGCCCGGGCGGTTGGCAAGCGTCACGTCTCCACCATGTCCCCGCGCGACGGCGCGCGCACTGGCGAGGCCAAGGCCGATGCCGCCCGTCTCGCGCGACCGCGATGCCTCTGCCCGGACGAACGGCTCGAACATCCGCTCCAGCAGCGCCTCGTCGATGCCCGGGCCGCGATCCTGAACCTCGAGCCAGATGGTCGAGCCATCCTCACCCAAGAGGACGCGGATCGGCCCGCCGGCATGCACCACGGCATTGCGCATCAGGTTGGACACCAGGCTCTTCAGGGCCACCGGGTCGCCCTCGATCACGAGTTGCGGCCCCGCCTCCAGCTCGACCGGATGCCCTTCGTCGTCGAGCCCGTCCGCGACGCTCTCCACGACGGTGCGCAGGTCGAGCCGCTGGCAGCGCGCGGGCTGCTCCTGGTCGCGAAGAAAGGTCAGCACGGCCGTCAGCATCGACTGCATGTCAGCCACTTCTTCCTCGACCGCCAGGCGGACGGACGGGGAGGCACCTTCCAGGTGCAGCGCGATCCGCATCAAGGGGGTTCGCAAGTCGTGCGCCACGGCGCCGAGCATCAGCGAGCGGTCCGCCACATAGCGCTGGAGCTGCGCCTGCATCTCGTTGAACGCCGATGTCGCGTGCGCGACTTCGGGGATGCTCGACAATGCCATGGGCGGGCTGCGAGGGTCGCGACCGAGACGCTCGGCCGCCGCCCCGAACATCGCGATGGGGCGGGCGATACGTCGCGACAGCCACCATGCGATCGGCATCGCGAGCAACACGGCCAGGGCAAGCGTGGCAATGGCTCGCCAGCGCCAGAAGCCGATCTCGAGCCCCGAAGGCTGGAGGACCACCCATCGGCCTGAAGGCTGCCGGAACGCAGCCTTGAAGTCGCCTGCGATCGACGTGCCGGTCGCCTCGCGCGGGCTGGGTCCTCTGCGGAATGGCCGCGGATGGCCGAAGGCGTCGCGCAGCCGTACGCGAACCGCCTCGGACGGAAGCCGAAGCCGTGTCGCCAGGTGATCGTGAATACGCCGCTCATAGCGGGCGCTCCCTTGCTCGAATCCGGGATCGTCCGTTTCGACACGCTTGAGCGCCTCGGTCCCGCCTCCCTTCAGCGCCCGCTCGATCTGCTCGAGCGAGAAGAAGCGCGGTGCAGGCGGCGGTGTCACGATCACGAGAACGACGTTCAGGGCCTGAACGGCGAGAAGCGATCCAAGCAGCAAGGCAAAGATGCGCAGGAAAAGCGGTCGGCCGACCGCCTTGACCGAACCAGGTGTCGCGTCGCTCATGCGCGGATCACGTCGGGCACGAACATATAGCCTTCGTTGCGCACGGTGCGGATCATCTCGTCGCCGCGGGCGCGCAACTTCCGGCGCAGGCGGCTCACCTGCACGTCGATCGCCCGGTCGAAGGCGTCGCTGTCGGGGCCGCGGGCCTGCTCGAGCAGGCTGTCGCGCGACAGGACCCGCCGGGGACGCTCCACAAAGGCGCGCAGCACCTTGAACTCTCCCTCGGTCAGGTCGACCAGCACCCCGTCGGGATCCAGCAGTTCATGACTGGCGAGATCGATCCACCAGCCTGCAAACCGCAAGGCGTCGCTGGTCCGGCCGTGACCGCGATCCCGCAGCGCCGCCTGAACATGAACCGCGATCTCGCGCGGCGAGCAGGGCTTGGAAAGGTAGCGGCCGGCGCCGAGTTCCAGGCCATGGATCCGGTCGGCCTCCTCGGCGCGCGCACTCAGCATGATGATCGGCAGGCACGTGCGCGCGAGGCGGCGACAGGCCGACAAGCCGCTTTCGCCCGGCATCATCACGTCGAGGATGACAAGGTCGATCGTGTCGGTGGCGAGGATGCGGTCCATCTCGACGGTATCCGCCGCAAGATGGACCGCATAGCCCTTGGCGCTGAGGCTTCCGCCGAGCAGCGTCCGGATACCGGCGTCGTCGTCGACGATCAGGATATGGGCCATATGGGAACCGTCATCGCGGTCGTGCGCCGCCAGCGGGCGAGACGCTGCGGGGGGATCGGATTGCCGTCGAGTTCGCGTTCCGCCTGTAGGAGGATCTTTTCGAAGCGTTCGGCTGCCTTGTGATCGCCTGCGCGCACCGCTGCGCTCATCGCGTCGGACAATCCCAGAAGGGCAGCGGGGCCATGTGCTTCCAGCAACCGGCGCGCTTCGCTCCGGGCATCAGCGAGTTGCCACATATGATACTTCTCCGTGCGCATCCCCTGCAGCGCGACGCTCGGCCCGTGATGTGTCCCGGATATTTCCCGCCGATGCCGCCGTGGATGCAGGCGGCAAGGGCGGGTTCGGCAGTCGGTGCCGCAGCCATGCCGCGGCACCGACCGGCCGGTTTACTTCACGCTGGCGGGGCAGCGCACCCAGCGGCCGTTGCTCGCCTTATACTGGTCGGTGCGGGCATTGTACGACTTGAACCGCCGGCTGCACGCCTGCTGGTGCCGGCTCTTGCCCGTCGTCTTGACCGACTTGGTCTGCTTGGCCGCCTCGCGGTGCTGCTGCTGGGCGAGTGCCGGCGTGCCGGCGAGGCCGAGTGCGAGCGCTGCGCAGGCGAGGGTGGTGGAAAGCTTCATGCTCCGTTCCTTTCGGTGGCTTGGGGGGTGGCGAGGAGGGGGTAGCCCTCGCCGTCCCAGGCGCCGCCAAGCGCCTGGACAAGTGCGACCGCCGCGGTCTGGCGGTCGACGGAGGCCTGCAGCAGCGAGCGGCGCGCGTTGAGCGCGGTCGCCTGCGCCGTCACCACGTCGGTGAAGGTGATCAGGCCTTCCTGGTACTGGTTGAGGGTTGCCGCCTCGGTGCGGGTGGCCGCGGTCGCGGCCTCGCGCAGCAGCAGTTCCTGGCGGGCCAGGATCTGTGCGGCGGTGAGCTGGTCCTCGACATCCTGGAACGCCTCCAGCACCGTCTCGCGATAGCTGGCGACCGCGGCATCATAGGCGGCGCGCGCCTGGCGCACCCGGGCGCTGCGGGCGCCCGCGTCGAACAGCGTCTGTGCGACCGAGGCGCCGAGCGACCACAGGGTCGCCGAAGAGGAGAACAGGCTGCCGATGCCGCTCGCCTGCACGCCGCCTTCGCTCGACAAGGTGACCGTCGGGAAGAAGGCGCTCTGTTCGACGCCAATCTCGGCGTTGGCGGCGGCCACCGCACGCTCCTGCGCGGCGATGTCGGGGCGACGCTGGAGGATGCCAGAGGGTACGCCGGTGGGCACTGCCGGCACGGTCGGGGTCCATTGCGCGGCCGCCAGGGTGAAGCTGCTCGCGGGTTCGCCCACCAGCACCGCGATCGCATTCTCATAGGTGCGGCGGTTGCGCTGCAGCCCCTCCAGCTCCGAACGCGTGGTCGCGAGCTGTGATTGCGCCTGAAACACGTCGGTGCGTGCGACGATGCCGGCATTGTAGCGGTTGGTCGCGATCCGGAGCGCGCGCTCATAGCCGGCGATCGTCTCCTGGACGAGCGTGATCTCGGCATCGGCGGCACGCAGGTTGAAATAGTTGGTGGCAAGCTCCCCCAGGATCGAAAGCTGCGACGAGGCGAGATCGGCGCGGCGCGCCTCCGCGGTCGCCTCGGCATTCTCGACTGTGCGGCGGATGCGGCCGAACAGGTCCGGCTCCCAGCTCGCCCCGATTGCGACCTGGTACGTGCTGTTGCTCGAGGTGCCGGTGCTGACGGTCGTGCCGGTGCCCGTCCCGCTTCCGGTGCCGTCGCCGCTGCTGCCGCCGCTCGCCACGGTGGTCACGCGGTTGCGGCTGCCGCCGCCCGAGCGCACTCCCGATCCGCTGAGGTCCACCGCCGGAAACAGGCTCGCGCGCTGCTCGCGGGTGGCGGCGCGTGCCTGCGCATAGGTGGCGGCCGCCTGGGCGATCGTCTGGTTGGCGGCAAGCGCGCGCTCGGACAGGCTGCTCAGTGTCGCATCGCCGAACAACTGCCACCATTTGCCGCGATCGATCCGGTCCGACGGCGTCGCCGCGGTCCATCCGGGTGCGGTCTTGAAGCTGGGCGGCGTCGCCGCCGTGGGGCGGACATAGTCCGGACCGACGGCGCAGCCGGCGAGCAGCACGGGCGCGAGGAAGATCAGGCGGTGGGTCATGGGATGGCTCATGCGGGCTGGACGGCCGAGGCGGGCGCGCGCCGGTCACGGCGGCGGCGGGTCAGCTTGTCGAGGTAGATATAGACCACCGGCGTGGTGATCAGCGTCAGCAGCTGGCTGAGGATCAGGCCGCCGATGATGGTGATGCCGAGCGGCTGGCGCAGCTCCGATCCCTCGCCGATGCCGATCGCCAGCGGCACCACGCCGAGTGCTGCGGCAAGCGTGGTCATCAGGATCGGGCGGAAGCGCAAGAGGCTCGCCTCGCGTACCGCCTCCTCGGCCGACAGGCCGCGATCGCGCTGCGCATGCAGCGCGAAGTCGATGATCAGGATGGCGTTCTTCTTGACGATGCCGAGCAGCAGGAAAACGCCGATCAGCGCGATGATCGAGAATTCCATGCCGAACAGCAGCAGCGCCAGCACCGCGCCGACGCCGGCGGCAGGTAGCGTCGAGAGCACCGTGATCGGGTGGATCAGGCTCTCGTAGAGCATGCCCAGCACGATGTAGATCACCACCAGCGCGGCGAGGATCAGATAGGGCTGCTGGCCCAGCTGCTCCGAATAGCTTTGGGCGGTGCCGGCGAAGCTGCCGCGCACGCTCGACGGCATGGAGATGGAGTCTTCGGCAGCCTTGATCGCGGCCTGTGCGTCGCTGAGCGAATAGCCCGACGCGAGATCGAACGAGATGGTGGTCGCCAGCTCGCCATTCTCGTGGCTGATCGAGGAGGCGGTGGCGCTCTGCGCGAACCGGGCGATGCCCTCCAGCGGCACCATCGCGGTCGCCGAAGTGCTGAGCGCCGATCCGGTCGACGGATCGCGGAGCCCAGGATTGGTCACGCCATTGTCGCTGCTGTCGGCCGTGTTCGCCTGCGCGTTGCTCGCCTGAGAGGTGGCGCCCGAGGACAGGGTGCCGCCGCTGGTCGAGGCGCTGGTGGTGTCGCTCGCGCTCGCGCTGGCGGCGGCCCCGGCGGGGACATAGACGTCCTTGAGCGCATTCGGCCCCTGGGCGTGGCTCTGGTCCCATTCGAGGATCACGCCATATTGGTTGATGTCCTCGTAGATGGTCGCGACCTGGCGCTGGCCGAAGGCGTTGTAGAGCGCGTTGTCAACGTCGCGCGCGCTGATCCCCAGCCGCTGCGCGCTGTCGCGGTCGATGGTGACATAGGTCTCGACGCCGTTCTGCGACTGGTCGCTGTCGATGCTGGTGAGCTCGGGGCGCTGCTTCATCGCCTCGCCGAGCTTGGTCGCCCATTGGTTCAGCGTCGCCCCATTGTCGGAAATCAGCGTGTACTGGTAGCTCGAGTTGGACGAGCGTCCGCCTGCCATCAGATCCTGCGACGGGCGCAGGAACACCGAAATGCCGGTGACCGGCGCGAGCTTCTGCTTCAATCGCGCGATCACTACGCTTCCGGCTTCCTTGCGCTCCGACTTGGGCTTGAGGCTCACCGCCATGAAGGCGCCGCCTGCGCGCGCACCGCCGGTAAAGCCGATCGCGGTCTGCACGGCGGGATCGGCGTGAATGATGTCGATCACCTGCCGCAGCTTCTTCTGCATGGCGGTGAAGGACACGCTTTCGTCCGCCCGTACGCCGGCCATCAGCATCGGGCTGTCCTGCTCGGGGAAATAGCCCTTGGGCACGACGACATAGAGGTAGACGGTGAGCGCGATCACCAGCCCGAGAACGAGCATCACCAGCGGCTTGAGCGCGAGCGCCCAGTCGAGCGCTGCGGCATAGCCGCGCTGGATACGGTCGAAGCCGCGCTCGAACGCACGTCCGATGCGGCCCTGCTGCTTGGAGAAGTTGCGGTCCGACAGCAGCCACGCGCACATCATCGGCGTGGCGGTAAGCGACAGCACCAGGCTGATCAGCACCGCCACCGACAGGGTGATCGCAAATTCCTGGAACAGCCGGCCGACCTGTCCGCCCATGAACAGCAGCGGGATGAACACCGCAACCAGCGACACGCTGATCGACAGCACGGTGAAGCCGACCTCGCGCGCGCCGAGCAACGCCGCCTCCATCCGGCCCATGCCCGCTTCCAGGTGGCGGGCGGTGTTCTCCAGCACCACGATCGCGTCGTCGACGACGAAGCCGGTTGCGACGATGATCGCCATCAACGACAGGTTGTTGAGGCTGTACCCGAGCAGCCACATCACCGCGAAGGTGCCGAGCAGCGAGACGATCGTGGCGGCGGCAGGGATGAAGGTCGCCCGCGCGTCGCGCAGAAAGGCGGCGACCACCAGCACGACCAGGATCACCGACAGGACAAGCGTGATCTCGATCTCCTCCAGCGAGGAGCGGATCGAGCTGGTGCGGTCGTTGGCGATTTCCAGATGCACGTCGGCGGGCAACTGCGCCTGAAGCGCGGGCAGCTCGGCGCGGATGCTGTCGACCAGCTTGATGAGGTTGGCGCCGGGCTGCTGGGTGATCAGCACCACCACCGCGGGCTTGCCGTTGAACAGGCCCAGCGTGCGCGTGTCGGAGACGCTGTTGCTGACCGTTGCCACGTCCGACAACCGCACCGGCGCATTGTTGCGCCAGGCGACGACGATCTGGCCATAGCCCGCCGCATCGCGCCCGATCCGATCGGTATAGACCTGCCAGCGCTTGCCGCCGCCACCGTCGATGGTGCCCTTGGGCTGGTTGGCGTTGGCCGCCTCGATCGCAGCGCGCACGTCCTCCATGCTCAGCCCCATGGCGTTGAGCGCGAAGGGCTTGGCTTCGATCCGGACTGCCGGCAGCGATCCGCCGCCGATTTCGACCTCGCCGACACCCTCGACCTGTGCCAGCCGCTGCGTGACGACGTTGGACACCGCCTCGTAGATCTGGCCCGGCGTCTTGGTGTCGGAGGTGAGCGCCAGCATCAGCACCGGCATGTTGGCCGGGTTGCGCTTGTTGTAGGTGGGGTTCGACTTGAGCGTCGCCGGCAGGTCGGCGCGGGCGGCGTTGATCGCAGCCTGCACCTCGCGCGCGGCGCCGTCGATGTCACGGTCGAGCGCGAACTGAAGGGTGATCCGCGTCGAGCCGGTCGAGCTTTCCGACGTCATCTCGGTGACGTCGGAGATCACCCCAAGCCGCCGTTCGAGCGGGGTCGCGATCGACGATGCCATGGTCTCGGGGCTGGCGCCCGACAGGCTTGCCGAGACCGAGATGGTCGGGAAGTCGACCTGCGGCAGCGGCGCGACCGGCAGCTTGAAAAAGGCCAGGATGCCGACCAGCGCCAGCCCCAGCGTCAGCAGCACCGTGCCCGCAGGCCGGCGGATGAAGGGCGCCGAGAGGTTCATTCCGCCGGCGCCTGCTGGGGCTTGGCGACGTCCGCCTCCGGCCCGACCTTGGCGCGGCTGCGGCCGAGCCGTGCGCTCAGCCGGTCAAAGGCGAGATAGACCACCGGCGTGGTGAAGATCGTCAGCAGCTGGCTGACCAGCAGACCGCCGAAGATCGCGATGCCGAGCGGCCGCCGCAGCTCCGCGCCCGAGCCGAGGCCGATCATCAGCGGCACCGCCGCAAACAGCGCGGCAAGCGTGGTCATCAGGATCGGGCGGAACCGCAGCACCGCCGCCTGGAAGATCGCCTCGCGCGGGGGCAACCCCTCGTCGCGCTCGGCCGCGATCGCGAAGTCGATCATCATGATCGCGTTCTTCTTCACGATGCCGATCAGCAGGATGATGCCGATGATCCCGATCACGTCGAGGTCGTGGCCCGTCACCCACAGGCAGAAGATCGCGCCCACGCTCGCTGCCGGAAGCGTCGAGATGATCGTCAGCGGATGGATGAAACTCTCGTAGAGCACGCCCAGCACGATGTAGACGCACACCAGGGCGGCGAGGATCAGCAGCAGCTGGTTGTTGAGCGACGATTCATAGGCGCCCGACGAACCCAGGAAGCTGGTGGTGACGCCTGCGGGCAGGTTCAGCGTCGCGATCTTGGCACGAACCGCATCGACGGCAGTGCCGAGCGACACGCCGTCGGCGGTGTCGAAGCCGATCGTGGCCGCCGGAAATTGCGCGACGTGGCTGACGGTGAGCGGCGCGGTGCCCTCGCGGATCGTCGCCACCGCGTTGAGCGGGGTCGCGCCGCCCTGCTCGGTCTGGAGGTGGAGCAGCCCCAGCGACTGCGGGCTGGAGAGCAGCCCCGGCTTCGCCTCCAGGATCACGCGATATTGGTTGGTCTCGGTAAAGATGGTCGAGACGATGCGTTGGCCGAACGCCGAATAGAGCGCGTCGTCGACGTTGGAGGCGGTGATGCCGACCCTGCTCGCGGTGTCGCGATCGATGTCGACATAGGCGGCGGCACCCTGCTGACCGGCATCGCTGGTGACGTTGCGGACCTTGGCAACCTCGCCCAGGGCCGCCACGATCTTCTGCGCGGCCTGGTTTACCTCTTCGGTGTTCGATCCCTCGACCGACAGGCGATACTGGGTCGGGCCGCTTTCGGCGTCGATCGTCAGGTCCTGCACCGGCTGCACGTACATGCGGACGCCGGCGACCTTGGCCACGCGGTCGCGCAGCCGGTCCATGACGGTGGATTCGCTGCCGGCATCGCTCTTGAGGTTGACCGACATCTGGCCGCTGTTGAGCGCCGCATTGTTGGCGCCGTCCACGCCGACAAAGGAACTGAGCGACTCCACCGCAGGATCGGCGAGGATCGCCTTGGCGGCGGCGAGTTGGAGCGCCTCCATGCGCTCGTAGGAGACGGCGGCCGTTGCCTCGGTGCGGACCTGCAGCTGGCCGGTCGCTTGCGTCGGGAACAGCCCCTTGGGGATGACGAGATAGAGCAGCACCGTGACCGCGATCGTCGCCAGGGTGACGATCAGCGTCAGCGTCTGGCGCCGCAGGACGGCGGACAGGGCGCGCTCGTAGCGGCGCTCGATACCCTCGAACAGATGCCGCGCCTTGGTGCCGAGCCGGGTCGGCTTCTCCTCGCCATGGCCTTTCAGCCAGCGCGCGGACAGCATGGGCGTGAGGGTGAGCGACACCACGGCCGAGATCAGGATGGTGATCGCCAGCGTCATCGCGAACTCGCGGAACAGGCGTCCCACGACATCGCCCATGAACAGGAGCGGGATCAGCACTGCGATCAGCGAGATGGTGAGCGAGACGATGGTGAAGCCGATCTCGCCCGCGCCCTTCAGCGCCGCCTCGAACGGCGCCATGCCCTTTTCGATGTGGCGCTGGATGTTCTCGATCATCACGATCGCGTCGTCGACGACGAACCCGGTCGCGATCGTGAGCGCCATCAGCGACAGGTTGTTGAGGCTGTAGCCGAGCAGGTACATGATCGCGCAGGTGCCGATCAGCGACACCGGCACGGCGAGCCCGGCGATCACCGTCGCGCGGATCGAGTGCAGGAAGAAGAAGATCACCAGCACGACGAACAGCACCGCCAGCACCAGCTCCATCTCGACATGCTCGATCGAAGACTTGATGCTGGTGGTGCGGTCGCTCAGCACCTGCACGTCGAGGCCGGCGGGAAGCCCCGCCTGAAGCTCGGGCAGTCGTTCCTGGATCGCCGCCACCGTCTGGATGACGTTGGCGCCCGGCTGGCGCTGGACGTTGAGAAGGATCGCGGGCGTGGTGCCGGCGGTGGCACCCAGCCGGCTGTTCTCGGCGCCGTTGACCACGGTCGCCACGTCCTTCAGCCGGACGGGCGCATCGTTCTGGTAGCTGACGATCAGGTTGGAATAGTCGTCGACCGTCAGCAACTGGTCATTGGCGTTGATCTGATAGGCCTGGCTCGGCCCGTCGAAACTGCCCTTGGCGCTGTTGGCGTTGGCGCTGTCGATCGCGGTGCGCAGCGTTTCCAGGCTGATGCCGTAGCTCGCCAGCGCCTGGGTATCTGCCTGGATGCGCACGGCCGGCTTCTGCCCGCCGGACAGCGTGACGAGGCCGACGCCGGAAACCTGGGCGATTTTTTGTGCCAGCCGCGTGTTGACCAGGTTCTGCACCTCGGTCAGCGGCATGGTCTTCGACGTGATGGCAAGCGTCAGCACCGGCGTGTCGGCCGGGTTGATCTTGGCATAGGTCGGCGGCGCGGGGAGGTCGGCGGGCAGCAGCGCGTCGCCCGCGTTGATCGCCGCCTGCACCTCCTGCTCGGCGACGTCGAGGCTCTCGTCCAGGTTGAACTGCAGCGTGACTACCGACGCGCCTGCCGAGCTCTTGGACGACATGCGGGTAAGCCCCGCCATTTCGCCGAACTGGCGCTCCAGCGGCGCGGTAACCGTCTGGCTCATCACCTCCGGGCTCGCCCCGGGATAGAGGGTGGTCACCTGGATGGTCGGATAATCGACCTGCGGCAGCGCCGACAACGGCAGAAGCTGGAAGCCGACCAGTCCGCCCAGCACGATCGCGACCATGAACAGCGCGGTCGCGACGGGGCGCAGGATGAAGGGGCGCGACGGGCTCATCGGTTCAGGCTCAGCGCTGGCGCGAGGCGGGCGCCGCCTTGGCGGCAGCCGCGGCGGTCTGGGCGGTCTGTACCTTGCCGCCCTCGGTCAGCCGGTCGCCGCCCTCGGTCACCACCTTTTCGCCCAGCGACAGGCCGCCGGTGATCACCACCCGGTCGCTGTAGGTCGGGCCAGTGGTGACCTTGCGCTGGGTCACGCTGTTGTCGCCCTTGAGCAGCCAGACATAGCTGCCGCTGGTGCCCTGGCGCACGCCGGCTGCGGGAACGGTGACGGCGCCCTTGAGCGTGTCGACCTGCAGCGTCACGTTCACGAACTGGCTGGGGTAGAGCGCGTTGTTGCTGTTCGGGAATCGGGCCTTGGCGTTGACGGTGCCGGTGCTGGTCGACACCTCGTTGTTGAGCGTCAGGAATGTGCCGCGATCGAGCACGGTGGTGCGGGTGCGGTCCTTGGCGACGGCGGGCAGCGTCGCCCCTTGTGCGATGCGCTGCTGGACGGTCGGGATCTGGTCCTGCGGCACGGTGAACTGCACGTCGATCGGCGACAGCGTGGTCACCGTGACGATGCCGGTGGTGTCGCCGGCCGAGACATAGTTGCCGATGTCGGTCGCGCGCAGGCCGACCCGGCCGGTGACGGGCGCCACGACCCTGGTGAAGCCAACGTTGACGCGTGCCGCCTCGACCGCGCCGCGGTTGACGTTGGCGGTGCCCTCCAGCTGGCGCACCGTCGCGGCCTGGGTGTCGACGTCCTGTCGGGCGATCGAGTCCTGCGCCAGCAGCGTCTGGTAGCGCTTGAGGGTCAGCCGCGCGACGTCGAGCTGCGCCCGGTCGCGCTGAAGCGCGCCCTGCGCCTGGAGCAGCTGGGCCTGATAGGCGCGCGCATCGATGACCGCGAGCACCTGGCCCTTCTTCACCATCTGGCCTTCGCGGAACAGGATCTGGGTGATGGTGCCGGAAACCTGCGGCCGCACCGTGACGGTCGCCGCCGGCGTGACCGTGCCCAGCGCCTCGATCGTGACCGGCACGTCCAGGGCTGCGGCAGCGGCGATGCCCACCGTCGTCGCACCACCGCCGGGGCCGCCCGGCCCGCCCGGTCCGCCGGGACCACGCCCCCCCGGCGGGCCGCCGGCCGCGCCCTTCTGGCTGCCGCCGCGTGCCAGGGCGAGTACCAGCGCGAGCACGATCGCGAGCACGACGAGCGCAACGATCCAGCTGATCCGCCTCGCGCGCGGGGAAAAGCTGCGGCGCGGCACGACGGCTGCGGTTTCGTGGGAGGTAGTCGTCGAAGGCTCAGGTCCGGTCATGGGCGGTCCGTAGTGGTGCGGGCGTTGCATCGGCCCTAGCGAGGCTGCGGGCGGGAAAGGTGTCGGTCCTTGTCAAACCGGATGTTTGTTGTGTCGCAATGTGTCGGGCAGGCCGTGTGACAGGAACGGACACCAATTCGCCTTTGCCGCGCGCTGCGAAGCGGGCATCAAGCGCGGGTGGAACCCACCCCAGATCATCTCCTCGTCGTCGACGATGACCGCGAGATCCGCACGCTGCTGGCAGCGCAGCTCGGCCGCGCCGGCTTCACCGTCACCGTGGCGCCCGACGGCGTCGCCATGCGCCGCGAACTCGGCCGCCATGCGATCGACCTCGTCATCCTCGACCTCAACCTGCCAAGCGAGGACGGGCTGTCGCTCTGCCGCGAGCTGCGCGTCACTTCCCGCCTGCCGATCATCATGCTGACTGCGCGCAGCGATCCGATCGATCGGATCCTGGGGCTGGAAATGGGCGCCGACGATTACCTCGCCAAACCCTTCGAACCGCGCGAACTGCTTGCCCGCATCCGCAACGTGCTGCGCCGAACTGCCGCTCTGCCTGCCAACCTCGACCCGCTCGACGCCAAGCGCGCGCGCTTTGCAGGTTGGCTGCTCGATTTCGAATATCGGCAGCTCATCGACGCCGGGGGGCGGGTCACGATGTTGTCGGGAGCCGAGTTTCGGCTACTCCGGCTGTTCATCGATCATGCGAATCGCGTCCTGTCGCGGGAGCAATTGCTGACGCTTGGGGCCGTCAAGCAGAACGACGCGCTCGACCGCGCGATCGATCTGCAGGTCAGCAGGCTGCGGGCAAAGCTCGGCGCGGCGGGATCCGACCTGATCCGCACCGTCCGCAACGAAGGCTATGTGCTCGCCGCGCCGGTCGAACTCGAATGAGGCCACCCCGCTTCCTCGACAGCATGGCAGGACGGATCTTCGCGATCCTGCTGGTCGGGATCGCCGTCTCCACGATCCTTGGACTGTTCCTTGCAGACCAGCGCCGGATCGCAGACCTGCGTCGCATCCAGAGCGTGCGCACGGCCGAACGGTTTGACGACTTCCTGCGCCGGCTCGATGCGACGCCGCCCGACGAACGTCGCCGCCTCGCGTCCGTGGGAACGGTGTTTCTCCACCAGACGACCGGGCCGGTGCCGGGTGAGCCGGATGGTGAGGTAGCGGCGCTGCTGCGCAGCCGCCTTCCCGGCGGGCTAGGTATTTGGGTCACAAGCGTGCCGGTGACCCTGTGCGGCCCGCCGCGGGAGCGGCGGCGCGGTGGCGACGACAGCGAGCAGTTATGGCGCGCGACGGTTGAGGCGACCGATTGCTGGTCGATCACGGCCCGGCTTTCCGACGGCACGCGATGGAGCTTCCTGACAGGACCGCCGCCGCTGCTGCTGAAGGCGCGGACGTTCGACCCCGCCTTCTTGTTCGTGCTTGCCGTGACTGCGGCCGCATTGGCCCTGATGGTAGCGCGCATGGCGGCGCGGCCGATCCGGGCGCTCTCTGCCGCTGCCGCCAAGCTGGGACCAGAGCTCGATGCGCCGCAGCTGCCGGAACGCGGACCGGCCGACGTCCGGGCCGCCACTCGCGCGTTCAACGCGATGCAGCACAGGCTGGGTCAGCATCTCCATGAGCAGACGCACATGATCGCCGCCATCACCCACGACCTTCAGACGCCGATGACCCGGCTCCGGCTGCGGCTCGATCAGGTCGAGGACGAGGAACTGCGCGACCGTCTCCTGAGCGATTGGCAGGCGATGCGCGGGATCGTCGACGAGGGGCTGGAGCTTGCCCGCAGCACGGGCAACCGGGAGGAGCCGGTCCGGCTCGACGTCGACTCCATGATTGCGAGTATCGTCGAGGACGAAGTCGACATGGGGCATGTTGCGACATTCGACCGCCGGGCGGGCAAGGACGTGCGATGTCGCCCGCAGATGGTGCGGCGTTGCGTCCAGAACCTCGTCGACAATGCGATCAAACACGGGGGCAGTGCACATCTGTCCACCTGGATTGATCCTCGAGGCCTGGTCATCGAAGTGCGCGACCATGGCATCGGCATACCCGAGGACCGGCTGGAAGCGGTGTTCGAACCCATGGTCCGGCTGGAGGAGTCCCGTTCCCGGGACACAGGTGGAACCGGGCTCGGCCTGACCATCGCCCGCGTCCTCGCCCGGCGCAACGGTGCTGACATTCACCTGGAAAACCACCCGGACGGCGGCTTGGTGGCGACCGTCACCTTCCCTCGCCAGGCCGACTTCAGTGCGCGGGCAAGCGACCGGCGCTGGTCACGATCGGCGGCCTCGTAAAGTCGCAGGCTGGTCCGAACCGCCACTAACTGCGATCAGTCTTGAGGACACCGACAGCCCGAATGCACTGGCGGTCACACCTGGACGAGATGTACGTCAGACCTAACGGCGGAATGGCCAACCTGTGGCGAGCGGTCGATCTACGTCGAGCAATGTTGCGCCTCTGTCCGCTCTCCGCATTCGCATGCAAGTGCTCGACGTGCGGACGCCGCCACTCGTCAGCCGCGGGAAGAGGCTAGAGTGACTCAAGCTCAGACGTCAGGTCGCATTACCCGCTCCCAGGACCTCGCGTTCGTTCACGGTAGTCGAAAGACAAAAAATCAGCGCTGCTTCTTCGTGATCGTCGCGGTGAAGTCCGGATCCTTTTTCGCCACCCAATCCACAAACTTGCGCACGTTTGGGTGATCGAGCAGGCCCGTGACCTCCATGCCATGCCGCTGCAATTCGGAATTGGTGAAGTTGGAGATCAAGGTCTGCTGACAGATCGGATGCATCGGCACGACATCGCGGCCACCGCGGCTCTTGGGCACGGGATGATGCCAGACAATGGTCTTGCCGGTCGGCCGGCTGCAGAGCCAGCATGGCACTGCCGCCGCCGGGGCGTCGTCTTGCTGCGGAAGATGATCATAGGGGTCTTGTTTTGAACGTCTGGCCATAGCTCGGTCTAACTGCCTTGATTGCCCCCGTCTGTAGCGACGCGATCCGCTGCGTCATATGGGAGCTGCAAACGGGATACCACCGCCGCGGCCCGGTCGGGCAAGAACGGTGACCGGTCTTCGAAACCTTGGGGCTTCGAATCGACTGTCAGGTTTAGAACAGCTCGTCCAGCATCAGGTGGAACTGAAGCTTGCGTCCGTCCGGAACGGCGATGCCGTATCGATCAAAGAGCCTGGCCTGAAGCTCCCCGCCGAATTCGCCGAGGCAGTTCCAGAGAATGGCGAGGTCCTGATAGCGGTCCGCGGTACCGACCCGACCCGTATCGATGCAGCCGACCACCTCGCCATCGACCATCAGGACGTTGTCGAGCGAAAAGTCGCCATGCGTGACGACCCGATCGGGCGTGAGCGGTAGCAGCCGCTGCATCGCGGACCATATTTGCTCGGCCGTCCAGCCGGCCCGGGCTTCGTCGAAATCATCCTCCTCCACCAGGCCGGCATCGATGCGTCTCCGCGCTTGGGCGAGCCGGTGGACATGATCGCTGGTGAAGGGGCAGTCGCTCACCGGGAGCGCATGGAGGCGCTGTAGGAAAGCGACCAATGCGTCGACAATCGCTGGACGGTCGGCAGGCCTGCTTTCGAGATGCTGGTACGCCGTTTGCCCCGGCAATGCCGTCATCAACAGCCATGCCTCCCCGGGGGTGCGGACGAAATGCACGACGGCTGGAACAGGGATGCGGCCGGCCATCCACGACAGCTTGGCCGCCTCCTCCTCCACATCATCGCCGGGGGCGCCTGTGCCATGCTTCAGGTACAGATCGGGCGCGCCCGGCTTGCCGTGGAGTCGATACACGGCGGCGCCAGCCTCCCCGACATTGTTTCGAGCCCACTTATATCCGGCCAGCTCGGCGGACAGGCTCGCCGGCACACGCACGGGCGCACAAGCGTCTTCGCGATTGTCATGCATGAGGCGAGCTTCCTCGGGATCAATCAGACCAATGATCAGCCTGTCGGAGAAGAACCGTACGACCGCCGCGTCGAAGCTTCCATGAAAAGCGGTGCGGTCGGACCCCGGCGCGCCGCGACAGGGCTGTGGCACGGACGCAGGATCGGCACACGGCGCGCGCAGGTTCTGCATGAACCCCGCTCACATCTCCCTGCCCGAGGGGAGGTGAGCGAAAAGATCATTCCTGTCCCGCGACGATGGCAAGACAGGCCGTCTCCAGCGCGGCCAGGACGCGCACCGCACAAGCTCCGTCCTGCTCGCTCACCCCACCCAGAACGTCGCGACGCAACTGGGCTAGAGCCTCTTCCAGCCGTTCTGCGAGCGCGTGCCCCTGAGCGGTGAGGTGAAGCGTCCTGGCGCGGGCGTCGGTCGCATCGGTGCGACGCTGCAAGAGCCCGTCGCGTTCGAGTTGCGTTACCGAGCGCGCGATGGCCGCAGCATCGATAGCGGACTCCTCCGCCACATCCTTCTGCCGGACGCCTTCGCCCAGCCGCGAGACGACGAGAATCAGCGCCGCGGCCGACAGGGACACTCCCAGGCGCGCGAGGGCGACGCCGGCCGCGCGCTGCCACGCGCGACCCGCGGGCAGCACCATCCACGTGAGCGCTGTGGACCACTCGTCCTGTTCACTGACCGGCACGTATTGTTGACTCGTCAATTAATTCCTACCTTGTACCGTACCACGCGGCGGTACCCTCCCCAAAGCTTTGAGGAGGTACAAAGCGGAGAAAGCAGGATGATCAGGCTGAAGGACGAGGATCCGATCATTACCGCCCACCGCAACGCCCGCGCAGGACCGGGGTGGCCTTGTCTCAGAAGCGAAGGCGGCATTCACGGCCGGCGCGACCGAGCTGGGGAAGGGGGACGGCGGAGCCGCTGCCACGAAACCGCCGCGACGCATCCCTTGCCCGGCAGAGGTGAGCAATCCCGTGCCGTTACCTGCCTCCGCTGCGGCGTCCTGCATCAACGCCACCGAGCATTTCGCCCCTGATCACCATCGAAAGGACAGAACATGGAGAAAGAATTCGCAGGAAAGGTCGCGATCGTCACCGGCGCGGCATCCGGCATCGGTGCTGCGACGGCACGTCGGCTTGCCGCGGCGGGCGCGGCAGTGGTTGTCGCCGACTTCAATCGCGACGGCGCGGAAGCCGTGGCCGAGGCGATCGGCGGGGAGGCTCGCGCGTATGTGATCGATCTGGGCGATTTCGACGCGATCGAGCGGATGGTGGCGTGGACGGTCGACACCTTCGGCCGGCTGGACGTGGCGGTCAACAATGCGGGGATCGGCGGGGATTCCAAGGGCGTCGTCGACTATGATCCGGAGATGTGGCGGCGTGTCCAGGCGGTCAATCTCGACGGCATCTTCGGCTGTATGAAGTACCAGATCCCCGCCATGATCGCGTCGGGCGGTGGCGCCATCGTCAACATGGCCTCCGCGCTTGGGATCGTCGCCCAGCGCAACAACGCCGCCTATATCGCTTCCAAGCACGCGATCATCGGCATCACCAAATCTGCGGCGCTCGACTACGCGGATCAAGGCATCCGGGTGAACGCGATCGCTCCGGGGTACATCGATACGCCGTTGGTGCGCAGCGTCGTCAGCCAGGAGGCCTTTGACGCGATCGTCGCCCTTCATCCCGTCGGCCGGCTGGGCACGCCGGAGGAAATTGCCGCCGCCGCAGTGTTCCTGTTGTCGGACCATGCCTCCTTCATCACCGGAACGGTCCAGGCCGTCGATGGCGGCTACACCGCGCAATAACCGAGCGACAGCGACCCTTCAGAAGGAAGCCATCATGAAAGCTGTGCAACTCGTCCGCCCGACGGAATTGGTCCTCACCGATCTGCCGGTGCCCGAGATACAGTCGCACGAAGTGCTGTTGCGCGTGACGGCGGCCGGTGTTTGCCACACCGACGTCAGCATCCGCCACGAGACCAGCGATCTTTATCCGTCCGGCCTGGTTCTCGGCCATGAGATCGCCGGGCGCATCGAGCGCGTGGGCGAAGGGGTGAGAGACTGGCAGCCCGGCGAGGACGTCATCGTCTACCCATGCTGGTCGTGCGGCACCTGCCGTGAATGCGCAGCGGGGCGGCAGAACGCCTGTCGCCAGACCGGCGGTCGGCTGCAACCGCCGCCGACGCCGGGAGTCACGGTTGCCGGCGGCATGGCGGAATATGTCGCGGTTCCGGCGTCCGCGCTGGTGCGGGCAGACGGGATCGATCCGGCAGTGGCCGCGATCCTGCCCGATGCGGCGCTTGTGCCCTATCACTCGATCCGCGCCGTCGAGGAACATCTGCGCCCCGGGTCGACCGCAGTGGTGATCGGGCTCGGCGGGCTCGGCCACCTGGCCATCCAGATGCTGCGGGCGCTTTCCGCGGCGCGGGTGGTGGCGCTCGATGTCAACGAAGAGGCGCTGTCCGCGGTTCACGACCATGTCGACCTTGCCCTGAAGTCGAACGCCGACGGGGTGGCCGACCGCATCGTCGCGTTCACCGAAGGCTATGGCGCTGATGTGGTGCTCGATTTCGTCGGCATCGATGCCACGCTTCGCCTCTCGGGCAGCGTGATCGCACGTTATGGTGCGATACGCGTTCCCGGCCTCGGCTGCGGCGTGCTGCCTTTCGAAACCGCCCAGTCCTCCACGATCCTGCCTTGGGGAGCATCGCTGGTCCGCCCCTACAGCGGCACGTATGACGACCTGCGCCAGATCGTCGACCTCGCTCGGCAGCGGCGCATCAATCCCGTCATTCAGCGGTATCCGTTCGAGCAGGCGATCGAGGCACTGGATGACTTGGAAGCAGGCAAGGTACGCGGGCGCGCCGTCTTGATCCCATCGTGAACGCGTGAACGGCACGACCTGCGGGTTCAACCATGCAGGATGTTACCGAAAGGTCGTGCCTATCAGCGGCGGATCGGCAGGAAGGCCAGGATCTCTGGTGATTGAAGGTGTTCCAGTTGCTGCGTTTCGACGGAGCCGGGTCGCTCATGTCCGTTCCCTTTCGGAACCTCAATTAAGTCGAGCCTCGATGGGATCACCCGTGTGCCGCAACGCCGCCTCGTGCGTTGATCGGGCATGGACCTGCGCCAGGAGAATAGCGAACTGAAGCGCAGACTCGCTGCAGCGGAGGGCCTGCTGCGCGAGAATGCCGAGCTTCACGCCTCCATACGGGAGAGCGAAGCGCGGCATCGCCTGCTTGTCGACGTCTGGGCGCAGGCCGTGTGGGAAACCGATGCCGCCGGCGTCGTAGTGACCGACAGCCCAAGCTGGCGGACCTACACCGGCCAGACTCGGGAGGAGTGGCTCGGCTATGGCTGGCTGGACGCGATTCATCCCGACGATCGAGCCTATGCCGAGCAGCAATGGCGGGGAGCGATCGCGGCACGCAAGCCCGTGGACGCCGAGTTCCGCCTCCGTGCCCCGGGCGGCGGGTGGCGCTGGACCAATGTTCGCGCTGCGCCCTTGCTCGATGCGGACGGAAGCATCGAGAAGTGGCTCGGCCTGAACATCGACATCGATGACCGCAAGCAGGCCGAGGCGGCACTGCGCGAAAGTGAAGAGCGGTATCGCGCCCTGTTCGAGTCTATGGATGAGGCCTATGCTGTGGTCGAAGTTCTGAAAGACGATCACGGCCGCTGGGAGGACTTTCGGTTCCTTGAGGTCAACCGCGCCTTCGTGGAACACACCACCATGCCCTGGCCGGTCGGCAAGACGGCGACGGAACTGCTCGGTTCCCCGAACCCGCGTTGGACAGAACTCTATGGCCAAGCACTGGACAGCGGCGAACCGCTGCGGGTGGAGGAACCCGAGGCCACGCTCGGCTTGATCTTCGACCTCAATATCTTTCCCCTGGACCGCGAGCAGAACCGCGTTGCCGTCCTGTTCACCAACATCACCTCACGCAAGAAGGTCGAAGCGGCTCTTCGGGAGAGCGAGGAGCAGTTCCGCACGCTGGCCGACACCGCTCCCGCGCTCATCTGGCGCAATGATGCGAAGGGCGAAAACCTGTTCATCAATCGCCAGTTTCTGGAGCTCACTGGAAGGTCGGCGGAGGATATCCGCAGCGCCGGCTGGCATACGCTGATCCATCCCGACGACGCGCCGGCTTATATCGCCGATTATCTCGCGGGCGTCGGAGCCGAGCGGGCGTGGCAAAACTCCAGCCGCCTCCAGCGCCACGATGGCGCATGGCGTTCGTTCGAAAACCACGCGCAGCCGGTGTTGGACGCCGAAGGTGCCTATGCCGGGCACGTCGGTGTGTCCGTCGACGTGACGGACCGGGTGGAAGCCGAGCGGGCACTGCGAGCGTTGCAGGAGCGGCAGGCCTTTTTGCTGGAACTCAGTGACGCGCTGCGGCTCACCCGGGACGCGGGCGACGTCCAGGCGACAACGACGCGGCTGGTGGTAGAGCACCTCGTCGCCGACCGCGCCATGTATGCCGAAGTCGAGGGCGAGCACGGCGCAGAGGCAGGAACGATACGGGCGCAATGCATCCGCCAGTCGGCTGCCGGCCAGCCGCTGATCGGCAGGTTTCCGGACCATTTCACCTTCAGCGGGTTCGGCGCGCACACGATGGCCGCCCGTTATCGGGGCGAGCCGCTCGTCGTAACGGATGTGACAAGCGATCCGGCCTTTGGGGCGGCGGAGCGCGCCGCGTGGTGCGAGGCCGGTGTCCGCGCTGCCATCATCGCCCCCCTCTCCAAGCGGGGGCGGCTGGTCGCAGAGTTCGGCGTGCACTGCGTCCATGCGCGAAACTGGACGGATGAGGAGGTGACGCTCATCCAGGAGATTGCCGAACGTACCTGGGCCGCTGCCGAGCGCGCGCGGGCCGAGGCGGCACTGGCGGCGAGCGAGCAGTTCTTGCGGGCGTTGCTCGAAGGCGTATCGCAACTCGTCTGGCGTGCGGTGGACGGCGGCAACTGGACCTGGGCAAGCCCGCAATGGACGAACTATACGGGTCAGGCGGCGCCGGAGAGCCACGGTCGTGGATGGCTCCATGCAGTCCATCCCGACGATCGCGATGCGGCCATGGCGGTCTGGGCCGGGGCGCTTGAGCGCGGCGAGTTTCATGCCAACTATCGCATCCGCCATGCCCGCGAGGGGCGATATCGCTGGTTCCAGACTCGTGCGACCCCGGTCCGCAACAGCGCCGGCGCCATCGTCGAGTGGCTCGGCACGTCGACCGACGTCGATGACCTGCGCCGGTTGCAAGAGCGTCAGCAGGTCCTGCTCGCCGAGCTCCAGCATCGTGTCCGCAATATCCTCGCGGTCACCCATGCGATGATCAACCGATCCAACGACGGCGAGCGACCGACGGAGGAGTATGTTCAGCACCTCCAGGGCCGCATATCGGCTTTGGCGCGCACCCAGGTGTTGTTGACCCGGTCGGCGGGAACGGCGGTCGATCTGGAAATGCTCATCCGCGACGAGCTTCTCGCGCAAGCAGTGGATGAAGATCAGATCAGCCTGCAAGGTGTCGAGATCGCCATCTCACCGAAAAGCGCCGAGGTGCTGACGCTCGCGATCCATGAGCTCGCCACCAACGCGACGAAGTACGGCGCCTTCTCGCGGCGAACCGGCCGGCTGGAGGTGCGCTGGCGGTCGGAAACGCGCGGCGCACAGGACTGGCTGGTGATCGACTGGCGTGAGCGCGGCGTGCCGATCATCGACGCAGTGCCGCGCCGCCAGGGGTTTGGCTCTGAACTTATCTCCCGCCGCATCCCGTATGAGCTGAAGGGGCATGGCAGCTTCAGCCTCAAACCGGGGGGCCTGGAAAGCCGGATCGAGTTCCCGCTGGTTGCAGGCGAGAGCATTCTCCAGACGGACGCAGGAGGCCGATGACGATGAGCACCAGCAAGAGCAGCTTGGTCGGGGCGCGCATCCTCGTGCTTGAGGATGATTACTATCTCGCGTCGGACCTGCAGAACGCGCTGGAGGCGGCGGGTGCCGAAGTCGTCGGGCCCTTCTGCGATGCGGCCGGTGTCACGGACGCGCTGGCTGTCGACGCGCCCGATTGCGCGCTGGTCGACCTGAACCTCGGGCAGGGCATGTCTTTCGAAGTGCCGCGAGAGCTGGCCCGCCGCGGGATACCGTTCGCATTCGTGACCGGTTATGATCGAACCGCGCTGCCCGCAGAATTCGCTGCCACGGTGCGCATCGAAAAGCCCATCACCGCGCATCACGCCGCCAGGGTCGCCGAACAGCTTCTGGCGGTTCAGCGGACCTGACGGACATTCGCCATCCCATGTCGTTCGGGGGCGAAGGGAAGGTGCAGATAGCCGGGATCGAACTCGGCGACCGAGGTCAGGCCAGCCCAGTCGAGGATGGTGGCGCTTCCGCGTATCATCTGGATCAGGCCTTCTTCGCGCAAGGTCTTGATGGAGCGGTTCACGTGCACCGAGGTGAGCCCGAGCGCCTCGCCGAGTTGGTCCTGCGTGATCGCCAGGGGGAAGCTGCCGTTCGCCAGCGCGCCGATCTGGGCGTAGCGCACCGCCATTTCGCAGAGCAGGTGTGCGATGCGTCCGCGCGCGTTGCGCCGGCCGACGTTCACCAGCCACTGCGCCACGATCGCGCCATCAACCACACAGTCTCGCCAGAATGCGGATGAGAGGCCGCGGTGTTCGAAGGCGAGTTCGCGCAAGATCCGATGCGGCACCTTGATGATGGTCACGTTGGTCAGCGCCTGCAACGGCGACGGCGCCCTCGGGAGCATGAGCGAGTAGAGGTCGACCATGTCGCCAGGCACGTGCAGGCTGACGATCTGGCGGCTGCCGTCCTCCAACTGCGCGAAACGGGCAACAAGGCCGTCCACGACGAGGCAGGCATCCTCAAGCTCATCGCCCAAGCGGACGAAATCGTGATGCGCCACCACCTTTTGCGGCTGGCCGCTGAGGGAAAGAACAGCCTCCCGCTCGGAAGCGCTGATCTGCGAGCGCACTTCCAGGCGGAGGAGAAACAATCTCAGCGCAGCTTGCCTTGGCCCAATCTCCATGACTCACCCTTCATCGCCAACATACATCAGCTTGACCGGTCCCGGACGGGCGTACCCTTAACTATGTTGGGTTTTGGCGCGATGATCCAAGATAGAGGCTGGCGGAGCCGCTGGTTCAGGGGTGGTGCGTTTCGCGACCGACCGCCCCGGATTGCACCGACGGCTTTGGGCCAATGATCAAGGGGTGGGACGTTCGTCTCCTTGCCATCCCGTTGAGGATAGGCATTAACTTCAACGAGCGGCGGAGTCGGGATGCAAGATCCTATGGCGGAAGCGGACGGAGCCTATCGCAACCTGTTGAGCGGTGGCGAAATGCGCTC
The DNA here is from genome assembly GCF_020707215.1 of Sphingomonas sp. PL-96. Lineage (GTDB taxonomy): Bacteria > Pseudomonadota > Alphaproteobacteria > Sphingomonadales > Sphingomonadaceae > Sphingomonas. The sequence continues at coordinate 78,995 of NZ_JAJFET010000003.1, forward strand.
CCGTATCGCCGCGTTTGACTGGTCGCAGACGCCACTTGGTTGCGCGTCCGATTGGCCGTCGAGCCTCAAGTCCGCCGTCGAGATCATGCTGACCTCGCGCTACCCGATGCTGGTGTGGTGGGGCCCCGAACTCATCCAGTTCTACAATGATGCCTATGTACCGGTGCTCGGCCGGCGACACCCCGCCTATCTCCCATCGTGGAGCGCTGATGAATAGACAAGTTTCGGGGGCTGCGTCTGCTGCCGGCAGCCGCTCAGCGCTGGAACCGCCAGTCCTGGAACCTTGCACTGCGCCGCCATGGCCTGTGCGACGATCGTCGTCCTATTCGAGAAACGCAGTCGGGGAGGGGTAGGCCAGCCCCTGTGCGCCTTCGTCTACAAGGACCATGGCGCTCCCTGCGCTCCAGCGAATGCGGACCGTATCATCTTCGATAGTGTTGCCTGGACGACGATGATAGCCTCCGGGCTTGCAGCGCCTGGACGCTGACGCGGTTATCAGGAGAGGTCATGCGCGAGACGGACCGTCGCACGATCATGGCCGGCATCGGCGCCGGTCTTGTCGTAGCTGCAGCGAGCGGCGCCTGCGCCGCCCCGCGGGACCGCAAGATCGGCTACGCGATCGTGGGGCTGGGCGGCTATGCCGAGCTGATCATGTCGAAGTTCGCCGAATGCGAGCACGCCCGCCTGACCGCACTGGTCAGCGGCACGCCGGAAAAGCTCGAGCGATTCGGCGCTCGCTACCAGATCCCGCCGACGCATCGGTACAGCTACGCAACGTTCGACCGCATCCGCGACAATCCGGATGTCGACGTGGTCTACGTCATCCTGCCGAATTCGATGCACGCCGAATACACGGTGCGGGCGGCACGAGCGGGCAAGCACGTGATGTGCGAAAAGCCGATGGCGGTTTCGGCCGCTGAGTGCCGGACGATGATCGATGCATGTCGCGCAGCCGGACGCAAGCTGATGATCGGCTATCGCTCGCGGTTCGAGCCGCATAATCGGCTTGCGATCCAGCTGGCGCGCGAGGGGTTCGTCGGCCCGACGCGGATCGTCACCTCCGAACACGGCTTCAACGCCCAACCCAATCAGTGGCGCCTCGATCGCGCCCTGTCGGGCGGCGGTTCGCTGATGGACATCGGCATCTACAGTCTGAATGCCGTGCGCTACCTGACAGGCGAAGAGCCGGTCGCCGTCAGCGCGATCGAATCCACCGACCGCTCCGACCCGCGCTTCCGCACGGTGGAAGACCGCATCACCTTCCTGCTGCGCTTCCCGTCGGGGATCGAGGCGACCTGCGTGTCGAGCTATAGCTCCAATCACAACGCATATCGCGTGATCGGCACGAAGGGCCGGATCGAGCTGGAGCCGGCCACCGGATATGATGGCCACAAGATGTTCGTGAACCGCGACGGCCGCACGGAGCCGCGAGCGGTGGCGGCGGGCAAGGGACAGCATGCGGGCCAGCTCGATCATCTCGCCGAATGCATTCTCGACGACACGCAGCCGCTGGTGCCAGGCGAGGAAGGGCTGGCGGACCTGCGGGTGATTGAAGCCATCTACCGTTCCGCGCGGGAGGGACGCCGCGTGCAGCTCGACGCCTGACCATCGACCGGGTGTTGATGGCGATGCCCGGTGATCGCCGGGTCGGCGATTGCGGCGTCCAGGACTATGCTTCGGGCAGCTCCGCTTCGGCCGCGCGCAGATAGACGACGTTCTGTACTGGGCGAGCATCGCGCTCTTCGCCGACCAGGATTGCGCTCGCCCAGTCGGCGACCTGGTAGGCGGCGAACGGCTTTGCGAGCACGTCCCCCGACACGTGGGACGCGGCGTCCGCGACGCTAGGCAGAAGCAGCAGGACATGCACGCCGTCACTGCGCATCGCGTCGAGCAACTCCGGGGCTGCGATTGCCATGTCCTGCGCCACCGCAGCCGCGCGCACCTTCGGCTCTCGCGCCAGGGCCGATCGCGCCTGCTCCGCATCCCCGAACGGCCCCACCACCTGCAATCCACGCGCCTGCAGCGTCGTGGCGACATATCCCGCCTCGAACATGTCGGCGTCCAAGACCATCACTGCGCCGTTGCATGGGGTCATCATCTTCTCACGATCCGGTGCTCAGCCAGTGCTCTTCGGGGAGGAGCATCTGCCGGCAGGATGCCGACGGGCGAGGGTGTCGACTTCAAATGGTCCGGCAGCTGGTCGCGCTACTCCTCGTCGCAGCGTGACCGACCTGTTTCAGGACAGCAGGGCTAGCGCGCGAACCGGCTATTCGCCTTGATCTGTGTAGGCGCAGACCTGCTGAATGGTTGATTCAAGTTAAGATCAGCGGAAATTCTTCGTGATCGCGCGAGACTATTCTGCGGGCTTCGGCAGCGATCATCGCCATCAATTCGGGAACTGCCTGGAACGGCTTCCGAAACGAGCGGTTGAGCGTTGATTGCCGACAAGAGGGGGCCACCATGTCATTCACCACTTCCCGCGATGGCGAGGCGTCGGCGTTCGACCGTGCGGCTTTGCTGAGCCTGCTGCGGCTGCTGGAAGCGCAGGGCTATCGCTTCGTCACGCCGACGCCGGGCACGCACACGCGCATCGTGGCCCGGCCGGGCCGACAGCAGGCACGTGCCCTGCGCGACGTGCTGGGCTGGAGCCTGCCGTTCACCCCGGAAATGATCGCGCCCGACGTGCTCGACCTGCTGCGCGCCGCCGGCGCGCTCGAAGAGCAGGACGGCATGCTCAAGGCACGCGTCCGGGTGTCATCCGTGCTCGGCACGCTGTTCCTGCATTCGGCGTTCCCGACCCTGGCCGCCGACTCCGTCTTCCTGGGACCCGACAGCTACCGCTTCGCCGACTTCATCGTCGCGCGCATGGCTGCACTCGCCCCGGGCGGTCGCATCCTGGATTACGGCGCGGGGGCAGGTGTCGGCGGCATCTCCGCGGCACGCCAGCAGTCGGGCAGCGTGCTGACGTTGGCGGACATCAACCCCAAGGCACTGTTCCTGTCCTCCATCAACGCCGAGTTCGCCGGGCTTGAGCATCGGACGGTCGAGGCGACAGCCCCTGGCGACGTTCCCGACGCCTATGACCTCATCGTCACCCATCCGCCCTTCATGATGGACGATCAGGATCGCGCCTATCGCCACGGCGGGGATCTCTACGGCGCGCGGCTGTCGCTCGACTGGGTGATCGCCGGCGCGCGCAAGCTGGTGCCGGGCGGACAGCTCATCCTGCATACCGGCGTGTCGATCGTCGATGGCCGCGATGTGCTGCTGGACGAGCTTACCCGGGCGTTCCGGGGCAGTGAGTGGCGCTTCGTCTACCACGAACTGGATCCCGACATCTTCAGCGAGGACCTGGATCAGCCGGCCTATGCAGATGTCGAACGGATTGCCGCAGTCGGGCTGGTCGTGACGCGCGACGCCGGTTGAGCGCGCGCGCGTGGCGCTGAACACCCCCTCGGTCCGGATCCTGCTGGGGCTGGTCACTGGCCTAGTGGCAGGCAGCGTGCTTGCCGGCACGGGGGTCGGCGGCACTGTCGGGGCGATCGCTCAGCCCGTCGGCAAGCTGTGGCTGGACGCGCTGACCATGACGGTGGTGCCGCTCGTCTTTTCGCTGCTGGTCACCGGGGTCATGGGTGCGGCGGTCCACGCGTCCGGTGCCCAGGTGGCCGGGCGTGCACTGCTGTGGTTTGCCGTGCTGCTGCTCGCCGCCTGTTTCGTCAGCATCGGCGTGACCACGGCCATCCTCGAGTTCTGGCCGCTGCCGCCTGCTGCTGCCGCGCTGGCAAGCGTTGGCGGTCCAGCGCCGGCGGCGCCATCTTCCACCGACTGGCTGTCCAACATCATCCCCACCAACCCGATCAAGTCGGCGGCGGAAACGGCAATGGTGCCCGTGGTGCTATTCGCCCTGGTGTTCGGCCTCGCCGCCAGCCGGATCGAGGCCGAGCCGCGAATGGCGGTCAGCCGCTTGATGCAGGGCATCGCCGACACGATGCTGGTGATCGTCCAGTGGGTGCTGTGGATCGCACCGCTCGGCGTGCTGGCGCTTGCCTTCGGCGTCGGGCAGCGGCTGGGCAGCGGCGCAGCAGGCGTGCTGGCGCAGTATGTGGTGGTGGTGATCCTCGCCTGCCTGGCCGCCGTGGTGCTCGCCTATGGGTGTGTGGCGGTGCTGGGCCGGATTCATCCGCTGGCCTTTGCGCGCGCGGTGCTGCCGGCCCAGATCATCGCGGTGAGCACCCAATCGTCGCTCGCCTCGCTGCCCGCGATGGTGAAGGCGGCGCCCGCCTTGGGCGTGGAGCGCGCGCCGGCAGGCATTGTCCTGCCGCTCGCGGTGTCGCTGTTCCGCATGGCAAGTGCCGCGGCAAATGTGGCGGTCGCCCTGTATCTCGCGCAGGTTCATGGCGTCCACATCGCACCTGCGACGCTGGCAATCGGGGCGGTGATCGCAGCCCTGATCAGCGTGGCGGCCGTCGGACTGCCGGCCCAGGTTTCGTTCTTCGCGATCATCGCGCCGGTATGCCTGGCGATGGGCGTGCCGGTGGTCCTGCTGCCCTTGCTGCTGGCGATCGAGACGGTCCCGGACGTATTCCGTACCCTTGGCAACGTGACCGGCGGCCTGGCCGTCGCTCGCCTCGCCGGCCGGGCACATGGCGACGTGCAGGATCAAGTCTGAATCCGCCGTTTTCGTTTCTCGCCATCGGCGCTGCTGTACCAGCGACGATGTTCAGTCCCGGCATCTGGTGGATCGGATCGACGATGGAGCGGTCTCGCTCTGAGGATCCGGATCCTGGCGACGTATTCGCAGGGTGTGAGGCCACCGAGCAGGGCGGCCCCTAAACCTGCGCTTCCGCCAATCCCTCGGCGGGAGCGCCGGCGCCTCGAGCGTGATGCTGAACCCGTCCAGTCGGACGAGGTGGTCCGATGCTATCGGGAGCTTGGCATTCGGCTCAGACGCCGAACCCGTGACAGCGGCGACGACCTGCCCGACCTGAAGGCTCGGACTATGCGACTAGGTCAGTCCCGTTGATGCCTTGGGGAAGCAGGCCGCCACTGGTAGCGGAGGGATTGAGAGACAGCAGCCGAAGCATCTCGTCCGTGTTTCGAACCAACGCGATCGGGTAACCGTTGCCGTCGGGAACGTCCGCAACGGGCTGATCGCCGCTCTGCGAGACCTGCAGCGCCGAGTCACCGGTCTGAAGTGCGGCCAGGACAGCGAACACTGCGGACACGGTATCGGCAAGCGCCGGGGTTTCCTCCGCGCGGGTCGCCAGCAGTGCCCGGATTACGCCGTCGCGATAGATCGAGTCACCCATCGCCTTGGTCAGCATCCCCTCGGCGTCCGCAGCGACGCCCTCGGTCAGCATGGCACGATAGCCTGCAGCCACACCGTGCTCGATGACCAGCGCGCCCAGCAGGAAGCTGGTCTCGTCCGCGAATGGATCGAAGCCGCTGCCCAATCCAGCCGCTTCACCGACACGGCCAAAGGCGCTGCTGGAGAGGTCCACCGTCGGCTGAGCTCCCGCGGCGGTACCAAGCGCCTGGCGAATTGCGGTAATCGAGGCGATCTGGTCTGCGGCGAACTCGCCAGCATATTGCCCGATCAGCGGATTGGCGAAGGCCACGCTGCGCCCTCCACTGACGCTTCCCTGGGTGCCGGTGCCCCCCTGAAGCGCGGCGGGCAGGGGGCTCCCGCTCGCGGCGCCATAGAATTGCGCCCCCACATACTGGATCGCCAACACGAAGTTCATCCAGGAGTCCGCGGACGTGATCTTGGTCGAGGACGGCGGGGTGGATGCCGCCAACCCTTCTACATCAGGGGCGACAACCACCGTCCCTTCGGAGGAGCCGCCGCCGCAACCGGCCAGAAGGGAGGATCCGAGAAACACCGCAAGGATGCCGCCGCCGGAACGGAGCACGTCGCGGCGACCAAGCGCAAAAACTGCTTTTTCCATGTGCCGCCGCTACCGAGATTCTGTTAACACACAGTAAAACAACGACTTTCTGTCAGAGGCCTCGACGCGGCCGCAACGGGCGAAAACCGCGACCGGCCGGCCGAGATCGTGGCCAAAGCGAGAAAAGGGGCCTGCTCCGCTGCTGGTCGGCAGCAGCGGAGCCATCCTCGGGTAAAAGCTGAACGGGCATGAGCGTCGCTGCTCTCCCCGGCCATCGGCGTTCAGATCAAGCGCCGGTGATACCCAGCGACCGGATCCCGGTGTCGACGCCGGTGTTGGACGCCTGGATCACACCCAAGCGCGCACCCGTCGCCGAGCGTACAATCACGTCGATCCGGTAGTTGCCACACTGTTCAAGCTGGATCATGTTGCCGGCTGCGCTTCCGGGGATTGTCTCCCAAAGCTCGCCCGTCAGGGTCAATCCCCGACAGCGGATCGCACGCAGGAATTGCCCGCGCCGACGCCCCCGCAGCTTCATGTTGAGCAGCTGCACGTTGCTCACGTCCGTCAAGAACGCGCAGGGTCCGTCCTGGGTGGTTTTCTCGCCAAACGTCAGGTCCGCGTCGCGGATCACCACGTCGTCGATGACGCAGCCTTGTGCGACCCCCTTGTTCTCCATGATCAGCGGACAGCCCGTCGGGCCTGAAAGGATCGCCCCCTTGATGTTCGAGAGCCGGATGTTGCGGATCGTCGCCTTGCCGGTGGTCGCGTTGACGTGAAACTTGATGCAGGAATAGGCGGCGCTGTTGAGCGTCAGGCCCGACAGGGTGATCCGCTCCATCAGCGCATTCATCGACTCGCCGTTCTCATGGGTGAAGGACAGGGCGTCGTCGCCGCTTGAGATGACGATGTTCGATCCCGACACGCGCTGGCACGCGCCAAAGAAGTGCAGCCCGTCGGCGCCGGCCACGTTCGCGCCGGCGTTGAGCACGAGGCCGGTCAGCACGCCCCCGGTGGCATCCTTCACTTCCATGCCGAACCCGGTAAGCGGGCCGTCGGTGCGGGCGCCGGTGACGACGAAGCCGTCCACCTTCACGATCCCCAATCCCTTGCGGGTAGCCCCATTCGGCGCCGTAGCCGCGCCGACGAACGACCCGCCCTTGCCGATGATGGTGACGTTGTGCAGTCGGGCGCTCGAGCGGTTCGTCAGGCAATAGAGCGTGCCGACCAGCGGCCCGTGATCGTTATACAGGTCGCCAACCATGTTGATGATGGCGTTGCTGCCGTATCCAAGGCCGGTGCTGGTCAGCCGATTGCCGCCCGCAGGCACAGACCAGGCTCGCCGGGCGGCGATGGCACTGTCGAGATCGGCCTGCAAGGCGGCCGTCATGTCCATCGCCCCAAGTGCGCTTACCATCGGAATCAACCTCCAACCCGTCCCGCCGCCGATCGCCATGACCGGCAAAAAACGGCTTCCCACTGGCGGGGAGGGGTTAAGGTATTGTAACCGTGGGGCAAAATTTTGACCTCCCGCTAGAAGTTGAGCTTTGCGCCCACCGACCCTCCCGTCGAATGGCCTACCACGCCCTGTCCGCCGTCGAGCGCGAACCGGTGGGTTCCCTCGCCAAACAGCGCGAGTTGCGGAGTCGCCGCCCAGGTCAGCCCGCCACCCGCTTCTCCCCAGAACGAGGAGGTGCGCGTCTCGACAGCAGTGATCGCGGCTGAGGTGACAAAGATCGTCCGGTCGGACGATGCGAAGCCCTTCCACAGGTTCGCGCGCAGGTAAGGCTGAACGCTTCCCCGTCCGACGACATAGTCGCCCCGCACGCGCAGTCCGAGCCGCCCGGTCAGATACGTGTCGTTGTCATAGACCACGTCGGCGGCCGGAATGGCGACACGATCGAGCGAAACGCCCTGGGCGATCAGCTGCACCTGCGGCTCGATCGACCAGCTTGAGAGGAACGGCATGGAATAGCCGATCTCGGCTGAAGCGAGGGCGCCCGTGCCGTCGATGCCGACATGGGTATTGTTCACGGACCCGGCATGGCCGCCATACCAGCTGTGCTGCACGACGGTATCGACGTAGAAACGTGCGGTGGAATAGGTCCAATAGGCGCCGGCATACACGGTGTCGGGGTGGAGATCGCCCACGTACAGGTCCCGTGTTCCGCTCGCAGAGCCGCGGACGCGCGCCTTGCCGTCGGCATAGCCGCCATAGACGCCGATGTCGTGGCGCCCACGGGCGTCGCCGAACTGGAAAAGGTCGATACCCAGCTGGAAGCCATGGGTGCGACCGTCGACCACCGGGCTGACCGTGCCCGACTGACGATAGTGGTGGTCGTCTAGCAGAAGCCGCCCCCAGAGCCGTCCCGGTACTGTGAACCCGGACGCGCCCTCGCGGCTGCCGACCCGATCTCCCATTCGGCGATGATAGGTGCTCAGCATGTCGAGATCGCCCTGCCGCAGCCAGCCCGAAAGGGCAGCCAGCAAAGGCGCTTCGACGCGGTAGGTAGGATCGTCGACGCTCGTGGCCTGGGTGCGCAGATACCATCCCTCGCCAGTGCCCGCGATGTCGGAGGCGTAGAGCCGGTACTCGAACGCGCCGACATTGATCTCGCCGCCGGCCAGCACGAAAGCGTCTTTGGTGGTGGTCGCAGTGGTGGTGCCGCCGTTGATGCCTTCGATGATCTGGATGCCGTCGCCGGTCGTCGCCGCACCCAATCCGTCCAGGTTGGTGATTGCGATCACGGTGCGGCCGCTCGCCGCGCCGCCGTCGATCACCAGCCGGTCCGAGGGCGAGCCGTCGGGTCCGAGCACCGTGTCGAGCGCCAGCGTGCCGCTTTGCCCGACATAGTCGCCACGGATCACCAGCCGGTCGGTCGCACCGGACGCCCCATTCGTCAGGTCGATCCGGCCCGCATTCACCACGGTCGCCTTGCTGCCGTTGCCTGCGATCACCGTGTTGGTCCCTCCGCCGGCCAGGAAAGTGGAAGCGGCGTCGATCGTTAGCGTGCCACCGGCCAGCATCACGTCACCGTCCGAGGTAAGCGTCGATGCGACCAGGTGGATGGCATTCCACCCGGTCAGGCGCCGCGTCCCCGCCGTCGTACTTTGCTCAAAGGTCAGAACGTCGTTGCCGCCGCCGACGCCGCCGCCCGCGATGCTGGTCGTTCCGGAAAGATTGGCCTCGGTGATGCCGCGGAAGGTAACGCTGTCGTCGCCCTCGCCGGTTGCGAGAGATCCGGTCAACGTGCCTGCCGTCATGAGGACGGTGTCCGCGCCCCTGCCGAGCACGACCGCCCCAGAGATCTCGCCGCCCGAGACCGTAACCGCCTGGCCGTTGTCGCCCCCCGTGATCGCGATCGCGCCGGGGGAGGCGGCGGCGATCGTACCGCTGGTGGTGAATGACTGCGTTCCGCCGGTCAGGTCGATCACGGGCGCGCTCGCAATCGAGCGAAACGTCCCCGTGTTGGTGACGGACGCTGCCGGGCCGGCGACCAGCGCGGATCCTCCTGCGGCGCTCGTCACGGACACGGTACCCGTCAGCGTGGCATTGCCACCGGTCGCCAGCCGCACACCGGTGGCGCCGGTGCCGCTGGCAGTGATTGCAAAGCCCGCGCCCAGCGTCAGGTCGCCCGTCGTTGCCGCACCGTCCGCGGCGGCGAAGGTGAAGCCGGTGCTGTCCGTCCCGGCCGCGGTGATGGTCGCGGTGCTTGCGGGATCGAGCGTCACCGCCGTGCGGATGCCGGAGCCGGAGCCGGTCACTGCGATTGCGGTGCCGTTCAACCGGATCGCCCCGCTGTTCGCGGCGTTTTCGAGTCCGTTCCCGCTGCCGCTCGTCGTCAGGGTGCCGTCGGCCAGCAAGACGCTGCCGCTGCCGATGTCCACCAACACGGCATGCGCCGTGCCGCCGGCGGTGAAGGAACCGCTCGTTTCCACGGCCGCGCCGTTGGTGACGCGCAGCGCCGCCACGCCATCATTCACGATGACGGCGGACATGCTGGATCCGACCAGTGTGGAGCCGACGCCATCCAGCAGAATGCCGGTGCCATCGGCAACCGTGATGCTCCCCTGGTTGGACAGGCGTCCGCCCGACACGGCCACGCCGATCCCACTGCCGGCGAGCGCCACGCTCCCCATGTGGGTGGCGGCCGTTGCCGTTCCGGCGATACGGATGCCGATGTTGTCGGTCCCGCTGAATGCAATGGTGCCGCTGTGCTGGAGCTGCCCGCCGTTCCGCACGACATAACCGGTAAGCGTGTCGTGATCCGCGGCGAGCGCGGCGCTGCTGACAAGCGCGGTGGTTGCGACCGGCGCCCCCGCGGCGGTGCCGTCCAGCCCAAAGGCCTGACCGTCGATGACCGCGGCCGTCGTCGTGTCGCCCGCAAGGGTAATCGCACTGCTGCCGTCCAGCACCCCCGTGGCGCCGCCTTCGATCCGGATGCCGGCAGAACCGCTGCCGGAAACGACGATTGCCGCGCCCGCCCCGTCGAAGGTGACCCGTTCGGACGCGCCTGAGGCGACGACGCCATAGGCGCTGGCGCCCGAGACGATCATGCGCAGTCCGCTGCCGGTGGCGTTGGCGCCGCCTTCGATCCGGAGACCCGTCGATCCCCGGGTGTCGACGTCGGTAACGCCCGCCGTCACGATGGTGGATCCGGCTCCAAGCGCATAATAGCCGATCTGGTCGGCGTTCGTGAAATCGAGGGTTCCGGTGTCGCTTTCGATCACCGTCGCGCCGTTGCGGGCATGGATGCCGATCGCACCCTGACCGCGCAGCACGACCTCGCCATTGTTGACCGCACTCGAACCGGCATTGTCGACGAAGATGCCATAGTTCCGCAGCCGGTCACCCGAGAGGCTGCCGTCCACGTCGATCAGCCCGTCGTTGATGCCGCGTGCCGCGCCTCCGTCGACGCCATTGCGGACCAGCAGGCCGATGCTGTTCGTGCCGTTCACGATGATCGCCCCGTCCACGGCATTGATGGCGTGAACCTGATCCATCTCGTTGCTGCCGAGGACGGAGATGCCGACGTTCTGCGCGCTCACCCCATCCAGCTGGCTCGAACCCAGCACGATGGTGCCGGAGTTCACCGCCCGGTTGCCGTCTCCGCCGACGAGCATGCCCCTGGCGTTCTGCGCGAGCCCGCCGATGCTGATGAGGCCGTCGTTGAGGATCGTTCCGCCGCCACCCATGGACACCATGCCCGAGGCTTGGTTGACCGATTGGACGTCGACGAGGCTGTCCAGGTCGCTGCGGTTGCCGGCGAAGCTGGACCCGATGCGGATCACGCCTGCCGCTGCGTTGGTCGCCGTGCCGCCGTCGAACACGCCCATGCCGACCGCGCCATCGAACCGGTCGCGGGTGTTGGCAACCGCGCTGTCACCGCCCCCGATCAGGATGGTCCCCCCATTGATAGCTTGCGCGCCGCTGCTGACGACCACGCCCATGTTGCCCTTGCCCAGCCGCGGTTCCTCATCGTGCCCGGTGATGTCGCGGTTCGAGACGTTGACGATGCCGAGGTTGTTGACCACCGCGCCATTCGTCGCGCGGATGGCGACGGTGTTGAAGGTGGCGCCGTCATAGTCGGTATACCCCGTAGGAAGCGGCCTGCCGCTTGATCGGTCGAGGGTCTCGTACCCGACGCCGATCACGCCCGTAGCCGCGTTGGTGAGGGCGCTGCCTTCGTCCGTCACGCGAATGCCGACCCCAGTGCCGCCCTGGACGATGGTGCCGTTGTTGACGACGGTCGAGCCGTTGCGCGCCAGGATCAGGGTGGAGCCGCCGTCGCTGTTTCCGTCAGCGACGAACACGCCGACCAGCTGCGAGTCCTCGGTCGTCGTCATGGCGGAGCCGTGCAGCGCGATGAACAGCGGGTCACTGGTGGTCGCAGGCGCGGAATAGGTCGGGATCTGCGGCGTGCGAACGACGACGGGCTCGTTCGTGGTCGTGACGGCGGCCTGGATACGCTGCTCATACGTCTCCGGCGTGATCTGGCCGGAGGTGAGCTCCGCGATCAGGCTGTCGTTGTAGCGCTTCAGGCTGGCAAGGTCGGTGACCCGGTCGCCGGCGCCGAACTCCACGCCTGAATAGCGCGTCACCCGGCCCGACAGTGTGGTGGTGGCATCCTGCGCGAGTCCGTCCTGATCGTCGCCGTGCATCGTCGCAGTGATGGAGTCGTAGACGATGACGCTGTTGCCGGTGACATTGTACAGCGTTGAGCCGCTGTCGGCGGTCAGGAGCGCGAAATTGGCGGAGTCGAAGATGCTTCTGCCCTTGTCACCCGTGGCGATGGTGACGGTCGATTGGCTGATGTTCGCAAGCCGCAGGTCGCCATAAACCGGCCCACCGGTATCCACGTAGGTGACGGTGGGCGCGCTTCCGCTCGCTACTTCCGTCAGAAGGTCGTTATCGTACACGAGCGAGGCTTGCCGCGTCCCTTGAACCATGTCGGGATAGGTCACGGCCTGCGTTTTCCGCTCAGGCGTGAGCTCCAGAACGCTTTGTCCCTCTAGCGCCTCGTACCCTGAGAGGATCTCGCCCTGCTGTTCGCGCTCCGCGAGGCTGCGCGTGTCGTATTCAAAGCGCCGAGCGCTGGTGCCTTGAAGAACATAGTCACCCTCGATCGTCGTCGTGCGCTGAAAGATATCGATGACGCCAAGTTCTTCCGAGTTGACGCCGCTTCCGTTGTCGGCAGCAGGCGAGTATTCAGGCTTCAACGGGTCCGCCTGCGCCGGCGATAGGGTGGTCAGAGCGATCGCGAGCGCTGACGTATTCAAGGCGAGTCTGACAAGACGATTGTCCGAGACCATGTATCCACCCCAAATCCAGTTGTAGTTGTTGGCGGTGGTATCTCGTGTATTCGGTGTTGTGGACGCATCAATTGATGGGCTTTTGCGAGGTCTGCAAATAACTGTCAGTTCGGCCGGGACGGATCGGCACGGTCGGCCAGCAACGACAGCCTTGCAAAGTCATGGATCGCAACGATGCCGCAGCGGATCTCGACCAGTTTTTCTCTGCGAAGCTGCGAGATCACGCGGTTGACGTGTACCAGGCTGAGCCCAAGCAGGTCGCTCAGCTTCTCCTGGGTGAGCGGCATCGGAAACGTGCCCTCATGGGTGAAGCCGATGAAGGACGACCTTTGGTAAAATTCCAGAAGCGACCCGGCGACGCGCTGTATGGCGGTGTGACAGCCGAGGCGGACCACCAGATCGAGCAGTCGCGCCTCTTCGATCAGGTCCATCTTGTTCAGCGCCGCGACCAGATTCGGGTAGTTCTGCGGTGTGGCGGCGAGCGCGTCGAACAGCTTGGCCACGCTTACCGTGCGTACGGGCGTCAACGCCACCGCCGGGCTGGTGGTAAGGGGGCGCGCCTCCCCGCGGTCGCCGATCAGGTCCCCTGGCAGCAGAATGCCGAGCATCTGGCGGCGGCCGTCGGCGGTGATCCGCGGCCGGCAGGCCCAGCCTGAGGTAATAAGGCGGGGATGGGGACTGCCGTCGCTTTTCGGACAGATCGCAGTTCCCGGCTCATGGCGCCTCGGCTTGCTATCAAGCGATGCCACGAGCTCGACTTCGTCCGGATTAAGCGTCTTCAGTGCATAGAGGCGCCGCAACAGGAGTTCGGTGCCGATAGCGCGCGTTGCGATCCCGGTGGGGATGCGCTGCATGCGTGCGTCCGTCATGCCACACCGCCCCGATCAGTTGCTGTAGTAGCTGCTGTACGACCCCATGAACTGCGCCGGATCGCCGTAGCCGGATCGCGCCAGTGCCTGGAGGTCTACACGGGTGAGGGCAACGCCGGTCATCGACACGCCAAGTGCCTCCAGCATGTGCGACGCCATCTCAACGGCTGCATCGGGCGTCTTGCGCCACCGGACCAGCAGCACAGTCGCGTCCGCTTTCTTGGCGACGAGCCTGCCGTCGACCACCGGCAAAACCGGGCTTGCGTCGAGCACCACAACATCGAACCGCGCCTTCAACTGCTCCAGCAGTCGGTCGAAGCTGCCGTCGTTCAGCGACGCCGTGCTCGCCTTTCCGGTCCGCAGCATCGGGAGGATTGCGGCGTTGCTTCCTTCGTCGTGGATCAGCGCTTCGTCGAGCAAGACCTCTCCGTCGAGGACATGCTGCAACCCCGCTGCCGGGCGCAGGCCGAGCGCATCGGCCACGCTTGGCCGCCGCATGTCGGCATCAACCAGCACCACCTTCGAGCCGCTGAGCGCCAGCATGCGGGCGAGGCCGATCGCGGCCGTCGTCTTGCCCTCGTTCGGGAGCGCGGAAGTCAGAGCGATCGAGCGGACGTTGCCCTTTCCCGCGGCCTGCAGGACGGAGGCGGCCAGGCTGCGGAACCCTTCCGCATAGGCCGAGTCTCGATGTTCGAGCAGTGCGCTTACGGGATCGCTTCCGTTGGTGTTGCGCACGGACGAGCGCAGCGTTGGAAGCCCCGCCAGATACGGCAGCTGCAGGCGCCCCTCCACATCCTCAAGCGTCCGGATGCCGCGGTCGGTGCCCTGGCGCAGGAATACCGCGCCGATCCCGGCGGCGATCGCCATCAGCGCGCCGACCAGGAGGTTGATCGGCACGTTGGGGGAGGAGGGGCGCAGCGGTACCACCGCCAGGCTTGCGATCCGCGCATCGGCCTGGGTCGTCGCGGCCTGGGCGTTCACCTCGTTCACCCGCGACAGCAGTTGCGCATAGTTCGCGTGCGCCGTGTCGGACCGGAGCTGAAGGCTGCCAAGCTGGACCGAGGCGACGTTGTTGTTCGCCACTGCTGACCGTGCGGCGCCCGCACTGGCGAGCATCGAGCTGGTACGCCGGCTGGCCACCTCCCGCTGCGCCTCCAGGTTGGAGACGGTGCGGTTGATCTCGCCCTGGATCTGTGCGTCGATCTCGTTGACCTGGCGCTGCGCGGCGGCGAGTGGCGGGTACTTCGAGCCGAACTGGCCCGACAGTTCGGCCACCTGCGCGCTGGCTTGCGCGCGCTGGCTTCGCAACTGCTGGATGACCGGAGACGTCAGTGCTTCGCCCAGATCTTCGCCGTTCGATCCGCCGGCCAGCTGGCGCCGTGCCGTCTGGAGACGGGCAGTGGCCTCCGCTTCGCTGGCGCGTGCCTGGGCGACCTGCGCGTCCAGGTTCGACAACTGCTGTTCGGCAATGGTCGACCCCTGCACACTCATCAGATTGTGAGAAACTTTGTAGCGACCGAGTGCGTCGTCTGCCTCCCCGACCTCCTTGCGCGCCCGGGCGAGCTGCCCCTGCAGCAGCGCACCCGCCGCGTTGGTGCTCTGTCGTTTGACCGCGACCGAGCCGGCGACGAACGCGCGCGCGAAGGTGTCGACCACCTGCGCGGCGAGTTGCCGGTCGCTGTGGGTGAAATCGAGCGCAAGCGCGAAGGTCTGTGCGGTACGATGGACGTCCAGCCCCTGCGACAGCCGCTCGATCGCGGCCCGGCGCCGCGCTGCAAGGCCGGGCATCTGGGCGGGCTCGCCGGCTCCGAAGGGCAGCCGGTCACGCAGCGTCGGTTCGCGGATCAGGCGGCCAAAGCCTTCGGGTTGATCCAGTTTGAGCCGTTCGACCACTTCTGCAGCAAGCGCCGGGCTCTTCAGCAATTCCACCTGAGTATCGACGCTCGAGTCCGCGGCCGGATCGCTCAGCGCAGTGGTGCGGTCCGAACCGATTTCTGCCGGCCGGGGCGCGACCACCAGCGTGGCGGTGGCGGTGTACTGGGGAACCTGAAGAAAGGTGAGTGCCGCCGCCACCAGCATCACGGCACCTGCAACAAGAGCAAACAGCCCCAGATGGCGCCGATACGTCTTGATGAGGTCGTTCAGTCCCGCGCGGCGGTGCTCGACAGGTGGCGGCGCAACGCTATCGTATCGCATCAGGGCGGTAGCCATGGCTGGGTTCCTCGCGGTCAATACTGGAGGGTGAGGGTGGCGGTAAGCCGGTGATCGTCGAAGTCCTGGACGCCGGCGCTGCAGTTGCAGTGACGCGCGAGATAGCGGTAGCCGACCCGAGCATTCCAATGGCCGCGCGACAGGTAGATCACGGAAGCCTCGGCAAAGGGCAGCTTGTCGCGGCGGTCCTGCCCACGGTAGCTGTCGTGGAAATAGCCGCCTTCCAGGCTGGCGATGATGTAGCGGCGCAACTCGTAATCGCCGCGGACTGATCCGCCGCGGTGCAGTACCCCGGTGGTACCGGGCACGCCGCTGTCCAGCACGTTGCTCTCGCCCCGGGCGGTGATCGTCAGCAGCTGCGACGGGAAGTAGGTGAGGGTGCCGAGCAGTCCCAGCCCCGAAATGGCGCGCACGCCGGGCAGGTCGAAATTCTGCCGGATATATCCGACGCGGACGTCGCCGTGCATCAGGTTGGTGATGTCGAAGTTCGACCCGACATACGCGCCGAAGCCGGAGGAATCCCGTACCAGCCCCCCCGCCAGCCGGCGCTGGTAGTCGACCTTGTTGACTGTTCCGGCGGCGTAGACGGACACGGTGCGGCTGACCGCCCGCTCGACCCGCAACAAGCCGTCGAGCCGGGAACGATCCCGGTCTCGGGTGAAGAGGGTGCCGCCGAGCCGGTCCGGGGTGTCCCGGAAGCGCAGCCGGTTCGCCTGTGCGCGGAAGATGACGCGGGTACTGGCGCCCTCGATGGTCCCGCCGACGTAGCTGGTCAGGGCGGTATATTCGAGCGGTTTGGCTGCATTGGCGGGCGAGTCCGCCGCGAAGCGCGGCAGAACCAGGGAGCCGAAGCTTGCGCCGGCGCTCAGGCTGCTGAGCGGGCCGATCATCACTGCGCCGTCCGCCCCGACCAGCCCTTCTTCTGTATTCTCGCTGCTGTTGTCCGCGTAGCGACGGAAATCGCCGCGAACGTAGCTGGACAGGCGGTAGGGGCCCTGGCTGGTTCGAAGCGTCGCCTCTGGCCGCACCACCAGTGCCAGATCGCTGCGTCGACGATCGTTGTTTGCGAACACGTTGCTGGTGGCGATGCTGCCGATGGCGACGCCCGGGAAAAGCTCGAAGTTGCCGAGCTTCGACCCCTTTGCTGTGAAAGCAGGCAGCATGCGGTCCGCGACGGGCACCTGGTTGCCGCGATTGAAGGCCGACTCCGCCGTTGTGATCGGTACCTCCGGGGGGACGAGCACCGTTTCCGGATCGTGGAGCAGCTGCGCGGCGGCCGGGGAAACGAAGAAGCCGAGCGGCAGCGCGACGCAGCGGAGCAGTCGCCCGCGCGACGCGAGCGAACGGCTCAAAACCAGCGCTCCCGCACTTCGATCGTGTCGCCCGGCGCTACCGGTGTCGACGGGGTAAGCGCATAGGCCGTCGCTGACGTCTCGCCAGCGTGCTTGATCGTGATTTCCTTGGTTTTGGCCCGGTACGTATAGCCACCCGCCTTCGCGACGGCGGACTGGACAGTGAGCCCGTCGGCAAAGGCGTACTCGCCGGGTTTGTTGACCTCGCCCAGGATGTAATAGGGCCGCGTGGTCAGGACCTCCACCGAGACCCTGGGCTCGTTGACGTACCCGTCCGCCAGCTTGCGCGCGATCAGGTCCTGCAATTGCGTCGAGGTAAGTCCCTTTGCTGCAACTTCCCCAATCAGGGGAAGAGCAATGTAGCCAGAGCCGCCGATCGTGAACTCTCCGCCGAGCTGCGGTGCGCCAAAGACGCCAACGCGCAACTTGTCACCGCCGGACAGTGGATACCGATACGTCGGCAGATATGGCGCCTCGCCAGAAGCACTCAGCCTCTCCGGAACGGCGCCGTTGTTCGAGGAGCACCCCGCCAGGGCAAGGAAAGGCAACATCAACGCGTACGGCTTTTTTAGCAGCATAGTCGTAGTGCTCCCTTTGAGATATCGAACAAAGGCAGGGTGTAAGAAGTGAGAAGTCGCGAAGCTTCCCTGATAGCTTGACCTGAAGCGGCGCTATTATCCCTGAGCAAAGGTACTACCGTGCCGTGACTGGTCGCGTGAAACTCGTCTACTCGGCTCGCGCGTTAACCATCTGATACTGTGTTTCCCGCGAATCGACTGCGGGGTTGTTCCGTCCCGGTTACTAAGAGGCAACAAAGCATGCGGAAATCATGTAAAATGACGTAGTTCGACCGTTTCTGGTACGACGGACTGCGCGCTCGTTTAGCTTTTGATTAACTTTCGGCGCGCCGGCCGCCCCTTAACTGCGCCACTCGGAGGTGCAGTTTCATGTTGTTATCGCCCGGTTTCATCCGCGATCGTGCCAAGCCGCCGGCCTCCCGCGAGCAGTCGTTGCTGCCGCCCAGCGACGTCGCCAACGCTGCCTTGCTCCGCATGCTCGACGTGATGCTGGCGGCAATGCTCCTGGTTCTGCTTTCCCCGGTTCTGGCGCTGCTGATGGGAGCGGTGATGGCGCAGGACGGTGCGTCGCCGCTCTTCGCGCATCGCCGCTATGGCCGAGGCGGGCGGACGTTCCTGTGCTACAAGATCCGGTCGATGGCGGCGGATGCCGACGCGCGGCTGGCGCGGCTGTTGCGGTCGAACCCGGCGGCACAGGCGGAATGGGCGCGCGATCACAAGCTGCGGGACGATCCGCGCGTGACGCGACTGGGCAACTTCCTCCGAAGAGCCAGCCTCGACGAACTGCCGCAGCTCATCAACGTCCTGCGCGGCGAGATGAGCTTCGTCGGCCCGCGGCCCATCGTCGCTGCCGAAGTGCGGCGCTACGGCCGCTATTTCCGAGGCTACTGCTCGGTTCGCCCGGGCATCACCGGCATCTGGCAGATCAGCGGACGGAACGACATCGGCTATCGCCGGCGCGTTGCGATGGACTGCCTGCTGGCAAGGCGGTTGACGCTGCGCATCTATGCCGAGGTGCTGGTGCGAACGGCACTGAGTGTCGCCACGCGGCGCGGCGCCTATTGACCGGCAAGCGCGGCGGATCGCGTCCGGGCCGTCGCGCTCTGGGGTCCGAGTACCGTCGCATAGATTTCGGCAAAGCCTTGGGCGACCGCCTCCGGCGTGGTCCGGGCCATCACCCGTGCGCGACCCGCCGGCGGGCCAGGTCGCTCACCCGCCATCAGGCGCTGCAGCCGTTTGGCGAGCCCCGGAACGTCGCCCGGTTCGACCAGCCAGTCGGAGTCCTGGATGATTTCGGCGATACCGCCGCTGCGCGAGCCGATGACCGGCACGCCTGCCTGATAGGCCTCAAGAACCGTCCGCCCCAGCGGCTCGGCCCAGAGGGAAGGGGCGACCAGAACGTCGATCTGGTCGAACAGCTGTTTGGGGGCCTGGAAGCCGATGAACTCGACCGGAAGCTTTTCCGCCAGCCGCTGAAAGGGGGCGAGATCGCCTGGTGCCGTTCCCGCGATCAGCAGCCGCCAGCCGGACGCGGGCAGGTGCCGGACCGCCCTGAGCAGCACGTCGACGCCCTTTTCCGGGCTGATCCGCCCCAGGTAGCCGAGGGTGAGCGGACCCGTTCGCGGCGGGCGCACATAGGTGTCGTCGACTCCCTCCACCCGAGCGGTGTTCCAGATTACCCGACGTTGCGTTTCGGGCACGTGATCGAAGAAGCCGAATTGCAAATGGCGGGCGAGCACTTCGCTTCCCACCGCGGTCACGCCGGATACCAGTCGCTGGTCGAACTGCTTGGCAAAGGTCAGTACCTGGCATTTCAAATGGCGATGCTGGCAAGGGCCAGTCTCCCGAAACATGGAGCTTGCCGCGCAGAGCAGGTCGAAGTCGCGCAACGTGTGGACGATCGGCACGCCCCGGCGCTTTGCCGCGTGCCAGACGCGCGTCGATATATCGACAAGCGAATGGGTGTTGACGATGTCGGGCCGGAATTGGTCGATGACTGCGCCAAAGCGGCGCTCGATGCCGAAATTCGCCTGCTGCTTGAACTTGGCCCATTCGCGCGCGCGCTGGCCATGATTGGGCCAGTCTTCCAGCCAGAAGTTGTTGCCGTGCGGCATCCGGAACACGCGAACGCCATTGCGGACTTCCTCGTGCGCGGTGTCGGGCGACAGGCATGCGGCGGCCACGGCCCAGCCGGCGGCCGCCTGCGCCTCCGCAAGCATGCTGACCGATCGCTCCGCCCCGCCGACAATGTGCGGTGGGTAGAGGCTGCTGAGGTGCAGCACGCGGAGCGGGCGGGCGCTCATGCCGCCTCCTCCCTTGCGAGCACGCTTCCGTAGAGCGCGTCATAGCCGTCGAGCATGCGTTCGACGGAAACCGCCGTCAGCACGGGGGAGAAGGCGGAAGCTTGCGGCAGGGCCTCACGGCCTTGCGTCAGTGCGCGCTTCATCCGTGCCGCCAGCATCTCGGGGTCGCCGGCTGGGACGAGCCAGTCGTCGTCGATCGTCGCCACCAGATCTGCGATCGCGCCTATCCGCGATCCAATCACGGGGACCCCTTGCGCGAACGCCTCGATCACGGTCAGGCCAAAGGGCTCGCGCCAGATCGGGGGTACCACCAGCACGTCGATCGATCGCAGAAAGGCCTGGGGCTCGGTGAAGCCGAGAAAATCGATGGGTAGCCCTGCGGCCTTCTCGCGATAGGCGGAGTCACCCTCCTGCGCACGGCCGGCTACCTTCAGCCGCCAGCCGTCGGGCGGCAGTGCACGGCAAGCGGAGATCAGCGTGTCGATGCCCTTTTCCGGAACCAGCCGCCCAAGAAAGCCGAACACGAACGGCCCGTGGTTCGTCAGTCGCTCCCGCGGGCCTGTTCCGGCAGCGGGCACTGCGTTCCAGATCACCCGCGCACGCTCCGACGTGAGGCCGTGAAAGAGGCCGAAGCGATGATGGGTGTCGAGAACAGGTCTCGAGACCGCCGCCACTGCGTCGATGCGGCGAGCAAAGCGCGCCTTCCACTGTGCGGTCACCCGGCACGACGCGTGCAGCCCCTCGCAGTTCTTCCCGTCCCGAAACAGGGAAGCGCGTGAACACAACAGGTCGTAGTCATGCAGCGTATGAACCGACTTGGCCCCGCTGTCGGCGATCCGATCCCAGACCATCGGCGGCAGCTCGACCATTGAATGGGTGTGGACGATGTCGGGCCGGAACGCGGCTATCGCCCGGCTGAAGTCACTCGCGGCGCGGTAGTTCACAAGCTGCCCGATCTTGTTTGCGGTGCGCAGCAGCCGGGGCTGACGAAACACGTCGTCGATCCACAGCAGGTTGCGGGTTGCTTGCGGGAGTATCGTCACGCCATGTCGGGATCGCGCGGGCTCCGCCGCGCGGGCGAGATAGGCGGCACCCACCTGATGTCCGCGCCGCGCCTGGGCCTCGGCCAGCATCTCGACCACGATTTCTGCGCCGCCGGTAACGTCGGGCGGATAGACCGAACTCACGTGAAGAATGCGCAAGGCAAGCGCCTCCTGACACCGCAGAAGAAGGGGTATGCGGCTGCCCCTTGGGCGCACCGGCGAACGCTCGGTTCCTGGCGCGCTTGCGTACCCTACGGGTCTCGACGTGATCCGAATGCGTCATTTGATGGGAGCGCGAAGAAGTCGGGGGGTAGGATGCACGCGTGGCATCGACCGACCCGTACATCGACCGGCTGTGGCAGCGACGCGCGGAGAGGGCCGATGTTTCCGCGGCATGCGCGCGTTCGTCTCGTCTTGGCGCATGGATCGATTTCTTTCGGCTGCGTCCGGAATCGGAACAGTTCCTGCACCTGGATGCGTTGCGGTTCCTCGCGTCCGCGGGGATCGTAGCCTTTCACTACCAGCAGTGGGTGGCGTGGCGGGATCCGCCGGTGCGGCTGGAGGCGATGTTCGGTTTCGGCCAATTCGTCGACCTGTTCTTCGTCATCTCCGGCATCGTGATCCACGATCTCTACCGCGGTCGCATGGCCACGCCGCGCGATTTCGGCCGCTTCCTGCGCAAGCGGGTGGCGCGCCTGCTTCCGCTCCACTGGCTGACGCTGGGCTTTTTCTGCGCGGTCGCGCTTCTTGCGGAGAGATTTGGACGGACGGGATCGGACGCCGACTGGGCGTGTCTCGTTCCCAACGCGCTTCTGGTTCATGCCTTCGGCATCTGCCGGGACCTCAGTTTCAACACCCCGAGTTGGTCGATCAGCGCCGAGATGACGATGTACGCTGGGTTTCCGCTCGTCCTGGTGCTGCTTCGGCGGCCGCATCTGGCCTGGGGCGTGTGGTTGCTCATCCTCGCAGGGCTCACGCTGCTGACCGCCGGTGCGGAGTCTCCGTGGTATGAGCGGACGCATGATCTGGGCGTCCTGCGCGCGGTGCCGGCCTTCTTGTTCGGCGCGCTGCTGGACTGTCATCGCCCGCTGCTTGGCCGCATCGTCTGGGCGCCGACGCTGATGTGGGCGACGCTGGCGCTGTTCGTGGCGTTGAGACTTGCCGAAGCATCACCGCTGTTGCGGCTCGCCTGCGTCTATCTGGTCCCGCTGTTCGGCCTTGCGGCGGACCAGCGGCAGCACGCTGCGCGTACGGTTCGCGCGATCGCGCCGTTGGGGCAGCTCACCTACTCGCTCTACATGTTGCACATCCCGGTGGCCTGGGTCGTGTTGTCGTTTGCGGCGCCAAGGCTCCACCTGGGCGATGGAGAGGTGAACGTGGCGGTGCTGGTCACGGCTTTCGTGGTCCTGCCCATTGCCTCGATCCTGTCGCTGCGCCTGTTCGAAACGCCGATGCGCCGTTGGCTTGGCACGCCTGGGCAGGCCCGCACCGGCCCCCGTTCGACGAACCGCATTGCAAAGGACTTTGCGCCGTGAGACTTCGCTCCGTCTTTGCCCGGCGTACGGTTCTCGGACTTCTAGGCGCCTCGACCGCCGGTGCCGCTACCTGCGCGGTTCTCGGCGGCCATGACGGCAGCGTGAGCCCGGCGCCGGCGCCGCTGCCGCCGGGGGATGTTGCGCGGCTCAATTTCGTGCTGAACCTCGTCTACCTTGGCGCGCAATTCCACGGCCAGGCAGTGGCTCAAGCGCCCGCGTCTGACCTCCTGACCGGGGTTGGTCGGCTGGGTGCAGTCCGCGGCGGGCATCCGGTCGCATTCTCGGACAAGGTTCTCGACCGGTACGCCTCCGAAGCGGCTGGCGACAGCGTCGCGCAGATCGTTGCCTTGCGGCGCCGCCTGGGTAGCGCCACAGCCGCCCAGCCAACTCTGGATCTGGCGCCGGCCCTTCGTGGCCCCGCTGGGACCGATGCGAGATCGAACACCGTGCTGGATCGTTCCACGAGTGATCGCGGCTATCTGCTTGGCGCCTTTTTCATCGGCGACACATTGCCTGCCGTTACGCGTACCCTGCTGGCCGACATCGCCGATGCCGGAGCGCAAACGACGCTGGCCGGGATCCTGGCCCACGCGATCTACCATGCCGGCGTGGTCCGCACCCTTCTAGTAATGCGCGCCTCTGCAGACCCCTCGATCGGCGAGGTCGCAGGGCTCGCCGGTGCGATGCAAAGGCGGCTCGCCGGGCCTGACCCAGAGGTTGTGCCCGAGGGTGCCAGTGCGGACCTGATGGACATCGCCGGCATCCCAATCCCCTTCTTTCGCAGCGTCAATCAGGTGCTGAGGGCGCTCACCTCCTCCGCGAACGGCCCGCAAACCGGCGGCTTCTTCCCCTCTGGCATCAATGGCGTCCCGCCCGAGTTGCTGCGCTAGCCCCGCGTCAACTGGTCCTGCCGGGGGAGGGGCGCAGTCGGGCGGCACGTGCGCGGTTCTGCAGGGACAGGATTTGACCGCGGTTGAGCGCCAGCAGCACGAGCTCAAACGTTGCGAACAGGAGCAGCCGCTTGATCTGGCCAGGTGCTGCGATGCTCCAGAAGGCTGCCTGCTGGACGAAGAGATACCCCTGAAGATATGCCCAGACGGCGAAGTACAGGCTGATGTGAAATCCCGACGCGAACGCCCGACGCAGGTAGAGCGACAGCAGCGCGATCAACACGCCGGCCAGCGCCATCGTCACGGCTAGGCCGACATAGCCGAACATCACGAGCGCCATGGCTTCGGTGCCCATGGTGAACTGGACCCATCCGCCACTTCTGCGGAAACTGTCGGCCAGTCTGGACGGAGCGTAGCGCTCGATGAAGTAGAAGGTGTCGACCCCGCTTACGAACGCCGAGTGAGCGGGATTGTTGTCGTCGAGAATGGCGAGGTTGCGCTGGACCAGCCGCTCGTCCCACGCAGTAGCGCGGCGGGAATCGCGCGATGCGACGAACCACAGCTCGCCCTGCCCGGCGATCCGCTCCCCGACAGAGGCTATCGTACGGTCGATGGGCAGCCGTCCGTAGCCCGAATAGATGTAAAGCGTTGCCGCTGTCGACCCGCACAGGACCGCTGCGGCAAGCGGGAGCAGGCGCAGGATCGTGGGCCGAAGCCGCCCTATGCGCCGGAGCAGCAGCGGCATGATGAAGACCGTGACCTCGGTCAGGATCGTGAAGAACTTGTCGCCGAAGAGGAAATAGAGGCACGTCAGGCCGATCAGGGTCGTCGTCCCGAAGGCCTTGAGCATCGGAGTCTGTCGCGGCGCGAATGTGATCGAGCCGAGGATCGCCGCGATCAGGAACTTCTGGTCGAGCAGCATCAGCACAAAGGGACTGCCGAGCTCACGGCGATAGAGGAACCGGTCGACGCCCTGTAGAAGGGGAAAGCCGTCCTGCGCACCGTGGACGAACGCAACGGCGCCCCAGGCCATACAGACCAGCAACACCGGCCACGCGAGGAGCGCGACGAGGTCGTCGAGCAGCGGAGAGCGTACAAAGGCGAGGAACGGGCCCTCGAACATGCGGAACACCGCCGCATAAACGAGGAAGAAAATCGCACTCACGGCTACGAACGAAGCGCTTGCATCTCCGGCTTCGCCCACGCGATTGACCTCGGGCATATAGGCGCCGAACTCGATGCACATCAGCGACAGCAATGTCGCTCCGCGGGTGATCACCAGCGGCAGCAGCAGGATCAGCCCGGCCGCGCTCATCCGCCCGACCAGCAGCAGCAGCCAGCCGAACAGCACAAGCGAGCTCCAGCAGAAGATCGTGCTGGGCAGCGCATGCGCCGCATACCAGTTGATCGCCAGGGCCGCCGTCAGCAGCGCGATCTCGCCGACGTGGAGGGAGCTGTGCTCGCCGGGCGATGCCGGCGGCGGCAGGAGCCGGATGGACGGGCGCACGGTGATGGCCAAGGCGGTCTCGCTCCAGCTGTGTACGCGCTGGTCTAGCCGCTCGTTCCGGCAGTTTTCCCCTCATTTGATGCAAGCGCATGGAGGCCCGCATGGTCAGACGGCGGGCCCGAGAGAGGGGGAATGATCATGCTCGGCAAGAACATGCTGTCGATGTCCGCGCTGAGCCTGTACCGGAACGCGGTGCAGTTCGGCATGAACGTGGCGATTGCGGCGTTTGTCTCGCCGGGCGAGTATGGTCTTGTGGTCTTCACCACGCCCTTCGTGGTGCTGATCGCGATGCTCACCGATCTGGGGATGACCAGCGCGATCACGCGCGCGCCCACCTTGTCGCGGGGCGAGGCGGGGGCCGCCATGGCGGCAATGACGCTGGGCGGCGCGATCTGTGCGCTGTTGCTCGCGCTCGGGGCCTATCCCCTGCAGGAGGCGATCGGCATGGCCGGCTTGGCCCCGGTGATGATCGGCATGGCACTCGTGGTGGTGCTGAGCGTGGCGGCAGCGACCCCGCGGGCGTTGTTGGAGCGGCAATTGCACTATGGCCGGATCGCCGCGGTCGAGGCCGGTGCGATTGCGGTCGCGGCGGTGATCGGCCTCATCGCCGCATGGCATGGTGCCGGCGTCTGGGCGCTGGTGCTCTACAATCTCGTAAACCATGGTTTGAGAGCGGTCGTGTTCGGCTGGTCATCGCGACGTGGGCTTGCGATCAACTTCCGTTTCGAACGACTGACGGCGCTGCTGTCCTTTGGTGGCTGGGTGCTGGCGACCAACCTGCTCAACTTCCTCGCGCGCAACAGTGACAATCTGCTCATTGGCGCATGGCTTGGCGCCGCCGCGGTCGGGGCTTACGGCCTGTCCTATCAGTTCATGCTCGCACCGCTGATGGCGATCACCTGGCCGACCAGTGCCATCCTGGTTTCGACGCTGCGGAACCAGGATCCGCATGGGGCGCACGCGCAGACGATGGTGCAAAGCGTTCTAACCGCCACCGCGTTGCTGAGCGTACCCGCGATGATCTACCTGACGTTCGGGCTGCGCTTTCCGGTGGACACGCTGCTGTCCGGCCGCTGGCATCAGGTGCCAAGCATCGTCGCGTGGCTGGCGCCGGTCGGCGCATTACAATCGATCGCTTCCTATAATGGCGCGCTGCTGATGGTAGCGGGCAGGGCGCGGGCGCAGTTCGCGCTGACCGTGGTCAACACGCTCGTCCTGGTCGTGACGTTCGTCCTGGCATTGCCGTTCGGGCTTCTCGCCCTGGT
This sequence comes from Sphingomonas sp. PL-96, assembly GCF_020707215.1. GTDB lineage: Bacteria > Pseudomonadota > Alphaproteobacteria > Sphingomonadales > Sphingomonadaceae > Sphingomonas. The sequence goes on from NZ_JAJFET010000003.1 coordinate 105,249, forward strand.
GAAGGCCTATGCATTGGTCGGCGCCCTGCTAAACGTCGCCTTTCTCACCATGATCATCCGCCTGACCGGGCTCAGCCTACAGCGGCTGGCCCTGGCGGTGATGCCCGCCACTGCAGCCGCGGCGGCAGGGCTGGCGGCGGTCAGTTTCACGACCGGCTTTTCGCCGGCTACATGGCCGGCCTGGCTCGTCTGCACAGGTGTGTACGGCACGCTGGTGCTCGGGACGTACGGCCTGCTGCACGTCCATGTCCGCAGCGCACTTGCCGTGCTGACGGCGCGTGCCCCGCAGCTGGCTACAGGAACGTGACAGGTTCGTACCGGCCGGTGGCGAAGAGTACCTGGGTCTTCGCAGCCTGGACGGTGCCGGCCACATAGCTTCGCCCCTGCGCCTGCAGTCGCGCGTGGATGGCGGTGATCGTGTCCTGTTCGCCAATCCGTTCGGCATCGTCGAGGATCAGGGCGAAGTCCTTGCCGAGCCGATCTCCTTCGAGCGCCGAAAGGATCCCTGCGCGGGAATGGCGGGGAACACCGCGCGGCCCGTCGCAGACGACCACGTCGAAGACGTGCTCGTGAAACGCCGCGTCCCAGTCATACGTCAGGACGGTTCGTCCGGCGATGGAGCGCTGCTGGAGCGGCGTGACCAGGATCGGGTGATCGACCTGCGCACCGATCCGTTCGCCCCAACCGGCGTCGTCCTCCAGTGTCAGCACCTCGCCTACCAGCCCGCGGCGGTGCAGCATCGACCACAGCAGCGTGCTCTCGCCTGCGCCGATATCGAGCACGGAGCGGGGCCGGAACTCCACTCCGATCCGCAGGATGAGGTAGAGCAGGCTGTAGTTGGCGGCGCCGCCGACCGGAAAGAAGCGATCCTCCTCACCCAACCGGCGAAGCTCGCGGAGGAACAGGTCGCGATAGATGGGTTCGAGCGCGGGCACCGTCGCGAGCGGGAAGGGCTGGCCGGTGACGCGATGCCATTGATGGCGCAGGCTGATCATGTGGCAGTCTCCTGAGAGGGCGGATACTCTTGGGCCGGACGCCTGTGCTTCTTGTCGAGGCGACGGGCGATCCATGCCGTCATGGGACGCTCGCCCCAGCGGAAGGAGGCCAGCGCAAGCGCGACCGCTGCGATCACCGCAGCTGCGACCAGCGCGCCCCCGGGAAACAGCGTGACCGAGGGCAGCTTTTGCGCCAGCTTTCCCAGCACGATCAGCGTGACCGGGTGCAGGAGGTAGAGCGAGTAGGAGGCGTCGCCGACGCGGGTGAGCGGCACAACCCACGGGCTGAACCGCGGCTCCGGGCCCAGCGTCGCTGCGGCAAGCAGTGCGGCGGCCGGTACGCCTGCAACGAGCACGCGCGGCCAGTCGTTGGCAACGGTCGTGCCCAGCGCGCCATTGAAGACGTTTGCGGGATCGAGCACCAGCAGCGCCGTCGCGACGCAGCCCAGCGCTATTCGCATCCGGCCGGAGAGCCGAACGCCTTCGGACAGGCCCAGCCCGACGGCCATGCCCAAGCCAAAGTCGAGCAGGATCGGGCGGGTCCAGAAATGGAGCGCTACCTGGGTTTCGGGCACCGCAGTGCCAAGCGCCACAAGCAGCAGCAACACCGCTGCGATGATCGCGACCGCCCGTCTGCGTGGAAGCGAGACTGCGAGCGTGAACAGGGCATAGAAGAACATCTCGTAATTGAGCGTCCAACCCAGGTCGAACACGGGGAATATCTGTCGATCGCCATATGTGTCGAACGGCAGGAAGGCGTAGGACGCGACGATTGCCGCCCCGGACGGAAAGCGATCTCCGCCTTTGAGCGTCGCGGCGAGCAGCAACGCGAGAAAGACCGTGGTTACCACCCAATAGAGTGGCACGATCCGGATAAGCCGTCGCTTCAAGAAATCTATCGGCGCCCTTGGCTGTCCGAATAGATGACGTGACGCATAGACCATGATGAAGCCGGAGATGACAAAGAAGAGGTCGACGCTGGCACCCCATGGAAGCATCGTCGAACGGACGAAGCTCTGTCCGGCACTCTGCTTGATCCACGCGACCGCGCTCTGGCTATGGCCGATCACCACCATCGTCGCTGCCGTGGCGCGCATCACCTGCACGGGCCACAGCACGGCGCGCCGATCAGGCGAGACCGCCGGACGTGCGGCGTGCCGGTGGTCGGAAACGGCATGATGGTTGTTCATCGATGCTGTTGAACATGACGTTGCGTTCAAAACTTCATCATTTGATGCGGCTGGGAATTTTACATTCGGGCACCCCTGCACGGACGTTGCTGTGTTCGACGACCACTTTTCTCCGGAGTGCCGATGAAGATCCTCCACGTCGCCGAAACCGCCAAGGGCGGTGTGGGTACCTATCTTGCCGAGCTGTTGCCGCTACAGGCGCAGAGCTTCGGCGCGCGGAACGTCCGGATGCTGGTGCCTGCCGCCCATGCGGGGCACGTCACCGGCGTCGACAAGCAGATGGTGCGGTGCTGGCGTCGCTCTGGTCGCTCGCCGCTGAACTTGCTTCGCCTGGCGCTTGCGATCCGTACCGAAGTCGCGCGGTTCAACCCGACCCTGGTGCATGCCCATTCCAGCTTTGCCGGCGCGGTGTTGCGGATGATGTATCCATCCGAGCGACCGTTCCGGCTGGTTTATTGCCCGCACGGCTGGGGGTTCGATCGTCCGTCGTCGCACGCGAAGAACCGCATGCTGGCGATGGTCGAGCGGGCACTGGCATCCAAGTGTGACGAGATCATCGTGATTTCCGAGCACGAGCGCTCCGAAGGTCTGCGTATCGGCATTCCCCATGCGAGCATGAGCCTGGTGCTAAACGGCATCAGTGACGGACCGCCATCGCTGCCGTCGCATTGGGAGGACGAGCGGCTCAAGGTGCTGTTCGTCGGGAGGTTGGACCGGCAGAAGGGTTTCGACACGTTGCTGGATGCCGTCGCCCCGCTGGCAGACCGCATCTGCGTCCGGGCGCTAGGGGAGGCGGTTGCCGACCCCAGGAAATCCCGCACAGGGGGAGAGGGCATCCAGCTGCTCGGCTGGCGCTCGCTCGCGGAAATCGCGGGAGAGATCGCCGCCGCGGACGTCGTGGTGGTGCCTTCGCGCTGGGAAGGATTCGGTCTGGTTGCACTGGAGGCGATGCGCGGAAGCTGCGCGGTCGTCGCCTCGGACGTGGGGGGACTTCGCGAGATCGTGGTCGACGGCGTCACCGGCCGGTTGGTCCCGCCGGATGCACCCGGCCGCTTGATGGAGGTGCTGTCTCACGGCGATCGCGCCTATTGGAAGCGGTTGGGGAAAGAGGGACGCCGCCGCTTCGTCTCGTTCTTCACCGCCGAACGGATGAACGCCGATCTGGTCCAGGTCTACCTGCACCTCGAATCCGGCATCGCCGACGTGCCGCTCGGACCGCGCCCGCTTCTGGTGCGTGAAGTGCCGCGGAGCCGCAGGCGTGCGTGAGGCGCGAGTCGTCATTCTCTCCGACTATGTCGGGGGCGGGGGTGCGGCGACGGGCGGTGCGGGCCATGCGGTGCAGGCCAGCTATCGAGCATTACGTGCAGCCGGCGTCGACGTCCGTGTGATCGCCGGCTTCGGGCCAGTTCCTCCCAAAGGGTCCGAACGCTTCATGTCGTTAGGCGGGAGCGACCTGCGCGAGAAGGGCGGAGTTGCAACGCTGGCGAGCATCTACAATCCGGGCGCTGCAGCGGCGCTGCGAACGGCGCTGGCCGGAGCGGATCGAGCACGGACGGTGGTGATCCTCCACCAATGGACCCGCTACCTGTCGCCTGCCGTCGTACGTGCACTCGCAGGCTTCCGGCTGATGGTCTACATGCACGAATACTTCTGGGCGTGCCCGAATGGCGCCTATTACGACTTCCAATTGGCAGCGCCCTGCACGCGACGGCCGATGGGGGCGGCGTGCCTCGCCGCCGACTGCGACCGGCAAGGCCGTGTTCACAAGCTGGGACGGGTCCTGCGTCAGGCCGCGCTGCTCGTCGCACGGATAGGGTCCGCGGACGACCGCTTGTGCCTGCATCTCTCCGAGCGGGCGAGGGCGACCGCAGCGCCGCTGCTACCGGGGGAGCAGCACGCCGTGCTTTACAATCCCGGGGAGGTCGGGTTGCGGCCACCACCTACGCCAGACAATCCCCGATATGACGTCGGCTATTTCGGCCGGCTCGAACCCGAGAAAGGCGTCACCCTGCTCGCGCAGGCGATCACCCGCGGCGGCCTCTCGGGGCTGCTCGTCGGGGAGGGTTCGCTTGGACGAGTAGCAGCGGGGTGGGGCGGGATCACCTATCGCGCATGGCAGCCCCGGGAGACGATGCTGGCAGCGATGCGCCGCTGCCGTGTGGTTGTGCTGCCATCGCTGTGGCACGAGACCTGGGGGCTCATCGTGCCGGAGGCGATGGCAGCAGGCGTGGCCGTGCTGGTCTCGTCTCGCGCTGGGTCGGCCGAATTGGTGGATCGCTTCGGCGGGGGGCTGGTATTCGATCCCGGTGTGCCCGGGGACCTTGAGAGGAAGCTGGACATAGTGCTCAACCCGCGGCCGGGCGAGTGCCTCGCCCCGGTTCGCGACTGGGCAGGCTTTCGCGAAGCCCTCTCCGCCCGGCGCCACGCGCAGCGTCTCATCGAACTCGCCGCGTCAACCTGGGGCCTTGATCTGGGAGGGGCGCCCGGCGTCAGCGCCGCTCGACCAGTGGCGTCAGCAGCTTCGATAGCTTGAGCCCGGCCGCCTCCCACCGGAAGGCCTCGGCGCGCTCAAGGCCAGCCGCGATCTTTGCTGCACGAAGTTCGGGGCGCTCCCCAAGCCTCCGGATCTGCTCGGCCCAATCGGCCGGATCGTCCATGCCGGCGTAACAGATTGCATCGCGACCGATTTCAGGGATCGCGCCGCCTGGAGCTGCGAGCACGGGACACCGGCATAGCATCGCCTCGACCGGCGGCAGCCCGAAGCCCTCCGTGCGCGATGGATACAGGAGACATCTCGCACCGTCGTACAAGGCCCGGAGGGCCGCGTCGCCGACACTGCCGACGAAGACGGCCTGGGGTGGCGCGACCACGCCGGCCTTCGCCAGTGCCTCGCGTGTCGGTCCGACGACCACGAGCTGCACGTCGGACAACTCGCCGCGCGCAAAGGCGGCGAACACCACCTGCAGATTCTTGTAGCGCGCGCTCGAGCCGAACACGAGGCAATAGCTGCCTCGCACCAGGGCGTGTGCATCGATCACGGACGGGTCCGCTGCAAGTTGCAAAATGTGGTCCGCTCCGTTGTGGATCACGTGCGTCCGCACCGGATCCGCGATCGCGAACGTCGCCAGGCTGTCGCGCGCGTAGTCAGAGACAGTCAGCACGACCTGGCTGCTACGCGCCCCGACCGGGACCAGCGTTCGGTAGCCGAACCGCAATTTGGCGGGGTAGGACTCGGGCGACAAGCGGAACTGCGCGTCGTGGACCATCGTCAGCTTTCGCCGGTGGAGCCGGGGGGCAAGGTTGGCGAAGCTGGCGAGCGCACCGCTTCGTGCGGCGATTGGCAAAATCGCCTGCTCCCAAAGCTGGGTATGGCCGAACCGCTGGGGAACTGCACGGATCGCTGTGAAGCGGGGGGCCCAATTGTCGCGCTCCGGCAGGAGGAGCCGCATGTCCCAATTCGCGGGCTGCCCCCCACTCGTCGCCAGCCGGTCGAGTTCCTGCAGCAGGCGATCGGCGACTCGGTGGACGCCGTTCACGGCACCGCCATAGAATTTCCCGTTCAGGAACAGGCGTCCGGCGAATGTGTCCGCCCGCGGCAGAGGTCCGGGCAAGTCACCCGAATGGATGCGCATCAGCATTCCGTCGCTTTAACCGGGGCGTTGGGCCGCTCGATCATCAAATAGCAAACAAACCGATCATGTATCTGCGATGGCGGCGCGCCCCCTTCCGATTTCGCTCGGCATTGCAGGGTGCGGAAGGAAGCGACATGCACCTCCGGGAGACCGACCCACTTCCCAGACCTGCCGGCACATGCCCGGCCCGGCAGGGCGCATCCCCGTCGAGCGGTACGACACGGTGACCAGGGAGGAGAGGAGAACCGCGGTGGAAGGCGCGCGCGAGGCGGCAATCGCGCGGGTGGTCGCCTACATCCTCGATCATCCGCAGGCCCCGCTGCTGCGGCAAGACTTGGCGGATCTGGCCGCGATGAACCTTCGCACCTTCTCGCACGTGTTCGCCTCCGTCACGGGCGCCAGTCTGGCGACCTTTGTCCGGACCGCACGTGTGGCGCACGCGCGATATCTGCTTCGTGAAACCGACCTCACGATTGCCGAGGTGATGCGCTGCAGCGGCTTCTCCAGCACCGAACTCGGCCGCAGGGCCTTTCTCAGCATCACGCAGGTATCGCCGGTGCAGTACAGAAGCGAGTTGAGAGCGCGCCCCGACTAATCGTGAGCGGTGGCGACACTTCGAACAATTGCGAGCTGTCGGCACACCCCCGACGGCCGACCATCTCGCCGTCGATATAGCTGATCGGAACAACTCATTTGTTAAGTTCCACCCCGCCAAAAGCGCGACAACGCGGATAGGCCGGTCAAGAGGTGCGAAATAGCGCACTCGTTCGGCGGGGGGGAACGATGCCGCAGGACCAAATGAGCACCGTCACGATCGAGGTCGAGCAGGATATTTCCCATTCGACCATGATACGGATCGAACAAGCGGTTCTGAGCCAGTGCAAGCGATCCCCGACGCATCCCGCAATCTGTATCGAAGATGACGTCTGGACGTACGCACAGCTGGAAGGATACATCAACCGCATCTCCGCTGCGATACGGACGCGCACGGATCACCCCGATCCCCTTATCGGTGTTTGCCTCCCTCGATCCAACGAGATGATCGGTTGCCTGCTCGGCGTGATGGCGGCCGGGGGGGCGTACCTCCCGCTGGATCCGGATCTGCCTCCGGCAAGACTTGCGTTGATCTTGGAGGATGCTGCGCCAACGTTGATCCTGGGAACCGCAGAATCGTTGCTCGCACTGCCGTATAGTGGGGCCGCGCCCCTGCTGCTGGATGACGTGCCGTCGATCTATGCTGCGCCCCAGGCGGACGTTTCCAGGAACCGCAGCGACCAGGATCTCGCCTACGTCATCTACACGTCCGGTTCGACGGGCAAGCCCAAGGGTGTGGAGGTCGAGCATCGCTCGGTGGTGGCGCTGGTGCACGCCATGGCATCCTCTCCAGGCTTCACTGCAGACGACACCATGCTGGCCGTGACGCGCGTCACATTCGATATGTCGGTGCTCGACTGGTTCCTGCCGCTCATGCTGGGTGGCAGGCTGGTCATCGTACCCTTCGACGTCGCGTCCGATCCAAGGCGCTTGGGAGCCGCCATCGCTGCATCCCGCGCAACCGTGATGCAGGCTACGCCAACGACCTGGCGTGCGCTGCTCGAAGCTGGCTGGCAAGGCAGCGCCGACCTCCGCATCTGGTGCGGTGGCGAGGCAATGACGAGAGACCTCGCCGAACGCCTGCTACCCCGCTGCGCGCAGTTGTGGAACATGTTCGGTCCGACGGAGACGACCGTCTGGTCCACGGGCCATCGCGTTGAGCAACTCGAGGCGACGATCCCGATCGGACGCGCGCTACCCGGTGAAGGTGCGCACGTCCTTGGTGTCGATCTGTTGCCCCTGAAAGCCGGGGAAATCGGAGAGCTTTATCTGTCCGGCAGCGGTCTTGCCCGGGGCTATCGCGGCAAACCGGACCTTACGTCCGAGCGGTTCGTGGAACTACAGGGTGTGGGTCGTGCCTATCGTACGGGCGATCTTGCCAGCATCGACGAGGATGGCCAGTTGCGTCACCACGGCCGTTGCGATGACCAGGTCAAGGTCCGCGGCTACCGGATCGAACTCGGCGATGTGGAAAGCGCGCTTTCCGAACACCCGGCCGTTGCGTGGTGCGCGGTGCGGTGTTGGGACGACGCGTTGGGCGAAAACGCGCTGTTCGGCTACGTGGTTCTTCGCGAAGAGAAGATCGATTTCGAACTCATGGCGTATCTGCGCGAGCAACTGCCCGCGTACATGGTGCCGCAGCAGATCTTTCGTCTCAACGCCATGCCGCTTTCCCCGAACGGCAAGATCGATCGTGGCGCGTTGCTCCACCCCAGCCTGATGACCACTGCGCCAGCGGCATTGCCCAAGGGCAATCTCGATGACCTGACGCGGACCGAACGAGCCCTGGCCGCGATCTGGAACGACCTGCTGCCGACCTTCGTCACGTCCCGGAGCGACGACTTCTTTGACATGGGCGGCTATTCGCTGATGACGGTACGCCTGCTCTGTCACATCCAGGAGCGCTTCGGAGCTGATCTGGCGCTCCCCGACCTGCTTCAGCATTCCAGCCTGAAGGCGATGGCGGCACTGATCGACAATCATGACGGCCAATCGCGCGAGGTAGAGCTCTTTTCCCTGCAACCGCAGGGGAACGGGCTGCCGCTGATCTGGCTGGATGCCGGTTTTCTGATGCGGGGCGTCCATCGCCAGGTCGATCCTCGATGCCCGATCTACGGCCTCAACATCAGCCATGCGGAGGAGCAGCGCCTGCTTGCCGCATCGTTCGACCTGACCGCACTGGCTGCCGTGATCGTCGGTCACCTCGAGCGCCTCGTCCCGACGGGGCCCATCCTGCTTGGTGGCTGGTGCAGGTGGGCCATCGTCGCATGGGAAGTTGCCCAGCAACTCCGTCACGCCGGTCGGGACATGCGCCTCCTGGTGCTGCTGGATGCCGAGCGCCCGGACCTGCGCAAGCCTCTGCCGATACGAAGCCGCCTTGCACAGCTGGTCAGGCGCAGCGCACCCGCGCCGCAGACCTCTTCGTTCGGTGACGTGGTGCTCGCACGGTCCCAGAGTTACCGACCGGCCCCCTATGACGGCGAGGTGGCATTGTTGCTCGCCGGCAGTCGTCCAGGTGGCGCCTCGCCCGATGGTGGATGGGCAGAGCTGGTGAAGGGGCCACTCACCATCTTGCAGTCTGCAGGCGATCATGAATCAATGGTGCGCTTCCCGCACTCGGAAGCGCTTGCGAACAATCTGAGCCGTGCGCTGTTACCTTGCGCGCTTGTTGAGGAGCGGCGACGGCATTGCTAGCGGTTCAGTTCCGGTATCTGGCGAACAGGATGCGGCGTGAGCCAAGTCCTAAGCCCGCAGCAATACCTTCCAGGGCGCCTTGCCATCACATGCGGGCGGAGGTTCTCGGGAAGCTCCCGCCGAATGTATGGATGTTGCTATCCGGGGTGCTTCTACGGCTCTGCCACCGAGGCCATTCTCGCGCTTCCTGTACCGGTCGCTGTACCAGCGCGCGGTAAGAAATAGCCGTGTCGCACCATCTGCACCTCTGAGTGCAGATGGTGACCCCTACGGGCACTGTTCTGAAATTCCAGTCACTATCAGAACGTCTCAACCTATTGATTGAAAGACAGATTAGGCGAAACTTGCGGATCAGCTTGTCCCACAGCTTCTCGGCAAATCTGGATCAAAGTGTGGGACGCGATGAGGGACTTCAGAACGAGGTCACAATGCCGCTTACCACCCTCAAAGTCCGCCACGCCGGGCCAGGAAGGCATGCCGATACGCACGGTCTTTACCTGCTTGTTCGTGATAGCGGAGCTCGCTCGTGGGTGCTGCGAATGCAGCATCATGGACAGCGCAGAGACTTCGGCCTGGGGCCCGCGCACGATGTGCCGCTGGCGGAAGCACGCATACTCGCTGCAAACCTGCGAAAGGCGGTGCGCTCCGGCGCCGACCCTGCTGCGGAGCGACGGGCAGGGCGCAAATTGATACCCCATTTCGAGCGTGTGACGCGCGACTGCTACGACGCAATGAAGGGCGGCTGGAAGGACCAGCGCCATGCCTCGTGGCTTGCCAGCTTCGAGCGACATGTCTTCCCGACGATCGGCTTAAAGCCAATCACCATGATCGAGAGCACCGCAGTGCTCGCCGTCCTTGAGCCGATCTGGCTGACAAAGCCGGATACCGCGAAGCGGGTGCTCCAACGGATCGGGACAGTGCTCGATTTTGCGCATATCAAGGGGCTGCTACCCGAAGAGGTATCGCTACGCTCGGTTACGCGGGGACTGCCGCGTCAGACGAAGCAGGTGACCCATCGCGCTGCCATGCCGTACGCTGGGGCACCTACATTCATGAAGACGCTGATGGCGCTCCCTCCGACCTTAGGCCGAGATGCGCTCAAGTTGACCATGCTGACCGCGGTTCGGTCGGGCGAGGCCCGCGGGGCCGCCTGGGGTGAGTTTGACCTGTGCAAAGCGGTCTGGTCGATCCCGGCGTCGCGGATGAAGATGAAGGAGGCGCACGTCGTGCCGCTTGCGCCGGCAGCGGTGACGCTCTTGCGCGCTCTCCAAATTCGCCACTTGGAGTTGCACGGCGAGGTGAGGCCTCAGAGCCTGTTGTTCAGCTCGCGAGGCGACAAACCGATCAGCGACATGACGATGCTCAAGGTCCTACGCGACATGAAGATCCCCAACGCCACAGTCCACGGATTCCGCAGCACCTTCACCGATTGGGCGGCTGAAAGCACGAAGGTGCCAAAGGAAGTGGTCGAGAAGGCGCTGGCGCATCAGATCGCCAGCGCGGTGGAGGCCGCATACCGGCGAACCGATTTCTTCGAAAAACGGCGTGCGCTCATGATTGCATGGGCACGTTTTCTCACGAGGTTGGAAGCTTGATCACGGCAGAAGCTGGGCCGTTTCCTGCCGTGGCATGGTCGCGAATGTGCTGACTTCCCACCATCGCATATGTCGTCGCTTCTGCGACAAGGTGATAGCCGGAAGTGGGTGGAAAGGCGACGCTCTGCTTTCTGGCGCGGGTATTGATATGGCGGACGAACCGCTTGATAACTCTTGGTATGCTTTTGGCTGAGCCGTGCAGTTTGCACTTCCGCGCCTTTCTGCTCCTGCTTCTGCTCGCAGGCGGGCTGGCAAGCGCACAGCAGTCATCGGCCCCTCCGGTCCCGGATGTCCCGTCCGCAGAAACCGCGGACAAACGGCTCATCCTTCACCTCGTCGCAAGGAGCGACTGGGCGCAGCAAAGCATGGAGATCGTGAAGGGCCTGATCCTCTTCCAAGGTCGCCTGAACAACAGGCCGGCGACGATCCTGCTGGACAATGGAACCGAGCGCACTGTGGTCGACACGGGATTCACCCGACAGGCAGGCGTTCCTATCGGCGAAGCTGCAGGGGACACCCTGACCGGTACTGGCCGGATCGCGACATTTAGGACCGGCCGTACCGTCCTCGAAGTTCCACACGCATTCACCATGTCGGGGGAGTTGGCCTCTTTCGACCTGAGTGCCATGTCGCACGCGCTCGGGAGGCAGGTAGATATCGTGCTTGGCGGCGATGCCACTAGCGTCATGGCTGTGATGCTCCAGCCTGACCGGAAGCAACTTACGTTCGTATCAAGTGGATCAATCAAGCTCGACGGCCCGGACGTGGTCCGCCTTCCTCTACTGACGGGCAATCTGATCGACGCCGCTATCAACGGCCACAAGGTCGGGCTTCTTGTCGATTTCGGCTATTCTGGCGCAGTTCGGCTCAGCGACACGGCTTGGAAGCAGGTCATGGGCGAATCAAACGTAGGGGTAGCCGGGCAAAATGGCATCACGGCTGATGGCACCGTGCTAAGATCTAGGGTGGCCCCCGGCGCCCTGAGTATCGGTCGGATCTCTTCGGAGGCTGCTCCAATCGCCAGCGGCTATGTGCCTGTAGGAGCAAGCGAAGGTTTACTCGGCACTGGCTTCTTCCTCCAGGGAACAACCGTCGTCGATGGTCCGGCGCGCCAAGTTATGCTTATCGTCCGACGCTAGGCTCAGAGGTCGCCCGACCACCGTGAGCGGCGTTTTTCCACCGGCTGCTTCCGGTGGCCGCGTCCGGCAGTGATGAACGGCCGGCATTGGGCAAAGCCGTCATACCGCCCGTCCTTGTCGGGCAGATTAAAGGCTGATTTTACGTCGGCCCATCTCAGCAAAGGCATACTGCGCAATAGGCGTCTCAGGTTTCTCAGCGAAAATATCAGCAAGATCGAGCAGGTCCTCGTTTTCGAGCCCTGTGATCGACATTTCGATCTGCGTGAGGCGTTTCATCGCGCGCGCGTTCTGCTCTGCCTCCCGTCTCATTCGTAATTTCAGCATGCGATCATCGTACCACGAATGATGCGCTCGCGGCACCTCCGCAGAGCACCACCCTTTGTGGCGCGGAAGTGCTGATTTTCGGTCGTCGCGAATGTTCCTGCTTATGCGACACTGGAGGCCTATAGGTGGCGGCTAGGCCACCGGGTAACCTGAGAGGGGCAGGCGGCAATAGGCCGTTCCAAAGCGATCGATCAGGTGCCCGAACATGATCTCGATGCGGCTGCGGCGCGGTAGTATCTGACGGGCTCGAGCCGGGATTTACGGCTTGAGATGCAGGGTTGGATGCCCTTGACCTGCAAAGGGTCCCTGAACGATTCTGCTTCGTAGCTACGATCGCCGAGGAGCTGCTGCGCCTTCGGTAGGTCGTCTAGCAGACGCCGCCCTCAGGCGCACTAGGTCGACCGCTTGTGAGCGGTGCTAATCGTCACCGCGTCATTCCTGACGACATCCGAGCCAGCCAGCGGATACGGCTCAAGACTATCATGAAAAAGGCCTGTGCCGACCAAGCCGGCACAGGCCTTAACTGTTAGAGACGCTTGTCCGTCGTTCCGAAGCTAACGTCGCGGGTTGTGTCCACGTCGCTGTCCCGGTCGATCTCGACGTCCGTCCGTCGCACCGTGTCATCGATACTCTCGACGTGCTCCTCAGCCGTCTTGGAGACGACGACCTCCTCCACGACCCGCGCGTTCTTACCGACGACCGCTTCCTCGCCGGTCGCGGTCATGTCGATGGAGCGTTCGCGGAATGCATCGCCCTCAGCTGCAGAGAGTGGCAGGTCGACGGAGCGGCGCTCGACGTTGACCCGCTCGTTACGCAGGCGTATCTGCTCATGCACTGGCGTCTCAGAGACGTAGGAACGGACGCGGACACCGCCACGGCTGACGTCGCGCTTACCAACGACCAGGTTCTCCTCGACGATCGGGATCACCTCTTCGCGTTCGCCACGAAGCGTGTCACGGCCGGTATTGAGCGCCGATGGGCCGCCTACTGCGCCCGCAGCGCCCGTGCCGGCATAGTCCCAGCCAGACGACCGCCACTGGTTCGAACGATCCTCGATGTCGACCGTGTTCGCTTCTTCAAGGACGCGGACCGCTTCGTCGATGCAATCGTCATCGACGTCGGCCGTCAGCAGGGTTCCGCCACGGCGCACGCCTTCCTCATAGGTGTGACGATCCTCGTCGGGCGCAAAGGCGTTCTTGACGGAATCCCAGAAGCCACGGTCCTCGTGATTTGAGTAGCCGCTCTCGCGGTAGCCCATGCTCGACTTGTCGTGGAGGTGAACGTGATCCGCATCGACACGCGCGCCCTTCAGCCGCTCCTTGGCCGCTTCCGCGTCACTGCGGCTGTCGAACAATGCTGTGATGGTAGTCGCCATGGTTCTTCTCCTGCAATTTTTCTCTAAGGGTTATCGCGCCGTCACCACGAGTTCGGTGCGGCGGTTCTCGAAGCGACCACTGGCGGTCGCGTTGGTATCGACCGGATCGCTCTCGCCGCCCGAGGCGGTTTCGATACGGTCCGCATCAATGCCTTTGCCGACCAGTGCTGTCTTGATGCTATCAGCGCGTGCTTCACCGAGTTCCATATTGGTGGGCTCGGTGCCGCGCGCGTCGGCATAGCCGGCGATCCGAATGCGGGCGCTGGGGTACTGCTTCAGCGTCGCTGCGACCTGATCGATCTCAGCTGCGTCGGCCGGACGCACGACACTCTTACCGGTATCGAAGTTCAGCTTCTCGAACTGGAACGTGCGCGGCGTCGGCTCGCTTCCGCCAAGGAAGGCTCCCAGACCCGATGTACCGGCTGCCGAGGCGTCGGCATTCGGAGTCGTCGCGACAACAGTACCGGCTTCAGCACTGTCCGTGCTTGCAGCCCCGCTTGGCGAAGCGGTCGGCGCTACCACAGCATCGTCGTCTCGATTGCAACGGCTGAGCGCGAGCAGCAGCGCCAGAATGCCGAGCGCCAGCAGCAGCCACGGCAGCCAGCTGAAGCCCTTTTTCTTTTCGATGTGGATATGGCTGGGTGCGCCATCGCGATGTTCGCCGTTCGGTTCAGGCATCAATGTTCCTCCTGTTGATCGAGTTCTGTCCGCTCGATTTCCACTCGCGTCCGGCGCAGCGTTGTCGGCACCTCAACAGGGTCGATCGCGACCGTCCGCCGTAGATGTAGTTCTTCGACCAGGAAGAGGCGCTTTTCGACGATGAGCCGTTCCTCCAGAACCGGCACGATCGTAACATCGCCTTCGGTGCGGATCGCGGGTGCTTCGGCTACTTCGCGGCCCACAGGTACACGTGTGACATCCACATGCTCATGGCGAAGTTCATCTTGAATAAGAACCTGTTCCTCATCCGTCGTCGTCCGCACGCTGACACGTTCGGTTTCGACCGAGCGCTTGAAGACCTGCGCTTCTTCCTCGACTATAGGGATGTGCAGGTCGTCGGACATGGCAAGCCTCTGCGGTTCGCTCGCCTCAACACCTCAGCCCGGGTAAGTGTCCCGTGATGGCCGTTTCCGTTGCTCAACTGCGAGCATCTCTGGCAAAAGCAAGGTGAGCCGTTTCACCGTCGCATCGAATATGCCGACACCACCTTCATCAGGTCAGCCGCGACCGCTGCACTTTTTTGTACAACGACTTTCAAGCGAGCGATTCTAATTCAAACCATGTGGTGAAAGGCGGCTTTTAGATCAGTTGCCCGAACAGGTTTGCTGAGCACGATCCCCGGTGGCTCACAAGGCTCGCAATCTTCGGGCGTGCCGCTGATGAAGATCACCGGCACTTCACCGAGCTGGCGGTGTATCTCGAGCACCGCTGCAGGCCCGGTCCCCTCGATCAGCTTCACATCGGAGGTGATCAGCTCTGGCCGGTGCGCCAAAGCGGCTGCGATGGCTTCGTTTTCGGTCACCGCGATATCGAACGAGGTTGCACCCTCGTCCTCCAGCATCATCTGGATGTTCATGGCGATGAGCGGCTCGTCTTCGATGATCAGCACATGAGGCATACGCTACAAACTCCCGGTCACCTGAACGACCGGGCTGGTAGACGGCTCCACTAAGCGTCCAGCGCTTCAGCGATTTTGGCGGCGAGCTGGTCGATTCCGAAGGGCTTGGGCAGGAGATTGGTGCCCGGATCGAGTATTCCATTATGGACCACGGAATTGCGGGTGTAGCCGGTTGTATAGACGACCTTGAGCCGCGGAAGCAGTTCGACCGCGCGATCCGCAAGCTCGCGACCGGTCATGCCTGGCATGACGATGTCGGTGAAGAGTAACGTCACGTCCTGGCCTGACTCAATCATCGCCAGCGCTTCGGGGCCGTTGCCAGCATGGATGACCGTGTAGCCCAGTTCGCGCAGCGCCTCGACCGAGTTGTTACGGACGCGTTCCTCGTCGTCCACCACCATGACGATCTCGGTCACCTTACCCTGGCGAAGCGGTGCCGGCGCACGCCGCACAACCGGTCTTTCCTCACCCCAGAAGCGTGGCAGGTAGAGCTTGAAGGTAGTTCCGTGACCAAGCTCGGAATAGACGCGTACGTGCCCACCCGACTGGCGCACAAACCCGAACAGCTGGCTCAAGCCAAGCCCGGTGCCCTTACCCACTGGCTTGGTAGTGAAGAAGGGATCGAACGCCTTGGACAGCACCTCGGGCGTCATCCCGGTGCCGGTATCGGTTACGGCGATCTGCACATACTGGCCCGACGCTATGTCAGCATCGCGAGCATAGTCGTCATCGACATGGACGTTGCACGTCTCGATCGTGAGCTTGCCGCCCTCCGGCATCGCATCTCGTGCATTCACCGCCAGGTTGACGATGACGTTCTCCAGCTCGGCCGCGTCTGCCTTGGCCTTCCACAAGCCTGCACCCAGAACGGTCTCGAGCTGGATCAATGCGCCGAGTGACCGGGCAAGCAGTTCCGCAAGGCCGGACACGAGTGTGTTGGCGTCGATTGCTTCTGGCGACAACGGCTGCTGCCGCGAGAAAGCGAGCAGGCGCTGGGTCAGCGTGGCGGCGCGAGTGGCGCCATTCATCGCACCGTCAAGATACTTGCCTATGTCCTGCTCGCCGCGGGCGAGCCGGCGCTGGGCAAGGTTGAGCCCACCAATGACAATCGCGAGCATGTTGTTGAAGTCGTGCGCAATGCCGCCGGTCAGCCGGCCAAGCGACTCCATTTTCTGGAGTTGGCGCAGCTGGCTCTCGGCCGCAGTCCGCCGGTCCGCTTCCGCCTTGATCTCGGTGCTGGCTTCGGCGAGTGCCACGCTCTGCTGATCGATACGCCGACTGAGCCGGACCAGCGCTTCGGCTCGCTCGACGGCCAGCCAGGTCAGCTCCGCTACCTCCTTCACCAGCGAGATTTCTGCAGGCGTCCAGCGACGTATCTCGGCTTGGTGGAGATAAATCCCCGCCTGCCAACGTCCATCCTTCATGAGCGGCACGCACAGGCCGGCGAGAACGCCGCCCTCGGCATAGGGCATCAAGTCGCCATCGTTGTCATAGCGGCTGTCGCTGAACACCAGTGCCTTGCCTCGGCGCCGATGGCGCTCGGCGCGTTGGCCAAAAGCACTGGCGGGTTGGATGCCGACCAAGGGGGTGAGCGTTCCATCTGTCCAGTTGCCGCCGTGGAGCATCTGCTTGGCGCCGATGAGGCGATAAAAACCGGCACGATGAACGCCAAGCCGATGTCCGAGCGCTTCCGCAGAGATGCGAATGATGGCTTCCGGATCACTCATCTCCCGTTGACGAGTGGTTAGCTCGACCACGAAGTCGCGCTCCGCCTTGGCGGCCCTGAGCGCCAACTCCGACGTCATGCGCTCGGTTATGTCGTAGCTGATACCCGGGAAGCGGATGCAGAGGCCATCCTCACCGGCAATGCATCGGCCTTGCGCAGAAACCCAGCGGACGCTGCCATTGACCTGGAGCAGCCGATACTCGGAAGTGAAGCTGCCGCATCCCTCAATCGCAGTGGCAACCTCATTCTGCACGCGAGGCCGGTCTTCAGGGTGGATGCCGGCGAAGAACTCGGCGATCGTAGCCCCTTCGGCAGCACGATCGGGATCGATGCCGTAGAGGGTGGCAAAACGAACGTCCGCCGTGACCCGGTCGTTCGCAACATCCCAGTCCCATAAACCAATACTATTGCCGGCAGAGAGCGCCATTTCGAGCCGCTCATCGGCTGCCTTGCGCTCGCGCTCGGCCACGACCCGGTTCGTGGTTTCTCCGGTGACATTAAGCAGTCCGGCGATCTCGCCATCATCGTCAAAGACCGGCGAGTAGGTGAAGGCCCACCAGCTGTCCTCCGGCACGCCCTGCCGGCGGAGGTCGAGCCACATATCGGTGACGGTGCAGCTCTCGCCGGCAAGCGTTGCGGTCACCAACGGCTCGATCTCGCTCCAGATACCGCCCCACACCTCCCGAAAGGGCCGCCCCAGTGCCGTCTCAACCCGATAGCCGAGGATCGGGCGATAGGCGTCGTTGTAGAAGCACAGCAGCTCCGGTCCCCACGCCAGGAACATCGGCGTCGGACAAGCCAGCATCATCGCGAGTGTTGAGCGCAACGCGAGCGGCCACGTCTCTTGCGGGCCGAGCGGCGTGCTCGACCAATCATGCTCTGCAATCTCGTGACCAGTGATGCTTTCGGTGTTCATTCTGAAGCTTGTTAGGAACCGCAGATGCCATCCTTAGCACGTTCGCCGGGAAGTGCGATGCTTAGCCCTGCCTTCGACGCTATTCAGCAAACGATCGGGGCTGTTGGAAAAGCAGGCCGCTGCCCTCAATCCCGCAGAGCTGGCGCGAATGTAAGACTGCGGATCGGTTCAGCCGATGGTGCGTGCGCCAGACGCCTTCCAGGCTTCGTAGGGGCTAAGTCCACGCTCGTGTTTCGATGCTCGTGCTTTGGAAACTTGAGCCGGCGAAGGCTCTGCAGGTCCGCTCATTTCATCGTCGAAATGCCGTATCAAGGCGGCTCGCGCGCGGGCCACACGACTCCTCAAAGTGCTCGGCTCCACATGCTGGATCACCGCCGCTTCACCATAGGTGAGGCCCGTCTCGACGATCAGCAGCAGCGCCTCTCGTTGCACAGGAGGAAGCCTTGCGAGCGCTTTGCGAAGGTCTCTGGAGTATAGCGCATCCTCCTGGTCTGCACGTTCTACGAGGAGTGATGCATGGGCGATCGGATCCAGAGGCGTGTCGCGCCAGGATCGCCGCGCACTCGTGAAGAAGGTGTTACGCGCAATACGGAACAGCCACGCCTTGAAGTTGCTGCCGGGCAGGAAACGTGACCGTGCGGCCCAGGCGCGGACCAGCGTCTCCTGAACGAGATCGTCGGTGTTCGTGTCGTTCTGGGTCAGCCGACGGGCATAGCCGCGCAGGGCAGGCAGCATCGCCTGAGTCGCCGCAGCGAAGTTCGTCTGGCTGTCGATCATCATATCATCGCGGGCTACGACCACAGCGCTCACTATCTTCGCTCCGTTGTTCCGTTGCTCCGCGGGTAGGCGACTAACCGAAAAAAGACGCACCAAGTTAAATAAACGTTCCCGGCTGGGTTTCGTTCATACTCCAAAAACTCCCACCCGGACCCTCGAAGTACGTATGAGCAGGCGCAATAAAGACTGCGGCGCGGAGGTAAAGATCGCGACCATACGGAGTCCGGCGATCAGCTCGTCTTCTCAGGCATGATCTCGCTATCACCCGAAAAACTACCAAGTCGTCGCCTGCTCCATTGCAGTTCGCGAGACTCCAACTGGAGAGCTTCAAACCGCAACCAGATATTTACCTCTGGCCTTCAGGTGAGGCCTGCCGCGAAAATGAGGCAGGACGTCGGCTGCAGATCCACCTTGTAGAGGTAAAAATGACAAGGGAGGACAAAGCGCATCCGATGATGGTGATCGGTCCATCCGGGACGCCGCTAACGGTGGATACCCTCACGCCTTCAGACACCAAGCGGTGGACTGCCCGACGCAAGGCTGAGGTGGTTGCGGCGGTGAACGGCGGATTGCTGACGCTGGAGGAGGCATGCGCTCGATACAGCCTGTCGCGCGAGGAGTTTTCAGGGTGGCAGCAGACGGTCGAGCGTACAGGTATACCGGGCCTTCGGGTGACGCGCATCCAGCACTACCGAGCGCTTGCGAAGCGCCACCGCAGCAGCTGACCATCAGGCTCGCCGTTTGCGCGACCAGTTGATAGTGTTTTAAGTGCTGGAGAATAGGGCGTAATCACTTTTATAGACGATGCCAGTCAGGCGAAGGATGTTGCGTGGTTGGCTCTCTTATACCGGAACTCGACATCTCCACGCATACTGAGGCCAAACGGCTTGCGGCGCTTGCGGACTATGGCGTGCTGGACGGAACAGCGGACGCCGAGTTCGACACGATTGTCGAATTGGCGGTGTCGCTGTTCGGGGTGTCCGGAGCGATGGTCTCCTTCGTGGCCCGTGATGAGCAGGTGTTCGCAGCGCGCCGCGGGGTAGAGGCGTGTCGAACCCCGCGCTCCATGTCGTTTTGTGCTCATGCGTTGGACGGACATGATGTGATGGTAGTGGAGGACGCGCTTCTGGATGTGCGGTTCGCCGACAACCCGCTGGTACAAGGCCCTCCCAACATCCGCTTCTATGCGGGGGCGCCACTGCGGGTGGCCTCGGGCGACGCTCTGGGAACGTTGTGTCTCATCCACGACGAGCCACGCACCCTGAATGATCGGGACCGCGGGCTGCTGCGCACTTTGGCCGGGATCGTCGTCGAGCGCCTGGAGCTATGGCGTAGCAAGCAGCGCCACGAAGCGAGTGAGCGGCGGCTGACGCGTCTGGCCCACACGGATGGACTGACCGGGCTTCCCAATCGGGTGCAGTTCCATAGCCAAGCGCAAGAGGTTCTGTCCGACCGGGAAGCCGCTGCGCTGCTGCTGTTCGATCTGGATGGCTTCAAGGATGTCAACGACGTCTTCGGGCACGCCACCGGCGATCGCCTGCTGCTTGCGGTGGGCGAGCGACTGCAGAGCCTTTTGGAAGACCAGCATCTCCTGGCGCGGCTCGGGGGAGATGAGTTCGTGATCCTGTTACGTGGCGTAGGCGATGCCCGGAGCGCCTATAAGGTAGCTGAGCGCATTCACCTCAGCTTCCGAGAAGGCTTCGACATCGACGGCCAGCAGCTTCAGCTCGAAACCTGCATTGGCCTGGCCGTGGCGCCCTATCATGGCGAAACCATCGACACGTTGCTGCGCCATGCCGACTTGGCGCTGTATCGTGCCAAGGACGAAGGCGGCGGTAGCGTAGGCTACTTCGAACCACACCTTCGACACGACGTGGAGACCCGCCGGTCGATGCAGACGGAGTTGCATCGCGCCTTCGAGCGTGGGGAGTTCGAGCTTCATTATCAGCCGCAGGTCACGCTCAGTGACGGCAAGCTGACCGGGATGGAGGCGCTTCTACGGTGGCAGCACCCGGAACGTGGACTGCTTCCGCCTAGCGAATTTCTGGCCACCCTGGAACTCATGCCCCTATCCGCACGGGTGGGCGAGTGGGTCCTGCGCACTGCCGTGCAGCAGGCTGCCGCCTGGGCGGCCTCGGGAACTCCGCTGGTTGTGGCAGTCAACCTCTCAGCGGCGCAGTTCCTGTCTGGTTACCTCCCGGACACCGTTGCGGCCGAACTGCGTCGTTGGAAGCTGCCACCTAAGCTGCTCGAGCTGGAAATGACGGAGCGGGTGGCGGTCAAGAACACGCAGTCTTCAGCCGCAATCCTGCGAGCCGTGCGCGCCTTGGGGGTCGGGATTGCACTAGATGATTTCGGGACGGGCTATGCATCCCTCAGCCTGCTCCGCGACTTGCCGGTGAGCCGCCTCAAGATCGATCGGAGCTTTACGAAGGACGCACAGCCCGGCAACCATGATGCGGCGCTGATCGACGCTATCGTGCGCCTTAGCCACGCGTTTAACCTGGGCGTTGTGGCGGAAGGAATCGAGACGGCCGAACAGTCGCAGTTCCTAGCGGAAATGGGCTGCGTCGAGGGACAGGGCTATCTCTATGGCCGTCCCATGTGTGCCCGCGATCTCGACACGCTGATTGCAGGTGCGCGCGCGTAGCAGCCGACAGCCTGCCCTTGTTTCTAGCTGATTAGCGCGCAACTATCTGCCTGTTCGAGAATGCGGACCGCACTTCCGGGGGAGCATCGCGCAGGAGGTGGTTCAAGTGATGGCGTATCTCCAAGGAGTCTTCACCAGGCACCAATTGCGCCATTGTCCAGTAGATAAAGGCGCGCTCGACGTCCGCTTGATCCGATAGCACGGCGACGTCCCGATGCCGTGGATCCGACCGGATCCGCTCGAAGGTCTCGGCGACTGCCAGACCCGCTCCTTCGACGACCTGCACGTACTCGCGCCCGTCACTCCACAGCAGCCCAGTGATTCCATCAAGGGCGTTGTTCACTCGCGAACTCTGAAGAATGTCGGAGAGGTCGACGTCACGATCATCGCCCACGGCCGTGCTGCTGTAGATGAGGCGCCGTGTCGGCTGATGATGCGGATCAGGCATCGAGAGCATATAGAAAGGCTTTGGGCCAAGACAAAGCCGTAAGTTCCCAACTGTCAGGGCAGGGACCGCTCCGGCGAACGGCCGCCTCCTTGATATATGCCCATAGCACCCTTCGTCGGTATAAGGGACTCGCATCGCCATCCCGAAGTGCTTTCGAAGCCGTAACGGTTGGCACCATTCGGATTGATATATGTTGGTCACCCGAACGGGAGAATGATCGTGCCTGACGCGAAAATTGTCGCCGTCGCGTTGCTTACGCGGCGGGACCTCGAAGCATTCGGAGGTTGCCTCGAACGGGTGTTTTCGGTTGAAGAAAACGACGAGTTTGATGCTCTGCTGGACAGGCTTGATCGCGTGCCCGCTGTTCCTGTCGTAGAGAGAGGCGAGACGCTTGATACTTCAGCGCGGTGAATGGATCTCGCGACACACGAAAAGCCGACGAGGACGCCGGATGAAGCCGAACATGACCGCTAAGCTGATCTTCGTGTTAATTACTGTTGCATCGGTCTTCGTGGCCTGGGCGATTGTGCAATCGTTCAAGCGAACGCCCGTGACGACGCAGAGAGGGGAGCAATCCCTTCCGGAACAGGCGGCGCATGAAGCCCATATGAGGTCCCATTGAGCGACTGCGACCTCGGCACTTCGGCTTGCGCGAGGAGCTTGCCCCACCTCAGATGATGACGCGCAAAGTGCCGCGGCCGGCAGCCTTGGCCTGATACAACGCAGCACCGGCGCGCGCGAGGATGCCTCCGGCGGAACTCGGGGGCTGGGGCGACCAACTTGCCCCAACGCTTGCTCCTACGTGGTGTCCGCAGCCGGCGATGGTAGCGAAATGCTCCTGTCGCCTCACTGTTGCGCGCTCGGCGAGAACCTGCAGCGCAGAAGTCTCCAAACCGACGAGCACCACTACGAACTCGTCTCCACCCACGCGTGCGACCAGATCCATGGTTCGGGTAATCGCGCGTAGGCGATATGCGGTTTCGGTGAGGAGGGCATCGCCGGCCTGGTGCCCCAGCTGATCGTTCACCTGCTTGAACCCATCCAGGTCGATGGCGAGGACACCACAGGGGCATTCTTGCGGCAGGTCGCGCAGCCGCTGATCAAGCCCGCGGCGATTCAGCAGACCCGTCAGCGGATCCGTGCTTGCCTGGCCTTCCGCGAGTGCCCGTCGTTCATGTTCCTCGGTAAAATCTATGGTCACCCCCACGATCTGCTCGGGGTGTCCTTGGGCATCACGGAGAAGCCGGCGGTCGCAGCGCATCCATCTTGTGCGGGCGATTGTCTCTAGACGGTATTCTACCGACGACCGATCCATGTCACCGCGGAGCAAAGGACCGAGATCCGCTGTCACAAGGTCTTCAGGGTGAATGCGAGAGGAGTAGCGCGCCAGGTCCATGGTCGCGGAGGTGGGGCCGCATACGAACTGCGCCAGAGCCTCCGACGTCTCGAAACGAGATGTGGCCACATCGAGATGCCAGGATCCACCGGGGATCGCCTTGGTGACGAGGGACAGGCGGGCGTTGGTCTCGGCAAGCCTGCGTTCCGCCTCCCTTTGTTGCGTGATGTCTTCCACATGGGTGAGAAACCGGACGGCGTCGCCGGCGTCATTCCGGACCGCAGCAACTACAAGCTTTCCGTACAGGCAGCTTCCATCCTTGCGGACGTAGCGCTTCTCCAGCCAATAGCCGTCGCGCTCCTTGTTGAGGACGCTCCGGAAGAGCACCAGATCGGCATCGATGTCATCCGGATGCGTGATGTCAGTAATGGAGAGTTCGGTCATCTCCTCCAGTGTTCGGCCGAGCATGGCGGCGAAGGCGCGGTTCGAGCGGATGAGGTGCCCCTGAACGTCGACGATGGCGTTGCCGATCGGGGCGTTCTCAAAAGCTTCGTTGAACATCGCCTCGCCTCGTGCGATGCGGCGCTGAAGGTCGTCCCGCACACTAATGTCGGTCACTAGAGCAATGATGCCGATCACCTTTCGATCGGCATCTACGTCGGGGACGTAGCTGCCCTGCACACGCCGCTGCTGCTCCCCGTCGAAGATGTCGTACTCGTATACGACGGGCTCGCCGGCTGCCGCCTGGCGAAGCTTGCTGACAATCAGCGGGTAATTCCGCTCGCCCACGATCTCGCGGACGTACTTACCCACCATTTCTCGTCCTGGAATGCTGCGCCATTCGGCGTATCGATCATTGGCGTAGCGATACCGCAAGTCGAGGCCGAAATAAGCGACCAAACCGGGCAGCAGGTCGAGGATCCGGGCGGCTGTAGGAGCGTCCCAATTCCCATTGCCAAGGCACGGAAAGCCTCCGGAATTTGCGTCCATGAGCCCGGAATAGCATTGCGCGGTTAATAGATTACCCTCGAGTACAAGGGGTTGGAACAGGTGGAGGCGCGCCGTATGCAAGAGGCATGACCGTGCGACTGGATATTTTCGCGGCGATTGAACATGGCTTTTTGCTGGAATTCGCGGATGCAGCGCGAGAAGATGGCGTGCCTCCCACAGGGTGGATCGACTATATCGCCGTGCTGACGGTGACGAAGCAGACTGCCTCCAACGACAATGCCGCTGATCAAGCTGGACGGACAGGCCGATTGCCTCGCCTCCCGGGCGGACCGGCATAGGTCGCCGCTTCTTGAGCATTCCTGATAATCTCGCGACGTCAGCGGAACCATGAGGAGGCGTGACTGGATCACCGCTGGGCGAGAAAGTGCGTCAGCGTCTTGACCACCCCCTAGAGCAAAGTTGGCAGTGACAGCCTCGCTCTGACCAACCCGATGCCAGAGGTCTGTCGTTGTGGACGCGATCTTGTCACTGACCCATAAGCTTGGCCATGAAGGCTCATTATCTGATGCTGCTGTGCCTTGCCGGCTGCGGCAACATACCCAAAGATCCAGAGGGTACGCTCGACAGAATTCGTCGACAGCACGTCATTAGGGTCGGTCGCGTTGAGGGCGGATTGCCCCCCGATGCGTTAGGCTGGCACCGAGTTTTGACACGCGTGGAGGCATCGACGGGCGCAGAGCCCATCTTCCAACGCGGGATGCTGGAGCCGTTGCTGCTAGACTTGGAGGCCGGCAAGCTTGATGTCGTGGTGGGCGGACGCTTCGACGAGAAGACACCATGGAAAACACGGGTGACACTTGGTCCGCCGATCGGGAGGATTGAGACGCCGACCGGTAAGACCGCCAGTCACATCGTTGTACGAAACGGTGAGAATGCGTGGATCATGTTGGTTCAGCGTGAGACTAAAGCGGCAGGGAAAAAGCCGTGAGCGGTGGGATTCCGGATCGGCTGCAAGATGTCATGCGCCGTGCCGAGCGCCTTGAGTGGTGGTCCATTGGGTGGACGATTAGCGTTATCGTGGTCATGGGCGCGGCCATGGGTTCAAGTCAGACGATGAAGTCGGCCTGGGTCGAAGATTGTCTCAGTCTGATCCCACCGGCAGTCTTCCTGATTTCGGCGCGCGTGGAGCGTCGCCCCGCCAATGCAAGATTCCCGAACGGCTTCGCGCGCGTGCCGAGCCTCGCCTTCGTCATAGCCGCTGCAGCACTAACGGCTCTCGGTGGCACGTTGCTGGTCGACTCGGCGATTAGCCTGGCCTCACAAGAGCACGCGACCGTGG
This sequence comes from Sphingomonas sp. PL-96, assembly GCF_020707215.1. Classification (GTDB taxonomy): domain Bacteria; phylum Pseudomonadota; class Alphaproteobacteria; order Sphingomonadales; family Sphingomonadaceae; genus Sphingomonas. Next base: position 130,548 of record NZ_JAJFET010000003.1, read on the forward strand.
TCGCGGTCGATGTCTTCGGTAAAGAGATATGGCTGGGATGGATCATGGTGGCAGCGCAGGGCTACTCGATCATCGTGCCCATGGTGCTCGGGTGGTTGAAACTGCCCTTGGCCAAGCATCTCGCCGACAAGACGCTGTTCACCGATGCCATGACCCAAAAGGCGAACTGGATGACCGGGATCGCGGGAATAGGCGGCGTGATCGGAATCGGCCTGGGATACTGGTGGGCCGACGCGTTGGCCGCCGGGATGATCTCGCTCGATATTCTCGACGACGGCATCAGGGCGCTTCGAGCAGCATCGGCCGAGCTCGTCGACGGGGCGCCTCGGGCGCTGGACAGTTGCGAGATCGCGGATGATGCTTCCGCGCTGCACGCCGCGCTAGACGCGCGGTTCCCCGGTGCCGAAGTGCATCTGCGGGAGACCGGTCGCGTGATTAGCGCGCAGATCGTCGGCGCGGCGCCGCCCGACGCTGTGCTCAATCCCCGCGACTATTGGCCCGGTGATCCCGATCGCGCCTGGCGGCTAGGGCACATCAGTTTCGTTCCCCCCTCTTGCGATCGGGGCGACCGGACCTGAAGGCTAAATGCTGTCGGGCTCGACTTCGACCAACTTATGCCTCGCACCGCCGAAGCTTCCGCTGCCAGGTGCCAGGTGCCAGGTGCCGGCATCGTTCAAGCGCAGCAGTATCAGCCATCGTTCCGCCCAGCGAGATGAGGGACCGTCCCGCTGGCCGGCGCAATGAAGGTGCTGGTGCTCGGGACGCCTCGTTTTTCGGGACTGCTGGAAAACTTCCAATCGGACATGGTTGAATCGCTCCTCACGCGCCTCGTCTAGGCGGACACACTGCCGTTGGAGACCCCGAACCCCAGCACTCCCGTGCACAATCAAGATATCGCTTCGCTGGATAGCCGATCTGAATAAGGGGCGGGCTGCCGGACATGGAAGAAGGCAGCCCGCCTACGATCGTCAGAAGCGGATGCTGATTCCGCCCCGCGCGCCACCGCCCTTATAGTCGTCGCTCCAGTCGCCCGTCGCTTCCACGAAGCCGCTGACGCGGCCCGCCGATGCAACGGTGAACCCTACCGCCGCCTGGCCGTAGGTGCCGATGCGATTGAGATCGAAGTCGAGCGAATTGCCGCCGTCAGCGAAGGTCATAGCGTTCCGGCCTTTGAACTCGTGGACGACGTTGCCGCGAAGATAGAAGCTTGCCTTGGTGTCGCCCCAGCTCTGGTCGGTGCCGATCCGCAGCCCCGCCTTGCCACGCAGCCCGTCGCTGCTGTCGGAGTCGATCGTGCTCGGGCCCGACACCAGATCGTCGAGGCTGGTGCGGACATACTCAATCGACACCGCCGGCTCGACGAACACACTGCTCCCGCCGAAGCGCAGCCCTGCCTCCGCCTTGCTGCCATAGCCGTCACCCTTGATCTTCTGCCGCACCCCGGCACCCGGCAACACCGCGCGCATCCAGTGCCGCTCGTATTTCGCGAGGGCGTTGAGGAAGAAGGGTCCGGCATTGACGCTGCCGTAGACGCCGACATTAGCCGAGTCATAGGTGAAGCGATCGGCGTTGGCGCGGAAGGTCACTGCCGAATTGGCATAGCCTGCAGTGACGCCGAACAGGAAGCCGTTGTCGCCCAATCCGCTGGCGAAGTCGTAGCCGGCCTGGCCGCCGAAGAAGTCCTGCCGGTGGTCGAGCACCACCGTCCGCGTCTGGCCGAAGGCGGTGAAGTCCTGCCGCTCCCGACGCTTGTCGACCGATCCGAACATCTGCCCCCACAGCGCCGATCCGCGCTCGGGCGTGTCGGCGTCTGCACCGCCGCGACCATCGCGCAGCTGCTGCATGTGCCCGGACCAGGCGTCGTTGCTGCGGTAGGAGGTCTGGCGAGCTCCCTCGACCGCTTCAAGCAGTTCGAGCGCCTGGTCGTTGGGGGTGCCGAACAGCGCATAGGTCGCGTCGGTCGGATCGAACACCAGGTCGTATCGAACAAGGCCGACCGACAGATCATCCTGCACCAGGGTGAAAGCACCGGGGCTGCTTCCCGCACCTGCGGACACCAGCACGAGGTCGTTGACCAAGATGCCGTCGTTGCCGTTGAGCAGGTCGGTCATGATGGTAGTGCTGCCGGTGGCGGCACCGCCGATCTCGAGCCGGTCCGCAGTCGAGCCTGCCTCCCGGATCGTGACGTCGAGGCCGAGCGTGCTCGCCCCGCTGCCGGCGAAGCTGCCCGGCAGCGCCAACACGTCGCCGGCGACGCCGTTGCGCATCTCCACCAGCCCACGGTTGGCGAAACGCTCCAACCCGTTGAGCCGCACCGTGCCAGCAGTGGTGCTGTCAGGACGGACGGCGAAGGTGGCGTTGTTCTCGAACGCATCGTCGCCTGCGCCGAAGTCGATGTCGCCGAAGGCGCGGAACCGGCCGAAGTTGACCAGCTGGTCGTTGCCGTCGGTGAGGTCGACCCTGCCGGTCACCGTACCGGTGTCGGTGATCGTCACCAGTGCGGCGGCTCCGTCGGCGTTGATCGCGGGACCCGATCCGCTGGAGACGCTGCCGCCGATGGTGATCGTCGCGCCGGTGCCGCTGGCGACATCGATCCCGGCGACGTCGCCGTCGACCGATGCGCCCTGCATCGTGGTCACCGTCACCGCGCAGCCGCTGCTCGCGTGGATGCCCCGCCCCTGCGCGGCGCTGATCGGGCCGGTCGCAGTGATCGCGACCGTGGCGCAGCCGGCCGCGTCGGCGGTGATGCCGCTGGATCCCGGACCCGTGACGGTGATCGGACCGGCGACGATCGTCTGGTCGCCGTCGGTGGTGTCGAGGTCAATGCCCGTGGCGTTGTCGCCGGTCGTGGTGATCGGGCCGGTGCTGACGTCGACCGGCCCCGCACCGCCGCCGACGGCAACCCCGGTCGACCCATTGCCTACGGTTTCGATCGCGCCGGTGCCGACGGTGATCGGACCGGTGCCGACGATGTCGACCCCCGATGCATCATTCCCGCCGGTCTCGATATCTCCGGTGCCGATCGTGATCGAACCGTCACCGCCAGCCACGATTACGCCGGTCGCGCCCTCGCCATCGGTCTGGATGTCGCCGGTGTCCACCGCGATGGGACCATCACCGGTGACGTCGACACCTGCCGAGCCGTCACCGTCGGTGTCGATGTCGCCGGTGTCTACGTCGATCGCGCCGGCGCCGCCGTCGACGATCACGCCGGTCGATCCGTTGCCGCCGGTGTGAATGTCGCCGGTGCCGATATCAATCGGGCCTTCGCCGGTGACGTCGATGCCCGGCGAGTTGGCACCGCCCGTGTCGATATCGCCGGTATCAACGGTGATCGGGCCGTCTCCGCCATTGACGATCACGCCTGCCGAGCCGTTGCCGTCGGTATCGACGTCCCCGGTGTCGATCGCGATGGGTGCATCGCCGCCGTCAACGTCCACGCCCGGCGAAGCGTCGCCGCCTGTATGGATATCGCCGGTATCCACGTCGACAGCGCCTCCGGTGTCGATGTCGACGCCAGGAGAGGCGTTGCCGCCGGTGTCGATGTCCCCCGTTTCGACGTCGACGGGGGTGTCGCTTTCACCCGCATCGACATCGACACCAGGTGAGTTGTCGCCCCCGGTGCCGACATCGCCGACATTGGCGTCGACGCTGCACGCGCCTGGGCCAAGTACCAGGCAGACGGTCGGATCGAGCACGATGCCGAGTCCGGTCGCGTTGTCGCCCGCGGTCGACAGTGCGCCGATGTTCGCGACGATGTTACCGGGTGCGCTGATCAGTGCGCCGAGAGCGCCGTTGCCCTGCGTCGTGATCCGGTCCGCGCCCAGCGTGACGTCGCAGGCGCCGGCGCCGATCAGGGCGCAGGCGGCGGGATCGGCGGCGAGGTCGATACCCGTAGCGTTCTCGCCGAGCGTTTCGAGCAGGCCCAGGTTGAGCGTGGTCGGCCCAACGACGCGGGCGAGCACGCCGATGGCGCCGTCGCCTTGGGTGGTCAGCTCGCCGATCGAGAAGGCGTTGCCGCACCCGCCGGCGCCGAGCAGCACGCAGGCATCGGGATCGGAGGCGAGATCGAGCCCGATCGCATCATCGCCTTGCGTCCGCAGCACGCTGATGCTGCCGGTGACGTTCCCTGCCGCGCGGATCAGCGCCGCGGGCGAGCGCGCGCCGCCGGTCAGGAGGTTGCCGACGGTGAAGTTCTGGTCGCACGCGCCGGTGCCCAGCGTCGCGCAGGCGGTGGGATCGGTGCTGAGGTCAAGACCCGCCGCCTCGTCGCCGCCGGTCTGGAGCAGGTCGACGTCGATGGTGGTGACGCCGGTCGCCGCCGACACCAACGCGCCGATGCCGCCGAAGCCGTTGGTGGTGATCTCGTCGGCGGCGGCGGTGACGTCGCACCCACCCGTGCCAAGTAACACGCAGGCCGCCGGGTCGGTCGAGATGTCGAGGCCGAGCGCCTGTGCACCCTGGGTGCGCAGCACGCCCACGTTCAGGTTGACGTCCCCCGCCGCGCGCAGCAGCGCCGCGGTCGACAGGTCGCCGCTGGTGTCGATCAGGTCGGCGTTGAGCGTGATGGGGCCGTCGGTCGAAACCAGCTGAACGCCGTTCGAGCCAACGCCCTGGGTGGTGAGGTCGCCCAGGTCAACGGTGATGGTGCTGCCCTCGATGTCGAGGCCGGGAGCGTTGTCGCCGACCGTCGATATTAAGTCGTCGACCGCGAAGACGACGGTGTCGAGCCCACGCAGGACCGCACCGGCGGCGCCCTGCCCCTGGGTGCTGATACGGGTCGCGGTGACGGTGGTATCGCAGGCGCCGGCGCCGATCAGCGCGCAGACCGTCGGGTTGGCGGCTATGTCGATGCCGTTAGCATTGTCGCCCAGCGTCACGAGCAGCCCCAAGTTGAGCGTGGTCGGACCAACGACCCGTGCCAGCACGCCTGTGGCGCCGTTGCCCTGGGTGGTCAGTTCGCCGATCGACAAGGCGTTGCCGCACGCGCCTGCGCCCAGCGTCAGGCAGGCGTCGGGATCGGAGGCGAGGTCAATGCCGACTGCGTCATCGCCGCTGGTGCGCAGAACCCCGATGTCGCCGGACACGTTGCCGGCAGCGCGGACGATTGCGCCGATCGAGTCGAGACCGCTGGTGCGCAGGTCGTTGACGGTGAAGTTCTGGTCGCACGCACCCACGCCCAGCGTCGCGCAAGCGGTGGGATCGGTCTGCAGGTTGAGCCCCGCGGCTTCGTCGCCGCCGGTCTGAAGCACGTCGACGTTGAGCGTGGTGACGCCGGTCGCCGCCGAGACCAGCGCGCCGATGCCCCCAAAGCCGTTGGTGGTGATCTCGTCGGCGGCGGCCGTGACGTCGCAGCCGCCGGTGCCGAGCAGCACGCAGGCCGCCGGGTCGGTCGAGATGTCGAGGCCGAGCGCCTGTGCACCCTGGGTGCGCAGCACGCCCACGTTCAGGTCGACATCGCCTGCCGCGGTGAGCAGCGCGGCAGTCGACAGATCGCCGCTGGTGTCGATCAGGTCGGCATCGAGCGTGATCGGCCCATTGGTCGACACGAGCTGCACACCGTTCGAGCCGATGCCCTGCGTGGTCACGTCGCCCAGGTCGAGGCTGATGACACTGCCCTTGACGTCGAGGCCGGGCGCAGCGTCGCCGACGGTGGAAATCAGACCGTCCGCCGCGAAGATCACTCCGTCGACCGCGCGCAGCAATGCTCCGGTGGCACCATCTCCTTGCGTGGTGATGCTCGTCACATTGCCCAGGATCGTGCCGTTGGACGTGACGTCGAGCCCGGCGATATCGACCGCGTCGATCACGGTCGGCAACAGCATCGGAGCGTCCGGGCTGGCGGCCGCATCCGGGGTGCAATTGATGCCGCCCCCGATAATCGGCAAGCAAAGGCTTTGCGCCTGTGCTGCGGCCGGCAAGCTGGCTCCTACACCAATTGCCGCAACAGGCGCGAGAGCCCGTGCAATTGCCAGAACGCTTGCTCCGGCTCCTCCCGTGAAAACCTTCATTATGACGTCCCTTTTTAGGTCCGCCCCCGGCGAGTCTCACGCTCGCTGCTCCCGTTCCAGAAGTGGGTTAATCATGTTGCCGAAACGTTAAGACAGGTACCTTAGAATTAAATAGTCGTGTTAATCCCTATTCTTGGGACATCTCTTTGGGGGACCTGCCATAGACAAGTCGCGGGCGGTCCACACCTCGATCAGATCGTCTGCCGAAGGCGTTTGACGCTCGGCAGCACCAGCGGAATTCCGCATTAGCAGCCCCCATCCATTTACACTGTGAGATGGAGCTTACGCCCGACGACTTTCTCGACCGCGTCGGGTCCGCCCCCCCTTGACGTTATGGGGCGCTCGAAGAAGTAGCCCTGACCCTCAGGCAAAGGAGAATCGAGAAAACCGCCGTGCCGCGGAAGTGCTGACTTCGGCCGTCGCGAACGTTGTCGGTTAAGCGACAATTCGGTGCTGCGTTCGGTGAATTGGCCGCGCGCCTCGGCGCAAACGTTCGTCAACGGTACTTTGCACAGACCTAAGCGGCGGTGCCTTCAGGCACCGCCGTTTTCCTTCATCTTACAAAATCCTTCGGCCGTTACCTGACCGCATCCGCGAAGATGGCGGCAATTACCCCCGTCGAGATGCCCACCAGTACGGCATCGTTGCCGGACTGCACATAGCGGTAGCCGCGCGGTGGAGCCTTCAAGCCGCGATATTTGCGGTAGTCGATCTGGCGATAGTTGCGTGCCTGACGGCTGTCGAAGCGTTCGCCTTTGCGCCAGTCGCTGCGATACTGCGTGCGCTGCGGCGATTGCTTGGCAACCACCTTCTGCTTGACCACCGTATGCCGCTGGGCCTGCTGCTGCGGGGCGGCCATCGCGCTGCCTGAGATCAGCGAAGCTGCAACCGCCATCAAGATGAACTTCTTCACGGATTTTCTCCTAGTTCGAATTCCGCCGCCTGCCCGGCGTCGATGACCTAACTAGGGTCCAGGTGTCACAGCCCTATCCCCGTGAGGGCGTGAAATGGTCGCGATTTGTAACAGTATGCGAAGCTGGAACCGGCCGGCTGAATGGAAGCCATTCCTGGTGTTCCAAGCACGCCAGCCAAAGCCTTGTCGCGGAACTGCTGAGATTTTGGCGTCGCGTATGTCGCCGCTTTTGCGACAACGGGACGGCCCGAAAATGACGGTGAGAGGTCCGACAGCTTCTGACAGGGCGACAGGATAGCCACCCTCCAGCTTGGTCATGGGTCGGTTTCGTTAAGAACCTCCCCTTATACGGCCACATGGCCGTTCCTTTGCTCTCTGTCATCCAGTGCATGCGAGACATGCATGATGCTCGCCTGATGATCGCTGGCGGCCTCGTTTGTGCTGTTGGTATCTATGCCTCTTTCGCAATCGGCCACCATGCCGCTCGGGCGACTGGGCGGGCTCGGACCCGCTGGGGGCTGGTCAGCATTATCGCGAGCGGGAGTACCGCCTGGGCAACCCACTTCATCGTGCTGCTCTCGTTCAAGCCCGGTATGCCCGCAGCTTTTGAGCCGGCGCTGACAGCCATATCGTTGACCTGCGCGATCATCGGGATCGGCGCCGGTGTATCGATCTCCATCCGGGCACGGCAGCGTTGGCAGCAGTTCGTGGCAGGGCTGATCGTTGGCATCGGCGTGGCGACGCTGCACTATATCGGTCAAGCCGCGTACCTCGTTCAAGGGACGGTGGCCTGGAACCTGGGCCTGGTAGTACCTTCCGTCATCCTCAGCCTACCTATCTCGGGTTTGGCAATGATGGCGGTGGGAAGCCGGAACAGGCACATACGTTTGGCCGCAGCGCCATTGTTGCTGCTGTCGATAGCCGTGCTTCACTTCTGCGGCATGGCGGCCATGACGCTCGATTTCGATCCCGCGGTCAAATTCCCGGAGAGCGCGGTCTCTCCCCTCGCGATTACGCCCGTTGTCGCGGGCGTCTCCCTTGCCCTCATCGTGTTGGCCGTATTTGGATGGCGGTTCGATCTCGCGGCGAAAGCTCGGCTCCGGCAGGATCGACAGCGCCTTCGCGAGCTAGCCGACGTTGCGCTCGAAGGATTGCTGATTTGCCAGGATGACGTGATCGTCACCGCGAACGACAGCATCGAGTTCCTATCGGGACACGAGCCAGGCTCTTTGTCCGGTCTCTTTGCCAGTTCCCTGCTGCCCGGCCTCGATGTGTCCGGCATGCCTGAACGCGAAGAGCGCGAGGTCAATCTCATCAGCGCTGAAGGAAAGAATGTTCCTGTCCGCGTTCTCCGCCGCGAGGTCACATTGGGGCACAAGATCCAGACCGTGATCGCCGTCAGAGATCAGCGCGAGCGCCTGCAGACAGAAGCCAAGATGCGGCTGCTTGCGTTTACAGACTCCCTGACCGGCCTCGCCAACCGGACGCGCTTCTTCGATCTTCTAGCGCTACATACAGCCTCGCGCCGCGAGCGGGACCGCCCCTGCGCAGTGCTGATGCTCGATCTGGATCGTTTCAAGGCTGTCAACGACACCCTCGGTCACACGGCGGGAGACATAGTCCTCGGCATGGTCGCAGATCGCTTGCGGTCCACCTTGCGTGGCGAGGATATCATAGCACGGCTTGGTGGCGACGAGTTCGCGATTTTGCAGTTGGCTACCGATGAGAACGATGCAGCTTTTGCGCTCGCAACGCGCATTAAGGAAATCATCGCGGCACGTCCCTTCATGCTTGAAGGGCAGGCAATTCACCTGGGAGCAAGCGTCGGCATAGCCCTCGCGCCAGACGATGGCCACGATCCGGCGGAGTTGATGCGCAATGCCGACCTCGCCCTCTACGCTGCAAAAGCAAGCGGCAGGGGGACGTTCCGCCGCTACGATATCTCGCTCGACGAGCAGATGCGTGAGCGCCGTTCGATCGAGACCGGACTGCGGCTTGCCCTGGCTGAAGGGCAACTAGAGCTTCATTACCAACCTTTAGCCGACGCGAAGACGGGCAACATCACCTCAGCCGAGGCTCTCGTGCGTTGGAACCACCCCGAGCGTGGGCTGGTTTCGCCCACCGACTTCATCGGCATCGCCGAAGAAACAGGTCTTATCGTTCCGCTAGGCGAATGGGTGATAAGGACGGCATGCGCCGAGGCGGCGACTTGGCCGGAAACTATGAGCGTCGCGATCAATCTGTCGCCAGCGCAGTTTCGCGATCGCTCACTGGTTTCAAATATCGTAGAAGCGCTCCAAGCGAACCACCTGGCTCCAGAGCGCTTGGAGTTGGAGGTCACCGAAGGCGTTCTGCTGTCGGATGAAACCGGCACCCTTGAAACGCTGAACCAGCTCAGGAAGCTGGGTGTTCGGGTCTCGATGGATGATTTCGGCACCGGCTACTCGTCGCTCAGCTACTTGCGCAAGTTTCCCTTCGACAAGATCAAGATCGATCAGTCGTTCGTGCGCCAAGTGCCTCATGATGAAGAGAGTTCGGCCATTGTCCGGGCCATTATCACCATGGCCAAGTGCCTCGGCATGTCGACGACTGTCGAAGGAGTCGAGACCACCGAGCAGTTCGACTTTTCCGTCGCGGCAGGCTGCGACACGATCCAGGGATACCTGATCGGGCGTCCGCTCGATCGTACCGGGCTTGCCTCACTGATCGCGACCAGGGGCAAAGCCGCACACCTTCCCGCGGCAGCCTAAACCGTAGTCCCCTGATAGTAACGTCGCTTCGGGCATGATGTCCGCTTTCGAGCGACGGCTCTGGCAAGCTCCCGGCCTTCCAGGCACGGACCGCTTTATGCGCATGGGTGCGACTTAGGCAGGACGAGCGGCGATGAGGCAGCCGGCTTGTGAGCGGACGCCGGCCTAGAGGTTCAGGACCTTGATCGCGCGGCTCAGGAGGCGCCGATCCGATTATTTCGTCACGAGAATAAACCATTGCCGGTTGAAAGGGTTAGGGTAGCATGCCTGACACCCGTCACCTGTAATGTGCCATGTCCTCATCATCGAAGATGACTGGTTTATCGTCGAATATCTGACGGAGCTTGCCGAGGAGGCTGGCGCCACGTCGATCGCGAGAGCTGCCACGGAAGGCGATGCCATCTCCGCCGCGCGAGAAAAGCTGCCGGGCATCATTCTTTCGGATGTGAACCTGCTCACTGGGACAGGTCCGCGTGCGGTAGAGGCGATTATCGCAAGAGCCGGGCCGATCCCGGTCATCTTCATCACGGGTACGCCCGAGGATTGCGCACCGTGCGAGCCGCCCTCCGTTATTCTCGGCAAGCCAATCAACCATCAGCAGGTGGTCAACACATTTCGGCAACTCGCGCCCGTTTAGATGCCATGCAGGTGTGGATTTTTCAGAGCAGCGGAAGTTTGAAAGCGCTGTGTGCGGATGAGAGCGGGACCAGACTGCCGGTCGAGCATGGGCCGTGGACTCGGCTGCGCAGCGTCAATCTCGATCAGGGTGGCGACGATGAGAATGAGGCTAAATCGCTCATTGGAGAGCATGGCTATTGCTGCTTCCACGATGCTGACGATTGAGATCGGCGATCGGGATGAGCAAAGAGCACCGAGCGAGGGCGGTGCGTCGAGGGAAGGCGGACGGCATGCCTCTGGCGGAGCGCTACCAGCGCCGAGCCGGGCCTATCTCCATCAATAGGCAAGCTCCAGATCAATCCACGGGGCGACTTATCTGCGCCGTTGCCGATAGCGCTCCGCGAGAGGTTCATAACGCTCTCGAATCTCACGTTCCCCCTGTTCGCGCCATCTTTGGCGTTCGGCCAGATCGTGGTGCCATGCAGCGATCAGTGCTTCCATCACCCGTAGGCCACGCAGGGCTTGCTCGCGAAGCGTGAGGACGCGCGCTGCCAGATGTTCATCTGCGGCGCTGCGGAACCCAGCCAGTGCTTCCTCTGCCAAGGCCAGGGTGCTCGCATGAAAGCGCATCGCCTCTTGGTAAGCCGCTAGAGACCGATCATCAGGATGATCGTTCGTCACGCTGGTCCCCTTACATTCAACCGGCGAACCATCGTGGCGGCGCCAGCAGCCAAATGGCTGTCATCGATGAATATACTTCAAGACATCAGGTGACACCTCACGAAATATGCGATCAATATCCTGTTCGCTGGCGTCCTCGTTCCGGAGTTCAGCTCGGGCCGCGAGCGGGCTGCGTGCTCGCACGCCGGGCTCCACTTCCCTGACGATCACGCGCCACGTAAAGCCGGGTCGCGCTTGCGGGAGCGGTCGGTTGAACTCGTAGGGCAGAGCGTCCCGTATGCGCATAGTGCGCCCCGGATGATTTTCGAACCATTCGCGGTCCATCGCCTGCGCTTGCTCTACAGCCGAGTGCTGCATGTGATCTCCTGACGTCCCTGTCATAGATGCGCTTCAATCGCCGCTATGGGTCGCACTCCTGCCGAGCCGCTCGCGACACGCGGATGACCGGTTCCGGCCTAAGCGGACGTTTGACCTTGAACAATGGAATGACCAGAGGTGGGTCGCAAGTAGTCACCGCCTTGTCGCTGAAGTCCTGACTTCTCAGCATCGCATATGTCGCCGCTTCTGCGACAACATGACGGCGAGAAGTGGTGGCTTCCTGCCGCTACCACTCAGGGGTCCAGGGGGGTATCTCTCCGGCGGTAGCAGTGAACCGCGCCGGGTTTGCCGGAGGCTGTTGGATGTGAGTCACACCGCCATATCGATGATGTCCGCGGCAGCATAGTATTGCTCTTTGGCTCCAGCGGGCGGCATGTTGCCGATGGGCTCGAGCAGCCGGCGATGATTGAACCAGAAGCAGACATTCATGCCGCCCTTCGCGCTTCTTAACTTCTGCCATTCATTCATCTTTGCAGAACGAGCCCGTTGGCTCCCGTTGATCCCGACTAAACGACGACATGCGGGATAGATCCGTCGGTTTTATCGCACCTTAGGGCGGCAGGTTGTACCCCGACACTGAGCGCTCCAACCTTGCGATCGCGTCGAGCCGCCGCGGTGGTCTCATAGAAGACGACCAATCAGATTGAAGAACCCGGGCCCGAACTAGGATGATGCCTCCGCACCACTTTTTCTCATCATGTTGAATGCTGGAGGTCGTGACAGAGACGGTCCCCGCGCCGGCGTTAGCACTCGAGTTTGATCAGTTCGCGGTTTCGAACCTAGACGCCACGATCATGAACGCGCTGCTCGATCGCTTGCTGCTTAAGGCCGAACCCGCCGAGAACAGCAACTGCACGCTGTTCGAGCCGCCCCCCGGTCCAAGCGATCCCGATAGGCACAGCCGCGATTTCAAGCAACACCGGACGGGAGCACTCGCGGCGGCACGATCGCCGTGGGCGCCGTTGCTGCTGCTACGTCGCAAGCGGACGGCGCCCGACGGCTGACACGTGGGAGCCGCGACTACCGCGTACCCCCGCTGCGTTGCAGGATCAGTTCCACTTCGACTTGCGCTTCAAGCGGGAGTTGCGCGACTCCGATGGTGGTGCGGGCGGGATGGGGTGCTTCGAAGTACGAGGTGTAGATGTCGTTGAACGCGGCGAAATTGGCGACGTCGGTCAGGAAGGCGTTGCACTTCACGACGTCGCCGAAGCTCAGGCCTGCCGCGGCGACCACCGCCTTGAGATTGTCGAACGCCTTGCGCGCCTGCGCTTCGAAGCCGCCCTCGACCAGCGCCCCGCTATCCGCGTCCAAGCCGATCTGGCCGGAAGTGAAGACCAGCTCGCGGCTTCTCGCCGCAAGCGAATAAGGGCCGGATCGCCGGAGACGCCGACTTCATCCTCCGCGTGCGAATCGCCGACAACCAGTCGCTGCGCAAGTTCCTGGAACAGCTCACCCGCATCGACCTTAATCTGTCGGTAAAGACGATGATCGTCTTGGACGAGGTCAAGTACAAGACCGCACTACCGATTCGGTAAATTTAGAATACCAGCACCTCCGCCAGCCGCCTTCCATTTCCTCGTAGTGGTTATCCGCCGACTCATGCACAAGATCATTCAAGATCGAGCATACGAGAGCAAGATTCGCCAATGATCTGAGTGACCAGCTTCGACGTCGGTGGGCTACCTGAACAAACGTCCGTTTTCCGCGATCGCCACGCAAAAGCGGACCGACGCCCCCCCGACCACGGGGCTGGAGCCCCCGTCCCCATCACATGAACGAAAGTCTCCTTTTCGCGAATCGCTGCCCCAAAAGCGGACGGGCGGGTTTCCCCCCATTCTGTTCATCGTCACGACATTAACGAAGGACGGCTTTCGGGACCGGTGCTGAGTTCGCCGCACGTCCGAAATGGGGCGGGAAGCTGTCATGGCCGTGGTCACGGCTATGACGCGTCAACCCTGTAAAAGATGGGGTTGCGCTGCCATTCGGCGATGGCGGAGGTGCGCCAGCCGACGCAGCGGGTGCTGAGCTGGACCTGACGCGGGAAGCTGCCGTCGGCAACCTTGCGGTAGAGCGTCGAGCGGCTGAGCCCGGTGAGGTCGAGCACGGCGTTGAGGCGCAGGATACGGTCCGGTTCGGGCATGGCAGGTCTCCGGCTGGATGATGTGAGTGTCTGCCAACCGGTGTGGGATCTTGCCGCCGGCGGCGGCAATGGGATCGGTTCTTAGGGTCACCAGCGGGGGTCCCGACGACACCACAAAGGCCTGAGCCCGTCGTTTCCGAAGAAAAAGGGCAGGGGGGGCCTGCCGTCGCCCGGCGTGCGCGGGGCCGCGCTGCCATGCTGCGCACCGGGCCGGCGGTGCCGTCCCGGCCCATGCGGGTGTGCATCGCTAACGGGGTGCCGCGTTGCCGCGGCAGGCGGACGCCCGCAGGTGCGGGCGGCGTCGTGCCTCCGGCATCGAAAGGTGTCGGGAGTGGGCGTCGCTTGCCCGTAGTCCCGCCGCGGCGGGCAGCAAGCCGCTGGCGCGGCTCCTCCACTGCGTTGCGGCCCCAAGGGGTGCTCCCCGCCGCTCGTGCGGGCCTGCCGGGTGCGCTCCTGCCGCCCACCCCCGCCACTTCCGGCGCCGGTTGCGGTGGTCTGCAAAGGAGCAAGAGGACATGGCACGCGAGACCAGCCGGCAGGATCTCTACAGCGAGGTCACCAACCGCATCATCGCCGAGATGGAAGAGGGGCGGCTGCCCTGGGTTCAGCCCTGGGACACTACGGCGTGCGGGTGCACCCTGCCGCACAACGCCGGCACCGGGCGGCGCTACTCCGGCATCAACATCCTCATCCTGTGGGCAGCGGCGGTGGAGGGCGGCTATGCATCGCAACGCTGGCTCACCTTCCGCCAGGCACAGGCACTCGGAGGCAGCGTCCGCAAGGGCGAGAAGGGAACCACCGTCTGCTATGCCGACCGCTTCACGCCCAAGGGCGAGGACGCGCGCGCGGCCGACGAGGACCGCGAGGCGCGCACGGTGGCGTTCCTCAAGCGCTTCACCGTCTTCAACATCGACCAGTGCGACGGGCTGCCGGACGAGATCACCGCACCCACGGCACCGCTGCCCGAGCGTGAGGCGATCCCACGTGCCGAAGCACTGATGGCGGCTTGCGGGGCAAACATCCGCATTGGCGGCGACCATGCCTTCTATGCGCCCGTGCTCGACATGGTGCAGCTGCCCCAGCAGCAGGCGTTCCGCGACCAGATCAACTACTACAGGACCGCGCTTCACGAGCTTGGCCACCGGACCGGGCACCGCAGCCGGCTCGACCGTGACCAGACCGGCGCATACGGCAGCAACGCCTATGCCCGCGAGGAACTAGTCGCCGAGCTGTGCGCGGCGTTCAGCTGTGCGAGCCTCGGCATCCGACCGACGGTGCGGCACGCCGATTATGTCGCCTGCTGGCTCGAGGTACTGCGCGAGGATGCACGTGCGACCTTCCGGGCTGCGAGCCAGGCAAGCAAGGCCGCCGACTTCCTGCTGGCATTCGATGCCGGGGAGGCGAGCGATGTCGCATGACCGGTTCGCCGCGGCAGTCACTGCCGCGCTCGACCGCCTTCCGGCCGACCAGCGGGAGGTGCTGTTGGCGAAAGATGCCGAAGGGCTGAGCTATGCCGCGATCGCAGCGCGGTTGGGCATCCGTGAAGACGCAGCGCAAACCCTGTACGCCACGGCGATGATCGCGCTGCGCCGGGCAACCGAACCGCCGCCGCCATGACGGCGGCGGCGCCATTTTGCCAATCTCGCACCACCCGCTAGGATCGCATCCGTGCGCGACGACCTCGATCATCTCCCGGCTTCCAAGCAGCGCGAGCTCGCCCACGTCGTGCGCGTGCTGTTCGAGGCGTTCGACACCGCGCTTGCCGGGGCGACGCAGAACTGGAAGCGCAAGGCCCGCATCCTCAAGCTGGTGCTCTACGGCAGCCATGCCCGCGGCGACTGGGTCGACGATCCGGTTGGCGGCTACCACAGTGACTATGACATCCTCGTCGTCGTCAACGACGAGCACCTCACCGACTTCGAGCTGTGGTCGGCGGCCGAGGATCGGCTGATGCGAGATGTCACCATCAACCAGGCGCTGGCTGCACCGGTCAGCTTCATCGTCCACAGCCTCGACGATGTGAACGCGCAGCTCGAGCGCGGCCGGCCGTTCTTCATCGACATCGTCGAGCAGGGGATCGCGCTCTACGAAGCGGAGGGCTTCCCGTTCGCGCAGCCGCGGCTGCTGCCGCCGGCAGAAGCGAAGGTCGAGGCGCAGAGGCACTTCGATGAGTGGTCGAAGAGCGTCGCGGAGTTCTTCGGAACCGCAAAGTTTGCAATGTCGCAGGGCTGGAACAACAAAGCGGCCTTCGACCTGCATCAGACCGTCGAGCGCCTCTATCACTGCACGCTGCTGGTGCTGACGCTCTACAGCCCGAAGTCGCACCGGCTGAACTTCCTGCGCTCGCAGGCCGAGCAGATCGCGCCGCGGCTGGTCGCGGCATGGCCGCGCGACGACCGCTTCGCGCGGCGTTGTTTCGAGTTGCTGCGGCAGGCGTATGTCAACGCGCGCTACTCGCCGCACTATGCGATCAGCGACGAGGAACTGCGCTGGCTCGGCGAGCACATCGAGGTGCTCAAAGGCTTGGTCGAGGACGTCTGCCGCGAGCACATCGACGCCCTCGGGCGCAACGTCGCCGCCTGAGCTGGACCAGCGCAGGCCGGCTTCCTACACATACCGCCTCAATCGACAGGAGCACCCCGCATGAACAACGCCGATCTCGCCGACCGCATTGCCGACGCGCACGGCATCGCCAAGGCCGATGCGCGCAAGTACGTCGACGGCGTTTTCGCCGCCATCACCGAGGCGGCAGCCAAGGGTGAGGAAGTTTCGCTGAACGGCTTTGGCAAGTTCAAGGTCAAGGACAGCCCGGCGCGCGAGGGCCGCAACCCCGCCACGGGTGCCACGATCCAGATTGCTGCGTCGAAGAAGCTGACGTTCACACCCGCCAAGGCGGTGAAGGACACGCTCAACGGCTGACACACCGGTCAGGCGCCGGGATCAGCCATTCCGGCGCCACTTCCGGCGAACGCGCGTTTTCCGCGGCGCCGCCACACCAGCAGCGACTGTCCTCGCTGCTCGCCACGCAGCGTTGCCGCTGCCTCCACCAGCAGGCCGAACATGACCGCACGATCATCGTCGGTGAGCTCGACCAGCCCTGCCTTCGCAACTAGCCCGCCGAGTTCAATCAGCTGGCGGGTGCGCTCGCGGCGCTTCACCTGCCAGTCGCGCGCATCATGCCGCGCTCGTACCTGTTCCAGGCGGCGGCGCTGCACCTGCAGCCGGTGCAGCGCCGCCTCGTTTTGCCGAAGTGCTGCGGGCCTTGTCGCGAAACCAGCGCTCCCCGGCCGTGCGCCACGCTTCGAGCGTGGCCGCGTCGTGCATCGCGCCGGCCTGCAGCAGCGCGCCAGCGAGGGTTTCAACCGGAAGGGTGTCGGCCCCGCAGGCGGTTACCAGCTCGCCCAGTTGCACGAGCTTGCGGGCGCGAAGTGCTCGCGCCTTGTCGGCGAGCATCTTGAGTTCCGAGTCGATGTCGCGCGGCTTGCGCATGATGTGTCCTCCTTGATTGGCG
The DNA here is from genome assembly GCF_020707215.1 of Sphingomonas sp. PL-96. GTDB lineage: Bacteria > Pseudomonadota > Alphaproteobacteria > Sphingomonadales > Sphingomonadaceae > Sphingomonas. Next base: position 147,550 of record NZ_JAJFET010000003.1, read on the forward strand.
GACGCATCAGTTATCGTGCGCTTCGATCAGCGGCCATGGTGTGATATGCAGTGGGACACAGCCGTCCCGAGATAGATGAAATCTTTCGAGGGCGCGCTTATACGTCGTGCCGACGTCGCTGCTGAAGTGTAGATGGATTGCCGCAATGGCGATCTACCACTTCTCGGCCAAGATCATCTCCCGCGCCAACGGCTCGTCGGCGCTGGCGGCCGCCGCCTATCGCTCGGCGTCGCGGCTGCACGACCAGCGCCTCGATCGCGATCACGACTTCTCCAACAAAGCCGGCGTCGTGCACTCCGAGGTGCTGCTGCCGGAGGGGGCGCCGGAGCAGCTCTCGGATCGCGCTACGCTGTGGAACGCGGTCGAGGCAGCCGAACTGCGCAAGGACGCGCAACTGGCGCGAGAAGTCGAGTTCGCGCTGCCACGCGAGCTCGACCAAGCCGAGGGCATTCGCCTGGCGCGCGAGTTCGTCGCCCGCGAGTTCGTCGCGCGCGGCATGGTCGCCGATCTCAACGTGCACTGGGACGTCGGCGCCGATGGCGAGGCCAAGCCGCACGCGCATGTCATGCTGACCACGCGCAGTGTCGGCGAGGACGGCTTCGGCGCCAAGGTCCGCGACTGGAATGCTACCCACCTGCTCGAGCACTGGCGTGAGGCGTGGGCCGAGCACGTCAACACGCGTCTCGCCGAGCTGGATATCGATGCACGCGTCGACCACCGCAGCCTGGAAGCGCAGGGCATCGACCTCGAGCCACAGCACAAGATCGGTCCCGCAGCCTTGCGCATGGCGGCGCAGGGCCTGCAGCTCGAGCGTGTCGACGAGCATCGCGCGATCGCGCGCGCCAACGGCGACAAGCTGCTCGCCAAGCCAGATCTAGCGCTGGATGCGATCACGCACGGGCAGGCGACCTTCACCACCCGCGACCTCGCGAAGTTTGTCCACCGCCACAGCGATGGCAAGGAACAGTTCGACAAGGTCATGGCGGCGGTGCGGGCCTCGCCCGAGCTGGTGAAGCTCGGACGTGACGGTCGCGGCGAGGAGCGCTTCACCAGTCGCACCATGCTCGCCGCCGAACAGCGGCTTGAGCAGGCGCTCGACCGCCTCGGTGGCAGCGTCGCCCATCGGCTCGGCGCGGGTGCAGGCGAGCGCGTCCTCGCGCGGTCGGCCCGCGCCGGTCTTGTGCTTGGGCCCGAACAGCAGGCAGCGTTGCGCCATGTCGTGCAAGGCCGCGATCTCGGCATCGTCGTCGGCTACGCCGGCACCGGCAAGTCGACGATGCTCGGGCTGGCGCGCGAAGCCTGGCAAGAAGCCGGCTACCACGTCCACGGTGCCGCGCTGTCAGGCATCGCCGCCGAGAACCTTGAGAACGGCTCCGGCATTGCCTCGCGCACGCTTGCGAGCCTGGAACGCCAATGGGAGCAGGGCAGGGAGATGCTCTCCGCCGGCGACGTGCTCGTGATCGACGAAGCGGGGATGATCGGATCACGCCAGATGGAGCGGGTGCTGTCGCAGGCGGCGAAGCACGGCGCCAAGGTGGTGCTGGTCGGCGACCCCGAGCAGCTCCAGGCGATCGAAGCCGGTGCTGCGTTCCGGTCAGCGGTCGAGCGCTACGGCCATGTCGAGATCACCGACATTCGCCGCCAGCGTGAGGATTGGCAGCGTAATGCCACTCGTGAGCTCGCTACTGAGCGCACTGGGGAAGCGCTCGACGCCTATGCCGCGCACGGTGCCGTCCATGCCGCCCCGACCCGCGAAGCCGCGCGCGTCGCGCTGGTCGACCGCTGGGACCAGGATCGTGCAGCTGCACCGGAGGCGAGCCGCATCATCCTCACCCACACCAACGATGAAGTCCGCCTGCTCAACCAGCTCGCCCGCGAGCGGCTGAAGCGGGGAGGGGAGCTTGGCGACGATGTCGCCATCGCCACCGAGCGTGGCGAGCGCACCTTCGCTTCGGGCGACCGCATCCTGTTCCTGCGCAACGAGCGCAGCTTGGGCGTGAAGAACGGCAGCCTCGGCAGGGTCGAGAGCGTCACCGCAGCGCGCATGACCGTGCTGTTCGACGACGGCCGCAGGGTCGGCTTCGACATCAAGGACTATGCCGCTGTCGACCACGGCTATGCGGCGACGATCCACAAGGCGCAGGGGATGACCGTCGATCGTGTGCAGGTGCTGGCCACCCCAGGCCTAGACCGGCATGCCGCCTATGTCGCGCTGTCACGGCATCGTGACGCTGCCGAGCTCCACTATGGCCGCGACGACTTCGCCGACCGGGATCGCCTTGCCGCGACGCTGGCGCGCGAGCGCAGCAAGGATCTTGTGTTCGACTACACGCGCAGCTTCGCCGACCGGCGGGAGATCGTGCTGCCGAAGCCACTGGCGCAGAAGTCTGTTCCCGCGCGCAGTCCGTTTGCCGGTCTTAATCTGCGCCCAGCAGAGCCGCCCCGCGCGCGCAGCATGTTCGACGGGTTACGGCTCAATAGGGTTCAACCGCTACCCGCGACCGATCCGATGGACCTGAGCCGCGCGGTCCAGCGGGTCGCTCGTGCCACTGCCGACATCCTGCGGATGCGCAAGGATGGCTACACCGAGCTGCCGCACCAGCGGACCGCCTATGACAAGGCGCGGGAACGGCTCAACACCCTTCGCCCGAATGCCGCCCGCGATCTGCGCGATGCCTTTGTCCGCAACGTCGGCTTGCTCGCGGAAGCAGCCGAAGGCCGCACCGCCAACGCGATCCGCGCGATGGCGCTGGAGGCGGAGCTGCGTGTCAGCCCCGAGCGCCGTGCCGATCGCTTCGTCGAGGACTGGCAGAAGCTGGCCCAGACCCATCGCACCATGCGCCAGGCCGGCGATGATGCAGGTGTACGGGCGGTCGGCCAGCAGATGAGCGCGCTCGGCAAGGTCCTGGAGCGCGACGTCCAGGCCGAGTCGCTGGTGAGGAAGCGGCTGCCGGCGCTTGGCATGCCGGTGCGGGAAGGGGCATCCATCTCCCACAGCATCCAGGATTGGCTCGGCCTCTCGCGCAGCCGTGGTATCGGGCGCTAGCCATGCTCGCATGGATAAGGACTTTCCCGTCGATGGAAGCGATGCCGTAGCTCCAGCCATCGCCGGGCTGCGTGCCGAGATCAGCCTGCTGCGCCGTGCGGTTGAGCGGCTGACCGACGAGCGCACCATGCAGGTGGATTATGGGCCGAGCCTCGAGGTGATCGCCAAGCGGCTGGAGGACATCGGCGTCTGGGCGCGACGTGTGTCGGAGAGGCCAGCGCTGCAGCTGACACCGCAAAAGATGGCGAGCGAGTTGGCCGAGGCAGCAACGTCCGGCCGCGAGCAGGACAAGCACCTGCTCGAAAAAGCGGCTGGCACCATGAACGCTGCCGCTGCCCGGATCGACGCGATGATCTTGCGATCGCGATCGGCGGGCGATCAGCGACGCGAACTGCTCCACAATCGCGTCGCCTTCACCGTTGCAGGTATGGTGCTGATGGCAATCCTGCCCGGTGCCGTCGCGCGGTCGTTGCCGGTGAGCTGGGCGGTGCCTGAGCGGATCGCCGCTCGCATGCTCGGCACCGACATGCGGACTGCAGGCCAAAATATGATGGCCAGAGCGGAGGAGCTGGATAAGCATCAAGGCAAGACCAGAGATGTTGCACACCCACCGCCCGAGAGGCGTTGAGATGGTGATCTTGCTTTGAGCGGACAGACCGGTTTTCGGGCAAACTGGTGGATAGCCGCCGGTCCGCTTTCGGGCAGTGCTTCGGCGATTCCGGCCGTCCATTCAGCTTGACCGCGACGGCAGCTAAGCGCCCAATTTCAGCCGATCAGGCTCGAATGGGCGAATTCTAAAAGCCGACGAACCTCATTTCGATCGTCTCACGATCAAAAGATAGCCCCAATCCTTCCGGGCGTGCCAAGTACCGCCGTCTGCCGCCGTTCCTAGCCCAGCGCCGCCGCAGGCACGCGGGGCGTCGTAGCCTAGCGGCTGCTGGCGGAGCCGCTGCCGAACGGGCTACCGGGTTGGATCTCGACGCGAGTTTAACATGCGGAAGCGAGGCGCGAGGGCCACGAGGGTAGCTGGCCTCCGCTAACCGGACGCCGTGTGCCGTCGGGCGATGAAACCCGCCTCAGCCTGTCGATACAGAGACAAAACGATCTCTCGAGAGTTCATGTCAGATGGCTGAACTTTCTTCTCCGGATTGGCTGCCCAGCGAAGGCGGGATGGAGCGCCTGATTGCGGAGCATGACTGGTCGGCTACTCCCCTCGGACCGATCGGCAACTGGCCGCAGAGCTTGAGGACGGCGGTCAATATCGTGCTGGGCTCGGGGCACGCCATGCAGCTTGCATGGGGCCCGGAGCGCACCATCCTCTACAACGACGCATACGCGCCGATGCTGGGAAACCGTCATCCGGAGGTCCTAGGCCTGCCGTTTCACGAGGCATGGCCCGATATCTGGAACGACATCGAACCCATGGTGGCGCGCGTCTTCGCCGGCGAGACCGTACGGGTCGAGGAGATGCCGCTGGTGATGACGCGCCACGGCCACCCCGAGGAGACTTGGTGGAACTTCTCCTATTCGCCAGTGCACGGCGAGCAGGGGCAGGTGGTGGGCCTGCTCAACGTGACCGTGGACGCGACCCCAAAGGTCCGTGCCGACCGCGCCGAAGCGGCACTACGTCAGAGTGAGGGGCGTCAAGCGTTCCTGTTGAAGCTCAGCGACGCCCTGCGGCCGCTGATCGAAGCCTCTGAGGTCCAATCGACGACCACGCGCCTCATCGCCGAGCACCTTGGCGTCGATCGAGCGATGTATGCCGAGGTCGATGGAGAGCACGGCTCGGAAGGGGGAACGATCCGCAGCCAGTACGTCCGTCCATCTAGGGGTGGCCATGCTCCGACCGTCCCATTCCCGGAACGGTTCACCTACCATCAATTCGGCGCTCATACGATGGCCGCGCGCTATCGCGGCGAGCCACTGGTCGTCAGCGACGTTTTGTCGGATCCGGCATTCGACGCGGCGCAAAGAGATGCCTGGAGTGCGGCCGGGGTCCGGGCCGCCATCGTTGCCACGCTCGCCAAGGGCGGGCGGTTGGTGGCGGAATTCGGCGTGCACTGCGCGTCGCCGCGAATCTGGACCGAGGACGACGTCACCCTCATGCAGGACGTCGCGGAACGGACCTGGGCCGCGGCCGAGCGCGCTCGTACGGAAGCGGCGCTAAGTGAGGAACTCAGGAAGACGAAGATACTACAGGACCTCGGCGCCCGGCTCGTCACCGAGGAAAATGTTCAGACGATCTACGAAGAAATCCTCACCGCTGCGATCGAGATCACCCAGGCGCGGGCGGGCACGGTGCAGATGCTCGATATCGAGAAGGAGAAGCTGGTCACACTCGCCACGCGCGGCTTCAGCCGCGAGACGGAGGTTTACTTTCACACTGTCGACGCCGGATCGAACACCTCATGCGGCCTCGCGCTCCGCACCGGCGAGCGGTCCTATTTTAACTTCTCGGCGGACGATCCCGACAAGTCGGTGCAACTGCACGTTCGAGACGGAGTGCAGTCGGCGCAGTCCTCCCCACTGGTCACCCGAAGCGGGCGGCCGATCGGAATGGTTTCGACTCACTGGGCGGAGCCCGACCACCGCCCGTCCGAGCGCGATCTGCGCTTCCTCGATCTCCTCGCACGGCAGGCCGCTGACCTGCTTGAACAGCGTGCGGCTCGATCCGAACTGCGCGAAAGCGAGGAGCGGTTTCGCACCTTGTTCGCCGCTTCGCCCGTCCCGTTCATGGTCCTTGCGCCGAACCCGCCGGACTTCACGATCACCGCGGCCAACGACGCCTATTTCAAAGCGACCAAAACGACGCGCGAGAGCCTGATCGGGCGCAGGCTGTTCGATGTCTTTCCGGACGACCCGCGCCGGCCGGGCCAGCTCGGCTCGGAGGCGCTCGCGCTCTCGCTCGACCAAGTCTTCACCCGACGAGAGGCCGACGAGATGGCGCGCGTCCGCTACGACCTCGTCACGCCCGACGGTTTCGACCCGCACTGGTGGGAAGCCACCAGCGCCCCCATCCTTGACTCGGCGGGCGAGATCACCGCCGTCATTCATCAGGTCCACCGGGTGACCGAGCTCCATTTCGCCCAAGAGGCGGAGCGTGAGAGCCGGGAAGGGCAGGCCTTTCTACTCAAGCTCTCAGATGCGCTGCGGCCGCTGGTTGACCCGGTCGAGATCCAGACAGTCGCGCTACGGTTCCTCGCCGAGCACATGGATCTCAGCCGCGCCGCTTATTCGGAGATTCAGGAAGACCATGACCGCGCAGTTCGGGTAGCCACCTACGAACGCGACCTTCCTCCACTCCCACGGGAGGTGCGGATATCCCAGTTTGGCGCCGACCAGCTCGACTGCTACCTCTCTGGCAACGCATTCGTGGTGAACGATACCGAGACCGACGCGCGCGTCGAAGCGACCCGAGAGGCTTGTCGCGCCATTCAGGTGCGCGCCTGGGTGGGGGTACCACTGGTCAAGGGCGGGCGCCTAATCACAGTCCTTGGCGTCGAGAAAATGACGCCTTACGAATGGTCGAGTGCCGAGGTTCGGTTGCTGCAGGAAGCGGCCGAGCGCACCTGGGCCGCCGCGGAGCGCGGAAAAGCCGAAGCGGCGCTGCGCGACAGCGAGGCAAAGTACCGCACGCTGTTCGAGACGATGCACCAGGGATATTGCGAGCAGGAACTGGTACGCGACGAATCCAGACGGGCGATCGACCACCGGTATATAGAGGTCAATCCAGCGTTCGAACGCATCTTTGGCACTCCTGCTGCCGAGTTTCGCGGCCGAAGAGTCACGGAGATGTTCCCTGGCGTCGAAGACATTTGGACGGAGACGCATGCAAGGGTTGTGAGAACTCGCAAGCCGGAGCGCATGGAGCACCGCGTTGCTCAGCTGGATCGGTGGTTCGAAGCGTTCACTTATCCGACCCACGGCGACCGCTACGTTGTTCTGTTCGATGACGTCACCGAACGCAAACAGGCTGAGGAGCGGCAGGGGTTCCTCCTCAAGCTCTCGGATGCGCTGCGGGCCGAACCCGACGCAGACGCGGTTGCGAACCGCGCGATGGAGATGCTGACCGATCACCTCCAGCTGGATCGCGTTTACATCTCACGCTATCGGGTCGAGGACGACTGGGCCGACTTCACCCATCAAGTGGGGAACGAGCGGGTGCCGCCGCTACCCGCCGGGGCTCGTCTGTCCGACTTCCCCGAGACCTTGCGCATCGCGACCGCCGGAACCGTGGTGTTCGACGACATAGCCGCAAATGAGGACCTGTCCGAGGCGGACAGAAGAAACCTCGTCGCGCTCGGCTACAATGCCATCCTCGCCTCAACGCTGCGCAAGGGTGAGAACAACCCGCATTGGGTGATCGCCGCCGTTTCGGCGACCCCCCGACGCTGGACCCGAAGCGAAATTGCCCTGGTCGAAGAGGTCACCGAGCGCACCTGGACGGCGATGGAGCGCGCCCGTGCCGAGGCGGCGCTGCGCGGCAGCGAGGAAGCGCTCGCCGCCGACCTCGCTGATACTGAGCAGTTGCGCGGCCTCGCGGAGCGCCTCGTGACCGAGGAGAATATCGGGACGATATATGAGGAGATCCTGTCCGCTGCCATGGCCGTTGCGCAGTCGGATGCCGGCACCATCCAGGTCTACGACCCGAAGACGAAATCCCTTGAGATCATCGCCAGCAAGAACTTCTCTCGCACGATCACGGACTATTTCCAACACGTCGACGCGAGCAGCCGGACCGCTTGCGGGATCGCCATGAACACAGGGGAGCGCGCTTTCGTGGACTTCCCCGACGAGGTCCAGGACCTCGGGTGTCAGCTGCTCGTCGATGAGGGCCTGCAATCCGCGCTAGCCCTGCCGCTCGTCTCCCGCACAGGCAAGCCGCTGGGCATGCTGAACACGCACTGGCGTGAAACTAGGCACCGACCGAGCGAGAGGCAGCTTCGCTTTCTAGATTTGATCGCGCGGCAGGCCGCGGACCTGATCGAGCAGCGCCAGGCACAAAGCAACTTGCGCGAGAGCGAGGCCCGACTTCGCGCAGCCTTCTCGATCAGCACTGTGGGTGTCTTGTTCTGGGGTCCGGCGGGCAAGCTGACGGACGCCAACGACGCCTTCTTGCGGATGACCGGCTTCAGCCGTGAAGAGACGGTTGGGAAGACCTGGCAGGAACTTACGCCGCCCGAGTTCCACGCTGCATCGGCGGAGTTCATGGCGGAGGTCGAGAAGACCGGCGAGGGCACTCCCTACGAGAAGCAGCACTATCGCAAGGACGGGTCGCGCTGGTGGGGCGTCTTCGCCGCCCGCAAGCTCGACGACGGCTTCGTTGAGTTCGCCCTTGATGTGACGGAGCAGCATAAAGCGCAGGAAGCACTGCGTGAGTCCGAGGAGCGGCTGCGGCAATTCGGCGACGCGTCCCACGACATCCTTTGGATGCGCGATCCCGACACATTGCAATGGACTTACCTTACGCCCGCGTTTGAGCCGATCTACGGCCTTAGCCGCGACGAGGCGCTATCAGGCGACAATTATCGCAGCTGGATCGAACTGATTGTCCCGGCTGACCGTCCGACCGCAACCGAGAACATCCGTCGGGTGCGTCAGGGCGAACACGTGACATTCGAATACCGCATCCGCCGCCCAAGCGACGGCGAGATACGCTGGCTGCGCAACACCGATTTCCCGATCACCGACGCTTCCGGCGAAGTGGTCATGATCGGAGGCATCGGTCACGACATTACCGAAGCCAAGCTCGCCGATGAGAAGCTCGAGCAGAGCGAGGAGCGGCTACGCAGCGCGGTAGAGGTCGGCAAGCTGGGGCTTTGGGATTGGAATGTCCGGACCGGTGAAATTCACTGGTCGGACGAGCACTTCCGAATGGAAGGCTACGCAGTCGGTGAGGTCACCCCGAGCTACGAGACCTGGGCCGCGCGCCTCCATCCTGATGATCGCGCGTCGACCGAGCAGGCGCTGCGTCAGGCGATGGACTCCCATGAGGAGTATGTCCGAGAGTTCCGCGTTGTGCATCCAGACGACTCGATTCACTGGCTCTATGGTCGGGGTCGTTTCTTCTACGATGACGAGGGTCAGCCGGTCCGCATGATCGGGGCGATGGTCGAAACGACCGAACGCCGGGAGTGGGAGGAGCGGCAGCAGGTGCTGATCGCCGAGCTCCAGCACCGGACCCGGAACCTAATGGGAGTCGTCCGCTCAATGTCGGACAAGACCGCGCGGGCAAGCGCCGATCTCGCTGACTTCCGCGCTCGCTTCCGGGATCGACTGGACGCGTTGTCCCGGGTGCAAGGCCTGCTCTCGCGCCTGAATGAGCACGACCGCGTCACCTTCGACGATCTGATCCGAACGGAGCTGTCCGCGCTGGACGGCAGCGCCGAGCGGGTGACGCTGGAGGGACCGTCCGGCGTTCGCCTGCGTTCCTCGACAGTGCAGACGCTCGCGATGGCCATTCATGAGCTGGCTACCAACGCCATCAAATATGGCGCGCTCGGTCAGGCCACCGGACACCTTAATGTCACCTGGTCGCTGGAGCCGGCGGGCGAAGGTGGAAAGCCGTGGCTGCACGTCGATTGGCGTGAGAGCGACGTCGAGATGCCGCCGGCAGGCTCGGCGCCGCGTGGAACCGGACAGGGTCGCGAACTCATCGAACGGGCTCTGCCTTACCAGCTCAGCGCTAAGACCACTTACACGTTAGGGCCCGACGGAGTGCACTGCGTTATCTCGATCCCAATCTCGGCCAGCACAGTGGAGGTGAGCGAACATGCCTGAAGCGACCCTCCGCGGCTGCCGCGTCCTCGTGGTGGAAGACGAGTACATGCTGGCAGACGAGTTACAGATGGAGCTCAGCGACGCCGAGGTGATCGTTCTCGGCCCGATCGGAACGCTCGAAGATGCGCTCGACCTCATCAGGTCCGAGCCGCACATAGATGGCGCCATCCTCGACGTAAATCTACGGGGCGAGATGGCGTCCCCTGCTGCCGACTTGCTGATCGAGCGCGGCGTACCGTTCGTATTCACGACGGGCTACTAAGAATCGGTAATCCCTGGTCGCTTCGCGGATGTTCCTCGATGCGAGAAGCCGATCAACATTACCAGGGTGGCGAAAGCGATCGGTCGGGCGATTCATGCCTGAGGCGGACGTTCTCGGGTTCAAGCTGCAGACGTAAGGGTCAGCTGGTGGGTAAGCAGTAGGGCCGGCGGCTACTCAGGGAGGCAAGAGGCGAGTTTCGGCGCCCTTCGGCGGCCTCTTAATAGTACGAACAACGACTCGTATTCGTTATGTTTTTCCGGCGCGGGGCGCCAATGCGCCAATCGGAACGAAGGTCTGCTGTTAGCTTGGCTGGCCGCGTGTCAGCTTTACGAACCTACCTCCGGCGAAGCTGCCCGTCGGCTTGCGGCCCAGTTCCTGTGAGACGCTTGTACCTGAACGAGCGTCCGCTGCTGGGAGGCGCTTAAGCAGCCGCGAATGGCCGGGTTTGGGTCCTATAGCCAGAAGGTGGAGGGCAATCTTACCTAGGTTCGGCCGGAGAAGTCCGGTGACTCCTTTTTGTGGCTGTGAGGGCTTCGGCGCCCACGATGATCAGATTGAGACCCGCCAGGAAAGCTTCGCGCTCATCATGCGACCGCACCTGATCCGCGAGCAAGTGAACGAACGGATACTCAGTCGGGTCGCGCTGCGTCCATTCTCCGACGATCGTGTTGAGGACAGTCGATCGGTCGGACGCGCGGAACTTGTGACGCGCCGCCGCTGCGGTCTGCGCAGCAGTGCCAAGGAGATATTGAGCAAACGCCGACACGCAGTGGAATAGCGCCCCACGCGGGACGCCCAAGGCATCGAACTGCGCGCTGCTGTTCTCGAAGATCGCCACCATGGCTGGGTGCCCGGGCTCCCGCGCGAGCTGAGTTCCGACCCACGGGTGGGCCTCGATCGCGTCAAAGACGCCCAGCGCGATCGCGCGGAGAGCGTCTGCCGGGTTTGAGGCGCTGACGACGCTGGTCATCGCCCCGGACAGAACATGCTCCGTCGCCGCCGAGAGTAGGGCGTCCTTGTCAGCGACGTGCCAGTAGATCGCTCCGCTCCCGGTGGATAGCTGGTTCGCCAACGCTCGGAACGTCAACGCGCTCTCCCCCGCTGAATCGAGAATGTCGATGGCAGCGGCAACGACCCGCTCTTTGGAAAGCGAGGTCTTACGTCGCTGGGAATGGCCGGTGTCCGAACGCATGCGCCTCCTTGACACACTTGGAACAACGTTCCAATGGCAACTTAGTGGAACGTCGTTCCAGAGTGGAGTGAGTCATGAAGCAGGTCATCGGTATCATCGGGGCAGGACTAGGTGGGCTGACGCTTGCTCGGGTTCTCCACGTCCATGGCATCGCCTCGATCGTCTTTGAGGGGGAGCCGAGCGCGGACAGCCGTACGCAGGGCGGGCAGCTCGATATCCACGACTATAACGGCCAGATCGCCGTGAGTGCCGCCGGCCTGGACGACGGGTTCCGGTCGATCATCCACGAGGGCGCCGAAGCGACCCGGGTACTGGACAAGGACGGTGCCGTGCTGCTCGACGAACCCGACGATGGCCAGCGCCGACGTCCCGAAGTGCTGCGCGGCGATCTGCGCAGGCTGCTTCTTGACTCCTTGCCGGATGAGACTGTCCGCTGGGGCAAGAAACTCGAGAGGGTCTTTGCGCTGGGCGGCGGGCGGCACGAGATCGGGTTCGCGGACGGGTCCACCGCACAGACCGACCTTCTCGTGGGTGCGGATGGTGCATGGTCTCGGGTGAGACCGCTCGTGTCGGACGCTTGGCCTATCTACGTCGGCGCGACGTTTATCGAGACGTACCTGCATGATGTCGATCGCCGCCACTCAGCATCCGCTGGGATCGTCGGACCCGGTGCCATGTACGCGCCGGCGCCGGGCCAGGCGATCTTCGCCCACCGGGAAGCGGGCGATGTCCTGCACATCTACATCGAGCTGAGGCGACCTGCGGAATGGTTTGCGGCGATCGACTTCAACGATCCCTCGGCAAAAGACATCGTCGCGGCCGAGTTTGATGGGTGGGCACCGGCGCTCACCGCGCTTATCACCGACAGCGATACGCCGCTGATGCCGCGTCCGATCCACACGCTTCCGAGCGGCCATCGCTGGGACCGGGTGCCCGGCGTGACGCTTCTCGGAGATGCCGCGCATCTCATGCCCCCGTCTGGCGAAGGGGCGAACCTGGCGATGCTGGAAGGTGCCGAACTTGCCGCTGCGATCGTACGGCATCCCGGCGATGTGGAGACGGCACTGGCGGCTTTCGAAGAGCCGATGTTTTCGCGTGCCGCAGCAGAGGCGGTGGAAGCGTACGAGATGCTCGACCGCTCCCTCGGCGACCATGCGCCATCCGCGTTTCTCGACATGATGACGGGGGCGGCCGAGCCTCATCGCGAACCGACCTGATTCCGAAAAAGATAACCTGGTGCATCGAGTTGTCGCCACATTCGGCAACCTGCTCTCTGCCTTGCCATTCGTCTTGCCGAAGATGCAGTCCCATTCACTCCACCCAGCGATGTTCAGCTGTCGCGCCGGATCGGTCGAACGGGTTCATCTTATCGGGGATTAATGAACGGCCGGAGTTAAGAACGCGGTAGTAGGGCCTCGACGGCCGGGATTGGGTCTGCCCGGCCCTCGCCCCGCAGTGGCTTCCGATCCGTTACGGCCGTTCGATAGATTGGGGCGGCATGCCGAGGCCGGCCGATCTACCAACTCGCAGCAGTCCCGTTTACCCGTCTCCAACGGACTGTTTCGGGCAAACGCAATCGGGAACAGGTTTGGGAAAGCTAAACCTGCCATCATCGCTCCTTCGCGCTCCGGCGCCGGCTGTCCTGCCGGACCTTGCACAGTGGTAGGGTCCGCCTTCCTACACGCTGGAAGAGCCGCTGACCCTTCGCTAGTTTCGATCGATGCAAGCTCGCCTGTTTCAACTCGACGCTTTCACTGCTTGCCGTTTCACGGGGAATCCGGCGGCAGTGATGCTGTTCGTTTCATATCCCGATGACCGCACGTTGCAGGCGCTGGCGGCCGAGAACAACCTAGCCGAGACAGCCTTCGTCGTTCCCGATGGCGACGACTTCCGCATCCGTTGGTTCACGCCGACTCTGGAGGTGCCGCTATGCGGCCACGCAACGCTGGCGAGCGCGGCCGTGGTGCTGGAACGCTTGGAGCCTGCCCGTGAGAGGGTCGTGTTCCATTCGGCGAGTGGTCCGCTGACCGTCCGGCGCTCGGAACGCGGCTATGTTATGGATTTTCCGGCTCGGCGCTGTGCGCCGGCGGAGGAGCCCGCCGGGCTCGCGGCCGCGCTTGGCGCGTCAATAGAAGAGATGCTGTGGGACGGCTTCAACTTCGTCGCCCGGCTCGCTGCGGCGGGCGACGTTCGCAGGCTTGCCCCGAACCTGGCCGCCATCGCGGAAATGCCGTGCGCGGGCGTGATTGTGACGGCGCCGGGTGACGGCGACCACGATTGCGTCAGCCGGTACTTCGCCCCAGGCAAGGGTATTCCCGAAGACCCGGTAACTGGGGGAGCGCATTGCGCGCTGACGCCCTATTGGGCGGCTCGGCTCGGCAAGACAGACCTTCGCGCCTTCCAGGCGTCTGCGCGTGGCGGCGAGCTGCGCTGCCGCCTCAATGGCGATCGCGTCGAACTCGAAGGTGCATGCGTGTTCTTTCTGGAAGGGGTGGCGCAATGGTGAGTACGTACCCGGGTAGCTGCCATTGCGGTGGCATTCGGTTTACCGTCGCCCACGATCTCGACGAACTTACGACCTGTGATTGCTCGCTATGCGTCAAGCGCAACGCTCTGATGGTGAAGGTGCCCGAAGCGGCGTTGCAGATCGATCGGGGGGGAGGAACTGCTCGCCACCTATTAATGGAACAGCTTGAAAGCGAAACATCATTTCTGCTCGCGCTGTGGTATCTACGTCTTCCATCGAAAGATGGCCGCCCCCGACCATTTCGGCATCAACATCTTCTGCCTGGACGGCTTCGAAGTGAACTCCCTTCCGGTGCGCGCAACGGAAGGCGTCGGCATGAGCGTGGTCTGTGACGATCCGTGCCGGGAATGGCCCGGCCCGCGTGTCGCGAGCGCGGCAACAAAGCAGTGACGGGGTGAGGTAAGGCTGATTCCCGTAAAGAGAGCGCCTTCGGGACAGCTGGCGGCGTAGCGATCGGCAGCTACTCGCTGCGGGGCTTCAGATAGCTGCCGAGCAGGAAACTCCCCACAATAAGCCGTTCCGAGCAGTTAGCTGGGCTCGCCCAAGCGGTCGCTTCGCTCACATGAACGAGCGGCAGTTTTCGGGCAGTTGAAGGGGCGCGTAAATGGCCGGGATTGGGTCGAGATAGCCCGTAAAGCGCCACCTTCTGGCGACTACGGGGATCGCCCGTGAACGCCGCCTGTCCAAGGCGGCGCCTCTTAGGAATTTCATTTTCGTTCAAGAGACGGAATACGCTACGATCCGTCTCAGTAAAGATCATTCCTGACGCTGTGCTGATAGTGAGCATCCACCGCCTCAGCGTCGGCGGGTGACCCGCCAGCCATCGCGACCTTCATCTGACCGATTGACGGCAGGCTCTTGCGGTCGACGCGCGCGTCCGGATGCCAGAGCCGCGCTCGGTTCACAGCCTTGCCGCAGTGGAAGAGAACTTGATCGATCTTCAGGACGATGGCCGTCTTCGGAACCTTCTGCCCCTCCTTCAAGGATTCCAGCAGATCGAGATCGGTGGAGATGCGGCCCTGCCCGTTGATGCGGAGGAACACCTCCAGCCCCGGAAACAGGAACAACATGGCGAGCCTGGGATCCTCCACCAGATTGCGCATCGTCTCGATGCGGTTGTTGCCGGGCCAGTCGGCGAAGGCGACCTGATGCGGATCCAGCACCTTCACGAAGCCCGCCGGCCCTCCGCGGGGGGACGCGTCGAGGCCCTGTTCTCGACCACTCGCCAGACAGAAGAAGGTGGCCGCGCCAATATAGGCCTCATGAAAAGGCACCAGATGTGGCAGCACGGCGCGCTGGATGGCCTCGGCTGGCTGGGCATAGAGGCGATCGAGATCATCGCCGGTGACTTCGGACATAGTGCCTGACTCTCTGGAAGGACTGGCGCCCTTGTAATGGCCCGGCGCTGGCGGCACTAAGCCACTCATGCCATTCGATAGCTGTTTCACGCCATGATCGACCGTCGCCCACCCGATCAAATCGGCAACGATGCGGATGGACCATCGGTCGTTGCCTTCGCCGTGGAGCTGAGTACGGAATTCGCGACGCCGCCACACAGCCACGCCCGCGGGCAAATGATCGGCTGCAGCAGGGGAGTCGTGACGATTGCGACCGATGCCGGCTCCTGGATCGTTCCAGCCGGTCATGCGATCTGGCTGCCGCCCTATCAGGTGCACGGTGGCCAGAGCTTCGGACCCGGTGCCGGCTGGAGCCTCTACCTGTCACCTGACGCCTGCGAAGCGCTCCCGCCGACACCGCGTACGGTAGCCATTCCACCGCTGTTGCGGGAGGCGATCCTTCGCGCGGCCTCCTGGCCTGACGAGGCGATGGACGAAGCGCGACAGCGGATCGCCAACCTGATCGTTCACGAGATCGCTATGCTCCCCGCCGAGGCGCTCGGCTTGCCGCTACCGCGCGATCCTCGCCTGCGCCGGGTTGCCCGGGCGCTGCTGGAGCAACCGGCCGATAGCCGTTCGATCGATGAGTGGGCAGCTTGGGCGGGAACCACGGCACGCACGCTCAGCCGGCGCTTTCCTCTGGAGACCAGCCTGAGTTTCGTCGACTGGCGTCAGCGGGCGCGTCTGATGCGCGCGCTTGAGATGCTGGCGGAACGAACTCCCGTCACCACGATCGCGATCGACCTCGGTTACAGCAGCGTGAGCGGCTTCATCGCCCTCTTCCGTCGCGCCTTCGGCGTCACGCCAGCAGCCCATCCAATCGGGCGGGTGCAATAAGCGGCCTCCCGCCGAGGACCGTCTACTTCTAAGGACCGCAACCTTTGGCCGCGATTTCCTTGTGGCACGTAGCTGTAGCTTCTACCCATGAACGACTGTTCGCTTCCGCGATGCCGCTACGTGCCGCTGAATGTCGGCAACTGGGTCTCTGCCGCCTCTGCCCGCAAGCCACGATCCCGACAAAGAACGGATCGATACTCCTGTTGCGTTCCGCAAACTAGCCGATTGAAAAGGCCGCCGCTTTCCGATCGTCATCTCGACCGCCGATTCCGGGAAAATGCATTTGGGAATAGGTTAGAGAAGGGCGGAGCCTATGCGCCACTGTCAGCGTGATCGGCAGGCGGCTATCCAACTGCAGGTTCCTTTGCGGGATTCCTCCAGGTGCTTGTATCGGAGCAGGTAGCCGCAGATCGAGGGCGGCTTTTCCCAATCAGTAGAGGGCTTGATGTTCAACCATATCGTCATCGGAACGAACGACATTCAGCAAGCGCGAACTTTCTACGACGCCGTTCTTGAAACGCTCGGCGTCCCCAATGCCGCTGTCAGCAGGCTGCCAGCTGGACCAAACCGTCTGTTCTATCGGCATGGCGGCATGTCGTTTATTGTTACCGAACCGCTCAATGGAGAACCTGCCACCGCTGCCAACGGCGGGACGATTGCGTTCCGGTGCGATAGCGCTGATCAGGTTCAGCAATTCCATGATGTTGCCATCGCTCATGGCGGCCTACCCATCGAGGATGCGCCGGGAGTGCGACACAACCCAGTCGTTGGCGATATCTATGCGGCGTACGTCCGTGATCCTGACGGCAACAAGCTGTCCGCTACCCACCGCATGGCTTCAAATGCCTAACGTCCCACTTCACTATCCTCGGTAGGAAATTCGGTGTGCCGTCGGGCAGGGGGCTGCGGCATCACCTTCGCTGCGGACATGGATGGATGACTGAAGTTGAGGAGGCGCAAACAGCTGGCGAACGTCCGCTTGTGGGTCCTTTTCCCGCCGCGTGATGGTTCGGAATGGCGGGGCTCAGGCGCGAAGGGAAACATAGTTATCCTGTACCCGTCCAGTAGCTGACGTTTGGCGGGCTGCCGACACAACAGCCTGCACGTCATGTTGCTCTGTTGAGCGCCACTAGCTGACAGAACGTGTGGTCGCCGCGCTCCCGCAGCGCCGTCTTAAACATCAGAGCCTGAAACCAGCTGTAGTTCATCGCGTTCAGCGGCCCCGCTTCACCGCGGGAGAAGGCGGCATAGTTGCGGTTGAAGAACGCTTCCGCAGTGTCTCCTGCGAGCACCGGCGACGGGATGTCATCAAGGAAGCGGGTGATGTTCTCGACCCGAGCCTCCACCTTCCCTTCCGCTCCGGGCTGGAGCGACCAAAAGGCGATGCCGATCCGGTTCGCCTCCAATTCCGCGTCCCAGCCGCTCATGCCCTTCCACCGCTTAGCCACGTCCTGAAGGTAGTGGCCGAGCTCGTGTGGGGCGATGAAGCTGTTGAACATCTCCCGGTACATGCCTTCAGGCGACAGGCCCAACGTTCCCTTATCCGCCCAGGCCGTAATCGCGGCGCGACTGTCCTCGTTGAGGTTGGCCCAATCGGTGAAATGGACGGTCCGGTCGTCGTTCGAGTAATGCACGTCGATGGTCTTGGTCGAGTCGACGGTGACCGCCGGCACGAACGGCAGAGCCGCGCCGCAATCACGGGCCGCGCGGACGAAGCGGTTCCTGATCGACTCGCCAAGTTGCTGGACGCTTGGCGTAGGGGCAGGCGGGCGGGCGCCAACGGTGGGAAAGAGCACCGCGAGAGCGGCTAGAACCCTGGTTCCCATTGCAAACGTGCACTGCATCACTTCCTCCATGCTCGTTCGACATCGTGGTCTCACGCGTTCGCCGGCGGAAAGGAAGAGCGGACGTCCTTCTAACCTTTGCCCGACCGCTCAGCCTGGTCCTGAAGGCGCCGGTACACTTGGTGTAGCGGGATGAACGAGCGACCGCTTGCGGGAGCGCCAAAGCAGCCGCTGAGCGGCCGGGATTGGGTCTTGGCCGCCGGCCCGGAACGCCGCCGTTCGAGAACGCCGCACGTTCCCGTAACTCCGTCTTCGTGGTGCGGTTTTGGGAAAGAGCAATCGGGAACAGATTTCAGGAGAACGGCCCCCCGCACCGGCCGCCTGTGCGATCGGAGCCATCCGCCTTCCCGCCAGCGGTTCCCAAGTGAGACGATTGGTCGAGGTGGCACTGGGCTAAGCGTATCGCCCGAAATAGAGCATTGCGATACCGTAACTATCCGTGCAGGCATGCGCCAGCATCAGCGCCCATAGATTGCGCCCATTGCGTAAATAGGCTGCCGTGTACAAGGCGCCGACAATTCCGGTAGTGATGATTCCGACGGAGCCCTGTGGCCCGTGGGCTGCCCCGAAGACCAGGGCACCGATCGCTACCACCAATGGGCCGTGCCAGGCCCCCTCGCCGATGATCTCCGTTAGCTGCCTTATCAGAAAACCGCGAAATACGACCTCTTCACCGATAGCGGCGCTGGTGAGCGCAAAAATCAGCAAGCGCATGGCCGCGTCGGCGTTGCCCACCAGGGCGCCATAAGCGCCGTAGTCAACAGGCGTGCCCAGCAGTTGCGCTACCGCCGGCTGCACGAATTCACCAATAAGGATGCTGGTGATCGCCAGCAACACTGCCCAGCGTGCAGTATCCCGCCAGCGATGGTGCCCCATGCCGAGCGCCGCGAGGCCACCCGTCTCGGCATGGATCAGCACGGCTGCCGCCGCTGCCAACAGGAGGATGCGGTATGGAATGCTGACAGGCGCAAAGAGCGCAAAGAGCAGAACCACCACGGTGAGAATGCGGACAGGCCGGGAAGCGAGATTAAACACGGTTGCAAACCCTGATATCGGAAGCCCGTTGGACAGGGCGGCACGCGATAACGGCTGGGTGGCCGCTCGTATACGGGAATGCGGTGAGCGCCGTTACCGTGACATTGCGTCTGGCCCGCGAAGCATCCATTCCGATCGTCATGCGAGCGCCGGAACACCCGATTACGGACATCGTCCGACGTTACACGCCGCAGGATCGAAGTGGCTGCCTGGCAGTGTTTGACGGAAATGTTCCAACATACTTCAATATGGCGGAACGGGATGATTTTACTGGCTTTCTGGACAGCGACGCAGTCGCTTGTTCATATCAGGTGGTCGAGCGGTACGGACGGATTGTCGCCTGCGGCGGATTTGCCGTCGACGCGAACAGCTTCAGTGCGGGGCTCTGCTGGGGCATGGTTGCGAATGGCCTGCACAATATGGGCTTGGGCAGCGTTTTGACCGCTGCACGCTTGAAGTCCGCTCGAAACACCCCCGGCGTTGAACAGGTGCGGCTTGATACAAGCCAGCATACGCAAGGCTTCTATCGGCGCTCCGGGTTTGTGGTCGAAGGGATCGTGCCGGACGGGTACGGTCCCGGTCTGGATCGCTGGGACATGCTCCTGCGACTTTGACCCGCTTTCCCGCTTGCCGATCTGGAAGCACTAGGCGGAAAGTCTCGTAACTCCATCTTAATCGGAATGCCCCGGGCGTCTCGCTGGCCGTTCCCAATCGGGAATTTCTCGGCGAATTCGCGGCGACGATCGAATATCTCAGCCGCTCCGCAGCCAACCGGCAAGCCGTATACTCATGACGTCGGCGATGCGCCGGATGCGCGCGTTCGTGCGCACTTCGTCGTGCATTACGAGCCATACCGGCATCGACGATAGCCGGAGCCCGACGTCGATCGACTTGAGGTCGGGCTGGTCGGTTGCCAACGGCACCTGCGCGAAGCCGAGGCCGACGCCGGCGAGCAGCAGATGCCAAGAGACCATCTGGTCGTCGCACCGGACCGGGAAGTCTTCCCGCCCGAATGAAAGGCCGTTCGCTGCGTAGGCCCTGACGATGCCCTCGCCCCGGTCGAACCCGATCACATCGTGACGGGTCAGATCGTCGGTCGTCCGGGGGGTGCCGCGCCGAGCCAGGTAGGAGCGCGCCGCGAAAAGGCCGATCGGCACGTTGCCGAGCCGGCGGGCAATGAGTGACTCTTGCACAGGTTCGGCCATGCGGATGGCGATATCCGCGTCTCGCCGAAGCAGGTTGTGGTTGGTGTCGGAGGCAGCAATCTCGATCTGGATGCTCGGCTCATCCTGTCGCAACGCCGCGACGATGGGGGGCAGCACGAGATTGGCGACCACCACCGAGGCCGCGATACGTACGGTGCCGACAAGTTCCTCGGACCGCCCGCTGGCCTTGAGCGCCAATGCTTCTGCGGCTGCCCCCATGCAGCGCGCATCGTCGGCTAGTGCCAGCGCGGCTTCGGTCGGCTCCAGTCCGCGAACGGAACGTGTGAACAAGGAAAAACCCAGCACCGCTTCCAGCGCGCGGATATGCCGGCTGAGGGTCGGCTGCGTGGTATCGATCCGCCCGGCTGCGGTCGACAGCGACCCGCTGTCCAGAACGGCGAGGAACGACCGTAGCAAAGCCCAATCCAGGCTATTCATTTCTGCAATTCATTCATGCACATTCCAGCAATTCTCATCCAGAAGTAGATGGCTAGTGTTCGCTTCGTCAACAGGAGGCCATCACCATGCTCAAAACCGTCACGGGTACGCCAAACACGCTGCTACGGCTGGAAGCCACCATGACACTGATCGCGTCGGTGACGGCCTATGCCCATCTTGGTACAAGCTGGTGGCTCTTTGCGTTGCTGTTCCTTGTGCCGGACATGTCGATTGCCGGCTATGCGGCGGGGCCGAGGGTCGGGGCGGCGACTTACAATTTCATGCACTGGTGCGGCGTGCCGCTGGTCTTGACCGCGAGCGGTCTGACCTTGGGCGCAATGACGACGGTCGCCATCGGCCTGATCTGGATGGCCCATATCGCGTTCGACCGGATGCTCGGTTACGGGCTGAAATACGCCGAAGGCTTCAAGGTAACGCACCTTTCGCGCTCTGCGGCGGGCGAGCCGGCCGCCGCTGCTTTGGCGTAAGGCGCTTGGCCGCTCTTGGATCGTCGGGATGATAGGTTGTTAATCGTACTGCATTGGTCAGTCAGTCGCTTTCCCGCTTCACCATCGATTCCGAGAACGTCCGCGCCGTCTCGTTTGCCGTTCCCAATCGGGAAGGCTGCGAGACTCAGCCGGCTTTTCTCCTCGCATGACGCAAACGATCTGACGCAGCATCTCTAAGACGACGGAAGCTGGGGCATTGGTCATGGTTCGGCGCCGGGCAGTTTGCCGCATGGCGGAGCCCGTCGCGAATGGCCTGCATCCGCTGAATAGCGCGGTCAATGTCGCCGGCCTTGGCGACGAGCAGTTCCCGATCAATGCGCACCTCTCCGTTGACGCCGAGCATCCCCCCGATCTCCGCAAGCAACAACCCGGCTGAACGACCCAGCGCGATTAACGACAATCGGTCGAGCACATCGGTGCCGAACGTCCGCCGCAACCCTCGCCGACCGAGAGATCCTATCAACCCTAACTGCTCGTAATACCGCAGCGTCGAAGTCGGCAGTCCGCTCCGGCGGCTAACCTCGGCGATGTCGATCAGACCCATGCTTGACCTCAAGTGAGCTTGAAGTGTCAGGATGGCGCGACTCACCAGCAGTGACAAGGACGAGGCGATGATCACACAAGAGCGAGAAGGTCTGGCATGGAACGCACGACGAGGCAGTGTCTGGGCCGAACTTCAGCCGCTACTCGATCGTCTGTTCGCCGTTTGAGGATATCCTGACGGATGGCTCTATCACCGGTAGTGTTCGCGATGTGCTGGATGTCGGGTGCGGCACCGGTGCCATTACGCTCGCGTTCGCCAAGCGGTTGGCCTCGCGCGGAAGTAGTACTGGCATCGATATCTCGGGGCCGATGCTGGCCGTTGCACCATCACGAGCCACGCCGCAGGCTTGGGCAATGCGCGCTTCATCGAGGGCGACGCTCAATGCTTCGACTTTCCACGACACGCCTTCGACACTGTGACCTCCCGTTTCGGCGTCATGTTCTTCGCTGATCCGGTCTGCGCCTTCGCCAACATCAGACAGGCTGTTCGCCCGGATGGCACTCTGGCCTGCATCGTCTGGCGGCGTGGGGCGGAGAACCCCTTCATGGTCGCAGCCGAGCGGGCCGTGGCACCGATCCTGCGATGGCCGGATCAGGCCGCCCCGGAGGCGCCCGGTCAATTCGCCTTTTCGGATGCCGCCCGCGTCGAACGCATCCTTCGCGCGGCCGGGTGGCGTACAGTCGAAATCAGCCCAATCGACGTTCCGTGCAGCCTGACCAAGGCCGATCTAACCCTATACTCAAGACGCATGGGGCGTGTCGGCATGGTCATTCCCGACCTCGATCAGGCTCTCCGCGAGAAGGTCGAGAAGGCACTGGACGATGCGTTTGCGCCGTTCGTCGTTGACGATGCGGCGCGCTTCGATAGCGCCTGCTGGCTTGTCCGCGCAGTCGCCGGTTGAGCGAGCAGTTTCCCGAAATCCGATGGGTTAGGACATTTCTGAAGGTTGGTGTGAGACGCTAATCGATGGCGCTATGCACCAAGCTTTCACCTCTGTCCGGGCCTTGTCGCCTCCCAGGTTCATTCGGCACGCATATTGCAGCCTCGTCGTTCGTAGCCGGCGGGATTGTCGCAGCCGGATTGAATGGGGGCATCGTTGGACATTTATCATCCCGCCGGAAGCGGCATCGTCCTGGGTGACAGCCGCTTTCTGAAATCCGGCCGTTTGCGCTGGCTCCGCAGCCTGAGCTGGATGATCGGTCTGTTCGCTCTGGTGCTACTCGCCGTAGGCCCAGGCATCGCGGTGGTGCGCCACATCCTGCCGATCGGAACGCCCCAACTCGCATTCTTGGCCAACATCATCAGCGGCGTGCTCGCCGTCAGCGTCTATGCCTTGCTGGTACGGTTCGGTGAAGATCGTCACCCTGATGAGTTGGCGATCAGGCCGGCACCAATGCAGCTTGCGGCAGGGCTGGCGCTGGGTGCCGCCATGTTCGGTACCGTGATGGCGATCCTGATGGCCTTCAATCTTTATACGATTGAATGGCTTGGCTCTGCGCCGGTATGGCGTGCAAGTGGACATGCCATCCAGGCCGCGCTGATCGAAGAGACGCTGGTCCGCGCTATCCTGTTCCGATTGCTGTGGCGGGCATTTGGCCCCCTGCCTGCATTCACCGTGTCAGCGGCGGTGTTTGGCGTGAGCCACATCGTCAATCCGGGTGCGACCATCGTCAGCGTGTTGTGCATCGCGCTTGAAGCCGGGATCATGCTCGGAGCGCTTTACGCGCTGACGGGGCGTCTATGGGTCTCGATCGGCGTCCATGCCGCCTGGAATTTCACGCAAGGCTACGTGTTCGGTGCAGCGGTGTCGGGCGGAGAGGCTGGCCCGGCGCTGGCGCACAGCGTGGCGCGGCCGGATGTCAGCGTTCTTCTGACTGGCGGCAGCTTTGGACCGGAAGCATCGCTTCCCGCCTTGCTCGTCTGCACCAGTGTCGGGGTGGGTACGTTATGGCTGGCGTGGAAGCGTCAGCGCCTCAATGTCGCGGCATGCGCCGTCATGGACGGAGCAGTGAAAGCCGAAGCGGCGCCCACGATAGCTCTCCTGACGGCGTGAACGCATCATCGGCATTGGCTTTCCCGAATAACCATCCCATTTGAGAAAGCCGACGGCGTGCAGGAAGGCATTCACCGGCCCCTATCGGCGCCGTCGCTGACATGAACGGATGGCCGAAGCTGGGAAGCTGGAAGTCAGCCGCGAACGGCCGGACCTGTGAAGGAAATCAGGCACCGGCAGGTGTATGATTTCCTCCAAGGCAGGAAGCCGCGGGCCTCAGGCGGTGGCCTATGGGGAAAGCGGTTTTCGGGCGGTCGGCCGGTCGGGGTGCTGGCAGGCTGGATGCGCCGTAGCGGGCCGTAATGCGGCACTCGGGAAGGACGTTGGGCATAGATGTCGGGCAAGACCAGCGGTCTGGGCGAGCGTCGATATGGCTGACGAGGTTGTTGGCGCGAGCGGTCTGAACGCCGGAAGCGCGGTGACCGCGTGGCGGGACTGGAACGGGCCATGCCGGGTCATGGCGCGGTGGTCCCGGTCGCGCTGGTGCCATGCGGCGGTGCGCGGGGTTGTCGCCAGCGTTCGAAGGTTTCGATGACGAGCATGCGTCCGCCGCAGCACGGGCATGGCGGGCGGGTGTCATCGGGTTCGACCGTTGGGGTGGCATCGACCGGTGATGGCTCGACGCCGAGCAGTTCGCGGGCACGTTGGAGATGCGCTTTGCGGGTGGCGCCGGCGAGCAGGCCATAATGGCGGATGCGGTGGAAGCCCTTGGGCAGGACGTGAAGCAGGAAGCGGCGGATGAACTCGTCGGCGGCCAGGGTAATGACCTGCTGCCGGTCGGCGCCGTTGCAGCGGTAATTCTTGTAGTGGAAGGTGACGCCTGCCTCGTCAAAGCGCAGGAGCCGGCCGTTCGAGATCGCCACTCGGTGGGTGTAGCGCGACAGGTAGGCGAGCACCGCCTGCGGCTCGGCGAATGGCGGCTTGGCATAGACGACCCAGTTCTTCTTCCGGACCGGCGCCAGGTGCCGCAGGAAGGCGCGGCGGTCGGCGAGATGGGCGAGGCTGCCGAAGAAGGCGAGGCGCCCGGCCTCGTGCAGCGCCATCAGCCGGGTCAGGAACAGGCGACGGAACAGCTTGCCGAGTACGCGCACCGGCAGCAGGAACGCCGGGCGCGACGACACCCAGCGGCTGCCGTCCGGCGACAGCCCGCCACCTGGGACGATCATGTGGATGTGCGGATGGTGGGTCATTGCCGACCCCCAGGTGTGAAGCACCGCGGTGATGCCGATGCGGGCGCCCAGATGCTTCGGGTCGGCAGCGATAGTCGTCATCGTCTCCGATGCCGCCTGGAACAGCAGGCCGTAGACCGCCGCCTTGTTCTGGAGCGCGATGTCGGCGACCTCGGCCGGTAGCGTGAACACGACATGGAAATAGCCGACCGGGAGCAGGTCGGCCTCGCGCTCGGCCAGCCAGATGCGCGCGGCGGCGCCCTGGCACCGCGGACAGTGCCGGTTACGGCAGCTGTTGTAGGCAACCCGCCAATGCCCGCAGTCGGTGCAGGCCTCGACGTGCCCGCCGAGGGCGGCGGTGCGGCAATGCTCCACCGCAGACATGACCTTGAGCAGGGCGAGGCTGAGGTGCCCGGGATGGCGGGCCCGGTACGCAGGACCGGCGCTGCGGAAGATGTCGGCAACCTCGAGCGAGGTGCTCACGCGGCGTCACCCCGCGGGCGTTCTGCCCTCCATCAGCGCCATCAGCTGGTCGAGCGGGTCGGTCACCGCGCGGATCGTGCGGGTGGCAACCTTGGTGTAGAGCGCGGTGGTCTCGAGCTTACTGTGCCCGAGCAGCACCTGGATGACGCGGATGTCGACGTCCTGCTCCAAGAGGTGGGTCGCGAAGCTGTGGCGCAGCGTGTGCGGGCTGACCCGCTTGCGGATGCCCGCGGCTTCGGCCGCCTCGCAGACGGCGCGGTGCAACTGCCGGGTCGAGATCGGGTCGGTGTAGCTGCGACCGGGAAACAGCCAGCCATGAGGAAGCAGGACGCTGCGCCGCTTGCCCTCGCGCCACCACAGCCGCAGCAACTCGAGCGGCTGCGGCGAGAGCATGACGTTGCGGTCCTTGCGCCCCTTGCCCTCCTCGATGCGGATCAGCATGCGCTTGCTGTCGATATCGTCGGCCCTGAGGTGCGCGACCTCCGACACGCGAACGCCGGCGCCGTACGCCACGCCCAGCGCCGCCCGGTACTTGATGCCCGGTGCCGCCTCGAGCAGCCGCGCGACCTCATCGACGCTCAGCACATCGGGCAGCTTCCGGGGACGCGAGGCCAGCACCAGCTTGCGCGACAGGTCCGGCCGGTCGAGCGTCACCGTGAACAGGAAGCGCAGCGCTGACACCGCGCCGCCGATGACGGCCTCACCCGCGCCGTGCTCGCGCTGGTGAACCTGGAAGCGCCGCACGCCCTCCGCCGTTGCCGTTTCGGGCGAACGGCCCAGAAAGGCTGCGAAGGCGCGAACGTGACGCACATAATCGTGCCGGGTTCGCGCACCCATCGCGCGCATCGCCATGTCGTCGAGCATCCGCTGACGCAGCGGGGTGACGGGCCGGTCGGTCGGTAGAGTTGCCATGGGGAAGTTCCTCTTGCTGAAGGAACTCCATCGTCCGCCGCCATTGCCGGACAGCCAAACCTCCCCGCAGGCGCGCTACGTCACCACTAACACCACTGCCGCGCAGCGGCTTCATGCATTGGGTCGCGTTCGCCACTAGGTAGCTGTCGCAAATATCCTGACTTCCGGTCGTCGCGAATGTGGTCGCTTTCGCGACACATGTCTCCCGATGGTTGACTCTGCTTGACCACGCAACATACTAGGTTGCATGAAACGCGACAGCAGATTGTCGGGCGTGCTTCACGTCCTCCTCCACATGGCCGAGGTGGAAGGGCCGGCGACATCGGAGACGATGGCCAAGGCGATGCAGACCAATCCGGTGGTCATCCGCCGGATCATGGGGGGACTGCGCGATGCCGGCTTCGTCCGTTCGGAGAAGGGTCATGGCGGGGGATGGACCATCGCCCGTGACCTTGCCTCGATCACGTTGCGCGACGTCTATGCCGCGCTCGGCAGCCCGGAATTATTCGCGATGGGCAATCGCACCGAGGCGCCGGGTTGTCTCGTCGAGCAGGCCGTCAATGCCGCGCTGGACGGTGCTTTTCAGGATGCCGAGGCGCTGCTGCTCGACCGCTTCGGCGCTGTGACGCTCGCGGCGCTGAGCGCCCACTTCCGCGCTCGCATGGTCGCGAGCGGCAAATCCATCGATCTGGAGATTGTTCATGCAGCATGACGCCATCGTCATCGGCGGCAGCTTTGCCGGCCTGTCCGCCGCCATTCACATCGCCCGCGCGCGCCGCTCGGTCTGCGTCATCGACGCCGGAGCCCCGCGCAACCGCTTCGCCGATGCCTCGCATGGTTTCTTCGGCCAGGACGGCAATGCGCCGCATGCCATGATCGCGGGAGCGCTGGCGCAGCTTCAGCGATACCCCACCGTGCGTACCCTGCCGGGCGAAGCGATCGGCGCATCCGCCGTCGCCGGCGGGTTCGAGGTCAACCTCGCTGACGGCGAGACGCTGACCGCTGCCAAGCTGGTCCTGGCATTCGGCATCTCCGACGTGCTGCCGGAGTTGCCTGGCCTCGTAGAGCGC
Source organism: Sphingomonas sp. PL-96 (assembly GCF_020707215.1). Lineage (GTDB taxonomy): Bacteria > Pseudomonadota > Alphaproteobacteria > Sphingomonadales > Sphingomonadaceae > Sphingomonas. Next base: position 174,853 of record NZ_JAJFET010000003.1, read on the forward strand.
TGGGGAAAGAGCGTGTTGCACTGCCCGTACTGCCACGGTTTCGAATATGGCGGTCAGCGTCTGGGCGTTCTCCAGACGATGCCGATGTCGGCGAATCAGGCGCTGCTCATCGCCGATTGGGGGCCGACTACCTTGTACCTCAACGGCGGCGACATGCCGGATGCCGATGTACAGGCGAAGCTGGCGCGGCGCGGCGTCACGATCGAGCCGGCGCGCATTGTGGCGCTCCGGGGCGAGGACACAGCCTTGTCATCGCTGACGCTTGCAGACGGGCGGGAGGCGCCGATCGATGCGCTGTATCTCGCACCGCGCTCGCGGCTCAACAGCCCGATCGCCGAGCAACTCGGCTGCGCGCTGGATGATGGTCCGTTCGGCCCGGTGATCCGCACCGATGCGGCCAAGCTGACCACCGTACCGGGCGTCTATGCCGCCGGTGATGCCGCACGCGCACCGCACAACGCCAGCTGGGCGGCGGCGGACGGCGTGACCGCAGGTGTCTCGCTCCACCAGTCGCTGGTGTTCGAGCCGCTCGCGGCCTGATCGGGACCGTTTCCATGACGCTCTACGAACTCGAATGGGGTCTCTACCCCCGGCGCGTCGGAATCTACCTGGCCGAGAAGGGGATCACGGGCATCGAGCGGATCGCCTTCGATGCCCTTGCCGCAACGCTGGTCCGCTCCTCGATCGCGATCCTCGAATATCTGGAGGAGCGCTTCCCGTCTCCAGACATGCTGGGAGCAACGCCCGAGGCGCGAGCACGCACGCGCGAGCTGGTGGGCGTGATCGACGAGGCCGCCATGCAGTTCGGGATCTGGTGCCACAAGGCCAGTCCCTGTTTGCGGAGCGCGAACGGCAGAGCCGCGAAGCGGCCACGTTTGCCGCTGACGCCTATCATGCGCGGCTGCGGGTGCTCGACACGATGATGCAGGAGAAAGACGGGCCGTTCCTGGCAGGATCGCAGGCCACGATCGCCGATTGCATTGCCATGGCGACGTTGCAGTTCGCCGAACATGTCTACGGGGTGCCTGTGCCGAACGGCTGTCGAGAGTTGGGGGATTGGTATGCGTTCTTTGCGTCCCGACCGAGCGCAGTTCTGCCGTCCTACCCTAAGCCGCTGGTGACGCTCGCGCACGGCTTGCCGGCGCTGTGTCCGCCGACCTCCGCTTAGGAAAGGCAAAGAGCGGCGGCTGAAAGTTCGGCCGGAGCAGGACCTCCGAAGGTCGCGTCTCTTCGCCTTTCCGCGACACCGCGCGCATAGCCGTCATTCCTCCAAGCCGCGAAAAGGGGCGATGATCGCGTCGAGCAGAACGCGCAGGGGGGCTGCCATCTGACGCTGCTGCGGATAGCACAGATAGAAGCCGGGGAACGGGACCGACCAGCGATCCAAGAGGGGGACGAGCCGGCCCTCGGCGATGGCGCCAGTCACCGCCTCCTCCTTCAGGAAGGCGATGCCGACCCCCGCCACGGCCGCATCGAAGGTGAAGGCGCGACTGCTGGCGATGAGCGGTCCATCGACCGCGACGGAGAACCAGCGGCCGTCCTCGAAGAACTCCCAGGCGTAGGGCCCTTCCTGCCCGGGCCAGCGCCAGCGGATGCAGCGGTGGTCGAGCAGGTCCTTGGGTGTCTGCGGCACCCCATGTTCGGCGAGATAGCCGGGCGAGGCGACGGCGAGCTGCCGGATGTCGCCACCCAGGCGGACCGCGACCATATCTCGCTCGATGACCTCGCCGATGCGGATCGCCGCGTCATAGCCGTTCGCCACGATGTCGACGACCGTGTCGTCGATGGTCAGGTCGAGGAGGATCTCCGGGTTGGCGCGCGTGAAGGCGGGCAGGATTGGCGCCACGAACATCTCGGCGGCGGCATGGAAGCAGTGCATCCGCACCGTACCGGCGGGGCGACCACTTGCGCCTCGCGCATGATCCAACGCGCCCGACAGGGTGGCCAGCGCCGGGGCGGTTTCGGCGAGCAGCGCGGCACCAGCCTCGGTCGGCGAGACGCTCCGCGTGGTCCGGTTGAGCAGGCGGACGCCCAGTCGCTCCTCCAGACCCCGCACCATCTGGCTGAGCGCCGAGGGCGATACCCCCAGAACTTGGCTTGCGCGCGTGAAGCTCCGCTGCTCGGCCACGGCGGCGAACCCCCGCAGGGCGCCAAACTCACTCGGGTGGATCATGCCGGCAACGAAGCATCATGAAGCTCAGCTTACAAGCTTGCGAAGCAATGAGCAGATTATCCCCGATCTGTGCAGCTTCATATCTACTGGCGAAGGAGACAGACATGAAGACCTGGTTCATCACCGGCATCTCGCGCGGCTTGGGCAAGGCGCTTGCGGAAGCGGCGCTGGCGCGGGGCGATACCGTCATCGGTACCGTGCGTGACGGCAAGCCGAGCATCGCGCCCGGTAACGGCACGCTGCACATCCTGACGCTCGACGTAGCGAACGCGGATGCAGTCGCGCCTGCGGTCGCAGAAGCGTTCGGCAAGACCGGACGGATCGATGCGCTGGTCAACAATGCCGGCTACGGCTTGCTCGGCGCGATCGAGGAGGCGACCGGCGCCGAGGTCGAGCGCCTGTTCGACGTCAACGTCTTCGGACCCTTCCGCCTGATCCGGGCGGCGCTGCCGCGGCTGAGGCAGCAGGGGGCCGGGCACATCATCAACATCACCTCGATCGCGGATCGCGCGCCGATGGCGTCGTCTGGCATGTACGCGGCGGCGAAAGCCGCCATGGAGGGCCTGTCGCAAAGCCTCAGCCAGGAGGTCGCGCCGTTCGGGCTGAAGGTCACCGCGATCGCTCCCGGTGGCTTCCGGACCGACTTCCTCACCGACCACTCGGTTCGCCGCAGCCAGGCGGCCGACGCCTATGCCGACAGCGTGGGCAAGTCGCTCGCCTATCTCGGTTCCATCGCCGGACGCCAGCCTGGCGATCCGCAGCGGGCGGCGTCGGCGATCCTGACACTGGCGGACGCTCCCGAGCCGCCCCTTCACCTGCTGCTCGGCAGCGATGCGCTGCGCCGCGCTCGCGAGAAGCTCGATGCGGTGATTGACGAGATCGACCGTTGGGAAGATCTCACCCGCTCCACCGACTTTCCGGAGGGCGAGTAATGAGCGGCGTGCCCGACAGCTGGAGCCTCGCCGGTCAGGTGGCGGTGGTCACCGGTGCCGCGCGTGGCATCGGGCGTGAGACGCTGCGCCTGCTCGTGGAGCGCGGTGCACGGGTGGTGGCAACCGACATCCGCGAGGACGTCGATGCGCTGGCGAGCGAGCAGGTAGCGCTCTTGCGCGCCGATGCGAGTGACGAGGAGGCGGTGCGGGCCACCATGGCGCTCGCACTGGAGCGGTTCGGGCGGCTCGACATCCTGGTCGGCAATGCCGGGCGCACGCTGAACAAGCCGCTGGTCGAGACGAGCGTGAGCGAGTGGGACTCCATCCTCGCCACCAATGCTCGCGGCGCATTCCTGCACCTGCGCGAGGCAGGGCGGATCATGGCGACGCAGGGCAGCGGAGCGATCGTCGCCGTCGCATCAGTGGTCAGCGCCGTCGGCATGCGCGACACCGCCGCCTATTCCGCCTCCAAGGGCGCGATCGCCCAACTCGTGAAGACCGCGGCTCTCGACCTTGGAACACGCGGCGTTCGCGTCAACGCGGTGGCGCCGGGAGTGGTCGCCACCAAGATCTTGGGAGGCATCGTCCCGGATAGCCGCGAGACGCTGGCGAGCTACGGCAAGGTTCATGCGCTCGGTCGGGTCGCCGAGCCTGCGGAGATTGCAGAAGTCATCGCCTTCCTCGCCTCACCGGCGGCAAGCTTCGTGACTGGAGCCCTCGTCATGGCCGACGGCGGCTACACAGCGATGTAGCGGAGCGATAGCTTTCAGAAGACTGGCAAGCGGCGACGAGTGGTCGGCTGCGGACGTTCGTCACCGGGGGCTCAGTTGCATATGTGCTAAGTTTCGCAACGCCGGTGCAGGCGCATTCGACTGCCGGCGTAGCTGTCGCGAATGTCGGACGTGAAGTAGGCGGTTTCGATACACATCAGCAGCACGCCCGCCCCGGCTATACTGCTGGCTCCCCAGGATGCCAGTGCTCGGCTTCATTAGCTGAGCCGCAGACGGCCGCAGCTGAGATGAATGGATGGCGGCTTTCGGGGAGCTGAGAACCAGTCCTGAGTGACCGCCTATGGGTCCTTGCAGCCGCGAAGCTGCCTGGCAGCTAACGCCCAATAGTGGACGTTCAGGGTGTCCTTGCGCAGCCTGATTGCGGTCACCCATTCAGGCGAGCATACAGTTCCCCGATGTTCATCGAACGCGCCTACGCAGAACGAGAGAGCCTATCTGATCGCGATCTAGAGCGGCTTCGTGCCAGCCTTGTTGATCAGGTGCAGCGTTATGAAGACGCAATTCGCGGCTACTCGCCCACAAAGATGGGAAAGCACGGAAAGCCGTTTCTCGCGGGCCTTCGCCAAAAAGTAGCTGATGTTGACGCCGCCATAGAAGCGCGACGGAGCGGCGGTTAAGCGGAACTTGCCTTCCGAAAGCTGCCGTTCCGCTTCCACCCAATGCAAGACATTCGCGCGGCCGGTCTCGCCGCCGGAAGCTGCCGCGCGAGGACCTTAACGAATGACCGAAGTTGGGGAGCGGGAAGGGCAGTCTCAATGGCCGACTATGGGTCTGTTGCCCCTCAAGCTGCCGATCGGCTTCCGCCCGCTTGCAGACGTTCGGCCCCTGCGGCGCCTCGCGCCATAGCGGACGTTCCGTTTTGCAACTGCGTAAACAGAGCTAAGGTGCGAGAATGTTCCGCGCCCCTGTCGCCGCCCTGATCCTCTTCACCACCTCACCGGCTCTTGCCGCCACGAATGCAACGGGTTGCTGGGCCTTAGAGGCAAGCGACACAGTGTTGATGCGGTTCGAAGTCGCACGCACGCCAGCGGGCTAAATTGGAAAGTGGCTACGCCCGACACACTTCTTCTCAGATGGCGCCAGCTTTTCGCGCGTCGCGGGTCCGGCAATCGAGCGAGTTGCAAAAGCGGCGCGCGACGTTCCGGGAGGCGTGGAGCTGACCTTCGATGATCCAGCGCCTGACTCGGTCCCAGACGCTTTTGTCATTCGTCCCGAAGGCGATCACGCCCAACTCAGTTATATCGCCTTCGGGAGCGAGCCGGCGATGCTAAAGCGCGTTTCATGTCAAACCACACTTGGCGGATGGGATGCTACCCGCACCTATGTGCAGACGCTGCAGCGGCCTACGAATTCTGAGATGACTGCGATTTTCGATGCCGATCAAGCTGCGCGTTCTACAACACGCGCCATCAACTGGAAAGTCGTAGATACCGAAGACGAAAAGAGACGTGTACGCACCCAAGTCTTGCTTGACGCGGGCAAGCTACAAAGCGCGGATGATTTTTATCATGCCGCTTTTATCTTCCAGCATGGACATAAGGGAAGCGATTACCTGAAAGCACATGCACTGGCGGTTATAGCTGCTGCACGAGGAAAACCCGCAGCCACTTGGATTGCCGCCGCGACACTCGATCGGTACCTTCAGGCTATCGGTCAGCCGCAAATCTATGGGACGCAGTTCTCCAACAGGAACGACGGTTGGACACAAGAGCCTTATCAGCAGAGCATCCTTCCCGACGCGCTGAGGAAAGCGTCCCGCGTTCCGACGCTGAGCGAACAGGAGCAGCAGCGTTTGGAGTACGAGAAGCAAGCGGCGAGCGCCGGTGGGGAAGTTCCCTGAGAACGCGGGTTTGGCCATCGAATGCCGCATTAGCGGCCGGTCGCCTTTCCACCCAGGCCTTGCCATTCAGCTGTGGCGACCGGGTACCCGACAATGGCCGCGACCTCGCGATTAACGGACGGCGGTATTCCGACAGCGTTCAGGTCACGCTGAGCGTCTGCAAGTGATACCGTGGACGGCTCTCCAACCCTCCCGCAGGATGATCTGCGGAGAGCCGGAAGGAGAACCGCAATGGGAAGCGTCACGACGATAGGTCTCGATCTCGCGAAGAACATGTTCCAGGTGCACGGAGTTGACGCGGAGGGCGTGGCGGTGATCCGCCAGCGGCTGACCCGCGGGCGCCTGCTGAAGTTCTTTGCCAAGCTGCCGCCGTGCTTGATCGGCATCGAGGCCTGCGCGACATCGCATTATTGGGCACGCGCGCTGGTTACGCTTGGGCACGACGTAAAGCTCATGCCGGCGCAGTACGTGAAGCCGTACGTCAAGCGGGGCAAGAACGACGCGGCTGATGCCGAGGCGATCTGCGAGGCGGTGACGCGGCCGACGATGCGCTTCGTCGGGATCAAGTCGCCCGAGCAGCAGAGCGCGATGATGCTGCACCGTGTCCGTCTGATCCTCAACCGGCAGCGTACGCAGCTGCCGAGCGCGATGCGGGCGCACCTGGCCGAGTTCGGGATCGCGGCGCCGATCGGCAGGAGCGGGATCGAGCAGCTCCTCGACGTGATTGCTGATCCGACTGACGAGCAGGTACCAGCCGATGCTCGGTTTTGCTTGGAGATGCTGGCGGCTCAGCTGCGCATCGTGAAGGAGCAGATACTTGAGAACGACCGCCGGATCCTGGCGAGTGCACGCGAGACCGAGCTTGGCCGCCGGCTGATGGAGATACCCGGCGTCGGTCCGCTGCTCGCCAGCGCCATCGTCGCCACCGTGCCTGATCCCGCGATCTTCCGTTCAGGCCGCAACCTCGCTGCGTGGATCGGCCTGGTACCCCGGCAGAACTCCAGCGGTGGTAAGGAGCGGCTGGGCGGGATCACCAAGGCCGGACACCAGTATCTGCGCCAGATGCTCATCGTCGGCGCCATGGCGGTGGTGCGCTACGCCGAGCGGAACGGGGCCAAGCGGCCCTGGCTCGTGCAACTGCTCGCCAGGCGGAAGACCAAGGTCGCGGCGGTTGCGCTCGCCAACAAGAACGCCCGCATGATCTGGGCGCTGATGGCCAGCGGCGAACGCTATCGCGAGCCGCAGGTTGCATAAGGAACACGGCGTGGGCGACCGCGCCTGACGAGGTTGGAAACGGCGATCAGGAGCTAATGCAACAAGCCGGTTGAACCGCCGGATCGGGAAAACCCACAATGACCCAAGCGCATCAAGCGCGTGAAAGTGATCGGGACCCGAAACGCGCGAATGGCATTACGGCCAGCGGCACCATGCGCCGCACCAACAGGTCGGCACATGGCCGCACCAACCAGCGAAGCAGAGCCTCTGAATAACCTTGCCAACGGAGAGCCGTCGACACATGGGTCAACGTACCGACTACTCCCGCGATTTATCGTACGCGGTCACTGCCTCTGCCATCGCCTGCTCCTGAGCAAGAGCCCAGGAACAGAGCGCTTCGAAGGGCTCGCGAAGCGAGTGGCCTAGCGACGTGATCGTATAGACCACGCCGATCGGAGTGGTCGGGATCACAGTGCGCGTAACCCGTCCATGACGTTCTAGGCGCTTCAGTGCATCGGCGAGCGACTTGTGTGTGATGTGCCGTCAAGCCGTCGCTTGATCTCGTTAAATCGCGCCGGCTGAGGACACAGCACGATTAGGATCATGATCGTCCATTTGTCGGCGATCTTTTCCAGCACGGGGCGGATGCGGGGCACGTCTATCATCGCTTTGCACGATAGGGCCTGCAGGTCGGTATCGCTCGCCATATCTACGCTACTCCAGGTGCGTTCTTGATAGCAGATATGCTTCGTATATCTGGTTCGCCATCTCGAACGGAAGGGCTGAAGATGGCAAGAATGGCAGGCAAGGTCGCGCTGGTGGTCGGTGGGGCGAAGGGGATTGGTCTCGCGACCGCTCGCGGGCTGGCAAAGGAAGGGGCTACGGTCCTTCTGACCGGACGTCAGTCACACGAAGTCGCTGATGCGGCTGAGAGCATCGGTCCATCGGCGCACGGTATCGAAGCCAACGCGGCGTCCCAAGGCGATCTTGAGCGGGTCGTGGCCGAGACCACGCGTCTACATGGTCGCATTGACGCGCTGGTGCTGAACGCCGGATTGTCGGAGCCGGCAACGATCGTCGAGGAGACCGGCGAGCATTTCGATCGGCACTTCGCCGTCAACGTGCGTGGCGCGCTGTTTGGGATCCAGGCGGCGCTGCCCGTGCTAAGCGACGGAGCATCCGTGGTGCTGGTCGGCTCGATCGCCGACGTGATGGGCGTGACGCCGTTCAGTACTTACGGAGCTACCAAGGCGGCACTGCGCTCCTATGCGCGCAGCTGGGCGGCCGAGCTCGCGCCGCGTCGCATCCGTGTCAACGTCGTCGCGCCGGGGCCGACCGACACGGACATGATGGCTGCGGTGTCCGAGGAGATGCGGCAGATGCTCATAGAGCCCATTCCACTCGGCCGCATGGCGCGCGCTGACGAGGTCGCGTCCGCTGCCGTGTTTCTCCTCAGCGACGAAGCAAGCTTTATCACCGGCGCCGAGCTCTGCGTCGATGGAGGCATGCGACAGGTGTAGCGAAATGAAGGCGGCGTCTGACGCATAGATCGGCTGGACCGCGCGCTCACCGTCGCTCGTCGACAGCAGCGGGCGAGATCGGCCGATCCGGCCGGAAGTCCTCCTGAACCAATGACTGAAGTAGGGCGGCGAGGAACAAGCCGCGAATGTCTGGATGTGCGTCGCGAGCCTGCTCAGATTTCGGTTCGCTCCGACAACTCTAGGGCGTCTTCGACATCGACTCCAAGGTAGCGGACGGTGCTTTCAATCTTGGCGTGACCAAGGAGGATCTGAACGGCACGGAGGTTGCCCGTCGCCTTGTAAATGATGGAAGCCTTCGTGCGCCGAAGCGAGTGAGTGCCGTACTCCTCGGGCTGGAGGCCAATGCCAGTAACCCATTCGCGAACGAGGCGCGCGTACTGCCTTGTACTCATATGGCCCATGTAGTCGTTCCGTGACGGGAAAACAAAGTCGTTCAGTGTCCCGCCGCGGCGCTCAAGCCAGACCAGCAGTGTTCTCCGGGCTGGCTCGACCAATTGGAACTGCACGGGCTGCTTCGTCTTCTGCTGCACCACAACGGCCCGTTCACGGATGCGCCCGCCAGCTACGATGTCACCGATACGCACCTTTACCACGTCACATCCGCGCAGCTTGCTGTCGATTGCAAAGTCGAATAGCGCTCGATCACGCAGCCTTCCGTGCTGATCAAGCCAGAAGCGGATGCTCCATACCTGCTGTGCTTTCAACGCCCGCTTGGCGCCGATGGCGCGGCCTTCATTCCAAGGTCTAAGCTCGTGATAGGCGGGGTCCAACGACGAACGCCCCATCGCTCATCTCCATAATCCGAGTCGGCGATTCGATAGTAAGCAGACGCGGTGAGCAATTTGTTCAGAAGTGTGGTTGGTGGCTGCTACGTGTTTAGCTGGAACAGCTCGCGTTTAGAGGCCGAGCGGCTACCTTCGTCGATCAGGTCCGGCTGAACATCCATCTGAAAAAACGTCCGGTTTCGGGGAACGGCTTATTATCGCGGGATGACCGAGAATGGCCTGCTAGCCTAGCAGCTGCGGAAACACCCGCCTTACTGTCCCATTTCCTCGAGGTAGAGGCTCTCCAGTTCTGATGCGGTGATATCTGCGGCGTTGATCATGCGCCGCAGTCGCCCCTCTCGCATCAGCCCAATCCGGGTGCCCACTTCTCGGGCGCGGAACAGGTCGTGCGTTACCATCAGGACGGCAGCGCCGGCGTCGCGTTGCCGGACCACCAGCGCGTGGAACTCCGCCGACGCCTGCGGATCGAGGCCCGAGGTGGGCTCGTCGAGCAGCAGCGCGCGCGCCTCCTTGGCGATCGCCAGCGCGATGCCGACCTTTTGCCTCATGCCCTTCGAGTAGCCAGCCGCCCTGCGATCCATCGCCGCCTCCGCCAGACCGGCTTGCGCCAGGCAACTGCGCAGATTGGTGGGCGATCGTTCGCCAATGCCCGAGAGCGCGGCGAAATAGGCGAGGTTTTCGAGGCCGGTCAGCTCGCCGAACAGCGCGATCTGCTCGGGCACATAGAGCAGCTTGCGCTTGGTGCCGACCGGATTCCGGCGCACGTCGACGCCGTCCACCCGTGCCTCGCCCGCGCTGGGATCGAGAAAGCCGAGGAAGAGATTGATCGTCGTGGTCTTGCCCGCGCCGTTGGCGCCCAGCAGGCAGACGATCTCTCCCGATTCGACCCGCGGGTGCGCCGCCGCACGAAGGACGATAGGCGCCAACTCTGAAGGGGTCCGTGCTGGTCTTCAGGTCAATGACTTTAGCCGCATTGAGCCCTAAGCGTTCCAGATAATCTGGCGTGGCCTTGGCCATGTCGAACCTCTCGAACGATGCTGTGAGGTCCGCTGGCCAGACAGGCACGTTGCTCTCGCTCGCCACCCGGTTAGCTGGGGAGCGAGGTGAATTTGCGCTCACGTCCGAACAGTTTGCGAAGCTCATCCAACGATTGGAGGTTTTCCGACGGTCTGGGGAGACGATCGCCGCCGCGAAGATGCGAGAAAATGGCTTGAATTCATTTCGCTGCGATGAGCCATACGGTACTGACCAGGGCGGAATCACTTTCCACTGGTCCGGAGCATCACTGGATCAGTTCTACTCTATGGATTACGGATGCGCCCCAGACAAGCATGCGGCGAGGAACAGGGAGCTTGGAGCAATTCTCTCTTCGCTTCCCGTTCCTGAGCCAGAGAGCCTGCCGTAGTCGGCGTAACAGGCCTCTGAGGGTTGCGCGCGCTCTCAAGGGCTTAGCTGGCAGCGTCCGCTTTCCACCACTTGTCGCCGTTCGTCGCAGCGAAACAGGATCCCGGAACCGGATCGGCAGGAAACGCCCAATTGCAGCCATGAAGAGAAGCCTAGAGGCAGTCCTGAAATCTGCCATTCCCAAGCGTTAGGATCGTGTGAGAACCAGCCACAGAGCGGGCATCACAATGACAACAAGATAGGCCCCGAGCCTGATCGACCGACGCTGGCGTTCATGCGCTGCGCCCATACGAATACAGAAACAGCTAAAAGCGGCGTCAGAACAAGCGCAACAAACCACGTTGGGCGGTCAGATGGGTTCGCTCCCATTGAGCCGCCAACGATAAAGCCGAACATCGACAGCAGCAAAACTGAGGCTGCGCATAGAGCCGCAAGCGTCTTCGCAACTCGAAGCAGACGGTCATCCGTGAGCATTTGCCTGATCTAACCTAGTCGTTTGGCCCGGTCTATGTCAGCTATCGCAGATCCGCAGCCGAAAGCCGCCTGACCGCATTCCACCAATCTCCGCCGTTCGCGCTGGCCGAAGCGGACGCCAGAACCGGAGGGGCAAAAAACGCCGAATGTGAGCCATCGCGGCCGATCTGGCCTCTTCGCAATTGCGGACCTTGTTCGCCAGGCTAATCTATACGGATGGACGCTTCTCGTATCGCAGCAGCTCGCCGCCGCCTTTGGCGTGCTTGGGTGTTTGGCGGCCTAGTCTGGTCGGTCGCTTTCATCGGACTGGCAGCGGGTTGCGTCTGGCTCATTGGCACTCCCGGAGCGCAGACCGTGCAGCTTGCATTAACGCTGGCGCTAGTTGGCTGTGGCGGTCTGTACGCGACTGTCTACCTCAGCGCCGCGACCTGGGCGGTGATCCGATGGGCGGCAGGACGGCACCCGGACTGAATCGACGGTTTCGCTCAGAACCAGACAGTGCCGTGCCGCTTTTCGGAATGGACATCGCAGAAAACAGAGGTGAGGCTGGCGGCATGAAGCGTTGGCCCTCTCTCTTGCTCGCCGGGAGCATCATGTGCTTCCCTATTGTGGCGGAAGCTTGCATTTATCCGCCACCGTCGCCGCGGAAAGCGGAAGAAACGGATGCGGAGTATAGCGCGCGCGCTCATACCGAGTTTTCTGCATACTTATTGGAACGTGCTCGACAGACGGAGACCTCCTATTTCGAGGCGGCGAAGAGCACTTATTTAGCAAGGATTGTCCGAAGCGAGGAAATTAGTGTCGCCGGATCGCGGGTGGCGAGGCGGATCGTACTGCTGCCGGTGCGATCAATCAGGGGGACCCTTCCTAGTCTCCGGGTAACCGCAAAAGACCGTGAATTGACGTCCTGCGGCTTAGGTGGTGACGGCCCGGCCACCGCGGGCAATGTTGGGCAAATGGCTGTCGTATTCGACGGAGTTCGCAACGAAGGGATGAGCTACCGTTCACCGCTATACGTTGTTTTGGCAGAGAGCGTTCAAGAACCGCATCTCTTGGCGGCGTGGGATCGCTGGAAAGCTCATCCCAGCGAGGTGCTCAACCAATAGGCAGAGGTCCGCTTTCCACCACTTCCGGCCGTTCGCGCCAGAGGTACTGTCCTCCGCGCTACTGTAGCAGACACGGCAGAAAACCTCGTTTCAGCAGCCGCCTGGGCAGAGCAGTACCCCAGCGATACCCCCGAACGGCAATAGCAGGAAACGCCCACTAGCAGACAAGGCACTGGATGCTACACGAGGAGGATGAAGTGGATTCCCTCCTGCGTGTTGTGCACCTGGGCTGCGCTAACGCTCGCCTCACCCGCCCAGCCCTGTCGGGTGTTCATGTCGCCGGAGAAGCGCGTCGAGAATGCGTATGCCAGGCATGGTGAACTGCGGGTAGCGGTGGTGAGCATAACCGCGGCGCAGCACCTCCGAAGCCCTAATGAGGATATCGAGCGAACGTTACGCCGGCTGGATCCTCATTACGAATCACCGTGGAGGGCGATAGCGTCAGTAACGAAGGTCCTTGTTGGCCAAGGCTCGCCCGAGCTGCTCGTCTTTGACCGAGGATGGGGAGCGGCAGCTTGCGACGATGGCGCGTCCATCCCTCGCCGTGGAGACAAGTGGGTCGTCTACTATGTATCCTCCTCACCGATCGGGGCCGCCGAAGTGATCGAGAGCTACCCGTTGGCGACGGCCTCCCGTATCGATCCTAAGCTCAGCAGTTACGCCCGCTGACCACCGACTTCGCGACGTTAGCGGCGGATACACCCCTCCGCCCTGCTCCAACAGACACCGCAGAAAGGCTTGGCTCAAGAGCGATTATGCAAGAGCGATACCCCGGCTGTACCCCCAAACGGGCACGGCAGGAGCCGCCCAATCTCCGCCGTTCGTTCACGAGGCTTCAGCCCCCGTTAGTAGCTGAGCCAGTCGGTCTCCGCATCGTCCACCGCTTCAAAGCTGTCGCCGTCTGCCTGCATCCGGTTGAGGTGCGCGCGGACTGCGTTCGCATCGCCCTCACGCGGGAAGCTGCGGTCTGATTGCGCGGCCTTTGCCAGGCGGCCGACGCCATCCTCCCGATCTCGCTGGAGCAACAGCCAGGCCGCGAAAGCCGGGCGCGGCTCGCCATATCAATCCATCTGCACGAAGTGCCTCCACTTGCCGACTCACGGCTGTGGCGTCTATCAAGTTCGCATTATGTTCCTCAACGGAGTTCCCATGCCGCCAAAGTTGCACACCCGATGACGCGCCGTCGCCGTCGGTTCTCGTCGCCTGCCGTGCTCCTGGTAGCGATCGTCGCCGCCGCCAGCTTCTTCTGGCCGGAGCTGAAGGAGCAGCTGCCCGAGCTGGAAGAGATCGCCGGCACGGCGCCCACGCGCGAAGCCGGTGGCAGCAAGCCGGCACCCGCCGGACTGCTCACATGCCATGTGACCAGCATATATGACGGAGACGGCCCGATCCACTGCGCCGAAGGGCCGAAGATCCGCCTGTCGGCCATCGCCGCGCGCGAGATGGACGGCGGCTGCCGACCAGGACACCCGTGCCCCACCGCCTCGGCTGGTGAGGCGAAGCGCGCGCTCGAGCGCCTGGCGCTGGGGCAGACGCTGCGATGCGAGCAGAACGGGACGAGCTATGACCGGGTGACCGCCTGGTGCTGGCGCCCCGACGGTGTCCAGATTAACTGCGCGATGGTCGAGGGCGGCTATGCGGCGCGATGGGAGCGGTACGACGTGGGCGGGCGCCTCTGCGGGCGGCCTAGGGCCTGAGGACCGCGGAAAGGGCGGGCGGCGTGCTCGCCCTCTCTGGTGCATCCGTTCAGTCGCAGCCGTAGTAGGTTTCTTCGGAGTAGAAAGTCGGGGTACCGCTGCGGAAGAAGCCGCCGTCGCAGAAGCGGATGATCTGCCCGACCATGTTCTGATGCTCTTCGGAGTCGTAGAACACCGTCACGGATTCCTGTCTCCGGATCTGGGCCTCCGTCGCGCTGGTGGTGCCGACAGCGAGCGTAACGGCAAGGACAGTGGCCTTAAGGAAGTAGCGCATCATGTACTCCTTCGTAGAGAGGCCGGCAGTTCACTCCTGTCCTCCAGGGGAGTCAAGTTGAAGCGCCGCTGCGGACTCTAAATTTCCGAAGTAACTGCAGTGCCGACACCCCGCTGTCTTGCGGCTACAGCCCCCCGATGTGTATCTGAACTATCGCTTGGCGGACATCTTCAGGAGCGTCCCGCATGAAGCGGTCGAGGTGCGGGCGTATCGTGGACACATCGTCGCCCGGATATGCGGCAGCCATCGTCCAGTAGGCAGAGGCGCGGTCAAAGCCCGTTTGGTCCGAGAGGATGACGACGTCGCTGTGTCGAGGATCGGCGCGGATCCGCTCGAATACCGCGGCCACAGCAGTCTCAGAGCCTTCAACGACCTGGACGTACTCGTCGCCGTCGCTCCACAGCAGGCCTGTGACGCCATCGAGCGCGTTGTTCACGCGTGAGCTGCGGAGGATGTCTGCTTGGTCGGTCTTGCGGTCGGTGCCGACAGCGACGCTGACATAGACGAGACGTCTGACGGGCTGATCCTGGGATTCGGGCACGTGCTTGATATAGTCAGTATGCGCGGCGCCAAAGCCTTGGGTGGCAAGTTTTTTTGGACAGGCGAGGAGGCGTTTGGCGAAGGGGCACATCAGGGAACGTTCGAGAAAGCCATCGTTCCAGATCGACATTGATCGACTTTTCCAATCTGGGCGGTGGCACCGATCCGACTAACGCAAGTTAAGCTCCGGATATAGAGGATATCATGTCGGACACGGAGATTGTCGCTGTCGCTTTCCTGACGCGGCCAGACCTTGAGGCCTTCGGATCGAACCTTAGTCGGGTGTTCGAGGTGGCAAGTAATGAGGACTTTGACTCACTTCTCAGCTGCCTGAACGATGTTCCCGGAGTAGCGCCACAACTCAACTCGAGCCCGTGCCCAGGAGGGCTCAGCAGTAGCCGCAGCTCTGGGGTATCGCAGGGGTAGTGCGCCGGCTGAATGCCGGCGCATGGCGACACTCTAAAGCGCGTTACGGCCAAGGGCCGGTCAGCCGCGGCCGGCCGGACGAGCGTGGATCTCTGTCGGTCCGCTCTAGATTTGCGCGAAGGCGATAGTTGCCGTTCGTCGCACAAACCGGGGCGGCAGCTATCCACCACGTCGAGACCTTTTGAAGGCTGGTCAGGCACGCCGGAAGCTGCCGTTCAACCAAGATGACCAGTGGCCGGTCCGGGGAAGGGGCAAACGGGGCCGGGCGTCTGCTTCTGGATCGTCTTGAGCTATTCGCGCTTTAGGTCGAGATCATGGAAGTCGTAGGAAAAGTCGGTGATGTTGCTAATTGCCTTCATCTTCAGGCCTACGGTTTTGCCATCCTTGACCGAGAACGTGACGAAGGCATCGGCCTTCATGGTCTTGTCGGGCCAGATCGCGGCAAACGTGTCACCATTGAAAGGGGTTAGCGGACCGTCAAGCAGCGCCGAGCGACTCATGTCGATGAACAATTTCTTCCCGCGTCGGGTGATTTTGACAGCGCCGTACCACGGATCGCGGTAAGTGCCGACGTATGCGTTGAGCGGTAGCGTCGGTTGAGCAGCATCTTTCGGCGGCGAGACTGCGTTGGTCAGCGCCGCAGCGGCTTCGGTATTCGCCTTCGCGTTGGCCGCAATCGCCAGACCCACGACATCGGCATCTTGCTTCCCGTTGGCCAGGGCGTCGGCGATGTGTCGCGTCCATGCTCCGGCCGTACTCAGATAATCGTTCGACGAAGCGAAGATCACCGTCTTCTTCGCCGGGAGGATGATGAAATTGCTCGTCACTCCCGGCGCCCCTCCGGAGTGGTAGACGATCGGCGTGCCTTCGGTGTCCGAGACGAACCAGCCCAAACCGTACAGGACTAGGTTGCCCTTGCCCGTCGCCCGCGAAATGGTTGCGGAAACGGGAGTGACCCCAGTCCATAGCTCTTGTGTCTGTCTTTTCGATAGCAACCGCTTACCATCGGCAGACACACCGCCGTCGAGCCAGAACTTGCCCCACTTCATCATGTCGCCGCTGGTGCACCAGATGCCGCCAGCGGCATCCCATGTCTTGGAGAAGCTCATGCGCTGGTCGATCGGTGTGCCGTGCTGATCGGCGGCCGCGCGTTCGTGGCCGGTGGCGATGGCTTGGCCGGGCCGGATCAGCGATTTGTCGGCGGCGCAGTCGCGCATGCCGATGGGAGCGAAGATGCGGCTCGAAATGAAGTCGGTCCATGCCTGGCCCGACACCCGCTCGACGATCTCGCCAGCCACGATGTAGAGCAGATTGTCGTAGGCGTAGCCGTCTCGAAATCCCGTCGTTGGCCGCAGATATTTGAGCGAAGCGATTACGTCTGTTGGTGTGGCGTTGCCGTCGGGCCAAATCGTCAGGTCGCCCGCGCCAAGCGGAAGACCCGAGCGGTGGGTGAGTGCATCGCGGACGGTGAAGTGCTCGCTGACCCAAGGATCGTACATGGCAAATTCGGGAATGTACTTGCGTACCGGATCACTCCAAGCGAGCTTGCCCTCATCGACCAGCATCGCCAACGCGGTGGTGGTGAACGCCTTTGAGATCGACGCGATGGGAAACAGCGTCTCGGCCGTCACTGGAGCGGGTTTGCCGTCCTCGATCTTACCATTGGCGCCCGAGTAGACGACTTTATCGTTGATCAGCACCGCCGCCGTCATCCCGGTAGCCGACAAGCCGGCCATGATCCGTTTGGCCTCGCCCGCATAATCGACAGGAGGGGCAACTTGCGCGTGAGCCGGAAGGATCGTCAAACCAAGCCCAAGAACATACGCAAGCTGTCGCTTCATCATATTCGCCTTCTGTTCGCAGGCCTGCACGTCTAGTCCGGACGCGCAGGGTGGCCAACCATAGAGTGCGTCCTGGATCGACGGACATTCTATCGTCGAGCTTCGCTGCAAAAGTATCGCGCCCGAACCCAGCGCGGGTCCCCGTCCAACGAGGCATGATGAATGAACGCCCGCTTCTAAGGACAGGGGATGGGCCGCACGAACGTCTGACATGGTCAGATTGCGACCTACTAGCGGCGGGAGTGGACCTCGAGCGGCAATTACAGTCCGCCTTGGAAGCTGAACGTAAAGCGGTAGGGTCGGATTTTGTCAGTTCGGTCAGCTGAACGCCTCGGCGGCGTCGCTTCCACGAGTGTAAGGCTGCCATCAGCGACGTTCACGGGCACGCCAGACGTGAGGTCGAGCTGCTTGGACCATCCACCCCCCATAGCGGTTACTCGGACGATCAGGCGTCCCGCCCAGACACATTGGGCGTCTATGGGGCACCGGCTGTCCTCGATGACTTGGTCCGCCCGCACCCTCGGACCATTGATGGATGCGATCTGTCCCAGACGCACCGGACCCTCGAAGGGGCCGTCTGCCACGCAGCCGGTGAGCAGCGGCAGGGCCGTCGCGAGGAAGAGCAAATGCACTGCAGTCCAGCGCTTACCCACAGGAAGCGGAGACCACCCGGCCATCCGCGACCGTTACAGTTACTCGCTCAACGCGATAGTCCCTGGTCGTCGGGTCACCGGGTGCGATGCGCCGAATGATCGTGCTGCCCGTGCGGTGGAGAATTGCAGCGTCGTCGGGCGGCACCTGACCGACGAATGTCGCGGCAGCATCGGGGCTGCATTTCGCCGCACCGGCAGGGTCGCGAACGCCGGTGGAGGCGCAGGCACTCAGCCCTAGAGATATCACAAGCGTGCTTACGGCAATCATCTTCATGGTCGTACCTCCGTCTGCGTGACGCCGCAGATAGCGGATCGAACATGAACAATAGACGAAGTCGGCAGGGCGACGCCTCAACCCAGCCGTGGTTGCCGCGATGCTCTGGAGGCAGGACTGACGCGTGCTGGAGATACAGCCATCGGCAGCGGTAGCGGCTAGGATGCCGGGGTCATCCGAGATATGAGGGTGGGCGTGAGCGACATGAACAAGGGTCCGCTTCGGGACACGTCAACTGCGCCTCGAGTATCCGATCCTGATTCTTGCGGCCGCGGGCCGGCGTCTGGGAAAGGTGGTCTCGACGTCGAGGATTGAGCCATTTCGCCGACAAGCTTCTACTTGGCTTGCCGCGGTGAGGTACCGTGATCTCGCGTTTGATCTGCCAAGGCGGACCAAATCCGCTCAAGAGAGCCTGCACAATGTGTGGGACCAACTGTGGGCGCCGATTTCGTCGCCACATCGAAAAGCGCAGAATACTGACGATCCTGGCTTGACGATGGTGACCCCTACGGGAATCGAACCCGTGTTTCAGCCGTGAAAGGGCCGCGTCCTAACCGCTAGACGAAGGGGCCGTTGCCGGTCGCGGCGAACTAGGGAAATGCCGGCGATCGGTCAAGCAGGTGTTTTCGCTTTTTCGCTTTTTACGCGCTCAGTCCGCCCAGGCGGCGTCCTCGACATGAAGCTCGGCGGCCGGGCGGCTGCCCCAGTCGTCGATCTTGGCGCGGCCGGCGAGCCACAGCCGGCGGTGGGGCGGGGCACCGAGCAGCGCGGCCCCAAGCGGTGTGTCGGCCTGGCGGAATGCCACCGCCTTCAAGCTGCGGCCGTCGTCCCCGGCGACCGTCAGGCGGACATGGCCGTTGCCGACCGTGTCGGCGCGGATCACGCGCACCGGGCCGGCCGCGACGCGCGGGGCGGGCCAGCCGACGCCATAGGGGCCGCCAACCTCCAGCGCCTCGACCAGCATCGGGTTGACGCCGCCGGGCGCCAGCACCGCGTCGAACAACAGCGCGCGCTCGCCCCGGGCGCGCTCGACGGCTTCGTTCAGATTCTCGTGGAGGAAGTCGGCGAGCGCCGGAATAGTCTCTTCCGACACGGTCACGCCCGCTGCCATGGCATGGCCGCCGCCGGCATGGAGCAGGCCGCTGTCCTTGGCCGACAGGATCGCCGCGCCCAGGTCGACGCCCGCGATCGAGCGGCCGGAGCCCTTGCCGACGCCATTCTCGTCGACCGCGATCACCAGAACCGGGCGGCCGAGCTTTTCCTTGAGGCGACCCGCGACGATGCCGATCACGCCGGCATGCCAGCCGCGGCCGGAGACGACCGCCACCCCACGCTCGGTCTGGGTGGCGCAGCGCTCCTCTGCCTCGGCCTGGACGATGCCTTCGATGGCGCGGCGTTCTTCGTTGAGCCGGTCGAGCTCCTCGGCGATCGCGCGCGCCTCGTCGCGGTCCTGCGTCGTGAGCAGCCGAACGCCCAGATCGGAACGGCCGACACGCCCGCCGGCGTTGATCCTGGGACCCAGTGCAAAGCCGAGATCCGAGCAGGTCGGCGCCCGCGTCAGTCGCGACGCCTCGATCAAGGCGGCGAGCCCCGGGTTTCGGCGCTGCGCCATGACCTTGAGGCCCTGCGCCACGAATGCGCGGTTGAGCCCGCGCAGCTGTGCGACGTCCGCAACGGTGCCCAGCGCCACCAGGTCGAGCAGCTCGATCAGCTTGGGTTCCGGCCGGTTGGCGAACCAGCCGCGGGCACGCAGCGTGCGCAGCAGCGCCGCGCCGAGCAGGAAAGCGACGCCAACCGCGGCGAGATGCCCGTGCTCGGCGCCCTCGCGCTCGTCCATGCGGTTGGGGTTCACCAGTGCATGGGCGTAGGGCAGGGCGGCGGCGCATTTGTGGTGGTCCACCACCACCACGTCGACCGCAGCCTCGCGCGCGACGTCCAGCGCCTCGAACGCCTGGGCGCCGCAATCGACGGTGACAATCAGGCTCGCACCCTCTTGCTGGAGGCGCAGCAGCGCCGGACCGGAAGGACCATAGCCCTCGGTCATGCGGTCGGGGATGTAGGGGCGCGCTTCCAGACCCAGCTGGCGCAGCAGCAGGATCAGCAGCGCCGCAGAAGTCGCGCCGTCCACGTCATAATCGCCGAAGATCGCGACCTGCTCGCCGGCCTGCACGGCATCGGCCAGCCGGTCCGCGGCCTTGTCCATGTCGCGGAAGATCGACGGGTTCGGCATGAAGCCGCGGATGCTGGGCGTGCGGTGCGCCTCCAGCGCGTCACGCGAGCAGCCGCGTGCGAGCAGCAGCTGGGTGACCAGATCGTCGGGGGCGAAGCTCGCGTCGCACGGGTCGGCGGCAAGGCCGCGCCAGCGCCAGGGTTGCCCCAGGATCGAGCGGTGAACGTTCAGTACGGGACGCATGAAGGGCGCTTACGCCAACCGCGGCGCGAAGGAAATCGCTGGATGTTCCGTCACTTGACCCATGGGCGCTCGCGAAACCATTTGGTGATGATGTATTTGGTGCCGCGCATCACGGCCATGCCCTCGTGCAGGGTCAGCTTGTTGGGGCTGCCGTCGGGGTTCATGTTGTTCCAGGCGACGAGCTGGCCGGCATTGGGCTTGAAACGCACGCCCGCTTGAGGAAACCAGGTGGCGCCGCCCTGCTCGACGGTGTTGAGGAACACCATCGCGGTCCAGGTCCGCTGGCCGCCCTGCTGCTCCATGTCGGCCCAATAGGACTCGCCTTCATGGAAATAGTCGTGGTGGGCGCGGAACTGCTGGCCGGGCGCATAGCGTTGGCCCTGCATGGTCTCGCCGAACTGGGGCTCGATGCCGAGCAGGTCGGCGATGCGTTCGTCCAGCGGCTGGATCTCGGGCGACCAGCGATCTAGGTCGCAGCTGTCGCTGGTGCGGAAGTTCGGGTCGTTCGACTGCGTGAGCAGGGTGGATCGCCGGCTGCCCGCGTCGATGGTGCGCATCAGCATCCCGCATTCGTCCGCAGTCAGGAACTCCGGGTGGACGAACATCTGGGCCGCTTCGGTCCTGGCGGCGCGAACCTGTGGATTCGCACTCAGCCGCGCTGCGACGTTCGTGCCGAACGCGGCGCGGACCGCGGAAGGGGAGCCATGCGGACGGTTGGATTGCACCTTCATGGCGCCGTTCCTTCGGACAAGGGGCGGGCGAAGGCAAGAGGGCCCGGCAGTCGCCTGCCGAGCCCCCGCCCGCAACCCGTGTCGGCTTACCAGAACAGGTCGTACACCGTGTCCACCACCTCGCCGGTTTCCAGGTCCACCAGCAGCGCGTCGTTGTAGTAGCGCACCCAGCGGTACGGGCCATCGGCGGGCGGCAGGCGGTACGCATAGGGATCGTTGATCCAATAGCCCGAGCCGTACAGCATCGACCCCAGCGTGAGCCCGATCGAGAAGCGCTGATAGCCATAGCCATAGCCATAGCCCGAAGGCGGATAGTAGCGCGGCAGCCGATAGACGTTGCGATTCGCCTGACGATAGCCGTTCCAGTCGTACCGTCGATCGCTGCGCCAGCTGCGGCTCCACGAGCGACGATCATCCCACGACTGCCGCTGGCGGGTATCGTCGCGCCAGTTGCGATCGGCGAAGCTGCGGCGGCGATCGTCGCGGTCGCGCCAATCGCGATTGTCGTCGCGGCGCTGCCATTCGCGCTGGCCAGGGCGGCCACGCCCGTCGCGCTCAACGCGCCCTGCGCGATCACCCCAGTTCTGGCGATCGTTCCGCTCTACCTGGTCCGGGCGGCGCTCGCCCCGGTCGACACGATCGCCGCCCTGCGAGTTCCGGTTCTCCCAGCCGCGACGGTCTTCGGCGCGCGCGTCGGGACGACGCTCGCCGCCCTGCCAGCGCTGGGGAGTGCCTCGATCCGGTCGCGTCCAGCCTTCAGGTCGCTCGCGCCGCGCGCCCTGGGCCGGGCGGACGCGCTGGAAGTCCTGCTGCGGCGCACGTCCCTGCACCTGCGGGCGCTGGTTCTGATAGTCGCGCTGCGGCGCCTGCGGCGCCCGTTCCGGCCGCTGGCGCTGGGAGTCGCGCTGGGAACGGTTACCGTCCGCCGCTTCGCGCCGCGGACGCTCGCCGCGCTCCTGGGCCATGGCCGAGGCTGGCACCAGCGCACTGGCTGCCATCAATCCGATCAACAAGAACCTGATCACTGCCGTTCTCCCGAACCGGACCCACCGGTTTTCCAATGCTGGTCGGTGTACCGCCAATGCCATGAGCATTGGCTGAACTCGCGTGACAGCCGGCAGAAAGGTTCAGCGCGGGGTGAGGGCAGGAACTGCGCGTGCAGCTTCGTCGCGGTCGGTGCCGGGCTTGGGTGCCGCATCGACTACTTCGTCGCCGCGGGCCAGGCGGGCAGCGCGCCGCACCGCCTCCGCCAGCCGCGGCTGGATGCCGCACCGGCACAAATTGGTCAGCGCCTCGGCGATCTGCGCATCGGAAGGGTCGCGGTTCGACCGCAGCAGCGCGCTCGTCGCCATCACCAGCCCGGGGATGCAATAGCCGCACTGGCCGAGGTTGGTGGCGAGAAACGCCGCCTGAACCGGATGGCTGCGATCGCGCGACAGCCCCTCGATGGTCGTGACGAACGTCCCCTCCAGGCTGCCGATCGCCACCTGGCACGACCGCACCGCCTCGCCATCCACGTCCACCGTGCAGGCGCCGCATTGGCCGACCCCGCAGCCGTATTTGGTACCAGTGAGGTTGGAGGCATCCCGTAGCGCCCAGAGCAGCGGAGTCTCCGGATCGAGCTGATATTCGACGGGCTGATTGTTGACGGTGAAGCGGGTCATGCGTCCTGGTCATAGCCGAGCCGCGCTGCCCGTGAAACGGCGTGTTTCCGGCAGCGGCGTTGCAGGCTCGGCCCGTGCCGCGCAACATCTCTGCCATGACCATGCCAAGCCTGTTCGTGCCGCACGGCGGCGGCCCCTGCTTCTTCCTGAACCCGGGGGCGGAGCCGGACCCGATGTGGCGGCCGATGCGCGACTATCTTGCGGGAGTGGTCGCATCCCTGCCGGAGCGGCCGCGTGCGATCCTCCTGGTCTCCGGCCATTGGGAAGAGGAGCGGGTGACGCTGCATCATGGCGATGGTCAGCCGCTGCTGTACGACTATTACGGCTTTCCGGCCCACACTTATGCCCTGCAATGGCCCGCGCCCGGCGCCCCCGATGTAGCCGCGCGGGCAGCGGAACTGCTGGAGCAGGCGGGCTTTGAAACAGGCGCAGAGCACGGCCGCGGGTGGGACCATGGCGTCTTTATCCCGATGATGGTCGCGGTGCCGGGCGCCGACATTCCGCTTGCGCAGATGTCGCTGCGCCAGTCGCTCGATCCGGCGGAACATCTGGCGATCGGACGCGCCCTGGCTCCGCTCCGAGACGAAGGCGTCCTGATCGTCGGTTCCGGCATGAGCTTCCACAATCTGCGGGAGCGGGGCGCGCGCGCCGCAGCGCCGTCCGCCACCTGGGACGCGGCACTTGCCGAAGCGGCGACCGATCCGGACCCCGCTCGCCGTGCCGAGCGGCTGGCGGCATGGGAGGTGCTTCCCAACGCCCGCTACGCGCATCCGCGCGAAGAGCATCTGCTACCCTTGATGGTTGCTGTGGGCGCCGGCGGTGACGACCCGGCGCGGCTCGACTGGCGGGGCGAGGTGCTGGGGTGGGCCGTCTCCGCCTATCGCTTCGGCTGAGGCGAGGCGCGGGGGCGCCCGACGCCGCAACCCTGGCTGCTGCCGGCCGTTGGAGTGGCAGCAGACAGGAGTAACGTCATGGCCAAGGACGACATCCGCATGCACGGCAACAACACGCCGGGCCTGGACACGAAGCGCGGGCACGAACGCCACGAGGATCCAGTCGCACCAGGCGACGCGATCGGCACCGATGCTCCCGAGCCGCAGGAGGGCGACCAGCGCGACACCGAGGCCGCCGGCAGCACCTCCGACCGGCATCAGGACAGCGCGCTTGGCGGACACACCGCGACCCGCTCTTCGGGCGCATGATGCGTCGGCACGCGGAGCTGGCCTCGGCCAAGGGCAATTGATGGCGGACGCGCGGCCGTGGTGGGAAGGCGGCACCATCTACCAGATCTACCCGCGCTCGTTTCAGGACAGCGACGGGGACGGCATCGGCGACCTGGCGGGGATCACCGCGCGGCTGGACTATCTGGTCGAGCTTGGCGTCGATGCGCTCTGGCTGTCGCCGATCTTCCCGTCGCCGATGGCCGACTTCGGCTATGATGTTGCCGACTATTGCGGCATCGACCCGCGGTTCGGAACGCTGGCCGAATTCGACGCGCTGCTGTCCGCCGCCCATGCCCGTGGGCTGAAGCTGCTGCTCGATTTCGTGCCCAACCACAGTTCCGACCAGCATCCCTGGTTCGTGGAGAGCCGCAGCAGCCGGGAGGCGGCCAGGCGCGACTGGTATATCTGGCGCGATCCGGCCCCGGACGGCGGCCCGCCCAACAACTGGATCAGCGACTTCGGCGGCCCCGCCTGGGAGTGGGACGAGGCGACCGGGCAGTATTACTCGCACGCGTTCCTGAAGGAGCAGCCAGACCTCAACTGGCGCAATCCGGAACTGCGCGCGGCGATGCTGGACGTGCTGCGCTTCTGGTTCGCGCGCGGCGTCGACGGCTTTCGCATCGATGTGCTGTGGCACATGATCAAGCACGCGGACTTCCCCGACAATCCGGTCAACCCGGACTATGTGCCGGGCACGGGCGAGAAGAACCGGGTGCTGCAGCTGCATTCGACCGACCAGCCCGAGGTGCACGACCTTGCCGCAGACATGCGCATGATCGCGGACACGGCGGAAGGGGGCGAACGGCTGCTGATCGGCGAGATCTATCTGCCGGTCGAGCGGCTGATGACCTATTATGGCACCGATCGTCCCGGGGTGCATCTCCCCTTCAACTTCCAGCTGATCGAGGCCGATTGGAACGCGGTCGAGCTCGCGCAGCGGATCGTCGACTATGAGGCGGCGCTGCCACCCGGCGGCTGGCCCAATTGGGTGCTCGGCAACCATGACCGGTCTCGCGCCGCTACGCGGGTAGGGGAGGCGCAGGCGCGGGTTGCGGCGATGCTGCTGCTCACGCTGCGCGGCACGCCGACGCTGTACTATGGCGATGAACTCGGGCTGGCTGATGTGCCGATCCCGCCGGGCCAAGCGGTCGATCCGCAGGAACTGCGCGAGCCCGGCCGCGGCCGCGATCCGGTGCGCACGCCGATGCCGTGGAACGATGGCGAGGGCGCGGGTTTCACCACCGGCAGGCCCTGGTTGCCGCTCAACCCGGATCACCGGACCCGCAACGTCGCTGCCCAGGATCAAGACCCAGCCTCCATGCTGACGCTCACGCGGCAGCTGCTGATGCTGCGCAAGAACCATGCAGCATTGTCGGTCGGCAGCTGGCATCTGATCGCCGCGGAAGGGAGCCTGCTGGCCTATGCGCGGCGCCATGGCGACACGCAGTTGCTGGTCGCCCTCAACCTGGGGGCCGCACCGGTTGAGATGGCGCTGCCGGCCTGGGCGGCGGGGTTTCGGCCGCTGTTGTCCACGCTGGCCGAACCCGCTGCCCCGAGCGGCGGGGTGCTATACCTGAGGGGGAATGAAGCAATGATCCTGGGACTTGCCGCCTGATGCGGATCGCAATGCTGGCGCCGATCGCATGGCGAACGCCACCACGGCACTATGGCCCCTGGGAACTGGTCACCAGCCTGCTGACCGAGGCGCTGGTCGCGCGCGGCATCGACGTGACGCTGTTCGCGACGCTGGACTCGATCACCTCAGCCACACTCGCAGGGGTAGTGCCGGCGCCCTATTCGGAAGATCCGACCGTTGATGCCAAGGTCTGGGAGTTCCGCCACCTTGCGCATCTGTTCGAGCGCGCCGGCGAGTTCGACCTGATCCACAACCAGGCGGACTTTCCCGCTCACGGCTTTTCCGGGCTGGTCGACACGCCGATGGTTACGACCATCCACGGTTTCTCGTCCGACCGTATCCTGCCGATGTACGCGCCCTATCAGGATCGCGTGCATTATGTCGCGATCAGCGATGCGGACCGGCACCCGGGACTCCGCTATGCCGCGACGATCCACCACGGCATCCCGCTCGACGACTTCCCGTTCGATCCAGTGGGCAGCGAGGACCTGCTGTTCTTTGGGCGTATCCACCCGGACAAGGGCCCGCGCGAGGCCATCGAGGTCGCCCGCGCGGCCGGCCGCCGCCTGCACATGGCCGGCATCGTCCAGGATGAGCGCTACTGGCGGGAAGAGGTTGAGCCGGGTGTAGACGGGGCGAGGGTGATCCACCACGGAGCCGTCGGCGGTACCACCCGGACGGCGATGCTCGGCGGCGCGCGGGCGCTGCTCCACCTGATCGGTTTCGACGAACCCTTCGGATTGTCTGTGGTCGAGGCGATGGCTTGCGGCACGCCCGTGATCGCCTATCGGCGCGGCTCGATGGCAGAGTTGATCCAGCATGGTGTCACCGGCTTTATGGTCGACGACGTGGCTGGCGCTATCGACGCTGTGGGGCGGATTGAAGAGATCGACCGAGCCGCCTGCCGCGCGCGCGTGGCCACGCATTTCTCGGTGGAGCGCATGGCGGAGCGATACGAGGCGCTCTACCGTTCGATCCTCGGCTGAGGCGTTCCGGGTGCAGTGCGGAAATAATTTGTCACGAACCCATAATCGCATCTTGTGATGATGTATCGTAGCCTTGTATGGGCTGCCTTCCGCTTGTGGGGAGGGTTTCAATGTCGATCGCTCGTTTTCTTCTTGGCAGCGCGGTGCTCGCGTTCGGGCTTCCGGCCTATGCGGCGCCAGAAGTTGTGCCGGAAGAGACCACCGCCAGCACCGCTCCGCAGGCGAACCGCGCCACCGTTACGGACGCCGATCACCAGGAAATCGGCGCCAATATCATCGTCACCGGTTCGCTTCATCGGCCCAAGGAAGACCTGCTCGGCGGCACCACCGTGCTGTCGGGGGAGGCGCTCACCCGCTCGCTGCGTCCGACGCTCGGTGACACGCTGGCCCGCCAGCCGGGCGTCACTTCCAGCAGCTTTGGTCCGGGTGCATCCCGGCCGATCCTGCGCGGCCTGCAGGGCGACCGCGCCCGCGTGCTGACGGAAGGGATCGGCAGCTTCGACGTGTCGACCACCAGCGTCGATCACGCCGTCGCCATCAATCCGCTGATCGCCGACCGGATCGAGGTGCTGCGCGGGCCCGCCGCGCTGATGTTCGGCCCGTCCGCCATCGGTGGTGTCGTGAACGTCGTCGACAGCCGCATCCCGCGCCGCCTTCCCGAAGAGCCCGTGCACATTGACGGCATCGTCGGCTATGGCTCGGCCGCCGATGAGCGGACCGCCTCCGGCTCCGTCGACGTGCCCGTGGGCGGCAAGGTCGTGCTGCACGCCGACGGCAGCTACACCAAGTCCGACGACCTGAAGACGGGCGGCCACATCCTGGCGGAGCCGCAGCGCCGCGCAGCTGCGGCCAGCAGCGACTCGGACATCGCAGACCTCGCCAATCTGAGCGGCACGCTTCCGAACAGCTCGGCGGAGACCTGGCAGGTCGCGGGCGGTGCAGCAGTGGTCGCCGACGGCGGCAACCTCGGCTTCTCGGTCTCGCACTACGACACCAATTATGGCGTGCCGGTCCGCTATGCGACCGAACCCGGCGAAGAGGCTGAAGAGGTTCGCATCGACATGCGCCAGACTCGCCTCGACATGCGCGGGGAAGTGGAGACCGGCGGCTTCATCGATCGCCTGCGCTTCCGCGGCGCCATTGCGGACTATCGCCACCAGGAGATCGAGGACACCGGCGAAGTCGGCACCACCTTCAATAGCCAGGGCCTGGAAGCGCGCCTCGAGGCGCAGCAGGCGGTGCGCGGCGGCTGGCGCGGCACGACCGGCGCACAGATGCTGATCCGCACGCTCAATGTCGTCGGCGAAGAGAAGTTCCTGCCGCGCAACGAGACGCAGCAGTATAGCGTCTTCACCCTCCAGAGTGCGGAATTCGGCGCCCTGCGCGGAGAGCTTTCCGGTCGCTACGAGCGCACGAACCTTGTCGCGCAGCCGGACGCTGATCTCGGCAATTCCCGGCTGGAGCGCAGCTTCAACGCATTCTCGGCAGCTGGCGGCGCCAGCATCGGACTGGGCAACAGCGGCGTACGCTTCGGCGTGTCGCTGTCGCACAGCGAGCGCGCGCCGACGGCGGAGGAGCTTTTCGCTAACGGACCGCACGCCGGCACCCAGGCGTTCGAGATCGGCGACGTAAACCTGGGCGTCGAGCGCAGCAACGGCGTCGAGGCGACGCTGAAGGGCGGCGGCGACGGCTTCGACTTCAGCCTTGCAGCGTACCACAACTGGTATGACGGCTTCATCTACGAGCAGCCGACCGGTGAACTGGAAGACGGGCTGCCCGTGTTCCAGTATCAACAGGTCGACGCCCGCTTCTATGGCCTTGAGGCAGAGGCTTCGGCCCGGCTCGCGCAGTTCGGTAGCACGAACATCGTCGTGGACGGCGTCGCCGACTACACCCATGCCACGATCAAGGATGGCGGCCCGGTTCCGCGCATCCCGCCGCTGCGTCTGCTTGGCGGCATCGAAGCGCAGGGCGCGCTGGCGCAAGGGCGTCTCGAAGTCGAGCATGTGACCAAGCAGGATCGCGTTGCCGCCAACGAGACGGAGACCGGCGCCTATACGCTGGTGAACGCGTCCCTGACGCTGAAGCCCTGGGGTCGCGACAACCCGACCAGCCTGCTGCTGTCGGCGAACAATCTGTTCGATGTCGTCGCGCGCCGTCACGCGAGCTACCTGAAGGACTATGCTCCGCTCGCCGGCCGCGACCTGCGGGTGACGGCGCGCTTCGCACTCTAACGCGCGAGCACCGGGGTGGCTCAGCCGCTCCGGTGCTGCCGCACAAAGGAAAGCGGCCGCTTCCTGGTGGGGAAGCAGCCGCTTCTTTTTTCGGGCTTTGCCCGGGCGTTACTTCAGCTCGGGCTCGAGCAGGCGGTGCAGCGGCACCACGACATAACGCATCTCGGCGTCGTCGACCGTGCGCTGCGCAGCAGCGCGCCAGGCCTTTTCGGCGCTCTCATAGTCGGGAAAGAGTCCGACCAGGTCGACTTCCTTCAGATCGACAAAGTCGAGCGTCTGGGGGTCGCTGACGCGGCCACCGAAAACGAGATGCATCTTGCTCATGTCAGCTCCTGATGTGTGCTGCACCGCCGAATAGCGGCTGGAGCCGCGCACTCAAGGGCGCAGACGCGTTCAGGCTGCGGTGCTACCGGTGGCAGCGTTCTTTCCGCCGTCCTTGGCCGCTTCGACGACATTGCCGAACGCCTTCTTCAGCGACTCCTTGGCGGCATCCTTGTCGGGGATCGCGCTGGTCAGCTGCTCCTTGCCGGCCTCGCGCGCGGCGGCAGCGGCGGCGATCGCCGTTTCCGACAAGCGCTTGCCGAGCGGGCCCAGCACCTTCTGCTCGCTCTCCGTCTTGGGGAGCAGCGCGCCGAGGATCGCGCCGACCGCAATGCCGCCTGCGAGCACCGCGAGCGGGTTGGCCTCGATGCCTTCGCCGGCGCGCGCCGCGGCAGTCGCCGCCGTCTCACGCGTGCTTTCATAAGCGTGACTGGCGCTCTCGCGCAGCGTCGCCAGCGTGCCGGCGTCGTGGTCGGTGTTCGCGGCCGTGCTGGTGGTGGCCGTGGTGTTGTTGCCGTTCGTGGTCATTCCACTTGTCCTTGGCTTGGGGGCTCTATGCGGCCCGGTGATAGTGTCAGAGTCGCTCGGGCGGAGGAGCGGACGGGGCAGGCGTCGCAACCGCGGCCGGCACCTTGGCGCGCGCCCGCTTCTGCTTGCAGCGCCGCCGCACGCTGCGGATCAACTTGGGCGTCAGGAACAGTCCGAGCACGGCCGCCGCACCCGCGGCGACTGCACGCGGCTCGCGCTGCACCACGGCCACGCCCTGCTCGACGGCGGCCGATGCCCGTTCCTTGACGCGGTCCGCCACGTCCTCGGCAACCAGGCTCGGATTCAGTCGCGCCTTGATGGCGTCGGCGGTGCCGAGCATGCGGGCCTTGGCCTGCTGTGCGTTGGCGCGGGCTGCTGCAACGCCCTGAGGTTCGGTCACAGGCCGTCTCCCGAAAAGGCGTTGCCCAGCCGCGTCGCGGCCATCTTGCCGAGGATCCCGGCGATCGCGAGCGCGACGAGGACGACCACGGCGGTGGCGCCGCCGTTGCCAAGCGGCTCACGCAGCACCAGGATCAGGCCGACCAGCAGCGCGCCGATCGCCGCAAAGGCAATCACCAGCGCGCCCACGCCCAGCGCGATCCCCAGGATGGCGTCGTTCTTTCGAGAGGCGGCAACCGCCTTCCATACCGCCAGCTCGGCCTGGACCCAGGTCTTGCCGTCGGCTGTGAGCCGTTGGACGAGTTCGCCTATGCTGGCGTCGGTCCTGCTATCGCGCATCGCGTCCACTCGCTTGGCTTCAGGCCGACGGGGTCGTGTCGGTCGCGTCCGCACCGTCGACGCCCGCCTTGACCAGGCGTGCCAGGACGAAGCCGAGCGCAGCCGCCGTGCCGATCGCGACCGCCGGGCTCTTGCGGACAAAGCCGCGCACGTCGTCGACCAGATCGTCGACGTCCTTGTCGCGCAGCGAGTCCGAGAAGCCCGACAGGGCCTGTGCTGCCGAACGGGCGTACTGGCCGTACTGCTCACCCAGCTTCTCGTCGACGGTACCGGCAGCGTCCTCCATCATCTTGGAGAATTCGTCGAGGGCGCCGGTCGCGCGCAGCTTGCCCTCGTCGGCAAGGCCGCGCGCCTTGTCGGTCGCCTGACGGCCGAGCTTGCCTGCCTCGTCCTTCAGCGTCTGGGTTGCGCCCTTGGCCTTGTCGCCCACGCTGGAGTCGTCCTCGCCCGACAGGTCCGCCGTCTCGTACACCGAGTCGTCGCTGGTGGTCGGCTCGAAGCTCACGTCCTTGCCAGCGGCCGTGCTGCTGGACGGCGTGAACTCGACCTTGGTGTCGCTGGGGCCCGTGCTCGAAAGCGGATCGGTCCGGTTGCTGTCGCTCATCGTGCGTTTCCCTTCTTGGTTCGGCTTGAGAACCAAAGCCGGGGACTGCGGTTCCCGATCCGGCACGAATTGCCCCGACAGGGCCGAGCGGATAGGGCTGCGCGCGATCGCCGGCATCGTCCGGCCGCGAAGGTAGGGAGATCGTTTCGTGACCGCAATCATCGACATCCATGCACGGCAGATCCTGGACAGCCGTGGCAACCCCACCGTCGAGGTCGACGTGATGCTGGAAGATGGCAGTACCGGCCGCGCTGCGGTCCCATCGGGCGCCTCGACCGGCGCGCACGAAGCCGTCGAAAAGCGCGATGGCGACAAGAGCCGCTGGATGGGCAAGGGCGTGCAGGCCGCCGTCGACGCCGTGAACGCCGACATTGCCGAGGCGGTGCTGGGCCTTGATGCCGAGGATCAGGCAGACGTCGACCGTGCGATGATCGAGCTGGACGGCACGCCCAACAAGGGCCGTCTTGGCGCAAACGCCATCCTGGGTGTGAGCCTTGCCGTCGCCAAGGCGGCGGCCGATGCTCGCGGGCTGCCGCTCTATCGCTATGTCGGCGGCGTCTCCGCGCACCTCCTGCCGGTGCCGATGATGAATATCATCAACGGCGGCGAGCATGCCGACAACCCGATCGACTTCCAGGAATTCATGGTGATGCCGGTCGGCGCACCGAGCCTGGCCGAGGCCGTGCGCTGCGGTTCGGAGATCTTCCACACCCTCAAGAAGGGGCTGCATGAGAAGGGCCTGGCGACCTCGGTCGGCGACGAGGGCGGCTTTGCGCCGAACCTGTCGTCCACCACGGATGCGCTCGACTTCATCATGACCAGCATCGAGAAGGCCGGCTACACGCCGGGCGACGACGTAATGCTGGCGCTCGACTGCGCCGCCACCGAGTTCTTCAAGAACGGCAAGTATGAGATGGTGGGCGAGGGCAAGTCGCTGACCCCGGTCGAGATGGCCGACTATCTGGCGGACCTCGCCGCCCGCTACCCGATCTTCTCGATCGAGGACGGCATGGGCGAGGACGATTTCGAGGGCTGGAAGGCGCTCACCGACAAGATCGGCGACAAGGTCCAGCTGGTCGGCGACGATCTGTTCGTCACCAACCCGGAGCGTCTGGCGATGGGCATCGGCAAGGGTCTCGCCAACTCGCTGCTGGTGAAGGTCAACCAGATCGGTACGCTTACGGAGACGCTGGAGGCGGTAAGCCTGGCGCAGCGTTCGTCCTACACCGCCGTCATGTCGCATCGCTCGGGCGAGACCGAGGACGCGACGATCGCGGATCTCGCGGTCGCCACCAACTGCGGCCAGATCAAGACGGGCAGCCTCGCGCGTTCGGACCGGCTCGCCAAGTACAACCAGCTGATCCGCATCGAGGAAGAGTTGGGCGACGCCGCCCGCTACGCCGGCCGCTCGATCCTGCGCGTGTAAGTGGGGCAGGGGGAGGCCGGGGTCCGTTGAGCCGCAGGCGCAAGCAGCGGAATGGACTCCGGCTTTCGCCTGAGTGACGGGGCAGGCCCCGCCGCGGTTACGGCACGATCTTCGTGCAGGTGCCCGCTGGCGGGGCAACTGCCATTGCCAGCTGCTCTCCAGTGCCTACGCTGGGCGCATGAACAATGGTCCAGGCATCGCTGGTGGCGGGAAGGGGCTGCGGACAGTCTCGGGCTTGTTTTTCCGTGCAGTTCTCGCCGATCATGCCAGCGCAGTGCTTGCCCCGCCAAGGTCGGAGACCGCAGGGCGCTACCATCGACCGGGGCAAGCTACGCTCTACATGAGCCCGCGGCAGGAGTGGGCCATGATCGCTGTATCCGGGTACATCCGCGAAGATGGGGCTCCCCGCGTCGTGGTGCCGTTGCTGGTGAGCGACGCGCATGTTCTCGATCAGCATGACGCCGCCGCCTGTCGCGCGCTCGCCATTGATCGCGATCTATCAAACGCGCCATGGCGGCCAGCGTTGAAGGCCGGGCAAGAGCCCCCATCCTGGCGCAACGCGGATGCGGCACGGGCGGCTGGCGCGGACGGGATAATCGACCGTTCCCGCATGATTCCAGGCGGTTGGCACGTGAACCTGTTCCGCTGGAATGAACTTGGCGGCCCCTCGGTTTCCGTCTGCGGCGAGCCGGTCCCGATCCAGCTATCGAGCGATGGCCCGAAGTGGGGGCCGTAGCCTTTGGAGACCAGTCACTCAAGGGAAGTGGCATTTCGATACGTCCGCCTCCGCCCTCAGAACAATCGCCCTCCATCCGGCACCTTCCGATCCGGCGCGAACAGCACGACCGCGCCGTTCTCGTCCGGAAAGCCGAGCGTCAGAACCTCCGACAGGAACTTGCCGATCTGCCGCGGCGGGAAGTTGACGACCGCCGCCACCTGTCGCCCGATCAGCGTCTCCGGCGAATAATGCTCAGTGATCTGGGCGCTGGATCGCCGCACGCCGATCGGCTGGCCGAAATCGATCCTGAGTTTGAACGCGGGCTTGCGCGCTTCCGGGAACTCTTCCGCGGCGACGATCGTTCCGACGCGGACGTCGACCGCGAGAAATGCCTCGAAATCGATCGGTTCGGCAGCCGGGGCGGCAGGGTCGTGGCTTACGTGCATCAGCTTCGAATCTCCTGACATTTTTCGAGTCGGACGATCTTGCGCCGGTTCGCTGCTTGCGCAAAGATCGGGCATGCCGCGCACTTCGCCCCTGCACCACATGCTTCGCCGCGCCGGGTTTCCCGCGTTTGCGATCCTGTTCATGGGGTTCTTCGGCTATTATGCGGTGCTGGGCCCCAATGGCGTGCTCGCCTACCGCGATTATTCGCGCAAGCTCGCTCAGCGCCAGGCCTATTACGCATGTCTGGACAAGGCGCGGGCGGAATTGCGCAATCGCGTGGCCCTGCTCGACCCGCGGCACGCCGATCCGGACATGGTCGACGAACTGGTGCGCAAGCAGCTGAACGTCGCCCATCCGGATGAATACATCATGCCGCTGGGGGGAGACGGAAGCGGCGCCGATCGTTGTTCCGGCACGGTCGACGGCTGAGCGCAGTTGCGCTAGCAGGGGGAGCAACACGGTCGCCCAGCCGTTCTGGTCGGGTGATTGCAGTCGGGGAAGAAACCGGCCTATAGGCTCGGCTCCTTTCCCCTTTCCCAGGCATGAGGGTACCTACATCGTGGCAAAGGCACCGGCGCAGCGCGCCAACAGCGAACCTGCCGTTCCGAACCGTGAGCGTCCCAGCGAACCGACGCGTTACGAGGCCTCGAAGGAGGAACTGCTCGACTTCTATAAGCAGATGCTGCTGATCCGCCGCTTCGAAGAGAAGGCGGGCCAGCTCTACGGCCTCGGCTTCATCGGCGGCTTCTGCCATCTCTACATCGGCCAGGAGGCGGTTGCCGTCGGCCTGCAGTCCGCGCTGGATGGCGAGAAGGACTCGGTCATCACCGGCTATCGCGACCATGGCCACATGCTGGCCTATGGCATCGATCCCAAGGTCATCATGGCCGAGCTGACCGGCCGCGCCGCCGGCATCAGCCGTGGCAAGGGCGGGTCGATGCACATGTTCTCAACCGAGAAGAAGTTCTACGGCGGCCACGGCATCGTCGGTGCGCAGGTGTCGCTCGGCACCGGCTTGGCGTTCGGGCATAAGTACAACGAGGACGGCGGCGTCGCGATGGCCTATTTCGGCGATGGCGCGGCCAACCAGGGCCAGGTGTACGAGAGCTTCAACATGGCCGAGCTGTGGAAGCTGCCGATCATCTATGTGATCGAGAACAACCACTACGCCATGGGCACCAGCGTCAATCGCTCGTCGGCGGAAGACCAGCTCTACAAGCGCGGCGAAAGCTTCCGTATCCCGGGCATCCAGGTCGACGGCATGGACGTGCTCGCCTGCCGCGGTGCAGCCGAAGAGGCGCTCGCATGGGTGCGCGCCGGCAAGGGTCCGATCATCCTGGAGATGAAGACCTATCGCTATCGCGGCCACTCGATGTCCGACCCTGCCAAGTACCGCACGCGCGAGGAAGTGCAGGCGATGCGCGACAATTCCGACCCGATCGAAGGCGCCAAGCGCGAGCTCGAGAAGCTGGGCGTTACCGAGGCCGATCTGAAGACGATCGAGCAGGAAATCCGCAAGGTGGTGAACGAGGCCGCCGACTTCGCCGAGAGCACGCCGGAACCCGATCCGGCCGAGCTCTATACGGACGTGCTGGTGGAGAACTACTGAGATGGCGATCGAACTGAAGATGCCGGCGCTGTCGCCCACGATGGAAGAGGGCACGCTGGCCAAGTGGCTGGTCAAGGAAGGTGACGTCGTCAAGTCCGGCGACATCATGGCCGAGATCGAGACCGACAAGGCGACCATGGAGTTCGAGGCGGTCGACGAGGGTACGATTGCCAAGATCCTGGTCACCGAGGGCACCGACAATGTGAAGGTCGGCACCGTGATCGCGCTGATCGCGGGCGAGGGCGAGGACGTGGCGGAAGCCGCCAACGCGTCGCAGACCGCGACCGGTGCTGCGGCAGGCTCCAAGCCGGCCGATGGTGAGGGCGGTGTGCAGACCCCGTCCGACCAGCGTACTGAGGCCGTTTCGGACGCGCCGAAGGAGCAGGAGACGGGCACCACGCAGCTCGTCAACGCCGTCGAGCAGACGTCGACCGACCCCGAAGTGCCGGAAGGCACCGAGATGGTGAAGGTCACCGTCCGCGAAGCACTGCGCGACGCGATGGCCGAGGAAATGCGCGCCGATGGCCGCGTCTTCGTGATCGGCGAGGAAGTTGCCGAGTACCAGGGCGCCTACAAGGTAACCCAGGGCCTGCTCGAGGAGTTCGGTCCCAAGCGCGTCATCGACACGCCGATCACCGAATACGGCTTTGCCGGCGTCGGCACGGGTGCTGCGATGGGCGGCCTGAAGCCGATCGTCGAGTTCATGACGTTCAACTTCGCCATGCAGGCGATCGACCACATCATCAACTCGGCCGCCAAGACCAACTACATGTCGGGCGGCCAGATGCGCTGCCCGATCGTGTTCCGCGGCCCCAATGGCGCGGCGAGCCGCGTCGGCGCGCAGCACTCGCAGAACTATGGTCCTTGGTACGCCAGCGTTCCCGGCCTGGTCGTGATCGCGCCTTATGACGCGGCCGACGCCAAGGGCCTGCTGAAGGCCGCGATCCGCTCGGAAGACCCGGTCGTGTTCCTTGAGAACGAGCTGATGTACGGCCGTACCTTTGAGGTGCCGAAGCTCGACGACTATGTCCTGCCGATCGGCAAGGCCCGCATCATGCGTCCGGGCAAGGACGTGACGATCGTGTCCTACTCGATCGGCGTCGGCGTCGCGCTCGAAGCTGCCGAAAAGCTGGCAGGCGAAGGCATCGAGGCGGAAGTCATCGACCTGCGCACGCTGCGCCCGCTCGACACCAAGACGGTGCTTCAGAGCCTGAAGAAGACCAACCGCCTGGTGGTGGTCGAGGAAGGCTGGCCGGTCTGCTCGATCGCGAGCGAGATCGCGGCGGTCGTGATGGAGCAGGGCTTCGACGACCTCGACGCACCGGTGCTGCGCGTCACCAACGAGGACGTGCCGCTTCCCTATGCGGCGAACCTCGAAAAGCTGGCGCTCGTCACCGCCGACCGTGTGGTCGAGACGGTGAAGAAGGTCACCTACAAGGGCTGATCGGCAAGGGGCTGATCGGGCGCAGCCCGGATCGCTTCGGGAAGGGCTGGCGGGAAACCGCTGGCCCTTTTTGCGTCAGCAGCTGGAGATGACCGCGCGCTCGGTATTGGAATAGTCGCTCAGGTCACGGCGATCGCGGACCATCATGGACGCGGTTTCGATGATCGTTTCCGACGGCGCGAGCGAGGACTGCACCAGCGGCTGGTAGCGGTAGTAGACCTCGACGAACATCGTCGCGCCGTTTTCCGGCGCGAACGTCAGGTGCCCGGGCGGTCCCATGCCGGAGTTGATCGAGCCCTGCGCGCCATAGGTCGACGCATGGGCAGCGCTACCGCGGCAGCGCTGCTTGGCGATCTTGTACTTGGGGGGAGTCGTGTTCGGCACCGTCGCGGGTTGCAGGTCCGACAGGATCACTCGGCCATGCTTGTACAGGTCAAGTCCGCCCGCCTGCAGTTCGGCGCCGGTCAGCAGGTCGTTGACATCGGTCTCGCTGACGATCTTCGCCGACAACAGGCTGCCGGTGCCCATGCGCGCGGCATTGTCGGCGACCTGCAGCGCGATCTGGCTGATCCGCATCTTGACGATGATATAGTTCGTCAGCTCCGCTCCGGTGAGCGTCAGCATCAGGAAGATCGGCAGGCCAAGCGCGAACTCGATGAGCGCGACAGCGCGCCGGTTCCGGAGCAGGCGGGTGGGGTGCATGCGATTGGTCATGCGCATGTCCCCGCGGTCGGGGTGCCCTGGTCCCCATAGGGCTGGTTGCGCAGCACGGTGGTCGCTCGGGCAGTGGCATGGTCGCTGCTGCCGACCATCTTCCAGAACGGGAACAGTTTGGGATAGTAGACGGTGGCGGTATAGACGGTGGCATCCAGGGCTCCCCCCTGACCGGTGCTGCCGCCTTCAAGATCCCATCTACCGTTGCGATTGGCGTCCTCGTAAGGCTCGCCGTTGCTGCACGTCCCGTCCTTGTTGACGTCGGTGAACGCCTCCGCCTTGCGCGCCGCCGCGGCATAGTTGCGATAAGCGCGGCGGGTGATCGTGACCTCACCTTTGGGTGCGAGCTGCAGCACTTGATCGCGCACCTGCTGGTCGAGCTTGTCCGCCACTTCGGCGTCGGTGCCGGTCTCCAACGACGAGTCCCGCGCTGTCTTCTGCACCACGCCCTGAAGCGCGCTTTCGACGTACAGCCTATGCGCGAGGTCGAACGCACCCATCAGCAGCATTGCGAGCACTGGCGCGACCAAGGCAAATTCGATCACCGTCGCGCCACGCCGCTCGAAGCGGAACGCGCTCAGCGTAGAGCAAATGCGGTGGCACCGGATCATTTCGTCAGCCGCAATTGCGAGATCTGGTCGGCGATCGACTTGAAGGTCGATTGCAGCGAGGCCGCATCATTCGCGCTGAAATAGCGTCCTGTGGTCGCGCAGGTCTCAAGCCTAGTCTTCGTCTCGTTGGTCATGCTGCCGAAGGAGATCACCCACAGAGTGATGTTCTTCTTCTTGACGGCCGTGCACAGCGCGGCAAAGCGCGCGTTGATCTGCGCCTCGAGCATATCGGCGGTGGGCACCACCGTATCGAGAGTTTGGCGGCGATCGAACCAAGGGATGCCATAAGCATTGTAATCCGTGGGAGCCGCCTGGGTGTCGCCGTCGGTCATGAATATCAGGTGGCGCTCGATGTCGCCGCCTTGCAGCGTACGTGCATTTTCGTTGGCGAAGATGCCGGTGGCGGACATCAGCCGCGCTCCCCAGAGCAACCCGATATCGTGATAGGTGTTTCCCTCCGGGCGCAAGCTGTCGACGTAATCGTCAAAGACATCGGCATTGTCCCAGCCCTGAAGCTTGCGCGCGGCGGTGGGGCAGGCGGCATAGGCGTTGTTGGAATAGTCGGTTGTCGTGCGGATCGTGGCACGGTTCCAGTTGCCGGTGTCGTTTCTGCCCGTACTCTGGCGAGTGTAGAGCGCACCCGGCAGCCAGGGTTTCCATCGGGTGGTGACATCCGCCGTGGGCACCTTGTCGATGTCGAGATCATAGGCGCTGCTGGTGATCGACGTGAAGGTCGACGTCTGGATCGTCTGGCGTTCCTCGATGCATCCCGGCCATGATACGCTCCTCGCCGCGCCGCCGTTGTCGAGAGGCAGCTGGACACTTGCGTTCCATCCGCTGCCGTTCTTCAGTCCACTCACGTTATGCTCAACCGGCCGGTACTCCCATGACGCTGGCTGGACGGTACGGCTACGCGTCTCCACGATGCACACGAGGCCAAGCACGTTCAGGTTGGCGCGGTATTCGACGGTGTCAGTATTCGGCGGAAGCGCTCCGCAGGACAGGATCTTGAGCGCCGCTCCCCAGTTACCCCAGGCGCCATAGCTTGGCGGGATGTAGACCCGACTCTGATAGGTCCACTTGTCCACCATCCATTCGGGTTTGAGCAGACGACCGACGTTGACGTTCACTGCATAGGGAACGAAGCCGAAGCGGATCTGGACCTGGTCTCCGGTTCCCCCGCTGGGAGTACCGGTCGTGCATTGGGCGTCCGTGTCGAGGCGGGCGACAATCTCGTAGAAACATTTCACCGCGACTCTCAGGGCGTCGATTTTGGTCACGCTGCCGATCGATTGGCTCATCGACCCGGTCGTATCGAGCACGAACATCACGTCCGTGTTTGGCAGCCGCATCTCTGCGTCGCAGGTCACCGACAGCGTGCGGCTGGTGAAGCCGAACACGCGCATCAGCGTCATCGGCACGGTCGCGCTGGCGGTGCCGGTCACCTTGCCGGCGTTCTCGCGGAACACGCCATCCGCGACGGCCGCGCCATAGGCGGTCTTGGAGATATTCGCGTCGAAGAACTGCTTGGCCGCCTTGCCCGGCGCACCGCTCGACTGAGTCCAGGTGCCGCCGCCCATTGCCTTGCGGCCAGCGAGCGCGCCTGCGTCACAGGCATGTTGCAGCCGCGTCTTGACGATGTACATGCGGGACAGGTCGATGGCGCCGCCGATCATGCCGATCAGCGGGATCATCGCTGCGGCCATGATCGCCAATGTGTTCGCACGGACGTCGCCGATCAGTCGCGATAACAGGCCTGGCGGCCTTTCAGTTGGGCGGCCCTTCAAACCGGTGCCTCGAGCTAAACAAAAAATATCCAGTAGTTAGAATGAGCTGGAAGACTTAAAGACGGACTGAAGCTTCATGGTTAATCCAAGTGCCGGACCAGAACCGGGCCCCGCGGAGGCGGGGGAAAGCCCAGCAACGCACGAGCGGGCGCTTGTCCTCGCCTATGTCCCGGCTGCCCGGCGGCAGGCGATACAGACGCTGTTCGCGCTGGATCATGCCCTGGCAGACATCGTTCGGACGACCACCGAGCCGCTGATCGGCCAGATGCGGCTGACCTGGTGGCATGATGCCCTGGGCAAGCTCGACTCGGCACCCCCGCCGGCACAGCCGGTGCTGGAATCGGTGTCGCGGGATCTGCTGCCGGCGGGCGTGCAAGGTGCCGAGGCTGCTGCGACGATCGATGGCTGGGACGTGCTGATCGAGGAAGCGGCGCTCGACGAAGCTGCGCTGCGCCGCTTTGGCGAGGGTCGGGGCGGAGCCTTTTTCGCGCTCGCCGCCAAGCTTCTCGGCGAAAGCGCCGGGAATGCGGTCCGTGCCGCCGGTGCGGGTTGGGCGCTGGCCGACCTCTCGGCGCACCTGTCGAACCCGATCGAAGCAGAGGCCGCCCGGCGCGTTGCGCTCGAGCACCTGCACACCGGCCTGGCCAACCGCTGGCCGCGCAAGCTCCGCCCGCTTGGCATGCTCGCCCATTTCGCGCGCATGGATCTGGAAGGCGGCAGTCCGCCGGGTTCACCGCGACGGCTCGGCCGGGTTGTCTGGCATCGGTTAAGCGGTCGTTAGGGCTGTTCGACGCGCTTCGCCTGCGATAGCCTCCATGCCGACGTGGCAGTTCCGGGGGCGGGCATGTGGCGATATGGCGCGGGGGTGGTTTCGGCCTTGTTGCTGGCGACGGCCGGCGTGTTCCTGTTTCGCGGCAGCGCCCAGGTCGAAGGGCCGCTTCCGCCACCAAGGCCAATGTCGCACGCACCGGCGCCGCTGCCGCCAGAGCCGATCACGGTACCCAGCGCCAGTCCGCGCACGCGCGAGCAGAAGCGGTTCGACCGCTATGACAAGGATCGCAACGGCAGCGTCACGCGTGAGGAATATCTCGCCAGCCGCCGCAAGGCCTATGCCCGGCTCGACCTCGACCATGATGGCCAGTTGTCATTCGAGGAATGGGCGACCCGCACCACGACCAAGTTCGCCAAGGCCGATGCCGATCGTTCCGCGGCACTCAATCCGGCTGAGTTCGCGGCCACTGCCGTTCCGCGCAAGCCCACCGTCCGCTGCGCCTGTCCCCCGGCGGCGACTGAGGGAGACGAGTAGGGTGAGTGACGGGCAGTGAAGCCGTGCGTGCCTGAGTAGGGGCTGAGCAAAGTCGAAGGACCGTATTGACGTTGCTCAACGGCTACTCAGGACAAACATATCGGTTCGCCCCCAGCCTGCCTCAGGCCGGCATCCACGCCTCCAGTGCGGTGCGGGCGCGCGCGGTGTACATCTTCTTGCGATCCGCCTTCTTGGTGCGGCCCTCGATCGGCGGGAACAGGCCGAAGTTGACGTTCATCGGCTGATAGGTCTCGGTTTCTGCGCCCCCGGTGATGTGGCCGAGCAGCGCGCCTAGCGCCGTCTCCGGCGGGGGCGGGGGCAAGTCCTTGCCCGCCAGCTCCGCCGCGGCGAAACGGCCCGCCATCAGCCCGATTGCCGAGCTCTCCACATAGCCTTCGCAGCCGGTGATCTGCCCGGCAAAGCGCAGGTGCGGCCGCGCCTTCAGCCGCAGCGTCGGGTCGAGCAGCTCGGGCGAGCGGATGAAGGTGTTGCGGTGCAGCCCGCCCAGTCGCGCGAACTCGGCCTTTTCCAGCCCCGGGATGGTGCGGAACAGGCGGACCTGCTCTGCGTGCTTCAGCTTGGTCTGGAAGCCGACGATGTTCCACAGCGTGCCCTGCGCATTGTCCTGGCGCAGCTGCACCACCGCATAGGGCCAGCGGCCCGTGCGCGGATTGTCGAGGCCGACCGGCTTCATCGGGCCATAGCGCAGCGTATCCAGCCCGCGCTCCGCCATCACTTCGATCGGCATACAGCCTTCGAAATAGGGGACGTTCTCCCACTCGCGGAACTCGGTCTTCTCGCCCGCCAGCAGCCCGGCGTGGAAGGCGAGATATTGTTCCTTGTCCATCGGGCAGTTGATGTAGTCCTTGCCGCCCTTGTCCCAGCGCGCGGCCATCCAGGCCACGTCCATGTCGACGCTGTCGAAGTGGACGATGGGCGCGATCGCGTCGAAAAAGGCAAGCGCATCACTGCCGGTCGCACCGCCGATGCTCTCGGCAAGGCCCGGCGCCGTCAGCGGCCCGGTGGCGATGATCGTCGGACCATCCGCGGGCAGGGTGTCGACGCGCTCGCGCACGATCGTGATGTTGGGATGCGCCTCCAAGGCGGCGGTGACCCCGGCGGCGAAGCCCTCCCGATCGACCGCAAGCGCGGAGCCCGCCGGTACGCGGTGCTCGTCGCCCTTGGCCATGATCAGCGATCCCAGCGCCCGCATCTCAGCATGGAGCAGGCCCACTGCGTTGCTTTCCGCATCATCCGACCGGAAGCTGTTGGAGCAGACCAGCTCCGCCAGGCTGTCGCTCTGGTGCGCGGGCGTGCAGTCGCCACTGCCGCGCATTTCCGACAGGCGCACGCGAAAGCCTGCCTGCGCGAGCTGCCAGGCGGCTTCGGACCCGGCCAGACCGCCGCCGATGATGTGGATATGATGGGATTGCGTCACGAACGTCTCGAAAGCTGCTAGGGAAGGGGGCGACGGTGCGCCATCCGCTGCTGCCTAGCCGATCCATGCGCAAGTGCACAGCCGCAAGAGGGGAACATGCCATGTCGGATGCGCCGCAGACGATCTACACCATCGGCTATGAGGCGACCACCATGGCGGAGTTCCTGGCTGCGCTTCAAAGGGCTGGCGTCCGTCGCGTCCTTGACGTGCGGGCACTGCCGCTTTCCCGCCGGCCTGGTTTTTCCAAATCCTAGCTGGCGGCACATCTGGCGGAAGTCGGCATCGACTATCGCCACCTGAAGGCGCTCGGCACGCCGAAGCGCGGGCGGGATGCGGCGAAGAAGGGAGGCGTCGCGACCCTGCGGGAGGTGTACGAGCACCAGCTCGAGCTGCCGGAGGCCCAGGCGCAGGCCGCGATGATGCTGGCGCTGGCGGGGGAGCTACCCTCCGCCTTGCTCTGCTACGAGCGCAATCCGAGCCACTGCCACCGCCGGCTGCTGCTTCAGGCCGTGGCCGCAGGCGCGCATGTGGTCGATTTGCTGCCCTAGGTCTGGAACCATTCTTCGGATCGCCCGTTTCGCGGCTGTGGGGGAAATGTCTCGCCATTTCCGGACGACCCGGTCGCTGCGCTCCTCTGGGGCGGGCGGCACCCGTGATGCTTTCCGCTGGCGATGCCCCGGCCGCCAGCGATGTTGCCCCATTCCTCCTGCGGGCATTCTGGCCTAAACATCCGCCAAAGAAATGAAGAACAGGAGTCGGCGCAAGCTGGCTCCAGCAAGGATAGGATCGACGCGCCGAAAAGGCGCGTTCGAAGGGCGACCATGAACGACGTTGAAGACAATGCGTATTTCTACGAGCGTGCCGAAGCCGAACTGAAGCTGGCGCAAACTGCGGAACACCCGGCGGTAGTAAAGGCGCATTATCTGCTTGCCGGCTACTACCTCGACCGGGTCTATGGACCCGGGGACACGCAGCATACCCCCGCCGTGCCCTTGCCGTTGACAGGCGAGCCGCTGGCGTCGCCGGATCTGCGCCAGGGCTGAT
Organism: Sphingomonas sp. PL-96; assembly: GCF_020707215.1. Lineage (GTDB taxonomy): Bacteria > Pseudomonadota > Alphaproteobacteria > Sphingomonadales > Sphingomonadaceae > Sphingomonas. The sequence goes on from NZ_JAJFET010000003.1 coordinate 218,441, forward strand.
ACCATGGGCTAGCGATCCGGCCCCACCCTCTCTTTCCGCAGGCGCTGGTACGGTGCCGCGGCTTCGTGAAAGAGTGTGCCGAGGTCTGCTCGCCCACTTAACGGCAGGCGAAGAGCCGGAGTTCGCTCACCGACGCTGCAAGATAACGGTGGCGGGTGTCTGCGGTTGGGTGGCAACGCGCCGTCAGCCGTTAAGGCGGCCGAACGGGAGATTGCCGCCGACCGCCGCGTTCAGCCCGTGACCGGAAGCCGCACGCTGCCGTCGTGCTCGCGCTCGAGCGGTGAATAGGCGACCACCACGTCCAGCGTGAGCGTTCCGTACAGGTGCGGGAAGTCCTGGCCGCCGCGCGACGGCTCCCACCGGATCGCGTCACCTACGGCGTCGAGATCGACCTCGGCCACCCACAGCCCGTCCTGGCCGGCGAAGTGCTTGTCCACCGTTTCGGTCAGCTGCGCCGCCGTCGAGAGGTGGATATAGCCGTCCTGCCGGTCGACCGGAGCACCGGCAAAGCTGCCGGTCTCCAGTTCGGCCATCTGATCGGCGGTCAGGACCTTGAACGCGGCCTTGGGCTTGCTCATTCGTCGTCGCTCCCGTCCTCTTCCTCGATCCGCTCCGGCAGGGTTTCCGGACCCGTACCGTCGTCGAGCTGGATCGCATCGGCTTCCGAACCATCGGCTGTAGACAGGGTTGCACGCTCTTCGGCGACGATGGCCTCCGCTGCGTTCTCCGGCTCCTCCTCCTCGTCGATGCGCGCGGCGGAGACGACATGCTCCTGGGCGGCGACGTGGAACAGGCGCACGCCCTGGCTGGCGCGGCCGGTCACGCGGGTGTCGCCCACCGACATGCGGATCAGCTTGGCCTGGTCCGTCACCAGCATCAGCTGCTCGCCGGAGCTCGCCGGGAAGCTCGCGACGACATGGCCGTTGCGGTCCGAGGTGACGATGTTGGTGATGCCCTGGCCACCGCGGTTGGTGCGGCGATACTCATAGGCCGAGGTGCGCTTGCCATAGCCGTTGGCGGTGACGGTCAGGATGAACTGCTCCGCCGCCTCGAACTCGGCCATGCGGTCGGGCGAAAGCGTGACTTCGCGTTCGCCTTCCTTCCACGGCGCCGCCTTGAGATACGCGTCTCGTTCCTCGGTGGTGGCCGCAAAGCCGCCCAGGATCGACAGCGAGATCACCTCGTCGCCCTGCGCCAGGCTGACGCCGCGGACGCCGGTCGACGTACGGCTCTGGAACTCGCGCACGTCGGTTGCGGCGAAGCGGATCGCCTTGCCGCACTTGGTGGCGAGCAACACGTCGTCGCTCTCGGTCAGCAGCGCCACGCCGATCAACCGGTCGTCGCTGTCGTCGTCGAAGCGCATCGCGATCTTGCCGGCGGTGGGCACATTGGTGAACGCGTCCATCGAGTTGCGGCGGACGGTGCCGTTGGCAGTCGCGAACATGACGTGCAGGTCGGACCAGCTGTCCTCGTCCTCTGGCAGCGGCAGCACGGTGGAGATCGTTTCGCCCGCGGCCAGCGGCAGCAGGTTGACCATTGGCCGGCCACGGGTGGCGGGGCCACCCTCCGGCAGGCGCCACACCTTCATGCGGTACACCTTGCCGGCGGTCGAGAAGAACAGCACCGGGGTGTGGGTGGAGGTGACGAACAGCGAGGTGATCGCATCCTCGTCCTTGGTCGCCATGCCGGCGCGGCCCTTGCCGCCGCGCTTCTGCGCGCGGAAGGTGTCGAGCGGGGTGCGCTTGATATAGCCCTGCATGGTCACGGTCACGACCATGTCCTCGCGCTCGATCAGATCCTCGTCGTCGATGCCGTCGGCCGCATTGGCGATCTCGGTCCGGCGCGGCGTCGCGAACTCCGCGCGCACCTGCACCAGCTCGTTGCGCATGACGGCGTAGAGCTTGGCACGGTTGCCCAGGATCTCGAGCAGCTCGGCGATCGAGTCCGCCAGCTTGGACAGCTCGTCGCCGATCTCGTCACGGCCAAGTGCGGTCAGGCGGTGGAGGCGAAGGTCGAGGATCGCGCGGACCTGCGCATCCGACAGACGATAGGTGTCGCCCGTGACTTCGGTTTCCACCGCCTCGACCAGGCGGATGTACGGCGCGATTTCGGCGACCGGCCATTCGCGCGTCAGCAGCGCGTTGCGCGCCGCGGCCGGATTGGCGGCACCGCGGATGATGCGCACCACTTCGTCCAGGTTGGTGACCGCGATGACCAGGCCCAGCAACAGGTGCGCCCGGTCGCGCGCCTTGGCGAGTTCGAACTTCGACCGGCGGGTGATCACTTCCTCGCGGAAGGTGATGAACGCGTCGATGATGTCCTTGAGGTTCAGGAGCTCCGGACGGCCTCCGCGGATCGCCAGCATGTTTGCGGCAAAGCTCGACTGGGCCGGGGTGTGCCGCCACAGCTGGTTGAGCACCACTTCCGGCGTCGCGTCACGCTTCAGGTCGATGACGATGCGCACGCCCTCGCGGTTCGATTCGTCGCGAATATCGCTGACACCCTCGATCCGCTTGTCCTTGGCGGCTTCGGCGATCTTCTCGACCAGGCCGTTCTTGCCGACCTGGAACGGGATTTCGGTCAGCACGATCGAGCGGCGCTCGCCGCGTGCCTCGGTCGTGTAGCGCGAGCGCAGGATGATCGAGCCGCGGCCGCCGGCATAGGCGGCGCGCGCACCGGCGCGGCCCAGCATCAGCGCGCCGGTCGGGAAGTCCGGACCGGGGACGATTTCGGACAGTTCCTCGACGGTCACCGGCTCGCCGCCCTCGACTGCGCGGTCGACGGTCAGCAGGCAGGCGTCGATCACCTCACCCAGATTGTGCGGCGGGATGTTGGTGGCCATGCCGACCGCGATGCCGCCCGCGCCGTTGACCAGCAGGTTGGGGAAGCGCGCCGGCAGCACCGACGGCTCGCGCTCCGACCCGTCATAGTTGGGAACGAAGTCGACCGTGTCCTTGTCGAGGTCGTCGAGCAGGAAGGCCGCGGCGCGATGGAGGCGGGCCTCGGTGTAGCGCATCGCCGCGGGCGGATCCGGGTCCATCGATCCGAAGTTGCCCTGCCCGTCGATCAGCGGCAGCCGCATCGACCAGTCCTGGGTCATGCGCGCCAAGGCGTCGTAGATCGCGGTGTCGCCGTGCGGGTGATATTTACCGATTACGTCACCGACGATGCGCGCCGATTTGCGATACGGGCGGTTGTAGTGGAAACCGCTCTCATTGGCCGAAAACAGGATGCGCCGGTGGACCGGCTTCAGGCCATCGCGCACGTCGGGAAGCGCGCGCGACACGATCACGCTCATCGCATAGTCGAGGTAGCTCGACCGCATCTCGTCGACGATGGAGATGGGGGAAATGTCGGAAGGGTCCGCGAGGATTGTCTCGTCGGTCAAGGCGTCCTGCTTTCGGGAAGATTGGAATCCAACGCCCTGACTAGCGAGATGAGGCTCCTATGCCAAGCCGCGCGCACGCGTGCGCGTACGCGAGGGCGCGGATCAGAACGGGATCTCGGTCCCGTCCCAGGCGAAGAGCTTGCCGCTGTCCTTGGGCTTCAGCTCCTCGATCACGTCGAGCAACTGCAACGCGGCGCGATCCGGAGCGAACAGGCTTCCGGCCGCGACACTGCCCTGGAAGGGTTTCGACAATGCGCTGTCGACGGTTCCGGGATGCAGCCCGATGACGATTGCACGCGGGCTCTGCCGTTTCGCCTCGATCGCCGCGTTCCGGACGAGCATGTTCAGCGCAGCCTTGGATGCGCGATAGCCGTGCCATCCACCCAGGCTATTATCGCCGATCGAGCCCACGCGCGCAGAAAGCGTCGCCACCACGGGCTCGCCGCTCTTCGGGAGCAGCGGCAGGAAGTGCTTGAGCACCAGCGCGGGGCCGATGGCGTTGACGGCATAGCTGCGCGCCATCCATTCGGCATCAACGTCCTTGAAGCCCCGCTCGGGCATGCGCTCGCCCTCGTGCAGCAGCCCTGTCGCGATCAGGACCAGCGTAGGGGCGGGGCCGGCCGAGGCCCGCGCCGCAGCCGCCGCGATGCTGGCTTCGTCCAGCAGGTCGAGCCGGTCCGAGCCACTGCGCGAACGCCCGAAGCCCCAGACCTTCTCGTGCGCACCTTCCTCGAGCAGGGCACTTTCCAGCGCCCCGCCGATCGCGCCCGAAGCGCCGATCACCACTGCTGCCCCGCTCATGCGCGGGTGAACCGCCAGCGGGTGTCGCTGCTCTGGTCCGCGTCGAAGCGATACCCGTCGCTGTCGAAGCCGCGCATTGCATCCACCTCCGTTACCCGGTGCTCGCACATCCAGCGCGCCATGATGCCGCGCGCGCGCTTGGCGTGGAAGCTCACGAAGCGCGGGCCGTCGGGGCCGGGCTCGCGGAAATCCACCTCGATCACGCGGATCGTCTCCGGCAGCTTGCCCGCAACCGCCTTCCAATATTCCTGGCTGGCGAGGTTCAGGATCACGCCCGACTCTTCGCTCGCGACGTCCTCGGCCAGCAGCACCGCGATCTGGTCTTTCCACCAGTCGTACAGCGTCCGGGCCGTGCCGGGCGCCCAGCGCGTGCCCATCTCCAGCCGGTACGGCCGGATCGCGTCCAGCGGGCGCAACAGGCCGTACAGGCCCGACAGGATCCGCAGGTGATCCTGCGCGAAATCGATTGCTGGGGCATCCAGCGTCGCCACTTCGAACCCGGTGTAGACGTCGCCGGCAAACGCGTGGATCGCGGGCCGCTGCGGTGCCCCTGCGAAATCACGGAAGCGGGCAGCGTTCAATTCCGCGAGCTTGGGTGAGATGTGCATCAGGCTCGCCAGCTTTTCGGCGCCGAGCTTCGCTGCGCCCTTCGCAAGCGTGTCCGCCCGGCTCGAAAGGCGCGGAACGCTTGGCGAACTGCTGGGGGGTAGGGGAGTCTCGTAGTCGAGGGACTTCGCGGGGGAAATGACGGCGATCATCGCGCCGTTGCCTAGCCGTGAAGACCGGGGCGGTCAAAATATCGCGCGTGCGAACGCCCTTTGAGGGATCGAGCGCGTTCAATCCGCGTTCACGCGGGCAATGGCACCTGTCACGTGACCGGCGCGACTTGTCTGCCCCCTGCGCGCCACTTACAGATGGTCCGACGTGTGCGCACAGCATCAGGAGATTTCCGAATGGGTTTCGTATCGAAGTCGGCGCTTGCCGCGGTTCTTGCTCTTGGAGCGGCAGCACTGACGGCGGCCCCTGCCGAGGCTCAGAAGAAGAAAAAGGAAGAGGCGCCCAAGGTCCAGATCAACGAGGCGTTCCGCACCGCCGCCGTGGCCGGTGAGACTGCCGCCAAGGCCGGTGACATCGCAACCGCCAAGGCCCGCCTGGCCGAGGCCGATGCGGCCGCCACCAGCGACGTCGAGAAGTTCTACGCCGCCAACCTGCGTCTGCAGGTCGCCCAGGCGAGCAAGGACAATGCGCTGCTCGCAACCGCGCTCGACCAGATGATCGCCAACCCCAACACGCCTGCCGAGCAGCAGGGCACGCTGAACTACAACCGCGGCATCCTGGCGCTGAACGCCAAGGACAAGGCTGCGGCTCGCCAGTACTTCACGCGCGCCAAGCAGCTGGGCTACAACGACCCGGAATATGACCTGCGCATGGCGAGCCTGGAGCTCGACGGCGGCAATGTCGATCAGGGCGTGGCTGCACTCGACAAGGCAGTGCAGGCGAAGGTTGCGGCGGGCCAGCCGGTCCCGAACGACTGGTATAACCTGGCGATCTCGAAGCTTTACAACGCAAACAAGCCGGCCGAGACCGCGGCCTGGATGCGCCGCCAGCTCAAGGATTATCCGACCGCGACCAACTGGCGCAAGGCGCTGGTCCTGTTCCGCGACCGTGCGGACCAGGGTCGCGCCCTGGGCGGCTCCGCCCGCCTCGACACCTTCCGCCTGATGCGGGAGACGGGCGCGCTCACCGACCAGGCCGAGTTCGGCGAATATGCGCAGCTCGCCCAGGACCTGGGCCTGCCGTACGAGACGGTGGCGGTGATCGACCAGGGTCGCGCTGCGGGCAAGATCCCCGCATCGGCTACCCAGTACAATGCGCTCAAGACCGAGGCGCAGGCGGGCATCCGTGCCGAAGGCTCGCTGTCGTCGCTCGACGCCAAGTCGCGTTCGGCCGCGAACGGCAAGCTCGCCGCAGGTACCGCCAACGCCTATCTCGCCAACGGCGATGCGACCAAGGCAGCGGAGTTCTTCCAGCTGGCGCTGCAGAAGGGCGGCGTGGACCAGGACGAGGTCAACACCCGCCTGGGCATCGCGCTCGCCAAGAGCGGCCGTGCGGCAGAAGCCAAGGCGGCGTTCGCGAAGGTCACGACCGCACCGCGCAACGAGCTGGCGTCCTTCTGGTCGCTGTGGCTGGATACGCCCAAGACCGCGGGCTGAACGAACACGGGCGGCAGGTTACCCTGCCGCCCGCATCGATCGGAACAGGAAGAAGGGCCGTGCGACTTCGTGTCGTGCGGCCCTATTCCGTTGGTACCGGGATGCCCGGCAACTGCTTGGAAGTGCGGATCGTCAACGAGGTTTTCACGCTGCTGACATTGTGCGCGGTCGTCAGCCGCGTGGTAAGAATGTCCTGGAACGCCTTGAGGTCGGTCGCGACGATCTTGAGGATGAAGTCGATCTCGCCGTTCAGCATGTGGCACTCCCGCACCTCGGGAATGTCGGCGACATGCGCCTCGAACGCTGCGAGGTCGCTTTCCGCCTGGCTGCGCAGACTCACCAGCGCGAACACGGTGATGGTATAGCCCAGCTGCGCTGGATTAAGCGCCGCGTGATAGCCGCCGATCGTGCCCGATTCCTCCAGTGCGCGGACACGCCGCAGGCACGGCGGGGCGGTCAGCCCCACGCGCTCCGCCAGTTCGACGTTGGTCATCCGACCGTCCTCCTGAAGCAAGGACAGAATTTGACGGTCGATACGGTCGAGAACCATGAAGGGTCAGCTCCGGAACACTGATAGAAGGAAACAGGATTGGGTCGCCTCCTATAAGATAATTACACGTGAACGCAATTGTCCCACTATGCGACGTCCCGAAAATGTCGGTATTCGAATGTCGCAGGTGGGCCTAAGAGGATGCGTGAGGCGCAGGTGGCGCCGGAGATCAGGTGGCGCGTGCGGTTCGACGATACTCTTCAGACGGTGCTCACCACGGACCTCAGCCATGCGCAGGCGCGTCAGTCCGCATGGCGGCAACTCATCGACCTGATCGGCCGCCGGCGCGCTTCCGCCGATCCGCGCGCGCTCGCGCTTCTGGCGGACATCCGCGATGCGGTGCCGCAGCCGATCCGGGCCGCCAGTGCCCGCGCGCTGGTCTTCGCCAACCCGCCGGCAGAGCTGGTGCGGTTGCTGGCGCAGGACACGCTTGCGGTTGCGGCACCGGTACTTGCCAGCGCACGGCTCGACGCCGGCGAGTGGACCGCGCTGTTGCCCGAGCTCACCCCCTCGACCCGGTCGGTGTTGCGCAACCGACGCGACCTTCCCGCCGAGGTGGAGCGGGCGCTGGCCAGCTTCGGACCCGCTGACATGGTGCTGACGGACCAGAGCTCAGCCGGGATCACCGTCCTTGAAGAGCCAGAAGATGCGGTCGTGCAAGCGCCCGAGCCGCCACTGAGCCTCACCCCGGCGGAGTCGGCCTCCGTCCCGGCGGTCCGCACGGAGGAACCGCCCGCCCCGCAGCCGGAGCCCGCTGCCATCCCGCAGGGCCCGTTTCGCATCGTCGACGTCGTCGCCCGCATCAATGCCTTCCAGCGCCAGGCCGAGAACCGGCCCCGCAAGCCCGCATTCGTGCCCGGCGTCGTCACGAATTTCCGCTTCGAAACGGATAGCCATGGCGTCCTGTGCCGGGTCGAGGGTGTAGAGCGCGGCCCGCTGATCGGGCTTCCGCTGTCCCGGACCGGTGCATTGGGTCTGGCGGAACTCGACAGTGTCGCGTCCGGCGCATTCCGGCGTCGCGCTGCTTTTTCCAATGCGCGGCTGCGCGTGGGCGGCAGCAGCGACGCAAACGGCGACTGGCGCATCTCGGGCGTACCTGTGTTCGACCCCGGCTCGGGGCGTTTCACCGGCTACCGCGGCTCGGCACGTCGGCCGCGTCCGGATGAGCACGCCGAGCCGGTCCAAGTCGCGCGCAACTCGACCGCCGATACCCTGCGCCAGCTGGTTCACGAGCTGCGCACGCCGGCAGGCGCAATCTCGAGCTTCGCCGAAATGATCGAGGCGGAAATGCTCGGCCCGGTGCCGCCGGTCTATCGCGCGCAGGCAGGCGTCATCCGCCAGGAGGCCCGCGATCTGCTGGGCGTGATCGACGACCTCGACCTTGCCGCACGGATCGAGGAAGATGCGCTGGACTTGCGTCCGGACGCCGTGGCGCTTGCGCCGCTCCTGGCGGAGATCGCCGGCGATCTGGCTGCGCTCGCAGAATTGCGAGGCGCGGCGCTGGTGATCGAGCAGGCGGCGTCCATCGTCCGCGGGGACCGCCGTGCCGTCGAGCGCCTGCTGGCCCGCCTGCTGACGACCCTCGTGTCGGCGGCAACGCGCGGCGAAACGATTCAGGTCGAGCCGCTGGACGCGGGGGCCGAGGCGGCACGGCTGTCCTTCAGCTTGCCAGCGGCATTCGACGCCTATCCGGGCGACGCCCTGTTCGCGATCGACGACGAAGGCGAGGAGGCCGCACTTCTGGGCACCGGTTTCGCGATGCGGCTGGTGCGCAACCTTGCGCGGGAGCTTGGCGGCGCGCTCCTGTTCGAGCGCAATCGCGTCATTCTGCAGCTGCCCGTGCCGGAAGCCGTCCCGCTGGGGCAGGCCCACGGCGGCTGAGCGGGGCGGTGCCGTCGGCCTTTCGCCCGCCGGCGCCCGCTGCCCAGGCGCTGGTCCGCTGGCCGGAGGCGTTCGGCACGCGCTTCGCCCTGTTTGTCGACACCGAAGAGGAGTTCGACTGGACGGCGCCCTTCCGGCGGGACGGGCACGGTACGACCGCAGTGGCTGCATTGCCGCAGGCGCACCGCCGGTTCGCCGAGCGCGAGATCGGCGTCTTCTATCTGGTCGACTATCCCGTCGCAGCGAACCCGGCCGCAGCTGCGGTGTTGCGGGAAGTGCTGGCCGACGGTCGATCGGAGATTGGGGCGCAGCTGCATCCCTGGGTCACACCGCCGTTCGACGAGCAATTGAGCACATTCAACAGCTTCGCGGGCAATCTTCCCGAACCGCTTGAAGGCGCGAAGCTCGATCAGTTAGGTCAGGCAATCAAGGATGCCGTGGGGCAAGCGCCACGCATCTACCGGGCCGGCCGCTACGGTCTCGGGCCGCACAGCCTGAAGCTGCTTTACGCGCGCGGGTATCGGATCGACGCGTCGATGCGGCCGGCCTTCAGCTATGCGGGAGAGGGCGGGCCGGACTATCGCGCCATCGGCAATCACGCCTTCCGCACGGGCCCCGACGACGCGCTCCTCGAACTGCCGTTTACCACCGTGTTCACCGGCTGGGCGAGGGCGGCGGGTTCCCGCCTTCACGCCCCGCTGCAACGGCTGCCGAAAGCAGCGGGCGCTGCTTCCCGGCTGGGCCTGCTCAACCGCGTTGCTCTTACTCCGGAAGGGGTTCCGGTGGACGAGGTGCGGGAGGCCATCCGGACGGCCGTGGGCGAGGGCATCCGGCTGCTCAACTTCTCCTTCCACTCGCCCTCGCTCATGCCCGGGCACACGCCCTATGTGCGCGATGCCGGGGATCTTCGGCGCTTCTGGACGTGGTGGGAGGGGGTGTTCGACCTGCTCGACCGCCTGGGCGTCCGCCCCGCATCTCTCGACGAGATCCTTGCGGCCGCGTCATAGCCGCCTTGCAGGACGCACCCGGCCTCCGCTATCGGAGACCGGCTGGTGGGGCCTGTAGCTCAATGGTTAGAGCTGGCCGCTCATAACGGCTAGGTTGCGGGTTCGAGTCCTGCCGGGCCCACCAGCTATGTGCTCTTCGCTTCGCGGCCAGAGCCTCAGGTCCAGTACAGGATCCGCGCTGCGGGAAGGGCGTTCGCAAGCCGGGCTTCAAAGAAGCTGCGAAGCGCGCGCATCGTTGCGAGGTCGTAGACCTGCTTTTCGCCGCCGAACTTCGTGCGCTTGGTGACGCGGTTCTGGTCGGTCATGTCCAACTTCGAACCGGGATACCAGCTGTCGAGCACGGCCTTTGAGCCGGCCGTATAGCGGTGGGTGATGAGCTCGACCGTCAGGTCGAGACCAGGCACGTCGCGCAACTGCGCGCCGGCCTCGTCGATCAGCGCGCCATAGGCCTGCTCCCATCCGGGGGCGGCGATGATCGGGGCGATCGTCAGGCCCACGGGATAGCCGGCCATCGCCATACGCCGAAGTGCCGCCAGCCGGAGCGCAACAGGAGCCGTGCCGCCCTCGAACCGCGCAAAAGCCTGCGGGTTCACCGAGGCGCGCATGCGCGTGCGGCCGCGGTGGGCGAGGCCGAGCAGTGGCTCGACATCGGCGAACTTGGTCGTGAACCGCAGTTGCGCATCGGCGTCCCACCGGCCGAACCAGGCGATCGCCGCGGATAGTGAGCCGGTCAGCGGCTCCAGCGCCAACGGATCGGTGTAGCAGGACGCTTCATAGGTGGTGCCTTCCTGCGCCCGCCCGCGGCTGCGCGAGGTGACGGTTCCCTGGCCCAGATAGCGGGTCGCCGCCTCGAAGATCTCCTCGAGATTGGCGTAGGCGCGGGTGATCGGCGGTCCGCTCAGCGAGCCGGCGAGATAGCAATAGCTGCAATGCGCGGGACAGCCCTCGGCCAGGTCGAGTCGCCAGTCGGCGCTGGGCGCGATCGGCTGGAGCCGGCGCTTGGACGGCGGCGCGACGACCACCGCAAGCGTCGCTTTTGCCTCTGCATAAGCCCGGCGCGGATCCTCGGGCAGGCCGAGCGCCAGGCGGTCGCCTGCAAGCTCGACGATCTCGATCCCCATCCCGGCGGCGCGCTCGAGCATGGCTTGCCCGTGCGGCCATGCCCGCGCCGATTTGGTCGCGAGGAGCCGGCGGGGGCGCCAGCTGCGAGGTGCGCGCGGCGGAGCGGGTTGGGGAAGAACCACGCCGTCCCAACGAGTCACCATCGGGGTGGTTCATCCCGTGCGCCGTTCCCAGGCTGCCGCATCCGCCCGGCGGACGGAACGGGTACACCCCCTTGCCCGTTGGCGGAATGAGGAGATTGTCATGACCGACACCGGCCCCTTCGACAAGGATCACCCGCAGGTAGACCCGCAGCGGACCAAGCCGCTCAACGTCTTTGACCGCAGCGACGGCAGCTCCGGCCAGGAATATTCGTCCGACCGTGCGCTGGAGGAATATGGCGACAGTCCGGTGGCCCCCGTCCACAAGAGCGGCTTGCCGGAAGGCGGCAGCGGAAACGCTCCTGGTGCCGACCTTCCGCCGGATAATGGCAGCCGGGCATGGATCGACCAGAAGACCGGCGAGGTACACGGCAGCGGCGCCGGCGCCGGTGGCGGCAATCCCGGCGAGGATTTCGACAACGACCGCAAGGCCGGCTCCGGCTATCCGCTGACCGGCACCGGGCAGGATGGCAGGGGTGAGGAACCCGCCTAGGCGCGCTGCGCGTCCGCTTGCCAGCAGTTGGTCGGGGTGACAGGATTCCTGACCTATTTACCCGATACGCTAAGTCTTTGATCCTGCGTTATCGTACAACCCGTCTGTCTGCGTGTTGCACAGCGAGGGGTACGAGCAGGCGCGCAGCTAAGCAAGTGCTGCTCGACGGCTCGGTGGCAGGTTCGATGACCAGATTTACCGGAATCATGACCCAGTTCCAGTCATTCAGCGAGCTTAGACAGTTCTCAAGATCGGTCGTTCGTTCATCCTGGTTCGATGGCCGGATCAGCCGGTTCTGCCGAGTGGCTGCACGCCACGTCTTGTCAAAAGGCCAGTCTCCAAATGGATGCACGCCGAGGTTGTCGCACTTAAAGTTGGCGTTGCTTTGAGCCACGCTAATCGGATTAGGACAGCACCAATCTTGGACGCAGTTCGCTAGGTGCTAGCCGTCACTGGCCCCGTAATCGGGACGGTCGGTGTGCCACGTGGCACACCTTCAGGAGCGCGCTCCCGGCACCGTCGCGATAAAGGCGCGCAGGTCGGCCAGCATCAATTCCGGCTCTTCCAGCGCGGCGAAATGCCCACCCCGCGGCATATCGGTCCAATGCACGATGTTAAAGGTCTTCTCCGCGAACGAGCGCGGCGGCGGCACGAACACCGGATCGGGGAAGGCCGCGAAACCGGTTGGCACCTGGATGCGGGTGCGGGCCGGAAGCGTCAGCGAATCCTCAAGTCGGGTGCCGTAGTAGATCCAGGTTCCAGTCACGAATGATGTCGGCGCGATGTAGAGCATGATGTTGGTGAGGAGTTCCTCCTCGGAAAACTTGCTCCAGATGTCGGGGTCGCCATCGGCGGTTGTCGGAAGGTCGGCCCACTTGCCGAACTTTTCGAGTATCCAGCCCGCCGCTCCGATCGGGCTGTCGGCCATCCCGACGCCAAGCGTCTGCGGACGGGTTGCCTGCTCGTGAAAATAGGCGCTCTCCCAATCGGCGATCGCGGCCCGCTTGGCGGCGAAAGACTGCTCCTCGTCGGTCGTCGGAGCGGCATCCCTCGCACACACGGTCATCATGTTGATATGGATGCCGAGCAAAGCGTCCGGTCGATCATGCGCTGCCCAAGCCGCGATGCCGTGGCCCCAATCGCCCCCTTGAACGAAATATCGCGCGTCGCCGAACAGTTGGATCATCAGCCCATGTACGAGGGCAGCAGCCCGCCGCATCCCGATCGGGCGCGCGATCGGGTTGGAGAACGCGAAGCCAGGAAGCGAGGGGACGACAACATCGTGCCCGTCCGCTGCGAGCGGCTCCAACAGCCGCTCGAACTCGAGATACGAGCCCGGCCAGCCGTGGAGAAGCAGGACGGGCGGCTTGGAGCCGTCGCCTTTCACATGAACGAAGTGGAGGTGCTCGCCTTCCACGTCGGCCGTGAAGTTGGGGATTGCGTTGAGGCGCCGTTCGACCGCACGCCAGTCGTAGCTGTCCCGCCAATACGCGGCGAGCCGCTTGAGGTCATCAACCCCGACCCCCGCTGACCAGCCCCCCGCATCCGGCAGCTCGCTCCAGTCATAAGCCTCGACCTTGGCTCTGATCGTGGCGAGCCGTTCGTCAGGGATGTTGATCGTGTACGGTGAAATCATGATGTTCTCCGCTTAAGCTGGGATGCGGTTCGATGGAGAGGGCGTCGACCAATCTGCTATTCATATTGTCGATGGATGTTATGAGAGCCGTCTGCTCAGCATCGTGCCCGGCACGTCGCCGAGATTGAAATCGAACCTTCTGCCTGTTGGTATTCAATGAATGGATACCAGAAACCTCGATCTCGGCCTGCTCGTCACGCTCGACGCCCTACTGGCGGAAGGAAACGTTACCCGCGCCGCCCGGCGCTTGAACCTGAGCCAACCCGCCTTGTCGGCCCGGTTGGCGCGGCTTCGCGATGAACTCGGCGATCCCCTCCTCATTCCCGCACGGCGTGGGATGGTCCTGACCCAGCGCGCAGTCGAGCTTCGGCAACCGTTGCATGACGCGCTGGAGGGTCTCCGCAGAGTTGTGGCAGATGGAATGCCGTCCGACCCGGCGACCATGGAGGCCACCCTGGTGATCGCCGCGACCGACTATATGCAGTATGCGCTGCTCACCCGCTTCTCGGCCGCGCTCAGGACCGAGGCACCCAAGGTCCGCATCGCCTGGCGCGCCCTGGACGTGCTGGCGCTCGCCACGCAGTTGGAGCGCGGCGAAATCGACTTGGCCTTGGCATCTCCAGACCATGCACCTGCGGCCATGCGCCAGCGCCAGCTCTTTCGTGAGGAGTATGTGGTGATCGCCCGGCAGGGACACCCGGCCGTGCAAGGCCGTCTCAGCCTGGATGTGTTCTGCGCTTTGGAGCACGTTGTCGTGTCTCCCAAGGGCGGCGGGTTCTCAGGGCCGGCCGATGCAGCACTTGAGGCCGTCGGCCGCCGCCGCACGGTAGCCCTGTCCACGTCGGGCTTTCTGATCGTGCCAGAGGTCGTGTCGCGGTCCGATATGATCGCTTTGATCCCACGGCGGATCGCCGATGGCTGGTCGGATCAGGTGCAGGTGTTGGAACCGCCGCTCACCATTCCTGGCTTTACTATTGCGAGTGTCTGGCACGACCGGACAACAAACCATCCGGCACAACGCTGGCTGCGTGAACGGCTGTCGACGTTGGCCGCCGAAGGGTGAACTGAAGGCTGCACACGACGTTTCCAGAAACCCCATCCCTTGCGAGACAACCCGGCAGGCGACCCGCTTTCTTCAACAGCCGCCGGACGTTTTTTAACAGACGCGGGGGGGGGGGGCGAGAGGTGGCTGACGGTTGTTCAAGGCTCGAACGATCAGGCAAGCCGAGCCCGTAAGTCGTCCAACAGCCAGCTTCCTGCTCGTCCAAGGACACGGTTGCGCATAGAAGCAGCGTAGATCGTCAGCGGTCCGGCGGCCCCGGCTGGGTCGTCATCGATCGCCAAGGCAACCAGGCGACCGTCGGCGAGGTACGGCGCGACAAGATGTTCGGGCATTCGGCACCATCCCAGGCCCGCCAACAGAAAATCGAGGCGCCGTGCCAGGTCCACGAAGCGCCAAGTCCTGGTGCCGATAACGCCATAGTTCGGCCCCTCCGGCGCAGCCGGGTCCGAGAGGACGAGCTGGACATGCTCCTCTAAGTCCGTGGCAGTCACCGGCCGACCCAGCGTGACCAATGGATGGGCTGGCGACGCGACCGGGACAAGGTCAATCCCGAGCAGCGGCAACGCCGCCACATCGTCAGGCACGCTAGGTAGCAGGGTGCAGAGCGCAAGCACCGCATTGCCGCGCCGCAACCGTCGCTCGGCGCCGCCCAACCCTTCGGTGGAGAAGCTGACCGGCAGGAAAGGGAACGCGGCGCGCAATGCGTGCAGGCTGTCGATGAACGCGGCGGTCGGCACCAGCGGATCGATCGCGATGGCCAGTTCGGGCTCGATCCCCTCGCGCGTGCCCGCAGCCACTGCCTCGAACCGGGCGGCGCTGGCGAGGACGGTACGCGCTTGTCCCACCAGCACCCGGCCCACGTCTGTCAGCACCGGCCGAAATCCCGATCGGTCGAACAACGTCACACCCTGAACATCCTCCAGGGTCGCGACTGCCTGGCTAATCGCGGACTGCGCCCGACCAAGCCTGCGTCCCGCAGCCGAGAAGCTGCCGGTGTCGGCAATCGTGGTGAGAACACGGAGCTGGTCCAAGGTAAGGCTGCCGATCATCCATCATCCCAACCGATAAGGATCATCACATCTTTATCGCTCCCTTCGGCCTCGTCCAGCAGCCATATTGCCACTCATGCTCCTGACCTTCTTCATTAATCACGGCGGCGGCCCCTGCTTCTTCCTGGAGCCGGCGCCGATGCGCGAGACTTGGCACGGGCTGGAGACCTACCTGGACGGCTTCATGGCGACGTTGCCGGAGCAGCCTCGCGCGATCCTTGCCATCTCCGGGCACTGGGAAGAGGACATGCCGACTGTCAACGCCGGCGCGCGCCCGCCGCTGCTGTTCGACTATGGCGGGTTTCCCGACCATACCTATCGACTGACCTGGCCGGCACCCGGTGCGCCAGAACTGGCAACGCGCGTGCGCGGCCTGTTGTCAGATTGCGGCATCGCCAGCGGCACCGAAGGGGCGCGGGGCTGGGATCACGGCATCTTCGTGCCGCTCAAGGTCATGCTGCCCGGCGCTGAAATCCCACTGGTGCAACTCTCGATGCAGCGCGGGCTCGATCCGGCCGCCCATCTGGCGGTCGGGCGGGCTTTGAGGCCGCTGCGCGACGAGGGCGTGCTGATCCTCGGCAGCGGCCAGACCTACCACAACATGCGCGGCTTTTTTGGCGGCGGAGCGGTGGACGAGAAAGTGGAAGCGTTCGACGCCTGGCTGCGTGCCGCCATGATCGATGGCGCGACCCGCGACGAGGCCCTGATCCGCTGGGAAGAGGCGCCTTATGCCCGCGTCGCGCAGCCCCATGAAGACCATCTGCTGCCGCTGATGGTCGCGGCAGGCGCCGCGTCGGGCGAGCCCGGCGCCGTCCACTTCCACGGGCACGCGCTCGGCAAGCCAATCTCCGGCTTCCGCTTCGGCTGACCCATTTTCAAGGAGCAACACCCATGACCAAGCTACTCGTCGTAGAAACCAGCCCGCGCGGAGAACACTCGATTTCGCGCAACATGACGCGGCGCTTCGTGGCCGAATGGCAGACAGCCCATCCAGATGGCCAAATCATCGAGCGCGACCTGCTGGAAACCGACCTTCAGTTCATCGGCGCGCCCTGGCTCCAGGCCTATTTCACGCCGCCGGAAGCGCACTCGCCCGAGATGAAGGCGGAGCTGCGCCTGTCAGACGAACTCGTCGCCGAGCTGCTCGCCTGCGACCACCTCGTGATCGCCACGCCGGTCTACAACTACAACGTGCCAGCGGCGCTCAAAGCCTGGATCGACAGCATCGTGCGTAAGGGACTCACGCTCGGCTTCGACGGCAAGGGCCTGGTCACCGGCAAGACCGCTACGGTGCTGATTGCGAGCGGGGGCGTCTACACCGAAGGATCGCCGATCCGCGACCGCGACATCGCCACGCAGTACCTGCGCATGGTCCTGGGCGTGATCGGCATCACCGATGTGACCGTGGTGGCTGGCGGCGGTGCCAAGGCCGTCGATATGCGCGAGACCACCATGGAGGGCTTCATCGAAACCCTTCAGCCCGCGATTGAAGCTGCGGCTGCCTGAGACAACGCATGGGCTGCGTGTCTCCACGCGGCCCATGAGGTGCCGATTGCAGCATAAGACAGGGTCGTCCGCGCCGCCTGGGTAGGCGGTCAGAAGCCATGCCGATCTTCGGGACACGGGAGTAGGTGCGAGCTACTGCTCACCAAACGGTCATTTCTTTGGACAGAGGCGGCCGTTTACGGACGCCCTCTATAAGCACGCTTTTGCAGGAGCTTAGCGCGAGCGGGCGTTCAACAAACGACGTTTTATGAACAGATGGCCGCTTCCGGGGAGCGCAGCGCCCCAGCGGGTGGCCGCGAGTGGTCGGTTTCCGCCTGTCGATGACGTAGTCAAACCTGCTGCACCCTGAGCTAGTCGTCAACCTGCTTCGCCGGCTCAATGGGAGAGCCGAGGTCAACGGGATAGTTCGCGAACACAGCACCGCCCCGTCGTGAGCAGATCAAGGCTAGCTCTAGAGAAACGCGGTCGCTCAGCGACACCAAGCACGGAGCGACCGCAAAGGCACCTCAGGAAAACTGAATGCCGCCGTCGATGAGTACAGTCTGACCCGTCATATAGTCGCTGTCAGGCGAGGCTAGGTAGGATACGAGTTTGGCGACGTCATCGGGTTCGGAGACCCGGCCCATGAGGATCGACTCCGAGTACTTTTTGAGCGCCTCCCCGCGGGGAATGCCCTCCTCCGCGGACAGCTTCTCATCGATCAGGTCCCACATCGCGGTGCCCACGATCCCCGGTCCGTATGCGTTGACGGTGATGCCGTGTTTCGCCCACTCCATTGCCGCAGCCTGGGTCAGCCCGCGGACCGCCCATTTGGACGCCGAATAGTGCGCCAGCAGTGCAAAGGGGCGGAACGCCACGATCGAGGCGGCACCGATGATCTTGCCGCCGTTGCCCTGCTTGATCATCTGCTCTGCCGCGGCCTTGTAGCAGAGGAAGGTGCCGCGCACGTTCACGTTCATGACCTGATCCCATTCCTCGGGATCCATCTCCAGCAAAGAGGTGACACGCGCGATCCCCGCGTTGGCCACCATCACGTTGAGCTGCCCCAAATCAGCGGCAACCTTGTCGACCATCGCCTTGACCTGCTCGGGCTGGGATACGTCGGCGACCGCGGTGGTCACCGTTGCTCCCGAACCTCGGAGTTCATCGGCGGTCGCTTCCAGTTGGTCGCGGTTCGCCTCGACATCGTTGAGCGCCAGCTGATGACCGTCCCGACCGAGCCGTGCCGCGATCGCCTTGCCAATGCCGCGCGCCGATCCAGTGACAAGGGCGACGGATCCTGAGACTGGTGCAGTCATATCTTCTCCTGTGATTAGTCACAGCCAGAGGTGGGCTGCCGGAGCAATGCTGCTAAGGGAACAGTAATATCCCAGTGATGCCGAAGGGAGATCACTTGAAGCTGCACCATCTCTCGCACTTTATCGCGGTTGCCGCCCACGGCAGCCTCCATCGCGCTTCTGCTTCGATCGGCATCGCCCAGTCTGCCTTGAGCCGCAGCCTCAGCGAGCTCGAAGCGTCGCTCGGTACCGTGCTGCTGGAGCGTGGTCGCCGTGGAACCGTGCTGACTGCCGCTGGAGAGCGGTTTCTGGTTCGTGCACGGGTGATTCAAGAGGAGCTGCGTCGAAGCAGGGAGGAAGCGGGCCAGCACGACGGCGGACACGATGGTCATGTCACGGTCGCCATGTCGCCGACCGCGCAAATGTTGATCCTGCCGGCGGTGATGCGGCGGTTCCGGAGGAACTGGCCGCACGTTCAAGTAACCGTCCTGGATGGACTGGCGGAAGCCTTCGAGGCATCGCTGTTGGACGGCACGGTCGACTTCTATGTAGGAATCTGCCCGCTACGCTCGCTGGATCGGTCCATCGCACAGAGCGATCTCACCGCTATCGGGCGTATTGTAGTCTCTAAGGCGAATAGCAAGTGGCAGGCAGCATCGTCACTGGCAGATCTCGCAAAGGCACCCTGGATCCGGATCCGGTCAGACGATCGGGCCGATGAGTTATCCGAAGCCTACCAGGCCACCGGTCTCCCGGTTCCAGGCTCCATATATAGTGCAACGTCGATGCTTACGGTATTACTGCTCCTCCAGTCGATCGATGCCGTTGCACTCGTGCCGAGTAGCTGGGCGGACGTTCAGCCCGCTGCAGGAGCGTTCGAGCAGGTCCCTGTCCAGGACACGCTCGGCTCACTCGACCTTTGCGTGATGCGGCGTTCAGCTATCCCGTTAACGCCAGCGGCACAGTCCATGCTCGACCTGGTGGTTACAATCAGCTCGCCCGCCGTTCCGTGAGCGAACCGCAGCTTACGAGAACGATGGGGCGGCCGTTTGATGGCCGGGATTGGGTCGGAAGCCGGTCGGCAGACTCCGGCCGCGAGGACCCAGAACCGGACGCTCAGACCGCCCTTTTCGCTCCCCAACTCCGGCCATTCGTTCAGGTCGGCGCGCAGCGGCTTTCGATCGGCTAGATCGGTCGCGTGGATGTCTTTGATGGGTGAGGATAGCGTCCGGGCAGCTCTGAGGCGATCCGACGCAAGTAGACGTTCATCCAGCTAAGAGGCGGAAGCAGCTTACGGAGAAAACGCGAAAAAGTTCGGCTCTCGCTTTCGCCGGCGCGCTGCAATCTAGCGAAATACCTTGCACATCGCACTGGTTACAAGATTGGCCCGCGTCTCGAGCATTTTCCCGGTGCGGAGCGCCCAGAGAGCCAGCGGATTCCTTACGGCTCACAAAAATCTCGAAAGGTGTGACCGCGTCAAAGAAGCGCGGAGCGCTCTGATTAGAGTTCAATGCAGGTCGCCGCCGCATCAGCTGTGCATCGCCTTGCCGAGAGCCGCCGTGATCCGCCCGATGCTGATCGGCTTTTCGCATCTGGGAATGCCCGCAAACCGTTCGGGTATCGCGCGGGCGTCATACCCGGTCGTGAAGACCAGCGGCACGCCGCGATTGATCAAGGCGTCGGCTAGCGGGAAGGCAGGCTCGCCGCCAAGGTTGATATCGAGGATCGCGCCATCCGGCCGAGCTTCCTCGTCAAGCAGCGCCAGCGCCCTGCTAATGTTGGAGACCGGGCCCAGAACCACGGCGCCTTCGTCGGCCAGTTCGAGCGCGAGTTCGTCCGCAAGGAGATACTCGTCTTCCACGACAAGAATACGGCACTGATGAAGAGTGAAATCAGCCATCAAACTTCTCATCAGACAAATTGCTGGCCGAAACGGGCATAGCGATTGTGCAGTGAACCCCATCCTTTTCCAGCACATAGGTTGTTCTGGCCGCAAATTGATAGGGCAGCGCCCGCTCAATGAGTTCGCGTCCCTGGCCGCTGCCCTGGGGAGCGGCGTCAGGTGGCGGCATTGCCACTCCGGTTTCGCGCCAGTCGATGTGAAGCCATGGCTGCGCACCGTCCTCCTCGCCAGACATACGCCAGCGGATGGCAAGCTGCGCCTCGGATTGACCGAGCGCGCCATATTTCACTGCATTGGTTGCGAGTTCATGCAGCGCCATTGCGAGCGTTTGCACCGTGGTGGATCGCAGTCGGATCCCGTCGGGCCCATCGATCAGGATGCGGCTCTCCTCCGTCTCCGCGCCATGGGCAGCGAGTTCGGTGCGGATCAGCTCGTCAAAGGTGACCCGGTCATGGTCGTTGAGCCGCGACAATAGCCCCTGGACGCGCGCCAACGCATCGAGCCGGTCGCGAAACCGTTCCCGAAAATCCTCCATCGTGTCGCTGGCGCGCGCGGTCTTCTGCGCCATCTGGCGGACGACCCCGATCAGGTTGCGGGTACGGTGTTGTAGCTCGGCGACGAGCACCCCTTGATGTTCTTGAAGCTCGCGCAGATCATCGATGTCGGTCGATGTTCCAATCCATTCGACGATATCGCCCTGTTCATCGCGCAACGGCGTCGCCCGCATCTGGAACCATCGATAGGCACCGTCACCCGAACGACGGATCCTGAACTCGACTTCGAACCCGCCTTGCTCTGCCGCCCGGCTCCAAGCTTCACGCGCGATCGGCCGATCGTCGGGGTGGACAGGCTCCAACCAGCCCCAACCCTCGCTGTGGGACTCGTTCTGCCCGGTATATTCGCGCCATTGCCGGCTGGCCCAAGTCCAGTGCCCGGAATCGACTGCCCTCCAGACGAGCTGCGTTAGCCCCTCTACCAGCGAATGAAGCCGTTGCTCGCTGTCGCGTAGCGCCTCCTCGGCTTCGCGACGGCCCGTGATGTTGCTGGCGGCGCCGAACCATTCGAGAATCTCGCCATCGGCGCCCGTGATCGGGACCGCACGCGATATTGCCCATCCGATCGTGCCGTCGACCCGGCAAACCTGGTGCTCGAGCTCGAACACGTCCTGCGCGGCGATGGCTTGATCGATCGCGGCCTGGAACCGCGGCCGCTCGTCCTTGGGGATGTGCTGGGCCATCCAAGCCTGGCTCTCATGCGTGTCGGCCAGGAAGCCTTTCCCGGCCATATCGATCATCTCGGACCAGTCGGCATTCATTCGGAAGATGAGCTGGGAACTGGCCGAGAGCAGCGCCTGGAGCCGTGCTTCGCTCGCCCGCAGTGCGGTTTCCGCCTGGTGGACCGCGGTGAGGTCGGTGAAGGTCAGGACCGCGCCGCTTATGTAATTGTCGACGCTGCGATACGGCAGCACCTTCGCCGCGAACTGCCGCTTGGTCTCCGGATCGAGGACGGCGCGCTCGATCGGCACGAGCTTTTTGAGGACGCGACGCACATCCTCCTGAAGCTCCGGATAGTCGACGCGCGACACGACATGGCCGAGCGGTCTGCCAACGTCGGTCTCGAGCAAATGGAAGATCTCGGTGGCGAAGGGGGTGAAGCTGCGGACGCGCAGATCGTTGTCGAGGAAGAGGGTGGCAATCTGCGTCGCCTCGAGAAGGTTCTTGAGGTCGGAGTTGCTGCGTCCGAGCTCGGCGACGCGGTGGCCGAGCTCGCCATTGACAGTCTGGAGCTCCTCGTTGACCGATTGCAGCTCCTCCTTGGACGTCTCCATCTCCTCGTTGGCGGACTGGAGCTCCTCGTTGATTGATTGATACTCCTCGTTGGAGGATTTCAGCTCCTCGTTGGTCGACTCCAACTCCTCGATCGTCGCCTGAAGCCGATCCCGCGTCAGTCGCAGCTCGGCCTCGAGCCGCTCGACGAGTTCGCCATTCTCCAGGCGATCACCGGCGCCTGCGCCATCAAGGACGGGTCCCAAATCCTGGAACAACACGACGAGCGAGGTCACGTCTCCGGTACCGACCGGCTCGACAACAAGACTGACGCCGACGGAACGGTCGTCTTGGCGCAACACCAGGCGCGGCAGCTCGACTCGCCGCGCTTCCGAAATCGCGCGGTGCATCGCGCTTCGCAGATCGACGCGCAGATCGCGATGGACCAGGTTGATCAGGTTGAGGCTGGCCATGCCTGCCACCGGCTCAAGGAAGCGGCCGGTACGCCCGGAGAAATGGAGCACGTCGCCCTGAGCGTCGACGATGACATAGGCGGGGGCGTAGCGCTCAGCGATCGCCTCTGCCTGACGGCTGACCGCGCCGGAGAGCCGTGCCGGCGCCGCTACAGCTGGATAGGACGATTGCAGCGGTTCGGCACCGCGCGCACGCGCGCTTAGCGGGAAATCAGGAACGACCCGCGTGGCCGTTTCCAGCCGCCGGAACACGCGGTTCTTGCGATCCACCGGCGCGAACAGCTTCTGGTGGCGGGTGACGTTCTCGGAATTGCCCAGGAACAGCACGCCGCCCGGCTGGAGCGAGAAGTGGAAGATCGGGATCACCCGGTTCTGCAACTCGGTGCTCAGATAGATGAGCAGATTCCGGCAGGAGAGGATGTCGATGCGCGAGAAGGGCGCATCCTTGATGAGGTTGTGCGGCGAGAAGATGCACATCTCACGCAGTTCCTTCGACACGCAATAGGTGTCGCCCTCGCGAACGAACCACCGCTCCAGCCGATCGGGCCGGACATGGTCTTCGATCGAGGTCGCATAGCGGCCCGCCCGCGCCAAACCGAGCGCGCGAGCGTCGAGGTCGGTGGCGAAGATCTGCACCTGCGGCGGGTGATCGAGCGTGGCGAGGTGCTCGCGCAGCAGGATCGCGATCGAATAGGCTTCCTCGCCCGTCGCGCAGCCGAGCACCCAGACGCGGAACTGCTCGTCGGCGCCCTTGCCTTCGAAGAGCCGCGGCAGCTCGCGCTCGAGCACCTCGAACTCCTGCGGGTCGCGGAAGAATTGGGTGACGCCGATCAGCAGGTCCTGGAAGAGATCCTGCACCTCCTGCCGGTCTTCGCGCAACCGCGCGATATAGGAGTCGATGCCGTCGATCTGCAGCACCTGCAGCCGCCGGTGCACCCGGCGCAGAAACGTGCCGCGCTTGTAGCCGTGGAAGTCGTGGCTGGTGACGTTGCGCAGGATCGTGGTGATCTGCGTGACCTGCGCTTCGACCTGTTCGGGCAGCACCTCGGGCTCGGGTGTCGTGCCGGTGGTGGCGACGTTGTTGAGGTACAGCGCGATCTGAGTGGCGACCTGCTCGATCGGAACGTGCATGTCGACCACGCCGTGGGGACCGGCCGCGCCCTGCTCGCCATTGTGGTCGTCCGGTGTGTTTGCCTCGCCGATCGACAGGCCACCATATTTCTTGGTGGCCGTAATGCCGGCGGTGCCGTCACTGCCCAGCCCTCCAAGCAACACGGCGACGGCGCGATCATGGGCATGCTCGGCGAGCGAGATCAGCAGGGTATCAACCGTCCCGCGATGCCCGACCGGCTCGACCGCCGGGCGAACACTGACATGCCCGTCCTCGACCGCGATCATGTCGTCGGGTCCGCCGACATAGATGTGATTGGGCTCGATCCTTTCGCCGTCCGCGGCGACGCTGACCGGAAGCGGCGACTGGCGGCCGAGTACGTCCAGGACGGTGGCGACGTCGAGCCCCTCCTGCTGGCGTACGGCGATCAGGTAGGCAGCGCCGAGTGTTGGCCCGATCCCCGCGAACAGCGTCTCGAGCGACCGAAGCGACGCGGCACACACGCCGATCCCGACCAGCGGCAGAACCGCTTCCCGGAGCTCTTCATGTGCTAAGGGGGGGTATTCCCTTGCCTGTTGTTCCAATTTCGCCATGCCGCCATCCAGAGTCTGCGTCCTCAGGATAGGCGGATAGGACGCGCTAAAGAAGCGGATTCACTCAGATGTCCTGTTCGCGCGGCGCACGCCCCAGACGCAGCGAGGTGACTGCCGCCTCTCTGAGCGTCGTCGCGTAGCGCCGATACTCCTCGGCGCGCGCTTCGTAAAGCTCGGCCACTGCGGCGCGCCCGGTCTGGCGTGCGTCTTTCGCCATGCGCTCCACCAGCGTCACGCGCTCTTCCATCACCCGCATCGCGACCCGGACCGCCTCGTCTACCTCGTCGATATGCGCGGCGAGGTTATCGGCGGTGTAGGCATGCCCGATCTGGCAGCGATAGCGCAGCGGACGGCTGCCGTTCACCTCCGAAAGTACGCCATGGCAATCGGGGCAGGAAAGCGCACTCGGCCTCGCGATCTTCAGCAGCCTGTCGCTACCCAGCCGTTCGCCCGCCGCGATCTCCACTTCCAGGCGGAGTTCCTCGGAAGGCGGATACATCGGACCGGCATCGGCTCCGACGATCGACATGAGCAGAGCGCCCAGCCCATCGGCGGGGGCGACGTGATCGACCTCCGCGGCTTCCAGCGCCGAAAGCGGCATCTGGTCCGCTTCGGCATCAAGGGGGTGCTGCACGATTGCGGTGCCGCCAACAGACTTGATGGCATGGAGGCCGGAGGCGCCGTCGTTCAGCATGCCGCTAAGCACCACGCCGACTGCGCGCGAGCCGAAGGCGAGCGCCGCGGACCGGAAGAGGGGGTCGATGGAGGGACGCACCATATTCTCGCGCGGCCCGACTCCCAAGCGGATCGCGCTATGGGTAAGC
Organism: Sphingomonas sp. PL-96; assembly: GCF_020707215.1. Taxonomy (GTDB): domain Bacteria; phylum Pseudomonadota; class Alphaproteobacteria; order Sphingomonadales; family Sphingomonadaceae; genus Sphingomonas. The sequence continues at coordinate 243,237 of NZ_JAJFET010000003.1, forward strand.
AGGAGATGACGGTCAGGCGCTGCGACATAGACGTGGCCCCGCTCGATCGGCTGCCCGTCGATCGCCTGCGTCACCGGTAAGGTAGCGCACCCCGCGAGGACATCCGCCAGCATGCTGGGCGAATGTGCCGGGATATGGGTGCTCACGAAGATGCTCGCGGGCAAATCCCGGGGCAAGTCGCTCAGCAATTGCTTGAGCGCAGCGCTGCTTCCTGCGGAACCGCCGATGGCGATGACGTCCTTTTTGGCGGTGCTCGCCATCGACCGACCTCCTCTTCATCCGCGGCTGGATCACGACGCAGGATCCCGATCCATCGCCCACCGAGCGAAGGCAGGATCAGGAACGATCAGGCACTGAACAAACGAGAACTGGCTTGGATGCTTCAGAGTGGCGGGGGCGATTGCCGCCCTGCCGGTCGCCGACAATTGCTGCTGCGCCAGGCGCAGGGCGATCCCGGCCTCGGTAGCGGCGGTTCGAGCCGCGACAAGATCCTGTCCGGGGGGACACACGCTCGGCGAGCAGGCGCTGCTCGCGCCGGAGGTTCGACTGCGCCAGCGCGGCTCGGGAGCGGGCGGCCTCAACTTCTGCCTTCAGCGACGCTGCTTCCCGGCTCTCGATGATAGCGAAAGGATCGCCACGTCCGACCGACTGACCGACATTGCGGTTGAGGGAGACGAGCCGGCCACCCACGGCAGCCGACACGACCTGCACGCCCTGGGGATCGCCTTCGATCGTCGCCGACCGCTCGATCGCACCGGCAACCCCGCCTTGTCGGCCCGACTGGCGCGGCTTCGTGAAGAACTCGGCGATCCCCTCCTCATTCCCGCACGGCGTGGGATGGTCCTGACCCAGCGCGCAGTCGGGCTTCGGCAACCCTTGCATGACGCGCTGGAGGGTCTCCGCAGGGTTGTGGCAGATGGATTGCCGTCCGACCCGGCGACCATGGAGGCCACCCTGGTGATCGCCGCGACCGACTATATGCAGTATGCGCTGCTTACCCGCTTCTCGGTCGCGCTCAGGACCGAGGCACCCAAGGTCCGCATCGCCTGGCGTGCCTTGGACGTGCTGGCGCTCGCCACGCAGTTGGAGCGCGGCGAGATCGACCTGGCGTTGACCTCTCCAGACCATGCACCTGCGGCCATGCGCCAGTGCCAGCTCTTTCGTGAGGAGTACGTGGTGATCGCCCGGCAGGGACACCGGCCGTGCAAGGCCGTCTTAGCCTAGATGTGTTCTGCGCTTTGGAGCACGTTGTCGTGTCTCCCAAGGGCGGCGGGTTCTCAGGGCCTGCCGATGCAGCACTTGAGGCCGCCGGCCGCCGCCGCACAGTAGTCCTGTCCACGTCGGGCTTTCTGATCGTGCCAGAGGTCGTGTCGCGGTCTGACATGATCGCTTTGATCCCACGGCGGATCGCTGATGGCTGGTCGGATCAGGTGCAGGTGGTGGAACCGCCGCTTACCATTCCTGGCTTTACTATTGCGAGTGTCTGGCACGACCGGACAACAAACCATGCGGCACAACGCTGGCTGCGTGAACGGCTGTCGACGTTGGCCGCGGAAGGGTAATACCGACTGAACTGAAGGCCGCGCACGACGTTTCCGGAAACGCCATCCCTTGCCAGACAACCCGGCAGGCGACCCGCTTTTTTCAACGGCCCCGGTCGTAATAGAAGCGAATGGGTCGCCTTGGGTGCTTAATCAATCCTTGCCCATCGGCCGGCCTTGAAGCGCAGGCGCGTGGTTATCTGCCGAAGACCGATTCCTCCCTTTTCGTAGCGAACCACCAGCTCGCAACCCCGGCCCCGCGCCGATACGAACCTCAATAACGGTAGCCCCCCTGGTACAATTGCATCCGACGCTTGGAACGGCTTCCCCTTTTCAGCCATGTCCCCAGTGACCTCGGTTACTCCTGCCGGTAGGTCCCGCTTCGTCGGAATGGGTACCCAGCGCTCGGACGCGAATGGACATGAAGCTGCCGCCGCAGCCACTACGAACCAGATCATCCCCGTCCTCCTGCTCAGCGTCCACCCAGTCGAAAGCCCTAGTTTGCACTGGTCGCCGTCTAGGCTGAACGACCGGCTGTTTGCGAGCAAGCACCGGATGATCAAGCGCGGGGGTAACCCGCGTTTACTGCCCTTCCGCCTGGGAGTGCCGCCAGGGTATCGCTCGGCGATAGCGGCTCCAGAGACTAGGTTTTCTGCGATATGCGCGAGAGCAGGGCGGAGGGTGTCTCCGCCGCTAATGGCAGAAAGTGGGTGGAATGCGGACCGGTAGTTTTCGGGCAGGCGGACGTTAATAACTGGCGTTGAGGGTGGCGCCCCCTTTCCCAAAAACGATGGCTGATCGGGAAAGCCGCTTTTCTCTGACAAGCCAGCATTGACGATCGCAGCCCTGCGAAAGAGGGTGCCGCAATGCAGAGGGACCATGACGCTAAACCACCGCGTCGTAGCGCGATCCTGCGAGCCATCTACGCGCTTTGCCTGCTGGCCGCGACCTACAACCATTGGTCCGCCATATACCAGCACGGCCTGGCTTGGGATTATGGAGGGTTCCCCAGGGCAAGCACCACGTTCTGGACGGCCCTGGCCTTCATCGATCCTGCGGCTGTCATTTTGCTGCTCGTACGTCCAAACGCCGGCGTTGTGCTGACGATTGGGATCATCGTGACCGATGTAATCCACAATGTATGGATTCAGGCGCGATACTTTCCACCGCTCCTGCAAGCTCTGGGTGCCTCACCTCAGGTGACCGAGCAGATCGCCTTCATGGTCTTTGTACTGGCGACCAGCCCCTTCGCGTGGTCCATGAAGCGGCAAACAGTAGCGTAAGCGCCTTGTCCGATCGGGAAGGTGCAGCGGGACAGCCAAGGCAGTCTCGGTCTTTCGACGCATTCGGGTTGAGCCGTTTTCCCGAAACCTGTTCCCAATTGCGTTTTCCCGAGAAGCCCCGTCGGACACGGAGAAACGGGACTGCTGCGAATCGGTGAAAACGGCCGGTCTTGCTATGCCCGGCCGATCTACCGAACGGCCGGAAATGGGTCGCGTGCTGCCCCCTCGCGGTTCTTGCGTCGTCACCCATATTAGCCGATCTCAGCCATTGCCGCCGAGCAGCGCCGTCGCATAGCTTGCGTACTTCGCGGCAGCCGGGCAGCCCGGCAGTCAGACGCTGCAGGAGAGTCTTGATGGCGCGCTCTTGGTCGGTGCTCATCGTTATGGCCACGGCGTTTACGATGCCGGCCACCGCTCTCGCTCAGTCCGCGCTGGACCTGTACAAGGCCGCTGGCGCGCGAGCGATGAAGCCAGTCGCAACGATCGCCTACGGGCCCGATCCGCTGCAGGTCGCCGACCTCCGGCTTCCTCAAGGGCGAGGGCCGCATCCGGTCGCAATCGTTATCCACGGTGGTTGTTGGCTGGCGAGCATCGATGATCGCCGCGGCACGGCCGGTTTCGCCGAGGCACTGGGCAGGCGCGGGTTCGCAACCTGGAACATCGAATACCGGCGTCTGGGCAATACCGGCGGGGGCTGGCCAGGCACCTTCACGGACGTGGCTGCCGCTACTGACAAGCTCGTTGAGGTGGCTCCCCGGTACAATCTCGATCTGAAGCGCGTGACGGTCGTGGGCCATTCAGCGGGAGCGCATCTTGCTCTCTGGGTCGCATCGCGGCCGAGGCTGCCATCACCCTGGTCACAGACGAGCCTGCGCCCGCAAAGTGTGGTGGCAATAGACGGGCCCGCAGCGCTGGCGCCGTTTATCGGAGTCGATGCGCAAGCATGTCGGGGACAGTCCGTCGTGGTGCCCCTGATCGGTGGCACACCGGCACAGAAGCCCGTTGAATACCGGCTTGCCTCGCCCGCGGATCACCTGCCGCTCGGCGTGCATCAGCTTGTCATCGAGGGCGTCTTCGCTGACCTGTTACGCCCGTATGTCGCCGCAGCCCGGAGCAGCGGCGACACGGTGGATGTCCTCGCGCCCCCGGCCGCCAATCACTTCGACATCGTCACGCCTGGCACCCCGAGCGGCGAAGCGGTTGCCGACTTCATTGCCGCCAATGCGCTAACGCCAGGTAGAAATGCGCCTCGATGGGGCAAGCCTGGTCAGTGAGGTACCCGGCAGCTCTTGCCGCGACCATTTTGGCCTCGTCGCCTTGCGCGGCCGCGGCGGCGCCCTGTGCGGGCCAGATCGCGTTTCTGAACCACATCATGGCGGTGGTGGATCGCCGGACCGCCGATGCTGTGCCCGGCTCCATCCTGCTTCGGAGATATGCCAGCCTGGAGATCCGGACGACCCGAAGTTACGGCAATGGTGCCTGGACGGGCCGCTATGTGAATGGCCCTCGTAATTACCTGGAACTGTTCGGCCCAGGCGATAGCGGCGACGAAAGTCCGGTGGGGTCGCTCGGCGTGGCGCTGGGCGGCGATGTTCCCGGCGTGACGGCGAAGATCAACGCTCGCCTGCGCCGCGCGGGTGTGCAGGGCGAAACGCGCACTATGCATCGAACCTTTGCCGGTCGCGACGTTCCCTGGTTTTCGGGCGTCGGCATCGCGCACCCGCTGACGCCAGCGCACGGCCCCACGATCGAAGCCTGGACTATGGAGTTCCAGCCGGAGTTCTTCGCCGCTGCCGAGGCGCAGCGGCCACCCAGTCAGGGTCCGCGTGACGCCGTGTCCCGCCGGCGCTATCTGGCCAACCTGTACAAGGACACACCCATCGCAGACATTCGGCGGGTCGAAATTGCTGTTCCGGAACAGGCCTACCACCGGAACGTAAGACCGCTGCTTAGGGCGGCGGGATTCTGCCTCAAAGAAACGTCGACCGTTGCTAGCGCCAAAGGGGGAGAGGCCGAGGTTGCGATCCGGTTTGTCGCCCCAGGCATGACCAGGCTACTGCGCATCGACTTTGCCCTGTCTCGACCCGTCTCAGGCGTGGAGCAGGAGCGCATCGGTCATTCGATCCTCCGGATCGGCCCAGGCAAGACCGCCACCTGGAGGTTCGGGATGCTGCCATGAATTGCGTCGGGGACCTGAGGTGCCACTCGGCCTCGCAGGTCAAGCCGCAGCGGTGCGTGGGTCGAACATAGGACAGCTTTTTAGGCGGCTGTGACAGCCGCTCGCGCGCCGAAAATGGGTCGAGAACTGTCCGGGAGATGGCGGCCGCAAGGACCCAATACACGACACTCGTGCCGCCGTGCTCCCCTCCCGAAACCCGCCGCTCGTTGATGTTCACGAAAGGATCGGTTTAGTGACACATCCAAGCTGCTGAACGGCAATCAAGGATGGAAAGAGGTCAGTGGGTGGCTTCTGGTCACTAACGCGGCCAATTCTGACTGGTGCAGCCTAGAGAACACTCAACTGGCACACTGCTTGAAAAGCCAGCGACACGCCGGTCGGCACGCGTCCTACCAGAGATCTGCTCTTGTCTCTGGGGGAAGGTACAGAGCGGCTCAAGGCCGTACGTCGAAGGCACGATACCACGCCTCAATGTTTCGCACGACGCCGTTCACTCGGTACGCCGGAGGAGAGTGGTAGCTATTGGCCGCGATGTAACGGATCGCGCTTTCCGGCGCCTTGTAGCACCATACCTTCGCCCAACTCAGAAAGAAGCGCCGGTGGGCATCCTGCTCGTCGTCGGGCAGCGCCTTGTCCTTGCGGTAGAGCTCGTAGGCGCGGAACGCCAGCGAGACGCCCGACAAGTCGCCGATGTTTTCCCCGATCGTGCGGCTTCCATTGAGCTTCACCCCGGGCAGGGGCTCGAATGCGTCATACTGCGCAACGAGCCGGTCGGCACGGGTCCGGAACGCAGCCTGCGCCTCCGTCGACATCCAGGCGCGCATCACTCCCTTGCTGTCATACAGTAGCCCCTGGTCATCGAAGCCGTGCCCCATCTCATGGCCGATGATGGCGCCGATGGCGCCGAAGTTGACGGCGGCGTTCCACGATGCCGAAAAGAAGGGCGGCTGGAGGATCGCCGCAGGAACCTCAATCGCGTTCAGCAGGACGCTGTAGCTAGCGTTGACCGCCGCGGGCGCCTGATACCATAGTTCGATGCGCGCGGCCGGGTCGGTGAGCCGCGCCCGCTGCCTTTCCCAATCCTGCTCGACAAGCCTGTCGAGATTTCCCGCGGCATCGTCCAGACGCAACCCGCCTTTCAGAGATGCAGGCCAAGTACGCGGGTAACCCGCCTTTAACGTCATCGCATTCAGCTTCTCCAGCGCTTCAGCTCGAGAGGCTGTGTCCATCCACTCCGCCTCGTCGAGTCGCTCAGCCATCGCGCGCTTCAGGTACAGGAGCAGTTCGCCGGCGGCGGCGCGGTCCGCTTGGGAGAAGTGCCTTTCCACATACAGGCGACCCAACTCCATCGGGAGCCGCCCCTTGACGAACTGCACCGCATCAGCCGCGCGCGTCGGGCGCTCCGTTCCGCCTCTTACGATCACGAGGAAGCGCCAATATGTATCGCGGAACGCTGTCGGCAATGCATCCATGCCGTTGCGCAGCCAATTGAAGGCGAGCCAGTCCTGCCAGACCTTGGCAGGCGTGGCGCGGAACAGCTGTGCCTGCGCCGCGATGGCGCTGTCCTCTCCCAGGTTCACCTGCGAAACGTCGTCAACGCCACGTGCGGCTAACATCGTCCGCCACGGCATCCCCGGTGCGAAGCTCTCCAGCTCCCGGACGGTCATCACATGAAGGTTGGCGCGTCGGTCGCGTAATCGCTCCGGGCTCCATTGCCTGCGCGCGATCTCGGTTTCGAGAGCGACGATCGAGGCGGCGCGGCGATCTCCATCGGGGATACCAGCGAGAGCGAAGATCTGGGCGATGCAGGCGTGATGCGCCTCCCGCACCTTGGTCGAATATTCGTCGGTGCCTAGATATGCTGATGTGGGCAGTCCCAGCATTGGCATGGTCTGGTTCTGCTGATCGACATAGAGCATCCATGAGCCTTCCGCCGGGAAGACGTTGAAGGCCACCAGCGAACTCGACCGCGGATGCGCCATGATCGTCGCCACTGCCTCGTGCGTGTTCGCCGCCCGGATCCGGCCCAGTGCGCGCGACAGGTAGGAGGAGCTGCGACGCACGATCGCCTGCTCGTCCAACAATGCGGCATAGGTTGTGCCGATCAGCGCGTCGCTTGAGCCGCGGGAGGGAGACAGCCGTGCCGCAGTCTTGATCAGCAGCTGGAGCTCGCTGTTAACCTTATCCGTGACGCGATCGAACTGGCCATAGTCGAAGCGTCCCGGCGGGATGGTCATCCGTTCCAGGTCGGCCGCATTGGCGTAAAGGTAGAAGTCGTCACCCGGCTCCGCCCGCTCTCCGGCACGAGATATCGAGACGGGTAGCATGACCGTGGTGCAAATCGCCGCCGCGGACCTTAGCGTTCCCCGTCGTGTCCAGCTCATCTGGCTTCCACCTGACTAGATGGAGGAGAGTTGTACTAGCGCGCTGAACCGGGAGTGAACCGCTCGCCTACTATCGCGAACAGCGGCAGCTAATGGAGAATATCGGCGTGTCTTCAGCGCGAGAAGCTGCCGGGCCGGACGACCTTATGTAGTCAGGAACGCGGTGAACGACCTGGGAGGCGAACTTTCGGGCGCAGCCGACCAGCAGCTTCGTGGCGGCTGCGGCCCAGTTCCGGCCGTTCGCGCGCCTACTTCCTCTTCCCTAAAGTGGTCATCTGTTCATCTGAGTGTATCGGCCGCCGTGAGCTCAGCGTCCGAGCCTGCCGGCGAGAAGCCTGTCGGATTGGCAAGGGTTGAGATCCCCGCCTACCTTCAGACTGAGGAATCTCCGGACGTGGCCTCGTATGCTGTAATCGATGTTGCGCCAGTTCGCATGGGGCCGGAGACGCTGATAAACCATGCCTCGGCAAAGCGAGAGTTGACGCTGGCGTGATCTACGGCGGCGGTGCTGCTGGCGACCTGATCCTCGAGGATGCGCTGCAACTGCCAGCGCAGCGCGTCGCTGAACACCTTCTTGAGCTGGTCAGCGCTTACCCTGTCGACCGTTCGCCGTATCGCATGCGCGATGCTTCCGCCGCCGAACCGAGGCGCAAAGCGATAGCTCGCGCTTCTTTGAAGCTCATTGCACCGATCGGTAACGCCAGGGTTAACCGCACGCCGGCGACCGTCAATTTCTTGCGCCACCAGTAGCTGCTGCCGCGTAAGCCCACGTTCGAAAAGCCCTTTATGCCGCCCCAAGGGGTACAGCGAGGGGTACGGTCGAGGCGCAACCGTCCCTGATCGCCGTCGTTAAGACGCGAAATCAGAGACTTGGTAGCAGATGGTCGGGGAGACAGGATTCGAACCTGCGACATCCTGCTCCCAAAGCAGGCGCGCTACCAGACTGCGCCACTCCCCGACGCGCGACTGCCCTTAGGCTCTGCTTGATCTACCGCGCAAGCGCCAAGTTCGGGTGACAGGTGGGTCGCGGTACGCGCAATCCGCGCTTCACCGCTGCCCGGCCGTTCTTCCGTTCGCCACAGGGGCCGTCCTTGGTGATCCCTCACTTGTGCGAAATGAACGCGGACTCGGGCTGACACCGCGAAATCCGCTCGCTAGGCTCCCTGCAAATAAGGGGAGGGGGCAGGATGCATCGTTCGATGTGGCTGGCATCGTTGTTGGTCGGCGCCGCGCTGATGGGGGCGGCGCCTGCGCGCGCCGAGTGGCACGAGGCAACGTCGAAGCACTTCATCGTCTACGCGAACGGGGACGCGGATGACGTAAAGGAGCAGGCCGAAGAGCTCGAACGCTTTGACGGCGTCTTCCGCTACTTCCAGCAGATCCCCACGCGTCCCGAGGACGAATCGAACAAGCTCACCGTCTACGTGGTGCCGAACGACAGCGCCGTGCGCCGCCTCTACGGTGCCAACAGCCGGAATATCGCCGGCTTCTATGAGGGCCGTGCCAGCGGCTCGGTCGCGTTCACGCCCGCGCGCGCACCCGGCAGCGACGCGATCAGCCGTGATCAGCCCCAGATCGTGCTCTTCCACGAATATGCCCATCATCTGCTGCTGGGCAATTTCGCCAGCGCCTTTCCGGCGTGGTTCTCCGAAGGGTATGCCGAGTTCCTGTCGACCGTGCGGTTCGACAAGGACGCCGCCTGGGTGGGCGGCGCCGCACAGCATCGCGCCTATGACTTGCTGCGGGGGCAACCCTTTTCGGCAGAAAAGCTGTTTGCGGCGAACATGCGCTCGTTGCGGCCGGACGAGATGAGCGCGCTCTACGCCCGCGGCTGGTTGCTCACCCACTATATCTTTGTTGCGGGCGATTCGAAGCGGCGCGACCAGTTCACGCGATATCTGGAGGCGATCAACCGCGGCACGCCGAGCGTCGACGCGGCGCGCGAAGCCTTTGGCGATCTGCGGGCGCTCGACAAGGAACTGGACGCGCGGCTGCGGTCCGCAAAGCTGCCGGCGTTCCGCTTTGGCTTGGACAAGCTGCCGCAGCCGGTCGTCCAGGTGCGCGCCCTTCGACCAGGTGAAAAGGCGATGATCGACCTGCGCATGCGCTCCGACCGCGGCGTGGACCGTACGACGGCGCAGCCTATCCTGAAGGACGCGATCCCCATCGGAGAGCGCTATCCGGACGATCCGGCGGTGCAGGGGTGGCTGGCGGAGATGGCGCTCGATGCCGGGCGCTATGATCTGGCAGAGGCCGCAGCCGATCGCGCGCTCGCGATCGATGCCAGGTCGTCCCAGGCGCTGGTGTACAAGGGCCAGGTGCATCTCCGCCGGGCGCGAGAGGCGCGGTCGACCGATCCCGCCGTGTGGAAGGAGGCCCGCAGCTGGCTGCTCAAGGCCAACGCGATCGACAGCAACGATGCCTACACGCTGATGCTCTTCTATTCGAGCTTCGGCATGGCAGGCGTGCCGGCCACGGCAAATGCCAAGGACGCGCTGGAACGGGCGCAACAACTGGTGCCGCAGGATCCGGCCTTGCGGTTCGCCTATGCGCACCAGTCGCTGCTCGACGGCAAGATCGACGAGGCAAAGCGCGCGCTGCGTCCGCTGGCCTATTCCGCTCATGCCGCGCCGGACAATCCAGCTGCGCGCCTGCTCACAGCGCTGGAGGACAAGGCGGCCACAAAGGCGGTGCTGGATGCGCTGGGCGCCCAGCAGAAGGCAGAGGCCGCGGGTTCTGGCGATGAGTGAACCTGTCCAGCTCTGCGCCCGGCCAGTTCTGCGGCCGTTGCCGGGTGCGATAACCTGCACGCTCTTGCCCATCGGCAGGCTTGCGTTCATGCCTGACGTTTCTTGAACCGGGATCGCGCCGACCTGCCCATGGAATCGACCATCACCGCCCGGCCCCGTTCCTCCCGTCGAGCGGGATCCGCGCCCACCATCAGCGACGTCGCGCGTCGAGCCGGGGTGTCGCCGATGACCGTCTCGCGCGTCATCAATGGCGAAGCGAACGTGCGGCCGGCCACCCGCGACACCGTCAACGAGGCCATCTCCGCGCTCAACTATGCCCCCAATCGCGCCGCGCGCAGCCTTGCAGGCGGCGGGCAGGTGCGCATCGGCCTGTTGTACAGCAACCCGAGCGCCGGCTACCTGAGCGAGTTCCTGCTCGGCAGCCTGGAGCAGGCGAGCCGAAGCGACGTGCAGATCGTGGTCGAGAAGTGCGAGCTGGGCGAGCACGAGCTGGAGGTGGCGGAGCATCTGGTCCGCGGCGGCATCCACGGCATCATCCTGCCGCCGCCGTTGTGCGAAGCGCCGGCGCTGCTGTCGCTGCTTCGCGCTGCACGGGTGCCGACGGTTGCGGTGGCGACCAGCCTGCCGGCCGAGAACCAGCTTGCCGTCCGCATCGACGATCGTACGGCGGCGGCGGTGATGACCCGCCACATCATGGAGCTCGGTCACCGGCGGATCGGCTTCATCAAGGGCAACCCCAATTTATCCGCAAGTGCGCAGCGGCTGGAAGGCTATCGGGAGGCCCTGGCGGAGGCGGGCATGGACGAGGACCCGGCGCTGATCGCGGACGGGCTCTTCACCTATCGGTCCGGCCTGGATGCCGCCGAGCAACTGCTCGACTTGGCCGAGCCGCCGACCGCAATCTTTTCGTCCAACGACGACATGGCTGCGGCTACCGTTGCCATGGCGCACCGCCGTGGGCTCGACGTGCCCGGCGACCTCACCGTCTGCGGTTTCGACGACACGACGCTGGCGACCGCGATCTGGCCGGAGCTCACCACCATTCATCAGCCGATCGCCGACATGGCGCGCGGCGCCGTCGATCTGCTGGTGAGCACGATCCGCCAGCAAAAGGCCGGCAGCAGTGCGGCTGCACAGCAGGTGCTGGACTATACCCTGATCCGCCGCCAGTCGGATGCGCCGCCCAGGCGACGTCCGCGTGCGCGCGGCGCTTGACGGGCGACGCGGATCCGATAGCGATACCAACCTCGGGCGGACGGGGAAGCTTGAGTTCTGCAGCGTGGCTGCGAACGCATGCACAGGCCGCGACGAGGAGCAACAACCGGTAAGGACCGGGCGAGGAGAGACGATGACCGACAGCATCAGGGGACCGGGGCCGGCGGGAGCCGGCGTCGCGACCAACCACGGCTTCATCGCCGCGATCGTGGCGGTGGCGACGATCGGCGGCTTCATGTTCGGCTATGACTCGGGCGTGATCAACGGCACGCAGAAAGGGCTGGAGGCCGCGTTCGAGCTTGGCCGGCTCGGCATCGGCGTGAACGTCGGCGCGATCCTGCTCGGCTCCGCGATCGGCGCGTTCGGTGCCGGGCGGCTGGCGGACGCGATCGGCCGCCGTAACGTCATGATGCTGTCGGCGCTGCTGTTCCTGGTGAGCGCGGTGCTGGCGGGCGCCGCCGACGGCTCTACGATGTTCATCCTCGCGCGCATCATCGGCGGCCTGGGCGTCGGTGCGGCAAGCGTGATCTCGCCCGTCTACATCTCCGAAGTCACCCCGGCCTCGATCCGCGGCCGGCTGTCGAGCGTGCAGCAGGTGATGATCATCACCGGCCTGACCGGCGCGTTCGTCGCGAACTTCGCGCTGGCCCGCTATGCCGGCGGTTCGACCGCCGACTTCTGGCTCGGCTACCCGGCGTGGCGCTGGATGTTCTGGCTGCAGGCGATCCCGGCCGCCATCTACCTGCTGGCGCTGCTGGTCATCCCGGAAAGCCCGCGCTTCCTGGTCGCCAAGGGCCGCGATGCGGACGCGCATGCGGTGCTCACCCGCCTGTTCGGCAGCGCCGAGGCCGACCGCAAGGTTGTCGAGATCCGCAACTCGCTGGCCAAGGACCACAAGCCAAAGCTGTCGGACCTGCGCGACACAACCACCGGCAAGATCCGCCCGATCCTGTGGGCGGGCATTGGGCTCGCGATCTTCCAGCAGCTCGTCGGCATCAACGTCGTCTTCTATTATGGCGCCGTGCTGTGGGAAGCGGTCGGCTTCACCGAGGACAATGCGCTGCAGATCAACATCCTGTCCGGCGTGCTGTCGATCGGGGCCTGCCTGTTCACGATCGCCACCGTCGACAAGATCGGCCGAAAGCCGCTGCTGCTGGTCGGATCGGCCGGCATGGCGGTGACGCTGGCGATCGTAGCCTACGCGTTCTCGACGGCGGTCACGGATGCCGCCGGCGCCGTGACGCTGCCGGGCAACAACGGCCTGATCGCGCTGGTCGCGGCCAACCTCTATGTGATCTTCTTCAACGCCAGCTGGGGCCCGGTCATGTGGGTGATGCTGGGCGAGATGTTCCCGAACCAGATCCGCGGCTCCGGCCTGGCGGTTTCCGGCTTTGCGCAGTGGATCGCCAACGCCGCCATTTCGGTCAGCTTCCCGGCACTGGCAGTGAAGCCGGGCCTGGCGGTCACCTACTTCGGCTATGCGTTCTTTGCGGCGCTGTCGTTCTTCTTCGTGAAGGCGATGGTCAATGAGACCCGCGGCCGCGAGCTGGAAGACATGGCCGGCTGAGCCGTTCATCCCAGGCCGAATGCAAGAAAGGCGGGCGCCCCTGGGCGCCCGCCTTTTTCTTTGGCTACTCGCGTCCGGCGGCTGCGCCCTGCGGAACCAGGATCAGCGTTCGCCCCTCTACGCGCCAGGAAGCGAGATCCGAGAGAAAGTTCATGCCCAGCACGTCCATGTTGCCAAGCGCCGGGGAGATCGCGACCTTCAGCTCCCTGGCGGTGATCGGCCCGAGCTCGAGCCGATCCACCGATCCGGTGCGCGCCTGGGCAAGGCCGTTTGCGGTCTGAAGGACAATGGGGACGAGGTTGGTGCCCGAGCCGACCTTGGCAGCGCGCGCGGTTTCTTCCGAGATGGCGGTGATGGTCGCGCCGCTGTCGACCAGCATCCGGCGCTCCACGCCGTTCAGGGTAGCGCGCGCCCAGAAATGTCCGTCGGGCGACATGCGGATCCGCACCTCGTCGCCCGAGACCTGCTGGTCGTTGAGACCGAGCTTGGTGGCAATGCGAGCGAGCGACGGCTCATAGGGCGCCTGCTGGAACAGGAGGAACAGGCAGAACGCGAGCAGCCCGACCGAAAAGGCGAAGCGCACGATCCGGCCGATGAAGGGAATGCGCTGGATCAGGACGAGCGCGAGCGCGGCGAGCACGGCATAGACCGCGACCTGCTGCCATTCGGTGCTGATGTTCATGCGGCGGCGCCTCTCCTTCGAGAGACGAACCCGAAGCCGACGCTTTCGATCCGCCCCGACCCGTCATGCGCCGCATCAGATCGGTTCGTCGATCGACACCGGCGGCGTGCTGAACCACTGCGGCCCGGTTGCCGTCATGTGGAAGCAGTCCTCCAGCCGCACCCCGAACTTGCCGGGCAGATACAGGCCGGGCTCGTTGGAAAAGCACATGCCGGCCGCCAGCGGCGTCGTCTCGCCATGCACCAGGTTTACCGGCTCATGCCCGTCCATGCCGATGCCGTGGCCGGTCCGGTGCGACAGGCCGGGCAGGCGGTAGCGCGGGCCATAGCCCTCGCGCTCGTAAAAGGCGCGGACGGCATCGTCGATGCTGCCCGCAGGGGCGCCGATACGCGCTGCTGCGCGCGCGACCTGCTGCCCCTTGGCGACCGTCTCCCACACCCGGCGCACGTCCGGGCGGACGCTGCGGTAGGAAAAGGTTCGCGACACATCGGACTCATAGCCGTGGACCGAACAGCCGCAGTCCATCAGCAGGACTTCGCCAGGCGTGATGCGATGCACCTGACGGCTGCCGTGCGGATAGGCCGAAGCCTCGCCGACCAGCGCCATCGAGAATTCCGGATCGCCGCCGAGCTTGCGGGTCGCCGCATCCATCAGCGCAGACACATCGCGGCCCGTCATGCCGGCTTCCACCCGCACCCAGGTCCAGCGATAGGCGGCAAGGGTGACGTTCGTCGCCAGCTGCATCAGCGCGATCTCCGCCGGCGACTTGATCATGCGCAGCCCGCGCACAACCGGATCCGCCGAGACGAGCCGCATGTCGGGCAGCCGTGCGACAAGACCGTCCGCCACGAAGAAGCGCGCGGTTTCCTCGATGCCGAGCCGACCCTTGGCGAGCCCACGCTCCTTCAGCCAGGCGGCAACCAGCGCGAGCGGGCTTTCATCCTCCTGCCAGACGCGTACCTCCGCTGCCACGTCCAGCGTCTCGCGCACCGACGGCTCCTCGAAGAACGGCGTGACGACCAGCGCCTCGCCCTCGCGCGGGAGGACGGCGGCGGTCACGCGTTCACTGCGCCCCCACTGGATGCCGGTGAAATAGGAGAGCGACGCGCCCGGCTCGATCACGACCGCGGCGATGTCGTGGCGGCGCATCAGCGCCTGCGCGCGCCCGATCCGGGCCAGCCGCTCCTTGGCGTCGATCGGCCGGGCGCCGGTGGTGAGGTCGCGAAGCTCGGACAGGTCCGGTTCGGCGGCGCGCAGCAATGCTGCTGAGCCAAGGGCCGGAAGGGTGAGGGCAGCGCCGACAAAGGTGCGGCGGGAGAGGGCGGTTCGCATTCGCTCTGGATAGGGCGCATTGCAGTGCCCCCGCAATGCGCGCCTGGAGGTTGGGCACGGTTGGGCAACCAATCAAAGATCCGTCCGTGCCCTTTTCCGCTCGTTTCCAGTAGCCGTCGAGCTTGTCGAGGCGGCCTGTCGAGAAATTGGTGGTGGCGGCTCTCTCGATACGGGCTCTCGAAAGGCTCGATCCCTACTCGAGATAAGCGGGGGGATATTGGATGTCGTCGAACTCAGGCCGCGTGGCGCCGTCGCCACAACCATGCGCCAAGCGCAGCGGCGCCGATGGCGCTCGCCCCGGCCACAGCCGCAGCCTTGCGCCGCCGCTCGGGATGACGTTGGCCGCCGTCGATGCCGCTCGGCTCGGCGGGTGGGTCGAACAAGGTGCCGGTGCCGTCCTCGCCCGGATCGGCCTTGCTGGACCAGCTTTCCAGGAAGCCGTTCATCATCGCGGCGCTGAAGTTCGGCACCGCGAACTGCCCGAGCTTGAGGGCAATGGCCGGAGCGCCGACCACCGTGGTGTTGCGCGGGCGGCGGGCGAGCCGCACGACGGCCTTGGCCACCGTCTCGGGCGCGAGGGAGCCCGGCGGCATCTTGAGCTGCGCGCCCGTGTAGTTGCCGGCATGGCCGACCGCGGGCGTGTCCACAAAGGTCGGATAGACGTCGCAGATGTGAATGTGTCGGTTCTTCGACAGCTCGCCGCGCAGCGCCTCGCTGAAACCGCGCAGCCCGAACTTGCTCGCGGAATAGGCCGCGGCAAAGGGCGCTGCGAAGAAGCCGCCGACCGAGATCATGTTGACCCAGGTGCCGCGATCCTGCGCTAGGAAGAACGGCAGCACGGCGTGCGCCTCGTTCATGTGGCTCACCAGGTTCGCGTCGATCACGCGCTGGTGATCGGCCATCGGCACGTCGTGATATTTGCCGAGCACGCCCACGCCGACGCAGCTGAACCACAGGTCGATGCCGCCCAGCGTGGCGTTCGCCTCGGCCGCAAAGGCGGTAACGGCCGCGGGGTCGGTGACGTCCACCGTCCGCGGCTCGGCCGTGCCGCCGGCGCCGCGGCAGCGCTGGGCGATGTCGTCCAGCCCGGCCGCGCCCCGCGCGCCGAGCACCAGCTGAGCACCCTGGCGGGCAAAGGCGACGGCGGTTGCCGCGCCGATGCCGCTGGAGGCGCCGGTGATGACGACGCGCAGGGGCGTGCGGCTCATCGGCCGACCGCCTCCTTCACCTTGTCGGCAGCCTTGGCGAGCAGGCCCTTTTCGGCCTCCTCGGCCTCTTCCTTGGTCTTGAAGGCGGCGCCCTCTGGCTCGGCCGGCGGGGCATAGACGGAGAAGAGCTTCAGCTCGCCCGTGCCCTTGTTGATGATGTTGTGCTCGGAGCCCTTGGGTACCACCACCATGTGGTTCTGCCCGGCCTTGGTGGAGTGGCCGTCGATGACCACCTGAGCCTCGCCCGAGACGATGAAGGTCGTCTGGTCCGCCGGGTGCGTCTCCGTCCCGATCTCTTCGCCGACCGGGATGCTCATCAGCACGATCTGCACCTTGGGGTCGCGATACACTTCCTTCTGCCAAAGGGTGTTCTTGTTCGCGAGTTCGACCATGTCCTTGTTGAAGATCGCCATCGGGTAAGCTCCTGCTTTGGTTTCGGGTTCGAGGACCGGACGAACGAACCGCGCATAGCGTTCCACCGTGGCGCCTCCGGTAACGACGCGTTTTTTGTGCCGGGCCGGGAACAGCCTATCGCGCCCGACGCTTGTGGCCCTGCAAGCGAACACCGGCTCCCGCCAGATCCCAGGTTCCGCTGAGAGGAAGAACGCGCATGACGACGACGCCGAACTCCCCGGCCACACCTATTCCGCCCGCTGCAATCGTGGCCGTGGTGGTGGGCACGCTGCTGGGCGCTGCCTGGCTGCGGAGCCGCAGGCACGAAGCGGCGCTTCGTGAACGCACCGCCGCCCGTCTCCGCGTCCCGGCCGAGGGGAACTGATCCATGCGCATCCACCACCTCAATTGCGGCACCTGCTGCCCCGCCGGCGGGCGGCTGTTCGACGGCAAGAGCGTCAGCCCCTTTGGCCATCTCGTCTGCCACTGCCTGCTGATCGAGACCGACTCCGGCCTTGTGCTGGTCGACACCGGTTTCGGCACGCGCGATGTCGCGCATCCGCTGCGCAGGCTCGCGCCTTTCTTCCTCACGCTCAACAACCCGCAATTGCGGCGGGAGGAGACGGCGGTTGCCCAAGTGCGGGCGCTGGGGTTCGATCCGGCGGACGTGCGGCACATCATCGTCAGCCACCTGGATTTCGATCATGCCGGCGGGCTGGAGGACTTCCCCAACGCCGCGGTGCACGTGACCGCGCGCGAAAAGGAAGTTGCGGACGAGCGGGCAGGGGGCGCGTTCGTCGGCACGCGACGCTACCGCCCGCAGCAATGGGACGAGATGCAGGATTGGCGACTCTACCCGTTCGGCGGCGGCGAAAGCTGGTTTGGGTTCGATGCGGTGCGCGACCTCCACGGGCTTCCGCCCGAGATCCTGCTGATCCCGCTTGCGGGCCACACCTGGGGCCATGCAGGGATCGCCATCCAGGAGGACAGCGGCCGCTGGCTGCTCCATGCGGCCGACGCCTATTTCTACCGCGGCGAGATCGGCTCGGAGCGCTATTCCTGTCCGCCGGCCACGCGCGGGTACCAGCGGATGATGGAGGTCGATCGGGCGGCTCGGCTCCACAACCAGCAGCGGCTTCGCCGGCTGTCGCTCGACCATGCCGACGAGGTGCGCATCATCTGCTCGCACGATCCCGTGGAGTTCGAGCTGCTCGCGCCGGAGCGGCTGTAGGCGCTTTTTGCACCTCCCGATCCCCGCCCCGGAATCCTAGCGGGCCTGGGCTCGGGTGGAGAAGGTCTAGAGCAAAACCGTTCGTGCTGAGTAGGGGCTGAGCGAAGTCGAAGACCCGTATCGAAGCACGTGTGGCGCCCTTCGATACGCCATGTCGACTTCGCTCAATGGTACCTCAGGACAAACGAGCCGCGCTTAAGCTGATGGACTATCGCAACTGGACCCCGGCCTTCGCCGGGGTGCCCACACTCAATTGCCGGTGGTGTCGCCCGGCACTGGCGCATCGGCGGGGATCAGTCGCTCGCTCCGCAACTCCTCCCAAACCGCTGCCGGAACGGTCGCTCCCATCAGCCGGGCATTCTCGTGGACCTTCTCCGGCCGCTTGGCGCCGGGGATGATCGCTGCCACCACGGGATGTGCCGCGCAGAACTGGAGCGCGGCGGAGCGGATGTCGGCACCGTGACGTTCGCACACCGCCGCGATGCGGTCGCGCTTCTCGATCATCTCGGCGGGTGCGTCCTGATATTCGAATGTGCGGCCGCCCGCGAGCAGGCCGCTGTTATAGGGGCCGCCGACGACGACATGAACGCCGCGCTCGGCGCACAGCGGGAACAGGCGGTCGAGCGCAGGCTGGTTGAGCAGGCTGTAGCGCCCTGCAAGCAGGAACACGTCCGGGTTCGCCTGCTCCAGCGCGCGCACGCACGGCTCGGTACGGTTCACGCCCAGGCCCCAGCCCTTGAGGACGCCCTGATCGCGGAGCGCGTCGAGCGCGCGAAAGGCGCCGGTGCGCGCAACCTCGAACTGCTCCTCCCATGCGTCGCCGAGGTGATCGGGGGCAAGATCATGGACGAACGCGATGTCGATCTCGGCGAGGCCGAGCCGCTGGAAGCTGTCCTCGATCGAGCGCATCGTCGCGTCATAGGAATAGTCGACGTCGACGCGGAACGGCAGGCCCTCCTTGAACGGCGGGTTTTCGGGGCGGCTGGTGTCCGGGCGCAGCAAGCGGCCGACCTTGGTCGACAGCACGAACTGCTCGCGCGGATAGCGGCGGAGCACCGTGCCGAAGCGGTGCTCCGACAGGCCGCTGCCATAATGGGGTGCGGTGTCGAAGTAGCGCACACCGCTGTCCCAGGCGGCGGTGAGCGCGGCTTCCGCCGTCGCCTCGTCCACGACGTCGAACATGTTGCCGAGGGGGGCGCCGCCGAAGCCGAGCGGGCCGGGGGGAGCGAAGTGGGGCATGGAGTCCTCAAAGCTGGTGACCGATCCTGGGCTAAGCGCCGCGGGCGCTTGGTCGTTCCTTCCGGGCGCGTCCGGTCCGCTACATTCGGGCTTGGCAAGGGCGGACGCCGCCGTCATCCTTTGCCAAACAAATGGGAGAGGTGCGGGATGCAACACAATGCGGGGCTGGTCGTCCGTCAGGGCGGGCTCGGGGGCGCGGTGACGCCGCCTTCTTCGCGGCACGGGGGGCGGTCGTGATGCTGCTCACGCTGGTAGCCGGGGTCCTCGCCATGCAGAACGGCGCGTCCGCAAAGCCCGAAGACACCGAAGTGTGGAAGCCGGAGCCGCCGGTCGTCACCGCGGCAGCCGCGGTGACGACGCCGCCGCCCTCCGACGCGGTCGTTCTGTTCGACGGCCGGGACCTGTCGCAGTGGAAGTCGACCAAGGACGGCGGCCCGGCGCGCTGGACCGTTCGCGACGGCGTCGTGACCGTGAACAAGGGCACGGGCAACATCGAGACCAAGCGCAGCTTCGGCAGCTACCAACTGCATCTGGAATGGAAGATCCCGGCCGGCATCACCGGCAAGGGCCAGGCACGCAGCAACAGCGGCCTTTTCCTGGCGTCGATCGGCGAGGGCGACCTGGGCTATGAGCTCCAGATCATGGATAGCTACCAGAACCCGACCTATGTGAACGGGCAGGCGGGCAGCATCTACAAGCAGCACCCGCCGCTGGTGAACCCCGCGCGCAAGCCGGGCGAGTGGCAGAGCTATGACGTGGTCTGGACGCCGCCGAGCTTTTCCGCGGACGGCGCGGTGACCCGGCCGGCCACGGCCACGGTCTGGATGAACGGGGTACTGGTGCAGGATCATACGGCGCTGAAAGGACCGACCGTCTATATCGGCCAGCCGCGCTACACGCCGCATGGCCCGGCTGCGATCAAGCTGCAGGACCACGGCGATCCGAGCGCGCCGATCAGCTTTCGCAACATCTGGCTGCGCGAACTCGGCAAATAAGCGGGTGGCGCGCTGGTGATCCCAGCGCGTCTGCTTCTACTGCGCCACGACTTCCGCGAGCAGGAGCGGCGCGGTGCTGCCGCGGACGACCAGTTCATGGGCGAGCGTGACCTGGCGGCCGGGGTGATCGACCCCGCGCAAGACGTCGATCAGCAACTCCACCGCACGCTGCCCGATCAAGCCCTTGGGCTGCGCGATGCTTGTCAGGCCCGGGCGCAGGAAGCGCGCGAGCGGCAGGTCGTCGAAACCCACGACCGACACGTCGGCGGGACAGCTGAGGCCCGCCTCGCCCAACGCGCTCATCGCGCCCATCGCCATTTCGTCGCTGAAGCAGAAAATCGCCGACACCTGATGCGCGATCAGGTCCGCCGTCTGCTCGGCGGCTGAGTGGGCGGAATAATCGCCCTCGCGGGTTTGCAGGCGCTCCGACAGGCCGTGCCGGGCTGCCGCGCGCAGGACGCCCCTCAGGCGGTCGCGGCTGATGGGGCTGACCGGCGGCCCGGTGATCACCCCGATGTCGCGGTGCCCCAGGCCAATCAGATGCTCGAGCGCGTCGCTGCCGGCGGCCGCATTGTCGATATGGACGCTGGGTACCTGCAGGTCCGCACTGAATTCGCAGCCGTTCACGATCGGGGCGAGTGCGCCCTCGCGCGCGAGCAGCGGGGCGAGACTCGCCGGCAGGCGGTGCCCCAGGAAGATCAGCCCATCCACCTCCCGGCGGGAGAGCATGTCGGCATACTGGTCCTCCACCTCCGGATCGTGGCGGGTGTCGCCCACCACCATCGCGTAGCCGGCGGCGCGCGCCGCTTCCTCGGCGCCGCGGATGACGCTGGCAAAGAAGGGATTCGAAATGTCCGGCACCGTCAGCAGGATCTTGGCGGCGCGCAGCGTGCGCAGGCTGCGTGCCGCGACATTGGGCTGATAGCCAAGCGACGCAACGACTTGCAGCACGCGTTCGCGCGTACTCCTCGCCACGCGGTCCGGCTGGCTCAGGACGCGCGACACGGTGGCGGTGGAAACCCCCGCCTCCGCGGCGACTTGGACGATCGTCGGCATCCATCCTTCATGTCGCGCGCGACGAGGCGTGTCGAGTGCGGCCGATGTAATCCTTTACATGTGGCGACGCGCTGTTAGGCTAAGTGTCCAGGAGCAGGCAAACTGCGGTGGAGGGGATGAGCGCATGGTCGCTGCCGAAGGGACGTTGACGGGTGCCGTGCGCCCGGCGTCGGGAATGCTGACGGGGCGCCTGAGCGCACTGATGTTCATGCAATTCTTCATCTGGGGCGCGTGGAACGTGACCCTGGGTCTGGTGATGCAGACGGTCGGCATCGGCAACCTGATCGCCAACGCCTTTTCGGTCGGACCGATCGCCTCGATCGTCGGCTCCTTCCTGCTCGGCATGGCGGCTGCTCGCTATCTCAGCCCCAAGATGCTGATGGTGATCCTGCACCTGGTCGGCGGCGCCTTGCTGTTCGTGCTGCCGTCGCTGGTGACGCCGGAGCGGGGCGACACCTTTGTCTGGCTGCTGCTGGGCTACATGATCCTCTACATGCCGACCGTCGGCCTCGCGAACACGATTGCGCTCAAGAGCTTCGGCGAGCGGGTCGATCGCTTCCCGTTCGTCCGCGCCTTCGGCACGCTGGGCTGGATCACGGCGGGGCTGATCATCGGCTGGGCCGGGCTTTCCGCCAGCCCGCAGATCTTCCAGATCGCGGCCGTCGTCTCCATCGCGCTCGGCGTCTACAGCTTCACGCTTCCCGATGTGGAGGCCGATGCGCCGCGCGACGAGAGCGTCCTGCGCCAGGTGCTGTGCGTCGAGGCCTTCGGCCTGATGCGCAACCGCTCCTATCTGATCTTCATCACTGCGGCGACGCTGATCTCGATCCCCCTGGCGATGTATTACGCCTACGCCTCCGCCTATATCGGCACGGCGGGGATCGAGAATGTCGGCGGCACCATGTCGATCGGACAGATGTCCGAGCTTGCCTTCATGTTCTCGATGCCGTGGCTGTATCGCCGCTTCGGCGTGAAGCCGCTGCTGCTGGTCGGCATGATCGCCTGGGCGGTGCGCTATGCGCTGTTCGCGATCGGCGATGGTGGCGGCTCGCTCTGGGCGATCTATCTCGGCGTGGCGTTGCACGGCGTCTGCTACGACTTCTTCTTCGTGGCGGGCGCGATCTACACGGGCACCATTGCGTCACCCAAGGGCGTGAACGCGCAGGCGCAGGGGATGCTCACGCTGTTCACCTATGGCGTCGGCATGCTGCTCGGCTCCCAGATCGGCGGGCTGCTGTACGCCCAGCTGCCCGCGAACCCGAGCGTCGCCGACTGGCAGCATATGTGGTGGTACCCTGCCATTGCCGCCGCCGTCGTCGCGATCCTGTTCCAGATCAGCTTCCGCGATGACACGCGCGGGGAGGCACGCGCATGAGCGGGATGAAGGGGCCAGGCATCTTCCTGGCGCAGTTCCTGGGCGATGCCGCGCCGTTCGATACGCTCGATGGCCTCGCCGAATGGGCGGCAGGGCTGGGCTTTGTCGGCGTGCAGATCCCGTGCGATCCGCGGCTGATCGACCTCAAGACCGCGGCCGAGAGCAAGGATTACTGCGACGACCTGCGCGGCCGGCTCGCGCGGTTCGGGGTCGAGCCGACCGAGCTTTCGACGCATCTCCAGGGCCAGCTGGTGGCGGTGCATCCGGCCTACGACACGCTGTTCGACGGCTTCGCGCCGCCCGAGGTGCACGGCAAGCCGGCCGAGCGCCAGGCCTGGGCGGTGGAGCAGGTAACGCTGGCGGCCCGCGCCAGCGCCAACCTGGGACTGTCGGCGCATGCGACCTTCTCGGGCGCGCTGGCCTGGCCCTACGTCTATCCGTGGCCACAGCGGCCCGCGGGCTTGGTCGAGGAAGCGTTTGCCGAACTCGCGCGGCGCTGGACGCCGATCCTGGACGCGTTCGAGGATGCGGGCGTCGACTGCGCGTTCGAGGTTCATGCCGGCGAGGACATTCACGACGGCGCGTCGTGGGAGCGGTTCCTGGCGGCGCTGGGCGGGCACAACCGCGCGCGCCTGTTGTTCGATCCGTCGCACTATGTGCTGCAGCAGCTCGACTATCTCGACTTCATCGACCGCTATCACGACCGGATCTCGTGCTTCCATGTGAAGGACGCCGAGTTCAACCCGACCGGGCGTTCGGGCGTGTACGGCGGCTATGAAAGCTGGGTGAACCGTGCCGGCCGCTTCCGCTCGACCGGAGACGGACAGGTCGACTTTGTCGGCGTGTTCAGCAAGCTTGCCCAATATGGCTACGAGGGCTGGGCGGTGCTCGAGTGGGAATGCGCGCTCAAGCGGGCCGAGGACGGCGCAAGCGAGGGGGCACCGTTCATCCGCGACCACATCATCCGGGTGACCGACCACCCGTTCGACGACTTCGCAAAGAGCGGCGTCGACAAGGCGGCGATCCGCGCGCTGCTCGGCCTGTCGGGGGATGCCGCGTGACGCGCCATCCGCTCCGGCTCGGCATGGTGGGCGGGGGCGAGGGCGCCTTCATCGGCGCGGTGCATCGCATGGCGGCTGCGCTCGATGGCGATTGGCGGCTGGTGGCGGGCGCGTTCAGCACCGATGCCGGGCGCAATGCCCGCACCGGCGCGCAGCTCGGGCTCGAGGAAGCGCGCGTCTATGACACGCTGGACGCCCTGCTCGCGGCCGAGCAGGCGCTTCCGGCCGACCAGCGCATCGACGCGCTGGCGATCGTGACCCCCAACCACCTGCACGCGCGGATGGCGATCGCCGCGCTGGAGGCGGGGTTCCACGTTTTTTGCGAAAAGCCGATGGCGGTGAGCGTCGCGGAGGCCGAGGCCATTGCCGCAGCGGCTGAGCGGAGCGGGCGCCGGTTTGCGCTCGCCTTTACCTACAGCGGCTATCCCCTGATCGAGGAAGCGCGCGCGCGGGTCGCCCGCGGCGACCTTGGCGCGATCCGGCTGGTGCAGGTCGAATATCTGCAAGGCTGGCTGAGCGCGCCGATCGACAACGAAGGCAACAAGCAGGCGGAGTGGCGTACCGACCCGGCGCGCGCCGGGATCGGCGGCTGCCTGGGGGACATCGGCACCCATGCCTTCCAGCTTGCCGAGCATGTCTCCGGCCTGCGTGCCGGGAGCGTGTCGGCCGATCTGTCGATCCACGTCCCGGGCCGGCGGCTCGACGATGATGTCAGCGCGCTTTTGCGCTTCGACGGCGGAGCGCGCGGCACGCTGAAGGCGAGCCAGGTGGCGGCAGGCGAGGAGAATGGCCTGAAGCTGCGCATCCATGGCGAGCTCGGCGGGCTTGAATGGGCGCAGATGGAGCCGAACACGCTGACGCTGCGCTGGCTCGACCGGCCAGCGGAGATCGTGCGCGCCGGTGGACCCGGACTGCAGCCGAGCACGCTGCCGCTGCTGCGGACCCCGTCGGGGCACCCGGAGGGCTATGTTGAGGCATTCGCCAACCTCTACCGCGGCTTTGCGGCTGCTATCTGCGGAGAGACAGGCAGCGCCGTCCCCGGAGTGGCGGACGGCCTGCGCACCATGAAATTCGTCGAGGCCGTCGTCGCGAATGCGACGTCGGACCGGAAATGGACCAGCATCGATCCGGGAGAGAGTGAATGAAGCGTACCATCCGCCTGGGGGCAGCGGCAGCGATGCTGGCTGTCACCACCGCGCCTGCCGTCGCACAGACGGCACCGCCGCCTGCCTTCGCAGCGTGCAAGGCGTGCCACACGGTGGACAAGGGCGGCCGCAACGGCGTTGGTCCCAACCTCAACGGCGTGGTCGGCCGGCCCGCAGCCTCGGTGCCGGGGTTCAACTATTCGAACGCGATGAAGGCGTCGAAGCTGCGCTGGGATGAGGCGACGCTCAACCAGTTCCTGGCCGCGCCCACCAAGAAGGTGCCGGGCACGCGCATGCCGATCGGCATGGCCGACCCGGCGAAGCGGGCGGCGATCATCGCCTTCCTGAAGGCACAGAGCGGCAAGTGACGGGGCCGCGGCTGACGCTTCCGCGTCGTGCCCTGCTTGCCGCCGGGGCGGTCGCGCCGTTCGCGGCCGGCGTCGCCTTCGCGCAGGCCAAACGGTCGAACGCGGCCCGCTTCTCGCTCGGCTATGCGCCGCACGAGGGCAGCTTCGCGAGCCGCGGTGGCCTGCTCGAGCAGATCGCCTATGCCGCCGACCAGGGCTTCACCGCCTGGGAAGACAATGAAGCGCGCAGCCGGCCGGTTGCCGAGCAGACCCGCATGGCGCAGGCGCTGGCCGATCGCGGCATGACCATGGGCGTGTTTGTCGCCAGCATGCCGAAATGGTCGCAGTCCCGCCCGGTGTTGGGCGCCGATGACGGGGCCGAGCGCGAAGCCTTCCTTGCGGACGTCCGCAGCGGCGTCGATGTCGCCAAGCGACTGAACGCCAAGCACATGACGGTGGTCACCGGCTTCCTCGATCGCAAGGTGCCGGTGGAGATCCAGACCGCGCGCGTGATCGACGTCATGCGCCGGGCCGGCGACATCGTCGCGCCGCACGGGGTGGCGATGGTGATGGAGCCCCTCAACACGCGCACCAACCATCCGGGCGTCTACATGCAGAGCATCGCGCAGGGCTATGCCGTGGCACGGGGTGCGAACAGCCCGGGCGTGAAGATCCTGGCCGACCTCTATCACGAGCAGATCCAGTCGGGAAACTTGATCCCGGTTATGGACGCCTGCTGGAGCGAGATCGGATACATCCAGTTCGGCGACAACCCGGGCCGCAACGAGCCTGGGACCGGCGAAATCAACTATGCCAACATCGTCAGATGGCTCCGTCAGCGCCGCTATGGCGGCGTGATCGGCATGGAGCATGGCAATTCGATCAAGGATCGCGCGGGCGAGGATCGGTTGATCGCCGCCTATCGCACGATCGACGCACAATAACCGGGGAGGGGCCAATGTCCCGTACCACGGCTGCCTGGAGGAACAGGCAGGATCTGGGAGGAGGAGAAGCGAAGTGATCGATCGGAGAACGGCGCTCGCGGGGGTGGCGGCGATGTTCGGGGCGGGATTGTTCGCTCCGATCGCGCGTGCCGCCGGCGCGGCCCAGGCGTCGCGGGTACCCGTGATCTCGGACGGGCCGCCGAGTGCGGCCGTCTTCACGCCCGACCAGCGCGCGCTGGTCACGGCGCTGAGCGAGCGGATCATCCCCACCACGGACACCCCGGGCGCGATCGCGGCGGGCGTACCGATGTTCATCGAGAAGCTGCTCGCCGACTGGGCGGCTCCGGGCGACCGCAAGCCGGTCCTCGCCGGGCTCGACGCCATCGAAGCGCGCAGCCTGAAGGAGTACAAGGTGTCGGCTGCCAAGGCGACGCCCGAGCAGCAGGACGCGCTGCTGACGCTGGCGATGAACGGCCAGATCCCGGGCGGCAAGGACTTCTTCGAAGCCATGCGCCAGATGGTGATCACCGGCTATTACACGTCGGAGATCGGCATCACCCAGGAGCGCGAGTATCTGCCGGTTCCCGGCGAATATAACGGCGCCTTCCCCTATTCTCAGGTCAACAAGGTCTACAGCGCATGATCAGCCGCCGTACCCTGCTTGCCGGCGCCGGGGGCGCCGCGACTCTCGTCCTGTCGGACCGGATCATTCCCGCCGCCTTTGCAGCACAGATCCCGGCCATCGGGCTGCAACTCTACACCGTTCGCGAGCTGTTCCAGAAGGATCCGGTGGCGACGCTGGGGCACGTCGCGCGCATCGGCTATCGCGAGGTCGAGTTCGGTGGCGGCGGCTATGACAGCATGGATCACGCCATGCTGCGCCGGACCATGGATCGTCTGGGCCTGAAGGCGCCGTCGGTGCATATCGGCTATGACGCGCTGCTCGGGAAGCTCGACCAGTCGATCGCGATGGCCAAGACGCTCGGTGCCGATACGGTGGTGCTGCCGTACATGGACGCCAAGCTCCGGAACGAAGCGGGCTGGAAAGCGGCGCTTCCGAACTTCAACCGCTTCGCGACCGAGTTGCAGAAGGCGGGCTTGGGCTTTGCCTACCACAACCATGATTTCGAGTTCACGACCAAGCCGGGTGGCACCAGCCTGTACGAGCGGCTGATCGGCGAAACCGATCCGGCGTTGGTGAAGGTGGAGCTGGACCTGTATTGGGCGGCGCATGCGGGTGAGAGCGCGGCCGCGCTGATCGATCGGTTGGGCAGCCGCATCTACGCCTATCACGTCAAGGACATGCGGTCCGACCGCAGCATGACGGCGGTTGGTCAGGGCAAGACCGACTTTGCCGCGCTGTTCAAGCTCAAGGGCAGCGCCGGCGTCCGCCACTTCTACGTCGAGAATGACGAGGCGCCCGCACCCTATCTTCCCGACATCACCACCAGCTTCAAGACGCTCCGCGCGCTGCGGTTCTGAGCACGCACGGGAGGGGATAAAACATGGCAACCAACAGGTTTGATGCGATCGTCATCGGTTCGGGAGTGAGCGGGGGCTTTGCCGCCAAGGAACTCACCGAAAAGGGTTTGCGCGTGCTGATGCTCGATCGGGGCGTCATGGTCGAGCATGCCGAGGATTACACCTATGACGGCAAGCCCGCCTTTGAGGTGCCGGCGCGCAACGTCATGCCCAAGCCGATCATGGACAGCGACTATTTCATCGCGCGCCACGGCTATGTGCAGCCGAGCAACCAGAAGTTCTACAACGACGACCGGCTGAACCCCTACGCCTTTGACGAGGGCGACAAATTCTACTGGATCCGTCCGGGTGCGGTCGGCGGCAAGTCGCTGATCTGGGGACGCTGGAGCTTCCGCTGGGCGCCTGAGGATTTCGAGGCGAACAAGCGCGACGGCATCGATGGCGTGTGGCCGATCGGCTATGACGACGTCGCTCCCTGGTACAGCTATGTCGAAAAGTACATCGGCGTTTCCGGCTCGCGCGAGAACCTGCCCTATCTGCCCGACAGCGAGTTCCAGCCGCCGTTCCCGATGAACGTGGCCGAGAAGTGGTTCAAGGAGCGGCTGGAAACCAAGTTTCCGGGCCGCAAACTGATCAACACGCGCCTGTCCAACATCACCGAGGACAAGCCGGAGCAGAACCGCACCAAGTGCCAGAACCGCAACCAGTGCGGTAATGGCTGCTCGTTCGGCGCGTATTTCTCGACCCAGGCAGTCACCCTGCCGGCCGCGCGCGCGACCGGGCGGCTGACGCTGCAGTCGGATGCGGTCGTGACCAACGTCGAATATGATCCGGCGCGCAAGCGTGTGACCGGCGTCCGCTACATCGACGCGAAGACGGGCCAGGCGCAGACGGTGTCGGCTGACCTGGTGTTCCTGTGCGCGTCGGCAATGGCATCGGTGCAGATCCTGATGAACTCGCGCGCACCGGGCAGCGAGCGCAGCCATTTCGACACGAGCGGGACGCTTGGCCGCTATGTCATGGACCATATCTTCCGCGTCGGCATGGAGGGCGAGATCCCTGGCATGACCGACCTGATCGAATATGGCCGGCGGCCGGGCGGGGTGTATATCCCGCGCTTCCGCAACATCGGCGGCGATGAGGGCGTCGGCTTCAAGCGCGGCTATGGCTATCAGGGCAGCGCCAGCCGCGATCCTTCCGCGCCGGTCGGCTTCGGTGCGTCGATGAAGCAGGGGCTGCGCCGCTATGCGCCGTGGAAGTTCAGCATGGGCGCGTTCGGCGAATGCCTGCCGTACAAGGACAACCATGTCTCGCTGCACGCGAACAAGGTCGACCGTTTCGGAGTACCGTTGATGCGCTTCGACGTGCGCTTCCGCGACAACGAGCTCAAGATGATGGCAGACGCCCGGGTGCAGGGCGAGGCGATGCTGAAGGGTGCCGGCCTCACCAACGTCCGCAGCTGGGAGGGTGAGCATGTTCCCGGCGACGCGATCCACGAGATGGGCGGCGCGCGCATGGGCGCCGACCCGCGCAGGTCCGTGCTCAACGGCTGGAACCAGGCACATGAGGCGTCGAACCTCTATGTGACCGACGGCGCGCAGATGGCCTCGGCTTCCTGCGTCAACCCGTCGCTCACCTACATGGCGATGACGGCGCGCGCGACCGACCATGCCTTCAAGCAGATGAAGCAGGCCTGAGCCGCGGAGGGAAGGGAGCGGAGGTGCATCGGCACCTCCGCGCGTCCTGCAGCCTCCCGCGCTGAGCCGGTGGCTGATCCAGAAGACCGGGCAAAAGAAAAGGGCGCCCCGTTGCCGGGACGCCCTTTCTAACCGGTCCGTCCGGATGAACCGGACGGGCGTCGGATCACATGGCGTTGGTTTCGCCTGCGTCCTCGACGTTGTCGGCTGCCTCGTGCAGGTTGTCAGCCTGGTTCTCGAGAGCGGCTTCCGAACCCTCGGTGGTGGCGTTGTCGGCCATGTCTTCCATGTTGTCGGCCATCATCTCGAGGTTGTCCGCCTGCGCGTCAGCCGCGTTTTCAGCCGGAGTGTTCGAACCGCAGGCCGTGAGCGACAGCAGGCCGGCGGCAGCAGCGACAAGAACGATCTTCTTCATTCGGGTGCTCCCAAGCAATCCAAAGTTCGCGGCCGGCCCGTCGCCGTCGCGAGGCTGCCGCAATAGCGTTCGCTCCTGCGGCGTCAATCCGGTAATTGGACTTGACCGTAACGAACATGGCGGCGGTGTGACAATTAGTGGGCGTTTGCCGGGCGCTCGACACGGCCGATCTCTTCCGGCGCATCGGCGACCACCGCAAGCATGGCCGTCCAGGCGGCGACATTCTGCTGCAGCTGCGAACGGTCGATCTTGTCGAGCGTATCGTCGGGCGTGTGGTGATAATCGAAGTAGCGCGTGCCGTCCTGTGCCAGGTCGACGCCAGCGACACCAGTTGCAAGCGTCGGACCGATGTCGGTGCCGTCGCCGGCAACGGCATTGCCCCGCGTGATGCCAAGCGGCGCCAGCGCCGTCTCCAGCCGATCGGCGACGGCGGCAGCCGT
The DNA here is from genome assembly GCF_020707215.1 of Sphingomonas sp. PL-96. Lineage (GTDB taxonomy): Bacteria > Pseudomonadota > Alphaproteobacteria > Sphingomonadales > Sphingomonadaceae > Sphingomonas. Next base: position 273,198 of record NZ_JAJFET010000003.1, read on the forward strand.
GGCGGGCAGGGCGGTGTCGAACTTCCACACCCGGTCGGCCCCGAAATCCGATTCGGCGGCAAGTGCGTGACGCTCGCCCGCATGCGCCTTGGCATAGGCGATCCCGCCGAAGCCGCCGACTTCCTCCGCGCCGAACCAGACGACCCGGATCGTTCGACGCGGCTTACCGGCCGCCATGATGCGCTTGGCGGCAGCGGCAGTGATCGCGACCCCGCTCGCGTCGTCGATTGCGCCGGTTCCCAGATCCCAGCTGTCGAGATGGCCGCCGATCAGCACCACCCCTGCCTTGGGGTCGCGGCCCGGAACCTCGGCGATCACATTGCCCGACTCGCGGGTCCCGATCTGCCGGGGCGTCAGCAACAGCTTCACGCGTACCGGCTTGCCGCGATCGAGCACGCGCTCCAGCTGCTCGGCATCGGGAACGGACAGGGCGGCGGCGGGGATGGGGGTGACCCCGTCCGGGAAGTTGGTGACGCCGGTATGCGGATTGCGGTGGTGGTCGGTGCCGATCGAGCGGATCAGGATCGCCACCGCGCCCTTGCCGGCGGCGATGCCGGGACCGGCACGACGCGCCCGGCCGAATGGCCCATAGCTGGACCCGTCCTGCGCCGCGTGCATCGCATGGCTGACAAAGGCGATCTTGCCGGCAAGGCTTCCGGCCGGCGCTGCCTCCAGGTCGGCGAGCGTGGGGAAGTACACCACTTCGGCCTCGATCCCCGTCGCCGGGGTCGCACCCGAGTTGCCGAGCGCTGCGAGATGCAGCGGCTGCGCGAACGGTCCGACGATCGAGGCCTTCTCTTCGCCACGCACCCATACCGGCATCTGGTACGGCTCGACATGCACGTTGCTGAAGCCGAGCGCCTTGAGCTTGGCCACCGCCCAGCTGCGCGCGCGGGCCTCATCGTCGGTGCCCGCCAGGCGCGGTCCGACCTCGGTGGTCAGCCCTTCGGTGATGTCCCACGCGATCTCATCCTTCAGCGCGGCATCCCGCAGCGTTGCGACCTGCGCGGGAGAGATCTGCGCCATCGTCGGCAGCGGCAGGGCGAGGGCGGCGAGCACAAGAGCGGGCTTCAGCGGCATAGGCGGTCCATTTTGGAAGGGCGTGGGGCGGAAGAGCCCCTGCAGCGCATGATGCGGCGCAGCGCAGCGTCGCGCAAGCCGGGCCGCTTACGTTGCCAATTGCACCCCGGATCGCTATGTCCGCGTGCGAAAATCCAGACCTGTAGACCCGCTTTCTTGGAGACCCCCGTGGCCGCCCAATACGCCTTTGTCATGAAGGACATGACGAAAACCTTCCCCGGCGCGCCCAAGCCGGTGCTGTCGAACATCAACCTGCAATTCTACCAGGGCGCCAAGATCGGCATCGTCGGCCCGAACGGCGCCGGCAAGTCGACGCTGATGAAGATCATGGCGGGCGTCGACAAGGACTTCACCGGCGAAGCCTGGCCCGGCGAGAACATCACCGTCGGCTATCTGGAGCAGGAGCCGCAGCTCGACACCTCCAAGACGGTGCTCGAGAACGTCAAGGACGGCGCGCGCGAGGTGGCCGACATGGTCGATCGCTTCAACGCGATCTCGGCCGAGATGGGCGATCCCACCGACGACACCGATTTCGATGCCCTGATGGAAGAGATGGGCACGCTTCAGGAAAAGATCGACGCGGTCGACGGCTGGACGCTCGACAACCAGCTCGAAGTGGCGATGGAGGCCCTGCGCTGCCCGCCGTCCGACTGGCCGGTCGACAATCTGTCGGGCGGTGAGAAGCGCCGCATCGCGCTCACCCGCCTGCTGATCCAGAAGCCGTCGATCCTGCTGCTTGACGAGCCGACCAACCACCTCGACGCCGAAAGCGTCAAGTGGCTGGAAAACCATCTGAAGGAATATGCCGGCGCGGTGCTGATGATCACCCACGACCGCTACTTCCTCGACAATGTGGTGGGTTGGATCCTCGAGATCGATCGCGGCAAGTATTTCCCTTACGAGGGCAATTATTCGACCTATCTGGAAAAGAAGGCCAAGCGCCTGGAGCAGGAGGACCGCGAGGCGTCCGGCCGCCAGAAGGCGATCAAGGACGAGCTCGAATGGATCCGGCAGGGCGCGAAGGCCCGCCAGACCAAGTCAAAGGCGCGTATCGCCAAGTTCGAGCAGCTCGTCGCCTCCCAGGACAATCGCAAGCCGAGCGGCGCGCAGATCGTCATCCAGGTGCCCGAGCGTCTGGGCGGCAAGGTGATCGAGGCCAAGGGGCTGACCAAGTCCTATGGCGACAAGCTCTTGTTCGAGAACCTCGACTTCATGCTGCCGCCCGGTGGCATCGTCGGCGTGATCGGACCCAACGGTGCCGGCAAGTCGACGCTGTTCAAGCTGCTGACCGGCCAGGAACAGCCGGATGCGGGCGAGATCGACGTCGGCACCACCGTGCGCCTGGGCTATGTCGACCAGAGCCGCGATCACCTCGACCAGAAGAAGAACGTCTGGGAGGAGATCTCCGACGGGCTCGACTATGTGAAGGTCAACGGCCACGACATGTCGACGCGCGCCTATGTCGGTGCGTTCAACTTCAAGGGTCAGGACCAGCAGAAGAACGTCGGCAAGCTGTCGGGCGGTGAGCGCAATCGCGTCCACATCGCCAAGATGCTCAAGAAGGGCGGCAACGTGCTGCTGCTCGACGAACCGACCAACGACCTCGACGTGGAAACGCTGGGTGCGCTGGAAGAGGCGATCGAGAACTTCGCGGGCTGCGCCGTGGTCATCAGCCACGATCGCTTCTTCCTCGATCGTCTGGCCACCCACATCCTGGCGTTCGAAGGCAACAGCCACGTCGAATGGTTCGAAGGCAATTTCGAAGCGTATGAGGAAGACAAGCGGCGCCGCCTGGGCGACGCCGCCGATCGTCCGACCAGCCTTGCGTACAAGAAGCTGACGCGCTGATCGCATTGCGGTGACAGCGAAGGGGCGGAGGGCCGAGTGCCGCCGCCCCTTTCGTTCGGAACGCCGCTTTACCCTCTCCTCCGGATGACGGTAGAACGGCGGGCATGCGTTTTCTTCCTGCCGTTGCTGTCGCCGCCACTCTGCTTGCTCTCCCGACCCCTGCGCTTTCGCAGGTGAAGCCCACGCCCGGAACCATCCGCGTCCGGCTGGTGACCTCCGCCGGGCCGATCGTGCTGGCACTCGACGGCAAGCGCGCGCCCAAGACCACCGCGAACTTCCTCAAATATGTCGATGACGGACGGCTCGACGGGACCAAGTTCTATCGTTCCGCACCGCGCAAGAGCGACCCCAAGCATGGCTTCATCCAAGGCGGCGTCGGCACAGATGCACGCCGTACGCTCAGCCCTGTTGTGTTGGAGCCAACCGACAAGACCGGTATTCGCCACCTCGATGGCGTGGTGTCGATGGCGCATGCTGCCGATCCGAATTCCGCCACCGGCAATTTCTCGATCATGGTCGGGCCGAACGCGTCGCTTGACGCGCGCGGCCCAAACCGTGGTTATGCAGCCTTCGGGAAGGTGATCGGCGGCATGGATGTCGTCCGCAAGATCCTCGCGATGCCGACCTGTTGCGGGCGGGAGGCGATGAAGGGGCAGATGATCAAGCAGCCCATCCAGATCCTGCGCGCTCAGCGGCTCGACGGCGTGGCCAAGCCGACCGGCCTCAGCAAGCCCTGGCTGCTCAATATCCGGCGCTGAACCGTACGGAGTATCCCGTCAGCGGATGCGCTTGACGAACACGCCGTTGTCGCGGCGCTCGACCTGAAAGTTCGGGACCTGCTCGATCAGGTCCGACAGTCGCGCAAAGCCGTAGTTGCGCGTGTCGAAGCTCGACCGGTTACCGGCGCGCTGTCCGACCTCGGACAGGCTGGCGAACTTCTGCGGATCCTGGCGCGATTGCGCATAGGCGTCGACCAGGAGTTTCACGAGCGCGGTGTCGACCTTGCGCTTCTGGTTGGCCGCTGCCGCCTCGGCCGGAACAGGCTTGGCCGGCGCTGCCGCTGCCTTGGGCGCGGCGCGCGTGCGGCCGATCGCCGGGGGCAGGATCAGCTCGGGCTCGGCCTCGCCCTGCAACTCGCGGGCGCGGGAAACGTCGATGAAGCGCGAGCAGGACTCGCGAAACCCCTCCGGCGTGCGGTCGGTGCCGAAGCCATAGACCGGAACGCCCTCCTGCCGGATGCGCTGCGCAAGCGGCATGAAGTCGCTGTCCGACGACATGATGCCGAAGCCGGTGATGCGCCCGCGGAACAGCAGGTCCATCGCGTCGATCGTCATCTTCATGTCGGTCGCGTTCTTGCCCTTGGTGACGTCGAACTGCTGGAACGGCTCGATGCCATAGCGCAGCGTCAGGTCGGCCCAGCCCTTGAGCGCCGGCTTTCGCCAATTGCCGTAGATGCGGCGGACGTTGACGGTGCCAAGCTCTGCCAGGACCGTCAGCACATAATCGAGCGAGGCATGCGACGCATTGTCGGCGTCGATCAGCAGCGCGACGTTGCCGGTGGGAGCGGTCGGGTGGGGCGGGGAGCGGTCCATGGACCTGTCCTATCGCAGCCGCATCGGCTTGGCGATGCGCCAGATACGAGACGGGCCCCCACCGATGGCAGGAGCCCGTCCGCGCGACGAAGGCGCTAGCGGTGAAGCTCGGGGGTCAGGCGTCGGGCGTGCGCTGATTGCGACGCGCCTGATCGTTATGGATCGCATCGTCCTTCTTGGGACGCGTGGTAGCCTCTGGGTCCAGCGCCTGGGCGACCTCGTTCTGGCTGGCCACGTCACGCTGCAGATTACCGCCGGCGCTGCTCGCGCCGCTGGGTGCGCTCTCCGCTGCGTCGATGACTTCATGGTCGTCGTGGATGCGGGCACTTTCGGTGCGCGGGTTTTCCATGATTGCTCTCCTTACGACGCTATCAATCGTCGGAGGGGCAGGGACGTTCCGTCAGTTTGCCGGATAGGTGATGGCGATCACCTCATACTCGCGCTCGCCCGCTGGCAGCACCACGCGGCGCAGGTCGCCGATCGCGGCTCCCCTGAGCGCCCGAGCGAGCGGCGCGTTCCAGCCGATGCGGCCGCTGCCCGCCTCCGCCTCGTCATCGCCCACCAGCGTCAGCACGCGCTGGTTGTCGTCCTCGTCCGCGATCGTCAGCGTGGCACCGAACCAGGCGCGGCTGCGCTCCGGCTGTTGCGCCGGGTCCACGACCTTGGCGGCCTTCATCCGCTTGGCGAGCCATCCGAGCCGGCGGTCGATTTCGCGCAACCGCTTGCGGCCGTAGATATAGTCGCCGTTTTCCGAGCGGTCGCCATTGCCGGCGGCCCAGGAGATGGTCTCCACCAGCTTGGGCCGCTCGGTCGCGAACAGCGCGTCATATTCCGCCTTCAGCGCGGCATAGCCGGCCGGCGTGATGTAGTTGGGGCGGTCCATGGGCGGGCAGGATCAGCCGGGCCGGTTCTTGCCGAGGTACCAGGACAGGTTCGCCGGGCCGCGCGAGCGGGCGTGCTGCGGGTTCAGCAGGTCATAGACGACCGCATTCTCCAGCACGCGTTGCACATAGTTGCGCGTTTCCATGTACGGGATCGACTCCACCCAATCGAGCGTGTCGATCGCGCCCGTGCGGGGATCGCCATAGGTCCGGAGCCACTTGTTCACGTTGCCCGGACCGGCGTTGTACGCCGCAATCGCCAGCGGATAGCTGCCGCCATAATTGTCCAGCATCCGCTGGAAATAGCTCGATCCCAGCTGGATATTGTAGCCGGTGTCGCTCGTCAGCGAGGCGCTGTCGTAGCTCAGTCCCAGCTTGCTCGCCGCTTCGCGCGCGGTGCCTGGCATCAACTGCATCAGGCCACGCGCGCCCGCATGGCTGACGGCGGTGCGGTCGAACTGGCTTTCCTGCCGCGCGATCGCGTGGATCATGGTGAAGTTGCCGGCTTGCGTCGCCGGCACCGGTACCGACGGATAGCCCGCCACTGTATAATCGCTGTGCCCGTTCATCAGCGCGCTGCGCCCGACCATCACGCCCAGGTCCGGCCGGCCGATCTTCTTCGAAAGCTCGGCCGCCAACGCGTGATCGCTGTCACTGGTCGCCGCGTTCGCGATCTGGCGCACGAACAGCGTCTGGTCCTGATAGGCGCCGGTGCGGCCGAGATACTGGACCGCCTGCACCGTCTCGCGTGCGTAGAAAGCCTGGCGCGTCGCCGGGTCCGGCATCACGGCCGCCGTGGCCGAGGGCGCGCGTAACGGACGGCCGAGCCGCTCGAGCGCAAGCTGGCCGTAGTAGACGTCGGACAATGCCGCCGCACTCTCATACCAGCGATTGGCCGTCGCCGTGTCGCCCGCCGCCTCGGCGGCGCGCGCCGCCCAGTAGAAGCCCTTGGCACGGGTGGTCGGGGTGCGCGATCCATTGCCATAGCGGCTGAACATGCCAACCGCGTCTGCCGGCCGGCCGAGGTTCTTCATCGCCGTACGGCCGGCAAGCCAGGCCAGGCTCGTATAGTCGTCGCGTTCGCCATAGGGCTTGTCCGAGACGTCGGTGCCGGCGGGATAGGCGTCGTCGATCTGGCGGGCGATGTCGAACGCCACCGCATATTGCCCGTCGTTGGCCGCGCCGCTCGCGTTAGCCAGCAGCACCTCGTACCATTTCTCGGCGTTGCCGGGCAGTGCCGAAAGCGTGCGCGGCTGGGCCAGATAGGCACGTGCCGCCGGGCTCTGGCCGGAATTGCGCAGCCAGCTCGCGCGATCCGCGATGAAGCCGGGGTCGTTGCGATCGGCGCCGACGACCATGCCGCCGAGCACCGAAGCATCCGGCGCGTCGGTACGAAAGGCAAGTCGTGCGCGGAACAGCGCCTGCTTGGCGGGCGAGACATAGGGCAGCTCGCGCGCGGCCGCCGTCGTCGAGTTCGCCCACAGCAGCCGATCCACACGCGCCTCGCGATCGGCGGGCGTCAGTGCGGCCGAAAAGCCGCTGATAAGGCGTGTCTCGTCCGACGGGCGCAGCACGCCGCTGCGCCAGGCGGCGCGCGCCGCGTCGCGAGCGGCGTCCACCCGCCCGGTCGCCATCAGCGCCTCCGCATGGCGCAGGCGCCCGGCGGCGGTCAGCGGCGGAAAGCGCTGAAAGAAGCTGACGGTGAGCGACGGATCGCCGGTACCCGGCGCGGTCTCGGCCGCGGCACGCCGGCTCGTCTCGCCCGGCCAGCCCGGATGCGCGAGCAGGAAGCGGGCATAGTCGGAGAAGGGCAGGTTGTCCGATTGCTGCAGCCGCTTCCACTCGGCGATCGGCGCCGCAATCGGGTCCGACGGCATCGTCGGCTGGACGATCGGCTGCACCATCTGCTGGCTCGCCGGATATTGGCCGGGCAGCTGCTGCGGGATCGGCAGCGCCTGGCCATAGAGGAACGCGGCGGCGCGGTGCTGGACGGTGCCGGGGACGACCGAAGCGCCGGTCACGCCCGCTGCGAGCAATCCGCCCTTCAGCAAGTTCGAAAGCAAAGGGGTCAGCATGCTGGACATGATATGGAAGCCGGTCCTATGTCGCCAGCCAATTCTTCCCCTTTGTTGCTTGGAGCTCCTCTGCCCATGTTCTCCGGCTCGATTCCGGCCCTGGTCACGCCCTTCACCGATGGCGCGTTCGACGAGGCTGCCTTCCGCGCGCACATCGACTGGCAGATCGAGAGCGGTTCGACCGCCCTGGTGCCCTGCGGCACCACGGGCGAGGCGGCGACCATGACGATCGCCGAGCATAATCACGTGGTAAAGGTCTGCATCGACCAGGCCGCCGGCCGTGTGCCGGTGATCGCGGGTTGCGGTTCCAACGACACATCCGTTGCCCTCGACCACGTCCGGGCCGCCAAGGCCGCCGGTGCGGCTGCCGCATTGCTGGTGCCGCCTTATTACAACCGCCCGAACCAGGAGGGGGTGTTCCGGCATTTCGAGGTGCTGGCACGCGACGGCGGCCTGCCGATCATCCTCTACAATGTGCCGGGCCGCACCGTCACCGACATTGCGGTGGAGACCATGGCCCGCACCGTCACGGCCTTCCCGGACGTGGTGGTGGGGCTTAAGGACGCGACCGGAGCCATCCAGCGCGTCTCCGCTCAGCGAGCGGCCTGCGGTCCCGACTTCTGCCAGCTGTCGGGCAATGACGACATGGCACTCGCCTTCATGGTGATGGGCGGACGCGGCTGCATCTCGGTCACCGCCAATGTTGCGCCGGCGCTTTGTGCCGAGTTCCAGGACGCGTGCCTGGCGGGCGATTATGGCCGCGCGCTGACGCTTCAGGATCAGCTCTTTCCGCTGCACGCAGCCCTGTTCAGTGACGCGTCGCCGGGCCCCGTAAAGTATGCGCTCAACCGCTTGCGCCCGGGCTTTTCAGCCGAGCTGCGCCTGCCGATGACGCCGCCTTCCGAAGCGAGCCGGAAGGCTGTGGACGCGGCGCTGGCACATGCTGGGCTGATCCAGTAGCGGCGGGGCCGTTCCTCGGTTCTCTGCTTTCGCCTCCACTTCCTGTACCCTGGGGGGAGCCTCCCTTCGGCCCCATCTTTCGGAGCGACCGGTCATGCCCAGAATTCGCCGTGCCTTGGCCTATGCCGGCCGGATCGAGGACGGCGCGACCTTTGCAGCACTGGATGGGTGCGAAGATGCAATCCTGATCACGGAGGCGGCGCTGCCGCGCCCTGGTCCTCGGATTGTCTATGTCAACGCCGCGCAAGAACAGCTGTGCGGCTATCGCAGCGGCGAACTCCTGGGCCACACGCCTCGCCTGCTCCAGGGATACGACACCGATGCTTCAGAACTGGCGCGGCTGCGCCGGGACCTGGAGGCGTGCGGACGATTTCAGGGCGAACTGATCAATTACGACAAGCGCCGCCAGGAATATGTGCTCGGCTGGGCGGTGGTGCCGATCCACGATCCTGCCGGGGTCGTGCGTAACTGGCTTTCGCTGCAGGTGAACGCCTTGCGGGAACGGGCGGCCTCAGCCCGCTGACGCGCTAACCCAGTGTCCCGCCGCCTATTCGGCGGCTGCTGCCACCCGCTGCGGAACAGTCTCGATCCGATCCCGGCCGAGCCGCTTTGCCCGGAACAGTGCGCGATCGGCCTCCCCGATCAGCGCGTCGATGGAGCGGCCTCCTGCGGCCGTCCACACGTCGATCCCGAACGACATGGTGACAGGGCCAAGCCGCTGCCCGCGGAAGTCGATCGTCATTTCGCGCACCATGCGGCGCAGTTCGTCCACCCGCTGGCAGATCAAGGCGAGCGACGCGCCGGGAGCGATGACGGTGAACTCCTCACCGCCATAGCGGCAGACGATGTCGCCATGACGGAAGTGAGTCTGGATCTGTCCTGCCACGGCGCGCAACAGGGCATCGCCGGCTTCATGTCCATGCGTGTCGTTGAAGCGCTTGAAATGATCGACGTCGGCCATGACCACGGCAAGCGGCGTGCCGCTGCGCTGTGCCCGCGCCGCTTCGATCTGCAACGCTTCTTCCAGGTACCGGCGGTTGAACAAGCGCGTGAGGGGGTCGCGGATCGACTGCTCCCGCAAGCGCGAGCGCAGGTTCTCGTTGACCAGGGCGAGGGCGACATTCTCCATCAGCAGGGTCAGGCGGAAGCGGTCCTCCGCGTCGGACAGGCCCTCGACATAGATCAGGCCAAGGACCTCGCCGCCGGCGATGACCGGTTCGCAGAGCCGTTCGACCGGCACGTTGCCGCGCGCATGGCCGCAGACGATGTCGGCGCCGGTGCGCTCGACGGCATGAGACTGGCCGCGGCGCAGTCCCCAGCACTGGTCCGGGGCAAAAGTCTCCGGGTTCGCATAGGGCTCCCCCCAGGTCGACAGCCGGGTGAGCAGGTTGTGCGAGTGGTTGAGGACGTAGAGCGATCCCGCCAGGTCGGGCAGCACCTGGGGGAGGAAGCAGTCGAGCACGGTCGTCAGCTCGCCTTCGTCGCGGATCGCCTGCAGCCGGCGTGCGAGGTCGCTCAGCAACTCGATCGAATGCTGTCGGGCTTCCAGCGTCCGGCTCCGCTCCAACAGCTCGTTGTTGGCGCGGGCCAGCATCGCCTCGGTGCGATTGGACTGCTCGATGGCTGTTCCCAGCTGCTCGGCCATGATGTTGTGGGTGAGGGCCAGTTCGCGGAACTCCACGCTCCCCCCCACCTTTGCGCGTGCGGTGCGATCACCCGCGCCGAAGCGCTTCACTGCGTCGAGCAGGTCTTCGAGCGGGCGCGTCATTCCTGAGCGGATCTGCCATCCGAGCAACACGATCAACAGCGTGAGCAGAGAGCACCCCACGACCACGGCTGCGCGTACGAAAAGATACCCCTGCCGCGCATCGACGGTGCGCTGCAGAAGGAGCCGGCGCTCGTCGTCTCGCATCGCGTTCGTCAGGATACTGATGTCCTGCATCAAGGACCGTCCACGGTCGCGCGCAAGCGGATCGACTGCCCGGCTCGCGCCGACGCGGCGGCCTCGCTTCACCGCATCGGCCATGATCCGGGCTTTGTCATTCGCGAGAAGGTTCAGCGTCTTGGCACGTTTCCACTGTGTCGGATTGTCTTGAACCAGGTCCAGGATCCGCTCACGCAGCTGATGGGCCTGACCCAGATTGCCTTCGAAACGGGCAAGGTACGCGGGATCGTCCGTCAGCAGATATCCGCGCAGCCCCGACTCGGCTTCTCCCAGACTTGCCTGGAGCGAATTGAGACTGATGATCACTCGCTGCGAGTGGCTCACCCAATCAAATGCCTCCCGCGACTGGTAGCTGCTCTGGAGAAGGAAAGCCCCCAAAGACAGGACCGCGAGCGCCGACAGCGCCATCACCGCGTACATGCGCGCGCTCAGCGAGGCGAGGAGCTTCATGTCCGCACTCCCGCGGTCCGCCCGACTGCCCGGTCGTGCATCCAAGCGTCGAAATCGGCGGCCCGCATCGGGTGGCCGATCCAATAGCCCTGGCCGGTCCGGCAGCCGCTGGCCCGTAGCAGCGTCCACTGCGCCTCGTCCTCGATACCTTCCGCAAGCACATCCAGCCCGAGACCCGTGCCGAGCGTCGCGACCGCCGCGACGATCATGGCATCTGGTCCGCCTTCGGCAATATCCTTCACGAAACTGCGGTCGACCTTCAGGCGGGTGAGCGGCGTGTCCTTGAGCATGCACAGCGACGCATAGCCGGTTCCGAAATCGTCGAAAGCGATGCCCACGCCCTGGGCGTGAAGCGCAGAGAGTGCGCCAAGCTCTTCGGTGCTGCGATCGAGCATGACCTTCTCTGTGATCTCCAGCTCCAGGCCTGAGGCGGGAAGCCCGGTGCGGTCGAGGATGGCCAGAACCTCTTCTGCGAAGCCGCGGCTGTGCAACTGCGCGCCGAACAGATTTACGCCCATGCGAAAGGTGGAATGGCGCTGACGCCAGACCACCGCCTGCGAGCAGGCAGCCTCCAGCACCCAGGTGCCGACCGGAACCGCGAGCGGGCTGTTGTCGATCGTACCCAGGAAGTCGGCAGGGGTGAGCAGCCCGCGTTGCGGGTGGTTCCACCGGATCAGCGCTTCGGCCCCGACCAGGTCGCCCGTGCCGAGGTCGACCTGCGGCTGGTAGAACAGCTCGAACTCACCTCGCGCGAGCGCCTGGACCAGCGGCTCGTGAAGTCCGTCGTTCTCCGCCGGATCGCGGCGCATCGCCTCCCCATGGACCCGCCGCGTGCGGCGCCCTTCGCGGCGCGCCTGTTGCAGCGCGCCGGCGGCCGCTTCCATCAGCGCGTCGGGCGTGTCCGCATGTTTGGGAAAGCAGGCGATACCGATGTGCGCCCCGAGGCGGACCGGCTGCTCCCCGGCTTCGGCCGGCGCAATGAGTGAGCCCAGGATGCGGTCGGCGACGATCAAGGCAGCGGATTGCGGTTCACCGGGCGTGGCAACGCGCAGCACGACGAACTCGGTGCCGAGCCGAGTGACCGTGTCGCCATGCCGGACGCTGTCCACCACACGTCCGGCAACTTCCTTCAAGACGAGATCGCGGACATGGCCGGGGTCGGCGGCATTGGGCTCCGGAAGGTCGGTCAGCCCGAGACGAAGCAGATGAACTTCGTCGCCACGCGCGGTATGCCCCTCCAGCCGGTCGATCAGCACCGCCAGGCTTGGCAGACCCGTGAGCGCGTCCTGGCTCGCTGCCCGGTAGGCGAGATCGTCGGCACGATGGCGCGCCGCCCCGTCCCGCAGGACGACGTCATACCCTGCTCCGGCATCTCGCCCGGTGCTGAGGAGGGACAAAGAGACGGGCAGCAACGCTCCGTCCTTCCGCCGGGCGTCGCTATCGAAGGGTTCGCCCACCGGCACATGGCGGCCAGGGTGGAAGGGCTTGTCCCGCGAGGCAGCCGGACCCTCGATCGCCGGCAGGAAGTCGGCGAGCGCGCGACCAAGCGCCTGCGAAGCGTCCATGCCTAGGAGGCGTTCGGCGGCGTCGTTCCAGAAGGTGATCCGGCCTTGGGCATCGGTGGAGACAATCGCATCGGAGGACTGAACCGCCAGCTGGCGGAAGCGGTGGGGGCCCTCCGCGTGCGCCCGTTCCAGCCTCAGGGCTTCCAGCTGTCCGAGCGCCTGCGCGCCTAGTGCGCGGAGTGCCTGGCGATCTCGTGCCGACAGGCCGTTGCGTGGCTGCGGGTCCACGACGCACAGCGTGCCGAGAACATGGCCCGAGGGTACGCGCAACGGCACGCCCGCATAGAAGCGGACATACGGCGGGCCCACGACCAGCGGATTGCCTGCAAAACGAGGATCCAGCGTCGCATCCGGCACTACGAGCAGGTCGTCGCTTCCCAGCGCGTGCGAGCAGAAGGAGATGTCGCGATCGGTCCCGGATCGATCGATCCCGGTTCGCGCCAGGAAGATCTGCTCGCTTTCCCGCACCAGCGTGATCAGAGCGATCGGCGCATCGAAGCGCCGCGCGGCAATCGTTGCAATCTCCTGCAAGGCAGGGTCGGCAGCGAGGTCGCCCGGATCATAGTCCCGAACCGCACCCAGCCGGGCACCCTCGTCTGCACCAATTTTCGCTCGTCTCACGCGCTCACCCCAACAAGGGCTGCCGGGGGTAAAGCAAATTGGTTAAAATCTTGGTACGGCGCACCAGGATCCGACCTTTCGGGATCGCGTGGCAGACAAGCCGTTCTCGCCAAAGCAGAAACTTTTGCTATGGGCCTGATCCCGCAAACCGCGACCGAGTGGAAAATCGTTCTTTAACGAAGTCAACGCTACGGCGATTCCGAACGAAGGGGACAGCCGATGCGGCAGGACGCGAAAACATTGCTCGATCGCCTGGATCGGCAGCATCTCGATTACCAGGATTTCACCGCGGCAGCCGAAGAGATCGAGCTGTGGCCGCTGTTCCAGGCGCTGCTGCGCGACCCACGCATTGTCGGCAATCGCGAGCAGCCGGCGTCTGCCGCGGCCGTGTCTGCGGGGCCAAATATTCTGCGGCCCGAAGCTGCGCCTGCGCATTCGGAGGTCACCGCGCCACCGGCTCCGCAGTCTGCTCCGCAGCCGGCGCCGCCGCCGCAGCATCCCGCCGCCGCTCTGTTCGGCCGCTACGGGCGGGAAACCGCTCCCGAGCCGGCATCCCAGCCGCCGCGTGAGCCGGACCTTCGCAACTTCCTGCATCAGCTCGGAAAGGGCCGCGCATGACCTTGATCCTGTTGCGGTCGCCCAAGGGTGGCGTCGGCACCACTTTCCTGACGGCGCGGCTGGCGATGTCGCTTGCCGATCGCGGGCACCAGGTCTCGGCCGTCGACTGCACCGCCCAGGAGTCGCTCAAGCTGTTCTTCGGCCTGTCGCCCTCGCAGACGCTGGAGATGCTGGACGGGGAGGCGACACCGGACGCTGTTGCCGGGGTCGAGCTGTTCCAGGCCTATCCCGATCAGGATGCAGCGGGCATCGCCGAGCAACTGCTGGCGCGGGCGAGCGATGATCGCATCTGTCTGGTGGATCTCGGCACGGCGGGGCCAAAGCTTCGCGACCAGCTGCTGCCGCACGCCACGCTCGAGATCTGTCCGCTGGCGCCGTCGCCGGTATCGCTCGCCGCGCTGACCAAGGTCGACACCTCGGCTTCGGTCCTGTCGCTCACCCGCACCGCCTTTGTGCTCAACATGATGGATGATCGTCGCCGCCTGTCGAACGACATCCACAATCTCGTGCGGACGCTGTTGGGTGAGCAACTGCTTGGAACGGTGCGCCGGGACGAGGCAGTGATGGAGGCATTGGCCGCAATGAAGCCGTTGGCGACCGTCGCGCCGGCGAGCGCCGCGCTCGCCGACGTCGCCAAGCTCACCGATGCGGTGATCGCACGGTGCGACCTGAGTCCGACTGGGGTCTTGCGGGACGCCGCTGCATGAGCCAAGGGGCGATGATGTCCGAGCCCGCGTCGCGGTTTTCGCGCGTGGCGCGCGTGCTGATTGCCGTGCCGGCATTGCTGGCGGTGATCGGCGTCCTGCTGATTCCGCTCGACTTCCGCACGCAGTGGATCTTTGCGGGCACGACCATCATCGGGGCGTTGCTGATCGGCCGCAACAAGTCGCGCCGCGGCACGCTTGCCATCGCCGTCCTCTCGCTGCTGATGTCGACCCGCTACATGATCTGGCGGACCACGACGACGCTCGAATTCGGCTCGGTGTACGAGATGGCGCTCGGCCTCGGCCTGTATCTGGCGGAGGTCTATGCCTGGGTGATCCTGGTGCTGGGCTTCCTTCAGACCAGCTGGCCGCTCGACCGTCCGGTGATCGAGATCGAGGGCGAGCCGGACAGCTGGCCGATGGTCGACCTCTACATCCCGACCTATAATGAAAGCCTCGAGATCGTCCGCAACACCGCCTATGCGGCGATGGACATGGACTATCCACGCGACCGGTTCCGGGTGTTCATCCTGGACGATGGTCGCAGGCCCGAGTTTCGCGCCATGGCGCGCCAGGTAGGCTGCGGATACCTGACCCGCACGGACAATCTGCACGCCAAGGCCGGCAACATGAACGCCGCGCTGCGCAAGACCGATGGCGAGCTGATCGCGATCTTTGACTGTGACCACGTGCCCACCCGCGCTTTCCTGCAGCTCACCGTCGGGTGGTTCCAGAAGGACGCGAAGCTCGCGCTGCTGCAGACGCCGCACCATTTCTATTCCCCCGATCCGGTGCAGCGCAACCTCGCCGGCGCCGCCGACATGCCGGGGGAGGGCGACCTCTTCTACGGCGCGGTGCAGCGCGGCAACGACCTGTGGAACGCGACCTTCTTCTGCGGCTCGTGCGCGATCATCCGCCGCGAGGCCTTGATGCAGACCAATGGTTTCGCCGGTGAGACGGTGACCGAGGACGCGCACACCGCCCTCAAGCTGCAGCGCATGGGCTGGAACACCGCCTATATCGGCGCGCGGCTGTCCGCGGGCCTCGCGACCGAGCGGCTGGTGCTGCACATCGGGCAGCGCATCCGCTGGGCGCGCGGCATGACCCAGATCATGCGCATCGACAATCCGCTGTTCGGGCCTGGCCTGAAGTGGCAGCAGCGGCTTTGCTACATCAACGCGATGCTGCACTTCCAGTTTCCGCTACCGCGCATCGTGTTCCTGACCTCGCCGCTCGCCTATCTGATCGCGGGCGCGAACATCATCCACGCCTCGGCCGGGCTGATCTTCGCTTATGCGGCGCCGCACCTGTTCCTGGCCATGCAGTCGAGCGAACGCATCCAGGGCGGCGAGCGCCGTCCGTTCTGGGGCGAGATCTATGAGACGCTGCTGGCGTTCCACCTGGTCAAGCCGACCGTCTACACGCTGTTCCGCCCGCACGAGGGCAAGTTCAACGTGACCGACAAGGGCAGCTTGCTCGACCGTACCTATTTCGATCTGGCGACGGTCAAGCCGCACCTGATCACGATCGGCCTGCTGCTGTTCGGCATCGCGTTCGGCTTCGTCCGCCACTTCATTCCCGGCGAATTCCATGTGCAGATGGACACGCTGCTGCTGAACACCGCCTGGGCGCTGTTCAGTGTCGTGATCCTGCTGGCAGCGGTGTCCGTCGCGCGCGAACGGCGGCAGACGCGAACGCATATCCGGCTTCCGGTGAAGCTGCCGGTCACGGTGTATCTGGACGATGGCTATGTGCTCGATGGCACGACCAACGACGTGTCGCTGGGGGGACTGTCGCTGAGCCTTCCGGAGGGCGTGTCGCTGGCGGGGCGCACGGTCACCGACGTGGCACTGCCGATGGGAGACGACATGCTGACGTTGCCGGTGGAAACGATGCGTACACGGGGGTCTGATGCCTTTCTCCGCTTTCCTGAACTGCCGCCCGATCGTATCCGCCTGCTGGTGCGCGCGGTGATGGGGCGCGCCGATGCGTGGCAGCCATCGGGTCCGCACCCGACGATTTCCGGCTTCCGTTCGCTCGCGCACATCACTGCGATTGACCTGGGAACGCTGCGCAACATCTTCCGCCGCGAGCCAAAGGTGAAGGCCGGAGAGGCCGCGCCGCTCAAGGCTGCTGCCGCGATCGCGCTTGCGCTTCTGGGCGCGGGCATGTTCACGCCTGATGTCGCCCGCGCGCAGGTGGCGCCCGAGACGGTCGAGCCTGCTGTCGCGCCCGCCGCTAACGGATCCACCCGCCAGGTGCGCCTGACGCTGCGCGATCTTCAGCAGCGCCAGCCGATCCGGCTTGGCAGCACCCATGGCGAGATTGGTATCCCGTTCGGCGTGCGCTCGGACGCGGTCGTGACCGCAGCGACGATGACGCTGACCTTCGCCTATTCGCCCGCGCTGCTCGGCGACCTCAGCCAGATGGTCGTGCTGGTGAATGGCGAAACCGTACGCACCATCCCGCTGGTGCGGGAGACCGCGGGCGGGACGCAGGTGACCTTTGCGGTCGACCCTGCGCTGTTCCTGCCTGGCGACAATCGCCTGAACCTGCGCTTCCTGGGCCATTATGCCCGGGACTGCGAGGATCCGTTCCACAGCTCTTTGTGGGCGAACATCAGCAACACGCGCACCTATCTGGACCTGAGCGTGCAGCCGCTGCCGCTCGACCCCAATCTGTCGCGCTGGCCGGCGCCGTTCGTCGACCGTGCCGATCCGCGCGCGCTGAACCTGCCGTTCGTGTTCCTGAGCACGCCGACCGCCGGCGAGCTGGAGGCGGCCTCCACGCTGGCTTCCTGGTTCGGCAGCCTGGCGAGCTATCGCGGCTTCTCCTTCCAGCCCCGCTACAACCAGCTGCCGCGCGGCAATGCCGTGCTGTTCCTGACCAACAACCGCCGGATGGGCGACTTCGGCGGCAACATCCAGGGGCCCTCCGCGTCGGTGGTGCGCAACCCTGCCGATCCGTCGGGCACGCTGCTGCTGGTCATGGGCCGCGACGACCGCGAGCTGAAGCAGGCTGCGGCGGCCCTGGCGCTCAGCCGCGGCCTGGTGGGTGGGGCGAACGCCTCCTTCGCCGGCGTCCGCATCCCGTCCATGCCGCGCTACAGTGCGCCGCGCTGGCTGCGGACCGACCGCCCGGTGAAGCTGGGCGAGTTCACCCAGGCCTATGCGCTCCAGGGGCAGGGGCTTCCCCCGGGGCCGCTCACCACGTCGTTCCGCGTTGCGCCGGACCTGTTCTTCTGGCCGCGCCAGGGGGGCGACCTGCGCCTGCACTATCGTTACCCGGGCGCGCCCTGGCTGGATCGTGCCGCCTCGCGGCTCGATGTCTCGATCAACAACCAGTATCTGGGTACCCAGGCGCTGCGCGGCTCTCCGTGGTGGCGGCGACTGATCGGGGACGAAGCGGCAGAGTCCTATACCTCGACCGCCGATATCGTGCTGCCGGACTATAACCTGTTTGGGCAGAACCAGCTGATCCTCGACTACAACCTGATCGTTGCCGACAAGAAGCGGTGCGAGGGGACGCTGCCGGACAATGTGCGGGTCAGCATCCTGCCGGACAGCACGATCGACCTCGGCCACGCCTATCATGCGATCCGCATGCCGGACCTCGCGACCTTTGCCGGTGCGGGCTATCCCTTCACCATCCGCCCGGACCTTGGTGAGACGGTGGTGATGGTCGGCCCCAACCCGGCACCGGCAACGGTTGAGGCGTTGCTCGCGGTCATGGGCCGTCTGGGTGACTCGACCGGAGCCGCCGCCACGCAGGTGACGGTGCTCACCGGGGGTACGTCCGATCGTGCGACCGGCAAGAACATCCTGATGGTCGGGGACCTGAGCCTCGCCAGCGGCTCGCTGTTTGCGGACGCGCCGGTGCGATACGAGAACGGCCGGCTGCAGGTGCACAAGCGCGGGCCGATCATGCAGGCGATCCAGCTGGTGTCGCCCGACGATCGCGATCCCGAGGAGCAGGTAGACGAGGCGCTCTACAGCACGGACAACTTCACCGGCATCGTGAGCTTCCAGTCGCCCTATGACGACGATCGCACGGTGGTGGCCCTGCTCGCCAACGATCCCGTCAACCTGCCCCAGATGGTGGCGGGCCTTGCGGACGTGAAGATCAACGCAGCGGTGCAGGGCGACGTGTCGATCTTCACGGGCGACGGCATGAGCAGCTTTGCCGTCGGCGGCCGCTACTGGGTGGGCTCGCTGCCGATCTGGATGAAGGCGGCCTACTGGTTCAGCCAGCGGCCGTGGCTGCTGGCACTTGCGGGTATCCTGACGGCGATCCTGCTGTCCTGGCCGGCCTATTTCTTGCTCAAGCGACAGGAGCGCAAGCGGCTCCAGGCGGTGGAAAAGTGATGCGATCGCGGGTTTTGCACGGTCTTCTGGCGGGTGCCGTCCTTGTGTCGGTGGCGCCGGTCGAGGCGTGGGCGCAGACCAATGCCGTGCCCGCGCTGCTGCGCCAGGCGAAATATTGGGAGGGCCGCGGTCGCCGCGACCTCGCGGTCCAGGCCTATCGCCGCGTGCTGGCGATCGACCCGAGCAATGCCACGGCAAGGCGCGGTGTGGCCGGGCCGGCGGCGACGCCTGCGCCCGCTCCAGCCAAGCCGGCGCCACAGCCCAAGCCGCAAGCCGCACCGCGCCCGGCCGCAAGGCCCGCGGCAGCGCCTACCCCGACGCCAGCACCTGCACGGGCCGCGCCGCGCCGCGCGACCCCTGCACCGTCACGCGATCCCGGCGGCGATGCGCGCGCCGCGGGCTTCACCGCCCTGGACAACGGCGATCTGGAACGCGCCGAGACGCTGTTCCGCAGCGCGCTGAGGCGGTCGAACAACGACGCCGATGCGTTGGGCGGCCTCGGCCTCGTCGAACTGCGCCGCGAACGCTTTGCGGAAGCACGCGACCTGTTGCAGCGCGCCTCGCGCGGCGGCCGGGCGAGCCGTTGGGCCGAGGCGCTCCAGTCGGCCAGCTTCTTTGCCGACTTGCGCACCGCCCAGGCAGATTTCGATGCCGGCCGCGTCGCAGAAGCCCAGGCAACCGCCGAGCGCCTGTCGCGCAGCGGTGCGCCATCGGCGCAGACGGCAACCGAACTGCTCGCGCGCATCTATCAGCAGCAGGGCCGATATGCGGACGCGGCCAATCTCTACACCCAGGCTGCCCGCGCGAGCGGTGGCGCCGAGGTGGGCACCCTGCGCGTGAGCGCGATCCGCGCCCAGGCACAGGCAGAGGTCGCCGCCGGCCGTGCGGGCCAGGCGCAGCAGCTGTACGACCGCGCGATTTCGCTGGACCCCAACGACCCGTGGCTGCGCTACGACTATGCGCGGTTCCTGCGCGATCAGCGCCGGCCGATGGACGCCACCACCGTGATCGGTCCGCTGGCACAGTCGGCCGCGCCGGAGTCGCTCTATGCGGCGGCGCTCTTCGCGCAGCAGTCCGGCCAGCTGGGTGCGGCCGAGACGCTGATGGCGCGCGTGCCCGAAGGCTCGCGCACCGAAGAGATGAACGGCTTCATGCTCGGCCTGCGCGCAGAGGCGGCGGTGACTCGCGCCCGCGCACTGGGGGCGCAGGGGCAGCAACAGGCGGCGCTTCAGTCGCTGCGCCAGATCGCCGACACCCCGGGATTGCCGGCGGCGCAAACCGGGACGATCGCAACGGCGCTGTTGGAGCTGGGCGACACGCAAGGCGCCTCCATGCTCGCGCAGCGTGCCGCCGCGATGCCGATTGCGACGGCCGAGGCCTATGATCCGATCGTTCGCGTGCTGGCCGCGACCGGGCAGGACATGGCGGCCGAAGAGGCGATCTCCCGCGCGACCCAGCTGGCCGGCGGTACGGCACAGGGCATGCAGACCGTCGCGACGCTTCGATCGGCAATGGCAGTGGCGCGTGCGGACCGACTGCGACTTGCCGGACAATATGCGCCTGCGTTCGATGTCCTGCAGCAGGCCTGGGCCGCGACGCCCGGCGACGCCGACGTGCTCGCCTCGCTTGGCCGGCTCTACCAGACCGGGGGCCTCAACGCGCAGGCCGCGCAAACCTATCGCATGATCCTGGCCAAGGACCCGAACAACCGGGACGCGCTGATCGGCTTTGCCGAGACTGCGTCCTCGGCCGGCGAGCATGGCGCCGCGCGCGAGGCTGCGCGCCAGGCGATCCGGGTCGCACCCAGCGACTATCGCAGCTATCTGGCCGCCGCGCGGATCGAGCAGGCCCGCGGCGACGACGGCGCCGCACGCAAATACCTGAGCCAGGCCCGCAGCCTCTATGTCGGGCAGGCGGGCGCAGGTGGCGGCAACCCGTTCGGCGGCAATCCCTTCGCGCAGATGGCGCAGCCGGCCGTGGCCGCGAACCCGTTCGCGCCGGTCACCTCGGGCAGCAACCCCTTCGCCTTCGGCAGCGGCAACGCCGGAGCGCAGACCGCGTCGGTGAGCCCGACGGGATTCGCTCCGGTAGGTATCCCGACCGGATCGCCCCTTACGCCGTCCCCTCGAGCCGATGGCTATGCCGCACCCTATCCGGTCGGGGGGGCTGCTGCCTCCCCGCAGAACTGGATGCCGGGCACTCCTGGCGCGCCTGGGCCTGCACCGCAGATGGTCGCGCAGGCCGGCGATCCGGTCCTGCAGGGCATCGAGGCCGACATGCGTCGACTTGCCGCCAGCAGCGCGCCGCGGGCCGACATCACCACCGGCTATCGCGATCGTTCGGGCGAGACGGGCCTGAGCACGCTCAAGGAACTGAGCGGCACGGCCAAGATCTCCACCGGCATGGCCGGCGGGCGCGTCGGCGTTCAAGCGCAGGCGGTGGTGCTCGACTCCGGCCGACCGACCGGCTCGGGCCTCGCCCGCTTCGGCCGCAACGGCACAGCGGAGGCGCAGGCCATCGTGGCGCAGCAGCCGTCGACCCTCACCCAGGCAGCGACGCAGCACGACGCGGGCGTCGCGATCGCCGCCACCTATGAAGGCGATCTGGTTCAGGCGGACTTCGGCACGACGCCCTTGGGCTTTGCCAAGCGGAATGCGGCCGGCGGCATCGCGGTCACGCCGCGCTTTTCACCGGAAGCAAGCGCGCGCATCTTTGGCGAACGCCGACCGGTGACGGACAGTGTCCTGTCCTATGCCGGAACCATCGACCCGGTAACGGGGCAGTTCTGGGGCGCAGTGATGCGGAGCGGCGGCGGCGCCTCGCTCTCCTGGGATCGCGACGGCACCGGCGGCTACATCGACGGCGCCTGGCACCATTATGATGGCGTGGGCGTCCGCGACAACAGCTCTGTCCAGTTCAACGCGGGCGGCTACACGCGTGCCTATCGCGATTCGCGGTCGACCCTGACGCTTGGCATCAACGCCAATTATCAGACCTACGGCAACAACCAGAACTACTTCACCTATGGTCACGGCGGCTATTTCAGCCCGCAGAGCTTCTTCAGCGTGAGCTTCCCGGTGCGGTTCGCCATGAACACCGACCGGTTCGAGGTCGCGGCGAACGTGGCCCCGGGCTATCAAAGCTACGAACAGGATGAGGCGTTGCTGTATCCGACGGATCCTGCAGCGCAGACGGCGCTTGATGCGCTCAAGGCGCAGAACAGCGATGTGCGTGCCCGCTACGACAGCCTTAGCGAGACCGGGTTCGGCCTCGCAGCGGGGGCTTCGCTCTACTACGGGCTGGCCGGCAGCACCCGCGTGGGTGGTGACATTAATGTTAACACTTTTGGCCAATATAACGACGTCCGTACCTCTGTGGGTATCAAGCAGACGTTGGGAGGCGAGAAGTGAGCAAGCCGATGCTGGTGCCGTGGCGGCTCGACGTACCCGAGTCCGAGCTGCAGCCGCCGGTCATGCTCGCCTGCCACATGGTGGACGAGGCGTGGGAGATGGCTGGGCCGGAGCAGGCACAGGCTTTCTTTCGCGCAATCGGTAACCGCATCGCGCGCGCCTATCCCCTGGGAGAGCTGCGTTCCAACGACGAGATCTTCGCGGCGATGAACGCCTTTTGGGCGGAAAGCGGTTGGGGGCGCGCAGTGCTGCGTTTCACCGAGGACGGCCTGCGGATCGTCCACGCCGCGTTGCCGTTGACGCCGCCCGAGGTGGAGCGCGGCCGGTGGCGTGACACGGTTGTGGCGGTGGTCGCAGGCATCTACGACTATTGGCTCGGCCAGCTGGGCGGCAGCGATGCGATCAAGACGCGGGTTGTGGCCACGAGTGAACGGAGCGTGGAATTCGTCTATGGGGCTTGATCGAAGGGCGTTGCTGCTGGGCGTCGCCGGCAGCTTCGTCGCTGCATGTTCGGGCCGCGCGGCCGATAACGGCCATGACACGGCGGGCAATAGCACAACATCCCGCAGAACGCCCAAGGTGACGGGCGGCAATCCCGCGGTGATCCCGGGCGTCTGGACCAGCTTCAAGGGCAGCTTTGTTCAGCCGGACGGCCGCGTGGTCGACACTGGCAACAACGGCATCAGCCATACCGAAGGGCAGGGCTATGGCCTGATCCTGGCCGCGACCGCGGGCGACCGCGATGCGTTCGACCGAATCCTCGCCTGGACCGAAAAGACACTCGCGCGCAGCAACGATCCGTTGTTCTCCTGGCGCTACGATCCGAACGCGGCGCAGCCCGTCGCCGACCCCAACAACGCCACCGACGGCGACATGCTGATCGCCTGGGGGCTGATGCTCGGCGCCGATCGCTGGCACGAGCGCTTCTTCTCCGAGCGCGCGGCCGCGATCCGCAATGCGCTGCATGACACCATGCTGAGGCAGGTCGGCGGCGACCTGTTCCTCCTGCCCGGCGGCACTGGCTTTGAGCAGCAGGGGCGGCTGACGCTGAACCCGTCCTATTATGTGTGGCCCGCTCTGGAGCGCTTCCGCGCCGCGGACGGCGACAAGCAGTGGGGCGCAATGATCCAGGGCGGCGATGCGCTGCTGGCGCGTGCGCGCTTCGGCCAGCACCAGCTTCCCACGGACTGGGTTGACGTGGCAGCCGATGGCAGCATGACGCCCGCCGCCGGACGCGATCCGCGGTTCGGCTTCGATGCCGTCCGCGTGCCGCTGTACCTCGCCATGGCGGGGCGGGGCGGCAAGGCGGACGCGATCGCGCGCTTCTGGCGCAGCTATGGTGCGGGGCCGATCCCGGCGTGGATCGACGTGCGCACCGGCCAGACCGCACCCTATGCGCTGTCGAGCGGTGCCATGGTCGGCGTGCGCCGCCTGCTTGGCCAGCCGTTGCCGGCGCCTACGGCGCAGGCGGATTATTACGCCACCGTGCTGCAGGGGCTCGCTTACCTGTAAGCGGGGCTGACGGCCCAGCCCCTCGTTTACCTCGAGCAGCCGTCGAGCTTGTCGAGAGGCGGTCGCGGCTCTCTCGACACGGGCTCTCGACAAGCTCGATCCCTGCTCAAGACAAACGGGGTGGCAGGGTTTGTTTCAGCGCTTTGGTCCGAACGAGGGCGGCACGCTGCGCGTCGCCCAGCTGCGGTTGGGTTCCGTGGCCAGCGTGAACTCCAGCGACCCGCCCTTCGCCACGAAGTCCGCCGGCAGCCAGCTGCGGTCGCTCGCCTGGCCGTTTACGCGGAGCGCCTGGACATAGGGCGCATTCGCCGCAGCACCTTGCCCGCGGATCGTGATGCGGGTGCCGTCCGGCCGCTCCACCACTGCCTGCGGGAACAAGGGGCTGCCGAGCACCAGCTCCGCCCGGCCGGGGTAGACCGGATAGAGCCCCAGCGCCGACCACACATACCAGGACGACATCTGACCCAGGTCGTCGTTGCCGGAGATCCCCCCGGGCTTGTTGGTCCAGATCTGGCGCATGGCGGCGCGAACGGTCGCCTGGGTCTTCCACGGCTGGCCTACGAAATTGTAGAGCCACGGCGCGGCGATCGAGGGTTCATTGTCGAGCTCGGCATGAAGCGGTCCCGACTTGGTCACCGCCCAGCTGCCGTCCGGCTTCTGGAAGAAGGCGTCGAGCCGCCGTGCCGCCGTCGCGCGTCCGCCCAGCGCCTGGATCAGCCCGGCAGGGTCGAAGGGCACCATCCACAAATATTGCGCGCCGCTGCCTTCCACGAACTCGTCGAACGAGGCGGGGTCGAACTTGGGCCAGCTGCCGTCTGCGTTGCGCGGCTGGATATAGCCGCCTTCGGCCGTCGCATTGGGATTGAACAGGTTGCGCCACCAGCCTGAACGCCTGCGGAACTGAGCCGCACCGGCGCGGTCGCCGGCGGCCTGCGCCAGTTCGGACAGGCCGAAGTCGGCGGCCACCATCTCCAACGTGTCGGACGCCATGCCCCATCCGGGCGCGCCGACCGGCATGTAGTGATGCTTCATCCAGGCAGCGAGGCCCGGGCGCTGGCCGACGCACAGCACCGGGCAGCCGGTGCGGCTGAGGTCCCTGGTCGTGGGCACGGTCGCCGCCTTCTTGAGCGAGGCATAGGCGCCCTGCAGGTCGAACGCCCGCCCGCCGAACGCATGGATGGCGGCAAGCGAGGGCGGCGAGGGATCGCCGTTCATCACGCCGGTCGCTCCCGTCAGGTGCGTCCAGCGGTCCCATACGCCGCCATTCTGGTTTGCCTGGTTGAGCAGAGACTGGGCGATATCGGATCCGCGCTGCGGGTCGAGCAGCGTCACCAGCTGAAGCTGCGAGCGGTAGACGTCCCAGCCGGAATAGTTGGCATATTGCGCCTGCTGACCCTGTGCCAGCTGGTGCACCGCACCATCGAAGCCGCGGTAGCGACCGTCTGCGTCGCTATAGAGGTTGGGCTCCATCAGCGAATGGTAGAGCGCGGTATAGAAGACGGTGCGATCGTCCGCCGCACCGCCCGTGATCCGAACCTGCCCCAGCGCCCGGTTCCACGCCGCGCTAGTCGCGGCTTGGGTGGTCTCCAGCGTGGCGGTCGCCGGGCTCTCGCGCTCCAGATTCGCACGGGCACCGGCGTCATCGACATAGGAGATGCCGATGCGGACGTTGACGACGGGCGTGCGCTTTGCATCGAAGTGGATCCAGCCACCGGCACCCTTGCCGGCCTCCGGGTGGCCGCGGGTGCCATAGCCGGTACCACCGGAGCCGCTGGTGGCGCCGGCCTGCACCATGTCGTCGCGCCAAGTGCCGCCCGTTTCGAACGGCTGGTCGAACACCGCCACGAAGTGCAGCGTGTAATAGCTCTCCCGCCGATCCTCGGCGAGGTAGCCGCAGAAGTTGCCGCTGGTCACCGATCCGCTGACGGTGCGGGTCGTGGGGTCGATGCGGATGGTCGACGCGGTGCTGCCGACCTCGCTGTCGGAGGTGCGGAACAGCAGGTTGGCGTCCTTGTCCGCCGGAAAGGTGAAGCGGCCAGCCGCCGTCCGGTCCGTCGCGCCCAGGTCGACGGCAACCCCGTTGTCGAGCGTCACGGAATAGGCGCCAGGGCTCGCGCGCTCCCGATCGTGGGTGAGGATGCTCGAATAGAGCATGCCCGCGGCGACGGAGGACGGGGAAGTCTCGACCGGCACGGTGACCGGCATGATCGGAATGTCGCCGCTCGCTCCGGTGCAGCCGGTGCCGGAGATATGCGTCAGGCTGAACCCGCGCACACCGTTGGAGCGCCATTCGTAGCCGCCAGGTGCCGAGATCGCGAAGCGCTTGCCCGGAAGCGCGGTCTGCTCCGGGCTGAAGGCCACCATTCCGAACGGCATCGTCGCGCCGGGATACACGTTGCCGCCGTTGGTGGTGCCGATGAACGGGTTCACTTCAGCCGCGGGATCTGCCGGTGCGGGCGCCTCCGGTGCCGGAGCAGGCGAGGTCTGGCCCATGAGCATCAGGGCGGAGGCGGCAAGAAGCAGGGACCGACGCACAATCGTCTCCAGTAGCCAAGGGTCCGGCCGCAACGGCCGCGCTGAAGTTAGGCGCATTGGAACGGCTGCGAAAGCAATTGTCACGAAGAAAGCGTCCCCCAGGCAGGACCGCAAATCCGGCCTAGTCCTGCCGCGAGCTTTTACGGGGCAGAGAAAAGCTATGTTGGGTGGCATGGGGGCGACGCCCAGATTGAGGGCATGACCCAAACATCGACAGGCGGCACGACCCGCCGCTGGCCTTCTTTCGGCGTCCAGGTGCTGGTCGGCATGCTTGCGGGTGTGCTGCTGGGCCTTGTTGCGCGATCGCTGCCGGGTGGCGAGGCGAACTGGCTTACGCAGATGCTTCACACTATCGGCCAGAGCTTCGTGCAGCTGCTGAAGGCGCTGGTGCCCCCGTTGGTGTTCACCGCCATCGTCGGGTCGATCGCGGCGCTGCGGGAACTGCGCAACGCCGCCCGACTGGTGGCGCAGACGCTGCTGTGGTTCGCGATCACCGCGGGGATCGCCGTCACGATCGGGATCGTGCTCGGCCTGGTGATCCAGCCGGGCCTGCATGCCGGCATCGACCAGACGACTGCGGCGCTCCCGGCGACCACCGGCAGCTGGGTCGATTTCCTGAAAGGGCTGATCCCGGCCAACTTCCTCGGCATCACCGCAAGCACCACTCAGGCGGATGCGCAGTTGTCGACGACCCTGTCGTTCAACGTGCTGCAGATCATCGTCGCCGCCATCGCGATCGGTGCGGCCGCGGTGCGGATCGGCGAGGCGGGCGCGCCGTTCCTGGCGTTCAACGCCTCGGCGCTTCAGATCTTCCGCCGCCTGCTGCGCTGGGTGATCGCGCTGACGCCGATCGGCACCGCCGCGCTCATCGGCGACGCCGCCGTCCGCTATGGCTGGAGCACGCTGTCGAGCCTTGGCGCCTTTGCAGGCGCGATCTACCTGGGCCTCGCGCTGGTGCTGTTCGTCGTCTACCCGCTGCTGCTGGCGGCGCATGGCCTGAGCCCCTTGCGCTTCTTCGCCTTGGCATGGCCCGCGATCCAGCTCGGTTTCGTGTCGCGCTCCTCGGTCGGGACGCTGCCCCTGACTGAAGAGGTGACCGAGCGCGCGCTGGGCGTGCCGCGTGCCTATACCTCCTTCGCCGTGCCGCTCGCTGCTACGACCAAGATGGACGGCTGCGCCGCCATCTACCCGGCGATCTCGGCCATCTTCGTGGCCCAGTTCTTCGGCGTGCCGCTGCACTTTGGCGACTATCTGCTGATCGTGTTCGTCTCCGTACTGGGGTCGGCGGCGACTGCCGGCATGACGGGGGCAACGGTGATGCTGACGCTGACCCTGTCCACTCTGGGGCTGCCGCTCGACGGCGTGGGCTTGCTGCTGGCGATCGATCCGATTCTGGACATGGGCCGCACCGCGGTGAATGTCGCGGGCCAGGCGCTGGTGCCCACGATCGTCGCCAAGCGGGCCGGTATCCTCGACCTCGCCCGGTTCCGCGCCGGCGGCGCGGAGGCGGTGGCAAACGGCGTTGCGCTTCCCGCGTGACGGCAGAGGGACCGGCCGCATTCCAGCCTCGACCGGGCGCAGCTTAATTGCACAGCAGGATAGTAGGATTATCTTCGAAGCCGCTGGGAGGCGTGGTAGTCAGGGGTTCTTCTCGGGAGCAGGAGAAGCGATATGGCAAGTTCCTCTTCGAACGATGCGCGGTATCCGACGATCTTGACGGTTCCGGGCCTGAATGGGTCGGGTCCTTCGCACTGGCAGACGCTGTGGGAGCAGGGCCGGCCCGATACCGTCCGGGTAGACCTGGGCATGTGGCACACCCCCCACCGCAATAGCTGGGTGACCAAGCTCGACCAGGCGATTCGCCAGGCGGACGGGCCGGTCGTGCTGGCGGCTCACAGCCTGGGGTGCATCGCGGTAGCCTGGTGGGTGGCGCTGTCGCCGCAGCTGTCGGACGGCCCCGTGGTGGGTGCGCTGCTGGTGGCGCCTGCGGATGTCGACGACCCGGACGCACCCGCCGAGGTGAAGGGGTTTGCACATATCCCGCGGCTGCGGCTGCCGTTTCCTTCGATCGTCGTCGCGTCGCAGGATGATCCCTGGGTTTCGCTGGAGCGCGCGCGTGGCTTTGCGGCGGATTGGGGCAGCGAGTTCATCGATGCGGGTGCGCGCGGGCACCTCAACGCCGACAGCGGCCTGGGCGCATGGTCGCACGGGCAGGAGCTGCTCGACGAGGTGCTGCTCGAGAGCTTCGAAGCTGGCGGGCACGGCGCGGCACCGTTGGAGGCCTGCAACCTGGTGACACGCGAGGTTCGCCGGCGCGCCGACGATGGGCGCCTGGAAGGGCATGTTTCGTGATTCACGCATGAACCGGCGGGCGGCGTGCGCGTGGGGACGCGCCGACGTCTGCCAAACCGAACGGGAGGAGAGGCGATGACCAGCCTGGCATCATGGCGCGAAGATCTGTCCGTCATCACACTGTCGGATCCGCAGGACAACCGCGCGGCCTGGCGCACGCTCGGCTGGCCGGCCGAGGGCAGCCGGCATCTGACCGGCGCCTTTACGACGCGTTCCGACCGGGCGCGCTGGGCCGCAAAGCTCGACCGGGCGGTGACCGACTCCGATCGTTCCGTGCTGCTGATCGCGAGCGGCCTCAGCTGCTTTGCGGTCGGCTGGTGGGCCAAGCTGTCGCCCGCCAACTATGCCGCACGCGTTGCCGGCGCACTGCTCTTCGCGCCGGGCGACGCGCGGGAGGATCTGCGCGCCCGCTTTGCCGCGCCGCGGATCGCCATGCCCTTTTCGTCGCTGGTGATCGATCAGGCGCTGACCGAGAAGGATGCCGAGCTTCAGCGGATCGCTGCCGACTGGGGCAGCGGTCTTGTCCGCACGCGCGAGCGTCCGGAGCAGGAAGGTGGATCCTGGCAGCAGGCGCAGCGGCTGTTCCGGCGCTTCACCAACGCGGTGGTCGAGAACGACGTCCGGCGGGTAAGCGCATTGCAGGGGCTTCGATCAACGGGCTGACGGTTCGCGCATTGTAAAGAAAGGGGCTGAACCTTCGGGACGCTCTCGCGTAGAAGGGGGCGAACGCGCGACCTGCGCGCAAAAAGGGTTCCCCCCAAGATGCAGAAATCATCCGCTTTCCAGCTTTCGCGTCGTGGCGTGCTGGCCGGCAGCGCGGCGACCGTTGCCGCCGCCAGCGTCACGCCAGAGGCGGGCGCCCAGCCGCTGCCCGCGGCTGCTCCGCCACCCCGAGCCAATGTCTCGCTGAAGGTGAACGGCCGCACCGCCAGGCTGCAGCTCGACACCCGTACGACGCTGCTCGATGCGCTGCGCGACCATCTGAAGCTCACCGGCACCAAGAAGGGCTGCGACCACGGCCAGTGCGGCGCCTGCACGGTGCTGGTGAACGGCACCCGCATCAACAGCTGCCTGAGCCTGGCGGTGATGCATGACGGCGACGCCGTCACCACCATCGAGGGGCTCGGCACGCCTGACGACCTGCACCCGATGCAGGCGGCGTTCGTCAAGCACGACGGCTATCAGTGCGGCTATTGCACGCCGGGCCAGATCTGCTCGGCAGTGGCGGTGCTGGACGAGATCAAGGCGGGCATCCCCAGCCATGTGACAGACGACTTGACGGCTGCGCCCGCCGCCTCCAACATGGAGCTGCGCGAGCGGATGAGCGGCAACATCTGCCGCTGTGGCGCCTATTCCAACATTGCCGAGGCGATGGCAGAAGTTGCCGGCGGCAAGGGGGCACGCGCATGAAGCCCTTCACCTATGAGCGGGCGACTTCGCCCGCAGCCGCCGCGGCGGCCGTCGCGCAGAAGCCCGGCGCCAAGTTCATCGCGGGCGGCACCAATCTGCTCGACCTGATGAAGCTGGAGATCGAGGCGCCCAGCCATCTGGTCGACGTGCAGGACCTGAAGCTCGACCGCATCGAGGAAACCGGGGACGGCGGTCTGCGCATCGGCGCGCTGGTCAGCAATACGACGCTGTCGGCGCACCCGCGCGTGCGGCGCGACTATGCCGTGCTCAGCCGTGCCATCGCGGCAGGTGCCTCGGGCCAGTTGCGCAACAAGGCGACCACCGCCGGCAACCTGCTTCAGCGGACGCGCTGCCCGTATTTCTACGACCCCAACCAACCGTGCAACAAGCGCAAGCCCGGGTCGGGTTGTGCCGCGATCGGTGGCTATTCGCGCCAGCTGGGGGTGATCGGCACGTCGAACGCCTGCATCGCCACCCATCCCGGCGACATGGCGGTCGCGATGCGCGTGCTCGATGCGCAGGTCGAGACGGTAAATGCCACCGGCGCCACGCGCAGCATCCCCATCGCCGACTTCCACCGGCTGTGGGGCGACACGCCGCATATCGAGACCAACCTTGCCAAGGGCGAGCTCATCACCGGCGTGACGCTGCCGGCGCCGGTCGGCGGGCAGCATTTCTACCACAAGGTGCGGGACCGGGCGTCCTACGCCTTTGCGCTGGTCTCCGTCGCGGCGGTGATCCAGCCAGACGGCACCGGCCGCGTGGCACTGGGCGGCGTTGCCCCCAAGCCGTGGCGCCTCGAAGCGGCCGAGGCGGCAATGCCGCAGGGGGCAAAGGCGGTGACCGCCCGGCTGCTTGCCGGCGCCCGCCCGACCCAGGACAATGCGTTCAAGATCCCCCTTGCCGAGCGGACCCTCGCTTCGGTGATGGCGCAAGCGAAGGCCTGATTGCGATGAAGTTCGAAACCCCTGCGGGCACGAACCCGATCGACCAGCTGAAGGTGGTCGGGCGCCCCACGCCGCGCATCGACGGTCCACGCAAGACCACCGGCACCGCGCCCTATGCCTATGAGCGCCATGATGTCGCGCCGAACCAGGCCTATGGCTTCATCCTGGGCTCCGCCATTGCCAAAGGCCGCATCAACCGCATCGACACGCGTGAGGCAGAGGCCGCGCCGGGCGTGCTCGCCATCGTCAGTCATGAGAATGCGGGCAAGCTCGAGAAGGGCAGCAAGAACACCGCCAAGCTGCTCGCCGGACCGACGGTGGACCATTATCACCAGGCAGTGGCGATCGTCGTCGCCGAAACGTTCGAGCAGGCGCGCGCCGCCGCCGGGCTGATCCGCATCGACTATACCCGTAGCACCGGCCGCTTCGACCTCGCCAAGGAGGCCGAGAATGCGCCGCTCTACGGCGGCAACAGCGGCGAAGGCTCGGGCGCCCCGCCGATCGAGCGCGTCGGCACGTTCGAGGCGGCGTTCGACAAGGCGCCGGTCAAGCTCGACGCCTTCTACACCACGCCCGACGAAACCCATGCGATGATGGAGCCGCACGCCAGTATCGCGGCGTGGAACGGCGACAAGCTGACGGTCTGGACCTCCAACCAGATGATCGCCTGGGGCAAGGAGGATCTGGCCAAGACGCTGGGCATCCCGGCCGAGAACGTCCGGATGGACTCGCCCTTTGTCGGCGGTGGCTTTGGCGGCAAGCTGTTCCTGCGCGCCGACGCGGTGATGGCGGCACTGGGCGCGCGCGCCGCCGGCCGCCCGGTCAAGGTCGCGCTCACCCGGCCGATGAGCATCAACAACACCACGCACCGTCCCGCGACCATCCAGCGCGTGCGGCTGGGTGCGACGCGCGACGGCAAGCTGACCGCGATCGCGCACGAAAGCACCTCGGGCGATCTGCCCGAGGGTGGGCCGGAGACGGCCGTGTCGCAGACCAAGCTCCTCTACGCCGCGCCGAACCGGATGACGGCGATGCGGCTGGCGGTGCTCGACCTGCCGGAGGGCAATGCCATGCGCGCGCCGGGCGAGGCGCCCGGCATGATGGCGCTGGAAGTGGCGATGGACGAGATGGCGGAAAAGCTGGGCATGGACCCGGTCGCCTTCCGCATCGCCAATGACACGATGGTCGATCCGGAAGACCCGAAGCGGCAGTTCTCGCAGCGTCATCTGGTCGAATGCCTGCGCACCGGCGCCGATCGGTTCGGCTGGTCGCGCCGCAACCCCAAGCCCGCACAGGTTCGGGACGGCCGCTGGCTCGTGGGGATGGGCATGGCGGTGGGCTTTCGCAACAACATCAACCAGAAGTCGGCGGCCCGCGTCGGCATCGACGCCAAGGGCATGGTCACGGTCGCGACCGACATGACCGACATCGGAACGGGCAGCTACACGATCATCGCCCAGACTGCGGCCGAGACGATGGGCGTGCCGCTCGACAAGGTCATCGTGCTGCTGGGCGACTCCGACTTCCCGGTCTCGGCCGGCTCGGGCGGGCAGTGGGGCGGCAACAGCTCCACCGCCGGCGTGTACGCCGCCTGCATGAAGCTGCGCGAGACCGTGGCGGCAAAGCTTGGCTTCAACTCGGCCGATGCCGTGTTCGAGGACAGCGAGGTTCGCTCCGGCAACCGGACCGCATCGCTCAAGGAGGCGGCCGGCCTCTCCGCCGAAGCGGGGATCGAGTTCGGCGACCTCGGCAAACAATATCAGCAGTCCACCTTTGCCGGCCATTTCGTCGAGGCGGCGGTGGAGGCCTATACCGGCGAGATCCGCATCCGCCGGATGCTGGCGGTGTGTGACGCCGGGCGCATCCTCAATCCGATCGCGGCGCGCAGCCAGGTGATCGGGGCGATGACGATGGGGGCGGGCGCGGCGCTGATGGAGGAACTCGCGGTCGACAAGCGGCTGGGCTTCTTCGTCAACCACGACCTTGCCGGCTATGAGGTGCCCGTGCACGCGGACATCCCGCATCAGGAAGTGGTCTTCCTGGATTATCCGGACGACAAGACCTCGCCGATGAAGGCCAAGGGCGTGGGCGAGCTCGGCTTGTGCGGCGTGGGCGCGGCCATCGCCAACGCGATCTACAATGCGACGGGCGTGCGGGTACGCGACTATCCGATCACGCTGGAGAAGCATCTGGAGCGGCTGCCGGCCATCGCCTGATCTCCCGCAGGGGCTGGTGCAGCGGCGCCGGCCCCTGTAGCCCAGTCTCCACGAACTTGGCCGAAGAGCGAGGCGGATGGAGAGACTGGGGACAAGCCGGCGCGGTGCGCTGGCGGGGATGGCGGCGACCGGGCTGATGCCGGCGATCGCGCGCGCGGCGCCGCGCGGTGAGCCCGATTTCGGGCCGAACGTGGTGGTGATGGACCCCGCGATGCCTGCGCAGGCAGTGCAGGCGCGGCTCGACGCTATTTTTCGCGAGCAGGAACGCAGCCACTTCACCGATCGCCGCTACGCAATCCTGTTCAAGCCCGGCCGTCACTCGGTCGATGTCAATGTCGGCTTCTTCACCCAGGTGGCGGGGCTCGGTCGATTGCCCGGCGAGGTGACGATCGACGGCCATGTCCATGCCGAGGCGGACTGGTTGGGCGGCATGGCGCTGGTCAACTTCTGGCGCGGCGTCGAGAACCTCGCCGTCCGTCCGCCGGACGGCAAGGATCGCTGGGCGGTGTCGCAGGCGGCCCCGTATCGCCGCATTCACCTGACGGGCGACCTCGCGCTCGACGATGGCGGCTGGTCGAGCGGCGGCTTCATGGCGGATTGCCGGATCGACGGCACCATCCGCTCGGGCTCTCAGCAGCAATGGTTCACCCGCGGCAGCCGGATCGGGGCGTGGGAGGGCTCCAACTGGAACATGGTGTTCGCCGGGGTGGAGGGCGCCCCGGCGACGAGCTTCCCCGAGCCTCCCTATACCGCCGTCCCGACGGTACCGCTGGTGCGGGAGAAGCCGTTCCTGACCGTCTCCGCGGCGGGCGAGTGGGAGGTGTTCGTCCCCGCGCTGCGCCGCGAGGTGCGCGGCACCAGCTGGGGCTCGGGAGCACCCGCCGGCAAGGCGATCTTGCTCGACCACTTCTTCATCGCCAGGCCCGGCGACACGCCCGCCCGGATCAACGCGGCGCTCGCCAGCGGCAAGCACCTGCTGCTCACTCCCGGCATCTATCCGGTCGCCGAGCCGCTGCGCATCGTCCGTGCAGGCACGGTCGTGCTGGGGCTGGGGCTCGCCACGCTGCTGGCGCAAGGCGGCAGCAAGGCGCTGGTGGTCGACGACGTGCCGGGCGTCAGCATCGCCGGCATCCTGGTCGATGCCGGGCCGCAACGCTCGCCGGTGCTGGTCGAGGTGGGGCCGCGTGGCGCCTCGCGCGATCACGCCGCTGATCCGACGCTGCTCGCCGACTTGTTCTTCCGCGTCGGCGGCGCCGCGGTCGGCAATGCCGAGACCTGCCTGGAGATCAACAGCCATCATGTAATCGGCGACCATCTATGGATCTGGCGTGCGGACCACGGCGACCGCGAGGGCGGCCGCGTCCATGTCGGCTGGGACGAGAGCGCGGGCGAGCAGGGGCTGGTGGTGAACGGCGACGACGGCACCATCTACGGCCTCTTCGTCGAGCACTTCCGCAAGTACCAGACGCTGTGGAATGGCGAGCGCGGCCGCACCTTCTTCTACCAGTGCGAGATCCCCTACGACCCGCCGAGCCAGGCAGCCTATATGGCTGACGCGACGCGGGGATGGGCGGCGTACAAGGTCGCCGATCATGTCCGGCAGCATCAGGCAGTGGGCATGGGCGTCTATGCCAACTTCACCGCCGATCCGTCGATCGTGCTCGAAAGTGCGATCGAGGCGCCGCGCGTGCCCGGCGTCCGCTTCGACAGCGTGACGACGATCTCGCTGGGCGGCGGTAAGGGCACGATCGCGCATCTGGTGAACGATACCGGCGCGGCGGCTCGGCCCGGCGCCATCCGCCAGACCCTGCGCCACTATCCGATTGAGGGAGGAACACGATGAGCTGGATGTTGCTGGCGTTGCAGACCGCCACGCTGGGCGCCACCAACTATGGCGCCGATGCGCCGATGGTGGCTCCCTCGTCACCGGCGACCCTTGCGGATGAGTTCGACGGCAAGCGGGTGGACCAGAAAATCTGGCGGTTCGACACGTCGCGCAACGCGCAGGGCTGGTTCAACAACGAGAAGCAGTATTACGCGGCCGATCGCCGGGAGAACACGCGCATCGAGGACGGGGTGCTGGTGATCGAGGCGCGGCGGGAAACGCTCCCCAAGGCCGGGTTCCCCGATTGGGGAGGCCAAGCATACACCTCCGCCAAGCTGGTGACCCGCGAGCAGCTCGGCTACGGCTTCTACGAGGTGCGCGCCAAGCTGCCGTGCGGGCGCGGTGCCTGGCCTGCGATCTGGATGGTGGGTGAGGACGCGCCATGGCCGGGTGTGGGCGAGATCGACATCATGGAGATGGTCGGCTGGGATCCGAACGTGATCCACGCCACACTTCACAGCGGCGCCTTCAACCATCGCCTGGGGACGCAGCGCGGGGCGCAGAAGACGGTGGCGACTGCCTGCACCGCCTTCCACAGCTACCAGCTCGACTGGAAGCCGGACTCGATCACCATCGGCATCGACGGCCGGGCGTACATGCGCGTCGCAAACGACCAGCCGGGGGGCAAGGCGGCATGGCCCTTCACGCGGCCCTATCCGCTGATCCTGAACCTGGCGGTGGGCGGGGACTGGGGTGGTGCCAAGGGCGTGGACGACAAGGTGTTTCCGCAGCGCCTGTCGGTCGATTACGTACGCTACTGGAAGCACGACGGCTGATCGCATCGCGGCTGGACAGCGTCGCGCCGCCGCCGCTATCCGCCCGCGATGGCAATCATCGCAACGATCATGAACACCGCCACCGGTCAGCCCATCCAGCGTATGACCTTTGGCCGCATGCCCAAGCCCTGGGCGTCCTTCACCCTGGAGACCGGCGAACTCGTCACCGCCGACCGCGTCGAGGTAGGCAAGCCCGCGCCCGGCAAAGTCGTGGTGCCGGTGTCCGTATGGGTGACGCCCAAGAAATAGCCGTCGCGCCGGCGTAACTCAGCTCTCCCCAACGCCCGGGAAGGCGGCGACCCGCAGCTTGGGCGCGCCATAGGGGATCAGCACCAGCCGCTCGGCCGTCCCCTTTGCGATCGCAACCTCAGGCGGCGGTGCGGCCGAGCCATCGACCTCCGGCCAGTTCGAGACAGAACGGCCTTCAGTGACAAGCGCCACCGGCGGATCGCGGCGGGAAAAGGGGACGGGTCCGACCGATCGCTCGATGCGGTGGAAGCGCGCATCCGGCGCCAGGCCGTACGCCCAGGACCCTGCCGGATGCACCTCCCAATCGGCGGTCAGCCCACGCGGCCGCCACTTCTCCCAGCGTTCGGCAACCGGCAGGGCGAACACCAGCGGTCCCTGCTCGACCGTCCGCGCGCCGTGGAACCCTGCTACCGTTCGCACGCTGCTGGTCAGCGCGATGTCGATGCGGTCCCCGGCTTTCCAATCACGCTCGATCCGGGCGAAGCTCCCGGGCTTCGCCTCCGGCGCTGCGGCCCCGTTTACGCGGACCGCCACGGTTTGGGCCCAGACTGGAATCCGCAGGTGGATCGGGAACCGCGCCGGCCGTGCCGGGTCGACATGGATCGCAATGGTTTCTCGGAACGGATAGTCGGTTTCCTCGCGGATGCGGACCGGCACATCGGCAACGGTGGTCGTCACCTCGCACGGGGCGTGGATCGCGGCGACCAGGCCGCCGTCTTCGGACGCCATCCACAGGCTGGCGGTGAGGCGCGGCCAGCCCTGGTGGAAGTTAGCCGTACAGCAGCCGAAATGCGGCTCCAGTCCGAACAGATTCGCCTCGCGACCATTGGTGGTCCACGGCCCCTTGGCACGGCTGCAACGGATCTGGTTCGGCTGTTGGTCGTACTGATGCGCCCACATGTCGTCGGTGAAGGTCGCCGGCAGCGCGTTGTAGGCGATGCGCTCGATCCGGTCTCCGATCGCGGGATCGCCCGTGATCGCCAGCGCATGCTCGAGCGAATAGAGTGCCTCGACGATCGCGCAGAGTTCCAGCCCCTGGCTCGGGCTGCGGCCCGCAAGATGCTCGTCCGCGGAATAGAGGCCGATCGGCAAGCCATGGTAGCGATCGAGCGCGTCGATCTGGCGGTGAAAGGCCGCGCGATCCTTCGCGGACCCGGAAATCAGGGACCAGATCGGCGACACCTTGAGCGCCTGCGCGTTGTTGACGCCGTGCACCGACAGAGCCGGGTCGCGCAGACCCTGTGGCGGCTCGCCCGGCACGTCGGGGCGGTCCATGCCGATGGCTGCCAGCGTCGTCTTGGTGCGGTAGGGATAGTCGGCAAACAGCCCCTGCCAGTCATAGCCCTGCCGCTGCAGCAGCCGGGCAAGCTCCAGCAGCTTGGCGTCACCGGTGCGGTTGTAGAGCCAGACGATGGAGGCGACCTCATCCTGCCAGCGGAACTTCCCCCAGTCGCGCAAGGGCCGGCCGGGCAGCGCCTCCAGCTGATGATGGAAGTAGCGCGTCATCACCGGGATCACGCGGGCATCGCCGGTAAGCTCGTGATATTGGGTGAGCACCTTCAGCATCACCATGCGCGGCCACCAGTCGTCATTGCTGCGGGGCCCGATCATCCCGTTCGGCCACGGATGATCCAGCGTCCAGTCGAGGAAGCGCTGCGCCTTGGCCTTCAGCGGCGCCGAATCCAGCTGCCAGGCGAGCGGCAGCAGCCCGTCCAGGAAATAGGGGCCCCGCTCCCAGGACTCTCCCGTGCCGCCCAGCCAGCCGCTGTTCGGACCGACATCGGGCCAGGTCTCGTCGAGGTGCCCGCCCATGCCATCGGCCTGGATCTGAAGCTGGCGGCGGAGCCATCCGACCGGCTTGATCGCGCCGGTCGGCAGCAGGCGATAGGGCTGGGGTGCCAGCGGCGCGCGGTTCTTCGGAGGAGCCGAGCTTGCGCCCGACCGAACGGCGCCCTGCGTCGGACGAATGGCCATGATCGAGGCTCCAATCGCAGTGGAGGCGCGCAAAAAGGCACGGCGGGTAGGACGTGGTCCGGGCATCGTCTCTCTCCAACTCGCGCTTTTTGCGCAAGCTTATGGAAGACGCGCGGGCTTCGCCATCCTCTTGTGCAACCCACCTTTCCTCAGGCCATGCGAGCGCCTATGTCCGGCGTCCCATGGCCCGACCCCGTCCAGCTACCTTCGACAAGCGCAAGATCGTCGCCGAGAACCGGCGCGCCCGCTTCGACTATTTCATCGAGACCACCTATGAGGCTGGGATCGCGCTTACCGGTACGGAGGTGAAGTCGCTGCGCTTCGGCGAAGGCTCGATCGCCGAAAGCTATGCCGAGGTGAAGGATGAGGAGGTGTGGCTCGTCAACTCGAACATTCCCGAGTTCAGCCACGGCAACCGCTTCAACCATGAGCCCAAGCGCCCGCGCAAGCTGCTGCTGAACTTCCGCGAGATCAACAAGATGCACGGCGCGGTGGCGCGCGAGGGCATGACGCTCGTGCCGCTCAGCGTCTATTTCAACGGGCAGGGGCGTGCGAAGGTTGAGCTGGCGCTGGCCAAGGGCAAAAAGGCCCATGACAAGCGCGACACGATCAAGGAGCGCGATTGGAAGCGTGAGCAGCAGCGCCTGCTGCGCGATCGCGGCTGACGCAGTTGGGGGACAAGCAGCTCGGCGCGCGCATCCTCCGCTGGGCGGCGGCAAACATGCCGACGCGCGAGGGAATGGGCGAAAATCGCTGGCTTCGGCCGGTGGCGCACCGCGTGCTCGCGCCGGAGCTGTGGCGCTTCACCCGCCGTTCGGTGCCCCGCGGCGTGGCGCTGGGGATGGTCACCGGTATCCTGATCCCGATGGGGCAGATCCCGGCCTCTGCCGTGCTCGCGCTGCCGCTGCGCGCCAATATCCCGGCGGCAGCGCTCACGACCTTCTTCACCAATCCGCTTACCACGCCGCCGCTGTGGGTCGCTGCTTATTGGGTAGGCGCAAAGCTCCTGCGCTTCGATGCGCAGGTGCCGGGTCACCCGCTGGCGACCCATGCCCAGGTCGATGTCGGCTGGCTCGACTGGCTGCTGGTCGACGCCGGTCCGGCGACGCTGGTGGGACTGTTGTTCTTCTCACTGGTCGGGGCACTGCTCGGCTATTTCGGCAGCGCGTTCGGCTGGCGGCTATGGATCGGCCGCAAGTGGCGCCGCCGCCATCGCCGCCACGCACGCGTCGACGGTACGTCTTTGAATTGACGGGGGTTCGCCGCGCACTAAGACAGCCGCAATCGACTTTGTCTGAAGGACTCACCATGCGGCGTTCGCTTCTGTTATCCTCCCTGCTCGCCGGCTCCGCGCTGCTCGGCGCGTGCGCCACTACCGGTGCCGAGCAGACGCAGACTGCACGCGAGGCTGCAACCAGCCCCGTCCAGGCCGCCAGCACCGCCAAGCCGCAGATCGGCAGCTTCGGCTTTGACGAAGCCGGCATGGACCGCGCGATCGCACCGGGCGACGACTTCTACGGCTTTGCCAACGGCACCTGGGTGAAGACGACGCAGATCCCGGCCGACAAGTCCAACTATGGCATGTTCACCGTGCTGGAGGACCTGTCGCGTACTCGCACGCGGGAGATCCTGGACGGGGTGCGCAGCGACGCGAACTCCAAGATCGGCGTCGCTTATGCCACGTACCTCGACCAGGCCGGGATCGATGCCAAGGGACTGGCGCCCATCCAGCCGTGGCTCGGCACGATCAAGGCGCTCGGGAACAAGAGCGGCTATGCGGCGCTGGCGGGCCAGGCTTCGGTCAACGGCGTCGACGGTCCCTTCGGCGGCTATGTCGGTCCCGACGACAAGAACCCGGAAGTCTATGCGCTGAACCTCAGCCAGTCCGGCCTGGGGCTGCCCGACCGCGACTATTATCTCTCGACCGACGCCAAGATGGTCGAGACGCGCAACGCTTATGTCGCGCACCTCGCCAAGATGCTGACGCTGGCAGGCGAGCCGAACGCGCAGGCACGCGCGGCTGCGATCCTCGCCTATGAGACGAGCGTCGCCAAGGCACACTGGACTCGCGTCGAGAGCCGCAATGCGGACAAGACCTACAACAAGATGACGCTGGCCCAGCTGCAGAAGCAGGCGCCGGGCTTTGACTTCCCGACCTATTTCAAGACCATGGGCGCCACTGTTGACACGGTGATCGTCGCGCAGCCGAGCGCGGTTGCAGGCATCGCCAAGGCGATTACGGCAGCCCCGCTGGCAGTGCTCAAGGATCAGCTGCTGGTCCGCTCGCTCGATCAATATGCCGGCGTGCTGCCGGCTGCGTTCGACCAGGAGAATTTCGCGTTCTACGGCACGACCCTGTCGGGCACGCCGGAGCAGCAGCAGCGCTGGGAGCGCGCGGTCGACTTCACCAGCGATGCGCTCGCCGACGAGGTCAGCAAGGTCTATGTCGCCAAATATTTCCCGCCGGAGACCAAGGCCGCAGCGGACGAGCTCGTCCGCAATGTGACCGAGGCAATGGGCCGCCGGCTCGACCAGCTCGAGTGGATGGCGCCCGAGACCAAGGCAAAGGCACGCGCCAAGCTCGCCGCCTTTACGCCCAAGATCGGCTATCCGGATCGCTGGAAGGATTATTCCAACCTGGAGATCCGCGGCGGTGACGCACTCGGCAACGCCGTTCGCGCCGCCAATTGGGCGCACGCCGACAACTTCTCCAAGCTGGGTCGTCCGATCCAGAAGTGGGAGTGGTTCATGACCCCGATGACGGTGAACGCCTATGCGAACCCCGTCATGAACGAGATCGTGTTCCCGGCCGCAATCCTGCAGCCGCCGTTCTTCGACCCGAACGCCGATCCGGCGGTGAACTATGGCGGCATCGGCGCCGTCATCGGCCACGAGATCAGCCACCACTTCGACGACCAGGGCCGCAAGTACGATGCCAAGGGCAGCCTGACCGACTGGTGGACGCCCGAGGACGTCAAGCGCTTCGACGAGCGCACCAATGCGCTGGTGCGCCAGTATGACGCTTATGAGCCGCTGCCCGGCCTGCACGTGAAGGGTGCGCTGACGCTGGGCGAGAACATCGCCGATCTCGCCGGCCTGACCGCCGCGTGGGACGCCTACCAGCACTCGCTGGGCGGCAAGCCTGCCGGCGAGGTGGGCGGCTATACGCCGGAGCAGCGCTTCTACCTCGGCTGGGCGCAGGTGTGGCGGCGCAGCTATCGCGAGGCGAACCTGCGCCAGCGCCTGCTCACCGATCCGCACTCGCCGTCCGAGCAGCGCGCCTGGGTCGTGCGCAACCTCGACCCCTGGTACACGGCCTTCAAGCCGGGCGCAGACAGCAAGCTCTATCTTGCACCCGACGCGCGCGTCCGCATCTGGTGATCCGACCCCGCCGCGCGCCACATGACCCGTGGTGCGCGGCGGCCTGCGGGTACGCCGCTTGACGGTGACCGGCGGCGCGCCCAACAACGCGGCGATGGCCCGCGTTCCCACTGCCACAGACGGTTCGGCCACGGTCGATCGTCTTCCGTTCCTTGTCGCGTTCGGCATCGGCCTCGCCGCGGCCCTCCTGGTCCTCAACATGGTCGGGGAGCCCGTCGTCGCGGCTGGCTTCCTGGCGGCTGCGCTGCTGATTCCGGCCGCGGTGTTCGCCTGGTCGCGTGTCCGTGCCGTACCGCGGGCGGAGGCCCCGCCCGTTGACTGGGCGCTTGCCCATGCGCTTGCCGAGGCGAGCGAGGAGGCGCTGGCGGTGACCGATCGCGCGGGCCAGCTGGTCTGCGCCAACGGCCGCTTCGCCGAGCGGTTCGGCGGCTATCCCACCCCGCCCGGACTGCCGCTTGAGGATGAGGGCGCCGCGCAGCTGGCGGCGGCTGGTCGCGCCGCCTGGCGGGACGGGCGTGCCGCCGTCTGGATACGGGCCGACGGAACGGCATTGGAAGCCGCGATCGAGCGGGTCGGCGACGGGTGTCTGGTGTGGCGCTTCTTTGGCAGCGGTCGCGCAACCGCGTCGATCGAGGCCGAGCAATGGCTTGCCGGGCCGCAGGGCGACCGTCTGGGCGGTGTCGGTATCATGGCCGCGCTGCTGGGTGCCGATGGACGCATCCGCGCTGCCAATCGCGTGCTGCGAAGCCGCGCCATGGGGCATGAGGAAGGCTCGATCGTCGGGCGGGACTTCGCCCGCTTCCTGACCACCGATGGCGACGGCCGCATCCGCTTCGAACGCGAGGGCGCTGCCGGCAATCCGCTTCGCCTGCTGCAGGTGCCTTTCCTTCCCGACGAAGCGACCGCCATGCTGGTCATGCTGCTCGACGAGGAGGCGAACGAGGCGGCGCTGCCGATCGCGGGTGGGACGGCGGGGCACGTCCGTGCGCTCGTGTCGCTGCTGCCAGTGGGCATGGCCCTGGTCGATCGCGATGGCCGCTTCCTGCACATGAACCACGCGTTCGCGCGTGCGACCGGGGTCAACACCGACGCACCGCCGCTCTATCCGGGCGATCTGGTGGTGCGCGAGGACAAGGGCGCGCTTGCCGCCGCGATCCGCCGGTTCGCGAGCGGCGCCCAGCATGCCTCCGACATGGCGGTGCGGCTGCTCCACCATCCCGACGAGCCGATCGCGCTCACCATCGGCGGCGGGCGCGGTCTTGGCGATGCTGCGGTGCTGCTGACGCTGAAGGACACCGGCGAGGAGTCACGCCTGAAGCGCCAGGTGGCGCAGGCGACCAAGATGCAGGCGGTCGGCCAGCTCGCTGGCGGCGTCGCCCATGATTTCAACAACATATTGACCGCTATTATCGGTCATTGTGATCTGATGCTGATGCGCCACACGCCCGGTGATAGCGATTATGACGACATCCAGCAGATCCGCGCCAACTCCAATCGCGCAGCCAGCCTGACCCGCCAGCTTCTCGCCTTTTCGCGCCAGCAGACGCTGCGTCCGCAGGTGTTGCAGCTGCCCGACGTCATCTCCGAAGTGTCCAACCTGCTGAAGCGGCTGTTGGGCGAGGCGGTGGAACTGGTCGTTCGCCACGGGCGCAACCTGGGTCCCGTGCGCGCGGATCCGGGGCAGCTCGAGCAGGTCGTCGTCAATCTGGCGGTCAATGCCCGCGACGCCATGGTCGCCAAGAACCCGAACGGCCGCGGCCGCCTGGTGATCGAGACGCTCGCGATCGGCGCTGCCGAAGTGCGCGCCATGGATAATGAGGTGCTGCCCGTCGGCGACTATACCGCGGTCCGCATCACCGACACCGGCACCGGCATCCCGCCCGAGATCCTGCCCAAGATCTTCGAGCCGTTCTTCACCACCAAGGAAGTGGGCAAGGGCACCGGCCTGGGCCTGTCGACGGTGTACGGCATCATCAAGCAGTCGGGCGGCTATATTTTTGCAGACTCGGTGGTTGGGCAGGGGACCTCCTTTACCCTTTATCTGCCGGTCCATGCCGCCTCTGCAGCCGCCCCGGCGGCACTGGCGCCGCCGCCGCGCCGCGAGCGGCCGAGCGACATCTGGGGCACCGGCACGATCCTGCTCGTGGAGGACGAGGACATGGTCCGCTCGGTCGCCGAACGCGCGCTCGCGCGGCAGGGGTACAAGGTGCTGACGGCCGAGAATGGCGAGGTGGCGCTCGACCTCCTGGCAGACCGGCCGCAGATCGACCTGCTCGTCTCCGACGTGGTGATGCCGGTGATGGACGGTCCCACCATGGCCCGCCAGGTCCGGCGCCTGTATCCCGACCTCCCGATCCTGTTCATGTCGGGCTATGCGGAGGAGCAGCTGCGCCGTTCCATCGACCTTGGCAATGTCGCGTTTTTGCCCAAGCCGTTCTCGGTTCAACAGCTAGGCGAAGCTGCACGCGACGTTCTGGCAACGAAATGAGACTTGGCGGAAGCCTCGGCATCTGCTTAGACGCGCGCACATGACTGCTCCCCAGCGTATCCTCATCGTGGAGGACGAGCCCCTGATCGCGATGATGCTCGAGGATT
Organism: Sphingomonas sp. PL-96; assembly: GCF_020707215.1. GTDB lineage: Bacteria > Pseudomonadota > Alphaproteobacteria > Sphingomonadales > Sphingomonadaceae > Sphingomonas. The sequence goes on from NZ_JAJFET010000003.1 coordinate 317,143, forward strand.
TCCTCGACATCCTCGGCAAGAGCGTAGCCGGCACTGCCGACTGCGTTGCCGACGCGTTGCCGCAGATCGCGGAGGGCGGCATCGACGCCGCAATCCTCGACGTGAACCTGCGTGCGGGCGAGAAGAGCTGGCCGATCGCGGACGCGCTTGCCAATGCGGGTATACCGTTCGTGCTGGCGACCGGCGGGTCGGGCGATGCCGTCGAGCCGCAGCACCGCGACCGGCCGGTGCTGTCCAAGCCGTTCACCATGGACGGCGTGGAAAAGGCGCTCGCGCAGCTCGCCTGAGCGCCCCGCGCTCTCCTGAGATCCTGAGAGCCCGCCTGCTGTTCGCAGGTGTGGAGCCGTGCGCGGTTTTTCCTTTAGTTCGCCTCTTGTTCTTGCGGAACAAAGCGAATACATGGTGAGGAACGCGTTGAACGGCTCGCGCGGTTGCTCTAGCGATGGAGGCCACGAATGGCGGCAAACCTCAAGGTGATCGACAGCAAGATGGCAGCGACCAACGACAAGGCTGCGGGCGAGCGGCAGAAGGCGCTCGACGCAGCGCTGGCGCAGATCGATCGCGCATTCGGCAAGGGTTCGGCGATGAAGCTGGGCCAGAAGGAAGCGATGCAGGTCGAGGCGATCTCGACCGGGTCGCTGGGTCTCGACATCGCGCTTGGCGTCGGCGGCCTGCCGCGCGGCCGTGTGATCGAGGTGTACGGCCCGGAAAGCTCGGGCAAGACGACGCTTGCGCTCCACGTCATTGCCGAGGCGCAGAAGAACGGCGGCACCGCTGCCTTTGTCGACGCCGAGCATGCGCTCGATCCCGTCTATGCCAAGAAGCTGGGCGTCAACATCGACGAACTGATCGTCTCGCAGCCGGACACCGGCGAGCAGGCGCTCGAGATCACCGACACGCTGGTGCGGTCGAACGCAATCGACGTGCTGGTGGTGGACTCGGTGGCGGCACTGGTGCCGCGCGCGGAGATCGAGGGCGAGATGGGCGACAGCCACGTCGGCCTTCAGGCACGCCTGATGTCGCAGAGCTTGCGCAAGCTCACCGGCTCGATCAGCCGCTCGCGCTGCATGGTGATCTTCATCAACCAGCTGCGCATGAAGATCGGCGTGATGTACGGCAATCCGGAGACGACGACGGGCGGTAACGCGCTCAAGTTCTACGCCTCGGTCCGCCTCGACATCCGCCGCACCGGCCAGATCAAGGATCGCGACGACATCATCGGCAACGCAACCCGCGTGAAGGTGGTGAAGAACAAGGTCGCACCGCCGTTCAAGCAGGTCGAGTTCGACATCATGTACGGCGAGGGCATCTCCAAGATCGGCGAGATCCTCGACCTGGGCGTGAAGGCCGGGCTGGTGGAAAAGGCCGGCGCCTGGTTCAGCTACGACTCGGTTCGCATCGGCCAGGGGCGTGAGAACGCCAAGACCTTCCTCAAGGAGAATGACGAACTCCGCGAACGCCTGGAGCGCGCCATCCGCGCGCGCACCGAGAAGGTCGCCGAGGAAATGATGACCGGTCCCGATGCCGACGACGGCGACGACGATCTCTGATCGGCGTGTGAGGGAATGACAAAGGCCCGCCGGCAATGCGCCGGCGGGCCTTTTTGGTATGGCCGAGTGCCTGTCTTCGTGGAGGCGATAGGAAAGCATGGCAGCGGACGCATGCTGCAGCCTACCGCTGCTGCTGGCCGCCACGGTACAGTCCGCTGCCGGTTTCAGGATGAGCGCCAGCGTAAGCGTTTACGTTCCGCTGCACCGCTCGCGCTCAACGCTGCCCCGCATAGCCCGTACTCGGGCGCAGGCGAGATCTCTGCGAAACTACCCTTTTCGTGCTCCCGCGTAGGCGGGAGCCCAGGGCGCCACACCCCGCAAATGGTTGTTCTGCTTGGCCCTGGATCCCTGCCTCCGCAGGGACCCGGTAGGCTCTGGGGTGGCTGTTGCGCCTTTGGCTAGGCCTCGCCTGCACCCGGGTACGAGCGTGTGGCGCAGTCCGCTTTCCGCACAGGCTGCAACCTGACGGTAGCTGCGAGTTTGGCTAGGCCGCTGCCGTCGCCACATCGACAACCCGGGTCACCGCGCGCCCACCGCATTGTTGCTCCGGTCCTTGTCCGGCAGCTTGTGGTCGGGATCGAGCTCCGCTGCCACCACTTGCGATGCGCCCGCGACAGGTACTTCGGTGCTTGCCTGCCGGATCCAGGTCTCCGCCGGCAGCCGGATGTCGCGTCGGCTGCCGTCGGCGAAGCGGACGCGCAGCGTCGTCGGCATCACGAGCTTGTCGCGCGCTTCCACCGTCACCACCGAGCCTGTGCCCTGACCGGCGGGGAACGGCGCGATCCCGGTCACCGCCAGGTCCATCTGCCAGTTGTTCGCGTACCAGCCGTTCCACCACCAGGACAGGTCCTCGCCGGCGTCGCTCTCCATCGCACGGAAGAAGTCGGCGGGCTTGGGGTGCTTGAACGCCCAGGCGGCGGTGAAGCGGCGAAAGGCCGGATCGAAGCGTTCCGGCCCGAGGATCTGCTCGCGCAGCAAAACCAGCCCGAGCGCCGACTTGAAGTAGGTCACCGGGTGGCGCCACTTCTCGATCACCGTGTCCGAGCGCGACAGGATCGGCGGCGCGTCGGGATCGGCGAGCACCGGCAGGATCTCGTCGACCGGATTGCCGCCGCCCGGTGCATATTCGCCGTCGCGCTTGGGCGCATATTCGCCGCGGTTGAACGCGTCCGACTGATAGACGTCGATGAAGGTGTTGAAGCCCTCGTCCATCCACGCGTCGCGCCGCTCGTCGAAGCCGACGATCATCGGGAACCAGCTGTGGCCGATCTCGTGCGCGGTGATCCAGAACAGCGTCTTGCCGGCATCCTCGATACCGTCAAACACGATGCCCGGATATTCCATGCCGGCGGCCGGCCCGGCGACGTTGACCGCCGCCGGCCAGGGGTAGGGGAACCACTTGGCCGAAAAGCGCTCGACCGAGTCCTTCAGATACTCGGTCGATCGGCCCCAGCGATCGCGTCCCTGGCTCTCGGGCGGGTAGAATGACATGGCGAGCGCGCTTTTGCCGCCCGGCAGGTTCATGCGCGCCGCATCCCAGGCGAACGCGGTGGAGGCGCTGAACGCCACGTCGCGCGTATTCTCCATCCGATAATGCCAGGTGAGCGTGCCGCTCCGCTTGGGCCGGCTCGCGGGATCGCGCACCTCGTCGGGGCTGCGGATCATCACCGTCGTATCGCTCGCCTGTGCCTTGGCAAGGCGGCTTACCTGGGTGGGCGTCAGCACTTCCTGCGGGTTCTGCAACGCGCCCGACCCCGCGACCAGCATGTCGGCCGGGACCGTCAGCCAATAGTCGAAGTCCCCATACTCCAGGTAGAACTCCTGCGCGAGATAGGGCAGCGTGTCCCAGCCGCGCAGGTCATCGTACACCGCCATGCGCGGATACCATTGCGCGACCGAGAAGATGTCGCCGCCGTTCTTCGACGTCAGCCAGCCCGTTCGCCCACCATAGGCTTCGGCCGGGACGACATAGCGATAGCGGATCTGGATCACCGCCTTGCCGCCGGCCGCGAGCGGCTGCGCGAGGCGAAGCTGCGCGCGCGTATCCGACACGAGCGGCCGGATCGCGGTCGTGCGGCCATCGACCGTGACGGAGACCGCCTCCAGCGTAATGCCCTCGCTGTTCCCCGCCGGGACCCCGCCGTGCGAGAGCCCGCCGCGCGATCCGACCGTGTACAGATTTTGGTCGAGCTGCAGCCACAGCACGTCCAGCGCATCGGGGCTGTTGTTGCTATAGTCGATCTCGACGCTGCCGGTGATCGTCTTGGCCTTGGCATCCAGCGTCGCGCGGATGCGGTAGTCGGCGCGGTTCTGCCAATAATCGGGCCCGGGCAGACCGTTCGCCGATCGCACTCGTCCTGCCGGCTGCCCCATGTCGAAGGGCGCAAAACTCTCGCGCGGCTGATAGCTGGGTGCAGCGGTCTGCGCAGCCGCGGTGGTGGACAGAAGTGCGAGCGCCAGGGCAGCGATCGAACGGGGGATTGCGCGGGACAAGGGCTTCTCCGGGCGTAAGGGAGGACGGGCCCGCATCGCCGGATCGGGCGCTTCCTGCAAGACGCCCGGGCAGAAATCGTGGCCGGCGATCAATCGGTCATCCGGATGGGCGCGATCCGGCCAGCTGCGTCATAGCGGATGCGCTGGATGGCGACCCGGCGCTCGCCGTCATAGGGCCCGTCGCCCTTCTGCCCTTCCCAGCGGTGGTAGACGATCAGCCAGTGCCCGGTCTTTGGATCGCGCACGAAGCTGTGGTGCCCCGGCCCCTTGTACTTGGCATCCGCCGCCAGGATAGCACCCTGATACTTCCAGGGTCCAGTCGGCGAAGAGGCAATGGCGTAGTGGACCGAATAGTCGGAGCGGTTCCAGCGTCCGTGGCTGTATGAGAGATAATAGGTGCCGTTGCGCTCGTGCATGAACGCGCCCTCGGTGAAGTTGGGCGGCTGCGCCACGGCAATTTCCCGATCAATCGTCACCATGTCGGGCTTCAGTTCGAACACGCGCAACTTCGCTCCCGCACTGCCGCCTGCGTAGAGCAGTCGCCGGCCCGATCTGGGATCGACGAACACGGTGGGATCGATCGCTTCAAAGCCATTGCCGCCGGTCAGAAGCGGCTTGCCGCTGTCGGTGCAGGGACCAGCGGGTCCGGCGCAGACGGCGACGCCCAGACGGCTGGGCGTCGGGTTCTGCGGCCCGATCGAATAGTAGAAATAATAGCGCCCGCGGTCGACGACCATGTCCGGCGCCCACAGGAAATGCACCGGAGCGTCATCGGCCTTTGCCCAGCGGATGTCCTTGAGGCGCAGGAGCGGGTGCTTTCGCCAGTGTCGGCGGTCGGCCGAGGACCAGGCCTGCAGCCCGTCGCCGCCGGTCGGGTAGATCCACAGCTTGCCGCCGGACACCATGGCGGAAGGGTCGGCGCCGGCAAAGACCGAACGGACCTCTTGCGCGCTCCCGCTTGCCGCGGTGGTGAGAAGCAGCGCAAACGCCGCGCCGAACAGCGCCGGCCTGCGGCGATGCTGTTGATCCTGAGCCATGCCGCTCTTGTGCCCAAGCAGGCGGCCGCCGCCAAGCGCTTTGGTCAGCGGTGTCGCGGCTCCGACCGGTCAGCCGGCCATCGCATCCGGATCGGCAGCCAGGTGCGCCACGAACTGGTCGGTGCAGCGCTCCCAGCCATACGCCGCGCCCTCTGCCGCACAATCCGCCGGGCGGGCGGTAAGGGCAGTGCCGATCGCGACGGCAAGGTCGGTATGGAGCGCGCCGATCCGCCGGTCGCCCTTGCCCGTGCCGTTCGGCCCGATGATGTCGACCGGGCCCTCCACCGGATAGCCGGCGACCGGCGTCCCGCAGGCAAGCGCCTCGATCATCACCAGGCCGAAGGTGTCGGTGCGGCTGGGGAACGCCAGCACGTCGGCGGTGCGATAGGCGGCGGCGAGTTCCTGCCCGTGCAGCGTGCCCAGGAAGCGCGCTTGCGGGTAGCGGGCCTGCAGCATGGCACGTGCGGGGCCGTCTCCGACCACCAGCTTGGTGCCCGGCACGTCCAGCGCCAGGAACGCCTCCAGGTTCTTCTCCACCGCGACGCGCCCGACGTGCAGCATCACCGGTCCGGCCCCCGCGTCGATCGCCAGGCGCGGGCCGTCCGGCCGGAACACCGCCCGGTCCACCCCGCGCGACCACGGCCGGGTGTGCGAGATGCCATGGCTTGCGAGCTTGGCAGCGACGGTTGGGGTTGCCGCCAGCACACCGCGGGACGGCCGATGGAATCGGCGGATCGCCGGCCAGAAGCAGCGTGCGGGCAGGTGCGTGCGCAGCGCCAGATAATCGGGAAAGTTGGTATGGAAGGAGGTGGTAAAGCGCTGCCCGCGATCCAGGCACCAGCGCCGTGCTGCCCAGCCGAGCGGCCCCTCGGTGGCGATATGCACCGCCTGCGGGCGAAATCGCTCGAGCCGGTGCGCAACCGCCCAGGACTGGCCGAACGCCAGGCGGATCTCGCTATAGCCGGGACAGGCCCAGGTGACGAACCCCTCCGGCGTCACCAACTCCACCTCGTGACCCCGCCCGGTCAGCTCGGCGACGGTTGCCGCCAGCGTGCGCACCACGCCGTTCACCTGCGGCGCACCCGCGTCGGAAATGATCGCGATCCTCATGCCAGGACCCGCACGCGCGCCGCCTCGGCGGCAGCGGCTACTTCGGCATGCCAGTGCAGCAACTCCATGCGGCCGTCGGCATGCTCCACCAGCGCGGTGCAACTCTCCACCCAATCGCCGTCGTTGTAGTAGGTGATGTCGCCGATCTGGCGGATCTCTGCGGTGTGGATGTGGCCGCACACCACGCCGTCGACCCCGCGCTCCGCGGCGGCGTGGGCGACCGCCTCTTCGAAGCGGGAGATGAAGCTCACCGCGTTCTTGACCCGGTGCTTGGCATAGGCGGAGAGCGACCAATAGGGCAGGCCCATCCGCCGCCGAACCGCGTTCCAGACCGTGTTCGCCTTCAGCAGCAGCGTATAGGCATGGTCCCCCAGAAAGGCGAGCCAGCGGGCATAGAGCACCACGCCGTCGAACTTGTCGCCGTGCAGCACCAGCAGCCTGCGCCCGTCGGCGGTGACGTGCACCTCCTCGTCCAGCAGCTCGACGCCGCCGAACTCCAGCCCGACATAGTCGCGGAACGCCTCGTCATGATTGCCGGGCAGGTACACCACGCGCGTGCCACGGCGCGCGAGCTTCAGGATGGTGCGCACCACGTCATTGTGGCTTGCCGGCCAGTACCAACCCTTGCGGATCTGCCAGCCGTCGACGATGTCGCCCACCAGGTACAGCGTTTCGCACTCGACACCGCGCAGGAACTCGACCAACGCCCGCGCGCTGCTGCCCGAGGTGCCGAGGTGCACGTCGGAGACGAACACCGTGCGGAATGCCCGGCGGGGCACTTCGGGCGTGTAGGATTCCGGTTCGGAGATCCAGTCGGGAAGGGACTTGAGGGCAGGGGCGAGTGCGGTGCGCGGCATGTTGCGAACTCCCATCGTCGGGCCGCAGCAACGCCTAGCCGCACAAGGCTACAACGCCTTTGCAGAAGGATGACGACGGGAGTCTTGGAACCGACGCGCCTGCGTCATCTCAGCGTCATCGGCGTGTCATTTCGCCGCCCCCGGCTCAGCGCGGATGGCGTCGAGCCTGGGTGCGAAACGCAAGAAGCAGGATGACGGCGAGCAGCCCGAGGGTGCAGGCACCCAGCCATACCAGCGTCCCATATCCCCCGCCGAACGCCAGCATCGCCAGCCCATAGCCAAGCGCCAGGCCGATCCACCCGACGACGCGCAGCCGCTTGCTTGGCTGGATTGGCAGCATCCGGTGGAGCAGCGGACCCTGATGGCGGGGCAGGCCGGCCATCAGCGCGCCGAAGCTCAGCAGCGCGACGAGGAAAAGCAGGAGGTGGATCATGCCAGCGCGAGCTCCTTGGCGCGCGGGGCGCGCTGCTGCGGCGGCTTGGTGGCGTGGCGATGGACCTTGCGTGCGCTCCAGCCCAGCGTCGCCGCCGTCGCAAGCATCACCAGGTCAAAGGTCGGAAACAGCCAGTCGCCGGCCGCCAGGCTCGCGATCGGGTTGCGCGGCGTCGTGATCGCGTTCACCATCGGAATGGCCGCGTAGAGCACCGCGCCGGCCCCCAGTACCTCGATCCAGGCCCGCCGCGCCGGTCGCGCAAGCGCCCAGACGAGCGACGCGCCCCAGACGATGAACATCGAGTGGATCTCCCACTCCGCCCGCTCCGACATCTGCAACGGCAGCAGCCGGTTGGCGAGGAAATAGGTCGCGATCCCGGCCATCAGTCCGCCGATGGTGGCGATGTTGAGCCGCTCGACCAGGCGAAAGCCGAAGTGGGGGCGGGACGGGTCGGGCAGCTTTGCCCGGCGCTTGACGGTCCACAGCACCAGGCCGCTCGCGACCATGATCGTGCCGCCCACGCCCGACAGGAAGTAGAACCAGCGCAGCCCCAGGTCTGCATAGCGTCCGGCATGCAGGCCGACCATCACGCTTTCGGTAAGGGCCGCACCAGCACGCTCCGGGCTGGCGGAGAGCAGCTTTCCGCTCGCGCCCGAAAAGACGATGTTGGGGCCGCGGGTGGCGATCGCGCCGCCCATAGCGCGCAGCAGCGTCACGGTCGCGGTGCTGTCGCCCGGATTGGCGACGGTGATCACGCCCACGTCCGCGCCGTTCCAGCGCCGGCGCGCCTCGGCCACCATCGGCGCGACTGGCGCCATCGGGGCGGCGATTCCCGACGGCTCCGGCGGCTGCTGGTCGCCCCACAACTGCTGGTAGTAGCTGGTCGGCTGGGCATAGTTCGCGGCAACCCCCCAGGGCATGTACAGCACGGCGAGCGTCACCAGCCCGGTGTAGGTGATCATCAGGTGGAACGGCAGCGCCGTCACCGCGGTCACGTTATGCGCGTCGAGCCAGCTGCGCTGCCCCTTGCCGAAGCGGAGCAGGAAGAAGTCGGCAAAGATCTTCTTGTGGGTGATGATGCCGGACAGGATCCCAACGAGCATGAACATCGCCGCGAGGCCGACCAGATAGCGTGCCCAGATCACGGGCATGTAGTGCAGGTCGAAGTGGAAGCGGTACAGGAACGTGCCGCCGCGCGTGTCGCGAGCCGCGACCTTGTTGCCGTCGCCGTCCAGCACCGCCTGGGTGTCGCGCCGGCCGTGGCCGCCGCGGCGACCGCTGCGCTTGCCGGGACCCGATTCCTTCTCAGCGGGGACCCAGAAGACGGTCGTTTCGGCGCCGCGCGCGCTGGGAAGGGTGATGTACCAGCTGCGCGCATTTGGCGCCTGCTCGCCGAGCCAGCGCATCGCGCCTTCGGCGGATCGGACGATCGAGGGCTGGCCTGCGACTTCCGGCCGCATCCAGCGCGTGATCTCGTCCTGGAAATAGGCGGTGGTGCCGGTCGCAAACACCGCAAACAACAACCATCCCAGCAACAGGCCCGTCCAGGTATGGAGCCAGGCCATGCACTGGCGAAAGCCTTCCTTCACAGGCGACCGCCGGACGCAAGCGACAGCCACACGCCGCCGCCGAGCACGAAGCTGGTGGCCAGCATCCAGGCCCAAAGGCGCCACGGCGAGCGCACCGCAAAACTCGTCAGCACAAGCGTGGGAAAGATCGCCAGCGAGAGCAGGGTTGCCGTCATGCTTCCCTCAGCCGCGGTCGTCGGGAGGATGCGCGCCAGCAACGCGGTGAGAAGCGTCGTGACGGCATAGTTGCCGACGGTAGCCGCAAGCACCCGGGCAGTAAGCGCGACCCATGCGAGTCGTGCCGGGCTCGCCTGCTTGGCCGTCGCGCGCCGGATCGGTGTGGGTCGCGTCTGGCGTCCTGCCGGCATCGTGACGCCAGCCGGCACGAACAAGGAGGAGAGCGCCGCCGAACGGCTGTCCAAGGACACAGACATGATAGTTCCCCACTCCGCTATTGCGTGTGGTTCTCAATAATCATCCTGCAGCTGCTGTAAACCCGTAGTGCGAGCGATTCTCAAAAAACTGGTCGCGCCGCCAACTCCCGCCCGACCCTGCGACTGAGGACCCACTCGCATGCGAGCGCCACCAACATGGTGATGCCCGTAAGCGGGAAGACGATGCCGGCGACCAGCATCATGCCAAGCACGGCGCGCGCCCGCCGCGGGTCCGGGTCCCGCTGGGGCGCACCCAGGGTTCCAGGCGCCCGGCGTTTCCACCACATCATCGCCGCCGTAATCGACAACAGCACCACGGCGATGCAGCCGAACAGCATCAGCAACCGGTTGAGCTCGCCATATTGCTCGCCCTTGTGGGTCGCGATGCCCCATTCCACCAGCTGCGCACCCGCTCCGAAGGTCGGGAAGCGCGCGTCCTGCAGTACTCGCCCGGTCCCGGCATCGAGATAGAGCGCGCGTCCGTCCTCCGCCCGGCGGATCGCCTTGGAGAAGAGATAGGGTTCGCCCGGCGCGCTTGGGAGGCTCAGGACCCAGGGCACGGCCATGCCGTCGGCCGCCGCCAGCGTGACCGCGCGATCGATGCCGATGTCGCCGTGGCTGCCGTGCGGCATCCGCGCCTCCTGGAGGGACCAGGGCAAGGTCCCGGCGACGTCGTGGCCGCTGTGCCCCGCATGACCGGGCATCGCGCTCGCCGCTACCTGCGGAGGTTCAGGCCGCCCCACACCGTTGCTCGCGATCGCGCCGCGCAGGGCATCGCCCCACACGCCAGTCCACGGCATACCCGTTGCGGCCAGGAACAGCACCACCGCGCCGGCGACGATACCGACCGAGGCGTGGAGGTCCCGCCAGAACAGCCGCCGCCGGGGCGAGCCACGGACGCGCAGCGCCGGGCTGCCTCCGCGTGGCCACCACAGGTAAATGCCGGTCACCACCAGCAGGATCGCCCAGCCGCCCACCGCCTCGATCAGCGCATTTCCGATCGGCCCGGTGAGGATCAGGCTGTGGAGGTCGCGAACGGTCTGCAGCACGCCGCCCTTGCGTGTCAGTCCCAGCACCGTGCCTTTGTAGGGGTCGACCCAGGCGGTTTTTGCTCCACCTTCGGCCGTGGTGACCAGCAGCCGCCAGCTCTGGTCCGGACGGGCAGGGCGATCGACCTCCGCGACGGTGCCGCCGGTTTCGCGCCGCACCTGTTCCAGGATCGTGGACAGGGGAAGCGGCGCGCCCGCCGGCTCCACCGCCACGAGCCTGGGGTAGATCAGCCGTTCCAGCTCAGGCTTGTACAGATAGAGCCCGCCGGTGATCGCCAGCCAGCTGAGGAAAGGCAGCACCAGGAGCCCGGCATAGAAGTGCCACCGCCACATCGCGCGGTAGAGCCCGCCGCTGGCTGGTGCCGATGTTGCCACCTGCGCGTCCATCACAACCGCACCCGCACGGCGCCATAGACCGCGCGCGGATCGGCCGGGGCGTGGAGCAGCTCCGTGCCGTCCCACCAGACATACTCATAACGTTCGTTGCCGAGGTTCTTCACCTGCGCGGAGAGCTCCACCCGCGGCGTCAACTCGAACGCGACTTCTCCAGTAACGACGACATAGTCGCCGAAGCGGCCGCGATCGTTGGCAGGGGTGAGTTCGTAAGACGACTGGCCATTGCCCCACAGCGATACCCGCCAGCGCGCCGCCGGCACCAAGTCCAGTCCGCCCGAGAACAGATTTTGCGGGACATGGTCGATCCAGTTCCCGGCCTGCGACGGCGTGGCGGGGTCGGGCGTGCGGATGCGCGCATGCTGATAGGAATAGGCGCCCCACAGGCTCACCCCGGGCACCGGGGTGAGGTTCAGCTGCACATCGATGCCCTGTCGCCGAGTCTCGCCCAGATTGTCGAAGTCGCCGTTGGGGTCGTTCAACCGACGCTTGATCTCGCCGGTCGCGGTCTGGCGCCACAGCGCGACGCGCCCTTCCAGCCAGCTGCCGCGGACATATTTCACGCCCGCCTCCCAACCGGTGTTGATCGACGGAGCCAGGTCGCTGGTGCGCGGCGGCACCTTGTAGGCGCCCGATCCGGCGCCGATCTGGAATGTGCGGCCATAGTTCGCATAGGCCGTCAGCCCGTCGATCGGGGTCACCGCGACGCTGAGCTTGGGCTGGCTGATCGTGCCATAGTCGTTGATCGCGTAACGCGCGTCGGCCAGACGATCGTCGAGGCTGCCCGACACCCGGTCGAACCGCCACGCCGGAGTGATCTTCAGCCATGCGGTCGGCTCGATCACCGCCTGCACATAACCGCCATAGACGGTGAGGTCGAAATCCTGGTCGCGGGTCTGCCGCGTCAGCACCCGCCGATCGGTGAGCCAGCGGCGGCTCTGGTTGTCCTGCACCTGCACGTCGCCGCCCGCTTCGATCTGGAGGTCGTGAAGGAAGGCGACCTCGGGCCGGTACCGCAGCGTCAGCAGGCCGCCAACTTGCGTCTCTTCCGTCAGCCGCCGCTGCTGCGCGACATTGGCAGAGAAGCGGACATAGCGATCGTCGAACTGGGTGGTGACATAGCCCTTGGCGCTGAGGCTCAGGTCGGACGCGACATCGGCATCCAGGTGGAGGCTGTACTGGCCGAGCCGGCGCTTGCCGCCGTCGGTTTCGGACACGGAATAGGAGGTGGAGCGATCGTCCGCATTGTCGGCGGCGGTCAGGTAGCCGGGCTCCTCGGCCTTTGCGGTCGAATAGCGGGCGATCGCACCGATGCGGGCGCTGCCGAAGTCGTAGAACCATTTGCCGGCCACGTTCGCCCGGCGCAGGTCGGCGTGGTCGCGAAAGCCGTCGGTGTCGCGATAGCCGACGAAATAGTTCTGGCTGAACCCGCCGCGCTCCACGCCGGCGGAAACCTGTCCCTCATAGGTTCCGAACGCGCCTGCCAGTGCCTTGGCATCCAGGTAGCTGCCGCCGATACGAGTGAGGATGTTGGCGTTGCCCGCGATGTTGTGCAGCCCATAGCGCGGGTCCGCGGTTCCGCGCACCAGCTCCACCGCGGCGATGTCCAGCGGCATGACCGAGTCGATGAACACCATGCCGCCATCGTTGGCGTTGCTGGGGATGCCGTCGATCAGCAGCTTGACGGCGTTGATCTCCCCCTCGCCGTTGAACCCGCGGATCGAGAACCGGCCCGAGGTATTGCCCTGGTTGAAGTCGGTGAGGGTGACGCCGGGCAGCCGCGCGAACAGCTCCCATGTGTTGTCGACGCTCTGCCGCTGGGCGAGGTCGCCGCCCAGCACATCCACCGAGGTGAGCACCGCGTCGCTCGAGCGGGGCAGGCGCGTGCCGGTGACGACCACCGACCCGACGGTGAAGCTGGTGTCGGTAGCGGGTGCGTTTACCCGCGCCGGCGTCACCAACGGATCGGCAGACGGAGCGACTGACTGCGCTGCTGCCGGACAGGCCGCAGCAGCGAACGCCGCACAGGCGGCAGTTCGGAATAGATGCATGAAGAACTTCCTGATCCGGCGCACCGCAGGCGCGCCCAAGTGAGTGAGGATGGATCAGGCGGTGGCGGGCGGCCCCCTCAGCGGCGGGCGCAGGAATGGGCTGGCGGCGACGGGCAGTCGCACCGGCAGCCGGAACGCGGCCGCCAGGATGAAGAACAGCGCGATCGCCAGCAGCAGCGGGTCGGTCGCGGCGAGCGAGGCGGCGGCGATGCCTGCAAAGGCGCAGGGCAGTTCCTTTGCCGCATCATGCTGCTGGTCAGGCTTGTCGCCATGCCCCTGCATGGCGGCATGGTCGCCCGCTTCGCCATGGCCCATGCCGTGCATCGGCGTCGGCAGCAGCGGACCATAGCCCGAGCACATCACGAAGGTCGGGGTTCCGGCGGGCGAGACCGCGAGCATATAGCCGGTCGGGATCAGGATGCGCATCAGCAGCGCCACCGCGAGCAGCCACGCGGCCGAACGGCGATGAGCCAGAAGGATGCAGCGGACCGCGTTCACGCGGACGGTGTATCGGGGCGGAGCTGGCAAGTCACCCGCCGGCGATGGCACGCGCGGGCCGGGCTCGGCATTGACCTGCCCCAAGGGTTGCGCGACGAGCGCGCACGTCTTCGTGCCACCAGAAGGATCCTCCCGTGCTGCGTAACGATCGAGAGCCCGCCGGGGTCCATCCGGCCGCATCTGGCGCAGGAAACCGGGCGTGGGTGGCAGACGCGATCGCCAGGCTGACGGCGGAGCAGCGCCGCTCGGCCGACACCCACCTGATCGAGGTGCCGCTGTCGGCGGCTGCGGGCGGCGTGCGCCTGTACCTGAAGGACGAGTCGAGCCACCCGACCGGCAGCCTCAAGCACCGGCTCGCCCGCTCGCTGTTCCTGCATGCGCTGTGCAACGGCTGGATCGATGCCGGTACCACGGTCGTGGAAGCGTCGTCCGGATCGACCGCGGTGTCGGAGGCCTATTTCGCCCGGCTGCTCGGGCTGCCGTTCGTGGCGGTGCTGCCGCAGTCGACCTCACCCGAAAAGATCGCGGCGATCGAGCATCTCGGCGGCCGCTGCCACAAGGTCGCCGACCCGCGCACCGTCTATGCAGAAGCCGAGCGGATCGCGGCCGAGACCGGCGGCCATTATCTCGACCAGTTCACCTATGCCGAGCGGGCGACCGACTGGCGCGGCAACAACAACATCGCCGAGTCGATCTTTGCGCAAATGGCACTGGAGGCGCATCCGATCCCGACCTGGATCGTGTGCGGTGCCGGCACGGGCGGCACCTCCGCCACCATCGGCCGCTATCTGCGATATCGCGGCCATGCGACCCGGCTGTGCGTCGCCGATCCGGAGGGATCGGTGTTCCACCGCTATTTTGCCGATCGCAGCGTTACCGCCTGGGAAGGGCCGATGACGCTGGTCGAGGGGATCGGCCGCCCTCGCGTCGAGCCGTCGTTCGTGCTGAACGTCATCGACCGGATGATCGCCGTGCCCGATGCGGCAAGCTTCGGCGCCGCCCGCCAGCTCTCGGCCGTGCTGGGCCGTCGCTGCGGTCCATCCACCGGCACCAACCTTTTTGCCTGCCTCACCCTGATCGAGGAGATGGCGGCACGCGGCGAGCAGGGCTCGATCGTTTCCCTGTTGTGCGATCCCGGCGAGCGGTACGCGTCCACCTGCTTCTCAGACGCCTGGATGGAGAGCCGCGGCCTCGTCTGCCCGGACCAGGCCGCGCGGATCGAACGGGTCGTGGGGACGGGGGCTCCAAACGTCGGCTAGAGCCGGGTTCGTTGAAGTAGAACCGTTCGTGCTGAGTAGGGGCTGAGCGAAGTCGAGGTCGCGGGCGACCCAACCCTTCTTGAAGAAGTCGAGGTCGCCCTGGATCCAGCGGTCCGTGATGCTGTCGCCCATGAACATGACGCACGGCTGCGCCCGTCGCGCGTCACCTTCTGCCGCCTGCCCAGCTCACGACCGGCACCGTCCGTAGGTCCGGGGTGAACAGGGCAGGAGCAGGGCGGCGTAGCCTGACGCAGGTCTCCGACAGGTCAGTTCGGGCAGGTGGCACCCGCCGGGTCGGTCACCAGCCGCAAGTCGGCGACCGCAAAGCGCAGCGGCGCGCTGCTGGTGACGGAGAAGACCTCGCGCACCTTGGCAACATCCGCCCCCTTGTCGCGGAAGCATTTGAGCGGCACCCGCACCGTCCGCCACTCCGACCCGGCCGGGGTGAAGATGGCGCGAGCGTCAACTTTCCCGCCGCCAAAGCCCAGCGTCACTGGACCGGTGGGTGCGGCGCCGACGCGATAGGTCACCTGCAGCAGCAGGTCGGCGTTGGCTTCCCGCGTCAGGTCAATCTCCGGCCCGGTGATCCGCACTGCGCCCTGGCCGCCCCAGCTGAACTGGCGCGCGCCCTCCTGGGTCTGCGGACCATCGACCGCTGCGACCGTCACGCCTGCGTCGGCTGCGAGCTTGAACGGGGCGGGCACCTGGCCGCGTGCGAAATAAAGGCTGGTGTTGCCCAGGCTCGCATCGACGCCGGCGACTTCCGCCAGCTGCGGCACGGACCCGCCGCGGGCATAGGAGAGGCCATAGTCGAACGGAAACAGCGGGTCGTAGCCGGGGGTGCCCTTGTTCAGCGTGAACTGCCCCGCAGTCTTGGGCCAGCTGAAGGCCAGCTTGCCCGCAAAGTCGCGCCGTGCCTTGCCGCTGCGGTCACCCACCAGCACGTCGGCCACGCCGGCACCTTCGGAGCCCGGGAACCAGGCGGCGACGAACGCATCCGACTGGTTGATCTCCGGGTTCACCCACATCGGCCGGCCCGACAGGAACACCGAAACCGTCGGCACGCCTGCTGCCTTCAGCTTCTTGAGCAGGTCGAGCGCCTGCTTGTCGCCCGGCTGGAACTCCAGCGTGCGTACGTCGCCGCGCATTTCGGCATAGGGCATTTCGCCGAACACCACGATCGCGACGTCCGGCTTGGTGGTGAAGCTGCCGTCCGCGCTCAGCGTTGCAGTGCCGCCGCCCGCCTTCATTGCCTCCGCGATGCCGGCATAGATCGACTGGCCGTTCGGGAAGTCGGCATTGGTGTTGCCGTCGCCCTGCCAGCTGAGCGTCCAGCCACCGGACTGACGGCCGATGTCGTTGGCGGCGTCGCCCGCAACCAGGATGTTGGCGCTCGCCTTGATCGGCAGCACGCCGCTGTTCTTCAGCAGCACCAGGCTCTTGGCGACAGCTTCGCGGGCGACGGCGCGGTGCTCGGCCGATCCGATCGCTTGCGGGCGCGTCTCATAGGGGCGGGCGGCGTCGAACAGCCCCAGCTTCGCCTTGACGCGCAGGATGCGGCGCACGGCGTCATCGATGCGCGCCATCGGGATACGGCCGTCCTTTGCCGCCGCGACGGTGGTCTCGAACAATCCCTTCCAGCTGTCCGGCGCCATCGCCATGTCGAGCCCCGCGTTGAAGGTCGCCGGGCAGTCGGCATTGGTGCAGCCCGGGATCTGCCCATGGCCGTTCCAGTCCCCCACGACAAAGCCGTTGAAGCCCATCCGCCCTTTCAGCACGTCGGTCAGCAGCGAGCGGTTGCCGTGCATCTTGGCGCCGTTCCAGCTGCTGAACGACGCCATCACCGTCATCGTGCCGGCATTCACCGCCGCGGGATAGCCGGCGTCGTGGATGCGGATCAGCGTATCCTCGTCGACTTGCGTGTCGCCCTGGTCGATGCCGTTGGCGGTGCCGCCGTCGCCGAGGAAGTGCTTCACGCTTGCCGAGACATGGCCCTGCTGGATCGGACCCTTGCCGCCGCCGCTCGCCTTGGTGCGGCCCTGCAGGCCCTCGACCATTGCACCGGCATAGGAGCGGACCACCGCGGGATCCTCTGAATAGCCCTCAAACGCGCGGCCCCAGCGATCGTCCTGCGGTACTGCCAGCGTCGGCCCGAAGGCCCAGTCGAAGCCGGCGGCCGCCGTCTCCGCAGCCGTCGCCGCGCCGATCCGCCGGATCAGATCGGGATCGCGCATTGCGCCCAGCGCACTGTTGTGCGGGAAGATCGTCGCGCCGACGACATTGTTGTTGCCGTGCACGGCGTCGATGCCAAACATCAGGGGGATGGGCACGTGGCCCGGCCGCTGCTCCATCGCGACCTTCCCAAACGCCTGACTCGTCGCCACCCACGGAGCGGCCGGCGACCGGTCCGGCGCGCCCAGCGGCGGGGAGCTGCCGCCGGCCAGGATGCTGCCCAGCGGATAGCGGCGCAGGTCTTCAGGCGTGATCGCGCTGGTGTCGGCCTGGATCATCTGGCCGACCTTTTCCTCCAGCGACATCCTGGCCATCAGCTTCGTGACAAAGGCTTCGGTCGCGGGATCGATCAGGTCCGGGCTCTTGGCGGCGGGCCAACGGTCAGGATGCGCGGTGCTCGCCCCGGGCGCGGCGGGGGCGCCCGCCTGCTGCGCCGCAAGCGGTGCGGTAAAAAGCGTGGCGCTGGCCAGCAGTGCGCCCAAGGTCGATCGTCCGTTCATTCATCCCTCCCATGCGCGCCCCGCTCTTGCGGCGGTCAACGCGGTGTCGCGGCGCAACGTCGCCGATTGTGGCGTCGTCTGCAAAGAGATTCCGCGATGGAAACCCCGTCCTTCAGGCTGTGCGCGTCAGCGCCAGCCCGCGTCGATCCAGTAATCGTGCGCCGTGCACATCCGTGCGTCGTCCGACGACAGGAACAGCACCAGCGCCGCCACGTCGGACGGCTGGATGCGGCCGTCCAAGCATTGCGCGGCGACGATCTCCGCCTCGCCCTCGGGCGTGTACCAGCGCTCCTGCCGCGGCGTCTGGACGTTGCCGGGCACGATCGTGTTCACG
Organism: Sphingomonas sp. PL-96; assembly: GCF_020707215.1. Lineage (GTDB taxonomy): Bacteria > Pseudomonadota > Alphaproteobacteria > Sphingomonadales > Sphingomonadaceae > Sphingomonas. The sequence goes on from NZ_JAJFET010000003.1 coordinate 334,941, forward strand.
CGGATGTTGGCGCGGCCCAGATCGCGGGCGAGGCTGCGCGTCAGCCCCTCGATCGCCGCCTTGCTGGTCTGGTAGAGCACCAGTTCGGGTAGCCCCAGGTGCCAGCTGATCGAACCAAAGTTCAGGATCACGCCGCCGCCGTTCGCCTTCATGATTGGCGCCACGGCCTGGGCCGCAAAGAACTGGTGGCGCAGGTTCACCGCGAGCCGCTGGTCCCAATATTCCGGCGTCACCTGCTCGATCGTGTGGCGATCGTCATTGCCGGCATTGTTGATCAGGATGTCGACGCCGCCGAGCTCGGCCACGATCTCGGTGAAGCGGGCGCGCAGTGCCTCGATGTCGGTGAGGTCGCAGGCAAAGAAGCGCGGCGCGTGGTCGGCACCCGGCGAAAGCCGCGCGACCAGATCCCGGCTCGCGTCTTCGGCGATGTCGACAAAGGCCACGCGCGCACCCTGTGCGACGAACGCTTCGGTCAGGCCCTCGCCGATCCCCGAGCCGCCCCCGGTGACGATCACCCGCTTGTTCTTTAGGCTGGGATAGATCGCCGCCGATCCTTCCGCCTTTGTCTGCTGCAACACGTAATTCCCCTTGTCTGATTTCTTCGGGCGGCGCGGACGCGCTCAGCCGGCCAGAAGGCCGCGCTTCGCCAGGTTCTGCATCAGGGCGCCGATGCCCTCGCTCCACGGCGCTGCCGCCTTGGAGGTTGTCACGGTGTTGACCAGCGTACCGAGCTTGGCGCTCGCAATGGTCACCGTGTCGCCGACCTTGTGGGTGAAGCCGCGGCCAGGCGCGTCGCGATCCTGGGTCGGCGCAAACAGCGTGCCCAGGAACAGCACGAACCCGTCGGGGTACTGATGCTCGCTCATCGCCTGGGCGAGCAGCGTTTCGGGATCGCGGCTGATCTCTCGCATCGTGCTGTAGCCGTCGAGCGCATAGCCGTCGGTCCCTTCGATCCGCAGCGTCACTTCGGCCGCACGCACGTCGTCGATGCCGAACCCGTCGTCGAACAGCCGGATGAACGGACCGATGGAGCAGGATGCGTTGTTGTCCTTGGCCTTGCCGAGCAGCAATGCCGAGCGCCCTTCGAAGTCGCGCAGGTTGACGTCGTTGCCCAGCGTCGCACCCACCGCACGGCCGTTCGCATCGGCGAGCAGCACGACTTCCGGCTCCGGGTTGTTCCAGGTGGAGTCGGATCGGACGCCCACTTCGGCGCCCCAGCCTACGGTGGCGAGCACCGGCGCCTTGGTGAAGATCTCCGCATCCGGGCCGATCGCGACCTCCAGATATTGCGACCACAAGCCATCGGCGATCAGCGCGTCCTTGAGCGCGGCGGCCTCGGGGGAGCCCGGCACCACCGATCGGATGCTGCCGCCAAGGGCGCTTTCCAGACGGGTGCGGACTTCGGCGGCGCGTTCATGGTCGCCGCGCGCCCCTTCCTCGATAACGCGCTCCAATGCCGACACCGCGAAGGTGACGCCGGCGGCCTTCACGCATTGCAGGTCGATCGGGCTCAGCAAGCGGATCGCAGACCCGGCGTTGGGCGACAGGTCGAGCGTCTCGAGGTCGCCCAGCGCTTCGCCTCCGCTGGGTTCGGCCATGCCCTGCGCGACCAGGGCCGAAACCGTGGGCGCCACGCGCGCCATGTCGTGAACGATGCCGTGCCGGATCAGCACGGGGGAGGGACCGCCACCGCGGTCGATGCGGCCCAGCAGGGTCGCACTACGCCAGTCGTCCGGCAACGCGCTCACGATTGGAGCCGCGGGTTTCGTCATGATCCTCTCCCTAGTTGGTAGCGGTATCGGACACCGCATCGCTTGTCGTCAACCCGTTGCCTGAGGCTTGTCCGTCTGGTCGCCCTGCAAAGCTTGCGGCAGGTCGCGGGACCCGCCACTCTGTGGTGGATGAGGATCCGTAATCTGCTGTCGCTGCTCGTGGGAGAGTTGGTCTACCCCGGGCGGGTGTCGCATCTGGTCGACGCACCCGACGCGGTGCGGCAAACGGTGGCCGTTCAGGGCGGGCTGCTTGCCGGTGTCCAGACGTCGGGCGGCGCGGCGTTCCTCGGTATCCCCTATGCCGCACCCCCGATCGGTCTGTTGCGCTGGCGAGCGCCCGAGCCGCCGCCTGCATGGGAGGGTGAACGCGACGCCACCCGCACCGGTTCGCCGGCCATGCAGACGATCGGCCACGGCCGGTTCGTGCCCGTGACGGGAAGCGAAGACTGCCTCTACCTCAACGTCTATGCGCCGCCAGGTCGGCCAGAGGGGCCGGACGAGGGCTGGCCCGTGATGGTCTTCCTGCACGGCGGCGCGTTCGCGGTCGGCGCGTCCGACAACTATGATCCCAGCCTGCTTGCGACCGAGCAGCGCGTGGTTGTGGTCGCCCCCAATTACCGCATGGGCGCGTTGGGCTTCCTCGCCCATCCGGCGCTCGCCCAGGAGCAGCCGCACGGAGGCTCCGGCAATTTCGGTCTCCTCGACCAGCAGGCTGCGTTGCGGTGGGTGCGCGACAATATCGCCGCGTTCGGCGGGGATCCTGCGCAGGTCACGCTGTTCGGCGAGTCCGCTGGCGCCTGGAGCACGTCCTACCAGCTGCTCTCGCCGGGCGCGCAGGGCCTGTTCCACCGCGCGATCCTGCAGAGCGGTGCTGCCGTCGACCCGCTCTCGACCGTGTCTGCGGCAGAGGCCGAGGCGGACGGCCTCGTCTTCGCCGAACGGCTCGACGCTGCCGGGGCTGGCGCGTTCGATCGCCTGCGTGCCTTGTCAGCGGGAGAGATTGTGCGCGCATCCGCGATCCGACGCGGCATCCTGGGGCCGGGCAGCTGGGGACCGGTCTGGGGCGACGCCGTGATCCCGCACGAGCCTGGCCGCGCCTTTGCCGAGGGTGGATACCAGGCGATGCCCGTGATCGTCGGCACCAACTCGCATGAGGGCCGCCTGTTCGGCCTCGGCATCCGTAGCCAGGCGGATGCCGAGGCGCGCATCCGCGCCGATTGGGGCCGCGATGGCGAGGCGGTGCTCGCCCGCTATCCGGCCCGATCCCGGATCGAAGCGCAGCAAGCCTTCGCCGACGTGGTCACCGAGTCGCGCTTCGCGCATCCGGCCGATCGTCTGCGACGACTGCTGGCAGCAAGGACGCCGGTCTATGGCTATCGGTTCGACGATCCGGCAGCGCCGTTCTCCATCCCGCATCCCTGGGCCCCCACGCCGCTCGGCGCCTATCACGCCGCCGAACTCACCTATGTGTTCGGCACGCGCTGGGCCCTTGCCAATCCGGCGCGCTTCACGTCCGCGCAAGCCGCCCTTGCCCGGCGGATGCGGGACAGCTGGGGGGCGTTCGCGCGCGGCGAGGCGCTGCGGGACTGGCCGGCGTTCAGCAGGGACGCCCCTGCGGTGCGGGTATTTGCGCCGGGCGGTGACACCGTCGAGACCGACTTTGCCGAGCGCTACGGCTGCGACTTCTGGGACAGGCTCTCAGGTTGAGGCAGGGGCGATCACCCGGATCACGCCGGCCGCGATCCTCGCGGTGACGGGCGTCTTTGCCAGCACTTCGCCATCGATCGAGATCGGCAGCGGGGGGTTGGTGGCGATGCGAAGCTCGCGGGCATGGAAGGTGACGGTGTCGGCACGCCGCGAATCGAGGCCGAACACGGCGCCGCTCCAGTTGCGGACCAGCCCGCGCCGGCCGTTGCGCGCGACCGCCTGGACGATGATCTCCCCACTGTCGAGCCGCGCTTCCTCGATCAGTTCGACACCGCCGTGGAAGCGTCCGTTGGAGATGCGAACCTCGGTCGCGGTCAGCCGCTTGGCGTCCGCTCCCTCGCCGACGATCAGCTCGAACGGGCGAAAGCGTACGAACTGCAGCGTCGCCCAGGCGAGATAGCCCGCCCGGCCGAACCAGCGCTTCAACTTGTGCGGGATGGTGGTGGCAATCTGCGGCGAGATGCCGATCGCCGCGCAGTTGGCGAAATAGTCGCCGTCGATCATGCCCAGGTCGATCCGCCGAGGAGTTCCGGTGCGCAGCACCTCGACCGCGCCCTCGATCTCCAGCGGGATGCCGAGCGTGCGTGCGAAGCTGTTGGCGGTGCCAAGCGGCAGCACGCCCAGGATGGTGTCGCTGCCCACCAGATGATCGACCAGGCTGCTGATCGTGCCATCGCCGCCGCCCAGGATCAGCAGGTCAGGCTTTCCCGCCATCACCTGCCGTACCGTGTCCTGCAGCTTGCTGGGGTCCTCAACCGGATGCGGCGCTACGTCGAAGGGGAGGCCGGACAGCGCGGCACAAGCCTGTTCGAACTGATCTTGCCCGGTGCGGGACTGCGTGTTGACGACCAGCGCGGCCGAGCGGATCTTGTCCATGCACCCTCAACGCGCAGAAGCATGCCCGGATGCACGCGTGGTTGCGTGCCCTGCGCTTGCGCACGCTCGGTGCTTGGCCCACACAGCGGCCCATGTCTATCGCCGCGTATCCCGCCCTTCGCCTTCGTCGTACCCGCGCTGCCGACTGGAGCCGCCGGCTACATGCCGAAACCGTGCTGACGCCTGCCGACCTGATCTGGCCGCTGTTCATCACCGAGGGGGAGGGCGAGGAGCCGGTTGCCGCGCTGCCGGGCGTCTCGCGCTGGTCGATGGCGGGGCTGGTGGCGCGCGCGCGCGAGGCGCGTGACCTGGGCATTCCCTGCCTGGCATTGTTCCCGAATACGCCGTCGCATCTTCGCAGCGAACTGGGCGAGGAGTCGTACAACCCGAACAACCTGATGTGCCGCGCGATCGCGACCATCAAGGATGCAGTGCCGGAAGTCGGCCTGCTCACCGATGTCGCGCTCGATCCCTATACGACCCACGGCCACGACGGGCTGGTCGACGACCGCGGTTATGTGATGAACGATGCCACCGCCGACCAGCTGGTGCGCCAGGCGCTGGCGCAGGCACGCGCCGGTGCCGACATCATCGCCCCGTCCGACATGATGGACGGCCGCATCGGCCTGATCCGCGAGGCGCTGGAAGCGGACGGTCACCACAATGTCCAGATCATGGCCTATGCCGCCAAATATGCGAGCGGCTTCTACGGGCCCTTCCGCGACGCGGTCGGCTCGCGCGGGCTGCTGAAGGGCGACAAGAAGACCTACCAGATGGACCCGGCGAATGCCGAGGAAGCGCTGCGGGAGGTGTCGCTCGACCTTTCGGAAGGCGCCGACAGCGTAATGGTGAAGCCGGGCTTGCCGTATCTCGACATCATCCTTCGGGTGAAGAACGCCTTTGAAGTGCCTGTATTTGCGTACCAAGTCTCCGGCGAATACGCGATGCTCGAGGCAGCGGTCGCGGCCGGTGCGGCGGATCGCGACGCGGTCGTGCTGGAGACGCTGATGGCGTTCAAGCGGGCCGGCTGCACTGGCGTGCTGACCTATCATGCAGCGCATGCCGCGCGGCTGCTGGGCGCGTGATCTGACAAGCGTGCCGCGACCGGCCCAGCAGTTGGACCCGCACCTGGAACGGCCGAGCATCCGGTGATGACCGAGCCTGCTCCTGCGCTCCCGCGGCCGGGACCGGCGCGCGCGCTGTTCGCGTTGACGATCCTAACCGGATCCTTCCTGCTGTTCCTGATCCAGCCGATGGTCGCGCGCATGGCGCTGCCCCGGCTGGGCGGCGCGCCTGCCGTCTGGAACTCGGCGATGCTGGTCTATCAGGCGCTGCTGCTCGGCGGCTACGCCTATGCGCACTGGCTGGCCCACCGCCGCCCGCGGACCCAGGCGCTGACCCATCTGGCGGTGTTGGCACTGGCGGCCCTGTGGCTGCCGATCGGCCTGTCGGCCATGCGCCTGCCGGCCGGGGCCGAGCCGGCGCTGTGGGTGCCCTGGCTGCTCGGTGCTTCGATCGGGCCGCTGTTCTTTGCCGTGTCGGCGCAGGCGCCGCTGATGCAGCGCTGGTTCTCGGCGGCAACTGGCGGGCGCGATCCCTATGCGCTCTACGCCGCTTCCAACGTGGGCAGCTTTGCCGGGCTGCTCGCCTATCCGCTGCTGGTGGAGCCAAGGCTCGCGCTGACGGGTCAGAGCTGGCTGTGGACGGGTGGCTATCTGTTCCTCGTCCTGCTGGTGCTCGGCTGCGCGCTGCTGCTGCCGCGCAGCGGCCCGGCCGCGCATCGGCCTGCGCTCACCAGCGCGCCGCCGACCCGCCGCCGGGTCCTGTGGTGGATCGCGCTCGCCTTTGTGCCCTCGGGCTTGATGATCCAGACTTCGAGCTTCCTGACCACCGACATCGTTGCGGTACCGCTGCTGTGGGTGCTGCCGCTGGGGCTCTATCTGCTGAGCTTCACCGTCGCCTTCGCCGCTCGCCGTGGGCTGGCCACCTTTCTCACCCGCTACGCGCCGATCGCGATCCTGATCTTCGGCAGCATGGTGATCGCCGGGCACCAGAACTACCCGGTGCTGAATGCGGCAATGGCGCTGCTGCTGCTCTTCGTCATCTCCGTCGCGCTGCACAGCTGCATGTACGAGCACCGCCCGGCGCCCGAGCGGCTGACCGGCTTCTACCTTGCCATGTCGGTGGGGGGTGCGCTGGGCGGCGTCTTCGCAGGGCTGGTCGCACCCGTGGTGTTCGACTGGACCTATGAGTTTCCGCTGCTGATCCTGGCGGCGGGCGTGCTTGCACCGCAACGGTTCCTGCTGCCCAGCATCGCCCGGCTCTGGGCAGGAGGGCGGCGCCGGAGCATGACTGCCGCGACCCTTGGCGCCACCGCGCTGGCAGTCTGGCTGGGGCTGGACGACCAGTCGGCGCTCGCCGGCGGCACCCGTGCCGGCATCGTGTTCGTGAGCCTGGCCCTGCTTGGGCTGCTCGCGATCGGCAGGCGGCCGGTGTTTGCCGGCGTGGTCGCCGGTGCCCTGTTCCTGTTCGGCGGCTATGACGCGCTTCGCCTCTCAGCCCAGCCTGGCGCCCGCACCCGCAGCTATTTCGGCGTCTACACGATCACCGACCGACCGGGTGCGCGCGACCTGGCACACGGCACCACGCTTCACGGCGTGCAGCTTCTCGGCAGCGAGGCACGTCTGCGCCAGCCGACGACTTATTATGTCCCGGCCTCCGGAGTGGGGCAGGCGATGCGCGCCTTGCCGGCTCTCTACGGCGATGCCGCGCGGGTGGGGGTGGTCGGCCTCGGCACCGGCACGCTCGCCTGCTATGCGCACCCGGGCCAGCACTGGCGTTTCTACGAGATCGACCCGGCGGTGGCCCGCATCGCACGCGATCCCGACCGCTTCAGCTTTCTGTCGCGGTGCCTGCCCGACGCCGACGTCCGGCTCGGCGACGCGCGCCTGTCGCTCGGCGACGAACAGGCCGCCAGCCTCGACCTGCTGGTGCTCGACGCATTCACCTCGGATGCCGTCCCGCTACACCTGATGACGCGCGAGGCGTTCCAGACCTACGCGCGCGTGCTCGCCCGCGACGGGCTGCTGCTGCTCCACACGTCCAACCGCTATCTGGCGATGGAGCAGGTTGTTGCGGCAACCATTGAGGGCACCGGCTGGCACGCTGCGGCCTTCAACTACGAGCCGACTTCGGCGGAGGCGGCACAGGAAGCGACCGCGTCCGAATGGATCCTGCTCGGGCGCGGGCCCGCCTTCCGGCGGCTAGTCGCGAGCGACGCTGGCTGGCGGGCACTCCGCCGCGATGGAAGCCTGGCGCCCTGGACCGACGATTATGCGTCGATCGTCCCGGTGCTGCGCGGGATCACCATCGACGCCAACTGACGCGGATCAGGCGAGCATCGCCTCGATCGCGCGAACCCGGGCCACCTGTGCTGCGGCGCGGGTTCGTGCCGTCTCCAATGCAGCATCCAGGGCCGGGTAGGCGGGCTGACCCGCAGCGGCGCGATCGATCGCCGTCTGTTCAAGGTCGGCGATCGGCTGCTGGATCGCACTGCGGGCGACATCGACCTCCGCCAGCGCCGTCTGCGCGTCGAGCCAGGGCTCGCTGCCCTGCGCGGCGCCCTTTGCAGCCCGTGCGCGCTGCTCCGCGCGATCGGCGACCTTGCCGAACGCTGCGTCCGCCGCATCGATCGCGGCCGTGAGCCGGGTGATCTGCGCGTCGAGCGCCGGATCGGGCGTTGCGACTGGCACCGGCCGTACCGGCTCGGCGTCGCTGCGCTGCTCGATGGCCCGCGGCAGAAGCGACGGAAACTCGCCACGCTCTTGCGCACAACCAGCGGCGAGAAGGAGGACGGGGAGGGGAAGGATCGGGCTGCGCATGGGGTGGGTCTAGGGTGCGCAGAAAATTGACGCAACGGGCTTGCGTCCCCGAAAAGCCGCGCCTATTAGGCCCCCTCCACCGGGCGCCCGTAGCTCAGCTGGATAGAGCATCAGACTACGAATCTGAGGGTCGGACGTTCGAATCGTTCCGGGCGCACCATCGAAAGCCCTGCCAGGCACTCGCCCGGCAGGGCTTTTGTGCATCTGGAGCCTAGTCGTCAGCCGGCGGGAACGAGCGCCTTCAGCGGTGTGGCTGTGTCGGCAAGCGCCGCCGGATCGACAACCGCTGCCGCCAGCACCAGCCCGCGCCCCTGCACATAGTCGCGGGTTGCGTTCACGCAGTCGAGCGCCACCACGCGGCCTTCGCGCAAGTAGATCAACGAGAAGCTGCGCGTGCCCGGGTCTCCTCGAAGAACTGTCTCGTCGTGACCTGCCGAGAGGCCAATCGTCTGCAGCTTGAGGTCGTACTGGTTCGACCAGAACCACGGCACTGCACGGTAAGGCGCGGCATCGTCGAGGACTGCGCGGACGGCAGTCGCGGCCATGTCGTGGGCGTTCTGGACGGATTCGAGCCGGATCGGCAGCCCGTCCGCGAACGGATTGGCGTGCAGCGCGCAGTCGCCAATCGCATAGACGTGCGGCAGCGTCGTTCGGCAGTGCGCGTCCACAGCTACGCCATTGTCGCCGCGGGCCCCGGCCGCGAGCAGCGGCTCGACGGCTGGCACGATGCCGATGCCGACAATCACCATCTGCGCCGGCAGCACTTCGCCGGTTGCAAGGCGGACGCCGGTCGCACGCCCGTCGGCTTCCTCGATGCAGGTGACGCTGGCGCCCAGCCGCACATCGACGCCGTGCGCACGATGTTCCGCCTCGTAGAAGCGCGACAGCGGCTCGCCGGCCACGCGTGCGAGGACCCGATCCTGCGCCTCCAAGACGGTGACCTGCTTGCCCAGCTTCGACAGCACCGCCGCAGCCTCAAGCCCGACATAGCCACCCCCGATCACGACGATCCGGTCGGTCTGCGGCAGCTCGCGTGCGAGCTGGTCGACATCGGCGCGGCTGCGCACCGCGTGCACGCCGGCAAGATCATGGCCGGTGCAGCTCAGCCGCCGCGCATGGCCGCCTGCCGCCCAGATCAGCGTACCGTAGCCGACCTCTGCGCCGTCTTCGCAGGTGACGGTGCGTGCAGCCGCGTCCACCGCCACGACGCGCCGGCCGGGCAGCATGGTCACCGCGCGCTCGTTCCAGAAGGCAGCGGGGCGGATCAGCAGCCGCTCGAACGGCTTGTCGCCGGCCAGATATTCCTTCGAGAGCGGCGGCCGCTCATAAGGCAGCTCCGGCTCCTCGCCCACGACCGCGATGCTGCCTTCGAACTTGCGCTGGCGAAGCGCAATGGCCGCCTGCGCGCCTCCGTGCCCGGCCCCCACGATCACGATGTCGAAGCGGTCGGTCACGAGCAATTCTCCGGCTTGGTGCGAGGAAGCGCTATAGCGCTCCCGTCGCACAAGGGGAGGGGCAGCAGGTGCCGCAGGCGATCAGCGTGCGGTGGTCGCCACCGCAATTGCACCCAGCGGGCCGGCAAGCGCCCCGAGTGCAGGCGCCACGACATAGGGGCCGTCGGCAGGCAGCGGCATATAGCCGTCCAGGCTTTGCAGGAGCGCCGCCTCGATGCGCGCCAGGAGGTGCGGCTGGCCGGAGACCACGCCCCCGCCGATCGCGATGCGCATGGGACCCGTGGTGCACACCAGGTCGTGGCACATCAGGGCAAGCGCATGGACGATCGGCTCCCACACGGGATCGTCCTCGGCAACCTCTGCCACCGATCGGCCGCCCAGCCGCGCCACCAGCGCAGTGCCGGACGCCAGACCCTCGATGCAGTCGGGGTGATAGCGGCAGACGCTCGGCACAGTGTCGGAAGGGAGCCGCGGCACGCGCAGGTGGCCGATCTCGCTATGGCTGATGCCGCGGGTGGGGCGGCCGTGCACGACCAGGCCGACGCCGACACCGGTGCCCACCGTCACATAGGCGAAATCCTCCAGCCCCTGCGCGCATCCCCAGCGGATCTCCGCGAGCGCGGCACCGTTCACGTCGGTGTCGAACGCCACAGGCACGCCGAACGGCGCAGAGAGCGTGCCCAGCACGTCGGCACCTGGCCAGCCCGCCTTGTTGGTCGCCATCACCTGGCCATAGGTCGGCGACTTGGGATTGATGTCGATCGGCCCGAACGAGGCGATGCCGATCGCCTGGAAACCGTGCGCGGCATGCCACTCGTTCAGGATGGCGAGGATCGCCGGCAGTGTCTCTGCCGGAACCGTCGTAGGCACCGTCCGCTGGTCGAGGATGGCGTCCGGTCCGTGCGCGAGCGTGCAGATGCACTTGGTCCCGCCGAGTTCGATGCCGACGAGCGGAAGCGCCGAGGTGTCGATAGCAGTGTTCACGCGCGTCGTTTCCGGAATTGTGCGGCCGCGGGAGAGGATGGCCGGCAGGGCGCCGCCATCGAGTTCAGCCGGAACATGGAATCGTCTCCCCTTGTTGGCGCCTACCCGCAATCGGAGCCTGCGCCATCCTGAATTAATACATCAAATTTTGTAACTCAACGGGCAACAAACACAGGCGACCGTGCCGGTACGAAAAGGTTGTATCTGCGTCACGCTGCTGCATTAGTAGGAGCAGACGGATCCACCAAGGGTCGCCGGCGGGCGGGAGAGACAGATGCACAGAGCCACGACCGAGCCTCCGCATCATCCGTTCCGGCGCCGCTGGATCGCCGCATGATCGCTGCCGCGTCCGGTGCACGTCTTTCCGGAACCAATCTCGAACGCGCTGCCGACCACAACCAGCGAGTGACGCTGCATGCGATCCGGGTATGTGGTTCGCTCACGCGCGTCGAACTTGCCGGCATCACAGGGCTCACGCCGCCTGCCATCGCGAACATCACCCGTCGGCTGCTGCAGGACGGGCTGATCGAGGAGGCTGGCCAGCGCCGTGGGGGGCGCGGCCAGCCGCCGACAAAGCTCGTCGTGCGTCGCAACGCCTGCTACTCGATCGGCGTCAACATCGACCGCGACCATATCACGGTGGTGCTCGTCGATTTCTCGGGACGGACGCTCGCGCGGGCGTCCGAAGAGGTCGCGTTTGCGCTTCCCGACCATGTCCACTCGCTGTACGCGCGGTCGATCGAGGAGATGCTGCGCACGGCGGACGTCGATCCGTCGAAGCTGGTCGGCATCGGTGTCGCGGCACCCGACGATCTCGGCCTGGTCGACTTGCCCGGCCGGCCCCCGGAATATGCGGCGTGGAACGGGCTCGACATGGCTTCGCTGTTCACCGACCCGTACGAGCTTCCCGTGTTCGTCGAGAATGACGCTGCTGCTGCGGCAAGCGGCGAGATGCAGCTGGGGCTGGGCCAGAAATACGGCAGCTTTTTTTACGTGCTCCTATCGTCGGGGCTTGGCGGCGGCTTTGTCGTCGACGGTGCCTATGTTCGCGGCGCCAACGGCCGCAGCGGCGAACTCGGCTTTATGCTTGCAACCGATGGCAAGGGCGGGCGGGAGCCTGTCCAGGCGCTCGTCTCGCTGTCTGGCCTTTCCCGACACCTTGAAGCTTCGGGCTTTGATCTTGCCGACGCCATGCACCGCACCCGGATCGCGCCCGAGCTGTCGGCCTGTGTGGATGAGTGGATCGAGGCGGCCGCCCAGCGGCTGTGTACGCCCGTCTCGGCGATCTGCTGCCTCATCAATCCAGCGACGGTGCTGATCGGCGGTCGCCTCCCGAGCGCCTTTGTCGAACAACTCGCTGACCGCGTGAACGCGCTGATGCGCGAGCAGGTCGATGTGCTGCCGGCGATTGCTCCCGTGGCACGGGCGGCCTTGTCCGAGGACGCGCCCGCGGTCGGTGCCGCGGTGCTGCCCTTCAGCCACTTCCTGCTGCCCAAGCCCGGCGCACTGTGGAAGACCCCGGTTGCCGACCGCGCCACGGCTGGCCCGGCGGCGGTACTGTAACGCCGGATCAACCCGTCCCGCCTTGGGCCGGGCGGGCGCCACCCCGCCATTCAATCCGTAGCCCGGCGCAGGCAGGGAACCAGGGCCGGGCGAAACAACACTTGCGGCGTTTGGGGCCCTGGGCTCCTGCCTCCGCAGGAGCACGGTGTCGGAGATGTGCCGCCTGCGGGGTCGCCTACTCTCCGCGCACATCCTGACCCACGAGGATCATAGAAGGCGCGCGTTCGATGAACACGTCCAGCACGCCGTCCGCCACCTTGATCGGACCCTGCGGCCGGGTGGTGTTCGGGATGGTCTGGATCGCCGCTGCCTGTGCCGCGAGCGCCTTTGCCTGCGCCAAGAAGGCGGGCGCGCGCGAGCCGCCCTGGTCTGCGGACGACAGCCCCATCGCAGTCGCCTGCAGCGCACGGCCCCAGAGCTGGAGCGCGTCCAGCCAGGGCTTGCTCTGCGCGATGAAGCCCGCGTCCGCCACGCCTGCGCGGATCGTGTCGGAGGCGCCGGCGAGCGCATCCGCCGTCGTCTTCAGCTCGGCGAGCGCTGTGCGGCGCGCGCCGGCGTCACCGGTCGCCAGTGCCTCGGCAACGCCGTCGAGCGTAGCCTTCAGCCTGGGTGCCGAGGGCTGCCAGGGCTGGCTGCCGAAGGTCGGCGCCAGATGCTCGACGTCGAAGAAGGTCATCAGCGCCTCGGTCGTCGCAGCATCGTCGGATGCGAGCATCCGCGCTGCCGCTTTCCAGGCGCGGTCCGCATCATAGCCGCGGTCATTCCAGGCAAAGGCGGCGCTGCCGAACACGGCGACGCGGCTCGGCGCCTCCTGGTTCATCGGGTTGGCCAGGATGCCGCTCAGTTCCTTGGAAAGCCCCGCCTCGCGCTTGGCGTAGGGTGCCATCAGCAGCCGGCCCGCGGACTCGCCATAATCGTTGACGGGGTAGTTGTCCCAGAGCAGCGTTTTGCGGCCGAACGCCTTCGTCGCATCCTTGGCATTGCCGATCGAGATGGCGGGCGGCACCACATCGGTGCCGGTCCACTGCACGTACACGGCCGGATCGACCTTGCGCAGCGCCGCCTTATACGGCGTCTCGGTCGTGTTGTAATATTCGGTAGGGACGATCATCAGTTCGGCCTCGTCGCCGTCCTGTGCCTTCAGCCAGCTGTAGATGCTGTTGGAAAGCTGCGCCTGGGCAAGGCCCGCGGCCCGCTCGCCCGGCTCACCCAGCGCGGCGCGATCCTGGTCGCAGTTCCACTTCTTATACTCGATGTCATCGAACGCGATGTAGAAGGAGCGGACGCCGAGCGCCCGGAACGCGTCGAACTTGCGCTTGAGCGCCTGCACATCGGCCGGGTTCGAATAGCAGATCGAGGGGCCCGGCGAGATCGCATAGGTGAAGCGGACGTGGTTGCGCCGCGCCTGGTCCACGAGCCCCTTGAGCGCATCGAGCGTCGCCTGGGGATAATCCTCGCGCCACTTGTCGCGCGCGAACGGATCGTCCTTGGGGCTGTAGATATAGGTATTGGCCTTGACGCTACCCAGGAAATCGAGGTGCGCGGCACGGTCAACCGTCGACCAGGGCGCGCCGTAGAACCCCTCGATCGTGCCGCGGATTGCCATTGCCGGGTGATCGGCGATGTTGATGGCGGGCAGCGACCCGCGTGCCGTCAGCTGCCGCAGCGTCTGCGCGGCGTAGTAGAGTCCGTCCGCGTCCTTGCCGGCGAGCACCACCAGCGCAGCATCGCCGCGTAGGCCGCTCGTCAGCGTATAGCCCTCGCGCTGCTCCGGAAGCGTGCCGTCAAGCTGGGTGACGGCAGAGCGCACCGCCGAGGCAGTCGCCGTGCCGAGGACCACGACCGTGCCCCGCGCGTTCCCGGGAAGGCTGCGCGCAAGGTGGATCGTCTCCACGCCCGCCGCAGCAAGCGCGCCGCGCACGAGCGCGATCGTCGCCGTGTCGATCGTGCCGTCCGCCACCAGCGTCGCTTCGCTGCCCAGCGGCAGGGCGGGGCCATTGAGCGTCATCGACACCGGCTGCGGGAACACCTGCGGCAGGGTAGTGACAGGCCCCGCCTGTGCAGTGCCGGCAAGCAGCGCCGCAGCCGCGGTGGTGAACAGGGCAGTCGAGCGGAAAAGGATCTGAGGCACTTTGGTCTCCGAAAGGTAGCCAAAAGGTCTCAGAACATCGCGCCGCTGTCTAGAGGTTCCGACTGCCAGGGGCAGGCAGGCGCGGAGGCGCGTCCGCAGCGGCTTTCGCCGCTGCGGCGCTGCGTACCAGTACCGCCGTCGACAGCAGGATCGACGAGACCAGCCCGCCGATCGCCAACAGCCCGGCCGGGGTCACCTCGACACTCGCGCTGAACCCGCGGCGGCGCCCGAACTTGAGCGACACCGAGGCGCGCTGGCGTCCCGGCGCCGTCGGGTTGACGGGCGCGGGGGGCACGAGCCCCCGGCTCATGACTCCGCGCTGCCCGGCATGTCGAACAGCGAGCGATACTGCCGCGGCTGTGAGCGCAGATACTGGTCTGCCGCCCGGACCCGGCCGCCCAGATGCGCGGCGGCATGCCACGGCCAGCGCGGATCGTAGAGGATCGTGCGCGCCAGGCCGACATAGTCGGCGTCGCCGGTGCCGACGATCGCCTCCGCCTGCTCGTAGTCGGTGATGAGGCCTACCGCGACGACCTGCACGCCGGTCGCCTGCTTCACCGCGCGTGCCAGCGGCACCTGATAGTTCGGCCCGACCGGGATCTGCTGGCGCGGATCAAGGCCGCCGCTCGACACATGGATCAGCCCGCAGCCGCGTGCCTGCAGCGCCTTGGTGAAGGCGATCGTCTGTTCGACGTCCCAGCCACCCTCGACCCAGTCGGTCCCCGACACGCGCACCGTCACCGGCTTGTCGGCCGGGAAGGCTGCACGCACTGCGTCATAGACCTCCAGCGGGAAGCGCATGCGATTCTCCAGGCTGCCGCCATAGTCGTCGGTGCGCTGGTTGGAGAGCGGCGAGAGGAACTGGTGCAGCAGATAGCCGTGCGCGGCATGGATCTGGATGGCGTCGATGCCGAGCCGGGCCGAGCGGCGCGCCGCATCGGCAAAGGCGTCGCGGACCCGATCCATGCCGGCGCGGTCGAGCGCCTGCGGCGCGTGCTCATGCGCCTCGAACGGCAGCGCGGAGGCGGAGACGGTCTGCCAGCCATTGGCGTCCTCCGGCGGCAGCTGTGCGCCGCCCTTCCACGGCACCTCGGTTGACGCCTTGCGGCCGGCATGCGCCAGCTGGATCGCGATCGGCATCGGCGAGTGCCGACGGACGCTCTCGAGGGTTCGCGCCATCGCCGCCTCCGTCGCATCGTCCCACAGGCCGACGTCGCCGTAGGTGATGCGGCCTTCCGGCACGACGGCCGTCGCCTCGATCGTCAGCAGCCCAGCGCCCGACAGCGCCAGCTGGCCCAGGTGGATCAGGTGCCAGTCGGTCATGCAGCCGTCGACGGCGGAATATTGGCACATCGGCGCGATGACGATGCGGTTGTCCATCTTGAGCGAACCCACGGTGGCCGGGGTGAACAGTGCTGGGGTGGTCATGAAGTCTCCGTCAGGCGTCGGGAAAGTCGGTGGCGAGGCTGATGTCGCGATTGCCCTCGATCTCGGCGAGGCGCTCCTTCAGGCGGGCGACAACCGCGTCATGGCCGAAGCGGCCGAGCACCAGGTGTCGCGGCGGATCGGCCTGCTCGGCAAGCGCGATCATGGCATCGGCGGCACGAGCCGGGTCGCCGGCCTGGGTGCCGCTCACGCCGCGGGTGTCGTCCATGCGCTTGCCGGCGGTCTCGGCGTAGTCCGCGATCCGGTTCGGCGTCTGGCGCAGCGAGCGGCCGGCCCAATCGGTGCGGAACGGCCCCGGCTCGACACAAGTGACGTGGATACCGAGCGGCGCCGCTTCGGCGCGCAGCGTGTCCGACCAGCCCTCGACCGCATGCTTCGACGCGGCATAATAGCCGGATGCCGGGAAGCCGATCAGCCCCGCAACCGAGGTGATGTTGAGGATGCGTCCGCTACGCTGCGCGCGCATCAGCGGCAGCACGGCGCGGGTCAGCGCGAACAGGCCAAAGACGTTGGCGTCGAACTGCGCGCGGATTTCCGCCTCTTCGCCTTCCTCTACGCTGCTTTGATAGCCGTAGCCGGCGTTGTTCACGAGCACGTCGATACGGCCGAACTTTTCCCGCGCGGCAGCAACGGCAGCCGCGATCTGACCGGCCTCGGTGACGTCCAGCGCCACCGCCAGCGCGCGGTCCTCGCGGCCTGCAACCAGGTCGGCGACGGCGTCAGCATTGCGCGCGGTCACCACCACCCGCCAGCCGTGGTCCAGAACGCGCGTGGCAAGCTCGCGGCCAAAGCCGGTCGAACAGCCGGTGATGAACCAGACGGGGGCGGTGGAGGTCATGGCGGCATCCAGATGGAGCAAGGGACCCGAAAGGTAAGGGCCGATCCTCGCTCCGCAACCCGCTACGCCAGGTGACAGGCACCAAAAAAAAGGGCCCGTGCTCGCAAGGAGCACGGGCCCAGTTCATGGGAACTATGTCCGCGGGGAAGCGATCAGAAGTTGACCGTCGCCCCGAACGCGATCTGCCGGCCCAGCGAGTCATACCGCGCCGAGATGGTGTTCGCGCGCGAAAGGCCGATGTCGTAGGAGTTCGGCAGGATCGGCGGCGTCTTGTCCAGGATGTTGTTCGCCGCGAAGCGCAGCGAGAAATTCTCCTGGACCCGGAAGTTCGCCGACAGGTCGAAGTAGTTGTAGGCGCCGATCCGGTAGAAGGTCGAACGGGTCGAGTCCTCCGTCCAGCCGAGCGTCTCGTCATACGAGTTCGACGTGCGGGTCAGCGGGCCCAGGTAGCGCCAGTTCAGCGACAGGCTGAACACCTTGTCCTCGGTCGTATAAGTGCCGCGCAGGTTGTGCGTCCACTTCGGGATGAACTGGCTGCAGCCAGCACCCCCGAAATAGCCGGCGCAGTTGCGCTCGGACAGGAACGATGCGTCCTGTGCACCTGCACGGGTGGTCAGCGAGCCCGAGAAGTCGAAATCGAGGCGGCCGACCTTGCCGAGGCCCAGGCCATATTGTGCCTGGAAGTCCCAGCCGTACGACTTGCTCTTGTAGTAGTTGGTCGTGCCCTGGCGGATATAGCCGGTCGTCGGGTTCGTCGTCGGATCGCTGGACAGCGTCCCGTCGGCGTTGCGGACGAACATGCTGCAGAAGAAGTCGTCGCCCGTCTCAGCGCAACCCTGCGAGAAGTAAGAGTAGTCATTGTACCCGATCGACTGGTTCAGATCGATCAGGAAGCGGTCGACCGAGACGATCAGGCCCGGCAGGAAGCGCGGCTTGAGGACCACGCCGAAGGTCTTGGTGTAGGCGGTCTCCGGATCGACGGTAAAGCCGCCAGCCTTGTAGGTGCAGCCGACGTCCGTCGGGCAGAGCAGGGTGGCGCTGCCGTAGAGATTGTCGGCGAGACCGGTTGCCGCGCAGACCTCACGCGATGCGACCGGCGAGCCATAGGTATTGATCTGCTGGCCCGTGTTCGGATCGAACGTCGTCCCGGTGATGGTGGGTGCGCAGATGTCGTTGTACGCAGTGGTAATCCGGCCGTAGCTGGTGTTGCTCGCCTGGAACTGTTCGACGACCGTTGGTGCGCGCTGCGCACGGTTGATCGAGCCGCGGAAGGTGATGTCCGGGATCGGTGCCCAGACCGCCTCGGCCTTCCAGGTCGAGAAGGTGTCCGGGTTGCTGCTGTACTTCGACAGGCGATAGGCGCCGTTGAACTGCAGCAGGTCCGCGAACCGCTGGTGCTGCATGATCGGGACCTGCAGCTCCACGCTACCTTCCCAGACGTGCTGGGCCAGATAGCGATCCGAGTCGTTGCTGATCGTTTCGCGCCAGATCTCGTCGGCATGGCTCTTGAGCTGGTCCTCGCGGAACTCGGCGCCGACCGCAACGGCCACGCCTTGCTCGGCCCAGGGGCTCTTGATGCCATAGGTGCCCAGGTCACCCTGAACCGTGGCAATGGCGTTGTAGAGCGTGTTGGTGGTGGTTGAAGTGCCGTACGTACCCGAAATCAGGTAGTTGTACAGCGCAGCGTTGTTGACTTCGGAATTGGCGCTGAACGGGTCGAAGGGAACGCAGCCGTTCTCTACGTCGTTTGCGCAGCTGATCACGCCGTTGTTGTTGACCACGTTGAGCGAGTTGTTGACGCGCTCCCATACCGGCCCGGCGGACCAGCTGGTGATCATCTTGTTGCGCGAGTAGACGCCGCCGACATCATAGCTCCAGCCTTGGGCGAAGTCGCCGCGGAAGCCGGCGGTGATGCGCGTGCCTTCGTTGGTGTAGCGGTCTTCCAGGTCCGGCACGCCGCTAAAACGGTAGCGCAGATCGATGGGCACGCTCGTGTTCGTGCCCGCATCCGCGCCGCAGATCGTCGCCGACTGTGCCGCCGACATGTACGGGTTGTCGCAGCTGACCGTGTATGCACCCTCGCTGTACGAGGTCGAGCTGAACACGCGCGCCGGATAGAGGTTTACCGACTTGTCCTTGAACCACATTGCGCTGGCATAGAGTTCCACCGCGTTGGAGATCTCGAACGAGGTGAAGCCACCGGCGTTCCAGCGCTTGCTGCGCCGCTGGAACGAGTAGTTGTCGTACGGATTTTCGGCGAGCGCGGTCGAATAGGGAACGAAGCTGCGCGTGCCGTCCGGGTTGTTCACATAGGCGTTGCCGGCGTTCGGACCGCTCTGGGGCGAGACATAGCCGGTGCGCGTGTAGGTGGACACCGTGCAGCTCAGCGGGCCGTCCTTGACGCTCTCGGTCAGCTGGCAGCCCGAGGTCTCACGCGCGCTGTAGGGGACGAGGTCCGCCTGGCGATAGTTGACGTAGCCCGAGATGTGGAAGCGGTCGTCGAACAGCTTCTTGCCGGCGGTCAGCGACAGGTCGATGCGCGCGCCGTCATTGGTGGTACCGGTCGCCGGCTGCGCAAAGCCATATTGGCTCGCCACGTCCGAGATCAGGCCGGACTTGTTCTTGTGGTTGTAGAAATTGTAGTTCGCGTTCGCCTGGATACCCTCGAAGTCGTTGTCGAGGATGAAGTTCACGACGCCCGCGATGGCGTCCGAACCATAGACCGCAGAAGCGCCGCCGGTGAGCACGTCGACGCGCTTGATCAGCGAGGTCGGGATCATGTTGGCGTCAAGGCCGTTGACGGTGCCCAGGCGCTTGCCGTCGACCAGGACTAGCGTGCGCTCGAAGCCCAGGTTGCGCAGCTTGATGCGCTGGCGGCCGTCCGAGTCCTGATAGTTCTGCTGGCTGTCCGGCGCGACCGACGGGATGCGGTTGAGCACTTCCTCGATGTTCACCGCCGCCTGTGCGCGGATCGATTCAGAGGTGACCGAGGTGATCGGGGCTGCTGCCGCGACGTTCGGGCGATTGATGCGCGAGCCGGTGACGACGATCGAGCCGCTGTCCTCGGCAGCAGCGTCGTCCTGGCTGACGATGGCGGAATCGGTCGTGATCGGCCCGCCGGTGACATTGGCTTCCTGAGCCATCGCCGGCATGGCAACGCCGGCGATGCAGGTGGATGCTAACAACAATCGCGTCATCGTCTTCATCAATAGTCCCCTTAGTTCTTGGCGCCGCTCGGCCCTTTGAGGCTCTGTGCGGCGTGAATGGTTGTCCTGCCTTCGGAATCGGTAACGGCGTAGGTGAAGCCCGGAAGGTGCGCGAAGGCGCCGACCTGCCCGTGACGGTCGATCGCCAGGAAGCCGACTTGGGCATCCCGGACGGCATCGCCGCGGAGCTTCACGATGTGCTGCACGGCCTCGACGCACGCTGCCTGCGGCGTCATTCCCATGCGCATCGAATTGGTGATGCGGGCGGTGCCGACGATCCGGGTGACTTCCTCGCCCACGCCGGTCGCGGTGGCGGCGCCGACGCCCGGCTCCACCATCAGGCCGCAGCCAGCCTGGGGAGAGTCGCCGACTCGCCCGCGCAGCTTGAACGCCATGCCGGAGGTCGTGCAGGCACCCGCCAGCCGTCCGTCCGGACCGCAGGCGAGGATGCCGATGGTGTCATGGTCGAGCGCGGAGCCGCGCTGGTTCTCGCTGTTGGCGACCGGCTTGTACTGCGCAGTCTTCAGCCATTCGCGCCAACCCGCCTCCGCCTCGGGAGTCAGCAGCTTGGTGCGCTTAAAGCCCTCGGCCATCGCGAACTGGCGCGCACCTTCGCCGACCAGCATGGTGTGCGGGGTCTTTTCCATCACCCGGCGCGCGACCGAGATCGGGTGGAGCACGTCCTCCAGCGCCGCGACTGCGCCGACGTGGCCCTGATCATCCATGATGATCGCGTCGAGCGTCACATGGCCGTCGCGGTCCGGATAGCCGCCATAGCCGACCGAGTGGTTCGTCGGGTCCGCTTCGGGCACCTGAGCGCCGGCTTCCACCGCGTCGATCAGCGTGCCGCCCGCCTTGAACCGGGCAAAGGCTGCGGCGTTGGCGGCAGCGCCAAAGTCCCAGGTAGAGATGATGAGGGCGCGTCCGGCGGGTGCGGCGCGCGCCGCCGACGCGGACGCAAGGCCGGCAAGGCCGATGGCAAGCGTATCTCTGCGCGACACAATCACGACCCGGCCCCCCCAAGTGTGTCGGGAAACATCGATACGTTTCCCGCCTCAAAATGGTCGCGCTATCATTTTTGACTGCGCGTCTGTGAAACAAACCTGTCACAGTCCCAAGATCAATACAATACCAAAAAGAGTTAATGGTGCTGTCGCGCGCGGGTGTGGCACTCCTGCCATAGAAGGCGGTTGCAGGCTCGCGTGGCGCAATAAAAAAGGCCGCAGACGCCTGAGCGTCCGCGGCCCGGTACGCGAAGTTGGTGGCGTTATCGTCGCGTGATGAACCCGCCGATGCCGGCGATCGCCAACCGCTCCTTTGGCAATGCCGCCTCGGCAAAGCGCAGGCGCAGGAATCGCGCACTGCGCGGTGTCTCGAACGCGATTCGCTGCGTCGACAGCGCATAGGCGATGTTGCTGAATTCACCCGTGGCGGCGGACTGCCACGTCTTCCCGTCGACGCTCGTCTCCGCGACATAGCCCTTGGGTGGCGCGGCATTGGTCATCACCTGGCGCGATGGCGTCAGGCTGAAGCCGGCGAGCATCACCGTCTCGGAAAGCGCCACCGTCACGCTTGCCGGCTTGCCGGCGGCAGGCGCAGGCTGCGCCCAGATCGTCGCCGCGTCATTGTCGAGCAGCTTTTCCGCGCCCGGCGCGCTCGCCTCCACGATCTTCCAGCCCGACGTGTCGAGCACTGTTGGATCGGACGAAACGATCGCCGGCACCTCTGCCGGGGCGACGGAGCGGAACAGCGCGACTTCGCTGATGGCCGGGCAAGCCGGCGCCTCCAGGATGCGCAGCCGCACGCGCCGGGCGGCGATCGGCTTTTCGAGCCGCACGATGCGCTGGGCGGAAATGCACTCATGCTCGCCCAACGTCTGCCAGCGGCCGTCCACCTCTGCGTCGATGGCGAAGCGCGTGACGCGCACGCCCAGCGGCAGATATTCGCGCACGCGGATCACGTCGAAGCTGCGCCCCGGCGGCAGGTCCAGGGTCAAGCTGGGGTTGGTGACGCCGTCGGGCGCCGACCAGTAGCTCTCGCGATCGCCGTCCAGCACCCGTGCCGGCTCGAATCCGCGCCCGCGGCTGTGGCTCGCCGTCGCCACCGCGCCTTGTGCCAGATCCTTGGCGAAGGTCGCGCGGATCGCTTCACCAAAGGACTTGAGGATCTTGAGGTCCTGGTCGGCGATGCGCCCGCGCCGGTCCGGCGGCAGGTTGAGGTTCAGATTGGTACCACGTCCAACCGACTCGTCGTACAGCCGCACCAGCCGTTCCGGGCTCTTCACCTTGGAGTCCTCGTCGGCATGGTAGAACCAGCCCGGACGGATCGACACGTCGGTCTCGGCCGGCCACCACAGCTCGCCACCGCGCACCCCGCTGTTGCCGTCCTTCTGGTCGTAGGGCTTGTTCGGCATCGTCGGCCAGCACGGGTCGCCCGCGACGCCGTCCTCGTTGCCCACCCAGCGGATGTCGGCGCCCAGCGGGTCGAAGGTGCAGGCGTTGGGCTGCAGCTTGTGGACCATCGCGATGATCGAGGGCCAGTTGTAATAGCGCGGCGCGTCGATCTTCCGCGCCTCACGCGCGCCGCCATAATAGCCGTCACCGCCGTTGGCACCGTCGAACCACACTTCGAACAGTTCGCCATAGCGGGTGCACAGCTCGGTCAGCTGCGCGCGATAATAGGTGATGTACGCCGGCCGGCCGTATTCGGCGTGGTTGCGGTCCCATGGCGACAGATAGAGGCCGAAGGGGAGGTTGGCGCGGCGACAGGCGTCCGTCATCTCGCGCACGATGTCGCCCTTGCCGTCCTTGTACGGGCTGTTGCGGATGCAATGCTCGGTCAGGGTCGTCGGCCACAGGCAGAAGCCGTCGTGGTGCTTGGCGGTCAGGATCAGCCCGCGCAGTCCGCCTGCCTTGGCCGCCGCGACGATCTGGTCTGGGTCGAAGTCGCTCGGATTGAACAGCTTCGGGCTTTCGTCGCCAAAGCCCCATTCCTTGTCGGTGTAGGTGTTGATCGAGAAATGGACGAAGGCATAGGCCTCACGCCCGTGCCAGCGCCATTGGCGCGGGGAGGGAACGGCGCCCCAGGGCTTGGGCGCACCGCTCTTGGTGGCGGCAGCGCGGGCGGCGCCGGCGGGAAGGGCGCCTGCCACCAGGCTGGTGGCGATCAACGTACGCCGCGAAACATCGGTCATGGGTAACTCCGACAGGAACAGGTCAGGCAGGCGTGCTGCCATAGGAAGGCGGGCGGTCGGCTAGCGCGCGGCCGAAGTCGCGGTTGGGCGTCGCGCTCATGGTGAAGCGCAGCGTGCCGCCTTTCACAAGCTCACGGTGCGCAATCCAGCTGCGCGTCCAGGGACGCCCGTTCCAGTGAACGGCCGCGACGTACGGCGTGTCCGCGCGGTTCCCCGGTGCCTCGATGATCAGGCGGCGGGTGCCGCCCAGCTTCAGCTCGGCACGCTCGAACAGCGGCGATCCGAACACATAGGCAGCCTCCACCGGATCGACCGGATAGAAGCCGAGCCCGCTCATCACGAACCACGCGCTCATCTGGCCGCAATCGTCGTTGCCGATCACGCCATCCGGATCGTCCTTGTACATCTCGGTCAGCAGCCGCCGGACCATCGCCTGCGTCTTCCATGGGGCACCGGTATAGGCATAGAGATAGGCGACGTGGTGGCTCGGCTCGTTGCCGTGCGCATATTGCCCGACCAGACCCGAGATGTCCGGCGGCGCATTGTCGGGCAGCGTCGAGGGTGCCGAGAACAACGCGTCGAGCTTTGCCTCGAACGCCGCATCGCCGCCGAAATGCGCGATCTGGCCATAGATGTCGTGCTGGTTCAGGAAGGTCGCCTGCCAGCCGTTCGCCTCGGTATAGTCGCGATACTCCGACACCTTGTGACCGATCTGGATCGGGTCGTAGGGCGTGATCCAGCTGCCGTCGGCAAGCCGTGCTCGCGCGAAGCGGATCTTGGGATCGAGCACGTTGCGATAGTTCAGGCTACGCTTGCGCAGGGCCGCTGCGTCTTCGTGCGCGCCGGCCGCCGCGGCCAGATGCGCCATCGCCCAGTCGTCATAGGCATATTCCTGCGTGCGGCTGACGGACTCGTCGACTCGGTCGGCGGGCAGGTAGCCGAGCGCCGCATAGTCGCCGCGGTGGCGGGTTCCGGCGACGTCGGGCGTGCTGGGGTCGAACGCCCGCTTGCGGATCGCCGGCCAGGCGGCGGCATAGTCGGCGGCGATCCCCTTGGCATGCGCCTCCGCCATCACGGCGACGGCATGCTGGCCGATCATCGTGCCCGTCTCGACCGCCTGGAGCGGCCACACCGGCGGCCCGAAGCGGCTCTCCTGGCTCTGGCGGAGCAGGTCGTGGGTGAATTCGACCGAACGCTCGGGCTCGATCAGGGTCAGCAGCGGATGGAGCGCGCGATAGGTGTCCCACAGCGAATAGGTGCTGTAGGCGCGCTCCCTGGCGCCAAGCTGATGGACCTGCTGGTCCATGCCGAGGTAGCGGCCGTCGACGTCGGAAAACAGCGTCGGCGCCAGTTGCGCATGATAGACCGCGCTCGCCAGGATGGTGCGCTGCGCGGGTGTCCCGCCGGACACGCGCACCGTGCCGAGCGCCTTGTCCCAGGCCTTGGTCGCCGTGCGGCGGCGCATGTCGAAGTTCCAGCCTCGACCTTCGGCATCCAGGTTGGCGAGCGCGCCCGCCACATCGACGCCGGAAAGGCCGCACTTGGTCAGGATCGGAGCAGCACCGGCATCGTCATAGTGCAGGACGATCTTGAGCTTGTCGCCCGACACGCTGCGCGTGCCCTCCGGCTGCGCCTTGTCGTCGACGTACAGGGTCACGCGATCCGGCGTGCGCGAGAGGCGCAGCGCGAAGTGGATCTTGCGCCCTTTGGCCCAGCGATAGACCGACCGGCTGCCCGTGATCGTACCGTCCTCGGCGATCGCCAGCGTGGCGTCGCGTACCAATCGATAGCTCGGCGGCTGCACCGGCGGCATGTGCCAGAAGTCGATCAGGACATGGCCGGGCCCTTGCGGGAAGCGGTGCCGCTGCCAGCCGGTCCGCTCGGTCGCGGTCAGCTCCGACAGCACGCCGCTTTCCAGCCGCACCCGGTAATAGCCGGGCTCCGCATGTTCCTCGGAAAAGCGCTGGCGGTAACCCTGGTCCGGATTGTCGCGCGGACCGGGCACGAGCTCGACGGGCCCGCGGGTCGGCACCACCAGTACGTCCATCAGGTCGCCGATGCCGGTGCCCGACAGATGGGTGTGCGAGAAGCCCATGATCGAGGTGTCGGTGCGGTGATAGCCGGAGCACCCCTCCCACCGCACATTGTCGGTATCGGGTCCGACCTGCACCATGCCGAACGGCATGGTCGGGCCGGGATAGGTGTGGCCGTCGCCCCCGGTGCCGATGAACAGGTCGGGCGGCGTCTTCTCGACCCCGCGGCCGACTGCCTGGTGAGGCAGGCTGAGCGCGGTCACGGCCAGGCCGGAGGTCGCAAGCAAAGTGCGGCGGCTCATCGTCATGTCAGAGGGCTCCAGCCAGCAGCTTCGGGCGTCGATCGGCAAGCGTCACCAGCAACTCCCCGAACAGCCCGTTCGCCCAGGCGAACCAGTCGCGGGTGAACTTCACCGGATCATCCTGATCAAATGCCTCATGAATGAAGCCGGTACCGCCGTCGGTATCGCGCAGCATCTTCAGGCACTGGCGGATCGTCGCGTCGTCCTCGGCCACGAAGGCGCGCTGGATCAGCGACATCGGCCAGATCTGACCCAGGCCGACATGCGGTCCGCCGATGCCCTCGGCCGCGCGCCCGCGCGACCAATAGGGATTGGCATCGCTCCACGCGGCATCCGCGGTCCGGCGGAACAGCGGGTCGCTCGCCGGCATGCAGCCGAGATAGGCGAGGCTCGAAAGCGAGGGCACGTTGGCGTCGTCCATGAAGATGGCGTTGCCATAGCCGTCGACCTCAAACGCCCAGACCTCACGCCCGTCGCGCAGGCGCATCTTGCCGTACGCGTGCAACGCCGCCTCGACCTCGGCCGCAAGCGCGGTCGCGTCCTCGGCCAGCGCCGTGTCGCGGCGTGCCTCGTTGGCGACCACGGCGAGTTCTCGCAGCGCCGTCACCGCGAACCAGTTGGCAGGGATCAGGAAGGGATAGACGCACGCGTCGTCGGACGGACGGAAGCCACAGTGGATCAAGCCCACCGACTTCGATGGCGGCCCCCAGCCGTCGAGCATCAGCGTCTCAGTGGTGCGATTGCTCACCCGCTGGAAGCGATACGGTCCGCGATTCTCTTTGCGCTGCTGCTCGCGAAAGGTGCGGACGCTCGCGCGCGCGGCCTCGGCCCATTGCGCGTCGAACGGCGTCGCGTCCCGTGTCGCCTGCCAATAGCCGTGCGCCAGGCGCATCGGATAGCACAGCGAGTCGATCTCCCACTTCCGCTCGGCGACGCCGGGCTTCATCTCGGTCTGGTCGGTCAGCGCCCAGCTGAGCTCGGTCTTGCCGTTCGGATCCTCCAGGAACGCGTTGGCATAGGGGTCGATCAGGATGCAGCGCGCCTGGCGGTGGATCAGCCCCTGGAACAGCGTGCGCAGCTTCGGGTCCTGCTTCACCAGATGCAGGTACGGCTTCACCTGCGCGGCCGAATCCCGCAGCCACAGCGCGTCGATGTCGCCGGTGATGACGAAGCTGTCGGGCTTGCCGTCGACGGTGCCCATCTTCACGGTGGTGTCGAGCGTGTTCGGATAGCAGTTGCCGAACATCCAGCGCAGCTTCGGATCGCCGATCTTGGCGGAGACCCGCGCGATCTCGCGCTCCACCGCCTTGCTGGTGAAGCGGCGTTCGGCCAGCGCAGGCCGCTTGCTGGCAGGCGCCGAAGGCGCCGTGCGGGCGAAGGCGGGCGTTGCCGCCAGCGCCACCCCGGCGCCGATCACGGAACGACGATCGATCATTTCGCAAGCTCCCGGGCGTCGCCCGTCACAGTGAAGTCGGTCCAGGCGCCGACGCCGTCACCCGGCTGGCCGCCGCCGACATAGAGGCGATAGGCGCCCGGCTGCACGGTGCGCGTACCATCGCGTGCGACGGTGCTCAGGCTGCGCGGATCGAGGTCGAAGCGCACGGTCTGCGTCTTGCCCGGCTTCAGCGACACGCGCTGGAACGCCACCAGCTGGCGCTGGAGCACCGGGGTGGTGAGCCCGCCTCCCTTGCCTGCGGCCGGCGGCACCAGATAGGCCTGCACCACCTCGTCGCCAGCGCGCTTGCCGTCGTTGCGTACGGCCACGCTGACCGACACATTCGCCCCGGTATCGCCGGCCTTCGCCACCGGCGTGCCGTAACCGAAGCGCGTGTAGCTCAGTCCGTGACCAAAGCCCCACAACGGCTTGCCCGTGAAGAAGCGATAGGTCCGCTCCTTCATGCCATAGTCGGTGAAGGCCGGCAGGTCGCTGGTCTGGCGGTAGAAGGTGACGGGCAGGCGGCCCGACGGGTTGTTGAGCCCGGCTAGCGTCTCCGCGATCGCAGTGCCGCCCGACTGGCCCGGGTACCACGCCGCCAGGACCGCATCGGCCATGTCGGGATCGATCGAGACCGCGCTGCCGCTGGTCAGCACGACCACGACCGGCTTGCCGGTGTCGCGCAGTGCGGCGAGCAGCTTCTGCTGAGCGAACGGCAGCGCGATGTCGGTGCGGTCGCCGCCGACGAAGCCGGGGACGCTCACCTGCAGCGCTTCGCCCTCAAGATCTGCCGAGAGGCCGAGCACCGCGACGATCACGTCCGCGTCCTTGGTCGCCTCGACGGCCTGGGCAAGCAACGGTTCGGCCGGCGGCAGCCACAACAGGCGAATGCCCTCGTCCTCGCCCTGGTGGTCCAGCTCCAGGCGGATGTCGACCGCGCGACCGTCGCTGGTGAACGGCACCTCGACGCGACCCTTGGTGATTTCGCCCGCCATCAACGGCTTGCCGTCGACCCACAGCCGCACGGAATCGTGCGACTTGCAATATTTCCAGCAGACCGGCGTATCGATCGCCAGCCGGTAGGCACCCGGGCCGGGCGGCACCAGTTGCCCGGTCCAGCGGACCGCGAATCCTTCGGGCGAAAGCTGGGGCAGGGGCGCCGCGCGATTAAAGTCGAAATCGACGCGCCGGTCCTGGCGGACCGCCACCGGCGTGCCGGTCACCGTCCTGCTGGCGAAATATTCCCCGCGCAGGCCCGGCTTGCCGTCGGCGCGCAACGCCGTCTCCGGGACCACCACCGCTGCGCCATCGGCGAGGACCGACCCTTGCGCATAGCGGACGTTGGCCGCGCCGAACTGCTTGCGGATGCCCTCGAGCGGCGTCACCGGTGCACCCGCCGTGCCGTGGTAGTTCGCCTGGAGCACGCCCAGGTCGTCCGCATTAGTGCCGATCACCGCGATCCGGCTGCCGGCCTTGAGCGGCAGGCGGTCGGCATCGTTCTTCAACAGCACGATCGATTTGCGTGCGGCTTCCAGTGCCAGCGCGCCGTGCGCAGTCGCGCCAAGCTGGTCAGGCTTGATCTTGGACCACGGACTGCTCGCGCCGAACGCGATGCCGAGTGCGCGACGGGCGTTGAGCGACCGGACCAGCGCGGTGTCGACCTCGGCTTCGGTGACCAGCCCCTTGGCGACGGCCTCGGGCAGGGCGGCAAAGCTCGTGCCGCAGTTAAGGTCGGTGCCGCCCTTGATCGCCGCCGCCGATGCCGACGCCGCGTCGAGGCGATAATGGTGGAACATATGGATGTTCGCGACCGCGTCACAATCGGTGACGGTGAAGCCGCGGAAGCCCCAGTCTTTGCGCAGCCGGTCGATCATCAGCGACGGCAGCGCACAGACGGGCGTTCCATGGATCGAGTTGTACGCGCACATCAGCGACTGCGCCTTGCCCTCGGTGATCGCCATGCGGAACGCCGGCAGATAGGTGGACTCCAGGTCCTGCGGGCTCACGTCGACGTCGAAGCTGTCGCGCCCCGCCTCCGGCCCGCTGTGGACCGCGAAATGCTTCGGCGTGCCGATCACCTTCGGGTGCGCGGCATCGGGTCCCTGCAGCCCCTGGATGAAGGCGGTGCCGAGCTTGCCGGTCAGGACCGGGTCCTCGCCATAGGTTTCCTGGCCGCGGCCCCAGCGCGGATCGCGGAAGATGTTGATGTTGGGCGACCAGATCGTCAGCCCTTCATAGATGAGCCGATCGGCGCTCGCGGGCTTGCGATTGTACATCGCGCGCGCCTCGGTCGACACCACATCGCCGATGTCGTGCAGCAGCTGGACGTCCCAGGTCGCGGCCATGCCGATCGCCTGCGGGAAGACAGTGGCAACGCCGTTGCGCGCCAGGCCGTGCAGCCCCTCGTTCCACCAGTCGTACGCCGGCAGTTCCGCCTTGGGATCGGCCGGTGCGCTGCTCTGGAGCTGCGCCGCCTTTTCCTCGATCGACATCTGCGACACCGTCGCGACCACCGGATCGGCCGGCGCCTCGACGCCGGCGAGAAGCAGGGGAAGGAAGATCATGGTCGGGCACTCAGCGTACGAAGGGTAAGGGCGCGCGCAAGCGCACGTGCGGAGGCATCGGACGCGACGTCGATGGTCACGCTTTCACCGGGCAGCAGGTCAAAGCCATCGTCGCTCGGCTGGGCGGCGACCGTGCCGAAGTCGAGCATCACCGCACGCGCCAGGTTCTTCGCGGTGATCGTCACCTGCTTGCCCTGCCAGCGCGTCGAAAGCTCGGGCGCGGGATAGGCCATGTCCTTGGGCAGCATGCGCTCGAACACCTTGCGCGACACGGTCTTGCCGTCGACCACCAGCTCCGCGACCGCATAGCTCGCGTTGGCTGGCGCGGTGCCGAACAGCTCGGCATCGGCGAGGCTCGCGATGTCCGCCGCCGAGAGCGGCGCCAGCGTCGTCGTGCCGCCCTTGTCGCCCAGCGGCTGCCCGGCCATGTCGAACGCGCGCACCCGCCACTCGGCCGCGATCGGCTGCGTCGCGTCGGAGACGAGCGCGATCCGCGTCTTGCCGTCGCGATGCTCGGGCACGATTGCCTGGGGCGCAAAGAAGCGCCGCGCCGCATAGTTCAGCAGCTTCCACCGGCCATGATAATCGATGCTCGCCCAGGAGATCGAAGGCCAGGTGTCGTTCATCTGCCAGAAGAGCGAGCCCATGTTGGTCGGGCGGCAGGCACGATGATGGCGCGCGGCCATGTCGATCGCCTGGGCCTGGTTGACCTGGGTCAGGTACACCGTGTCGGCGAAGTCCTTGGCCGGGCGCAGCCGCTGGTCGAGGTACATCTTCAGCCGCTCGTTGCCTTCGCCAGCCAGGAACTTCTGGTGGCCCTTCAGCACCGGGCTGTCGAGCGCGAGCGGGCCGTTGCCGGCGAACTCACGGATCGTCGCCATGTCCGGCATCGCCTGGAAGCCATATTCGGACATGAAGCGCGTGCAGCTATCGAGGTAGTTCTCGACCGGCTTGGAGCCGGACCACACGTCCCAGAAGTGGCGGTCGCCCGCGGCGTCGGTGTCGACCGGACCCTCATAGTTGGTCGACGGCGATCCCGGCCAATAGGGCGTGCCCGGCGAGCGGGTGAGCACCGCGTCGCGCAGCACCTGGTTGAACAGCACGGCCATGCCCGCACCGATCCGCTCCTGCTCATCGGCGCCGATGCGCTTCTTGAACGCCTTGCGGTCCGACCAGTTTTCCCAGCCGGACAGCACTTCGTTGCCGCCGGACCAGGCGACGACGGAGGGGTGCGACTGGAGCCGTGCGACCTGCTGCTCGGCCTCGACGCGGACGTTCTCGCGGAATTCCGCATCCGGCGGCGTCACCGACCCGCCGAACATGAAGTCCTGCCAGATCATGATGCCCATCTCGTCCGCCATCGCGTAGAAGGCGTCGTCGAGATAATAGCCGCCGCCCCAGATGCGCAGCATGTTCATGTTGGCGTCGACCGCGCCCTGCAGGATGTGCCGCATCTGCGCTGCCGGCACCCGGCTCGGAAAGTTGTCGAACGGGATGACGTTCGCGCCCTTGGCAAAGATCGGGATGCCATTGACCTGGAAGCCGAAGCCGCCGTCCTTGGTCAGCAGTTCCACCGTGCGCAGCCCGATGCGGCGCTCGGTCCGATCGGTTTCGGCACCCGCCTCGACCAGCGCCGCCTGCACACGGTACATGGGCTGCGCGCCATAACCGACCGGCTGCCAGCGCTGCGGATTGGCAATGGTCAGTGGCACCGTAACGCGGTTCTCGCCGGCCGCGACCTGCACCGTCCGCTCGACGCCCTGCGTCTGCCCGTTGGGACCGACGACATTGGTGCGCAGCGTCACGCTGCCGGCGGTATCCGCCATCAGCGTATAGCGTGCTGTCAGCTGCGCCTCGGCATCGTTGATCGCTTCCTGGTCGACCTGAAGCGTTTCGATGCGCACATCGTCCCAGGCTTCCAGGCGCACCGGACGCCACACGCCGATGTTGATGATGCGGGGACCCCAGTCCCAGCTGTAGTGGTATTTGGGCTTGCGGATGTAGGGCGAGCTCTGCTTGCCCTTGGGCTCGTCGCCGAACGCGGAGTCATATTCACCTGGCAGCGGGTTCGCTTCCTTCAGCACCATCGGCTGGAGCGTGCGTACGGGCGAGGCGATCGACACCAGCAGCTCGTTGCGCCCGAGCTTCAGTGCGGGCTTCGCATCCACCCGCCACTGGCGATGGGCGTTGGCCGTCGCGAGCAATTGCTGTCCGTTCACCGACACGGTCGCGAACGTGTCCAGCCCGTCGAACACCAGCTCCAGATGGTCGCGCCGGAGCATCTCGGCCGTGACGTCGATGGTGCGGCGGAACTGCCAGTTGGTGAGCCCGGCCCACTGGATCTTGGCTTCGTTCAAGCCCTGGAACGGATCCGGCACGCGCTTGGCGGCGATCAGGTCCTGCTGGACGCTGCCGGGCACTTGCGAGCGGAACCACTTGGCCTCGCGCGGGTGCTGGCCTGCGGCGGTCGCGTCGGCGGGATCGATGCGGACCTGCCAGTCGCCATCCAGCGAAACGTGGGTGCGCGGCGCGCTCCAGGCCGGCAGCGACGCGAACAGCAGGGGAAGGGCGATCCAGCGTTTCATGATGCGGTCTCCGTCAGAGTCGCCTGTCCGGCTGCATCGTGCAGGCCGAAGGTCGGGGAGGGGAATGGAACGGCGCGGTGCTGCACACGCGCGGCAAGGGGCAGCGAAGCGGGGAAGCGGACGCGCACGGCAGCGGTATGTCCTTGCGGCGCCCGGTCCTCGAGCGGCAGACATGCCGTGCACCCTCGCCGCTCGGGTCGGCTGAACCTCGCCCCCATCCGATACTCCCCCTTTCGGGCGTCAGGCGCCCTGGTATTGTAACTGTGTAACCAATATAGGTCCTGGCATGCAACAGAACTGTGCCGGCTGTAACACTTTGACGCGGAACGAACGCGCCTTCCAGGCTGGCAATACCATTGCAGGACCGGAGTTGCCCGCGAACCGCGCTTACGATAGCTCTTGTGCAAACAGGGCGCGAACAGCGCTGGCGGGGGGAGCGGAACGGATGGGCTTTTCGGATCAGGTGGGACGTTTTCGTGCGGGCAATCCTTCCCCGCTCTACCTTCAGCTCCAGCAGCTGATCCGCGAGGGTATCAACAGCCATTTGCTGGGCCAGGGCGACGCCATCCCGGCAGAGCGCGACCTTGCGACCGAATATGACGTGTCGCGCATCACCGTTCGCAAGGCGATCGGCGGGCTTGTGGAGGAAGGGCTGCTCACGCGTCGCCGCGGGGCGGGCACGTTCGTGGCCGGGCGTGTCGAGAAGAGCTTCTCCAAGCTCTCCTCCTTTTCCGAGGACATGGCCGCGCGCGGGCGAGCCGCCAGCAGCCGCTGGATCTCGCGTGCGTCCGGCACGGTCAACCCGGAAGAGGCGATGGCGCTGGATCTGTCGCCCGGCGCGCCGGTGCTGCGCTTCCACCGCATCCGCTCGGCCGACGACGTGCCGATGGCGCTCGAATATTCGACCATCGCCGGATATTGCCTGCCGTCGGTGGAGGCGGTCGGGGACTCGCTGTACGAAGCGCTGGAGGCTGCCGGCAATCGGCCCACGCGCGCGCTCCAGCGGCTGCGCGCCGTGCCGTTCGGGCTCGAACAGGCCAAGATGCTGGGTGTCGACGCGGGCGCGCCCGGCTTGCTGATCGAACGCCGCGGCTTCCTGCGCGACGGGCGCGCAGCCGAGTTCACGCGCTCCTATTATCGGGGCGACGCCTATGATTTCGTAGCGGAGTTGACCGACCTCTGACGGTCGCCCGCCGCTTCACCCGCGCGGCCGAGCGGCCGCCATCCGGAGGATCCCGCATGCACCGACGCCAGCTTCTGGCGAGCGGCGCAGGGCTTGGCGCCCTGCTTGCCGCCAATCCGCAGCTTGCCCTGGCAGCGCCCGCCCGGGGGCGCGGCCATGACGGCTTCCCCATGCCGCAGCCGGAGCAGACGCTGCCGCATCCGCTGGCGGTGCAGGACCCCTCGCGCACGCTGCTGGAGCGGGGCTGGCGCTTTCACGAAGGCGACGTCGTGGCGCCGATGCCCGACACGCACAATGCCACTTATCTGAGCGTGAAGGCTGGCAATGCGCTGGGCGCCGCCGCCATGAGCTTTGACGACTCCGATTGGCAGGCGGTGCGGCTGCCGCACGACTGGGCGGCGGGCCAGCCGTTCGTGGAGACAGCCAATGTCTCGCAAGGATATCGGCCGCGCGGCATCGGCTGGTATCGCCGCGCGCTGACCCTCGATCCCGCCGATCGCGGCAAGACGATCGAGCTGCACTTCGACGGCATCGCGACCAACGCCACCATCTGGATTAACGGCAGCACGGTCGCCCACAACTGGTCGGGCTACAACAGCGTCCATATCGACCTGACCCCCTTCGCGCGCTTTGGCGAAGAGACCAACGTCATCGCCATCCGCGTGGACGCCAACGCGATGGAAGGCTGGTGGTACGAAGGCGCCGGCCTGTACCGTCACGCCTGGCTGGTGCGCCGCGCGCCCGTCGCAATCGTGACCGACGGCGTTCACTGCGATCCGCGCCGGGCTGAGGACGGGCGCTGGCACGTCCCGATTACCGCCACCCTCGGCAATGTTGGCCGGGAGCCGGCCGACGTCACCGTCGAGGCGCTGCTGCTCGATCCGGACGGCAGGACCGTCGCCACCGGCCGAGCCGACACCGTGGTGCCGGTGCTGGAGCGCGCCGAGGCTTCGCTGACCCTTGATGCTGGCGCACCCAGTTTGTGGTCGGTCGAGACGCCGACGCTCTACACGGTCGTCACGCGCGTGCTACGCGACGGCGCAAGCGCGGACGAGCGCCGCACGCCGATCGGCTTTCGTACCATCCGCTTCGATGCGGACCGCGGCTTCTTCCTCAACGACCAGGCCGTGAAGCTGAAGGGCGTCTGCCTGCACCAGGACCATGCCGGCGTCGGCGTGGCGGTGCCCGACGCGCTGATCGCGTGGCGGCTGGAGCGGCTGAAGGCGATGGGCTGCAACGCCATCCGCTGTACCCACAACGCGCCCAATGCCGAGCTGCTCGACCTGTGCGACCGCATGGGCTTCCTCGTCATGGACGAGAACCGCCACTTCAATCCGGCGCCCGATTACATGGAGCAGCTCGAGTGGCTGGTGCGGCGCGATCGCAATCACCCGAGCGTCATCCTCTGGTCGATCTTCAACGAAGAGCCGATGCAGGGGACGGAGGCCGGCGTGGAGATGCTGCGCCGCATGGCGGCGGCGGTCCACCGGCTCGACGGTGCTCGGCCCGTCACCGCGGCGATGAACGGCGCCTTCTACGATCCCATCAACGTCTCGACCGTGGTCGATGTGGTCGGGTTCAACTACTACCAGGCGGACTACGACCGTTTTCACCAGCTCAACCCGACAAAGCCGATCACCAGTTCGGAGGACACCAGCGCCTACGAAACCCGTGGCGCGTTCGAAAGCATTCCCGCCGGTCATGTTCTCACCTCCTACGATACGGAGGCGACGAGCTGGGGCGCCACCCACCGCGAGACCTGGCGCGAGATCGCCAAGCGCCCGTTCGTGGCGGGCGGGTTCGTCTGGACCGGCTTCGACTATCACGGCGAGCCGACGCCCTATGACTGGCCGACCATCGCCAGCTTCTTCGGCATCCTCGACCTGTGCGGCTTCCCCAAGACCGCCTTCGACATCCACCGCGCCCACTGGATCGAGGACGAGGCGGTGGTCGGCATCGCGCCGCACTGGACCTGGCCGGGCAAGGAGGGGCAGACGATCCCCGTGTTCGTCAGCAGCAATGCCGAAACCGTGCTGCTGCGCCTCAACGGCCGCGATCTGGGCGTGCAGAAGGTTGACCGAATCCTGGGCAACGAGTGGCAGGTGCCCTATCAGCCCGGCCGTATCGAAGCACTGGCAATGCGCGGGGGCAAGGTGGTGGCGAGCGCCGCGCATGAAACCGCGGGCGCCCCGGTGGCACTGCGGCTCACCCCAGCACGCACGGTGATGGCCGGCGATGGGGAGGATGTGCAGCCGATCACCGTCGACGCGATCGACGCGCGCGGCCGCCACGTGCCCACCGCCAACCTGCTGAGCCAGTTCGCGGTCGAGGGCGCCGAGATCATCGGCGTCGGGAATGGCGATCCGAACAGCCATGAGGCAGAGCATGGCAACCGCCGCTCGCTGTTCAACGGTCTCGCCCAGCTGATCGTGCGGGCGGAGACGGGAAGGGGACGCATCACCGTGCGCGCGACTGCCGAGGGGCTGAAGCCGGCACGCCTCACCCTCGACAGGCTCCCCGCCAGTGGCCCTGCCCAGGTCGCGGTGACACCGCCGACGATGCTGCTGGCCGAGTGGCGCCGCTCGCCCGCGCTGGCCGAGCGACCCGACCCAGCGCTCGCGCCTGCCGATGGTGACAACAACAGCTGGGCGTTTGTGCGCAGCGGCACGCCGACGCGCGCCGAGCCGAGCGCCGGTTGGCGGGTCTATCGCACCGTGTTCCGCCCGTGGAAGCGGGTCGGCGCGGAAGGCGGCACGATCACCTTCGATCGTGTCGCCGGCAGTGCGGAGTTGTGGGTGGACGGGCAGAAGCTCGCAACCAAGGCCGATGCCGCGCCGGGCCCGCTCCGCGCCGACATCCCCGCCGGCACGGAACCTCGCCGCGTGGCCCTGCTGGTGAACGCGCCCGCCGACACCGTGTCGGGCATCCTGGCGCGCGTGACCGTCACGACGCGCTGAGGAGGCGGCGGCCGCCCCTAAGCGGCCGCTGCCCGGCGAAGGCCGGGGTGCAGTTGGAGGGCTTCAGGGATCCGTGCCCGCGCGAACCCGCGGCTAACCAGACCGACATCCGGGTATGTTCGGGACCCTGGGCTCCTGCGTTGGCAGGAGCACGGGTGCGCGAGCGGGTAGCGCGGCTCCAAACTCGTCGACCTGACAAGCGTCAGGTTCCATATCCGCAGCGGTCGGAGCAAGAACGCTGCGGCCGGGCCGCGGGTCTTCGCCACCTGGGCGAAGACCCGCTCAGCCTTCAACGCGCCAGCAGCGCCTCGAGCTTGCCTGGCGCCACCAGCAGGTGCGCCAGACCCTCGGCCGGCACTGCCACGGCGCGCACGCCCAGCGCGGCAAGCTCTGCCTGCCTGGTCTCGCCGCCCTGTGCCAGTTCCACCCGGATGCGGTTGCCATGGACGCTCACCCCGGACACGTTCGCTTCGCCGCCAAGTGCCGCGACCAGCGCGGGAGCCAGGCGGGTCCCGCTCGCCTCGACAGGCGCAGCATCCTTCGGCGCCAGTGCGACGGGCATCGCCAGCGCGTCGCGGATCTCGACCGCCACCAGGTCCGCCATCGGCCCGAGCACGATCTGCAGCGCCTTGTCGGACGGCCGGATGATCCCGCGTGCGCCGAGTGCCTTCAGCGCCGCGTCGTCGACCTTGCTCTGATCCCCGACGATCAGCCGCAAACGCGTGGTGCAGGCGCCGACCTCGCGGAGGTTGGCGGCGCCACCAAGCGCCTGGGCAAAGGCCGCGCCGCGGCTGTCTGGGGCTGCACCGCTGGTGCTCGCCGGGACAACTGCCGCCTCCGGCTCACGCCCCGGCGTCTGGAGGTTGAACCGGCGGATCACGAAGCTGAAGACGCCATAGTAGAGCGCGAAATAGACCAGCCCGATCGGGATCAGCATCAGCGGCTTGGTCGACTTGCCGTAGTTCAGCGCATAGTCGAACAAGCCCGCCGAAAAGCCAAAGCCGAGCTTGACGCCCAGTGCGTCCATGATCGCCATCGACAGGCCGGTCAGCACGGCGTGCACTGCGTAGAGCACGGGCGCGAGGAACATGAAGCTGAATTCGATCGGCTCCGTGACGCCGGTGAGCGCCGAGGTGAGGGCAAGGCTGAACAGCATGCCACCCACCGCCTTGCGCCGCTCGGGCAGCGCCGTGCGGTACATGGCGAGACACGCAGCCGGCAGGCCGAACATCATCACGGGGAAGAAACCCGCCATGAAGCTGCCTGCGGCCGGATCGCCGGCAAAGAAGCGGCGCAGGTCGCCGTTCGCGCCGTTGAAGTCGCCCAGCACGAACCAGAAGACGTTGTTGAGCAGGTGATGCAGCCCGGTCACCAGCAGCAGCCGGTTGAACAGGCCGAACAGGAACAGCCCGAAGCCTCCGGCATTGGCGATGCCATGGCCGAGACCATCGATGCCGGCGCTCAGCGCCTGGAAGCTGGTGCCGATGATCACCGCCAGCACCAGGCCCGCAAGCCCGCTGACGATCGGCACGAACCGGCGTCCGCCGAAGAACGCCAGATACTCCGGCAGCTTGATTGCGGAGAACCGGTTGTAGAAGATGCCGCCGGTCAGGCCGGAGAGGATGCCGATCGGCACGTCGAGCCGCGCCACCGCCTTGGCCTTCCAGCTTGCCGCGGCAAGCTCCGCGATCGCCGGATCCATGCCCGCGGTGGCTTCGGACGGTACGGCCAGCAGCACCTTGGCGGCCTCCGTCGCAACCAGGAAGCAGACGATGCCGGCAAGGCACGCCGCGCCATTGCCGTCGCGCGCATAGCCGGTGGCGACACCGATCGCGAACAACAGGCCCAGGTGCGAGAAGAGCGCATCGCCAGCAGCACTCAGGAACGCGATGTCGAGCAGGTCGGGCTGACCCAGGCGCAGCATCAGCCCCGCCACCGGCAACACCGCGATCGGCAGCATCAGCGCGCGGCCGAGCGGTTGCAGCTTCTCCAGGATCGACTTCATGCGCGGAACTCCCGGGCCAGAACGCGGACTTCGGCGGCCGACCGGCATTGCAGGGCGGCGGCGGCATGGGCGCGGCAGGCGTCCATCGACAGGCTGGCGACCAGCGCCTTGATCTCTGGCACCAGCGCAGCGGTTGCGGAAAGCTCGGTCACGCCAAGCCCGATCAGGATCGGCACGGCAAGCGGGTCGGAGGCCAGGCCACCGCACACACCGGTCCAGCGGTCATGCCGCGCCGCCCCCAGGCAGGTCGTCGCGATCATGCGCAGCACCGCCGGGTGAAGCCCGTCGATCGCGCCAGCGACCGCCGGATTGCCGCGGTCCATCGCCAGTGCATATTGGGTGAGGTCATTGGTGCCGACCGACAGGAAGTCGGCCTCGCTCGCCAGCAGGTCGGCGGTGACGGCTGCTGCCGGCGTCTCGATCATCACGCCGACGCTTACCGGCTCGGTCAGGCCAAGCTCGGCGCGCACCCGGTCGACAACCTCGCGCACCCGGCGCAGTTCGTCGAGCGACGCGATCATCGGGATCATGATCCGGCACTGGCCGGTCGGCTGCACACGCAGGATTGCGCGGATCTGGTCTTCGAGCAGCTGCGGATTGGCGAAGCCCACGCGGATGCCGCGCAGGCCAAGTGCCGGGTTCTCCTCCGGCGGGATCGGCAGATAGGGCGCGGGCTTGTCGCCGCCGATGTCG
The DNA here is from genome assembly GCF_020707215.1 of Sphingomonas sp. PL-96. Classification (GTDB taxonomy): domain Bacteria; phylum Pseudomonadota; class Alphaproteobacteria; order Sphingomonadales; family Sphingomonadaceae; genus Sphingomonas. Next base: position 373,749 of record NZ_JAJFET010000003.1, read on the forward strand.
AGCAGGCGCACGATCAGCGATCGGCCGCCCAGCGCATCGGCGATGCCCTGATATTCGGCAGTCTGTTCGGCAAGCGACGGGGCCGTTTCGCGCTCCAGGAACAGGAATTCGGTGCGCAGCAGGCCGCAGCCCTCGGCGCCATTGGCGACCGCGATCTCCGCGTCGGCGCGCGAGCCCAGGTTGGCGAACACCTCGATGCGCTCGCCGCCAGCCATGTGGCAGGGGGCTGCGGCATTCGCCTGCGCCTCGGCCCGGCGCGCGCGCCGTTCGGCGACCAGCGCATGGGCGCGCGCCAGCATCTCGGCGTCCGGGGCAGTCTGGAGCGACCCGGCGTCGGCATCCAGGATCAGCATCGACCCTTCGGCGATTCCGTGCAGCGCCGGCCCGGTCGCGACCAGCGCCGGCAACCCCATGCTGGCGGCAAGGATCGCCACATGCGAGGTCGGCCCGCCCTTTTCGACGCAGAAACCGACGACATTGGCCGGATCGAGCGCCATCAGCTGCGACGGCAGCAGGTCTTCGGCCAACAGGATCGTGTCGGGCGGGAAGGCGATCGGCGCGTCCTCGACCCCGGCCAGCAGCGACAGCACCCGCCGCTCCAGGTCGAGCATGTCGTCCGCGCGTTCGGCCAGATGCGAGTCACCGGTCGCGCGCAGCGCGGCTGCCTGCGGGCGGATCGCCTCGCGCCAGGCGTGGCCGGCGCTGGCACCCTTGCCGATGGCGGTGCGGGCGGCATCGGCCAGCCCCTCATCCTCCAGCATCGCGGCATGCGCGGCCAGGATCGAGCGGCGCGGACCCGAGGTGGTCACGGTCTCGCTCTCCAGCCGCTTGGCCAGGGTGCGGATGGCCTGATCGAGGCGCGCCTGTTCTTCCTCCGCGCCGACGCCGATCGGATCGACGGCGAGTTCGGCCAGGTGAAGCCGGCGGGCATGGCCGATGGCCAGGCCAGCAGAGGCGGTCACGCCGGCCAGCTTGCCGTCCGCGCCGATCGTGGAAACGGGGGCAGGGGCGGCGGCCACCGGCTGCGGGGCGGGTGTCGCCTGCTTCGGATCGGCTGCCTCACCCATGCCGCTTGCGATCAGCGAGGCGACCGCCTCGACCGCCGCCTCCGCATCGGCGCCATGCGCCTCAACCCGGATGGTGTCTCCGAGCCGAGCGCCGAGCGTCAGCAGTGCCACGGGGCTGCGCGCATTGGCGACCTGCTCGCCCTTCGAGATCGTGATCTCGGCAGAGAAGCGCACCGCGGTCTCGCGGATGCGGGCGGCGGGTCGCGCGTGGATGCCGTGCGCAAGCGGCAGCTGCAGCTCCTGCGCGACCACTGCACCTTCGACCGTGGATTGCGCGACCGGCGTCGAAGCCGCCTTGGGTGCCAGCGTGAACAGCGGATCGCCGACTGCCACCGGTCCATCGTCGTCCGCCAGCAGCGAAACGGCATAAAGATCGCTGTCGAGCATCAGCACCGGGGTGATGACCGAGGGAGCCTCGCGCACCAGCAGGTCCAGGTCGAACCGGATCAGCGGATCGCCGCGCCGAACGCGGTCGCCCGCCGCCACCAGCGGCGTGAAGCCGCGGCCGCCGAGCGCGACCGTGTCGACGCCGACGTGGATGAGCACCTCCGCACCCTCCGCCGCCGCGATCGTCACGGCATGGCCGGTCGGCTGCAGCGCGCGCACGGTGCCATCGCAGGGTGCGTGAACGGTGTCGCCGGTCGGGTCGATCGCAACGCCCGCACCCAGCATGCCTTGTGCGAACACCGGGTCGGGTACGTCGGCCAGCGCACAGCGCCAGCCTTGCATCGGTGCGTGGAGGACGATCGAGCCCCCCGCCTGGTCGTCGATCGGGTCGGTCGGCGCGGTCGTGCTCAGAACAGCCTCCAAGGGGTCAGGCGATGGGTGCGCCGGCGATCCAGGTGCCCGCCGGCTGCAGATCCTGGGTCAGGCAGACCCAGTCCGCGCGCAGGCCGGGCGCCAGTGCGCCGCAATCGTGCGAAAGGCCCAGAAAGGCCGCCGGGCTGGTCGCAGCCATGGCTGCGGCATCCTCGATCGACAGGCCCAGGCGGGTGACGGCGTGGCGGAACGCACCGGTCATGTCCAGTGCCGAGCCTGCCAGCGTGCCGTCCGCGCCCAGGCAGCAGCCGTTCTCCACGCGGATGGTCCGCCCGTGCAGCTCGAAACTGTCGACGTTGGCGCCGACGCACGGCATCGCGTCCGTCACCAGCACGAACCGGTCGAGCGGGCGCGAGCGCATGGCGACACGCAGCGCCGCGTCATGGACGTGGAAGCCGTCGGCGATGATGCCGCAAAAGACGCTCTGGTCGTCCAGCGCCGCGCCGACGACGCCGGGCTCACGGTGCTTGAGCGGCGACATGGCGTTGTAGAGGTGGGTGACGCCGGTCATCCCGGCCGCGAACGCAGCCGCGACCGTGTCGTAGTCCGCATCGCTGTGGCCGACGCTCAGGATCACGCCCGCGGCCGCGAGGCGACGGATGTCTTCCAGCGAGACCATCTCGGGTGCCAGCGTCAGCAGCACCTTGCCCTTGCGGGGGCGGCTGAGCAGTTCGATCAGCGCGTCGTCCAGCCGCCGGAACTTCGCCGGATCATGGATGCCCTTGCGCGCGGTGTTGATGATCGGGCCTTCGATATGGACGCCGATGCAGCCCGGCACACCCGCTTCGATCGCTTCGTCGGTCGCGTCGAGCGCCCGGGCGATTGCCTCGGGCAGGTCGCTGATCAGCGTGGGCAGGAAGCCGGTGGTGCCATAGGGCGCGTGCCCACGGCCAATCGCGTCGATGCCCTCGGGCGTCAGCGCGTCGTTGAACAGCACGCCGCCGCCGCCATTGACCTGCACGTCGATGAAGCCAGGCACGACGATGCCGCCGGCCAGATCGATTTCCTGATCGGCAGGACCAGCCGCGGCGTCGATCGAGACGATCCGCCCTTCGGCCAGGGTGAAGGTCGCGCCCTCCAGAGTGCCGGCCGCGGTTACGACGCGGCCATTGGCGAAGCGGATCGTACTCATCGCGTTTCGGTTACCTTCCGCAGGTGCTGCGGACGGTCCGGGTCGAAGCCGCGGGCGACCGACAGCGCGTTGGTCATCAGGTAGAAGCTCTGCACCATCAGGATCGGCTCGATGGCCGGATGGCCCGCGATGCTGGGGAGCGTCGCCTCGCCGCCGGCCTGCGCATCGGCGAGGCACACGCGCGCCTCACGCCCGGCGAACTCGGCCGCCGCCTCACGGACGCTGTCGCCCGCGGTGTCGGAGGTCGCGAAACCCAGGACCGGGAAGCCCTTGTTCACGATCGCCATCGGGCCGTGGCGGACCTCGGCGGCGCTGAACGCCTCGGCATGGAGGCCGCAGGTTTCCTTGAACTTGAGCGCGGCTTCCTGCGCGATCGCGAGGCTGTAGCCACGGCCGATCACGAACAGGTTGCGCGCGTCGACCAGAGCCTCCTGCGCTACGCTCCAGTCGAGGTCGCGCGCCTGCTCCAGGCCCTGGGGCAGCGCCGCCAGTGCCCCGCCCAGCGCCGCATCCTGGCTCCACGCCGCCACGATCGCCGCCAGGCCCGCAAGCGAGGCGATGTAGGACTTGGTCGCCGCGACCGACTTTTCCGGCCCCGCCTTCAGCCCGATCAGCGTGTCTGCCATCGCCGCAAGCGGCGAACCTTCGTCGTTGACGAGCGCGACGACGCGCGCGCCTGCAGCCTTTTGCGCCTCGACGGTGGCCAGCAGGTCCGGGCTGCGCCCGCTCTGCGAAATCGCGATGCACAGGAAGTCGCCCGCTGCCACCGGCGCGCCAAAGACGCTGGCGACCGACGGCGCGGCCGATGCGACCGGCACGCCGGTCAGCGTCTCGATCAGATATTTGCCATAGGTGGCGGCATGGTCCGACGACCCGCGCGCACAGGTCACCACCAGCTTGGGCGGGTTCGCGCGCAACGTCTTGCCAAGCGCATCGAGCGCCGCTGCGTTGCCGTCCAGCAGGCGGCGAACCGCATCCGCTGCCTCGCGCGCTTCGCTCCCCATCAGCGTGGCGGTTGCTTCGACCATCATTCCCCTCTGTGTCATGAGAGGGACGATAAGTTACACATTGGTATTATTCAAGCTGCGATTACACCGATGCGACACAGGCTTTCAGCTTTCGCACTCGTTCCGGATCTGTGCGCAGCCGCGGCCCGTTCTGGAAGCCGAAGCGGCGCTCCAGTTCGCCCGCATCGCCGGCCGGGCTGCGGCAGGAGGCGTGCAGCTCCTGGACTCCCGTAGAGAGGATCGCGGGCGCACAGGTCGCGTCGATGCCGCTGCCCGGCAGGATGCGGATCCGCCCGGCCGCGCGACGGTGCAACTCCGCCAGCATCGGCAACGCGTCCACTGCACGCGGCTGCCCGCCCGAGGTCAGAATGCGGTCAAAGCCGAGCTCCACCGCAACGTCCAGCGCCGCGGGAAGATCGGGGCAAAGATCGAACGCGCGATGCAGCGTCAGTGACAGCGGAACACCGCGCCGCGAGCCGGCATCGCGAGCATGCGCCACCCATTGGCCCAGCAGCGGCACGTCCAGGCGACGGTCGGGTGCGCTCGCCCCGATCACCACCCCGGCAAGTCCTGCTTCGGCTGCAAGGCTGATGTCCTCTGCCACCAGCGCAGCCTCGGCCGCGTCGTAGCAGAAGTCGCCATCGCGCGGTCGCGCGAGCAGGTGGACGGGGATGGGTGCGTCAGCCGCCAACCGCACCAGCGACGCCGGCGGGGTGAGCCCGCCCACCGACAGCGCCGCGCACAGCTCGATGCGATCGGCACCGCCCGCGACCGCCGCGGCGATGCCGGCCGGCTCGTCGATGCAGACTTCGACGACCGGCATCAGCGCGCCGTGCTCATGGAGTAGGGGCGGGCGCTCGCTGCCTTGCCCCAGCTGCGATTGGGCGTGGCCTGCATCATGAAGCGCAATTCGCCGCCGGCCAGGATCTCGTCGTGGCGCAGATAGGTGCGGGCGAGCGGCTTTCCGTTCAGCGTCACCTTGCCAACGTACGGATTGGCGTCGCTCAGCCCTTCGGTCACCACATTGAAGCGCTTGCCATTGGGCAGGTTCAGCCCCGCGCGTTCCACGAACGGGCGGCCGATCACATATTCCAGGCTGCCCGGCGTCACCGGATAGAAGCCCAGCCCGGTGAACATCAGCCACGCCGACATCTGGCCCAGGTCGTCGTTGCCGGAAAGGCCATCCGGCGTCGGCTTGTACTGGCTGTCGACGATCTGCTTCAGCCGCGCCTGCGTCCGCCATGGTGCACCCGCGTGCGCATAGAGATAGGCGACGTGGTGGCTCGGCTCGTTGCCATGGATATACTGGCCGATCAGCCCGGCAATGTCCTCGGCATGGCTGTAGTCGAGCTTGGAGTTGTCGTACTCGAACATTGCGTCGAGCTTGGCGACGGTTTTGGCGTCGCCACCCATCGCGCGGAACAGCGCCGCCTGGTCCTGTGGCACGAACCAGCTGTATTGCCAGGCATTGCCCTCTGTATAATCCGACCCATAGTTGATGGCGGTCGGATCGAAGGGGGTGCGGAAGGCGCCGTCGCTCTTCCGCGCACGGACGAAGCCGGTCTTCGGATCGAAGCTGTTCCGCCAGTTGCCGGCGCGGGCGTAGAAGCGTTTCGCCACGTCGCTGCGGCCCAACTTCTCGGCCATGCGCGCGATCGTCCAGTCGTCATAGGCGTATTCGACCGTCTTGGATGCCGCCTCCGGCTCACGATCGATCGCGACATAGCCGAGCTTCTGATAGTCGCCGAGGCCGCCGTACGGATCATAGGTCGCGCTTGCGACCATCGCGTCCAGCGCTTCATTGGCGTCGAAGCCGCCTATGCCCTTCATGTACGCGTCGGCGATCACCGGCACCGCATGATAGCCGATCATCGTCCAGGTCTCCCGCCCCTGGAACTGCCACACTGGCAGGATGCCGTCGGGGCTGACCTTTCGACTGGCGATCAGCGAGCGCACCATGTCGCTGTTGGTCTGTTCCGGCGCGACCAGCGTCAGCAGCGGATGCTCGGCGCGGAACGTGTCCCATAGCGAAAAGGTCGAGCGGAAGGTGAAGCCCTCCGCCTTGTGCACCGCATTATCCGGCCCGCGATAGCGCCCGTCGACATCCCCTGCGACCGATGGCGCGATCAGGCTGTGGTAGAGCGCGGTATAGAGGTTGCGCCGCATGGGGGCGGGCGCCTCGATCTCGATCGCAGACAACGCCTTCTCCCAGGCGCCGCGCGTCTGCGCGCGTACCGCATCGAAGCCGCCGCTCTCGCTTTCCAGATTGGCGATCGCGCCCGCTTCGTCCACCGACGAGATCGCGACCTTCACCTCCAGCGGCGCGTCGAGGTTTCCGAAGTCGAGCCGTCCCACCAGCGCCTGGCCGGTCCGCTCCGCCACCGCATCGCTGCCGCGGCCGGGCGTCTGGAAGCCCTTGTACTTCACGTCCTTTTCGGTGCTGACAAAGGCGTGGCTCTTGACCGGCGCCGAGAAACGCATGGCGAAATAGAGCTGGCGTCCCGCCGCCCAGCCGCGCGTCGTGCGGGAGCCGGTCACCGTCCCGTCCGGCCGCAGCCGCAGCGACGACCACAGGATCTTGCCGGGATAATTGTAGAGCGAGCTGCGCAGATCCAGCAGCAGGTGCGCCGCCTTGTCCCTGCCAAAGCTGTACCGATGAACGCCGACGCGCGTACCCGCCGTCATCTCTGCCCGCACACCCGGATCGGTCAGCGTCACCGCATAATAGCCCGGCTGCGCGACCTCATCGGCATGGCTGAAGCGCGAGCGATAGCCCGAGCCCGGCTGCTTTGGATCGCCCGGCTCCAGCGGCACCGTGTCGCCTGCGACCGGCATCACCAGGAAATCGCCCAGGTCCGAATGACCAGCACCTGAGAAGTGGGTGTGCGAGAAGCCCTGGATCGTGGGATCGTCGTAGCGATAGCCCGCAGCATGGGGATAGCACTCGCGGATTTCGCAGGACGTGTCGGTGTCCGGGCTCAGCTGCACCATGCCGAACGGCGCGACGGCACCCGGAAAGGTATGGCCTTCGCCACCCGTTCCGATCCGGGGATCGACATCGTCATAGCCGTTGGCGAGCAGCATGGGCATTGCCAGCGCAAGCGCGGCAACGGAGGCGAAGCGGGTGCGGAGACGGTTCATATCGCGAGTGTAACCAGCGCCGCCGCTGACGGAAGAGGCTGGCGAGACAAAACCGCAATTTGTTTGCGCAATTACTTCGACAGAGGGGGCGCGTTCCACTTCGGCGCTTCTGCTCCGGCGAGCTTGCGCACGAAGAAGTCGAATTGCCGCCGCTGGATATAGTCGATCGGGCCGGTCGAGCGGCCGACGCTATGCTCACCGTTCGGCACGATCAGCAGCTCGAAATCCTTGCCCGCGCGGATCAGCGCGTCGGCGACCTGCATCGTGGAGGCGGGATCGACGTTGCTGTCCTGCTCGCCAACGATCATCAGCAACTCGCCCTGGAGATTGCCCGCATGGTCGACGCCCGAGGCGGCGGCATAGCTCTCGTCCACCGGCCAGCCGAGCCATTGTTCGTTCCAGCTGATCTTGTCCATCCGGTTGTCGTAGCAGCCGGCATAGGCGACCCCCGCCTTGTAGAAGTCGGGGTGGAACAGCAACGCGTTGAGCGTGCTCTGCCCGCCGGCCGAGGCGCCGTAGATCCCGACCCGGCCGATGTCGTAGGACGGGTCCTTGGCCGCCAGCGCCTTGTGCCACGCGATGCGATCGGGGAAGCCCGAGTCCGCGAGGTTCTTCCAGGCGACGTCATGGAACGCCTTCGACCGGTTGGCCGTGCCCATGCCGTCGATCTGTACGACGATGAACCCCAGGTCGGCCTGCGCCTGCATGCCGATCACCTTGTCGCCGCCCGAATGATAGCCGAACGGCCAGAACGCCTTGGGCACGAAGCTGTCGTGCGGTCCGGCATAGATGTTCTCGATCACCGGGTAGCGCTTGGCCGGGTCATAGTCGCGTGGACGCACGACCAGGCCCCAGATGTCCGTCTTGCCGTCGCGGCCCTTGGCGACGAAGGCCTCGGGCGGGTGGAAGCCGGCGGCGACCAGCCGGCTGATGTCGCCGCGCTCCAGCGTGGCGATCAGCCGCCCGTTGCTGGCGTGGTGCAGCTCCGACACGTTGGGCAGGTCGACCCGCGAATAGGTGTCGACGTACCGGGTCATGTCGGGGGAGAAGCGCACCTCATGCGTCGCGTCTGCGCTGGTGAGAGCCACCAGGTTGCGCCCGTCGAAGTCCACGCGGAAGTAGTGCTTGTAGTACGGGTCCTTGCCGGGGTGCGTGCCGCTGGCGGCGAACCAGACCTGCCGCCGCGCGTCATCGACATGAACCACCTCGCGCACGACCCAGTTGCCGCGCGTGATCTGGTTCTTCACCCGACCGGTGCGGCCGTCGATGAGATAGAGGTGGTTCCAGCCGTCGCGCTCGGAGGTCCACAGGATTTCCCGGCCGAGCCCACTCACGTCGTGGCTGAACCGGCGATCCCAGTAGAAGAAGGTCTTGGCGTCCTCGGTCACCGCGGCGTGCGCGATACCCGTCTCGGCATCCACTGCGATTACGCGCGCCTGTTGGTGCCCGCGGCGCAGGTACTCGAAAGCGAAGCTGCGGCCGTCCTTCCGCCATTCGACGTCCGACAGCTGATAGGGGTTGGGGAATAGATCGTCGGCCACCTCGATCCGCCGGCGCGCCGCGACATCGAACAGCACCGGCCGCTCCTGATCCACCGCATCGCCGGGTTTTGGATAGAGCTGCGTCCGCACCTGCGGCTGAAGCGTGTCCTCGGGCGCCGCCGCTACGCGCGTCACCTGTCGTGGGTAGCCGGGGCGCACCCGATAGGCGACGAGATGCCGTGAATCCGGCGACCAGCGGATCGTCTCGGGATCGTAGAAGTCGCCGGGCGTGCCATCGGTGCTGAGCGCCAGGGGATCGCTGCCCCCGGCATTCCGCACGACGATGTTGTCGTCCACCACCAGCGCCTCATAGCGCCCATCGGGCGAGCGGCGGGGGTGGTTGTCGGCCGGCACTCGCAGGTCGCGCACGACCCCGAACCCGCGCGGCCGTGCCTGATCGTGCGGCGCTGGCGCACAGCGATATGCCGCCAGGTCGCACTGCCATCCGGCATAGTCGATCGCGAAGCCGATCGTGTGACCCTCGCCGAAGGTGAAGCTTTCGAACGGCAGGCGCAGCGGATCGAGCTTGCTCCCCATCGCCTCTCCGAGCGCGCCTGCGAGCCGCGCCGCGTCGAACGCCGGCGTCTTGACGAGCGTCTGCGCGTCCACGGTGACGAAGGCGAAGCCGCCCTCCACCGTCTTGCGATAGGCGAAACGCCGCCCGTCCGCGCTCCACGACGCTTCGCCGGCTACGTCGCGGGTCAGCGTGATCCAGTCTTCGCGCAGGTCGACCGAGCGTTGGAAGGCCGCCCGGTCCGGCGCGCCCGCCAGCGCCGGCAAAGGCACGGAGACGAGCGCCGCCAGCGCGGCGCCGGCGAGGAGCTTGGAAAACATGCGGTTAGTTCCTCACGGCTTCGGGCCGGATCTCGAAGGCGAAGCTGCGCGGCTCAAGCGGGATGCGGTACTTCACATGGGGCCGGCCATCGAGGTTCCAGCCGGTATCGCCGCCGACGCCGGTCTGCACCGCGTCGATCAGCAGCGTGCCTTGTCCGTGCGGGCGGATGTCGGAGCTGTGGGCTTCGCCGACCGGCTTCATCTCCAGGTCGGAATAGGGGAAGGCAAGCGCGTTGACCGACAGCGGCTGAGCGCCCGTCACCCGTACGCCGCCCGCCTTGCCGGCCACCGCTACCCAGCGCACGTCCTGCTTGGCGCCGGTCTCCTGCGGGCGGGCATAGTCGTGATACTGCTCGGCGAGCGTACCGCTATGCACCGCGATCAGTCCGCCGGTCTTGCGATCGGAATAGGTTTCCTGCGGACCCCGCCCATACCATTGCACCTGGTCGAGCGCCGGGGGCGTCGCAAAGGCAACGCCGATGCGGAGCGGATCGGGCAGGTCGTCGCGCAGCGGCACGAAGCGCGCCTCCACCCGCACCGCGCCGTCCTTTGCCATGCGATAGCGCGTTTCGAACCGCACGGCGCCTGCGCCGATGTTGTAGCGGACGGCGATGGCGTCACCCTCGATCTGCGCCGAAGTCAGGGTCCGCTTTTCGGAAAACAGCTTCCACATCGCATGCGTCTTGGGGATGCCGGTGCCGATGTCGTTGTCGGTCGGCGCACGCCAGAAGTTGGGCGCGCCGCCCGTCAGCAGGGTGCGACCATCGGCAGCATAGCGGGTGAGCAGCCCGGTAGTCGCGTCGACCTCCAGCACCGCACCGCCTGCCGCCAACTGCAGCGTACCCGCACGCGCGACCGGCTTCACGCCGGCCCCAGCGAAGGCGGGAAGGGGGCTCGCCGGCCCCTCCAGGGCGAACTGCTCCCACGCGATCACCGTCCCCTCCGGCACCATCGGCACGGTGCCGGCACCGGCATGGGCGCGCAGCACCACGCGATATTCGGCCGCGGCGTGGGTGCGCGGCGGCAGGACGATGTCCAGCGGCGTTCGCGTCCCCGGCGGCGTCGGCCGCGCGGTCGCATCCCCGCGGGCCACCGCCACGCCGTTCTCCAGCAGCTCCCAGTCGAAGCGGAAACCTTCCAGGCCAATATGGTCGTGGCGGTTTACCAGCGTAAAGCGTCCGGCGCGTGCGTCCACCGCCTCGAACGCGATCGGCGCATAGACCTTGGCGAGCTCATAATATTCCGGGTCCGGCGTGCGATCCGCCTGGATCACGCCATCGCCGATCGTGCTGTCGTCGCCGATCGGGCTGGGACCATAGTCGAACCCCTGCGCCCAGTAGCTGCGTCCATCCTTGTCGGTACGCAACATCGTCTGATCGACCCAGTCCCACACGAACCCGCCCTGCAGCTTCTTGTGGGCGCGGATCACGTCCCAATAATCCTGCAGATTGCCCAGGCTGTTGCCCATCGCATGGCCATATTCGCACTGGATCATCGGCTGGGTGAACTCGGGCGAGTTGGCGTAGTCGACCATCTTCTCGATGTCGTCGTACATCGGCGCATAGATGTCGACGTACGCGTTGGGGTCATGCCGCCAAATCAGCGTGCCCCAGCCGAGATAGTTGAGCAGCCGGGTAGGGTCGCGCCGCTTGGCCCAGCGGCCGGCCGCCTCGAAGTTCGGCCCGATGCCGGCCTCGTTCCCCAGCGACCAGAACACGACGGAGGGGTGGTTCTTGTCGCGCTCCACCATCCGCTGCACCCGGTCGAGGTGCGCTGCCGCCCATTCCGGCTTGAAGCCCAGCTGATGCTTGGAGCGATCCGGGCTCGAGTTGCCCATCGCCATATAGGTGTGGCTCTCGATATTGGCCTCGTCCATGACGTACAGGCCATATTCGTCGGTGAGCGCATACCAGCGCGGATCATTGGGATAGTGGGAGTTGCGCACCGCGTTGACGTTCGCGCGCTTCATCAGCTCGATGTCGCGGCGCATGCTCTCCTCGGACAGCACCCGGAAGGTGTGGGGATCATGCTCGTGGCGGTTGACGCCGCGGATCATTACCCGCTTGCCGTTTACCCGTACTTCGTTGTCGACGATCTCGATCGTGCGAAAGCCGATGCGCTGCCGCGTGGCCTCGATCACCTGTCCCTTTGCGTCGAGCAGCTCCACTACCAGCGTGTAGAGGTCCGGGCGCTCGGCCGACCAGGTGCGGATGCCGGGCAGCGTCGCCTGCATCCGCGCCGTCCGGCCGGCTCCTGCCACAGTTGCCTCGCGCGTCAGCAGCGCGGTTTCGCCGTCCAGCACCGTTGCACGCACGCGCGCCGGCGCCTTCTTGCCCGCGGCTTCCACGGACAGGTCGAGCGACCCGTCACGATAGTTGTTCGTGAGCCCTGCGCGCGCCTCGAAGTCGCGGATGCGGGTCTTGGGAGCCGCATACAGCGTGACGCTCCGCTCGATGCCGCTCAGCCGCCAGAAATCCTGGTCCTCCAGATAGCTGCCGTCGGCATAGCGGTAGAGCTCGATCGCGACGACGTTGCGCCCCTGGCGCAGGTGCGGTGTCACATTGAATTCGGACGGGAGCTTGGAGTCCTCGCTATAGCCCACGCGCTCGCCGTTGACCCAGACGTAGTACGCAGCACCCGCTGCCCCGATCGTCAGGAACACGTCGCGGTCGGCCCAGTCGGCGCCTACGTCGAACTCGCGCCGATAGGAGCCGACCTCGTTCATGTCGTGGCGCACCCACGGCTGGTTCGCCCCGAACGGATAGCCCGCCCCGCTGAACAGCGGCTGGCCATAGCCAAGCGCCTGCAGGATGCCTGGCACCTTCACCGTCTTCCACCCTGACACGTCAAAGTCGGGACGGTAGAAATCCTTCGGGCGCGCCTCCGGGTTGGGCGAGAAGGCGAACTGCCACTCGCCGTCGAGCGATCGGTGGTAGCGGGATTGCTCGGGCTTGTCGGCCAGCGCTTCGGCACGGGTGGGATACCCGCGGAACGTCGCATGCGCCGCTTCCTTGCCCAGCTGGAACACCTCCGGCTGCTCCCACTCGGGGCGGGGGTCGGCGGGGGCGG
>NZ_JAJFET010000004.1 GCF_020707215.1 Sphingomonas sp. PL-96
AACGCGGCTGATCCGTTCCGATCGGGGGATGCGGCACGTCCGCATCCCCGCCCTCGCACTGCTGATTGCCGTCGCCGGAACCGGGCTTGCCCGGTCGGACGACGCGCGCGCCTTTGCCCAGGCAAAGAAATCCGCCGCCAGCGCGAAGAAGACTGGCGCCAAGAAGCCCGTCGCCAAGGCGCCTGCCGACCAAACGGCCGAGGCACCAAAGGCAACGCCCGCCACCCGCGCGATCGCGGTGCAGATCCGCGAGCAGATCGGCGGCAAGACCAAGCGCTTCTATGCCAGCCGCGGCTTTTGGCCGATCTGGGCGAGCACGGGCCGGATCGGGCCGGAGGCCGACGCCTTTATCGACATGCTCGAAAGCGCGGATCTCGATGGGCTGCGCCCCCGCAGCTACGACCCCGACCGCGTCCGAGAGGCAGTGCGCGCCGCCCGCGGCGGGGACCCGGCCGCCGTCGCGCGTGCCGAGATCGCGCTGTCGGAGGCGATGGCCGACTATGTCGCGGACGTCCGGCGCCCGACCGACGTCGGCATGACCTACCTCGACGAGGAGGTGAAGCCGCGCAAGCTCAAGGCCGAGAACGTGCTGCGCGCGGCGGTCCTCACCAAGTCGTTCGCCAGCTATATCCGCGACATGGGCTGGATGAGCCCGCAATACGTCCGACTGCGCAAGCTCGCCGCGGGGCCGGGGCTATCGGCCGAGGATCGCGCGCGATTGCAGCTGAACCTGGATCGCGCGCGACTGCTGCCCGGCCCCTGGACCCGCCACATCGTGGTGGATGCCGCCGCCGCGCAGCTGTTCTTCTACCAGAACGGCAAGCAGGTCGGCACGATGCGCGTGGTCGCGGGCACGCCGCAGACGCCGACGCCGATGCTTGCCGGCATGGTGCGCTATGCGATCCTGAACCCCTATTGGAACGTGCCGACCGACCTGGTGCGCAAGAACATCGCGCCCAAGGTCCTGGCGGGCCGCTCGCTGTCGAGCATGCGGTTCGAGGCGCTGTCGGACTGGAGCACCGACGCTGCCAAGCTCGATCCCAAGGCGATCGACTGGCAGGCGGTCGCCGCCGGCCAGCAGGAGGTTCGCGTGCGCGAGCTGCCCGGCCCCGGCAACTCGATGGGCCGCGTGAAGTTCATGTTCCCCAACGATCTGGGCATCTATCTGCACGATACCAACAACAAGGCACTGCTGAAAAAGCCCGACCGGCACTTCAGCAACGGCTGCGTCCGGCTGGAGGACGCGTCGACGCTGGGCAAATGGCTGCTGGGCAAGCCGATCACGGCGATCGCCAGGAAGCCGGAACAGGGCGTCCCGCTGCCAGAGGCCGTGCCGGTGTACCTCACCTATTTTACCGCCACGCCGACAAGCAATGGCGTGAGCTTCCTGAAGGACGTCTACGGCCGCGATCGCGGCGCCTGAGCGCAAGAGCAGCCGGGCACCGCGATCGGTGCCCGGCCCTTCCCACGGCTTGATCGCTTAGAAACGCGCGCTCGCTTCCACGCCGTAGAAGCGCGGCTCGCCCGCGATATAGGTGGGGATGCCGAAGCCGCCGCCGGTGTTGCCGGCGTCGATCAGATACTCTTCGTTCGTCAGGTTGCGCGCGAAGCCGCCGATGCGGAAACGGCCGCCCTCGGTCTCGACCCCGGCGCGCAGGTTGACCAGCGTATAGCCGGGCTGGCTGATCGCCTCGTTGTTGGGCACCTCGAAATAGACCTTGGAGCGATAGGTGACGCTGGGCGTCGCATACAGCGTCCAACGACCGACCGGCAGGCGCAGCGACGCACCGGCGGACGCAGTCGTGTCGGGCTGCAGGCGGAAGCTGTTGCCCGCATACACGCCGTTGCTGGCATCGTCGGCGATGCCGCCGTCGAGATAGGCGAAGGTGCCGAACAGCGTCAGCACGCGACCCAGCTGCAGGTTCGCCTCCAGCTCGACGCCCAGATTGTCGGCCGAGCCGGCGCTCTGCGTGCGGGTGACGCCATCGTCGCCGGTGACGGAGACCTGGAAGCCGTCATACTTCTGGTAGAAGACCGAGGCCGCGCCGGTGAACGGCCCCACCCGCCCCTTGATGCCGCCTTCATAGTTCCAGACGGTTTCTTCCGGAACGATCTGAAGGTTCGGGACCACGCCGGCTGCGGAGTTCGCGGCGCTCAGCTGCACCACCGGCGAGCGCCGGCCCTTGCTGGCGGTCGCATAGAGGTTGAGGCTGTCGTTCAGGCGGAACAGCGCATTGAAACGCGGCAGCAGCGCGGCAAAGCTGCGCTTGGCCGTGAACTTGACGCCGTTGGTGTTGGCCGTGCCGATCAGGCTGGTCTGGATGCCGAGCGCCGCCAGAATCTGCGAGTTCGGCTGGACCGAGCTGTACCCCGATTCCCGGTCCTCGATCAGCACGCGCGCGCCGGCGGTCAGCTCCAGCCGCGGCGTCGGGATCCAGGTCGCGTCGGCGAATACCGAATAGGTGTCGTTGTTGCCGTAGTTGGTGAATTCGGAAGCATAAGGCAGTTCGGTCGCCGCGCCGCCGGTGACGAGCGAGGTCACCTGCGTTGCCGGGATGGTGCCGTTGGCGGTCACGCAGCCCGTGCCGGTCGGGATGCCGAGCGCCTGGATCTGCGCGCGGATCGGCGCATAGGCAGCCGCCACCGAACAGGCGAGATAGGTGCCCTCTTCGGTCGAGAAGGGCACGCGCTGGAAGCCGTTCTCGAAGAAGGCGTTCCAGCCGAAGGCGGCGCGGTACGTCGTACCCTCGAACGAGAAGCGGCTCTCGTGGCTCCACTGCTCGCCCTGCGCGTCCTCGGCGAACTCGAGGTACCAGGCCGGGCCGCCGTCCGCGTCGAAGATCTCCAGCGCGTCGAACTTGCGGAAGCCGTTCACGGTCGTGAAGCGGATGCCGTCCGCCAGGTCTACGTTCACCGTCAGGTTCGCGTCATAGACGTTGCGGTCGAGCCCGAGCTTGCGGGCGCCGAGCACCTCCTCGCTGTAGGGCGAGCCCGACAGCTCGGCATAGCCATAGTCGCCGGTCTGCCCGCCGGTCGGCGCATGGGCGCGCGACTTGAACGCGGTGCCGGGGTTGCGCTGCCCGTCATAGGTCAGCACCAGATCGGCCGTGACCGCGTCGCTCGGCTGCCAGCGCAGCGACCCGCGGATGCCGCGCTGGTCCTGGCCGTTCAGATCGTCCTGGTCGACGCGGCCCTGGTTCTGGTTGGCCACATCCGGATCCCCGGCGATGTTGCGGACATAGCCGTCGCGATATTTGTAGGCGAAGGCGATGCGGCCGGCGAGCACGTCGTTGCCCGCGTTCAGGAAGCCCGACACCTGGGTCCGGTCGTAATTGCCGTACGACCCCGCGATCTCGCCCGAGAAGCCGGGTTCGGGCCGAGCCGACACGATCGACACCGCGCCCACGGCCGCAGCCGTGCCGAACAGCGTCGCCTGCGGGCCCTTGACGACCTCGATCCGCTCCAGGTCGTACAGGTCCTGCCAGGCACCGCGCGAGCGGCTGATGTCGACGCCGTTGTAGTAGAGGGTGACGCGCGCGCCCTGCTGCGACGATCCGTTGTCGCTGGTGATGCCGCGGATCACGAAGCCGGGGTTGTTGGCGCTCTGCTCCTGCACCTGCAGGCCGGGCACGAAGGCGGCGATCTCGTCGAGCTCGGACACGCCGATCTCGGCCATCCGGCTGCCGGTCAGGGCGGTAACGGTGACCGGCACGTCCTCGATACGCTCGGCGCGCTTCTGGGCCGTGACGATGACATCCTGCGGCTGGAAGGCGGTGTCCTCCGGCTGTGCGCTGGCCTGCGCCAGCGCGCCCGACGAGACACCCGTGGACAGCACCGCAAGCGCTGCACCCAACCCGAACTTCTTCATATTCTGCTTCCCCCTGGAACGACGCGGCTCCGGTAGGCGCGGCAGATGACAGTGCAGCGGCAGCCGCGTGACGCAGCGGTGACGCCGCCTTCGCGGAACTGTCACAACCCCGCAACCGAAGTGTCGCGTGGGCTGCTTAGTGGCCGCGGCGTCCTTGGGGAGCATCAAACATGACGATCAACCGCCGCGACGCGCTGACCCTGCTGGGCAGCGGACTGGCCATGACCCTTCCGGCCGGGGCCAATGCCGCACCGTCCGCTGCGCGCTTCGACCATGGCGTGGCGAGCGGCGACCCCGCCGCCGACGGCGCCGTCCTGTGGACGCGCGCGTCGCCGGCCGCCGCCGCCACCGGCGACATCCCGCTGCGCTGGCATGTCGCACAGGCCGAGGCGGCAGAGCCGATCGCCTCTGGCGACATTGTCGCCCGCTCTGCCCGCGACTTCACGGCAAAGGTCGTGGCGACAGGCCTGTCGCCGGCCACGAACTATTGGTTCTGGTTCACCGACGCCGCCGGCACGCGCTCGCCAGTCGGCCGCTTCCGCACGTTGCCGGTCGGCGCTGCGCCCGATCTCGTGCTGGCGGTGGTCTCCTGCCAGCTGTTCCCGGGCGGCCTCTTCAACGCCTATGACGCCATCGCGAAGAGCGAGCGGCTCGACGCCGTGCTCCACCTGGGCGACTATATCTATGAATATGGCGCCGAGGGCTATGGCGGCGAAATCGGCGCCAAGCTGAACCGCCTGCCCGAGCCGCGCCACGAAATCCTGACGCTCGCCGACTATCGCCAACGCCATGCGCAGGTGAAGCGCGACCCCGACATGCAGGCCGCCCACGCCCGTGCCGCGTTCATCTGCGTGTGGGACGACCATGAGGTGGCCAACGACAGCTGGCTCCACGGTGCCGAGAATCACGAGCCCAAGTCCGAAGGGGATTGGGACAAGCGCAAGGCCGCGGCCATGCAGGCCTATTTCGAATGGATGCCGATCCGCGATCCGCGCCCGGGCCAGCCGTGGGAGGCAATCAACCGCAGCTTCGAATTCGGCAATCTGGCGACACTGGCGATGGTGGAGACCCGCCTGCTCGCCCGCGACCTTCAGGTTGCCCCCAAGGGCGCGGCCGTCACGCCGGCCGACTATGCGCCGATGCTGGCCGAACGTGCCCGCGCCGACCGCGAGTTGCTGGGCGCCAAGCAGCAGCGCTGGCTGGAAACCACGCTTGCGGGTTCGGTCAAGGCGGGCAAGCCGTGGCAGATCCTGGGCAACCAGGTGGTGATGGCGCGGGTCGCCGGACCCGATCTGGAGCGCCAGCTGGGCGCCGAACGCTTTGCCGCCGCCATGGCGCGCATGCCCGCGGCCTATCGCGAGCGGATGTCTTCGGCCGCTGCCTCCTATCGCGCGGGCCTGCCGTTCAACTTCGACAGCTGGGACGGCTATCCGGCGGCGCGCGAGCGGCTCTATGCGAGCTTTCGCCGTGCGGGCTCGCAGCCGATCGTGCTCTCGGGCGACAGCCATGCGGCCTGGGCCAACGACCTGCATGATGCCGACGGGCGCCTGGTCGCGGCCGAGTTCGGCACGACCGCGATCACCAGCCCGTCCTATGGCTCGCTGCTGCCGGGCATCGGCAAGCTCCTGGCCGACGTCAATGACGAGGTCCGCTTCTGCGACCAGGACAACAAGGGCTATCTGCAGCTGACGTTGACGCCAGAGGCTGCGACCGCCGAGTTTGTCACCGTCTCGACGATCCTTGCGAAACCCTATGAGAAGAAGGTCGCCGCCCGCTTCCGCACCGCGGGCAAGGCCCGGCTCCAGCAGCTCGCCTGACCGGCAGGGCCGGGGCGCGATCCGCCCCGGCCCGTCCTTGTCGGCTCAGCGCTCCAGCGCGGCCCGCACGCCCGCCCAGTCGACGAGCTTGAAGTTCTGGGCCTCGGCCCCGTTGTCATTGTCCTGCATCACCAGCAAGCCCCGTGCGTAGGGGCCGATCGGACCCGACCAGGCGTCGACGCCGTCGGTGCCGCTCACCCCGTCCACCGATCCGCTGGCCGCCACGCGGAAGCGCCCGACGTAGCGCTCGGCGCCTGCCGCGGCGGCGACCTGCCACACGGCAAAGGCGTCGTCACCCTGGCTGGACACGATCAGAAACGTCTCGGCGCCGTCGCGCAGCAGGGTCACGCCCTCGACATCGGCCACCAGCCGGCCGTCGCCGACCCCGGCGAGCAGCGTGCGCTCCGGCGCACCCTTGAGCGGATAGCGCCAGACGCCCTTCAACTCTTCGCCGATGTACAGCGTCGCGCTGGCGTCGTCGATCGAGCAGCCCTCGGACTGCGAGCCTACCGCATAGCGGCGGCGCTCGGTGCCCGTCAGCGCAGTGCCGGTGCCGGTCACGCCATATTCGCGAACCTGCCCGTCCTTGCCGATCACCACCGCCAGCAGCTGTCCGTCCACCCGACCCATGCAGAAGCCATAGGGTTCGGCCAGGTCGGACTTGATGAAGCCGGCCGGGCGCAACTCCCCCTGCCCGTCGAAGCGGTAGAGAGCGACGCCCATGCGGCCGCGATCGGAAGCGCCGGCAACGAAGCCCGCGCCCTCGGCGCGGAGATCGACGTTGTTGAGCAGCCCTTCGGCCAGGAACTGGAGCACGTCGCCGCCAAGGCCGAACACGTAGAGGCCCGCCTTCTTGTCGGTCCCGAGCAGGATGCCCTGCTGATTCTTGCCGGCAAAAGACACACCGTTGGCCGTGGTCCAGATCGCGGGATCGTCCGCCGCGTCGGCCATGCGGGTCGCAACCGCAGCGGTCTCGGCCGCTGCCGCGACGCTCACCGTCGGCGCCGACGCCAGGTTACCGCTGGTCGTCTGGGCGGCACAGCCACTCAAGAGCAACCCGACCGTCATCAAACCGCACCGGAAACGTCCTCGCATCTTCATGTCCATCCCTGTTGAGCCCCCCAGGGGGGCTTGCCGGGCTGGCGATGCAAGGAGAAAATGACAGCTTTGTTGCAGACCTCGCCCACACCGCCGCGCCTGCCGCAAAACCGGGATGTCGCATGGAAGGATGTGCCGAAGTCGCACCGTGACGGCGATGCGCCGGCAGAGCCACGCGCCAAGCGCCCAGGTCGCGGAAAACAGAGGTCTTAGCCGAGAGCGACGGTCGCTGCGATTTCCCTCCTACGCTTGCTGCACGCAAGCTGGTGGTTGTTCGACCTGGTTCCTGGTCCCGGACTTATCCATGATCGGATGTCTGCGCGGGCCAGGGCTGGGTGCCGCAATCTGAAATGCGGGCCACCGGTACGGCTTGCCGACCATCCTTGTTGCGGTTGGGCTCGCCACCCGGCGTAATCGGGTCGATCGGCCTGATCTGGATCGCACATCGGTTTCGATCGGGCGATCGGCTGCATCGGACGTGCCGGGTGCCGCCGTGCGGCACCCGGCGATGGGCGTCAGATGGTCTGGCCGCCCGACACCTCGATGCGCTGGGCATTGACCCAGCGGTTGTCCGGGCCGAGCAGGCTTGCCACCATCGGGCCGATATCGTCGGGCAGTCCGACGCGGCCGAGCGCCGTCATGCCGGCGAACGCCGCGTTGTAATCGGGAATGTCGCGCACCGCGCCACCCAGAAAGTCGGTCTCGATCGCGCCGGGGGCGACGGTGTTGGCGGTGATGCCGCGCGCGCCCAGCTCCTTCGCCATGTAGACGGTCAGCACCTCAATCGCACCCTTGGCGGCCGCGTAGGCCGAGAAGCCAGGGAACGACACGCGGGTCAGCCCCGACGAGAAGTTTATGATGCGGCCGCCATCGGCCAGCACCGGCAGCAGCGCCTGGGTTAGGAAGAACACGCCCTTGAGGTGGACGGCGAACAGCTTGTCGAACTGCTCCTCGGTCGTGGCGGCGAAGTCCGCCATTTCGCCATGGCCGGCATTGTTGACCAGGTGATCGACCGTGTCGCGGTCGAAGCTGGTGGTAAGCGCGATGCGCAGGGCGTCCACGAAGGCGGAGAAGGTAGAGACGTTGCCGGTATCGAGCTGCAACGCCACGGCCTTGCGGCCCAGCGCTTCGATCTCGGCTACGACGGCATCGGCGTTGTCCTTGCCGCTATGGTAGGTGAGGATCACGTCGCCGCCGTGGCGGGCGATGCTGATCGCGGTGTTGCGGCCGAGGCCACGGCTGCCGCCGGTCACGAGGGAAAGGGTGGTCATGCAAGCCTCCGGTTGGTGCTGCCGGCTGTATGCATCGAACCGGATCAACGGTGTTGCGCGATCATCCGGAAGACTTGCCTGATTGTCCGCGTGCGTTGCCGCGTGGTCGTGGCGCCTCTATCCTGGTGTCCATGACGGACCAGCTCCTCGACTACGCCCGGCGCTATGCCGACGCCCATGCCGACCGGGCCGGGGTAGCGGCCACCCCGGTGGAAGGGCTGGTGATCCTGCACGAGACGGCTCCGACCGCGCTGCAATATGCGGTGTCGAGACCGCTGGTGGCGCTGGTGCTGCAAGGCGGCAAGCGCGTGACCATGGGGAGCAGCACCTTTGACTTTGGTGCGGGCGACTCCCTGCTCATCACCACCGACGTGCCGACCGTCAGCCAGATCACGACAGCCACTCGCGCCTTGCCTTATTACTCGCTCGTTCTCGAACTCGATCCCACCATCATAGCCGGTCTGGTGGGCGAAATCGGGCCCGTGCCGTTCGAGGCGGATCGGCCGGTCAGGGTCGATCCGACCGAGGCAGAGGTCGCCGACGCGGCCCTGCGCCTGCTTCGGCTGCTCGACCGCCCCGGCGCGCTGGCGGTGCTGGGGCCGCAGCTCAGCCGCGAGCTGCACTTCTGGCTGCTCAGCGGGCGGCATGGCGGCGCAATCCGGGCGCTCGGCGTCACCGACAGCCAGGCCCAGCGGGTCGCGCGGGCTGTCGCCATGCTTCGCGCGCGCTACGCCGAGCCGGTCAAGGTGGAGGCTCTGGCCGAGGCGGCTGGCATGAGCCTGTCCGCCTTCCACGTCCATTTCCGCAGCATCACGTCGCTGTCGCCCTTGCAGTTCCAGAAGCAGCTCCGCCTCATCGAGGCCCGGCGCCGGATGCTCGCGCTGGGGGAGGCAGTCAGCGATGCCGCCTATGGTGTGGGCTACGAAAGCGTGCCGCAATTCACGCGGGAATATGGTCGGATGTTCGGACAGCCCCCCGCCCGCGATGTTCGACAGGCGCGAACGCGAATGAGCACCGCTGCGTAGACCGTTCGAGAATTTCATGTTCCCTGCCGGTCATTCCTCCAGCACGAAATCCCGGCGTCCCCTTCTTCTGAGAAGCAAGCTCACCAGTTGCTGATTCCGTGAACGAAGCGCGCCAATGCCGCGTTCGTAGAGTCGCATCGAGCAAGCGCGACGATCGGCAGCTCAGGCAGGGCTGGTTCTACAGCGACAAAGGCGACGCCCGGGGGCGCGCCGCGCGTCATGGGCGCCGGTACGGTGGCGATCCCGAGCCCGGCGCCAACCAGTGTCAACAGCATCATCGGGTTCTCGGCAAGGTGCTCGACGGCAGGTACGAAGCCTGCCGCGGCCCGAAAAGCGTCGACGCCGAGATCCTCGCCAAGCGCCGAGTAGGAAATGAAGCGTTCGTCGCGCAACGCCGACAGCGGCACGACGGCGTGGGTCGCCAGTGGGTGCTCGGCAGGCAGAGCCAGGACCATCTGCCAAGTCTCGACCACGGTCCGCTCGAACTCCGGCGGGCTGCTGGCCGCATCCGCTACGACAAAGCCCACGTCCAGCTCGCCTGCAAGCAGCGCCTCGCGCTGTAGCGCAGGATGAAGTTCCCGGATCAGCAGCTCGACATCGGGCGTGGTACGGTGGAACGCCCCGACGAGGCGTGACAGCAGACCGGAGTGGGCGGTCGCGGCGGAGTAGCCGATCGTCAGCCTGCCGGCCTCTCCTCGACCGGCCCGCTGGGCCAGGTCCACGGCGCTGTCGAGTTGGCGCAGGATCCGGCTGGCCTCCTCGAGAAACAGCCTGCCAGGCTCCGTCAAGGCAACGACGCGCCGAGTGCGGTGTAACAAGCTGACGCCCAGCATGGTTTCCAGACCCTTGATCTGCATGCTGAGCGCCGGCTGCACGATGTTGAGCCGCGCCGCAGCGCGGCCGAAGTGCAACTCCTCGGCGACCGTGACGAAGGCCCGCAGGTGCCGGATTTCAGGTGTCATCACGCGAGGTGATCAGTGCAGTCATGAACGCCTATTGGACGAATAAGCAGCCGTGATCCACCTGCATCGCATGCAGCCCGCCGGACTTGAACCAAGCGCCGCCCCGCAACGGGGCAGGATGAACACTCGGGGACTGTCGTTCACCGTCTTCCTTGGCGCGCTGTCGGCGCTTCCGCCTCTGTCGATCGACATGGGACTGCCGGGGGTGCCGGCGATCGAAGCGGGGATGCCGGGTGCGGCAGGCCGCGGCGCGCTCACGCTCAGCCTGTTTCTCGCCGGCTTCGCGTTGTCGCCGCTGGCCTGCGGACCGCTGGCCGACCGCTTCGGGCGCCGAAAGACGACCGCGGTTGGCCTGTTCGCCTTTGTCCTGGCCGCGACGGCATGTGTATTCGCGCAGAGCTTTTCGCTGCTGCTCGGCTGCCGGCTCGTGCAGGGCATCGCGGCCGGCGCATGCGTCATCATGCCGCTGGCGATTGTCCGCGACGTGTTCGACGGTAATGCCGCGCGCCATCATCTGAGCCGGATCACGGCGGTCGTCGGCCTCGCGCCGATGCTCGCGCCCCTTCTCGGTGGGTGGGTGATGGCGGCTGGCGGGTGGCGGGCCATCTATGCGGCACAGGCGGCTTGCGGGATCGCGCTGCTGGCGACCACCTTGCTGCTGTTTGCAGAGACGTTGCCGGCGTCTCGCCGCCGCTCGCTCAATCCCAGGGCGCTGCTGGCCGGCTATGCATCGGTCGTGCGAGATCGCGGCTTTCGCGGCAACACGCTGCTCTACGCCTTCGCCTTTGCCGCCATGTTCAGCTTCATCTCCAGCGCGCCCGCGGTGCTGATGGGGCGCCTGGGCCTGTCGCCAGCGATGTTTGGGCTGGCTTTCGCGATCAGCTCGTGCGGCACTTTGCTGGGCTCGCTGCTCAGCGGGCGGCTAAACGCGCGGGACATCGCCGGCCATACGCTGGTCGACGCCGGCATTGCCGGGCTGGTCGCGGCGTGCCTCGTGCTGCTCGCGCTGACGCTGGCGGGTGTCGTTCACGTCTACACCGTCGTGCCTGTCGTCGCCGTCGCGATCTTCTGCTTCGGCCTGCTCGGCCCGAGCGCCAATCATGACGCGCTCCACAACCTCGCGGGCGTTGCCGGATCGGCCTCGGGGATCCTGCGCTGTACGCAGATGGTGCTCGGCGCACTCGCCAGCGCGCTGGTCGCCTATTTCTCGCCGCTGGCGGACCCGACGCTGACGATGGCCGGACTGATGGCGGCAGCTAGCCTTGCTGCGGCGGCGTGTCTCGTCCGGCTGCGCGTCGGCACGCGCCGCGCTTCCTCCCAAATGCCTGCTGGAGACCTGCAATGACCGAACACCCCACACGCCGCGCGGCGCTGACCATGGCCGGCATGGCCGGGATAGCGGGGTTCGCCGCTACCAACGCTGCAGCGCAGGCGCTCGGCGGTGGCAAGCGCATCGGCAAGATCGCGCTCGAGGAACATTGCATGTTCCCCGACTTCGTCGGCTATCTTGCCGAGACGAAGCCGAACATTCTGCCCAGCCTGTTCGACAAGGCGGTGCCGATCCTGTCGGATTTCGGCGACCGGCGGCTGGAAGTGATGGACGCGAACGGCGTCGACTTCGTGGTGCTGTCGATCTCGGGGCCCGGCGTCCAGATCGAGCCCGACACCGCCAAGGCCGTGCGCCTCGCGCGGTCGGCCAACGACCGGCTGGCGGTGCAGGTGCAAAAGCGGCCGACCCGCTATGGCGGCTTCGCGCATCTGGCGCTTCAGGATCCCAAGGCAGCGGCCGATGAGCTGGAGCGCTGCATGCGCGACCTTCATTTCTCCGGCGCGCTGATCAATGGCGAAACCAACGGCGTGTACCTCGACGATCCGCGCTACGACGTGTTCTGGGAGCGCGTCTCGGCGCTCAAGGCCGCCATCTATCTCCATCCCGGCAACCCGCAGGTGATGGCACCCGCCTATGCCGATCATCCGGAACTGTGGGGGCCGACCTGGAGCTGGGCCGCGGAGACCTGCACCCACGCACTACGCCTGATCCTGCGCGGCACATTCGACCGCTATCCGGACGCGCGCTTGATCCTGGGCCATATGGGCGAAACGCTGCCGATCCAGCGCTGGCGGCTCGACAGCCGCTACGCGATCAGCAACCGCCGCTACACGCTGGCGAAGAAGCCTTCCGACTATCTGCGCTCCAACATCTTCATCACGACCTCTGGAGTATGCTCGGATGCCGCGTTGCGCTGCGCGCTCGACGAGCTGGGGCCACACAACGTGATGTTCTCGATCGACTATCCATTCGAGGATACCAAAACCGCGTGCGACTGGATCGAAACCGCAAGGCTTGGCGATGCAGAGCGGGCCGCGGTGGCGCACGCCAACGCCCGTGCGCTGCTCCGGCTACCGGTATGACAGCGATTCCGCGGCTCATTCGTCCATGCCCTGCGCGGGCATGACGCTTACGGCGCAGTCTGCTTAACGGGGCGGAGCAGTATTTCTTCCACAAGGACGCGTCCCGGCTGCGCAAAGGCATAGACCAGCGCCTGTGCCACATCTTCCCCGGCCATCGCATCGAGTTGGGCCCAGCGTTCCGCCATTGCATCGGCGACGTTCGCGCCAAAATCGGTGCGTACCGCGCCCGGCTCGATGACAGAGACGCGGATACCCTCGTCGCCCAGTTCCTTGCGCAGCGCGTCGTGAAAGCCGACCACCGCGAACTTGGTGGCGCTGTACACCGACCAGTTTGCAACGCCGTAGCGCCCGCCCACGCTCGACACGGAGCAAATCATGGCACCCGGACGACCGCGCAGCAGCGGGATGGCGGCGCGGGTGCAATGCAGCACGCCGTAGAGGTTGACGTCGATCATGCGGGTCCAGTCGGCCGGATCGCTGTCCTCGAACGCGGCATTCACGCCCAGGCCGGCATTGTTGAACAGGAGGTCCAGCCCTCCGAACCGTTCCTGCACATGATCGAAGACCGCTGCTACCTGGGCCGGATCGGCGACATCGGCAGTGAGCGCCACGGCATTGGAGCCCAGTTCGGCGGCAAGCGCCTCGATCCGTTCGCGTCGACGCGCGACCAGCACCACGCGGACACCCTCGGCAATCAGCAGCCGTGCGGCCGCTTGACCGATCCCGCTCGACGCGCCGGTAACCACCGCGACTTTCCCTGACAGGTCCTGCATCTTCATATCTGAACTCCAAGCGACCGTGGCGGATCGCGTCCGATGGTTGTCTGAGGCAGCGGCGAGAGCACCGCTATCCGGCTTCATTCGCGGCAGCGGAGCGCTCGATCGCGTCAACCGTCTCATGCAGCGCGACAGCGTCGCGAAAGCTGGGTGCCGAGCGTGTGCCCGTGCGGATGTCCTCAGCGATCCGGGCATAGATGCGGGCGACATTGCCGGCGACGGAACTGTCAGGCCAGCCCTCATAGGCTGAGGCAGGCGGCGCCAGCGGAGCGAGTTCACGCATGTCGCCGTTGGCGCCGCGGATGGACAACTGAACCATCTGTCCATGACCGTGAGCGCCTGTCACCTGCAGATCGCCTTGCGTGCCGTTGATCTCCCACAGCAGGTTGGTGCCGCGCGACAAGCCCCCACGATAATGGATCGACACTGCGGCTCCGCTTTCCAGCGTGCCATGGACGAGGATCTGGTCATGCGCAGTCGAGGGTATCGTCTCGCCCGTATCGGCGACGTACATGGTGTGGCGGCGGTTGATCATACGCGCGGACAGGTCTCTGAAGCTGCCGAGCACGTCGCGCATACCAGCGAGCGTGTGCCCCACGGCGATGCTGAGCAGCGTTGCTCCGTTCCTCCGATCGTAGAGATAGGCGCGGGATGCGTCCGTCTCGCTGCCACCCCATGGGCCGCCACTGCCGACAAGCGTGGTCGAGAGCACCTCGCCGACATAGCCGTTGGCGACGAGCTGGCGCAGATACTCGACCTCCGGGGCGACGCGCATCTGTGTTCCGACGGCGGCGACGACGCCCTTGGCTTCGGCAAGAGCGGCCAGCTCCCGCGCCTCGGCGAGGCCGTTGCCGAGCGGCCATTCGCAATAGACATGCTTGCCCGCGTTCAACGCGGCAGACACCAGTTCGCGATGATGCGGCACCTTCACGGTGACGACGACCAGATCGACCTCGGGTGAGTCGACGAGCGCCTGCGCGTTGTCGAAAGCATGCGGCAGGCCGAATGCGTCGGCGGCGTTCCTGGCGCTGGCAGGGCTGGTGTTTGCAACGCCGACCACCACGAACTCGTCCGGAAGTGCCTGCAAGGCCGGAATGTGCGCCGCAGCGGCCCAGTGAGCGCCCGGATTAAGGCCGATGAAGCCGACACGGATTGGCTTGTCGGACATGAGGTGCTCCAAGTGGCGATGATTTCGGGCGGATCAGCCGCTCCGGCTATATAGGATCTCATGCGGTCGCCACCACCAGGCGGACCACCGGCAGCAGCTTCTGTTTGCTCCACCGATGGTTCGTCCAGATCGAGTGCGGTTTGAGGATCAACGGCCTGAACGCGATCACCGACGATGGGTGGAAGCGGGGCGCGATCGAGGAAGTACGCTTGCGGACGGCTGGCCCGATCAGTCGAGAATCCGCAGCCTTCTGCCGGTTTTCCGAACGGTATCGAACAATGCTGGATGGGGTAGTGGCGGAGAGGGAGGGATTCGAACCCTCGGAACCCTTGCGGGCTCAACGGTTTTCGAGACCGCCCCGATCGACCACTCCGGCACCTCTCCGTAGAGGTTTGGCGTGATCCGTTCCTGGCAAGGAGCGGCACGCCGGTCAGCGAGCGGTCGCCGTTAGGCCAAAGCGTCGGGCAGTGCAAGCGCCTGCTTGTGCCTTTTTCGCGCGCGACTAAATATTGGGGCATGAACGAACTGTCCGAACCCCGGAATCTGCACCAGGCGCCGCTCGCGATGCCGCCGATCGCCCATGCCCGCTTCTCGATCGGCGACGTGGTACGCCACCGGCTGTTCGACTTCCGCGGCGTGATCTTTGACGTCGATCCCGTCTTCGCGAACAGCGACGAATGGTATGAGGCGATCCCGGCAGAGGTTCGCCCACGCAAGGACCAGCCCTTTTATCACCTGCTCGCCGAGAATGCGGAGGCGAGCTACATCGCCTATGTCAGCCAGCAGAACCTGATGGTGGATGAAAGCGACGAACCGGTGGAGCATCCGGCGATCACCGGGCTGTTCGACGTCGACGCCGAGGGCCGCTACCAGCTGCGCCGCGAACATCGCCATTGAGGCACGGCCCGGCCACGACAGCATGGTCGCGGATCTTCAGTGCCGCAGGCCCAGTCTGCTTGGGCGGCATCTTCGGCATCGAGGCCTCCGCCTCTCGCCTCCGCGCCCTTGGGGACGATCGTGCCGCAAGCGCATCCTGCGCGCCGTCGATCCCGTACCTTGCCTGCGCCCAAGCCTCGAAGAGTTGGAGCAGGGAGACGCCTTCAAGGCGGGCTAGCCTGTTGCGAACCCCGCCCAGCCATGGTGACCGGACGGGGTGAGCTCAGTCCCGACCCATCAATGTGCTTAGCGGCACTTGATCTCGCCGCGATCGACCGAGCGGCCGAGCAGGGCACCGCCGCCAGCACCCGCCAGGGTGCCGAGGGTACCGCCGCCGAGCAGGTTGCCTAGCACGCCGCCGCCGAGGGCACCGATGACGAGACCCGTGGTTCCGTCACTGCGCTTGCAGTAGGCCCTTCCGTCGTTGCCGCGGTAGATACGGTCGTTGCGGCCGAGTTTGCGCTCGCCGCGGTTGCGCGCCTTGTAATGCTGCGACGGATCCCAATCGCCATCGCGGTCACCCTGCCAGCGGTGATCGCTGTTGCCACGGTGGTGGTTCTGCTGTGCCTGTGCTGCCGAGGGAACTGCGACAGGCGCCACAATCGTCGCTGCCATCGCTGCCGCGATCAGGTGCTTCTTCATGACTACTCCTTGGTCATCGATACTCGCTTGCGGCGAGGTTAACCGACAGGGGCGCTGAATGTTCAATAATGGGTGCGTCCCCGGTCCGCCCCGATGCCGGAGCGGCGCATAGACGGCCCACGCGGACCCACGCACCACAGCCCCCACATCGCCAGCGATGCGCTCCATCGCGTCGCCCAGGCTCTCCATCTCCGGAGCGAGGTTGCGCAGCCGATGCGACGGCAACTCCACAGGATGCGCCGCTTTACCGGCTCGTCCCTCGGAAACTCGCCCCCCGTAGCGCGTTGACCAAATCCCCCACCCAGGAGAGCTGCGATGACCGACCACAAGAAGAAGGGCGACTTCCACAAGAACGGGAAGGACGACGAGGGCGGCAACAAGAAGCAGGACAACAGCGACAATACCGCCAGCAAGGACAACCATCAGAACGCGGGCCACGGCGGTCACAAGTAGGTTGGACGCCCTGTGGCTCGGCCGATCGGCGGCCGGGTCACAGGAGACTTCAGCAGGCGCAGTTCGCGGCCCGTGCGGTAGGTCTCGCGAACACCCGGCCGCACGAGCGGCGAGCAGACCGCGCCACGATGGCGCCACACGCGTTGGCCGTGCGTTGGCCGTGCGCACATGGAGGTGATCATGAGCGAGCAGAAGACGACCGAGGGCCTCAACGACCGCCCCCGCAACGAAACCATCGCAGGCACAGGCCCTGGCATCCCCGATGATGCCCTTGCGCCTGGCGAGGTTCTCCCGACCGCACCGACAGACGAAGAAGTGGCGCGGGTTGCACGCAAGCTCGGCGCACCTGAGGCGCCGGGCAAAGAACAAGACTGAAGATTCTAGCCGCCTGTTTCAGGCACGGCGAGCCTCAGGTCGTTACCGCCAGCGGCGCAGGTAGCTGCGCCGCTCAGGCACACGCAAGCCTGGGCTGATCGCCAACTTGCCTGAGCTGCTCGAACTCGGCGGCTGCGATAGGCTTCCCATAGAGCCATCCCTGCCCCGCATGTTCCGAACCGCCAGGTTTTCGGTCCATTCGAGCCCGATCAACTCGGGAGCCGCGTGATGTCGCGCTAACAGTGCCCCCCTTCACCGCGCCGTCGCACTCGCCGCACCCATGGTTTTGCCACGTCACCAGCCGTCCGCAGGCGGTCCGGAAGTTCCACTCAAGGAACGATGCCCCGGCACGCGCGTAGTGCCGGTCCCTGCCCGGCATCCGGGCGCAAGAGGACGACAGATGAAGATCAGCAAAATCGTTGCCACGGCCGGCCTCATGCTCGCCGCTCTCGGTGCCGGCACGAGCGCAGAGGCGCAGCGCCACAATGGCGATCGGGATCATGGCCGTTACGAGCAGCGCGACGACCGTGGTCACCACTACGGGCGCAATGATCGTCGTCGTCACCAAGCTCGCAAGCACCACCAGCGCTGCCGCACCGTGTGGCGCCATCACCATCGCCAGCGCGTCTGTCGCTGAGCCAAGCCGGGCAGGGCGGCGGTGATGGCCGCCCTGCGCCACGGCACCCAACGCTTTCGACACCCGCCTGGTGGAGGCCGGGATCGGCCGGCCGGTGCTGGACGCGCTAGGCAAGCCGCCATGCTGCCCCCGAGCCGGAAGCCGGGCGAGGCCGAAGCTGTGAGAGGCGCGGCACGCCAGACACGCTACGCCACACGATCGTCACGGAGCTGCCCGCGCGGCGTACTAGAGGTGCAGATCAGCAGCCGCCGGGCACATCGGCGAGGGCACGAAACCGTCGGCACTTGCGGCCCCGGCGCGGTCCCGAAAGCGTCAGCTTGTCAGCGGTTCGTGGAGATCAGCATGCCGCGAGCGGCCAGAATGCTGGGATGCGGGGTGGTGGAGCTGAGGGGAATCGAACCCCTGACCTCTGCAGTGCGATTGCAGCGCTCTCCCATCTGAGCTACAGCCCCGCCCCGTTCCCGGCAGCGCCGGGGCTGCTCCCTTAGCCGGGGTTTCGAGGCGATGCAACCGCCCCTTCATTCACCGCACCTGCCCGATGCTGCGCCGAACGGCCTGTCGTGCGCGACAAGGCGTCCGGAACCTCGAAATCTCTAACCTGTTATAAATCCCGGAAGCTGCGCCATGAGACGCGGCGCCGCAGGATGACGTTTCAGGAGACGACCCATGGCGTACGAACGCTACCCCCGCGGAGGTGATTCTGCGGGTGATTACGGCCAAGATTATGGCTCCGGTCGCGACTACACCTACTCCAGCGCTCGCGACTATGCTGCCGCCGGCCAGGACCCGAACCGTGGGCGCGGACGCGGCGGCTATGGCCGCGACGAAAACCGCAGCTACAGCGACCGCGACTATGGCCGCAGCGACTATGGGCGCGGCGGCGATTATGGCAGCCGCGACTATGGCGCACGCCGCTTCAGCCAGAGCTCGGGCCAGCCCTATCGCGGCAGCTATGCCAGCGATGGCCATCGCTTCACCGATGTGGAGCAGGACGATCGCAGCTCGGATCGCGACGACCGCTATTCGGGCGAGCGCAATTCGGGCGGGCGCTATCTCGGCGACCGCGACCACCCCAGCAACCATCACCACCGCGATTGGGGCAGTCGCGCCGACTTCGGCGACCGCGGCCAGACCAGCGGCTATGGCAACTATGCCGAGCGCGGCTTCCAGGATCGCAGCCACGGCAGCTCCCCTTATGGCGAGCGCAGCTACGGCGACCGTGACCGTGACCGGGGCCGTGAGCGCCAGGGCTATGGCGCGCAGAACCGCTATCGCGAAGATCGCGACGATCGCTCGCGCGGACGGCAGCAGGGCTATGACCATGACGACCGCGGCTTCCTGGAGCGCGCGGGCGACGAGGTCCGCTCGTGGTTCGGCGACGAGGAGGCCGAGCGCCGCCGCGAGATGGACCAGCGCTATGACGAGCAGCGCGAGCGCCACGAGGATCGCCATGACAGCGACCCGCACTACCACAACTGGCGCAACGCGCAGATCGCCGAGATCGACCGCGACTATTTGGAATATCGCCAGGAGCATGCGAGCAAGTTCAGCAACGAGTTCAGCAGCTGGCGCACCGAGCGCCAGGGCCAGCGCTCGTCGCTGAACCGCGTGCAGGAGCATATGGAAGTCGTCGGCTCCGACGGGCAGCATGTCGGCACCGTGGACAAGGTTCGCGGCGACCGCATCCTGCTCACCAAGAACGATGTCGACGCGCATGGCCGCCACCACTCGATCCCGTCGCGCTGGATCGAGACAGTCGACGACAAGGTGAAGATCCGCAAAACCGCCGAGGAGGCCAAGAGCCACTGGCGCGACGAGGAGCGCAACGAGTCGATGCTGGGCGACGATGCGCAGCGTTCGCCGGGCACGGATCGCACCACCGCCACCACCACTGGCGGCCTGGGCACGCCCGGCACCACGGGTACGCTGCCGACGATCGGATCGACCGCCAACACCGGCGGCACGTCGCAGACCGGCACTCCTGCCGGCAGCACGACCGGCGGCACGTCGACCGGCAGCACCACCCCTCAGGGCGGCTCGACCTTCCGCTGAGCCCCCGAGCGCTGCCGGGCCGCCCCCCTGCCCGGCAGCACCTACGGCAAGGGCCCGGACTTCGCGTCCGGGCCCTTTTTGTATCCGCCTGCAAGCGGACCGCGATCAGGCCGGCGTCACCATTCGACGCCGATCTTCCCGAAATGATCGCCGCTCTCCTGATGGCGAAAGGCATCGGCGAGCTGGTCGAGCGGAAAGCGGCGGTCGACCACCGGGCGGATGCCGGTCGCCTCCAGCGCGGTGACGAACGCCTGCTGGTCGGCACGGCTGCCGACGATCAGGCCCTGGAGCCGCGCCTGCTTGGCCATCAGCGCCGCCGTCGGCACCTCGCCCCCGCGTCCGGTCAGCACGCCGATCAGCGAGATATGCCCGCCGACCCGCACCGCCTCGATCGATTGCGCCAGCGTACCCGGTCCGCCGACCTCGACGACATGGTCCACGCCCAGCCCGCCGGTCCAGTCGCGCACCGCACGGCCCCATTCGGCCTCCGTCCGATAGTTGAGCGTGAAATCGGCACCGAGCGCCCGCGCCCGTTCGAGCTTTTCGTCGGACGAGGAGGTGATCGCCACGCGCGCGCCGATCGCCTTGGCGAGCTGCAACGCCCAGATCGACACGCCACCGGTGCCGAGCAGCAGCACCGTGTCGCCGGGCTTGAGATTGCCGTCGACCACCAGCGCCCGCCAGGCGGTGAGGCCAGCGGTGGTGATGGTCGCCGCCTCCACCGCGTCATAGCCCTGCGGCGCGCGGGTAAAGGCGGTGGCGGGCAGCACCACATGCTCCTGCGCGAAACCGTCGATGCCATCGCCCGGCGTGCGGCTGAAATCGCCCACGGTCGGCGGCCCGGCCAGCCAGTCGGGGAAGAAGCAGGACACCACCGTGTCACCCGGGGCAAACTCGGTCACGCCGTCGCCCACCGCTTCCACCACGCCGGCGCCATCCGCCATCGGCACGCGGCCATCGGCGGTCGGCATCACGCCGATCGCCACGCCATAGTCATGGTAGTTGAGCGAACTGCCGTGCAGCGCCACGCGGATCTCGCCCGGGCCGGGCTGGCCAGGGTCCGGCCGGTCCGCAAGACTCAGTTGGTCGAGACCGCCGGGGGCCGCCAATGTCATCGCCTTCATGCTGTGCTCCATGTTGTGAGGCATGCAGCGACAACGTGCCGGGCGGCGCAGGTCTCCGCGGGTGCGATCAGTGCAGCTTGGCGATCGACAGCCCGTCTTCCTTTGCGCGCTGCTTCACGGACTCCTCGCTGCGGGTCAGCGCCTTTGCGATCGCCTTGAGCGCCATGCCCTTCTTGGCGAGCGTGTGCAGCTTCTGGACCTCGTCGGGCCGCCAGGGCTGGCGGTGGCGTTCGAACTTCTCGGCCATGATGTTTCCTTCTTACCTCCGGACCTTCCGTTCGTCTCGAGCAGGGATCGAGCTTGTCGAAAGCCCGTGTCGAGAGAGCCGCGGCCCGTTCTCGATACGCCGTCTCGACAAGCTCGACGGCACTCGAACCGAACGGAAAGGGGCTGGTTGTGGATCCCGACTACCCCGCCCGTGCGAGCTTCACCAGCAGCGTGTCGAGCGCCTGGAGGAACCGCGAGCGGTCGGCCTTCGAGAAGGGCGGCGGGCCGCCAATCTGGTCGCCGCCCGCGCGCAGGTCGGCCATGATCGCGCGCACCGCGATGGCGCTGCCGATCGAGGCGGTGGTGAACGGCTTGCCATTGGGCGCGATCACGCCCGCCCCCGCTTTCAGGGCGCGATCGGCAAGCAGGATGTCGGCGGTGACCACCACGGATCGTGCGTCGGCATGTTCGGCGATCCAGTCGTCGGCCGCGTCGAAGCCGCTGTCGACCACCACCCGCTCGACACCCGGCGGCACGCGCAGCCAGCTGTTGCTGACGATCGTCACCGGCACGCCGTGCCGTTCGGCGACGCGGTACACCTCGTCCTTCACCGGACAGGCGTCGGCGTCGACCAGCACGCGCATGGCCATGCTCAGCCCGCCTGCTCCGCGGTCGGGCGGACGTCGAGCACCTCGATCGCGGCGGTGCGCCCGCCAAAATCGACCAGCTCGCCCGCCTCCGCACCGGTCATCGCCACCGCCAGCGGCGCCGTGAAGGGGATCAGGCCCGCAGCGGGATCCGCCTCGTCGCTGCCGACCAGCGCGACGGTGCGGGTCTGGCCGTTCAGGCGGAAGGTGACGCAGGCGCCGAACGCGACCTCCCCCTCCGGCGGCGGCGGGGCGACGGTCGCGGTGGAGAAGCGCGCGTGCCAGTAGCGCAGGTCGCGCTTCAACACGGTGCGCTGTTCCGCATCCGCCTCGGCCGCGACCGCCGCCTCCAGCCGCGCGACCTCCGCCTCGATCTTCGCCAGGCCGCGCCGGGTCACCAGATTGGGGCCGGGCGGCAAGGGCAGCTCGAACTTCGGCTCCTTGTGCTCGTCATCTCCGTCCCGTCGAAAGGCCACGCTCATCCGGTCAAATCGCTCCGCTGAAGGTATCGCAGCGCGCCGGATCACCCGATTCCAGCCCGGTGCGCAACCACTTCATGCGCTGCGCTGAGGTGCCGTGGGTGAAGCTTTCCGGCACGACGCGGCCCTGCGACTGCTGCTGAAGCGTGTCGTCGCCGATCGCCTGCGCCGCGCGCATGCCCTCCTCGACATCGCCCGGTTCAATGCGGTCGCGGTTGCGCGCCGCCCAGACGCCGGCATAGCAATCCGCCTGCAGCTCCAGCCGGACCGAAGCCGCATTGCCCTCCGCCTGGCTCGACCGCTGCTGGATCGCCGTCACCTTTTCGGACGTGCCGGTCAGGTTCTGAATGTGATGGCCGACCTCATGCGCGATCACATAGGCCTGGGCAAAGTCGCCGGCCGCGCCGAAACGCTGGCTGAGTTCGTCGAAGAAGCTCGTGTCGAGGTACACGCCCTGGTCCGGTGGGCA
The DNA here is from genome assembly GCF_020707215.1 of Sphingomonas sp. PL-96. Lineage (GTDB taxonomy): Bacteria > Pseudomonadota > Alphaproteobacteria > Sphingomonadales > Sphingomonadaceae > Sphingomonas. The sequence continues at coordinate 22,419 of NZ_JAJFET010000004.1, forward strand.
GTAGAACGGCCCCATCGCCGACTGCGCCGCGCCGCAGCCTGAGGGCGCATTCCGCTGGTAGAAGTTGATCGTCGCCGGCTGGTAGGTGCTGCCCTGTTGCTGGAAGATCTGCCCCCAGGTCTGCTCGGTTGAGGTCATCACCCGGCACGAGAACAGCTCGGCTTGCGTGTCGCAGGCAACGTTGCCGTTGCTGCCGCCGGCCACCTGGCCCTGGCGCGCGCTCTGGCCGCCGCCGCCGCCCAGGATGCCGCCGCCGCCGCTCATCATCAGATAGCCGACGACGACCACCGCCAGGATGGCGAAGCTGCCGCAGCCCATGCGGCCACGGCCAAGGATCAGCGGGAGCAGGCCCAGCAGGCCGAAGCCGCCGCCCCCACCCCCGCCGCCGCTGCCCAGGTCGCGCGCATTCCGTGTCGGATCGAGATCGTCGAGACGCATGGCGCCATCCCCGTTCGTTGAAGCTCCGCAATTAAATGCGCGGAACGCCGGGACGTTGCACGCAGCGCCGAATGTGCGCCTGCCCAGTTGATGCCGGCTCGCGATCGGTCCATGCTCGCCTGCAATGGCCGATGCCGATCCCAGCCTGCGCCGGACCCGACGCAGCCGTGCCCTTCCCCTGCCCGATTGCGTGGCGCTGGTGCTGCAAGGCGGCGGCGCGCTTGGCAGCTACCAGGCGGGCGTGATCGAGGAACTCGAGGGCGCTGGCATCGAGATCGACTGGGTCGCCGGCATCTCGATCGGCGCGGTCAATGCAGCCATCATCGCCGGCAACCCGCCCGAACGCCGGCTGGAGCGGCTGCGCGCCTTCTGGGAACTGGCCAGCAGTGCCCTGCCGCGCTTCCCGATCTTTCCCGACGACCAGGTGCGGGAAGCGGTGCACGAAATGTCGGCCGCGTTCGTGCTCGGCAACGGCGTGCCCGGCTTCTTCCGCCCGCGCTTCTGGCCGCCGACCCTGGCGGTCCCAGGCACGCCCGAGGCGCTGAGCTTCTACGACACCACGCCCTTGCGTGAGACGCTGGACGAGCTGATCGACTGGGACCTGCTCAACGAAGGGCCGGTCCGGCTTTCGGTGGGTGCGGTCGACCTGGAGAGCGGCAACTTCGCCTATTTCGACACGCGCGAGCGGCGGATCGATGCGCGCCACATCATGGCTTCGGGCGCGCTGCCGCCGGGCCTGCCGCCGGTCGAGATCGACGGGCGCTGGTACTGGGACGGCGGGCTCGTCTCCAACACGCCGCTTACCCATGTTCTCGACCATCAGGACGCCGAGATGCTGGTGTTCCAGGTCGATCTCTTCCCGGCCGAGGCCGAACTGCCGCGCACGCTGACGGACGTGCTGGCGCGCGAGAAGGAAATCCGTTTTTCCAGCCGCACCCGCCAGGTGAGCGACGAGCGCATGAAGCTGCGCCAGGAGCGCGAGGCGATCCGCAAGGTGCTGGCGAAGCTTCCGGCCGAGCTGCGCGCGGACGACGACGTGCGGACGCTTGCCGCGATGGCTGCCGAAATGCCGGTCAGCCTGGTCCACCTGATCTACCGCGCAAATGCTTGGGAGGGCGGATCGCGCGACTTCGAATTTTCGGCGCGCACCATGCACGAACATTGGGCCGCCGGCCGCGCGGCGGTTGCCGAGACGATGGCGAACGCGCAGGTGGTCGCCGCCAACATGCTCGACGGCAAGACTGCCGCCTACGACCTCACCCGCACACCGCCGGCCCCGCCGGCGGGGCGCTGACCAGAAAGGCACTGCCATGTTCCTGAAGGGCAAGACTGCGATCGTTACTGGCTCGACCTCCGGCATCGGCCTGGCCATCGCCAAGGCGCTTGCCGCCGAGGGCGCAACGCTGGTGATCAACGGCTTTGGTGACGCAGAGGCGATCGAGCGTGAGCGCGCTGGCCTGGCAGCGCTGAGCGGGGGTGAGGCGCGCTACAATGCCGCCGACATGACCAAGCCCGACGAGATCGCGGCGATGGTGGATGGCACCGCGGCGGAGTTCGGCTCGGTCGACATCATCGTCAACAACGCCGGCATCCAGCACGTCGCCCCGATTGAGGAATTTCCGGTCGAGAAGTTCGACGCGATCCTCGCCATCAATCTGTCGTCCGCCTGGCACATGATGCGCGCGGCCGTCCCGCACATGAAGAAGCAGGGCTGGGGCCGGATCCTTTCCACCGCCTCCGCCCACTCGCTGGTCGCGAGCCCCAACAAGTCCGCCTATGTCATGGCCAAGCACGGCATCGCCGGCCTCACCAAGACGATCGCGCTGGAGACGGCGACCGACGGCATCACCGTCAACTGCATCTCGCCCGGCTATGTCTGGACGCCGCTGGTCGAGCAGCAGATCCCGGACACCATGAAGTCGCGCGGGATGACACGCGAGCAGGTGATGAACGACGTGCTGCTCGCCGCCCAGCCGACCAAGGAGTTCGTGACCTCCGAGCAGGTCGCCGCCTTTGCCCTGTATCTTTGCCGGGACGAGGCAAAGGCGATCACGGGCGCCAATCTTTCGATGGACGGCGGCTGGACCGCCGCCTGATGTCGCTTGCGTGCCGGGATCGAAGCGGCGAGCTTGTTCGTTCGACGCGAAGACCTGGGGGAGTGCGCATGCGGGGCGGGTGGTGGACGGTGACGGCGGCGGCGCTGCTCGCAAGCGGATGCGCGCAAGGAAATGCGGACCGCCCCGCCCCCGCGGCACCCGCCACGCCGAACTGGCGCACCATGGCGACCTCGGCAGACCGCGAGCGGTTGCGCAACTGGCGCACGGCCTGGATGGCGGCGCTGGCGGCCGCGCGGGTTACCGACCGCAAGGCGGTTGCAGCCGAGGGCGCGCTGTTCGATCCCGATCGCGCGCTGCTCGACCCGCTGCCCCCGCCCGGTGCCTATCGCTGCCGCGTGTTCAAGCTCGGCACCGGTCGCGCCGCGACGCCGGGTTTCATCGCCTATCCCTTTTTCGACTGCCGCATCGATCGTGAGGGCGACGTGCTGAGCTTCTACAAGCACAGCGGATCGCAGCGGCCGGTCGGGCTGATCCTGCCGGATACCGAGGCGCGCGGCGTCTTTCTCGGCACGCTCATGCTCGGCGATGAGACTGCTCCTCTCGACTATGGCCGCGACGCTGCCCGCGACATGGCCGGCCGGGTCGAGCGGGTTGCAGAGCGACGTTGGCGGGTGGTTCTGCCGTACCCGCGCTTCGAATCGACGCTGGACGTGATCGAACTGACCCCCGCGGGCTAAGCCCTCCTGCTTGCCAAGCGCGGGGCGGCGTCGCAGGCTGTGTGACCGCAAGGGGGGATTGATCATGCGTCCGTTGTTCGCCGCCGTTCTGCTCGCCACCGCCACGTCCGTCACGATGGTGCCCGCCGCTGCCGAACCGGTGCACGATGCCACGGCCGCCGAGCTGCCGCAGCTGATGACGCTTTATCGCGCGCTGCACGCCGCGCCCGAACTCAGCCGGCAGGAGGTGAAGAGCGCCGCCCGCATGGCCGCAGAGGCGCGCAAAGCGGGCTTCACCGTTACCGAAAAGGTCGGCGGCACCGGGGTCGTGGCAGTGCTGCGCAACGGCTCCGGCCCCACGCTGCTGATCCGGACCGACATGGACGGGCTGCCGGTGACCGAATCGACCGGCCTCCCCTTCGCCTCCAAGGTCCGCGCGACGACTGCGGACGGCGTGGAGACCGGCGTGATGCACGCCTGCGGCCATGACACGCACATGGCGAGCTGGGTCGGCACGCTCCGCAACCTGGCGGCGATGAAGGGGCAATGGGCCGGAACGCTGGTGATGGTCGCGCAGCCGGCGGAGGAAGTGGGGCTCGGCGCGCAGGCGATGCTGGCCGACGGGCTCTACACACGCTTTCCCAAGCCCGATCATGCGATCGCCTTCCACGACAGCGCCGGGCTGCAGGCGGGCGTGATCGGCGTCCATTCGGGCTTCACCTTTGCCAACGTCGACTCCGTGGACGTGGTGGTGCGTGGCGTCGGCGGCCATGGCGCCTATCCCAGCACCACCAAGGACCCGATCGTCCTCGCGTCGCGCATCGTCGGTGCGCTCCAGACTCTGGTGTCGCGCGAACTTGATCCGCAGACCCCGGGCGTGGTGACGGTCGGCAGCTTCCACGCCGGCGCCAAGCACAACATCATCCCCGACGAGGCGAAGCTGCTGCTGACGGTGCGCAGCTACACCGACGACTCGCGCAAGCAGCTGCTCGACGGCATCGCCCGGATCGCGCGCGGCGAAGCGATCGCGGCCGGCGTCCCCGAGGACCGCATGCCGACCGTGACGGTGGAGCAGACCTACACGCCAGCCACCTTCAACACCGAGCCGCTGTCGGGCGAGCTGCGCACCCTGTTCACCCAGCGGTTCGGCGAGGCGCGCGTGCGCGAGGTGCCGGCCACCATGGGCGGCGAGGACTTCAGCCGCTTCTATCTCGCCGACAAGTCGATCCAGAGCATGATCTTCTGGGTCGGCGGCGTGCCCACGGACAAATGGGCCGCGGCGCAGGCAGGGGGTGCCGAGCTGCCCTCGCTCCACAGCGCCACCTGGGCACCCGATGCGGAGGCGGTGATCGGCACTGCCACCGAGGCGCTGACCGCCGCCGCCCTGAACGTGCTCAAGAAGTAGGAGAGCTGCCCCGGCGCCTTGCTTTTCGGCGGGCGTTCGCCTAAGCGCGCGCACTTGTCGTGCCGGGGTCATCCCTGGAGGCCCGGCCGGCGAAACTGGAACCAAGCGCATATATACGGAGACTGTGATGAGCGACCAGCTTACGCTGTCGGCCGAGACGCGCGATCGGGTTGGCAAGGGAGCCTCCCGTTTGCTTCGTCGCGAAGGCCGCGTGCCCGCCGTGATCTACGGCAACAAGGAAGAACCGACCCCGATCCACGTCAACGGCCGCGAACTGATGCGCCTGCTGATGACCGGTCACTTCATGAACTCGGTCGTGATGATCGATGCCGGCGGTTCGGTCATCCGCACGCTGCCCAAGGACGTGGCGTTCGACCCCGTCACCGACCAGCCGCTGCACGTCGACTTCCTGCGCATCGGCGAGCACTCGACCGTCACCGTCCAGGTGCCCGTCGTGTTCACCGACGAGGAAGAAGCCCCCGGCCTCAAGCGCGGCGGCGTTCTGAACGTCGTCCGTCACGAGCTGGAGCTGGTGGTCGACGCGGCAAGCATCCCCGACCAGGTCGAAGTTTCGCTGAAGGGTGCCGAAGTCGGCGACTCGATCCACATCTCCGCCGTGACGCTGCCGCAGGGCGCGCAGTCGGCGATCGAGGATCGTGACTTCACCATCGCGACGATCGTGGCGCCGTCGGCGCTCAAGTCGAGCGAAGGCGAGACCGAGGCGGCTGAGGGCGAGGGCGCCTGAGCCCTTCGCTTTCCCGACATCGGTAAAGACTGCATCGCCTCCGCAACCTGTTGCGGGGGCGATGTTCTTTTGGACACCCAAGCACGGGGACAGCCATGCAGCTCTGGGTTGGCCTGGGCAATCCCGGCCCGCAACATGCGATGCAGCGCCACAACGTCGGCTTCATGGCCGTCGATGCGATCGGCGAAGTGCACGGCTTCTCGCCGCCCAAAAAGGCGTTCCAGGGCTGGGTGCAGGAAGGCCGCATCGGTGCGAGCAAGCTCCTGCTGCTCAAGCCCGGCACCTATATGAACGAGACCGGGCGGTCGGTCGGGGAAGCGATGCGCTTCTACAAGCTGGCGCCCGAGGACGTGACGCTGTTTCACGACGAGCTCGACCTGGTGCCCTTCAAGGTCAAGGTTAAGACGGGCGGCGGTGCGGCCGGCCACAACGGGCTGCGCTCGACCGACCAGCACATCGGCAACGCGTATCGCCGCGTGCGGCTCGGCATCGGCCATCCGGGGCACAAGGACCGCGTGACCGGCTATGTGCTCGGCAACTATGCCAAGGCCGAAATCGACGATCTGTCGGACATGCTGGGCGCGGTCGCGGCCGAGGCCGAATGGCTGGCGCGCGGCGATGACGTCCGCTTCATGAACGAGGTCGCGCTGCGGCTGCAGCGGGATTAAGGAGGCGCCATGCCCATTCGTCACCTTTTCACCACGCCGCTCTACCAGGAGCAGATCGACCAGCCCGAACTGATCGCCGAACTGGAGGAGAGCGTCCGCGCGCTGGCGGAGGAAGACGTGGCCGGTCGGCGCTGGTCGCGCGAGCATCGCTATCGCGGCTACACCAGCTATGCCTCGCTCGACGACCTGCCGATCCGCGACCCGGCCTTTGCCGATCTCAAGCGCCTGCTCGATCGCCATGTCGCGCGCTTTGCAGAGGCGTGCGCGATGGATCTGGGCGGCCGCAAGCTCAAGCTCGACAGCCTGTGGGTGAACCTGCTCAAGCCCGGCGGCGGCCATTCGGGGCATATCCACCCGCACAGCGTCGTGTCCGGAACCGTCTATGTCGCAGTGCCCGAGGGAGCCGGCGGGCTCAAACTGGAGGACCCGCGCCTCGCACGGCTGATGGCGGCCCCGCCACGCCGCGCGGACGCGCCCGAAACCCTCGCCACCTTTGTCGAGGTGAACCCACAGCCCGGCACCATCCTGCTGTGGGAAAGCTGGCTGCGGCACGAGGTCATGCCCCATGCCGGCAAGGGCGAGCGGATCAGCGTGAGCTTCAACTACCGCTGGTGACGGAACGTCCGGGCAGGCTGGTCGGTTGAGGGGGAACCCGAGCGTGAAAGGACCAAGCCATGATCCAGGATCCGAACTCCGACGACCAGTCCACCGAGAACCAGAACGAGGACGAGCTGGAAGAAGCGCAGGCCGAGGCCGCCGAAGAACGCGAGGAAGAAGGCGGCTATCAATAAGCCGCCGCACCTGTTGCAACGCTGACCGGAAGCATTTTTCATGAGCCATACGCCGCCCGTCCCCGACGCCAACCAGTCGCCCTATCCGCGCCAGGCGCCGCCCCCGCCCCCACCGGCGCTTGCGGAAACCCAGGCCCGCGCCGCCGATCGCGCGGCGCAGCAGGCCGCCGCAGAGAAGGTCCAAGCGGAGCGCGAACGCGAGCGCAACGTGATCCTGGCGACGGTGGCGGGTGTCGGCATCGGCGTGCTCGCCGTGGGTGGCCTGCTGCTGCTGTCGCGCGACAGCGAAGCCCCCAAGGCGAAGAAGAAGGCTAGGCGCAAGAAGGTCGCGAAGAAGGCGTAAGGGGCCACCGGCCCCGCTTACGCCGTCCTCCAACCACCCGTTCGTCCTGAGTAGCCGTTGAGCGAAGTCGGAATGGCGTATCGAAGGACCCGCGCTTCGATACGGAGCTTCGACAAGCGCAGCCCCTACTCAGCACGAACGGTGGTGGTTGGGGCTGCCTCCCCACGAGCTCCAACCGGCCGCCGTCCCCTCCCCGTCCGTTTCGAGTAGCCGTCGATCTTGTCGAGACGGCGTATCGGCAAGCGCTAGCGACAAACGGGTGGGGATTCTCCAGCCCGCCCGCCCCAGCCCCATCTGGTCAACAAGCCTCGAACCGCCTATGCGGCGGCTTCACCTTCACCAACGGGATCGAAGAACCGGACATGGGTTTCCGCTGCGGCATCGTCGGGCTTCCGAACGTCGGCAAGTCCACTCTTTTCAACGCGCTGACCCAGACGGCAGCGGCGCAGGCGGCAAACTATCCGTTCTGCACCATCGAGCCGAACGTCGGGAACGTCGCCGTGCCCGACGAGCGGCTGGAGCAGCTCGCCGCCATCGCCGGCTCGCAGAAGATCATCGAGACCCAGCTGGGCTTCGTCGACATCGCCGGCCTGGTGCGCGGCGCGTCGAAAGGCGAGGGCCTGGGCAACCAGTTCCTTGGCAACATTCGTGAGGTGGACGCGATCGTCCACGTCCTGCGCTGCTTCGAAAACGACGACATCCAGCACGTCGACAACAAGGTCGACCCGATCGCCGACGCAGAAACCGTCGAGACCGAGCTGATGCTCTCCGACCTGGAGAGCCTGGAAAAGCGCGTCCCCAACCTCGTCAAGAAGGGCCAGCAGGGCGACAAGGAGGCCAAGATCGGCGCCTCCGTGCTCGGCCAGGCGCTCGAACTGCTGCGCGAGGGCAAGCCTGCCCGCCTCACCCAGCCCAAGGACGAGGAGGAAGCCCGCGTCTTCGCCCAGGCGCAGTTGCTCACCGCCAAGCCGGTGCTCTACGTCTGCAACGTGAACGAAGAGGACGCGGCCGAGGGCAATGCGCTCTCTGCCAAGGTGTTCGAGAAGGCCGCCGCCGAAGGCGCGCAGGCGGTCGTCGTGTCCGCTGCGATCGAAGCCGAGATCGCCACCATGGACCCCGCCGACCGCCAGGAGTTCCTGAGCGACCTGGGCCTGACGGAGACCGGCCTCGCCCGCGTGATCCGCGCCGGCTACAAGCTGCTCAACCTGCTGACCTTCTTTACGGTCGGCCCCAAGGAAGCGCGCGCCTGGACCGTCGAAGCCGGTGCCAAGGCACCGCAGGCGGCAGGCGAGATCCACACCGACTTCGAACGCGGCTTCATCCGTGCCGAAACCATCGCCTATGACGACTATGTCGCCTGCAAGGGCGAAGCGGGTGCGCGGGATGCGGGCAAGCTGCGCCAGGAAGGCAAGGAATATGTCGTCCACGACGGCGACGTGATGTTGTTCCGCTTCAACGTGTGAGCCGTACGCCAACGCGATGAGGGTGCCCCTGCGCAGGCCGGGGCCAGGGTTCCAAGCGAGGGCGGCAGTTGTGGCCCTGGGCTCCTGCCTGCGCAGGAGCCCGGCTGCGTTCCGCAGACGGGCAGAGAGTAACGACGCCCGCCTTCGCTGGCAGTACGAAGAGCGGCCATGCGAAGCGCCGTTGTCATATTCCTGCCGCCGAGCGGCGCGATGGCGGGGCCATGTTCAAGACTCGCCTCCTTGCCGCGTTGCTGGCAGCCGCCGCTTTTCCTGCCGCTGCGCAGACCACCCAGCCGGTTGCCCCTGCACAAGCCGCCACCGCCCAGGCGGAGGCCCGCGCGCCCGTCACCATCCTGGTGTCGATCGATGGCTTTCGTCCCGACTATCTGGCCCGCGGCGTGACGCCGGTGCTGTCGCGCCTCGCCGCTACCGGCGTGACCGGGCCGATGCACCCCTCCTTCCCGTCCAAGACCTTTCCCAATCACTGGACGCTGGTGACCGGCGTGCGCCCCGACCGCCACGGCATCGTCGCCAACCGGATGGAGGACCCGGCCGACCCCAAGAACGTCTTCACCATGACGTCGGACGAGCCGGAGTGGTGGAACGCGGCCGAGCCGATCTGGGTCGCCGCGGAAAAGGCAGGCATCCGCACCGCCACGCAATTCTGGCCTGGCTCCAATGTCGCGATCGGCGGCACCCGCGCCGCAGAGTGGCCGCACGAGATCACCGGCGGCACCCGGCCTTCGGACTGGCAGCAGTATAATGAGGCGATCAGCCCGACTCAGCGCGTCAACGGCGTGCTCGACTGGCTGCGCCGTCCCGCCGCCATTCGCCCGCGCCTGCTTACGCTCTATTTTGAGGCGGTGGACACGGCCGGACACCGCTTCGGCCCGGACTCGGCCGAGGTCAACGCAGCCATCACGGGCGTGGACGCCTCCATCGGCGCGCTGGTCGACGGGCTCGCCGCGCTGGGACAGCCTGCCAACCTGGTGATCGTCGCCGATCACGGCATGGCCGCTACCAGCAGCGAGCGCGCCGTTGCGCTCGATAAGATCGCCGACCCGGCCCTCTACCATGTCGTGGAGGCCGGACCCTATGCGAGCCTGACACCGCTGCCCGGCAAGGAGGCCGCGGTGGAACAGGCGCTGCTCAAGCCCCACGCGCACATGCAATGCTGGCGCAAGGGAGAGATCCCCGCCCGCTTCCACTATGGCCGCAATCCGCGCGTGCCGGCGATCCTGTGCCTGGCCGAAACCGGCTGGCAGGTGCTGCCGACCACGCCCGACAGGCCGCAGACCGGCGGCAACCACGGCTTTGACAACATGGCGCCCGAGATGGCTGCGCTGTTTATCGCCAACGGCCCGGCCTTTGCGAGCGGACGCACGCTGCCGGGCTTCGACAATGTCGACGTCTATCCGCTGCTGCGCGACCTGATCGGCCTGCCGGCCGCAGCGGGCGTGGACGGTACCGACGCCCCGTTCCGCAGCGTGCGCAAGGCGCAGTGACGCGCTGTGCCGGGAGGGTCCAGGCTTCGGCCTAAGCCCTCCCGCTTGTGTCAGTTCGGCCGCGACCCGCCGCGACCGCTGGAGCGGGGGCCGCCCGAGCGGCCGCCCTGACCACCCCAGCGCTGCCCGGAGCGACCGCCGCGATCGCCCCAGTTCTGGCTTGGCCGGCCCGCAGGACGCGCCTCACTGCCGGCGGGGCGACCGGGACGCTGCGCGCCGGAACCGCCCTGCGGCGGGCGCGAGCCGGGTACCCAGGCGCCGGGTCGGCCCGGGCGGACGCCCGGCCGATATTCGCCACCTTGCCCCGGGCGGACCGCGGGGCGACCGTCGCCCGGACGACCGGGGCGCACGCCCGGACGGCCGTTGCCGGGGCGGAAGTCGTTCCAGTTGCTGCCTGGCCGGCCTTCCCCGCGCCAGCCTTCGCGGCGGCCCTCCCAATAGCGGCGCTGGCCGTCGTTCCAGCGATGCGGGCGCCGGTAGCGATCATAGACGTAATAGCCGGTGCCCGGATAATAATAGTCGCCGTACCAGCCCCAATAGGGCGAGCCGAAGCCGCTGCCATAGCCGTAGCCATAACCGTCGTAATAGGGATCGTAATAGCCGGCCGAGCCATAGCCCACCGACATGCCGCCATAGCCATAATCGTCATAGGCGCAGGCGCTGACGCCCAGGCCCGCCGCCGCGATCAGCGCCAAAGTACGGATGCGCTTCAGAAACATGGGAAAAACTCCCGAATAGAGATGAACCGTTGATCGCAGGAAGCGGTTGAACGGAGCGTGAACTATTCGGAACAACGTGGCCACGGGTTCGCGAGTTCCGGGCGGCCGTGCGCGTCGGAACTTGGCGGCATCTTTGCGACCGGCGCGCCTCCCTCCGGATCGGTCCGGAGGGAGGCGCGCCGTGCCCTGGCTTACTCTGCGGCTTGTGCAGCCTGCTGTGACGGCTTCCAGCGCAGCACCGGCTTGCGGGCCGCCTGGGTTTCGTCGAGGCGACGGCGCGGCGCGAAGTGCGGCGCGCCCTTCAGCGCCTGGTCGCCGGCCTTGGCGCGCTCCGCGACCGAGCGCAGCGCGCCGATGAACTGGTCGAGCGCTGCCTTCGACTCGGTCTCGGTCGGCTCGATCAGCATCGCGCCATGGACGACCAGCGGGAAGTACATCGTCATCGGGTGATAGCCCTCGTCGATGAGCCCCTTGGCCACGTCCAGCGTGGTGAAGCCCTCGGCCAGGCCTGCGTCCGAGAACAGCGCCTCATGCATGCACGGGCCGCTGCCGCCGAACGGCGCGTCGAGCACGTCTTCCAGCTGGCGCAGGACGTAGTTGGCGTTGAGCACCGCATCGCCCGACACCTGGTACAGGCCATCGGCACCGTGGCTGAGGATGTAGCTCAGCGCACGGGTGAACATGCCCATCTGGCCGTGGAACGCCACCATGCGCCCGAAGCTGCCGGCATGGTGCTCGCCCGCCGTCTCTTCCTCGATCAGCGCGAAGCGATCGCCCTGCTTCTCGACGAAGGGGAGCGGTGCGAACGGCGTCAGCGCTGCCGAGAACACCACCGGCCCCGAACCCGGCCCGCCGCCGCCGTGCGGGGTCGAGAAGGTCTTGTGCAGGTTGATGTGCATCGCGTCGATGCCAAGGTCGCCCGGACGCACGCGCCCGACGATCGCGTTGAAGTTGGCGCCGTCACAGTAGACGTACCCGCCGACGCCATGCACCGCGTCGCTGATCGCGCGCATGTCGCGCTCGAACAGGCCGCAGGTGTTCGGGTTGGTGATCATCACGCCCGCCACGTCCGGCCCCAGCCGCGCCTTCAGCGCCTCCAGGTCGACACGCCCCTCGGCAGTGGCGGGAATGTCCTCAACCTTGAAGCCGGCAAAGGCCGCGGTCGCGGGATTGGTACCGTGCGCGCTTTCGGGCACCAGGATCACCTTGCGGTGGCCTTCGCCCTTGGCCTCCAGCGCGGCGCGGATCGCGAGGATGCCGCACAGCTCGCCATGCGCACCCGCCTTGGGGCTCATCGCGACCGAGTCCATGCCCGTCAACGTCACCAGCCAGTGGGCGAGCTGGTGGATCACCTCCAGCGCACCCTGCACGGTGTCGACCGGCTGCAGCGGGTGGACATCGGCAAAGCCCGGCAGCCGGGCCATGCGCTCGTTCAGGCGCGGGTTGTGCTTCATGGTGCACGAACCGAGCGGGAACAGGCCCAGGTCGATCGCATAGTTCTGACGGCTGAGACGCGTATAGTGGCGCACCGCTTCCGGCTCCGAAAGGCCCGGCAGGCCGATCGGGTCCTTGCGCTCCATGCCGCCAAGCCGGGACGGCGCTTGCGGCGCCTCGTCGAAGTCGACGCCGGTCACGTCCGCCGAGCCGATCTCGAACAGCAACGGCTCCTCGAGCATCAGTGCGCGGTTGCCGGTGAAGGTCGCCTGCGTGGCCTCGTCGCTGCCGCCCATCTCCGGACGCCAGCCGCTCTGGTTGATCGTCATGCCAGCACCTCTTCGAGCTCGGTCGCGAGCGTTTCGATATCTTCTTCGGTTACCGTCTCGGTCACCGCCACCACCAGGCCGTTGGCAAGCTCCGGCGCGTCCGGATAGAGCCGGCCGAGCGACACGCCCGCGAGTACGCCGCGATCCGCAAGCGTCCGGACGACCGGGCGCGCTTCCTTCGACAGCCTGAGCGTGAACTCGTTGAAGAAGCTGGTGTTGACCAGCTCCACGCCCGGAACCTTCGTCAGCCGGTCCGCCGCAGCCGAGGCACGCGCATGGTTGCTCGCGGCCAGCTGGCGCAGGCCCTTCTCGCCCAGCAGCGTCATGTGGATCGAGAAGGCGAGCGCACACAGGCCGGAGTTGGTGCAGATGTTCGACGTCGCCTTCTCGCGGCGGATATGCTGCTCGCGGGTCGACAGCGTCAGCACGAAGCCGCGCTTGCCCTCGGCATCCACGGTCTCGCCACACAGGCGCCCCGGCATCTGGCGCACCAGCTTGTCGGAGCAGGCGAACAGGCCGACATAGGGTCCGCCGAACTGCAGGCCGACGCCCAGCGACTGGCCTTCGCCCACGACGATGTCGGCGCCCAGGTCACCCGGCGCGGCGATCGCACCCAGTGCCACCGGCTCGGTCACCACCGCGATCAGCAGCGCCTTGTTGGCGTGCGCGGCCTCCGCGATCGGACGCAGGTCGGGGATACGGCCCAGAATGTCAGGATATTGGACGACCACGCACGACGTATCGCCGTCGATCGCCGCGATCAGCGCCTCGCTGTCGGTGTCGGCGGTGAGCGTCGGGGCCGAGGTCTCCAGCATGTCGCCGGTGAACTTCGCCATCGTCTGCGCGACCGAGACATAGTGCGGGTGGAGGCCGGACGAGAGGATCGCCTTGCCGCGGCGGGTGACCCGGCGCGCCATGGTGATCGCTTCCCAGCAGGCGGTCGAGCCGTCGTACATCGACGCGTTGGCCACGTCGCAGCCGAGCAGCGTCGCTACCTGCGTCTGGAACTCGAACAGCATCTGCAGCGTGCCCTGCGCGATTTCCGGCTGATAGGGCGTGTAGGCGGTCAGATACTCGCCGCGCTGGATCAGATGGTCGACGCTCGCCGGCACATGGTGGCGATAGGCGCCGCAGCCGAGGAAAAACGGCGCGGTGCCCGCGGCCAGGTTCTTGGCGGCGAGCGCCGACAGGTGGCGCTCTACGGCGAGTTCGCTGGCGTGGTTGGGCAGGCCCGGCACCGGGCCGTCGAGGCGGGCAGCCTCCGGCACGTCGGCGAACAGGGCTTCGACGGAAGGCGCGCCGACCGCGGCGAGCATCGCCTCACGATCGGGCTGAGTCAAAGGCAGGTAGCGCATGGCAATCCTTCGGGACGTTGCCCCGGCACCCACGAGACCTTTGCGAAAGCCCGCCATCGTGCTCCTGCGAAAGCAGGAGCCCAGGGTTCCAGACGCCGCAAGCCGTTGTTCTGCCTGGCCCTGTATCCCCGCCTGCGCAGGGATACAGGAGTGTCTGGGCGCCTGTTGCGCCTATGCAAGGATCCGGCGACCGCCGGGTTCCTCCTGCGGCGGGAATGCTCAAGAGCCCTACCCGCCGCCCGAGATGCCAGCCTCGCGACTGGCAGGACGTGACGTTTAGAGCTTGGCGACGAAAGCCGCGTACTTGTCCGCGTCCATCAGCTCCTCGAGCTCGGACGGGTCGGACAGCGTCAGGCGGAAGAACCAGCCATCGCCTTCCGGATCCTCGTTGACCAGCGCGGGGCTGTCGGCAAGGGCGGCATTACCCTCGATCACGGTGCCCGACGCCGGGGTGTAGACGTCGGAGGCGGCCTTCACCGACTCGACCACTGCGGCCTCGTCGCCCTTGGACAGCTCGCGGCCCTCGTCGGGGACTTCCACGAACACGATGTCGCCCAGCTGGCTCTGGGCATATTCGGTGATGCCGACGGTCGCGACGTCGCCGTCGACTTCGACCCACTCATGCTCTTCGGTGAAATAACGGCTCATCGACGGCGCTCCTTAGCGGACGTAACGGTGGGAAATGAACGGCATGGGCACGACTTCGGCGCTGTGCGCCTTGCCGCGCTGGGACAGGATCAGGTCGGTGCCGGCGACCGCAAGCGCGGCGGGCACATAGGCCATGGCGATCGGCGCACCCACGCTGGGGGCAAAGCCGCCCGAGGTCACGCGGCCGATGGTGTTGCCCTTCTGGTCAACCACGGTCGCGCCCTCGCGCACCGGCTGCCGGCCGTCGACGCGCAGGCCGACGCGCTTGGTCGCCGGGCCCTGGGCACGCTCGGCCAGGATGCGATCGGCACCGGGGAAGCCCCCTTCCTCGCGGCGACGCTTCGACAGGGCGAAGCCCAGGTCGGCGGCGACCGGCGTGGTCTCTTCGTCCAGGTCGTGGCCGTAGAGCGGCAGGCCCGCCTCCAGGCGCAGCGAGTCGCGCGCGCCCAGACCGATCGGCTTGACCTCCGCCTGGGCAGTGAGCGCGTCGGCAAACGCCTCGGCAGCCTCGGCCGGCAGCGAGATCTCGCAGCCGTCCTCACCGGTATAGCCCGAACGGCTGATCCACAGCGCGTGGCCGGCCCATTCGAACGCCCCCGCGGTCATGAAGCGCAGCGCGTCGACGCCCGGGATCAGGCGCGCGAGCACGGCGACGGCTTCGGGACCCTGCAGCGCCAGCAGCGCGCGGTCCTCGAGATGGTTGATGGTGATCGTATCGGCCAGCGCCTCGCGCAGATGGCCAAGGTCGTCATATTTCGTGGCGCCGTTCACGACCATGTAGAAGGCCTCGCCCGCCGGCGCCGGCTCGCCCGCCTCGCCGAACGGATGCGCTTCCGGCAGGCGCGTCACCATCAGGTCGTCGAGAATGCCGCCATTGTCGGCCAGCAGCAGCGAATAGCGCATGCGGTTGGCCGCCAGCACCTGAAGGTCGCCCGGCAGCAGCGCTTCCAGCGCCTGCGCCACGCCCTCGCCGGTGAACAGCAGCTGGCCCATGTGGCTGACGTCGAACAGCCCGGCATGTTGGCGCGTCCACAGATGCTCGGCCATGATGCCTTCATACTGCACCGGCATCACATAGCCGGCGAAGGGCACCATCCGGCCACCCTGGGCGCGGTGCCAGGCATCGAGCGGCAGCAGCGACGGGGCGATCGGCTCCAGGCCGTCCGCATCAGTGGAGGAAATCGAGTCGCTCATTCGCGCAGTCTCCGGCAGGTCTGGCACGACGCAGACGCGGGCCTCCCCGCATCTTCGCCGCCCCCTCTGTCACGGAACCTGAGAGCTTTCGCGCAGAGAAGCTGCGCTTACCCCTTCGGTGGCGCCGGCATCACCGGCGCGCTTTCCAGAGTGTCGTTGGCGCGCGCGGTCCCTTCTGCCTGAGAGATTCCGGGGCGGTTGCTCCTTCGGCGGCCGCATGCGGCCTCGAAGGCCGGCGGCACTCTCCCGCGCGTGCCCATGGCCGTTTCCGACCATCGACGGAAGTTGCTGTGGCTCGGCTGCGGGGCCGAGTCAATCAGCCACGCGCGGGAAAGCTGGTTCGCAGCGGTGCGATCCGGAGCTTGCTCGGGTCTTCAGGCCTCCCGTTTAGTTCGAGTAGCCGTCGAGCCCGTCGAGACGGCGTATCGAGAACCGGTTGCGGCGGCTCTCTCGACACGGGCTCTCTACAAGCTCGATCCCTGCTCGAGACAAACGGCGTTGATGGAAGCCAACCACCTGAAATCAGCGCGTGGCGTTGTAGCGCAGCTGGTCCTGGGTCAGCTGGAAGCCGACCAGCGCCTCGAACGAAGCGTTGAGCACGGCCTGGCGCACTTCCGGCGTCGACAAGGGATCAACCGCAGCGTCCTGGGCACCGGCCTTGCGCGGGCGGACGATCTGCTCGCGGATGTCCGCCGGCAGGGTTGCGGCCGAACGCTGGACGACGGCGGTCGCGCTGCCGGTCGCCTGCGCGCGCGCTTCGCCCGGCGCGAAGTCGAGCACCGCGTGGTTGATGCGCTTTGCCACCACCTGCGATCCGCCGCGCACCACCGTCAGGAAATAGGGCAGGTCGACCTGGCGGGCGCCGTCGGTGCGGGTGCGGCGCGCCTGGATGTCGAAGGTGACGGTGGAGACGATGTCCTCGCCCGCTTCGTTGCAGCTGGCGCGCACGTTGGTGATGGTCGCAGTCACGTCGATCGCGCTCGCCAGCTGGCTGCCGGCGGGATCGAACAGGGTGACGTCGCCGGTCCCTGCCGGCACGCCTGCCGCCGGGCAGGCAGAGCGGACCGTGGTGATGCCGACGCCGCGGGTCACGTCGATCTCGCCTTTACGGCTGCACCCCGCGAGGGCGAGGAGCGCGACAGCGGAAACAGCGAGCGTTCGGACGATCACAGAGGGGTACACCTTTCACGACGAACGGGCCGTCGCATGCAGCGCCGACCCGGACCGCCGCCAGCATAGGAACCGCCTTTCAAGCGCGCAAGCAATCGCGTACATGCGCGGGAGTGATGACCGATCCTGCCACAGCGCCGTCGCCCAAGCCCGTCCTCGAGCTGCTGATCGCCGCCCCGCGCGGCTTCTGCGCCGGCGTCGACCGCGCCATCCGCATCGTCGAGCTCGCAATCGAGAAGCACGGCGCCCCCGTCTATGTCCGGCACGAGATCGTCCACAACAAGTTCGTGGTCGACAGCCTGCGCGCCAAGGGCGCGGTGTTCGTCGAGGAACTGGACGAGGTTCCGCCGGGCGTGCCGGTCGTGTTTTCCGCCCACGGCGTGCCCAAGTCGGTCCCGGCCGAGGCGGAGGATCGCGGCCTGGAATATCTCGACGCCACCTGCCCGCTGGTGTCCAAGGTCCATCGCCAGGCGGAGCGGCTGGTGACCACCGGGCACCACATCCTGTTCGTCGGCCATGCCGGCCACCCGGAAGTGATCGGCACCTTCGGCCAGGTGCCCCAGGGCCAGATGACGCTGATCGAGACGGTGGCGGATGCGGAAGCGGTGATGCCCGCCAATCCCGAGCACCTCGCCTTTCTCACCCAGACCACGCTGTCGGTGGACGACACCGCCGACATCATGGCGACGCTCCAGCGCCGCTTCCCCGCGATCGTCGCGCCCAAGGCCGATGACATCTGCTATGCGACGTCCAACCGCCAGGCGGCGGTGAAGGCGATCGCCTCGTCCGTCGACCTGGTGCTGGTGATCGGCGCGCCCAATTCGTCCAACTCGCTGCGCCTGGTCGAGGTCGCCGAGCGCGAGGGCACGCCGTCGCACCTGATCCAGCGCGGCAGCGACATCGACTTCGCCTGGCTGGAAGGCGTCGGCTCGCTCGGCCTTACCGCCGGTGCGTCCGCGCCCGAGATGCTGGTGCGCGAAGTGGTCGACCGCCTCGCCGAGCGCTTCGAGATCGACGAGCGTGAAGTCGAAATGACTCGCGAGACCCTCACCTTCAAGCTGCCCCGCGGCCTCGAAGCCGTCGCCGCCTGATCCGTGGCCGTCTATACGCAGGTTTCGGCGGAGGCGCTCGTCGCCTTCCTCGCCCGCTATGACGTGGGCGCGCTGGTCTCGGCCAAAGGGATCGCCGAAGGGGTCGAGAACTCCAACTATCTGGTCGACACCACCCGCGGCCGCTTCATCCTGACGCTCTATGAAAAGCGCGTGGATGCGGGCGACCTGCCCTTCTTCTTCGCGATGATCGACCGGCTGGCGGACGCCGGCAACCCCGTGCCGCGCGCGCTGCCCGACCGCACCGGAACAGTGATCCAGACGCTGGAGGGCCGCCCTGCCTGCCTGATCGAGTTCCTGTCCGGCGTCTCGCTGAGCCAGCCCACCCCGGCGCAGGCGCGTGCGGGCGGCGCGGCGATGGCGCGTATGCACGCAGCGCTCACCGACTTTGCCCCCACCCGCCCAAACTCCATGGGCGTCGAAGCCTGGCCGCAGCTGTTCGACCAGTGCGCGCCCGGCCTCGACACCATCCAGCCCGGCCTGCGTGACCGCGTCGGCACTTCGCTCGACCGCGTGGTCGCCGCCTGGCCGCGGCAGTTGCCGGTCGGCGCGATCCATGCCGACCTGTTCCCCGACAATGTGCTGATGCTGGGTGACCGGGTCACCGGCCTCATCGACTTCTATTTCGCCTGCACCGATGTGCGCGCCTACGACCTGGCGGTGATGCATTCGGCGTGGAGCTTCGACGGCGCCGGCACGCCGCTCGATGCGGAGGTCGGACGCGCGCTGCTGCAAGGCTATGTGGCAGGCTTTCCTCTGTCGGATGCGGAGCGTGCGGCGCTGCCGGTGCTGGCGGAGGGCGCCTGCCTGCGTTTCCTGCTGACCCGCGCCTGGGACTGGATCAACACCCCCGCCGATGCGCTGGTGACGCGCAAGGACCCACTCGCCTATCTGCGGCGACTGGAATGGTACGAGAACAACAGGAACGCCTTTGCATGACCGAACTGACCCCCGTCGAGATCTTCACCGACGGTGCGTGCAAGGGCAATCCGGGCCGCGGCGGCTGGGGCGTGGTGATCCGCTCCGGCGAGCATGAGCGCGAGCTGTCGGGTGGCGAGGCGCACACCACCAACAACCGCATGGAGCTGACCGCGGCGATCGAGGGGCTGAACGCCTTGAAACGTCCGTGCCGGGTGACGCTGTCGACCGACAGCCGCTATGTGATGGACGGCCTCACCAAGTGGATCAAGGGCTGGCAGAAGAACGGCTGGAAGACCGCCGACAGGAAGCCGGTCAAGAACGCGGAGCTGTGGCAGGCGCTGCTCGCTGCCGCCAAGCCGCACCAGATCCAATGGGTCTGGGTCAAGGGCCATGCCGGCCACCCGGAGAACGAGCGCGCCGACAAGCTGGCGAGCGACGCGGCGATGGCGGCCGGGCGCGCGGCCTGAAGGCTCAGCCAAACCGTCCCGGGCGATAGAGCGCCGCATCCACGCTCGTCGGCACCCCGCCTCGCCCGAACAGTGCCGCGCACAAGGCCGCGCCCGCGGGCGCGGTCTGGATGCCGAAGCCGCCCTGGCCGGCGCACCAGAACAGCCCCTCGACCGCCGGGTCCCAGCCATAGACGGGCAGCCGGTCGGGCGCGAAGCTGCGCAAGCCCGCCCAACGCCGCTCGACCGCTTCCACGCGCCAGTCGACCACCCGCTGCATGCGGTCGATCGCGACCGCGACGTCGATCTCCTCCGCCGCCACGTCGCCGGGCGCGGCCGGCGTCTCGTCATGCGGGGTCAGCCACACCCGCCCGCCTGGCTCGGGCTTGAAATAAAAGCCGCCGGCCGCATCCATCACCAGCGGCAGTGTCGCGGGTGCGGGCGGGTCGACGCGCAGCTGCACCATGGTGCGGCGATAGGGCTGGATGCCGACCGGCGCCGCCCCCGCGATCTGCGCCACCCGGTCCGCCCAGGCGCCCGCGGCGTTGACCAGCACATCGGCCGCAAGCGTCTCGCCATCCGCCAGCCGCAGTTGCCATGCGCCTCCGACTCTTCGGGCTTCCACCAGGGCAGAGTCGCAGCGTAGCTCTGCACCGAGCCGGCGCGCGCGGGCGAGGAACGCTCCGTGCAGCCGCGCGACGTCGATGTCGGCGCAACTCGGCATCCACAGCCCCTGCCACTCGCCGCGCAGGCCCGGCACCCGCGCCGCCGCATCCTCGCGCGTCATCGCGACGCCGGCCCCGGCGAAGCGCGCTTCGAACGCGTCGATCGCCCCGCCATCGCCGGCCGGCGCGATCATCAGCTCGCCGCGCTCACCTAGGAAGGACTCGCCGCCGAACTCGGCCGGCGGCTTGTGCAGAAAGGGTCCGGAAGCGCTGGTGAGCGGCTGGACACCCGGTCCGCCATAGGTTTCCGACCAGAAGGCGGCCGAACGCCCCGTCGCATGGAAGCCGGGATGCGCCTCCGCCTCCAGCAGCACGACCGAGTCCTCGCCGGCCAGCAGCGCGGCGAGGCTGGTGCCGGCCATGCCCGCCCCGACGATGGCGATGCGCCGGGTCATGCCGCCGCCAGCGCCTCGGCCAGGAAGCGGTCGATCTCCGCAATCGCCCGGTTGCGGACCGGATCGGCCTCCCGCAGCAGTTCGTGGCGCGCTTCGGCGCCGAACCGTACCAGCGTCGCGCGCTTCAACCGCTCGGCCGCCTTCAGTGCCGCGCGCGGATCGACCAGCGCATCCTTGTCTGCCACCAGCAACTGCACCGGCACGTCCAGCGTCGCGAGCGCCGGGCTGGCGAGCAGTTCGCGGGTCGACCGAAACGCCTCGACCATCCACGCCCAGCTCGGCGGACCCGCGACATGAGCCGGGTTGGCCGCCTGCCACCACAGCTCGTCCTCGTAGCGGGCGGCATCGGAGGTGAGCAGCGACTGGCGGGCCCGACGTGTGTACGGCCGCTCGTTGCTGCGCCACGCACGGCGCGCGCGCGGGCCAAGCCGTGCGAGCAGACCCGCCGCGCGCTCGCCGAACCCGGCACTGATCGGCGCCTTCAGCCCCAGCATCGGCGCGACCAGCACCGCCGCATCGGCGGCGACTCGGCCCTCGGCCAGCGCGCGCAGCACCAGATGCCCGCCCATCGAATGGCCGATCAGGACGTACGGCCCCTTCACCTGCGCCTGCCATTCGCCGGCAAAGGCGGCGAGGTCGTCGACATAGGTGTCGAACGAATCGATGTGCCCGCAATGCGGGTCGTCGGTCAGCCGCCCGGAGCCCCCCTGCCCGCGCCAGTCGAAGCTGGTGATCGACCAGCCGCACGCGCGCCAATGGGCAAAGCTCTCCAGATACTTCTCGAATATGTCGCCGCGGCCGACCTGGAACAGCATCGCGCCCCGCGTGCGGCCGCCGTCGGCCGCCGGCCAGTCGAAGCGGCGATGCGTCCAGCCGTCCGGAGCATTCCAATGCGTGATCCGCGCCGCGGACGGGATCGCGCGGCGATACAGGGCGTGGGCAGCCATGGGCCACGGTTACGGTTTCGTAAGCGGCCGCGTCTAGGGCCTTGAACGATGCCGCTGTCGCTTCCCTCGCTTCTGTTGCTCGCGCTGATGCTGCTGTTGCTGTCGGCGGCCATCGAGGACGTGCGCACGCGCGAGATCGCGAACTGGAAGAATGGCGTCATCGCGCTGCTCGCGCCGGCGTGGTGGATGGCGAGCGGAATGACGCTTTGGCCGGGTGTGGCGATCCAGCTTGGAATCGCGACCCTGGTGTTCGGCCTGTTCGTCGGCGCCTTTGCGATCGGGCAGATGGGCGGCGGCGACGTGAAGCTGATCGGTGCCCTGGCGCTGTGGCTCCCGCCCGAGCCCCTGCTGTGGATGCTGGTGCTGATGTCGCTGCTGGGTGGCGCCCTCACGCTGCTGATGCTGATCGACAAGCGATTGAGAAAAAAGCAACAACTTCCTGAAATACCCTATGGCGTCGCCATCGCGCTGGCGGCGTTGCTGGTGATCCGGGAACCCATTCTTAATCAGTTCCGGTGACTGCCTGATGCGGCACCAACTGCGCCTTGGGACGGAAAGGTCTCGACGACATGGATTCTCGTAAAGTCCTGCTGCTGGTAGGCGCGCTGTTCGTGGCGGCGATCACCGCCTTCATGGCGCGCAGCCTGATGCAGGACGCAACCACCCCGGTCGCGACCGCGGGCGGAGAGCCGACCGTGGTCGCCGGCCCCAAGGTGCTGGTCGCCAAGCGCGCGCTGCCGGTGGGTACGATCATCGATCCGGGCGCGATCGCGTTCCAGTCCTGGCCGCAGGATCTGGTCACCAACGCCTATTATACCGAGGGATCGCCCGATGCCGGGAAGCTTGTCGGCACGGTGGTGCGCTATGCCATCCCGGCCGGCCAGCCGATCACCCAGGGCGCGCTGGTGAAGCCGGGCGATCGCGGCTTCCTGGCAGCAGCGCTTGGGCCGGGGATGCGGGCCGTGACCGTGCCCGTCTCCACCCAGGGCGCGGTCGGCGGCTTCGTGTTCCCGGGCGACAGGGTCGACCTGATCCTGACGCAGACGATCGAGGGCGGCGGCGATGGGCCTCCGCTGAAAGCCTCGGAGACGATGCTGCGCAACCTGCGCGTGCTCGCCACCGACCAGCGCACCGACAAGCAGGTCGACGACAAGGGCAACACCGTGGTCAGCGCCTTTTCCACCGTGACGCTGGAGGCGACGCCGCGCATCGCCGAGAAGATCGCGGTCGCGCAGACCGTCGGCCAGCTGTCGCTGTCGCTGCGCTCGATCGCGGACAACAGCACCGAACTGGAAGAGGCAATCGCGAGCGGCGATGCGGAATTGCCCGATACCGACGATCCACAGGCCGAGCGCGCGGCGCTTGCCCGCCTTGCCGCACGGCCGGTTGACGGCAGCGTCACCTATTCGACCGGCGCGGACGTGTCGCGCTTCCAGCGCAGCTCGGTTCCGGGCAAGCCGCAGAACAACACGGGCGGCCCGATGGGCGCGCCGGCAACCTCCGGCAGCGCCGCTGTGGTGACGGGCCCGAGCGTCCGCATCGCGCGTGGCAGCACGTCCACGGTGGTTCCGGTCGGGGGGAGGAACTGACATGCGCATTCAGGCCAGACTGCTGGGCACGCCCTTCGCGCTGATCGCTGCGCTTGCGGCCGGGATGGGCGGCTCCGCCCCCGTTGCGGCACAAGCGGTCGCGCCCTCGCCCCCCGTCGTCCAGATGAACAGCGGGCGCGGGCAGTTGATCGATCTGCCGGCGGCCATGACCGACGTGTTCGTCGCCGATGATCGCATCGCCGACGTGCAGGTCCGGTCAGCCCACCAGCTCTATGTCTTCGGCAAGACGCCGGGAGAGACCACCATCCACGCCGTGTCGCGAAGCGGCGCCACCGTCTATGCCGCGACCGTCCGGGTGGGGAACAACATCACCACCGTCGGCGACATGCTCGCGCTGGCGATGCCGGATGCGCAGATCACGGCCACGCCCATGAACAACATGGTGCTCCTGACCGGCACCGTCCGGTCGCCCGACGACATCGCCGAGGCGCAGACGCTGGCGCAGGCGTTCGTCGGCGCGAACACCCAGGTGCTCAGCCGGCTGAAGACGGCGACGCCGATGCAGGTCAACCTGCAGGTCCGCATCGCCGAGGTCAGCCGCAGCTACGTCAAGAACATCGGGGTCAACCTCCAGTCCAGCGACACCACCGGCGGCTTCCGGTTCAACATCGGCCAGGGCCGGCAGGGCACCGACGCCAGCTTTCCCAGCGCCCCGGAGATCGGCGGCACATTTGGTGCTGCCGGACGGCTGCTGGGCCTCGACCTGCTCGCCTCCCTCGACCTGGGGGAGCGCAACGGCCAGGTGACGACGCTTGCGAACCCGAACCTCACCGCGATTTCGGGCGAGACCGGCACGTTCCTGGCCGGCGGCGAGATCCCGGTCCCGATCGCCCAGGGCGGCAACAATGCGGCCATCTCGGTCGAGTACAAGCAATATGGCGTGAGCCTCGCCTATACGCCGACGGTGCTGTCGGACGGCCGCATCACCCTGCGCGTCCGCCCCGAAGTTTCGCAGATCACCACGACCGGCGCGGTCGAGGTCAACAACATCACCATCCCGGCGCTGACCACCCGCCGGGCAGAGACGACGGTCGAGCTCGGCTCGGGCCAGAGCTTCATGATCGCGGGGCTCTTGTCCAACAGCCATGACAATTCGATCAGCCAGACGCCGTTCCTGGCCAATCTGCCGATCATCGGCTCGCTGTTCCGCTCCAACGCGTTCCAGCGCAACGAGACCGAATTGGTGATCGTGATCACCCCCTATCTGGTGAAGCCGGTGGACGCGAACCAGATCGTGCTGCCGACCGATGGCTATCGTGCGCCCAACGATGCCGAGCGGGTGCTGTGGGGACAGCCTGCCAGCCGCGCGTCCGAAGGCTCGCGCCCCGTCCCCACCCTGGCGCCCCCGGCGGCGAGTGCGCCCGTACTCGGCGCAGCGCTTCCTGCGGGCCCGAACCTGCCGGTGCTGGCCGAGGATGGCGCGGGCAAGCGCAAGAAGCAAAAGGCGCCCGCGACCCCGGGCTTCAGCAACCCATGACGCAGCCGTTGGAGAAGAACATGTCCTCGCGTCTCGCAGTTCTGGCGCTGTGCGCTCCGGCCCTGCTTCTCACCGCCTGCAACCCGCGGGCGAGCCGCGGCATCGAATCGGTCCATCAGCCGGTCGTGTCCCGCACCGACTATGTGCTCGACCTGGGCACTACCCCCTATGGTCTCGCCGAGGGTGAGGCAGGCCGGTTGGCCGGGTGGATGGCGTCGCTCGCCCCCGGCTATGGCGACCGCATCGCGGTCGAGGACCCGAGCAGGTCGACCGGAGCCCGCACGCAGGTGGCAAGCACGGTAGCCCGCTACGGGCTGCTGCTCGCCGACACCACCGCGACCAGCCGGGACGCGGTGGCGCCTGGAACCCTGCGGGTCGTGGTAACCCGCGCCTCGGCAAGTGTCCCGACTTGTCCGCAGGTGGACGCCTATGGCGCCTACACCTTCGACTCGCATACCGCCGCCAACCACGGCTGCGCGATCAATTCGAACCTGGCAGCGATGGTCGCCAATCCGGAGCACCTGATCCACGGCCAGCCGGGGACCGGTCTGGCCGATCCGCGCAACGCAGCGCGCGCGATCGCCGCCTATCGCAGAGCCGCGCCCACCGGCGGCGGCGGGACGGCGGTTGAATCCAGCGGCGCAAGCGGCGCCAGTGGGGCAAGCAGTATCGGCTCCAGCCCCAGCGGAACGGCGGGCAACTGATGCCGGATCGTTCAGCCAGCCGCGACCCCTTCGCCGGCTTCGTCACTGACGAAGCGTCCGCCGACGTCTTGCGCCCCGTGGTCCAGGCGCTCGGGTGGCAGGCCGACAAGGTACAGCGCGGCAATCTGCGCAGCGCCGTCCAGGCGCTTTCGGTCGCCTCGAGCCCGCACGTACTGTTCGTCGACCTGTCCGAATCGAGCGATCCGACCAACGACATCAATGCGCTGGCCGAGGTGTGCGAGCCCGGCACGGTGGTGATCGCCACGGGCCAGGTGAACGACGTGCGCCTGTACCGCGACCTCGTCGCCAGCGGCATTCAGGACTATCTGCTCAAGCCGCTCAACGCCGATGCGGTGCGCGACGCCTTCACCCAGGCACAGGCGATGCTTACCGCGCCCAAGGCGAATGATGCCGCCGCCGTCGAGCGGCCGCATTGCGCCGCGGTCGTGGTCGGCACCCGCGGCGGTGCGGGCGCCTCGACCGTGGCCACCTCGCTCGCCTGGCTGGTGAGCGAGCGCGCCCAGCGCAGCACGGCGCTGCTCGACCTCGACGTGCATTTCGGCACCGACGCGCTGGCGCTCGACTTGGAACCTGGCCGCGGCCTGACCGATGCGATCGAGAATCCCAGCCGCATCGACGGGCTGTTCATCGAACGCGCGATGGTGCGCGCGTCGGATCGACTGGCCGTGCTCTCCGCCGAAGCACCGATCAACAGCCCGATCCTTACCGACGGCAGCGTGTTCGGCCGCCTGCAGGAGGAGATGCGCAACAGCTTCGAATGCACGATCGTCGACCTGCCGCGCTCGATGCTCGTCAACCATCCGCAGCTGGCGCAAGGCATGCCGGTCGCCGTGGTGGTGACCGAATATACGCTTGCAGCGGCCCGCGACGCGATCCGCATCCTTGCCTGGTTCCGCAGCAACGTGCCCGAGGCGACGGTGCTGGTGGTCGCCAATCGCGTCCAGCCGGCGGCCCAGATGGAGATCAGCCGCAAGGAGTTCGAGACCTCGATCGAGCGTGGCGTCGACTATCAGCTGGTGTTCGATGCCAAGCTCGCCGCACAGGCCGCCAAGCTCGGTAAGCCGCTGGCGGAGGTCGGCAAGGGCTCCAAGACGGTTGCGCCGCTGGTCGAGCTGGCCGCCAGGCTGATCGAGATCACCGACGCAAGCGCAGGCGGCGGCTCACGCACCCTTGGCGGGCCGAAGGCAGCGGGCGGCGCTCCCTCGTTGCTGGGCAAGCTTGGGCTCCTGCGCTCGCGCGTCGGCGCCCGAGCCGGCAAGCGCTAGGATCAAGGTGATGCGGCGCCGCATGCACATCCGGGATAGGCGGGCATGAATCCACTGCCGATCCTGCTGCTGATCCTGGGGTCGGGATTGGTGTTGCTGCTGCTCGCGTTCGCCTTGATGGGCCCCTCGCCGGCAAAGGCACGGGCGCGGCGGCTGGCGGCCGTGCGCGAGCGGCATCTGCCCGCAACCGGCGGCGCCAGCATTGAAGCACAGATCCGGCGCATTACCACCGCGCGCGCCACGCGCGTCGACGTGGCTGCGGGGCGGCTGCTTCCCAATCCGGCCCAGCTCCAGAAACGATTGTCGATGACGGGCAAGAGCTGGACCGTGGGCCAGTACGGCCTGGCGACGCTTGGCATCGCGATCGGGTCGATGCTGTTCCTATGGTCCCAGGGCATGCCGCTGCTGCTGAGCCTGTTCGTCGGCCTGTTCCTGGGCGCGGGCGTGCCGCACAAGGTCGTCGGCATGGCCATCAATCGCCGCGTCAACAAGTTCACTGCCAAGTTCCCGGACGCGATCGAGCTGCTGGTACGCGGCTTGCGCTCCGGCCTGCCGATCACCGAGACCATGGGGGTGGTAGGCCAGGAAGTGCCGGGTCCGGTCGGCGAGGAGTTCCGCGCGGTGTCCGACCGGATGCGCATCGGCCGCACGCTCGACACGGCACTTCAGGAAACGGCCGATCGCATCGGCACGCCCGAGTTCCAGTTCTTCCTGATCACCATCGCCATCCAGCGCGAAACCGGCGGCAACCTGTCCGAGACGCTGAGCAACCTGGCGGACGTGTTGCGCAAGCGTTCGCAGATGAAGCTCAAGATCAAGGCGATGTCGTCGGAGTCCAAGGCCTCCGCCTACATCGTCGGCTCCCTGCCGTTCGTGGTGTTCGGGCTGATCTGGTTCGTGAACAGCGGCTATCTGTCCGCCTTCTTTTCCGACCAGCGGCTGATGATCATCGGTGCCGGCGGCTTCCTGTGGATGGGCATCGGCGCCTTTGTGATGGCCAAGATGGTCAGTTTCGAGATCTGATGCGATGCTGAGCAACCCCGAAGGCCCAACGATCATGGGCATCGACGTGCTGATGGTGGCGACGCTGCTGGCCGGTGTTGCGGCCTTTGCGGTGATGGTCGCCATCTATGCCGCGCTGTCGGTGCGCGATCCGATGGCCAAGCGGGTGAAGGCGCTCAACGAACGCCGCGAACAGCTGAAAGCCGGCATCACCGCGCCCGTCTCCCGCCGCCGCGCACAGTTGGTCAAGAAGAACGAGACGACCGACCGCATGCGCGCGCTGCTGTCGTCGCTGAAGGTGCTGCAGGACGAGCAGCTCAAGACCGCCCAGACCCAGCTGTTGCGCGCCGGCATCCGTTCGCGCGAATGGGCCGTGGCGGTGATCTTCGGCCGGCTGGTGCTGCCGATCCTGATCGGCGGCCCGGTGATCTTCCTGGTGTATGGGACCGACACATTCGCGGACTGGGGCGCGTTCAAATCCTATCTGCTGGTCGCAGGCTCCTTGATCGTGAGTTACAAGGCGCCCGACCTGTACCTGAAGAACCGCATCACCAAACGGTCGCAGGCGATCCGCAAGGGGCTTCCCGACGCGCTCGACCTCCTGGTGATCTGTGCCGAGGCGGGCCTGACCGTCGACGCGGCATTCGGGCGCGTGGCGCGCGAGCTGGGCCGCGCCTATCCCGAGCTGGGCGAGGAGTTCTCGCTTACCGCGATTGAGCTGGGCTTTCTTACCGAACGGCGTCAGGCGTTCGAGAACCTGACCCAGCGCATCGATCTGGACGCGATCCGCAGCGTCGCCACCACCATGATCCAGACCGAGAAATACGGCACGCCGCTGGCCTCCGCGCTGCGCGTGCTGTCAGGCGAGTTCCGCAACGAACGCATGATGCGCGCCGAGGAAAAGGCGGCAAGGCTGCCGGCGATCATGACGGTGCCGCTGATCCTGTTCATCCTGCCGACGCTGTTCGTGGTGATCCTGGGGCCCGCTGCCTGCTCGATTTCCGACACGCTGGTCACGAGCTGAGCGCCTCAAAGGAACGCACGCCGCGCCCGCGTCGTTGTGCCCCCGAACCGATCGGAGGCCGCCGCCATGCTGTTCCACACGCCCACCCAATATCTGGTCCTCGTGCTCTGCCTGGTGGCAGGCTGGCTGTTCGGCCTCGCCTCCAGTTCGGGCGGGCGCAAGTGGCGCGAGCGGCACCATGCCGAGGAGGTCGAGCACCGCCGCTACCGCGACGAGACCGTCGCCGAACTCAAGGCGCGCGACACCCGCATCCGCGAGCTTGAGGCCGAGCGTGACCGCGCCGTCCGCGCCGCCCCGGCGGGGACCGTGACGACCAGTGCGGTTCCGCTTGCCGCGGCATCCACCGCCGCGGTGGCCGCGACCAACGGCCACGACACGCATCGCCACGAAGGCAGCCTGGGCGGCTGGTTCGGCTGGGGCCGCGACAATCTGTCGCGTATCCGTGGCATTGACGAGGTCCGCGAGCGCGAACTGAACGATCGCGGCATCAAGACCTTCAAGGCGATCGAGACCATGACCGCGGAGGACGAGCAGGCGCTGGAAGTCCAGCTGCGTCTTGCCCCCGGCACCATCGCGCGCGACGGCTGGCGCGAGCAGGCGGCAATGATCCGCGAAGGTCGCGACGACGACCACGTCCGCCGCTGGGGGTGACGGCTTCAGGGGCAAGGACGCCCTTGCAACGCCCTCACCTACTCTCGCGGGATCCATCCTCGTGCTCCCGCGTAGGCGGGAGCCCAGGGGCCCGAGCACTGCACGCCGCGGTTCTGCTCGGCCCTGGATCCCTGCCTGCGCAGCGATACATTCTTATCTTGGGCGCCGCTGGAGACGCAGACTGCGCCCCCTCAGATCGTCACCCACTCCGTCCCGCCGGGCCAAAGCTGGTCCTCGATGCGGTCGCCAGCCAGGGTGAGCGCGGCGAGGATCGCCGCCACCACCAGCATGTCGAACAGCAGGATCGCCGCCCAGACGACATAGGGGTGGAAGGGTCCGATCGGATCGAACCCGTCCCGAGTCAGCTTCTGACCCTCGCCCGGGCGGCGCATGCTCATGCCTTCGTCTTCAACGCGGCCTGCGCTGCCGCAAGCCGCGCGATCGGCACGCGATAGGGGGAGGCCGAGACGTAATCGAGGCCAGTCCGCTCGCAAAACGCGATCGACGCCGGATCGCCGCCATGCTCGCCGCAGATGCCGAGCTTCACGTCCGGCCGCGTCTTGCGCCCGCGCTCCGCCGCGATCTCGATCAGCTCGCCCACGCCCTCGACGTCCAGGCTCACGAACGGATCGCGCGCATAGATGCCCTTGTCGACATAGGTGCCGAGGAAGCGTGCGGCGTCATCGCGGCTGACGCCCAGTGTCGTCTGCGTCAGATCGTTGGTGCCGAAGGAGAAGAACTCGCCCACCTCGGCGATCTCGCCCGCCTTGAGCGCCGCGCGCGGCAGCTCGATCATGGTGCCGACCAGATACTCGATCGTGCGGCCCTTCTCGGCGAACACGTCCTGGGCCGCCTTGTCGACGACCGCCTTCATCAGCTCGAGCTCCTTGCGCGTGCCGACCAGCGGGATCATCACCTCCGGGATCGGCGCCTCGCCCGATTTCTCCGCAACCTCGCACGCCGCCTCGAAGATGGCGCGCGCCTGCATCTCGTAGATCTCAGGGTAGGTCACGCCCAGGCGGCAGCCGCGATGGCCGAGCATGGGATTGAACTCATGGAGTTCGGCAGCCCGGCGCTTGAGCTGCTCGACGCCCACACCTGCGGCCTCCGCCACCTCGGCGAACTCCGCCTCCTGGTGCGGCAGGAACTCGTGCAGCGGCGGATCGAGCAGGCGGATCGTGCAGGGCAGCCCCGCCATCACCTCAAAGATCTCGATGAAGTCGCGGCGCTGCTCGGGCAGCAGCTTTTCGAGCGCGGCGCGGCGCCCCTTCTCGTCCTCCGCCAGGATCATCTGGCGCACGGCCGTGATGCGGCTGCCCTCGAAGAACATGTGCTCGGTGCGGCACAGCCCGATGCCCTCGGCACCGAAGTCGCGGGCGGTGCGGCAGTCGAGCGGCGTCTCCGCGTTCGCGCGCACCTTCAGGCGGCGGACGCCATCGGCCCACACCATCAGCGTCCCGAAGTCGCCGGCAAGCTCCGGCTGCACCGTCGGCACCGAGCCCGCCATCACCTCGCCGGTCGAGCCGTCGATGGTAAGCGTGTCGCCCTCGCGGATCTCGCGCGTGCCGACGCGCATCACGCGCGCACGGCTGTCGATCGCGAGCGAGCCTGCACCCGACACGCACGGCCGCCCCATGCCGCGGGCGACCACCGCCGCGTGGCTGGTCATGCCGCCGCGCGCCGTCAGGATGCCCTTGGCGGCGTGCATGCCGTGAATGTCCTCGGGGCTGGTCTCGACGCGCACCAGGATCACCGGCTCGCCGGTGGCGGAACGGCGCTCGGCGGTTTCGCTGTCGAACACGGCCACGCCCGAGGCGGCACCCGGCGACGCAGGCAGTCCCTTGGTCAGCACGTCGCGCGGCGCATCCGGATCGAGCGTCGGGTGGAGCAGCTGGTCGAGTGCCGCCGGGTCGACGCGCGCGACGGCTTCCTCGCGGGTGATCAGGCCTTCCTCGGCCATGTCGACCGCGATCTTGAGCGCCGCCTTGGCCGTGCGCTTGCCCGAGCGCGTCTGGAGCATCCAGAGCTTGCCCTGCTGCACCGTGAACTCGATGTCCTGCATGTCGCGGTAATGCCGCTCCAGCCGGTCGAACACCGCCGCCAGCTCGGCATAAGCGTCCGGCATCGCCTCTTCCATCGACAGCGGCTTGGCGCCCGCGCCCTCGCGTGCTGCCTTGGTCAGATACTGCGGCGTGCGGATGCCCGCGACCACGTCCTCGCCCTGCGCGTTGATCAGGAACTCACCGTAATAGGCGTTCTCGCCGGTCGCCGGGTTGCGCGTGAAGGCAACGCCCGTGGCCGAGGTGTCGCCCATGTTGCCGAACACCATCGCCTGCACGTTGACGGCGGTGCCCCAGTCGCCCGGAATGTCGTTCAGCCGGCGATAGACCTTGGCACGCTCCGCCTGCCAGGATCCGAACACCGCGCCGACCGCGCCCCACAGCTGGTCCTGCACGTCCTGCGGGAACGGCTTGCCCCACAGCTCCTCGACCAGCGCCTTGTACTCGGCGACCAGCGTCTGCCAGTCCTCCGCCGTCAGTTCGGTGTCGAGGTTGTAGCCATTGTCCTCCTTGGCGATCTCCAGCGCTTCCTCGAAGCGGCCGTGATCGAGCTCAAGCACGACGTCCGAATACATCTGGATGAAGCGGCGATAGCTGTCCCAGGCGAAGCGTGCGTCGCCCGACGCGGTCGCCAGCCCCTCGACCGTCTGGTCGTTGAGGCCCAGGTTCAGCACCGTGTCCATCATGCCCGGCATCGACACGCGCGCGCCCGAGCGGACCGACACCAGCAGCGGATCGGCGGCGTCGCCGAAGCGCTTGCCCGTCACGCCCTCGATGTGCGCGATCCCCTCGGCCACTTCCTGGCGCAGCGAGTCCGGGAAGCGCTGCCCCTCCTCGTAATAGCGCGTGCACATCTGAGTGGAGATGGTGAACCCCGGCGGCACCGGCAGACCGATCGATGCCATTTCCGCCAGGTTGGCGCCCTTGCCGCCAAGCAGCGTCTTGTCGCCGGAGCCCCCGTCGGAAACTCCGCCGCCAAAACGGTACACATACTGCGTCATCGTGGTTCCTTGCGTGGGTTGGAGTGCGTTCCCTGGGGAGGAGGATCACAAACCAGACCTTCGGACGAAGGATAGCATCAGCGCATCGGGCTGTCCGCTATCCTTCGATCCGGGAGAAATCGGCCACCCGGTGCACCGCCGCCCGCACCCGCGCCAGCAGCGCGAGCCGTGCCGTGCGCTTGGCGGGATCGGCGTCGTTGACGGTCACGTCGTCGAAGAAGCCGTCGATTGGCGCGCGCAAGGAAGCGAGCGCGGCCATAGCGCCTTCGAAATCCTCGTCGGCGATCGCCTTGGCCGCGCGCGGCTCGGCAACGTCGAGGGCCGCCATCAGCGCGTCCTCGGCAGGCTCGGGCTCGTACGACAGCGACTGCGCACGCTCGCTGCGCGCAAAGGCGGCGACGGAATCGGTGAACGCGCCCTGCTCCACCTCGACCAGCGGGTCTTCCTCGCCGGTCTGGGGAATGCCGTCAGGCTGGCCGCCGGCAAAGGGATGGCTGGTGCCGTCGTGCTCGGTCGTGCCCTGGCGGTCGACCGCCTGATTGGCCTCCTCGTCCTGGAAGCGCAGATTGCCCGGCGTGCCCGTGCTGCCCACCGGCACGGCCGACCCCGGCGCATCGGGGGCATTGGCGGCAACGCTGCGGTGGACGCCGATGGCCGCGCCCCGCGCTGCTCCCTCGGCTTCGCCGCTGACGTGCGCGGTACCCTCGCCGTTCGCGCCGCCCACCTGCCGTGCTCCGGCCTCGACCGGCGAGCGGGGCTCGTCCGGAACGGTGTAGCCTTCCTTCTTCAGGATGTTGGCCGCCCGCTTGTAGCCAGCGAGCAGGTTGGTGCCGTCCTCGGTGGTCACAAACCCCTGCAACGCATGCACCCGCGCCAGCAGCCGGACGAGATCGTCCTCGCCACCCAGCGCAAACACCGCGTCGATCAGGTCGTGGCGAACCCCCGCCTCACGCTGCTGCACCTTCAGACGATCGGCGAAGAAGTCGAGCACGTCCTCGCCTGCCACCTGCGAGAGAGGCAGCCGCAGCTTGTTGTCGAGCAGCAGCGCGATCACCCCGAGCGCCGAGCGCCGCAGCGCGAACGGATCCTTGGAGCCGCTCGGCTTGAGGTCCACGCCGAAGAACTGGGTGATGCTGTCCAGCTTGTCCGCCAGCGCCACTGCCACCGTCACCGGCGCGGTGGGCACGTCATCGCCCTGCCCCACCGGCTTGTAGTGATCGCGGATCGCCTCGGCCACTTCCTGCGGCTCACCCTGCGCGGCGGCATAATAGCCGCCCATCAGGCCCTGCAGTTCCGGGAACTCGCCGACCATGCCAGTGACGAGATCGGCCTTGGCGAGCCGCGCGGCGCGCTCGGCCATGTCGGCCAGCCGCTCGCGATCGGCACTCACCGTGCCCGCGGCGATGTCGCGCGCGTCGATCGGCGAGGACGACGGATCCAGCGGCAGTTCGACCTTTGCCGGCGCCTCGCCCGCGCCGACGATGCCCTGCTCCACCAGCCAGCGGGCGAGCTTGGCCACCCGCTCGACCTTGTCGGCGACGGTGCCGAGCTTTTCGTGGAAGACGATCTTCTCGAGCTTGGGGGTCAGGTCCTCCAGCCGCGTCTTCAGGTCCGTCTCGTAGAAAAACTTGGCGTCCGACAGCCGCGCGGCGAGCACCTTGCGGTTGCCCTCGACGATCTTGTCACCGCCATCCTCGGGGTCGATGTTGGCGGTGCAGACGAACGCGCTCGCGAGCTTGCCCTCGGCATCGCGGCAGACAAAATACTTCTGGTTCACGCGCGCGGTGAGCTGGATCACCTCGGGCGGCACCGAGAGATAGCTCTCGTCGAAACGGCCGAGCAGCGGCATCGGGAATTCGGTGAGGCCGGCGTTCTCGAACAGCAGCCCCTCGTCCTCGACCAGCGTCAGGCCAGCACTCTGCGCGGCAAGCTTTGCCCCCACCGCGATGCTCGCCCGGCGCTCGGCGCCGTCGACGATCACATGGCAGGCGCGCAGCTTCTCGACATAGTCGTGTGCCGATCCGATGGTGATGACGCCCGGGTGGTGGAAGCGATGCCCGAGCGTCGCCGCGCCCGACGATACGCCGAACACCTCGAACGGCACCACCGTGTCGTCGAGCAGCGCGACGATGCCCTGCAGCGGGCGCACCCAGCGCGGGCTCTCGGTCGACACCGACGGCGCGCCCCAGCGCATCGCCTTGGGCCACGGGAACGCGCGCACGACCGCCGGAACCGCCTCGGCCAGCACCTCGGCCGTCGCACGTCCCGGCTTGTCGGTGACCGCGAACAGCACGCCGTCGCGCTCGACCAGATCCTCGCGGGTGAGGCCGGTCTTGCGCAGGAACCCCTCCAGCGCCTGCGGCGGCGCGGAGGCACGCGGCCCCTTCACTTCCTCGCGCACGGCTTCGGTCGCGAGCGGCAGGCCGCGCGCGATCAGCGCCAGCCGGCGCGGGCTGGCATAGGTGACGATCTCCGCCGCCTTCAGCCCCGCCTTGCCGAGCTCGGCCGCGAACAGCTTGGCCAGGTCCTCGCGCGCCCGCTCCTGCATGCGCGCCGGGATTTCCTCCGAGCGGAGTTCGAGAAG
This sequence comes from Sphingomonas sp. PL-96, assembly GCF_020707215.1. Taxonomy (GTDB): domain Bacteria; phylum Pseudomonadota; class Alphaproteobacteria; order Sphingomonadales; family Sphingomonadaceae; genus Sphingomonas. The sequence goes on from NZ_JAJFET010000004.1 coordinate 57,341, forward strand.
AAAGTCGCTCATGCCGTCCACCCCGGGAAGCGTGCCTGCCATTCGGGCGTCTTCTTCTCGATCCACGCAGCGCACGCGCCCTTCGCAAGATCGCGCACCCGGCCGATATAGGCCTGGCGCTCGGCGACCGAGATCACCCCGCGCGCCTGCAACAGGTTGAAGGTGTGGCTGGCCTTGATCGCCTGTTCGTACGCCGGGATCGGAAGGCCCGCGGCAAGGCAGCGCTCACACTCGGCTGCGGCCTTGCGGAACTGGTCGAACAACGTGTCGGTGTCGGCGACCTCGAAGTTCCAGGTCGACATCTGGACCTCGTTCTCATGGAACACGTCGCCATAGGTGACGCCCGCGTCGTTGAACGCCAGATCGTACACCGAATCCTTGTTCTGGATGTACATGGCGAGGCGTTCCAGGCCGTAGGTCAGCTCGCCCGCCACCGGCTTGCAGTCGAACCCGCCCATCTGCTGGAAATAGGTGAACTGGGTGACTTCCATGCCATCGCACCAGACTTCCCAGCCCAGGCCCCAGGCGCCCAGCGTCGGCGACTCCCAGTCGTCCTCCACGAAGCGGATGTCGTGGCGGGTGAAGTCGATGCCGATCGCCGCCAGCGAGCCCAGGTACAGCTCCTGCAAATCCGCCGGGCTCGGCTTCAGGATCACCTGATACTGGTAATAATGCTGCAGCCGGTTCGGGTTCTCGCCATAGCGTCCGTCGGTCGGACGGCGGCACGGCTGGACGAACGCGGCGTTCCACGGCTCCGGCCCCAGCGCGCGCAGCGTCGTGGCGGTGTGGAAGGTGCCGGCGCCCATCTCCATGTCGTACGGCTGGAGGATGAGACAGCCCCGATCGCTCCAATAGTCATGGAGCGTGAGGATCATGCGCTGGAAGCTGAGTGGCTCGGACACGGCCGCGCTTTGACCCATGGCCCGAAGGGGGTCAAGCATCCACCCCGGCCGAAGGCGCCGAGACGGGCGCGATTTCGGGCCGTGCCCGTGGGGCTACGGCTGCCTACCGAAGATCAGACGGGGATGCGCACGGCACGTCGCTGGCCGTCCAGTCGAAGTCGTAGGTGGTCGGCACCGTCTCCCCCTTGCCGACGCCCGCCTCCTTGCCGAGCGGATCATAGAAGATCCACCCCATGCTGTTGTCGAACGCAGCGATCCGGGCGTTGTCGCGCTGTGCGGTCGCCACGTCGACCTCCGGCTGTTCGACCCGCGACCCTCGGATCATGCGCAGCGCCCCGTCGCGCAGCTCCCAGGCGCGATGATAGCTGCGCCCGAACACGCGGGTATCGAAGCTGGGCTTGGCGGACCAGTGCTCGGCGCGCGTCGCGCTCGGCAGCCGCACCGTGGTGGCGTGACACGTATACTCGGGCCGGGTGTAGAAGGGCGCATCCGACGTCTCGCCCGGCGCCCGCACCCGACGCTCGGGCGGGTTGAAACCGCCGCCCGGCAGCGCCAGCGATTTGGCGCCCATGCTGCCGTCCTCCCAGTTCACCGTCCCGGTGCCGCTGATGGTCAGGATGCTGGCGCCCGCCTTCTGGTCATAGCGCCATTGCACGTCGTCGATCGACTGCCAGACCTCTCCCACCGCGTTCTGGCGGAATCCGGCGAGCAGCTGCGCCGGAGAAATCGATGCGAACTGCATCTGCTTCTGCAATCCCGCGAGGCCCCGGACAATCTCGGTCGTCACGATCCGCGCAGGCTTGTCGAAGCCGGCCCGCGCATCGATCTCGAACAGGTTGATCTCGTCCGGTGTGGTCGCCGGCTGCCACGCCAGTTTCTCGATGGCGCTGCCTTTTGCGGTGACCGGCAGCGCCCAGCCGATCGGATAGACCGGCCGCGCGCTCGGCCCCGCAACCGGCGGGAGCGTCCCGTCGAGCCAATAGGTCTGGCCATCGATCTGCGCGCGGACCAGCACATGGTCGAACAACTGCGGCAGCGGCAGGCGCTGGTCGAAGCCGTCGTCCATTCCGCTGGAGTTGACCAGCACCGGCTCCGCCGGAATGCCCATTTCCGCCAGCAGCGCCAGCAGCAGCACCGTCTTTCCCTTGCAGTCGCCATATCGGCGCTGCCAGGTCTCGTCCGCGGTAGCCGGGATCAGATTGCCGCCGTTCAGCCCGACATAGATGTAGCGCACGTCCTGCTGCACCAGCTTCAGTGCGGCGGCTGCGCGATCGAGCGGTCGCGCCTGTGCGGCAGCGATGCGGGCGGCCTCCTGCCTGATGGCAGAATTGGCCGCAAGCGTTCCGGCCTTGGCGAACAGCGGCGCGAAATGGCGGGACATCGCGCCCCAATCCGCAAAGTCGCTATATTCCACCGTCCGCTGCCACGAATAGCGGGGCGGCGCATCCTTGGGCGGCGACACGAGCGCGGGATTGTCGAAGCGGAAATGCACCGCACGCTCACCCTTCGCCATCGCCGCGGTCATGTCCGGCGTCATCTTCAGGGCGGGCTCGCGCCCCTGCTCCCAACTCAGCCCCAGATGGTAACGGCCCGGTGCCGGGGCCGGTGCGAGCAGCAGGAATCCGGCTTCATTGTGGCCCAGCCCGGGATCGTTCGAAAAGGTCGTGAGGTCGACCTCCAGCTCGTCGCCGACGCGCAGGTCCGGCACGCGGAGCACGGCCGTCAACGTCCCGTCCAGCCTCGCCGCCTCCAGCTGGTCCTCGCGGCGCAGGATCTCGAACGACGCGCCCTTCAGGACGTCGGTGGCCTGGCCGTCGCGAAACAGCGTGATGCCATGCACGATCGGCGCTCCCGCACCGGGGTTCCAGGCAATGGCGATGTTGCCGAGCTGCAGCGCGCTCGAGTCCAGTATTTTGATGCGATAGCCCAGATACTGCGCCTGCCCCTTGTCGCCGAGATGGACCTCGACATCCTGGCGGCGCAGGAACACCGGACCGCTGACCGTCTCCGGCACCGGCAGCAATTCGGACGGGGTCACCCAAGCCGGGGGCGGACCGCGACGCACCTGTTCGGATTGCGCATAGGCGGGGCCAGCAACCAGCAACGACCCCGCAATCAGCAAGCCAGCACGCACCCTCATCGCTATCCCCCCGTCCCCTGGCCCTTGTTGTGGCAGAAGCGCCGCGCCGTGCAAGGCTCGGGCCTCACTGGAGCGACCGTGGACCGGACAACCAGCATGCTTTGCGCGAGAATTGCTCGTCCCGCTTCAGCTTGCCCGCATCCCCCTGTAAGGCTCGCCTATGCCGCTCGTCCGCCTGCTCCTGGCAGCCTCCGCCCTGTTCTTTGCCGGTCCGGCCGCGCGTCCAGCGGGGCCGCCCGCGCAGCCGGCGCTCTGGGCAGTGCGCGACGCCGATACGGTCGTCTATCTGTTCGGCTCGGTGCATGAGCTGCGCCCCGATCTTGCCTGGTTCCAGGGGCCGGTGCGCCGGGCGTTCGAGGCGAGCAACACGCTGGTGCTCGAATTGGTCGCCCCGCCGGAGGCGGAGGTGCAGGCGGCACTCCGCCGGGCAGCGCCGCCCGCCGACACGCCGCCCCTCCCCCAGCGTCTGCCGCCGGGCTATGCCGAGAAGCTCGCCGCCGCGACGCGCGCTGCCGGCTATCCCGATGGCGCGTTCGACCGCATGGACCCGTGGCTCGCCGCAACGTCGCTTTCCATCCTGCCGCTGCGCCGCACCGGCTATCGCCGGGAAGCCGGAGTGGAAGCGGTGCTCACCGCTGCCGCAAAGGCCGCCGGCAAGCCGGTCGAAGGCCTCGAGACACAGGGCGATCAGATCGCGATGTTCGACCAACTGCCCGAAGCCGAGCAGATCGCGATGCTCACGCGCGTCCTCGACGGCCAGGATCGCGCCACCGACGTGATGCGCCGCACCGCCGAAGCCTGGAGCGGCGGCGACACCGATGCGCTGGCGGCAATCGTCGCAGAGGATTTGCGCCAGACCTCCGACGCCGTGCAGCAGCGGGTGCTCGCCGACCGCAACGCCGCCTGGGCAGCCTGGATCGCGGGTCGCATGGTAAGGCCCGGGACGGTGTTCATGGCTGTCGGCACCGGTCACCTCGTCGGCACGGGTTCGCTGCAGGACGCGCTTGCCGCCAAAGGCCTGCGCGTCCGCCGGCTCACCCCGGCGACGCCCTGAGGACGTCAACGACACCCGCAGCGGTGCCGACAGCACCGCCGGCTCGAATAATGGAGGACGGCCCGAAAAAGCGCTGCCACCAGCTCTCCAGCACGGCTCCGCACGTCCTGCCCGAGCAGCGACCGCAGGCGATCCTTGAACAGATGGATCACGCCGCTGCCAGCTACCGCCGCCATCAAGAACTTGGCACCCGCGCCCGCCCCAATACCGGGGCGCGGGGAGATCCACCCAGACCACGTCCCCGTCGCGCTCAACACCCGGGATCGCTTGACGCCGCTGGCGAACCACCCGCGGTTGGAGCGATGCGCCAGCAAGTCGCGCCGGTACCCACCTCTGATCGCCCCGCGTCCGCGAACTGCTGAGCATACCAGCCCTGCCTCCCGGCAGCGCCCGGCCCTTGTCCGAGAGGCCTTGTCAAAGAAGTGCAGTTCCTTCGCCGGTCGGATGAAGACGCCGGGGTGCTGGCTCGGCAGATGGTGGATTCAGGTGGTGCCGCGCTCGTCGCGCCGAGCACCAGGACGTCGATCGGCAGCGCCGACTCAGGGGCGTGAGGCCCCGGTCAGAAACGCGAAGGGCCGGCTCAGGGGCGCAAGCCGCCACCCTTGGTGCTTGCGCGCCCCTCACCGCACTCGCCGCGCGAGATAGAGCATGTCCCGGAACCGCGAGCGGTACGGGATCACCAGAGGAACGGGTTGCCCCAGCAGCTTCTTCACCGCCGCCTTGGCCGCCCAGCTGGCCGTATCCAGCCGCACCAGATCGCGGCGGTACGGCTCGAACCCCGCTTCGCTCAAAAAGGCGTCGAGCTGGGGACGGCCGGCAAACACCAGATGGTCCGGCAGGTCGAGCCGATCCGGATAACTTTGCGCACTGTCGAGTTCGGCGCCGTTGCCGGTCATCAGCACCAGCGTGCCTCCCGGACGCACCAGCCGCCGCACATCGGCCAGGAACGCGCCCGGATCCGGCAGGTGCGAGAACACGTTGATCAGCGACACGAAGTCGAAGCTCTCGGACAGCTGCGCCAGCTTGTCCGACGTAACCGGAAGGCCGCGCGCCCGCGCATGCGCCGCCTTTGCCGCCATCGGCTCGATGCCGCGGATGCGCGACCCGGCCGGCAGCACGTCGCGAAGCGCCTCGATCAGCTCGCCGAAACCGGCCCCGATATCGAGCCAGGACACCGGATCCTGGCCCAACTCGCCGGCCAGAACCCGCCGCATCCGCGCCTCATATCGCGCCAGCTTGCGCCGGCTGGGCGCGTACACGACCGACAATGCGCCTGCCTCGTGCCGGTGCTGTCCCGTGCGCGTCGCCTCGCTGATCATGTCGTCCGCCGGCCGCGGCGAGACATAGACGAGCCCGCAGCCCACGCACTTCACGGCCGAATAGCCGTTTTCGCAGCCCCAGCCCCATGCCTCGCGGCGGTTGCACAAGGGACAGGGGACGGCGACCTGCGCCGCCAGCGACGCCATCGGCTCCTCGCCCACAGAGGCACCGGCCCCGCTGCATGCGGGACCGGTCCCCTGAGAGACCAGCCGGAGTGCCCGAGCCTCGCTCACGCAGCCAGCGAAAGGCCGCCGGTGTAACCCAGGCTCTCGAGATAATCCTCGAGCGCGGCGACCTGGTTGTGCTGCGCAGTGTTGTGTTTGGCCGTCACGACGTCCGCCAGCCACAGGTCCTGAGTCGACCCGTTGTCGGAGGTCAGCGTGAGCCGCACGTCCAGGTGTTCGCCGTCCGCATACAGGCTGTCGGGAAGCTCGGCGAACGTCGCGCCGGTGATGGTCACGCCATTCTTGAGGACCAGCGCGTCTTCCTTCGGCAAGTTGAAGTCCTTGATGATATCGACCGTGCCATCGGAGTAGTTGAAGTCGTCGAACACGAACTTGTCGGCGCCGTACCCGCCGAACAGGAAATCGCTTCCCGATCCGCCGAAGAGGATATCGTCCCCCGAGTCGCCTTGCAGATAGTCGTCGCCCGCCTGGCCGGCGAGATTATCGTCGCCCGAACCGCCCTTGATCAGGTCAGATCCGTACGTACCGTTGAGACGATCATTGCCGGCATCGCCGCTCAAGACATCGCTGCCGTTGCCATCGGCGACGATGACACTGTCACCCGGACCTCCATTGTAATAGGCCATTGCTTCCTCCCGAACATGCGCGCGAGATCGGCCCCCAGGCCCCTTACCTGGAACAGAATAGCCGAGGTTCAAACAAGAAGACGCGCTTGAGATCGAATATCGTTAAAGACACTTTTCTGACAATCAGAACGGCAGGTCTTTCCGGCGAGATTGCTCCACAAGGGGTGCGATATCTTCCTCCGGAATGGATCTAATGTTCGAGTCACCCACCCGCGCCGACCAGCGCCAGCAATTCGCCCGCCACCTCGTCCCAGTCAGCCACGCCGCCCCGTGCGCCGCGGCCGCGGGCCAAGGCCGCACGGAGCGCCCGCTCGGCACTCGCCGGCTGCTCCGGATCATAGCCGAGGGCGCCCGGCACCGCTGCCACCGCGAAGTCGGGACCGACCACCGGCAGGCCGCAATAGCGGTATTGCAGATTTTTCAGGCTCGACTCCGCCAGATAGGCGAGCCCCGGCACACGGCGGTACAGGGCCAGGCCGACATCCGCATGCTGGACAAACGGCACCACAGCCTCAAACGGCTGTTCGCCCCAAGCGGTGAGGTTGGCGGGCGCCTCGAAATCCAGCGCGGTGCGGCCGAAATAGTGGAAGCGCACTTCCGGAAAGGATCTGACCAGTCGCTCCAGCAACGGCTGGTCGAGCATCATGTCGCCGATCAGCACCGCGTTGGGCCCTGTCGGATAGGGCGAGCGTGAATCGGTGTCGAATGCGCGCCGATCGATGCCGTGCCGGACCAGCGCCGCACGTGCATCCGGCAGATCATCCAGCAAGTCGGCCGCGGGAACCCGCACCAGATCATAGCGTGGCGCATCCGTTCGCAGCCGATGCTGCAACCCCGGATGCATGCCGATCACCGTCAGCCGATCGTTCATGCTGTACAGAATGCGGGCGTCCCGCGCGACGCGTCGAACGCGTCGAAACAGCGCAACCGCGGCACAACTCTCGATCACCACCAGCTGGGCGTGTCGCAAGGGCCGCACCACAGCCCACGGCAACAACGCGCCATAAGCGGCGATCAGGGGTGCCGCGAGCCACTGGCGCAGCCGCCCGGTTGCTCCCACCGGATGGACAGGCGGCACCCACAGGAACCCGCGCATGCCGTCGGCATCATACCAACGGTTCCACCGGGCATTGCCGCGCATCGCCAGATGGTTGCTGCGCCGCAGGCGGGTCAGCCAGCTCAGCTGGGTGGTGACGACATGGACCTGATACCCGCGTCGGGCGAGCGCCTCCGCAAGGAACACCATGCTGGTCTTGCGCCCCCCCAGCCCGATCGTCTGCTGGGTGAACAGAAATGCGCTGCCCAAGTCGGCGCCCCCACTGCCCCCACTTTGCGCCCGAAGAGCTTCGACCGACATTCCACCCCCAAGAGCCCACCGCATCCACAAACAACCTCTGAAAGGTCTCGCGCGGTGCGGATATGATCAAGCAGTGATAGGTTCAAATCTGCCGAAGTTGCTGAGGGCCTGACCTTCTCTACTGACCGATTGCTTTGTACTTCTTGGGCATGACGGAGACGAGTTCGATCGCTGAGTGGTGGCGCCGGGTGAAGCAGGTGGGAAACCACATCCTGCTTTGGGCGCTGAACGAACGTCCGCGGGAAACGGCGGCGTCAGCGGCGGCACCTTCCCGCGCGAGCACCGCCGCGATGCCCGTGAACCGGCGTCCGTCAGATACATCCGATCCGGAGCTGCTTCGCCCGTCGGCCCCGCCGGACTCCGTTCCCGCCACCCCTGCGCACCGCTTCGCCGAAGCGATGGGCGCTCGCTCCCGCCGCGCCCGCGTCATTGCCGCGTTCAACGCATCCCAGCCGGTGGACGACCGCTACGAACTGCTCGGCCGCATGGGCGAGCTCAACCGGCTGGTCGATGGTGTGGTGGAGCGGCGGCAGCACGCGGTGATCTTCGGCGCGCGCGGGTCGGGCAAGACGTCGCTCGCGCGGATCTTCGGCGACCTGGCGGACGAGGCGGAATGCGTCGCCATCTACCATGCCGCGACCGGCGACACGGGCTTCGCCGAACTACTGCGCCCCTATCTCCCGTTTCTGGTGGCAGAAGCGCGGCCCGCCGCGCGCGCCGCGCTTGCGGCGCTGGCGGAACAGGAGTTCACCGCGCGCGCCTTTGTCAGCGCGGCGGCCCCGGCGCTCACCCGGCGCCTGTTCCTGATCATCGACGAGTTCGACCGCATTGCCCTGCCGGAAGCCAAGGCACAGGTCGCCAGCCTCCTGAAACTCCTGTCCGATACCCGCGCCCCCATACAGGTCCTGCTGGTCGGCATCGCGGCCGACGTGGACGACCTGCTCGAGGCGCATCCGTCGCTGCGCCGGCACCTGGTCGCCGTTCCGGTGCGCCCCTTTGGCGCGCATGCAGTGGAAGCGGTGATTGCCGAAGGCGAGCGGCGCAGCGGCATCGTCTTTCCCCGGCAAGCGCGGGCGCAGATCGGCGCAGCGGCGGCGGGCTCCCCTTATCACGTGCGGCTGTTCTGTCAGGCGGCGGGTCTGGCAGCGGTAGAGCGGGGCAGCACCAGCGTGGACATGGCGGCCGTGCGCGCCGGCCTGCGCGCCAGCCTGGACGACTGGGCGAGCGTCAACGCGTCGGCCGCGGCGCTGTTCGAGCAGTTGTGCAGCCGTGGCGACCTGCGCGAACGACTCCGGGCTGCAGCGTGCGATGGCGCTGCGTACCAGAGGATTGCCGCCGATCGAGTCCCGCAAGCGCTCGCCCCCGCGCTGTCGTTTACGGCGGACGGCGATGCGGTCTTCGCGGACTCGCTCGCACCGCAGTTCCTGCTCGCGCGACTGCAACTTGCCGCTGAAGCGTCGCCATCCACCATGGCGGCGGCCGAATGATCTGCATCGGGAGAATGCCAGGATGAGACTGCGCTCCACGGCCCTCGGCCCAAGCCTGCACGGGATCTTCCCTACCGGCAGCAGCGCCGCAGCCGGCAATCGGGAACCAGATGCGGAGCGGATTGCGCAAGAGGAAGCGGCCGATGCGCGAGAAGCCATGCTTGCGTTCCAGCAGCCCGCGGCCAGCGCTACCGTCGGCGCCACCGCCAACGTCGGTGCCGCGGCATCATTCGCGGCGTGGGACCCGGCAGCAGGCGAAGCATTGCCGGCCGACCGCACCGAAGCGTCCCTGCTCGCTCCCGGAGACCCGCGGATCGACCCGCGCGTCGTCGCCGCCTTTGCCGCCGACGGGGCGGCCGTGGCGGGCATGCGGGACCTGCGAAGTGCGCTCACCAGCCGGTGGCACGCGGATGCATCGGACGAACGTCGCGCCGTCGCCTTGGTCGGGGTGGATCCGGACGTCGATGTCGCCACGGTCGCCGCGAACCTGGCCGTCGGCACCGCACAACTCGGGTGGCGAACCTTGCTGGTGGACGGCGATCTCCAGGCGCCGGTGCAGGATGCGCTGTTCCGCCTGCCCAATCAGGCCGGGCTCTCGACGCTGATCGAGCAACCGGGCGTCGGTCGGGCCCCCATCCTGCCCACGGCCATCGATCGCCTGCACCTCCTTCCTGCCGGGCCGTGCTCGGCCAATGCCGGCGCGTTGATCGAGCGGCAGCCACTGCTCCAGGTTCTCGACGGCCGGATCGGGCGCCAGCGGCTGGTGCTGCTCAGCCTGCCTGCCCGCGCGCCGTCGAGCCGCTTCGGTGCGGCGGACGTCATCCTGGACGGCTTCGACGGCACCATCGTGGTCGCGACTCGGAACCGTTCCGGCTTGCGCCAGCTCCAGCGGCTCACCGGGCTGCTGGAGGACGGCGGCGTCCCCGTGCTCGCAACCGCAGTGCTGCCATGATCCTCCGGCTGGCGCTCGCCGTTGCGATAACCGGCGGGATGTTGGCGGTCGGTACCACACAGGCCCCGCCCGCGGGCATGCTCGCCTCCACCCAGCCTGCTACCCCAACCGGCGCGGGGCCACGTCTCACCGGCGTCAACCTCGCCGGCGGCGAGTTCACCCCCGGTCGCCGCCCCGGAACCTATGGCAAGGACTATATCTACCCGTCCGCCGCCGACCTCGCTTCCTTTGCCCAGGCGGGGATGAACATCGTGCGCCTGCCGGTCCGGTGGGAACGGGTGCAGCCAGGCCTCTCCGGCCCGCTATCCGCCGAGGAGGTGCAGCGCCTGGATATGGTGGTGAGCAACGCCGCGGCCTATCGGCTCCACGTCCTCCTCGATGTGCACAACTATGGCCGATACGCCGGTCGCAGCGTCACGGAGCCGGCAGTGGCGAAGGGACTGGCGGACCTGTGGGCGCGGCTTGCCCGCCATTACAAGGGCCAGCCGGTGGCGTTCGGGCTGATGAACGAGCCGAACGGGATCGCCGCTGCGGACTGGCGCAGGATCGTCGATCGCGTCGTTGCCGCGATCCGCACGACCGGCGCCCGCAACCTGATCCTGGTGCCCGGCACCAAATGGACCGGCGCGCATAGCTGGACGCGCACCGGCGGCGGCGGCTCCAATGCCGAAGCGTTTGCGGGCTTCCGCGATCCCGGCGGCAATTTCGCGTTTGAAATGCACCAGTATCTGGACAGTGACTCATCCGGCACCCATCCGGGCTGCGGCGGCCCCGATACCGGTGCCGAGCGGCTGCGCGCTGCAACTGCCTGGCTCCGGTCGGAGCATGCGCGCGGTTTCCTGGGCGAGTTCGGCGCAGGGCCTGACGCCGCCTGCCTGCAGACGCTGGACTACATGCTGACCTACCTCGACCGCAACGGCGATGTGTGGACAGGCTGGACCTATTGGGCGGCAGGACCATGGTGGCCGGAAAGCTATAGGTTCAGCGTCCAGCCGACCCGAGGCGGCATGGAGCGGCCGCAGATGCGTGTGCTGCGCGAGCATCTGGCACGATAGTCGGCGCCTTCGGTGCGCGATCGCGCTTTGACCGCAATCGCGCGCCCGGGGTGCGCGGCGCCTTCGGGTCCTAAGAAGCGCGATGCCACCGGCCGGCGCCCGAATCGGCAACTACGCCAAGAGGTGCGCGCCGGCAGCTTCCAAAAGCACCGCTTTGGCCATCCCAACTTCTGATTTGCACAAATCGCCTCTTGTGGGTCCCTTCTAAAGTTCCGCTTTCGCTCACCCAAGATCTCCCCGGCACGGACGCTGTAAATGGCCCTATTGCGCCTTGTGCAGGGGCAGAGCTTCCGCCAACTCCCGCTCCATGCACGCGCTTTCGCCCAAGACCTGGCACCCGGGTTCCGACCTGACTCACCTCCAGCGGCTGGAGGCGGAAAGCATCCACATCCTGCGGGAAGTGGTGGCGGAGACGGAGCGGCCGGTGATGCTCTATTCCGTGGGCAAGGACTCGGCGGTGATGCTGCACCTGGCCAAAAAGGCTTTCTTTCCCGCGCCGCCCCCGTTCCCGCTGCTCCATGTCGACACGACCTGGAAGTTCCGCGCGATGTACGCGCTGCGGGAAAAGGCGGCAGCCGACGCGGGCATGGAGCTGCTGGTCCACCACAATCCGGACGCGGTGGCGCGCGGCATCAACCCGTTCGACCATGGCAGCCTGCATACCGACCTCTGGAAGACCGAGGGGCTGAAGCAGGCGCTCGACAAATATGGCTTCGATGCAGCCTTCGGCGGCGCCCGCCGCGACGAGGAGAAGAGCCGCGCCAAGGAGCGCGTGTTCAGCTTCCGCTCGGCTAGCCACCGCTGGGATCCCAAGGCGCAGCGGCCGGAGCTCTGGCGGCTCTACAACGCGCGCAAGGCCAAGGGAGAGTCGATCCGCGTCTTTCCGCTCTCCAATTGGACCGAGCTCGACATCTGGCAATATATCCTTGCCGAGGGGATCGAGATCGTGCCGCTCTACTTCGCCGCCCCGCGCCCCACCGTCGAGCGCGACGGCATGCTGCTGATGGTGGACGACGAGCGCTTCCCGCTGCGCCCGGGCGAGACCCCCGTCGAACGCTCGATCCGGTTTCGCACCCTCGGCTGCTACCCCCTGACCGGCGCGGTGGAGAGCGAGGCGTCGACGCTGCCCGAGGTGATCCAGGAGATGCTGCTCACCACCACCTCGGAGCGCCAGGGCCGCGCGATCGACAAGGACGAAGCCGGCGCCGGCATGGAGAAGAAGAAGCAGGAAGGCTATTTCTGATGCGGGCCGCCTCCCTTCTCCTCCGTCACCCTGACCTTGTTTCAGGGTCCATTCCTCCCCGTGCACCGACGCCGCCTGCGGCGCGGTGGATGCTGAAGCAAGTTCAGCATGACGAGGCCTGCTGATGTCCGTGCTCGACGATCCGATCTACCAGACCGAGGCCCTCATCGCCGAGGACATCCACGCCTATCTGGAGGCGCACCAGAACAAGACGCTGCTGCGCTTCATCACCTGCGGGTCGGTGGACGACGGCAAGTCGACGCTGATCGGCCGCCTCCTCTACGATTCGAAGATGATCTTCGAGGATCAGCTGGCCGCGCTGGAAAGCGACAGCCGCCGCATCGGCACCCAGGGGCAGAATATCGACTTCGCGCTGCTGGTCGACGGCCTCGCCGCCGAGCGCGAGCAGGGCATCACGATCGACGTCGCCTATCGCTTCTTTGCGACCGAGAAGCGCAAGTTCATCGTCGCCGACACGCCCGGGCATGAGCAGTATACGCGCAACATGGTGACCGGCGCCTCCACCGCCGACCTGGCCGTGATTCTGATCGACGGCCGCAAGGGCGTCCTCACCCAGACCCGCCGCCACAGCTATCTCGCCCACCTGATCGGCATCCGCCACATCGTGCTGGCGGTGAACAAGATGGACCTGGTCGGCTATGACGCGGATCGGTTCGCGGAGATCGTCGCCGACTATCGCGCGTTTGCGAGCTCGATCGGCATCGAGGACTTCACCGCCATCCCGATCTCGGGCCTTGGCGGCGACAACATCGCCAGCCGTTCGGATCAGACGCCCTGGTACGAGGGCCCGACGCTGATCGAGCATCTGGAGACGGTCGAGGTCGACCTTGCCACCGACCGCCGCCGCCCGTTCCGCATGCCGGTGCAGTGGGTCAACCGCCCCAACCTCGACTTCCGCGGCTTTGCCGGCCTGATCGCCAGCGGCACCGTGAAGCCGGGGGATGCGGTGCGTGTGCTGCCGTCGGGCCGCACCTCCACCATCGCCCGCATCGTCACCATGGACGGCGACCTGGAAGAGGCCGGCGCCGGCCAGTCGGTCACCCTGACGCTCGCGGACGAGATCGACTGCTCGCGTGGCGACGTGCTGGTCGCGGCCGACGCGCCCCCACAGGTCGCCGACCAGTTCCAGGCGACGATCGTGTGGATGGATGCCGAGGATCTGCTCCCCGGCCGCGGCTATTGGATGAAGATCGGCACCCGCACCGTCAGCGCGACGGTGCAGCCGCCGAAGCATGCGGTCGACGTCAACACGATGGCCGAGCTTTCCGTGAAAACGCTGGGCCTCAACGACATCGGCGTGGCGGAGGTCTATACCGACCGCGGCATCGCGTTCGAACCCTATGCCGACAACCGCGACCTTGGCGGGTTCATCCTGATCGACAAGCTGACCAACGCGACGGTCGCTGCCGGCATGCTGCAGTTCGCGCTCCGCCGCAGCCAGAACGTGCATTGGCAGGCGGTCGAGATCACGCGGGAGGCGCACGCCGCCCAGAAGCATCAGGCACCCAAGGTGCTGTGGTTCACCGGCCTGTCCGGTTCGGGCAAGTCGACCATCGCCAATCTGGTCGAGAAGCGGCTGCATGCGCTTGGCAAACACAGCTTCCTGCTCGACGGCGACAATATCCGCCACGGCCTCAACAAGGACCTGGGCTTCACCGACGCCGACCGCGTCGAGAACGTCCGCCGCGTCGGCGAGGTGGCGAAGCTGATGGCCGATGCCGGGCTGATCGTGCTCACCGCCTTCATCTCGCCGTTCCGCGCCGAACGCGAGCTGGTGCGCGGCATGCTGCCCGAGGGCGAGTTCGTCGAAGTGTTCATCGACACGCCGCTCGCGGTCGCCGAGGCTCGCGACGTGAAGGGCCTCTATCGCAAGGCACGCGCCGGCGAGCTCAAGAACTTCACCGGCATCGACAGCCCCTATGAGCCGCCCGAAGCGCCCGACATCCATGTCAACACGACGCAGGAAACACCGGAAGCTGCCGCCGAACGGATCGTCGCACAGCTGCTCGGGACGCCCGCGTGACGACACTGGCAGAGGACGCCGCGCTTGCACGCCGCATCGCCGAGGGCGCCGGCCGGCTGCTGATGGAGATCCGCGGCTCCGGCCTGTTCGCGGGCAAGGGGCTCGGCCGCGCCGGGGATCAGGTCGCCAATCGCTTCATCCTGGAGGCGTTGGCGCAGGCGCGGCCGGACGATGCCGTCCTGTCCGAAGAAGAGAAGGACGATGCCGCCCGGCTCGCGGCCGAGCGGGTGTGGATCGTCGACCCGCTCGACGGCACCCGCGAATATGGCGAAGGACGCAGCGACTGGGCGGTGCATGTAGCGCTTTGCATCGGCGGACGCGCGGCGGCGGGCGCGGTGGCGCTGCCAGGGCTGGGCGTGACGCTCGGCTCGGACCAGCCGCCGGCGCTGCCACCCGCCCACGCCGGCGCGCCGCGCATGCTGGTCAGCCGCAGCCGTCCCGCCGAACAGGCGGTGGTCGTCGCGCAGGCGATCGGCGCCGAGCTGATCGCGATGGGATCCGCGGGCGCCAAGGCGATGGCGGTCGTGCGCGGCGAGGCCGACATCTACCTCCACACCGGGGGGCAATATGAATGGGACAATTGCGCGCCGGTGGCGGTTGCGGCCGCGGCCGGGTTCCACGTCAGCCGCATTGACGGACAGCCGCTCGCCTATAACCAGCCCGATCCCTATCTTCCCGACCTGCTGATCTGCCGGCATGAGGAGGCGCCGCGCCTGCTCGCGCTGGTGGCCGAGCGACCGGCCTAGCTGGCCGGATCCGGGGGAGCACGGCGTGGACCTATACAACATGATCGCCGGGCTGACCGTCGGGCTGCTGGTGGGGGTGACCGGCGTCGGCGGCGGATCGCTGATGGCGCCGATCCTGATCCTGCTGCTCGGCGTAGCGCCGATCACCGCGGTCGGCACCGACCTGTGGTTCGCTGCCATCACCAAGTCCGTCGGCGGATTCATCCACCATCGCCACCGCGGCACCGACGGCGGCCCCGATTTCCAGATCGTTCGCCGGCTCTGCGCTGGCAGCCTGCCCGCCGCCGCCGTCACGCTCTGGCTGCTTGCGCGCACCGATACCCAGTCGATCAAGGGCGGCCTGATCCTGCACCTGCTGGGTGCGGTGCTGCTGCTCACGGCCGCTGCCACGCTGGTGCGGCCGCACATGCAGCGCGCTGCCCTCCGCTTCCGCGCCTATTCGACGGTCGATCTCCACCGCCTCCAGACGCCGATGACCGTGGTCGCGGGCGCGCTGCTGGGGGTGATGGTGACGCTCACCTCGGTCGGCGCCGGTGCCCTGGGCGCCGTGATGCTGTTCGGGCTCTACCCGCTGCGGCTCACCACGCGGAAGCTGGTCGCGACCGACATCGTCCATGCCGTGCCGCTGACGCTGGTCGCGGGGCTCGGCCATCTGTCGCTCGGCAACGTCAATGCGCCCCTGCTTGGCGGGCTGCTGCTGGGATCGATCCCGGGCATCATCGCCGGGTCGCTGTTCGCATCGCGCGCATCCGACCGCCTGCTGCGCCCGCTGCTTGCGCTCGTGCTGGTCATCACCGGCGCTCGCTTGCTGGTTTGAGAGCTGCGCCGCGGCGCGTGGACACGACCCCTGCGCCGGTGCGATGGAGCACCGGATTACGGCGGGCTCCGATCCAGCAGCGCCCCTCAGCAGTCGCCCACCTCCGCCAGCAGCGCCTGGACCCGTGCCGCACGCTCCGCTGCGTCCTCGATGCGCTCGCCCAGCACATAGCGTTCGCCCTTCGCCTCCAGCGCCTCGGCCTTCAGCTTCGCCTTGCCATAGGGCGTAAGCGCAATCCCGCCCGGCCCCGCATCCACCCGCGCAACCCCAGCGACCCGCGCCAGCTGGCGGATACGTGCGACCGTCATCAGCCGCCGGGCATCCTCGGGCAGCTCGCCGAAGCGATCCTCCAGCTCCTCCTCGAACCCGTCCAGCGCCGCCTCGTCCGCCAGCCGCGCGAGCCGGGCGTAGAGCGTGAGCCGCACCTCGGCCTCCGGGATCCAGTCCTCCGGCAGACGGCCTTCGATCCCGAGGTTCAGCTCCGGCGTCCAGACCACCACTTCCTCGCCCCGCGCCGAGCGCAGCGCGAGGCCCAGCAGATGCTGGTAGAGGTCGACACCGATCAGCTTCATGTGCCCGGCCTGCGCCTCGCCCATCAGGTCGCCAGCACCGCGCATGTCGAGGTCGCGTGCGGAGATCGCAAAGCCCGCGCCCAGCCGGTCGAACGCCTGCAGGGTGCGCAGGCGCTTGAGCGTCGCTTCGGCGATCTCGGCGCCGGCTTCGGTCATCAGCAGCACCTGCCCGCGGCGGCCACCGCGTCCCACCCGCCCGCGCAGCTGGTGGAGCTGGCTCAAGCCGAAGCGATCGGCGTGGTGGACGATCATCGTGTTGGCGCGCGGCACGTCGAGCCCCGCCTCGATGATGTTGGTCGCAAGCAGCACGTCGCCCGCGCCATTGGCAAAGGCGACCATCGCCTCGTCGATCTCGGCCGCCGGCATCTTGCCGTGCGCGGTCACCAGCCGCAGTTCCGGCACCAGCTTGGCCAGTTCCGCCTCCAGCGGCGCCATGTCCTCGATGCGGGGCACCACCACGAAGCTCTGTCCGCCGCGGCCCCGTTCGCGCAGCAGCGCGCTGCGCACCGTCACGGGATCGAAGCTGGCAATGGCGGTGCGGATCGGCTGGCGGCGCGCAGGCGGCGTCGCCAGGATCGACAGCTGCTGAAGCCCGACAAGCGCCGTCTGCAGCGTGCGCGGGATCGGCGTTGCCGACAGGGCCATGACATGGCCTGCGCCCAGCTCGCGCAGCTTGGCCTTGTCGGCGGCGCCAAAGCGCTGCTCCTCGTCGATCACCACCAGCGCGAGGTCGTGGTATTCGACCCCGGCGCCCGCAACCGCGCCGGTGCCGATCACCACCCGGATCGACCCCTCGGCGAGGCCCGCCTTGACCTGCTTCTTCTCCGCCTCGCTCGACAGGCGCGAGAGGCCCGCGACCGCAATGCCGGTCCCTTCGAAGCGCTGCTGAAATGTTTCCAGATGCTGGCGTACGAGCACTGTGGTGGGTGCCGCGATCGCGACCTGCCTCCCGGCGAGCGCAACCATCGCGGCTGCGCGCAGCGCGACCTCGGTCTTGCCATAGCCGACGTCGCCGATCACCAGCCGGTCCATCGGCTTGCCGGAGGCGAGATCGTCGCGCACCGCGGCAATCGCGCGCGCCTGGTCCGGCGTCTCGGTAAAGGCGAAGCCGACCGCGAAGCGCTCATAAGCGGACGCATCCGGCTCGATCGCATCGGTGGTGCGGGCGTCGCGCTCGGCCGCGAGGGCTGCGAGGCCCTTGGCGCTTTCGGCCACGGCTGCGTCGATCGCGCCGCGTCGCTTCTCCCAGCTCGATCCGTCGAGCGAGTCGAGCGTCACCGAATCCGCGTCCGCGCCATAGCGCCAGATGCGGTCGGCCTCCGCCACCGGTACCAGCCGCCGGCCTTCGCGCGCATAGCCGAGCATGATCGCGTCGCCCTCATCGCCGGGCAGCGTCTCCAGCCCCAGCACTTCGCCGATGCCGAAATCCTCGTGCACCACCACGTCGCCGATGCGCAGCTCGCCCGCGCCCGCGAACAGCGGGTCGATCGCGGCGACGGCGCTGTCCTCCGCCAGTGCCCGCCCGCCGAGCAGGTCGGAGGCGGCGACCACCGCCAGCCCATCGACGCGGAAACCCCGCTCGATCGGGGCCACAAGCGTCGCAACGGTACCCGCATCAAGCTTTCGCGCCGCCTGCCAGCCGGCGACCTCCTGCGGTTCGGTCTTGAGCAGCTTGCGGACGCGGGCGCCGAGGAAGCGCAGGTCGCGACGCGATCCTACCAGCAGCAGTGCGCCTTCCTCCAGCGCGGCGCGGCCGAAGCGGGCGAAGCCGCGCGAGGGCTGGCGCTGCTCGACGAAGCGCGGCGGCGCATCCCCGGCTTCGGGCAAGTCCAGCGTGTCGGCCCTAGCCAGTTCCGCCTTCCAATCCTCGCCGGCCACGATGCCCGCGTTCGATCGCCGCCGCTTGGCGCCATCCTCGGCCAGCGCCAGGAAGCGCGCGCGCCGCTTCTCCGCACCCGGATCGCTGGCGATGGCGACCGGTGGCAGATGCGCGAACAGCGACACGCCGACGACACCCTCGCCGATGCCCGGCTCCATGGCCCGGCCGATCTCGAGGTGCTCCAGCGCTTCTTCGGAGCGTTGCGTCGCCGGATCATAGCAGCGGATTGCCGCGATCCGGCCTTCCACCACCTCGATCCGCACCGGACGGGGCGAATCGGCGGGGAAGATGTCGACCACGCCGCCGCGCACTGCAACTTCGCCGGGCTCGTCGACCCGGTCGTCGGTGAAATAGCCGATCGCCTCCGCCTCGGCGCGAAACGCCTCCGGGTCGAGCGCGTCGCCGACCGCGAGCGCCGGGGGCGCGGCGTCGAAGCTCTCACTCGGCGGCAGCAGCGGCACCGTCGCCTCGGCCGTGGTGATGCACGCCAGCCGCGCGCGGCTGGCGTCGGTCGCCAGCAGGCGCAGCCTGCGCAGTGCCCCGACCCGACGGCCGACATTGGCGGCAGACGGCGGCGCATCGTCGCCGGGGATCGCATCGCTCGACGGCAGGTGCACCACCGCCGCTTCCGGTGCCAGCGCGGCGAGCGCTGCGGCGATGCGTTCGGCGCGCTGCTCGTCGGCGGCGATGAACAGCACATCCTTCCCGGCAAGCGCGTCTGCCAGCGCCGCGGCAAGCGCCCCGACGGGCATGGGATCAGCGGTCGGCATCAGGCGGCGCCTGCGCGCGCAACAAATGGGGGCATCGGGAACTCCACGGCGCCGGACGGCGCGTGCGGGATCAAACGAGCGCAGCCCAACCGCGTTCCTTGGGGTTACTCCGCCCCGGCAATCCAGTCGGCGAGCGAACATTCCGTCGTCGGGGCGATGTTCGCCTCCATGCTGTTGCGCATGATCTCCAGCGCCCATTTGGTACGCAGCGGGTCGCTGCTGGCGACCGCATCCTCCGGCACCCACAGCTTGTAGGTGCGCATGTGCGCGTCGGCGGCGGTGAACAGCACGCAGATATCGGCGGCGACCCCGGTCAGGATCAGCCGACTTACCCCCAGCTTGGGCAGCAGCACCGGGAGGTTGGTCGAATAGAAGCCCGAGAACTGCGGCTTGATGATGAAATAATCATCCCTGCGCGGCGCCAGCCTGCGGGTGAGCTCGCGCCCCGGAGCATCGCTGTCGGTTACCTTTTCAACCAGGCGCGAGCGTTCGGAGTGCCATTCCCCGCCATTGTCGTTGACGTAGATGACTGGCACCCCCGCCGCGTCGGCCGCGGCGCGTAGCGTCAGGATCGCCTCTCCGGCCGCCTCGGCGGGCTCCTGCATCGGAGCTGCGTCCTCGAAGTCCAGCGCGTTGATCATGTCGATGATCAACAGCGCCGTCTCGCCGGGTGCCTCAACCGCCTCTGCCACCGCTAATCTCCTTACACTTCCGGCGCTTGCGGCCGGTGGTTGGTTCAGCGCGCGGGGGAGGCACCCGGTTCCGTCAGGCCTGCGGCGGACCCTTCAGGCCTGCGGCGGACCTTCAGGCCTGCGGCGGCTGGCCGTTCGAGGCAGAGACGCCGCCGTCCACCGGCAGGATCGCGCCGGTCACGAAGCTCGCGTCCGGGCTGGCGAGGAAGGCGATGACCGCAGCCACTTCTTCGGGCTCGCACACTCGGCCGATAGGGATGCGCTCGACGAACTTCGCGATCAGCGCCTGGTCGTCCATCATGTCCTCGGTCATGCCGGTGCGGGTGAGGCTGGGCGCCACCGCATTGACGCGCACGCCGCGCTTGCCGAGGTCCATCGCCAGCGCGCGGGTGAGGTTCACGATCCCGCCCTTGGCCGCATTATACGGGCTCATCCCCCAATCCCCGCCGGTGCCGGAGACGGACGCGGTGTGGACGATCGATCCACCGGTCTTCTCCAGATGCGGGATCGCGGCCCGCGCGCAGAAGAACACGCCGTTCAGGTCGGTGGCGATCACCTTTTCCCAATCCGCGTTTTCGATCGCCTCAGGCCGGCCGCTCGCGGCAATGCCGGCGTTGCTCACCAGCACGTCAAGTGCGCCGAACCGCGCCACGGCGTCCGCTACCATGCGGTCGACCGCGGCGGAGTCGGACACATCCACCGTCAGCGCCAGCGTTCGATCCTCGGGCAGGGCTGCCGCCTTGTCGGTGACCCCGTCGCTCACGTCGACCAGCACGACATTGGCGCCTTCTTCGGAAAAGCGCTTCGCGGTTGCCGCACCAATGCCGGATGCCGCACCGGTGACGAGCACGGTCTTGCCATGGAAACGCTGCATGGGGATCTCCTGATGAGGGGTACCCCGGGAGAACGGGCCGACGCGGCGGCAGTTCAACGGCACCAGGAAACGGTTCGTTGCCGCCAGCATCGCTGGCGTTGCGCGCAACCCCGCTAGTCTTGAGCAGGGATCGGCCTTGTCGGACCAAGCGAGCTTTGCCCTAGTCGAACAGGCCGTCCTGCGTGTTCACCGGCGGCTCGATCCCCAGATGCTTCCATCCGGCCGAGTTGAGGCAGCGCCCGCGGGCGGTGCGCGCCACCATGCCGATCTGGATGAGATAGGGCTCGATCACTTCCTCGATCGTGTCGCGCGGCTCCGAAAGCCCCGCTGCCAGCGTCTCCACGCCGACCGGGCCGCCGCGATACACGTCGGCGATCATGGTCAGGTAGCGCCGGTCCATCGCGTCCAGCCCCTGGTTGTCCACCTCCAGCCGGTTGAGCGCGGCATCGGCAGTGCGCGCATCCACCGTCTCGGCGCCCGCGACATTGGCAAAGTCGCGCACCCGGCGCAGCAGTCGTCCGGCGATACGCGGCGTACCGCGGGCGCGGCGGGCAATCTCCCGCGCGCCATCCGACGCCACATGCAGGTCGAGCAGTCCGGCCGCGCGGGTCACCACCTTTTCCAGCTCGTCCACCGTGTAGAACTGCAGCCGCACGGGGATGCCGAAGCGGTCGCGCAACGGCGTGGTCAGCAGGCCCTGGCGGGTGGTCGCGCCCACCAGCGTGAAGCGCGGCAGGTCGATCCGCACCGACCGCGCCGACGGCCCCTCGCCGATCATCAGGTCCAGCGCGCGGTCCTCCATTGCGGGATACAGCACCTCCTCGACCGCCGGATTGAGCCGGTGGATCTCGTCGATGAACAGCACGTCGCCGTCCTCGAGGTTGGTGAGCAGCGCCGCCAGGTCGCCCGACTTGGCGATTACGGGTCCGGAAGTGGCGCGGAAACCCACGCCCATCTCGCGCGCGACGATCTGTGCCAGCGTCGTCTTGCCGAGCCCCGGGGGGCCGAAGAACAGCACATGGTCGAGTGCGTCGCCGCGCGACTTCGCCGCGTCGATGAACACGCGCAGGTTCTCGCGCGCGGCCTTTTGCCCCACGAACTCATCCAGCGAGCGCGGGCGCAGCGCCGCATCGACGTCCTCGCCGCGCCGTGCCGGCGTCAGGATACGGTCGGCGTCGCTCACCGGCGGCGGGTCTGCGGATCGGAAATGTCCATGGTTCGTTCCGTACCGATGCACACCCTCCCCTGTCGAGGTACATCGCACGCCCGGAGCCTGCGATGACCGATCGTCCGCCCCTGTTCGTCATGACCGCGCTGTCGCCGCAGCTGACAGAGGCGCTGGA
Source organism: Sphingomonas sp. PL-96 (assembly GCF_020707215.1). GTDB lineage: Bacteria > Pseudomonadota > Alphaproteobacteria > Sphingomonadales > Sphingomonadaceae > Sphingomonas. The sequence continues at coordinate 79,399 of NZ_JAJFET010000004.1, forward strand.
GCAGCGCTTCACCGTCCACAGCGGCGGCGGGCCGGAGGACAGCCGCGCCATCGTCGCCGGTGGCGCCAGCGTCATCGACGCCGCCATGATCGAGGCGCTGCCCAGGCTGGAGATCATCGCGGTCAACGGCGTCGGCTATGACGGCATCGACCTGGAGGCCGCGCGCGCCCGCGGGATCCGCGTCACCACCACCCCGGACGTGCTGACCGACGACGTCGCCGATCAGGCGATCGCGCTGATGCTGGCGGTGCAGCGGCGGATCGCGGTCAACGACCGCATGGTGCGCGACGGCGGCTGGATGGTCCCGCCCGGCCGTCAGGCGAGTGGCCGACGCATCGGCATCTTTGGCCTCGGCCGCATCGGCCACGCAATCGCGCGGCGTGCCGAACCCTTTGCCGCCGAGCTGCTCTACACTGCCCGGCAGGCTAAGCCGGACGTGCCGTGGCGCTTCGTCCCCGACATCCATGTCCTGGCCGAGGCGTGCGACGTGCTGATCCTGTCGGCGCCGGGCGGCAAGGCGACGCAGCATGTCGTCGATGCCGAGGTGCTCGCCGCGCTCGGGAGCGACGGCGTGCTGGTCAACATCGCCCGCGGCAGCCTGGTCGACGAACCCGCGCTGATCGCAGCGCTTGGCGATGGGACCATCGCCGGTGCCGGCCTCGACGTGTTCGAGAATGAGCCGGATGTCCCGCGCGCGCTTCGCCACATGGACCATGTCGTGCTCGCGCCCCACCAGGGCAGTGCCACTGAAGCCGGACGCGCAGCAATGGCCCGGCTGGTGCTCGCCAATCTCGACGCGCATTTCGCAGGGGAGCCGCTGCCGACGCCGCTGGTCTAACCGTTCGGTTTTCGCCTAAGTTTTGCTCAGACAAATAAGGGAGAGGCGAGCTTGGCGATCGAGCGGATGAAGGGCGCGCGCATCGGGCGCACGATGCGAATGCTGGCGCTGCTGGGCGCCACCGCCTTGCTGGGTGCCGGCGCGACCGCGGAGCCGTCGCAGCGGTTCGCCGGCGCCTCGGTGCGGATCGACGCGGACGCCGTACTCCGCGCCCGCTTCGGCAACGACGCGCCCTGGTACCGCGACAACGTACCCCTGTTCGAATCGTCCGATCCGAAGCTCGACGCCGTCTATTACTATCGCTGGAAGCTGTTTCGTGCTCACCAGCGCGACCTGGGCGAGAAAGGCTATATCAGCACCGAGTTCATGGACGATGTGGGCTGGCAGCGCGAACCCTATGCCAGCCTGAACGACGCCACCGGCTTCCACCTCTACGAAGGGCGCTGGCTGCGCGACCGGCGCTATGCCGGTGACTACATCGACTTCCTCTACCAGGACGGCGGCAACGACCGGCATTTCAGCGAGGCGATCGCCGACGCCACCTACGCCCGCTTCCTGGTCGACGGCGACCGTGCCGATGCGGTCCGCCACCTCCCCGCCATGCGCCACATCTATGGCCTGTGGGACGACAAGCTCGACTTCACCAAGGGGCTCTACTTCATCGAGCCGCTGCTCGACGCCACCGAATACACCATCTCCTCGATCGACGCGTCGGGCGGCAAGGACGGGTTTCGCGGCGGCGATTCGTTCCGGCCGTCGATCAACGCCTATATGTTCGCAAACGCGCGCGCGATCGCCCGCCTGTCCACCCTCTCGGGCGACGCCAAGACCGCCGCCGACTATGACGCGCGTGCCGACCGGCTGCGTGCCCGCGTCGAGGAAGCGCTGTGGAGCCCGAAGCTCGGCCACTTCATCGACCGGTACAAGGTCAGCAACGAGCATGTGAAATACTGGGAGCCGATCCGCGGGCGCGAGCTTGCCGGCTATGTGCCGTGGACCTTCGGCCTGCCGAGCAACGACCCGCGCTTCGCCACGGCGTGGAAGCATCTGCTGTCACCCCAGGGACTCGGCGGCCCGTTTGGCATGCGCACGGTGGAGCCGAGCTACCCGCACTACATGCAGCAGTATCGCTACGAAGGCACTGCGCCCGAATGCCAGTGGAACGGCCCGGCCTGGCCATTCCAGACGACGCAGACCCTGACCGCCATGGCCAATCTGCTGCGCGACTATCGCCAAGACGTCGTCACTCGCGCCGACTATCTGCGCCTGCTGCGCCAATATGCGCAGCTCCACTTTCAGGGCGACCGGCTCGACCTGGAGGAGGATTATCACCCCGACACCGGCAAGCCGATCGTCGGCCTGGCACGCAGCCACCACTATTTCCACTCGGGCTTCAACGACCTGGTGATCGCCGGGCTGGTCGGCCTGCGCCCGCGCGAAGATGACGTGTTGGAGGTGAACCCGCTGGTTCCCGCTGGCACCGGCTCTGACACGCTCCAGTGGTTCCAGCTACAGGATGTGCCCTATCACGGGCGGCTGGTGACGATCCGCTACGACGCCGACGGCAGCCACTATCGCCAGGGTGCAGGCATGCGCGTGCTGGTCGACGGGCAGGAAGTCGCCCGCAGCGCCAAGGCCGAGCGCATCGAGGTGCCGCTCGCCCGCCGCGCCGCCGCTTCCCGTGCAACGGGAATCGACCGCGCGGTCGAACTGGTCCGCGGCAACTTCCCCAAGCCGACCGCGTCCAGCGGCACGCCCGAGCGCATCCACGACGCCGTCGATGGTCGGGTGGTATTCTTCCCCGAGAACGACCATGGCTGGAGCAGTCAGCCGGGCGAACGCGCACCCTGGCTGCAAGTCGACTTCGGCAAGCCAACGGAGATTTCCTCGGCCGAACTGGCGTTCTTCGCGGATGCGACGCACGCCACTCCCGCACGCTATGCGATCGAGGCGAAGGTCGACGGCCGCTGGCAGAAGGTCACAGCGCAACAGGACGCTCCGCTCGCCAACGGCATCACCAACGCCCGCTGGGCGCCCGTGCGCGCAATCGCACTTCGCGTGCAGATGCAGACGCGGGCCAAGCCGGTACGGGTAGCGGAGCTGAAACTGTTCTGACGATCAGAGCGCGACGGTGCGCTGCGCGGTCGTGACCTGGCCATCGGCGGAGATGGTCTGCGCCGCGCACTTCACCGCGCCGGCCATCAACCGCGGTTTGCGGCAGCGCGAAATCGCCTTCACCCGGGCGAGGTCGTCCGCACGGTACACCACCGTGCGGTAGGCGTATTGCTCGGCGACCTGCTCGATCGCGCAGGCGATGGCGATATGGGTGCGGCTGCGCGCCACCTCCGGGCCGGTGCAGTCGCGCTCGATCGGCCGGCGCTCGCCCGCGACATCGTCCACTGCCGTGCGGAGCCCCTCGCGCGGGTCCTCGGGCGACGGCGCGTAATAGGGGCGCAGCAGCAACCCGGCCCGAACCGTGCTGACGATATCACTGCCGTCAAAGTTGATGGGCGTGCTCCGCATCGCTGCGAAGCTGGGATCGACCGCCGCGATACCACGGGCGGTGAGGCTGTTCGGCCTGGGCGTACAGCGCTTGACGTACGCTCCCGCCGGCCGGACGCCTGCACCGGGCCTCATCGCGAGGACGTAGAGGCCGGGCCGCATCTCGCGACAGTCGCTGCTCGCCATCACCCGCCCGCCGGGCGCGCGCTTTGCCGCCACAGCGCCCACCAGCGCAAGCGGGTCGGCCGCGCTCTGCAGGATCAACCAGTCATTGCCGGCCGGCTGCGCCACGGCACCGCTGGCGCTCAGCAGCAGAGCCAGCGATGCGACCCATCGGAACCCCTTCATCCGACCGCTCCTCCAATCATCGCGTCGGAGGGTGCCTCGTCGGGGCGGGGCCGTCCAGCCGCTTAGCGCGCCGCCTTGCGCAGTGCGAGGCGCACGAGTGCGTCGAGGCTTGCACCCTCGCCGACCTCTTCGGCTGCCGCCTCGACGGCACGTGCGGCTTCGGCCGGCTTGAAACCCAGGTTGAGCAGCGCCGAGACCGCATCGGCGCTCGCGCCGCCCGCTGGGATCGTGGCACCGGCGACGCCAGCCAGCCCGGGCGCGATCCCGCCGACCTTGTCCTTCAGCTCCATGGCGATGCGCTGGGCGAGCTTGGGCCCCACGCCATTGGCGCGGCCGATGCTGGCCTTGTCGCCCCGGGCAATCGCGGTGCGCAGCTCGTCGGGGGCGAGCACCGACAGGATCGCCAGCGCCACGCGCGCGCCCACGCCCTGAACGCCGGTGAGCAGCCGGAACCAGTCGCGCTCGTCGGCGGTGGCGAAGCCGACCAGCCGGATGAAATCTTCCGCCACCAGCATTTCGGTGTGGATAGTGACGTGTTCGCCTACGCCGCCCAGCGCCTGCAACGTGCGCGACGAAGCGCCGACCAGATAGCCGACGCCGCCCACGTCGATCACCGCGTTGTCGATGCCGGTGGACTCCAGCCTGCCCTTCAGATGCGCGATCATGCCCCCACTCCCGTCCGTCGTGCCCGCGCGTGGGCGCTGGCGAGGTGATGCGCGTGGGTGATCGCCACCGCCAGCGCGTCGGCGGCATCGGGTCCGGCGAGCTTCACGCCCGGCAGCAGATGACCGACCATCGCCTGGATCTGGCGCTTGTCCGCGCCGCCCGTGCCCACCACCGCCTTCTTGACCACGCTCGGATGATATTCCCCGATCGCAAGGCCCGCAGTGGCGGCGGCGAGCAGCACCACGCCGCGCGCCTGCCCGAGCTTGAGCGTCGACTGGGCATTGCTGTTGCCCAGCACCTCCTCGGCCGCAGCGCTCTCGGGACGCTCGGTGCGGATCACCTCGCCCAGCGCCCCGAACAGGTGCGACAGACGCCGGGGCAGCTGCATCGACGGATCGGTGCGGATCTGCCCGTTGGCGACGTGGCTGAGGCGATTGCCGTCCGCCCGGATCAAGCCCCAGCCGGTGGTACCGAGCCCGGGGTCGAGGCCGAGGATGATCAGCCCAGCTTCTCCATCACCGCGTCGGACACTTCGTAGTTGCCCCACACGGTCTGCACGTCGTCATCGTCGTCGAGCGCGTCGATCAGCTTGAACAGCGTCGCGGCGTCGTCCTCGGTCACCTCGACCATGGTCTGCGGCTTCCAGGCGAGCTTGGCACCCTCGGCCTCGCCCAGCACCGGCTCGAGCGCCTTGGCGACTTCGTGCAGGTCGCCCTGCGCGGTCCAGATCTCGTGGCCGTCTTCGCTGGAGGTGACGTCCTCGGCACCGGCTTCCAGTGCCGCCTCGAACACCTTTTCGGCGTCGCCGGCGCTTGCCGGATAGTTGATGAGGCCGACGCGGTCGAAGCCGTGGCTGACCGAACCGGCAGTGCCCAGGTTGCCGCCGTTCTTCGAAACCGCGGTGCGCACGTTGGTGGCGGTGCGGTTGCGGTTGTCGGTCAGCGCCTCGATGATGAGGGACACGCCGCCGGGCCCGAAGCCCTCGTAGCGGATCTCCTCGTAATTCTCCATGTCGCCCTTCGACGCCTTGTCGATCGCGCGCTGGATATTGTCCTTGGGCATCGACTGCGCCTTGGCGGCGTTCACCGCGGCGCGCAGGCGCGGGTTCATGTCGGGGTCGGGCAGACCCATCTTGGCCGCCACGGTGATTTCGCGGCTGAGCTTGGAAAACATGCCCGAGCGCTTCTTATCCTGCGCGCCCTTGCGGTGCATGATGTTCTTGAACTTGGAATGGCCTGCCATGTGCTCTCTCGAATCCAGGGGCAGCCCGGCTTCCCCGGAAGCGGGCCGTCAATGCATGCACGGGTAGAAGAAACACCCGCCCCTAGACAAGCGCGGTGGCCATCGGCCCTCGCACGGCGTGGCGGGAGGCGGCGCCCGAGGGCGCCGGCCGTCAGATTCCGAGCGCCTGCTTGTAGGTCTCGAGCAGCATGTCCGCCTCGTCGCGGTGATGCTTTTCCATCCGGCGCAGGCGGATGATCGAACGCATCGTCTTCACGTCGAAGCCGGTCGACTTCGCCTCGGCATAGACGTCCTTGATGTCGTCGGAGATGCCCTTCTTCTCCTCTTCCAGCCGCTCGATGCGCTCGATCAGAAGGCGCAGCTGCTCGGCCGAGATATTGTCGCTCATGATGTTCCCGTGGAATGTGTTGAACGCGCGCGTCTAGGCGATCCCCCGCCGCCGCTCAACCGGCTTGGGGGTGCCTGTCCGGCGCAAGGGGTTGAATCACCGCGGCGGGATCGGTGCCCCTTCGAGCTCCGCTTCGCTCGGGTTCAGCGCCAGGCTCTCCTGCATGCGCGCCAGCTGCGCCTCGGTGGCGGGCGGCTGCTGCGCCTTCCACTGGGCATAAGGCATGCCATAGATCGCCTCGCGTGCTTCGTCCTTGGTCATCGAGGCGCCCGCGGCGACGCTGGCCTCCTCCAGCCAGTCCGACAGGCAGTTGCGGCAGAAACCCGCCAAGCCCATGAGGTCGATGTTCTGCGCGTCGGAGCGATGCCGTAGGTGGTGCACCAGATGGCGGAACGCCGCTGCCGCGAGTTTGTCATCTATATGATTAATGTCTGTCATTCGGTCCTCCACAACTTGATCCGGTTCCAAGAACAGGTAGACCCACAAGCTCGCAAACCAAGGATCGAGGATGACCAAGGCTTTCAAGCCCCGCTCGCGCAAGGTACGCGTGCTCGCAACGCTAGGTCCGGCGAGCAACTCGCCCGAGATGATCGCCCGCCTGTTCGAAGCGGGTGCCGATGCGTTTCGCATCAACATGAGCCACGGCGACCAGCAATCGAAGCTGCCTGTGATCGCGGCCATCCGCGCGCTCGAACAGCAGTATAACCGCCCTTCCACCATCCTCGCCGACCTGCAAGGCCCCAAGCTGCGCGTCGGCCGCTTTGCCGAGGGCAAGGTACTGCTGGAAACCGGCAGCCAGTTCATTCTCGACCGTTCGGACGCCCCCGGCGATGCAACCCGCGTCGAGCTTCCCCACAAGGAAATCTTTGCCGCGATCACGCCCGACGCGCGCCTGCTGCTGGACGACGGCAAGCTGGTGCTGCGCGTGGTCGAGCATGACGAGACCCGCATCGTCACACGGGTCGAGGTCGGCGGCATGCTGTCCAACAACAAGGGGTTGAACGTCCCCGACGTGGTGCTGCCGATGGCGGCGCTGACGCCCAAGGACATCAGCGACCTGCACTTTGCAGTCGATGCCGGCGTCGACTGGATCGCGCTGTCCTTCGTGCAGCGGCCCGAGGATCTGGCCGACGCGCGCAAGCTCATCCAGGGCCGCGCGGCGTTGCTCGCCAAGATCGAGAAGCCCTCGGCCGTGGTGCGGCTGGAGGAAATCGTCGAGCAGTGCGACGGCGTCATGGTCGCGCGCGGCGACCTGGGCGTCGAGCTGCCGCCGCAGTCGGTGCCGCCGCTCCAGAAGCGCATCGTCGAGACCGCGCGCCGCCTGGGCCGCCCGGTGGTGGTGGCGACGCAGATGCTCGAATCGATGATCACCTCGCCGTCGCCGACGCGCGCGGAAGTGTCGGACGTCGCGACCGCGGTGTACGACGGCGCCGATGCGATCATGCTGTCGGCCGAAAGCGCCGCCGGCGACTGGCCGGTCGAATCGGTCGCGATGATGGATGCGATCGCCCATTCGGTGGAGCGCGATCCCGGCCATGGCGACCGCGTCCACTTCACCATCACCCGTCCGGACCCCACCACGGCCGACGCACTGGCGGAAGCCGCCAAGAACATCGCCCGCACGGTCGATGCCAAGGCGATCCTGTGCTTCACCACCTCCGGCTCGACCGCGCGTCGCATTGCGCGTGAGCGTCCGGGCGTGCCGATCATGGTGCTGACCCCGAACCAGGACACGGCGCGCCGGCTGGGCCTGTTGTGGGGCGTGCATGCCGTCCTCACCCGCGACGTCGGCTCGTTCGAGGAGATGATCGCCAAGGCAAAGCGCATGATGCTGCGCCACCAGATGGCCGAGGCGACCGACCGCGTCGTGGTATGCGCGGGCGTGCCGTTCGGGACGCCGGGCTCCACCAACGTGCTCCACGTCGTGCGCATCCTCGGCGACGAGCTGAAGAACTACGAGAAGAGCGAGGGGTGATTGCCGTTTGGCCCGCTCGCACACGTGCGAGCGGGCCGGGTACCAGTCGGCGTACTGCGGCAAAGGCCGCGCTAGGCAGGCGCCAGGGTCATGGACCGCTGGTGCCTTCGCTGCTGTAGCGCGGTGTAGTCGAGCCCGGAGCAGTCTCCGCCTCCGGCGCGTAGCGGCAGCGCGGCGAAGTTCGGCCCCACAGGTTTCTGTCCCACACCGGCCGCGGTACCGCCGCGCTTATGCGCGCTTCACACCCGCTTGACCCGGACTCCCGCGCCCGACACGCTGTGCCAGCTTTGCAGGAGATCGCTGCCATGCCCGCGCCCGATCCCGTCGCAGCCCGGCGGCTGCGCTATTCCAACGTCGCGATTGCGCTGCACTGGGCGATCGCTGCGCTGATCCTCTACAATCTCACCTCCGGATTGCTGCGGCCGGTGCTGCCGCGCGGCTTCTTCGTCTTCCATGTCTCGTCGGGCATCACCATCCTGGTGTTGAGTCTGGTGCGCGTCGGCTGGCGGGTGACGCACCGGCCGCCGCCCTATCTGCCGATGGCGGGTTGGGAGAAGGGGCTCGCCCATGGCGTCCACTTGCTGCTCTACGTGGCGATGCTGCTGATGCCATTCTCCGGCTGGGCGCTGGTGTCGGCTAATCCGCCGGCCGGATCGCCGGGCGCCGCCTGGGCGGCCGAGAACCCGCCGGGGCCCCCGCCCGCCCCCACGCTCAAGCCCGACACGCGCTCACAGGGCGGCCCCGCCGGTGAGGGCAAGGGCGGCGGTCAGCCGCCGCGCAAGCGGGGGCCGATGCGGATATGGGGCGTGGTCCCGCTGCCGATGATCACGCCCGTCCAGCAGCTCGGCCGCACCGCACAGGGCGTGCCCGAGCAACGCGCGCTGCACGAACGGATCGAGACCTTTCACGCGATCGGCGGCTGGGTGCTGCTCGCGCTGCTGCTGCTGCATGTTGCCGGCGCGCTCAAGCACCAGTTCGTCGACCGCCGGCGCGAGCTTGCCCGCATGGGGATTGGCCGCCGCCCAGAGGCCGCGTGAGGCCTCAGACCTCGAACAGCACGTAGGGCTTGCCGATCCGTTCCTGCAGCACGAACTGTGCGACGTTATAGACCGGAATGTCGCGCCGGGTCCGCCCCTCATAGCTGCCGCGGTGAGCGTGGCCGTGCAGCACCAGCCGGACATTGTCGAACCGATCGACCGCGTCCGCCAGCCGCGAGGAACCCAGGAACGGCCAGATCTCCCTGGGCTCGCCCTCCACGGTCGCCGCCACCGGCGCATAATGGAGCAGCGCCACCGCGCGGTCCGTCCGCAGCGTGCGCAGCGCATTCTCCAGCTTGCGCGCTTCGTTGATCGATTCGTCGACGATCGCCTTGATTCCCGGTTCGCCGAACGCGCCCAGTTCGCCGCGATCGAAGCCGCCGACAAAGCCCTTCACGCCCGCAAAGCCGACCCCTGCGACCTCGACCGCCTGCTCGTCCAGCACCGTGACGCCGGCACCCTGGAGGATGCGCACCACCTCCTCCGGCTGGCCGCATTCATAGTCGTGGTTGCCGAGCACCGCGACGACCGGGATCGTGCAGTGGCGCAAGTCCTCGGCCAGGATCTCGGCCTCCCGTGTCTTGCCGAAGTTGGTGAGGTCGCCGGTCAGCGCCAGCACATCCGCCTTCCCGGAAATCTCCGCGAACAGGTCCCGATAGCGGTTGGCGTCGGTTTCGTTGACGTGCAGGTCGCCGGTCGCGGCGAGGACGATGCGGTCAGGCTTTTCGTTCATGCTGCTCCTCAAGTCCCTTGCCGACCACGTCGGCGAAGCCCCAATCACAGATGTCGATGAGGTAGTCGCGCGGGCTCAGCAGCCGGCCGCGGCACACCTTCACATTGGCCGGCGGCAGGTCCGCCTGCAGCCGCGCACGCTCCATCAGCTCGTCGAACAGCCAGCGCGGCACGCAGTCGCGCTCGGTCGGGTAGATGAAGCGGAAGTTGAGCAGGTGGATCAGCAGCACTTCCCACTGCAGCTCCATGGTCGCCAGCAGCCGCTTCCAGTCGATCTCGTCGTGCTTCTTCAGTATGACGTGCGCGACGTCGGCACCATCGTAGCGATAGCGATCCTGGATGAAGAGCTTCGACAGGATGAACTCGGTCGGCGGTGTCACTGGCACCGTGCTCCCGTAGATCTCCACCTCGTAGACGTCGCGGAACCAGTCCTCGGTCACCGGGATGCTGGCTGAGGACAGGTTGTAGATGACGTCAAAGAAATGCTCGCCCTGCCAGACCTTGCCGATCCAGCGGTCGTCCTCGACCTCGATCTCATAGCCGTGCTGCTTGAACCAGGCGAGCAGCCGCGGCGCGTCGCCCGCCTTGCAGAACACGTCCATGTCCTTGGTCGGGCGGATGATGCCGGTGTGGCAGCTCAGCGCATAGGTGCCGGACAATAGATAAGGCACGCCGGATTCGCCCAGCAGCCGGAGCGAATCGGTGTAGAACCCCTGCGAATTGGCCGGGGGGTCGAACGCGGACGCATCCAGCACCGGGGGTGTGTCGGTCATGCGCACGCGGTTTCCTTCCCTGTTGCCATGGATCGGCAGGACGGGAACAACGGGCTGTCGGGCCAAGCGTTCCGGGATGCCCGCCGGCTGCGCGGGCCGACCAGATCCGCAATCCATCGGTTGCGATCTCCCCGGAACGGGCGCAGCCTCCGACGGTCATGTGGAGGAGGATGCTAGCCGGCGCGGCGCTGTTGGCCGCTCCCGCGGTCGCGCACCAGCTTCCCCCCGGGTCGAGTGTCCCGCCCGCCGCCGTCGAACCCGCGCCTGATCCGGCGCCAGGCCCAGAGGCGGACCCGCTGGCGATCACCGAGGCGGACCTGCGCATGACCGTGCCCGTGTCGATCGCGGGCGGCGCCGCCTGGCCGTTCATCATCGACACGGGTTCGGAGCGCACGGTGGTGTCCTCCGAACTCGCGCGCCGGCTGAATCTGCCGCGAGGGCCGATGCGCCGCGTCCTCACCATGGGCGGCGCGGTGGCGGCGACGACCGCGCTGGTGCCGAACCTGAGGGTCGGCCCGGTCTCCATCGCGCTGACCGAGGCGCCGGTGTTCGCACGCCGCAATCTGGGCGCGATCGGGATGCTGGGCATCGACGCGCTGCAGGGTCACAAGGTGTCGATCGACCTGGAACGCCAGACCATGGCGCTGCTCCCCTCGCGCAAGCGCCGCCCGCCCCGCCCCGCCCGGAACGAGATCGTCGTCGTCGCCAAGTCGCTGTACGGCCAGCTGATCGTCACCGATGCGCGGTGGCGCGGGCGCAAGATCGCGGTGGTGATCGATACCGGATCGACGCTCACGGTCGGCAATTCCAGGCTGTTGCAGATCGGCCGCAAGCCTCCCCCACATCTGGGGCAGGTGGAGATGATCGCAGTCAACGGCGCGGTCATCCCGGCCGAGCTGTACCGGCTCGACCGGCTGGAGATCGGCGAGGTCAGCTTCCTAAAGGTACCGGTCGCGATCGCCGATGTCGCGCCGTTCCACCGCCTGGGGCTGACGGACCGGCCCGCCCTGCTGCTCGGCATGGATGCGCTGCGGCTGTTCCAGCAGGTCGACATCGACTTCGCAAACCGCAGCATCCTCCTGAAGCTGCCCCGCGCCTCCGCGATGGGAAGCACCCGCCCGCTTCGGTGATCGGGCCGCAGGAGCCGGTCACGTGGCCCACCGCCGCCGCAGCGGCCTGCACCGGCCGGGATGTCGCAAACGGGATGATGGCACGTGGGGGGAAGCAAACGGCGAGCGGTGGCTGTCGCGGGCACCAGCCGCGACCCCGGACGCCCTCAGCGAAGCCGGAGTTCGACGATCTGGTCCCAGCTGTTCCCCAGCGGCGGAAGGTTCGAGAGTTCGACACCCCCATCGCGCGGGGCGACCGGGATCGGGGCACCGCCGGCCAGCAGCCGCGCCGATGCCACCGGCGCCTGGATCGGCAGGACGACCCGTCCGCCATGGTCGCGCAGCAGGTGGACATAGATCGTCTTTCCGCGTTGCGTGGTGACGCCCCAGTCTCCCGGCGCGGTCGGTCCGCCGCGCGTTTGGTAGATGCTTGCGCCATTCGCTTTCAGCCAGGCACCGATCGTCCGGTACGTCTCCAGATTTTCCGGCTGGATCTCGCCGTTCGGCATCGGGCCGGTGTTGAGGAGCAGGTTGGCGCTGCGGCCCGCCGCGCCGACAAGCGTGCGCACCAGGGTTTTCGGGGTCTTGTACTGATCGTCGGTGAGATTGAAGCCCCAGCTGCCGTTCATCGTTTCGGCCATTTCGAGCGGCAGCCGGCCGATGGTGGCGGTGCCGCTGTACCCCGTCGTGTTCTGTCCGGGCAGGTCGCGCTCGAACGTCTGGTAATCCTCGCCGGGAAACGGCGTCTGATGGTGATTGTTGACGATCAGCGCCGCGGGCTGGAGCTGGTGGATCAGGCGGTAGGTCCGCTCTAGGCGCCAGCGGTCGCGCATCGGCGTCTCCTGCTGGTCCCACCAGCCGTCGAACCAGATGCCGCCGATGGGGCCATATTGCGTCAACAGCTCGCGCAGCTGCGCGTCCTGATAGTTGAGATATTTCTGCCAATCGCCCGTTTCCGGTCGGCCGGATGTCCGGCCTGTCCGCCCCCGCGGGAAATAGTCCGGATGATGCCAGTCGAGCTGGGAGTAATAGAAGAACAGCTTGACCCCGTGCCGGCGACAGGCCGCGGCCAGTTCGGCGATGGGATCGCGCGCAAACGGCGTCGCCCGTACGACATTGTAGGGCGACACCTTGCTGTCGAACATTGCGAAGCCGTCATGATGCTTGCTGGTGATGACGATGTACCGGGCGCCGGCATCCTTGAACGCGCGGACCCAGGCTTCGGCGTCGAACTTGGTCGGATTGAAGAACCTGGCGAGCCGCTCGTACTTGTCGGCTGGGATCTTGTTGTCGTTCATGATCCATTCGGCGACCCCGGCCGATCCGCTGCCGCCGAGTTCGCTGTACAGTCCCCAGTGCAGGAATACGCCGAACTTCGCGTCCTGGAACCACTCGCGGGCCTCCAGATTAGCCGCGGCCGGCGTGTAGGCGGCCGAGCTCTGGGCGATCGCGAGAGGGGCTGCGCACGGGACGAAGCCCGACACCAGCACCGCGACGGCCAGCAGGCACGGATGAAGTCGGTTGCCGGCAGTCGCCATGCCATTCTCCTCGAGCGTTCGAGCGGGTTTGGGGTCGCGGGGTTGATAGCTTCCGTGCTGCTCGGAGGATAGCGGGCGACGTTTGGGGAAAGGCGGGCGTCGGCGACTTGGGGCCGCAGGGCACGGGCATGCCTAACCAGCGGCTGCGATGGATGGGATGCGGACGTTAGAGATAACGAAGCGTGGGCTCCTCGAAGCAGATGACCTCCACGCAATGATCCGGCGTTCTCATCAGGCAGGAAAATGTCTCCTCCGATTCCTGAGCGCGAGCGTTGGCGCGGTAGTCAAGGAGGTAGGGGGCGTCGCCGCTTAGCTCGATTCCGCAGCCGGGGTCAGCGGAATAGATGAGCGGCCTGCCTTCGAAAGAACCTAAATAACGGTGGTAATCGCTTTCCGCAGAAAGGATCGAAAGGCTCGGGGAAGTGTGAACACAACCTCTAGAAGCGGACGGTTTGGCCCGTCCCCCCAGCAGAAGCACCAACTGCTCCAAATCGTAAGCTGCGCGCAGCAGGAAGAAGGTCGGGATCGGAACGGAAGGCCGGTCAGTCATCCGCAACCCTGCGGCAATGGGGCGCTGTCCGCAAGAGGACCTTTCCCGCGGGTCGCAGCCTGAGGTAGCGTGGGGTGACCGTACGTAGCAAGCGCCCTTGATCCACGTGTTTCTGCGATGTCTGCTCGACCGCGCCGAGGGCCTGTCCGCCGCGTTACGTCGACAGTGGTGGCAGCGACCGTAAATGAGTGAAGTTTGTGGCGCCTCAGTTGACGAGATTGCAGTTCTGACAGCCTCGGCTTAACGGCCAGTAAGGCATGAAGTGCCCGAAGTAGCGCCTTTCACATTCTCCGCAGTTCCAAGTTGCGGTTATGATGATGAAGCCGGCGTGTCCGAGGCATATAAGTAGGGCGCTCGAGATGATGAGCAATCCACTCAGCGCGGCGTGAGACTGCGCGAACAGGAAGATCAGAAATATCGATCCCATCGCGATGCTCGGCACGACTGCGCCAGCTATGGTTAGAAGGAATCGCGCCCGCTCATGCGTCATGCTGAAGTGCATCTTCCCGAAGGCTCTTGATCAAAGGATTTCCGGAGGCGTCTGCTGGATCGCGGCGGAGGGTCTCTCCGCCTGAAACGGCCGGGATTGGTGGATTTGAGACCGTCGGCTAATGGACGGTTATGAAGGAGAAGCAGTCGGCCCTGCTTCGCCAATCTGCTCAAGGAGCGCCGCCTCTACCGGGTCGCCGGGCGCATGAGGCCAGTGCCAGATTGCCGTTTCTCCATCGCTAAAGCGATAGCTTTCGTAATGATCATCGTAGACCGCGATCTCAAAGTCGCAGCCAAGCCAATGGAGAGATACGCCGCCGTTAAAAGGATTGACTGTGATCGATTGAGGCGCGTCCAGCGCGTCGGCGGCATTGATCAAGTCTCTAAGGTTGGCGTGCTGAGGGGCCGCACAATTTGTTGCTTCGGGTCCAACTGCGATATCTTCCCAGCCCATAGATGGCTTTGTGCCAGAATGAACAAGCGTCGGCAATTAGGAAGCGGAACGCCAGCTCCGAGTGGCGAAGATTGGACGCCAGCTGCCGTCCACCCATTTCGCTCATCCGCCGGGTCCGCTGCGCCCGCCCCCGCCGACTCAGCCCAGCGCGATCGCCGGGGCGCCGGTGGCGAGTTCGACGCCATGATCGGTGCGCACGCGCGGCTCCAGGAATTCCAGAGCCATGACCGTCGCCAGACCGGTCGCGAGGCCGAGCACCGACCCCAGCACCAGCATCAGCGGCAGGTTGGGCTTGTACGGCAGGCGCGGCGGTTCGGCACGGTCGAGCAGGCTCGCGTTGGCCTGGCTCGCCTGGCTGCGGACGAACTGCTGGCCGATCTCGCGGCGCATCTGGTCGTAGGTCTGCTGCGCGGCATCGACATCGCGCTGGAGCACGGTGAGCCGGTTCTGATCGCCGGAGCCTGCCAGCATCGCCCGCTCCCGCGCCGCCAGCCGCGCGCGCACGCTTGCCTCACGCCGGTGCGACGCCGCGCTGGCCGCACTGACCGATTGGGTCGCACTGCCGATTGCCGCCGACAGCTGGCCCTGCAGTGCCGCCAACTGCGCAGTCGCGGCCTGCATCTCCGGGTGATTCGGCCCAAGCGCGCGCGACAGCTCCGCCACCCGCGCCGCCTGTGTGGCCACGCTGGTGCGCAGTTGCTGCACCGTAATGCTGGAGGTGACTTCGGGCACGTCGCGCGACCCGGCACGTGACTGTGCCTCGGCCGCGTCCCCCTCTGCCTGGGCAAGCTCCGCGTTCAAGGTGCGCAGCGCTTCTGCATCCAGATCGAAGCGATTGGCTCCCACCAACCCATGTTCCTGCTGGTAGCGCGTCAGCGCCTGTTGCGCTGCCTCCAACCGATGGCGCACGTCGCGGGTGCGGCGTTCCAGCCAGCCGGAATAGCCACGCGCCGCGCTCGCCCGCAGCTGCGGCACCTGCGCCAGATAGGCCCGAGCGAAGCGGTTGGCGATTTCCGCCGCGCGCTCCGGATCGCGATCCTCGGCGCTGACGATCATCACATTGCTAGCCTTGGCATTGTCGACGCTCACCTTGGCTCGCAAGGTCGCCGCCGCGCGGTCGAGCGCGGCCTCGGGCGCGCCGGGGGTCGGAGGCGCCAGCTCCCGCGCCACCTTGCGCGCGACCAGTGCGCTGCGCAGCACGTCACCCTGAGTCGCGAGCAGCGCGTTGCTGCTCTGGGGTGCATCGCCGGCCATGCTCGACGGATCGGCCTGGGAGACGTTGAACAGCACCGATGCGGAGGCGCGGTAGAGCCGCGGCTGCGACAGCGTCCAGCCCGCCACCGCGAGCACGATGCCCGCCGCGACCAGCAGGACCAGCCGCCACCGCACCAGCACCGCCGCCACCAGATCGCCTGCGCCCATTCGCACCCCCCACGTTGTTGCCTCCATGCAGGCTAGGCGCTCCCGCGGACCCCAGCCACGCCAAGCGCCTCCGTTCCCGACCGATTCGCCCGCCCGATTCGCACCCAGATTGCGGCTCGCCAGAGGCTGCGCTATCTGCCCCCGGCTGCCGCTCCGCCCCCTTCTGTGGAGCCGTCCCGGGCGTTCCGCCTTGACACGGCGGCCCGGCTCGCCTAGCTCGCCCTATCTCCTGCGCTGGGCTTCCCTGCGCGGGCACATGCTTTTGGGAAGTGATGAGGGCCATGTTCGCAGTCGTGCGCACGGGCGGCAAGCAGTATCGCGTCGCCGCCGGAGACAAGATCGTCGTTGAAAAGCTGGACGGCGACGCCGGCAGCAACGTGACCCTGGGCGACGTTCTGCTCGCCGGTGAGGGCAGCGAGCTGAAGTCGGTCGAGGGCCTTACGGTCTCGGCAGAGATCGTCGCCCAGGCGAAGGGTGAGAAGGTGATCGTTTTCAAGAAGCGTCGCCGCCACAACTATCGCCGCAAGAATGGCCATCGCCAGCAGCACACCATTCTGAAGATCACCGCGATCGGCGACAGCCGCGCTGACGACAGCGCAGCCGCCTGACCGCGAATACGAGGAGTTTGAACCATGGCACATAAGAAAGCAGGCGGTTCGTCGCGCAACGGTCGCGACTCGGCAGGCCGTCGTCTTGGCGTGAAGAAGTTCGGTGGCCAGGAAGTGGTCGCGGGCAACATTATCGTGCGCCAGCGCGGGACCAAGTTCTACCCGGGCGTCAACGTCGGCATGGGCAAGGATCACACCCTGTTCGCGCTCGTCGACGGCCGCGTGTCGTTCCGCGAGGGCAAGCTTGGCCGCAAATTCTGCTCGGTCGACATGCCGGCGATTGCTGCCGAATAAACAGGGCAACCAACCGGGTTGCCCACCAGGGTGACCCGGGTCCCGCAGCCAGCGGGACCAGCCAACAAGGGAGACGGGTCCGCCCCGGCTCCCTTTTTTATTGCTCCCTCTGCCCGAAACGGTCGCGGCGCTGTCATCCTGACGGCGTAGGCGCCCGCGCAAGAGGAGAGCGCACATGTTCGCCCGTACCGAACGCCTGACGCTGCGGCCCGGCTGGATCGAGGATGCCCCCGAGCTGGCCCGCGCCGCCGGCCATGAAGCGGTGGTTCGCAACACCCGTCGCATGCCCTGGCCCTATGCCCTGGGTGACGCCGAGTCGTTCCTGCGCACGCCGCAGGACATCCGCGCCCCGTCGCTGCTCGTGTTTGCGCATGCGGAGGGCGCCGTGCACCTGGTCGGCGGCGTCGGCCTTACTGCAATGGACGATGGCCTGCGCGAGCTCGGCTATTGGATCACGCCGGACGCCTGGGGCCGCGGCTATGCGACCGAGGCGGCGCGCGCCGTGCTCGACATGGCGGGTGCGCTGCGGATCCGCGGCGTGGCAGCGCGACATTTTGCCGACAATCCCGCCTCCGGCCGGGTGCTCCGCAAGCTGGGCTTCCGACCCACGGGCGAACAGAGCCTGGGCGAATCGCGCGCGCGGGGCTGCTCGGCGCCGGTGATCCACTATGCGCGCCAGCATGCGGGCCACCCCACGCTGCCGGACATCGCGGACGCACCGCCACTGGCGGCATGAGGCGGGGCGGGCCGCAGCGGCTCGCCCCGCCCCCTCGATGCGTCGTCTATTCGGTGAAAGCAGCCAGTTCCTCGGGCGAGCCGGTCGGAAAGACCTTCTTCAGATAGGTGAGGAAGGCGGACACGCGTGCGCTGAGGAGCCGACGGCTGGGGTAGAGGGTCCACAAGCCGATCTCCGGCCCCTCCACGTCGCCCCAGTGCCGCAGGCGGCCTGCCGCCAGGTCACGGCTCACCAGCGACAGCGGCAGGCGTCCGGCGCCGATACCGAGCCGAACTGCGTCGCGGACCATCACCATCGACGCCAGCGACAGGATCGGCTCAACCGCGAAGCTGGAGGATCCGTGCTGCGTCCGTACCGCCCAGTGATCGTGCGGATCGGCTCCGCCGCGGACCACGACCGGAACCTCCCCATTCTCCGACGCCATGGGCAGATCGGGCGCAGCCACAATTACCAGGCGGTCGTGCAGGAACGCGCGGCCGACGAGACTCTCGTCCGGTCGCGGATTGATCCGGATCACCAGGTCGAAGCCCTCCTCGATCATGTCGACAGCGCGATCGTCGGTCGTGACTTCCAGCCGCACCTCCGGATAATCCCGGGCAAAGCCAGCCGCGAGCTTGCCCATCGCCGTCTGTGCAAACAGCAGCGGGGCGCTGATCCGCAGCCGCCCGCGCGGAGTTCCGCCACCTGACGCGATCGCGCCGGCCGTCTCCTCAAGCTCGGTGAGCAACGCGGCGGTTCGTGCGAAGAGCGCGCGTCCCTCCTCGGTGAGCTTGAGGTCGCGGGCACCTCGCTCGAACAGGCGAAGGTCCAGTGCGGCCTCCAGCTCCGCCACCCGCCGCGACAAGGTCGCCTTCGGCCGCCCGGCAGCGCGGGAGGCGCGCCCAAACCCGCCATGCCGGGCGACGAGCGTGAAATCGGCAAGCGCAAGAAGATCCATGTGTTCCACCACCGAGACGGCCCGTCCAGATATAGCGTCTATTGGTGCAGATGTGGATCGCTAACTTCCGGGGTGTCGATCACGACAGTTCAGGAGACCTACCATGACCATTCTTGTTATCGGAGCGACCGGACGCGTCGGCCGCCATGTCGTCGACCAGCTGCTGCAGCGCGGCGCCGCGGTGCGCGTGCTCACCCGCGATCCCGCAAAGGCCAACTTCCCCGCCGCGGTCGAGATTGCCCAGGGTGACCTGCTCGACATCGACGCGCTGCGCAGTGCCTTTACCGGCATCAAGGCGCTGTTCCTGCTCAATGCCGTGACGGGGGACGAGTTCACCCAGGCGCTCATCACGCTCAACATCGCGCGTGAGGCTGGTGTTGACCGGGTCGTGTACCTGTCGGTGTTTGCCGCCGATCGCGCCGTGAACGTGCCGCACTTCGCGGTGAAATCCGGCGCCGAGCGGATGATCGAGCAGATGGGCTTCAGCGCCACCATCCTGCGGCCGACCTACTTCATCGAGAACGAACACATGATCAAGGACGTCATCCTGGACCATGGCGTGTACCCCATGCCGATCGGCGGCAAGGGCATCGCGATGGTCGATGCGCGCGACATCGCAGAGGTCGCCGCAATCGAACTCGTCCGCCGCGTGGAGGCACCGGAGCCCCTTCCCACCGAAACGATCAACGTCGTCGGGCCCGACACGCTGACCGGTTCGGACGTCGCCGCCATCTGGTCGGAGGTGCTGGGCCGCCCGATCGTCTATGGTGGCGACGATCCCAGCGGGTTCGAGCAGAACATGGCGCGCTTTCTGCCGAAATGGACCGCCTATGAGATGCGCCTGATGGCCGAGCGCTACGTCAGCGACGGCATGATCCCGGCGCCCCGCGACGTGGAGCGCCTTACCAGCCTGCTCGGGCGGCCGCTCCACTCCTATCGGGCATTTGCCGAGGCGATGGTTGCTCCGGAGGCTTCGGCAGCTGCCTGACGTAGCTTGGCACGACAAGCGGAGCCGCTTCGCTGGAGCGGCTCCGCGGCAGCCGGGTTACGCCCCCAACGCCTCGACCAGCGCCCTGACCTTCTTCTGCCGCCATTGCGGCAGGGGCGCGACCAGCCAATAGCCCTGTCGCCCGGTCTGCGCCTCGCCAACCGACACGATCCTACCGGCGGCAAGGTCTGCGCGCGCCAGCAACTCCGGGACGGTCGCACGGCCCACTCCAGCCGCCGCGGCATCGATCGCAAGGCCGGCGTCTGCCACTCGCACCAGCGCCTGCGCATCCTCACCCGGGCAGCCCGGCCAGCCGATGGCGATATCGGCACCGCCGCCCGGTGCCGCGACCGTCACCAGCCCGTCCGATTCCAGCGCCTCCCCCTCATGCACGCCCGGCCCCTCGCCCCAGCGAATCGCCAGGTCCAGGTTCGCCTCAGTAAACTCCACCGCATCGTCGGCCGCGACCAACACGAAGCGCAGCTCGCGATCGGCGCGCGCGATCTCGGCGAGCTTGGGCAGCAGCCACTTCTGCGTCAGATCGCGGGGTGCGGCGATGGTCAGCGACTTGGACGACTGGCCGGCCTGCATCGCGCGCACCGCTTCCTCGAACTGGAGGAAGCCGTCGCGCAGGGCGGACAGGCCAGCCTCGCCCTCCGGGGTCAGCTCCAGCCCCTTGGTGGTGCGGCGGAACAGCACCACGCCCAGCGTGTCCTCCAGCGCGCGGACCTGCTGTCCGACCGCGGCCGGAGTCACGGCGAGCTCGTCGGCGGCGCGGGTGAAGGACAGGTGGCGCGCAGCGGCATCGAGCACGCGCAGGCCATTGAGCGGCAAGTGCGTCCGCTTCACGCGCCGACCGCCGGTGCTGTCAGCGCGAACTTGGGGATCGCCACGTCGAACGCGGCGCCGTCGGTGTCGAGCATGTGATAACTGCCCTGCATCGATCCGGTGGGAGTGGAAAGCGGGCAGCCCGACACATAGTCATAGCTGGCGCCCGGCAGGATCAGCGGCTGTTCGCCAACGACGCCCTCCCCCTCCACCGTGTGGCGCTCGCCGCGGCCATCGGTGATGATCCAGTGGCGGGTGAGCAGCTGCACCGCACGGTCGCCGCCATTCTCGATGCGGATGTGATAGGCCCAGAACCAGCGCGCCTGCGCCGGCTCCGACTGTTCCGCCAGATAGCTGACCGAAACGCGCACGGTCACCCCGCGCGTTTCGGTACCATAGGGGAACAGCGCCTTCACAGCCCCGCCGCGGTAAGGGCCTGGTCGAGGTCCTCGATCAGATCCTGCGGATCTTCCAGGCCGACGTTGAGGCGCAGCAGCCCCTCGCCGATGCCCATCTCGACGCGCTTGTCCTCGGCGACGCTCGCATGGGTGGTGGAAGCCGGGTGCGTCATCAGCGAGCGGGAGTCGCCGATGTTGTTGCTGATGTCGATGAGGGCCAGTGCATCGAGCAGCGCGTGCGCCTGAGTGCGCCCGCCATCGACCTCGAACGAGAAGATCGGACCGGCCGCATCCATCTGCGCCATCGCCAGCGCATGCTGCGGATGGCTCGGCAGGCCGGGATGGTTGATCGTGGGAACGCGCTGTTCCAGGAAGCGGCCGACTGCAAGCGCGCTTTCGCTCTGGCGGCGGATACGCAGGTCGAGCGTCTCCAGGCCCTTCAATACCACCCAGGCGTTGAACGCCGACAGCGTCGGGCCGGTGTTGCGGGTGAAGGGCAGCAGCACGTCGTTGACGAAGGCGTTGCTGCCAGTGACGGCGCCGGCGAGCACGCGGCCCTGCCCGTCCATCATCTTGGTCGCGGAATAGGCGACCACATCGGCGCCGAACTCCATCGGCCGCTGCAGCGCGGGCGTCGCGAAGGCATTGTCGACGACCGAGACGATGCCGCGTTCGCGCGCGATGCCGCACACCGCTTGGAGGTCGACCACGTCCATCGTCGGGTTCGACGGCGTTTCGAAGAAGAACACCTTGGTGTTCGGGCGCGCCGCGTCGGCGAACTGCTGCGCGTCGCGGGCATCCACCACCGTCGTCTCGATGCCGAACTTGGGCAGCAGCGTGTCCGTCAGCCAGCGGCACGACCCGAACAGCGCCCGGCCGGCCACGACATGGTCTCCCTGCTCCAGCTGGCACAGCAGCGCCGCGGTCATCGCGGCCATGCCCGATGCCATGGTGCGGCACGCCTCGGCGCCTTCCAGGAGCGCGATCCGTTCCTCCAGCATCGCGACGGTCGGATTCTGCAGGCGGGAATAGGTCATCCCCTCCTGCTCGCCGGCGAAACGCGCAGCGGCATCGCCTGCCTTGTCGTAGCAATAGCCCGAAGTGAGGAACAACGCCTCGGACGTCTCCCCGAATTCGCTGCGGGCGGTGCCGCCACGAACGGCCTGGGTTGCAGGGCGCCAGTTGCGCGTGATCGAGCGGTCTTGTCCGGTAGTACGCTTCATGTCGCTCGCTTTGCTCCCATGCGGCCGGCCACGCAAGCACCTGCCAGCGCGCCGCCGCCGCGCCGCGGGACGACTTCCGCCATTGCCGTTTCCCACTTAGTAGCAGCGCCATGCTCTCTCGCCTGCGCGACCGACCCTGGACCCTGGCCCTGCTGATCGGCGCGGCTGCGGAGCTGCTGTTCTGCTATCGGCTCGGCACGCCGTCGAAGCTGATGTTCGACGAGGTCCATTATGTCCCGGCCGCGCGCACCCTGTGGGCGCTGACCCAGCCGGCCAACACCGAGCATCCGCTGGTCGCCAAGGAGTTGATCGGGCTCGGCATCCATCTGTTCGGCGACAATGCGATCGGCTGGCGAGCGCTCTCGACGTTGGCGGGAACGGCGACCGTGCTCGGCGTGTTCGCGATCCTGTGGCTGTTGTTCGGGCGCACGCGCACGGCGGTGCTGGGCGCGGCCTTCGTGCTGCTCAACCAGACCGTCTATATCCAGGCGCGCATCGCGATGCTGGACGGGTTTCTGGGCGCCTTCGTCACTTGCGCGATCGCGGCGCTGCTGTGGGCGATGCGCGCGCCGCCGGGCCGCGCCTGGCCGCGGCTGCTGCTGTCGGCGGTGCTGTTCGGGCTGGCGGTCGGCACCAAATGGGTGGCGGCGCCCTATGTCGCCTTTGCCTGCCTGCTGATCCTTTGGGCGAAATGGCGCGATCCGGCGCGGCATTTCCCCGGCGTCGGCGCCATCCCGGCGGTGCTGCTGCTCGGCCTCGCCAGCATCGCCACCTACTTCCTGACCTTCCTGCCGGCGTTCTTCTACCGGCTCGATCCGATGACCGTGAAAGGGCTGATCCCGTTCCAGCGCTTCATGTACGAACGCCAGACCCAGGTGCTTCCCCCCCATCCCTATCAGTCGGATTGGTGGAGCTGGCCGCTGATGATCCGCCCGATCTGGTATTTCTACGAGCCAGACCAAGGGGCGCAGCGCGGGGTGTTGCTGCTCGGCAACCCGGTGATCTGGTGGGGCGGGTTGGTCGCAGTCGCGGCCTGCCTGTGGGCGGGGGTGCGCCGCCGCTCGGCCGCGGTCAGTGGCGCGGGGCTGCTATGGGTAGCGTCGCTGGCGATCTGGGCGGCGATCCCCAAGTCGCTCGGCTTCTTCTATTATTACCATCTGTCGGGGATTTTCCTGTGCGTGGCGATCCCGGCGGCGTTCCACGCCTTTCCGCAGACGCGGCGTCGCTATGGAGACGAAGCCTTCCTGTTCGCCGCGCTGTTCGCCTTTTTCCACTTCTGGCCGATCATCAGCGCCGCGCCATTGGACGGGCCGGGCGCGTTCAACCGCTGGATGTGGTTCGACAGCTGGCGCTAGCCCTCACGCCACCAGCTTGCGGCCGTACCGTCCCCAGGTGAAGCGGCCCGACAGCGCGAAATTCCACACCGCGCCCACCAGCACCCCGGCCAGCGCCGGCACTGCCCAGGCGCCCCCGCGCACGTCATAGAGGAACGCCGCGACACCCACGTTGGCGACCGCCCCTACCGAGCACACCAGGCAGAAGGACACCCAGCCGTCGAGCAGCGCCCGCGCGCCCTTCAGCCGGCGGTCGCGATAGGTGAGCGCGTTGTTGAGGAAGAAGTTGAACGTCATCGCCGCAAGCGTCGCGAGGATTGTGGCGGCGACGAATCCCACGGCCCCCACCTCCAGCAGCAGCGCCAGCACGCACAGGTGCACCGCCGCCCCGGCCGTGCCGATCGCGGAGAACAGCACGAACCGCACCGGCACGACCCGGCCGAACATCCGGTCGTAGAGGGCGATCAGATATTCGAGCGCCACGACATGGTCGAGCTTGCTCTCCCCCGCCGCCCGCGTGCGGAACACATAAGGCAGCTCCATGAAACGAAGCGGTCGCGGGCTCGCCGTCACGATGTCGAGCAGGATCTTGAAGCCGATCCCCGACAGCGCCGGCACCAGCTGACGCAGCAAGGGCGTGCGGATCATGAAGAAGCCGCTCATCGGGTCGGACAGATCGGCCTCGAGCAACCGGCGCGACAGCCGGGTCGCGAGCGCCGACTTGGCGACGCGGTCGGCGTCCCATTCGCCGGTGCCGCCCCCTTCGACAAAGCGCGATCCGATCACCAGGTCGAGCGCGGGATCGGCTTCCAGCGCGTCCAGCATGCGCGGCAACAGCGTCTCGTCATGCTGCAGGTCGCCGTCGATCACTGCCACCATGGGGGCGGCGGTCGCGCACATCCCCTCGATGCACGCGGTCGACAGCCCGCGCCGGCCGATGCGCTGGATCACGCGCACCCGCGAGTCGACCGCGGCCAGCGCGCGCGCGACCTCCGCCGTGCCATCGGGGCTGTCGTCGTCGACGAAGATCACTTCCCACGCCCGGCCCGCGAGCGCCGCCGCCAGCTTCTCGACGAGCAGCGCCACATTGGCGCGCTCGTTGAAGACCGGGACGACGACCGCGAGCGCGAGCGCCGGGTTCACGCGAGCCGGGCCAGGATCGCGTCGGCCATTTCGGTGGTGGTGGCGGTGCCGCCCAGGTCGGGCGTACGCACGCCGGCCGTCAGCGCACCCTCGACCGCGCGCTCGATGCGCTGTGCGGCCGCTTCGTTGTCGAGCGAGTAGCGCAGCATCATCGCGGCCGACAGGATGGTCGCGCACGGATTGGCCTTGCCTTGGCCGGCGATGTCCGGTGCCGAGCCGTGGATCGGCTCGAACAGGCCCTTCTTGCCGGTATCAAGCGCGGCCGAAGGCAGCATGCCGATCGAGCCGGCGCACATGCTCGCCTGGTCGGAAAGGATGTCGCCGAACAGGTTGCCGGTGACGATCACGTCGAACTGGCCGGGGTTGCGCACCAGCTGCATCGCGGCGTTGTCGACGTACATGTGGGTGAGGTGCACGTCGGAATATTCGCTGGCGATGCTGTTCACCACGTCGCGCCACAGCTGGCTGGTCTCCAGCACGTTCGCCTTGTCGACCGAGCACAGGCGCTTCCGGCGCACTCGGGCGGTCTCGAAACCAACGCGGGCGATGCGCTCCACCTCGCGCTCGTTGTAGCTCATCACGTCGAAACCCTGGCGAAGGCCGTCCAGCGTCGTGCGCCGGCCCTTCTCCCCGAAATAGACGTCGCCGTTCAGCTCGCGCACGATCACCATGTCGATCGCGCCCGCGACCTCGGGCTTGAGCGCGGAGGCATCCTCCAGGCCGGGGAACAGCTTGGCAGGGCGCAGGTTGGCGAACAGCCCCAGCTCGCGGCGCAGGCCGAGAATCGCCTGCTCGGGCCGGAACGCACGCTCGACCGCGTCGAAGCGCGGATCGCCGACCGCCCCGAACAGCACCGCATCGGCACGCTTGGCGAGCGCCAGCGTGGCGGCGGGCAGCGGGTGGCCCTCCTCCAGATAGGCGGCACCGCCGACCGGCGCTTCCTCGAACACTAGGTCGAGCGACAGCGCGTCGAGCACGCGGCGTGCCTGCGCGATAACTTCCGGTCCGATCCCGTCTCCGGGCAACAAGGCGATCAGCGACATTCCATTCCCTTCGCTTGGCGTCCGCGAATTGCCCCGGCGGCTGCGCTCACGCAACCGCCCTTTTGAGTCGCTCGACCAGCCGCTGCCGCGCAGCCAGCGACTCCGCCCCGCGTCCGACCAGCACGTCGCGCTCCAGGAAGTGCCCGGTCAGCCGCAGCGCGTCGAACAATTCGGCCCAGTCGGCGGCGCCCCCCTCACGCAGGAAGACGGGAAGCGGCAGCAGCCGATTTTCGTAGCCCGCCGCCGCCGCCCGGCTGACGGCGCCGCCGCTCTTGGGGCTGACAAAGGCCAGGTCCTCGTCCGTGCCGGTGGCGACGCAGCGCTCCAGATCGAGGCCGAAGCCGAGCTCGGCAAGCAGGAGCAACTCATAGCGGGCGAGCGCCGCCGTCCAGCCGCGCGCCGCCGGCGCCGCCTCTACCGCGTCGAGCACCGCCGAGAGCGCCGCGTGCAGCCGCGGATAGGGCAGGCCGTCCGGCAAGGCGGTGGCGGTGAGCGCGCACGCCCATTCGATCGCGGCGGCCGCCAGCGGCTCGGCGAACAACGGCGCGCGGCTGTGCACCAGCTCGACCGTCAGCGCCGCCAGCTGCTCGTCGGTGCGCGCGCGCCATTCGCCGCGCACCAGGTTTGCCGGCTGGAGCAGCGGCCGCAGCGCCCGCGAGCGTCCGCCGCGGACATAGCCCGGCTGCACGCCGGCGCGTTCGGTCAGCGCCCGCACCACCGCGCCATGCTCGCCATGCCCGCGCACGGACAGCAGGATGGCCTCGGCGATCAGGTGCATGGGCGCGCCTCAGCCCTCGCAGTAATCCAGGTACGACACCACGTCGTTGCTGGTCTGGAGATAGAGCCCGGCCTGGACCTCCTCCGGCTCCGCCGCCGCGCGCGCCAGCGCCTCAGCCAGCGTGCCGTAGAGGATGGTGGTGGCCACGCCGCCCTCGTCATCGAGGTGATAGAGCCGGACGGCGACATCGTGCGAGATGGTGCGCATGGGCCTGCCATGCCGCATCGGGCGGCGGGGTTCCAGTGCGCGTGCGTGAGGCCCCCTCCCCACCCGTTTGCCTCGAGTAGCCGTCGAGCTTGTCGAGACGGCGTATCGAGAGGCGGTTGCGGTGGCTCTCTCGATACGGGCTCTCGACAAGCTCGATCCCTACTCGAGACAAACGGGGTTGGAGGTGGAGGCGACGTGCGCGGGCGTGCGCCCCTACGCCACCGCCAGCCGGGCGGCCGCGAACTCGCTGTCGGCCTTGTTGATCAGCGAGCGGTCGTCGTGGTTCCAGGGGTGGAAGCCGGGCAGGAAGAAGGCGATCCACGGCCGCACCAGACTGCGCGCGACGCCGGGGCGGCCGAACGCATAGCGGAACAGCCGCCACTGCACGCCCGCGCCCTTCAGCCCGTCCTGCTCCAGGAGGTCGAGGATGCCGCGGGTTCGGCCGCTCAGGAAGCGGGCGGTGACGATCAGCATCGCATGCGCCTTCACCACCCAGCGCCGCCAGCGGCTCCAGTCGCGAGTGGCGTGCATCCACACGTCATAGGCGACACCCTTGTGCTCGATCTCCTCAATGGCGTGCCAGCGCCACAGGTCCGCAGCGCTCTGGTCGCCGCCTGCCAGATGGCGCGGATCGGCCAGGATCGCGTGTGCCAGGATGGCGGTGAAATGCTCCAGGCACAGGGTCGCGGCCAGCGAGACGATCGGCCGGCGCGCGCGGGCGATCGCCAGCTCCTCGTCCACGCGTGCTTCCAGCCGCGACACGTCATAGCCCTGTTCGGCGACGTGGCGGTTGAAGGCGACATGCTCGCGGGTGTGGATCGCCTCCTGCCGGACAAACGCGGCGATCTCCTCAGCCAGCCGCGGCGACACGCCCTCGCGGAAGCGTCGCACGCTTTCGATGAAGAACGCCTCGCCCTTGGGAAAGGTGACCGACAGCGCGTTGAACAGCGCGGTCCCGATGGGATCGTCGTTCAGCCACCAGCGCCGCCGCGCCTGCCCGCGCCCGAAGCGCAGGTCGCGCGGGGTGATCGTGAGGTCCGCGGGAGTCTTTGCCTTCGCCATGAAATTCCTCCAGTCATTCTGGAGCTATGAACTACTTACATTCATGTCAATAACGCGCCGGCGCCTGTCTTCGGCAGAGTCCCGCGACGCCGCGCTCGACGCCGCCCGCGCGCTGCTGGTCGAAAGTGGCCCGCAGAGCGTGACGCTGAAGGCGGTCGCCGCACGGGTCGGCCGCACCCATGCCAATCTGCTCCACCATTTCGGCTCGGCCGCCGGGCTGCAGGAGGCGCTGGCCGAACGCATGGCCGCGACCATCACCGCGGAGATCGGCGCCGCGGCGCTGCGGGCGCGGAGCAAGGGCGACCCGAGCGAAGTGGTGGACCTCACTTTCGACGCGTTCGACCGCCAGGGTGCGGGCGCGCTCGCCAGCTGGATGATCCTGTCCGGCAACCACCAGCTGCTCGATCCGGTGCTGGACGCCATTCACCGGCTGGTCGACGAACTCGCGACCGACTCCGGCCTCAGCGACCTGCCGCTCGCCGACGAGACGCTGCACCTCGTCCTGATCGCGCTCGGCGACGCGCTGCTTGGCGGCGCCATGGCGAAGGCGCTCGGCCTGCCGCGCGACCGTGCCCGCGCGCTCGCGCGGCAGCGGCTGCTGTCCTCCTATGGCGACCTGCACGAGGGCGGTGGATAAAAGCCCCGCGCGCACGTAAAGCGGCTTCCATGCATTTTCTCGACCAAGCCAAGATTTTTGTCCGCTCCGGAACCGGCGGCCCGGGTGCCGTCGGCTTCCGCCGCGAAAAATACATCGAGTATGGCGGCCCTGACGGCGGCGACGGCGGCAAGGGCGGCGACATCGTGTTCGAAGCCGTTCCCGGCCTCAACACCCTGATCGACTTCCGCTACACCCAGCATTTCCGGGCCCCGCGCGGCAAGGGCGGTTCGGGCTCGAACAAGACCGGCGGCGGCGGCGACGATCTGGTCATCCAGGTGCCGGTGGGAACCCAGGTCCTTGCCGAGGACAGGGAAACCGTGCTGCTCGACTTCACCCGCGCCGGCCAGCGCGAGGTGTTCCTGCGCGGTGGTGACGGTGGCCGCGGCAACGCCAGCTACAAGACCTCGACCAACCGCGCGCCGCGCCAGCACGGCACCGGCTGGCCGGGTGCCGAGGCGTGGGTGTGGCTGCGCCTGAAGCTGCTCGCCGACGTCGGCCTGGTGGGCCTGCCCAATGCGGGCAAGTCGACCTTCATCAACGCCGTGACCAATGCCCAGGCCAAGGTCGGCGCCTATGCCTTTACCACCACCCGCCCGCAGCTGGGCGTGGTCAGCCACAAGATGCGCGAGTTCGTGATCGCCGACATCCCCGGCCTGATCGAGGGTGCGGCCGAAGGGGCGGGCATCGGCGATCGCTTCCTGGGGCATATCGAGCGCTGCCGCGTGCTGCTGCACCTGGTCGACGCCAATGATGCGGACGTGGCCGAAAGCTATCGCATTGTGCGCGATGAGCTGGAGAACTATGGCGCCGGGCTCATCGACAAGCGCGTGATCGTCGTTCTCAACAAGATCGACACGCTGGACGACGAACTGATCGCAGCGCTGTCGGCCGAGCTGGAAGAGGCGAGCGGCGCGCCGGTGATCCCGATGTCGGGTGCCAGCGGCGTCGGCGTCGACTGGGTGCTCGACCAGCTGATCGAGCTGATGGACCCGGAAAACCCGCAGGTCGACGACAGTGACGACGGCGAGGATCCGATCGAATGGTCGCCGATCTGATCCGGGGGAGCGGCGTCGGCTGGGCGCTTGCTGCAACCGCACTGCTCGTCGGCGCACCCGCCGAAGCGCAGCTGCTCGGCAAGACGACCGCGCAGGGCTGTGTGAGCGTGGCCGATGCGGACCCGGTGCAGCTGAGCGGCATGCTGTCACAGCAGGTCTTCCCTGGCCCCCCGGGATACGAGGATGTGGCCCAGGGCGACGCGCCCGAGCGGACATTCGTGCTCACTTTGCCTGCCCCTGCGTGCATCGACGACGGCGGCGACTTCGCCGACCCGGATGAGCGCTTCACGGCGGTGCAGGTTGCCGCAAGCGATCCGCGCGTGCGGCAGCGCCTGCGCCGCGCGATCGGCACTCGCGTGACGCTGAGCGGGGAAGGCTTTGCGGCGCATACCGGCCACCATCACCTGCCGCTGGTGGTGCTGGTCGATCGGCTGCACCTGAACCGATGACGCTGTTTGCCCCCGCCGCCTGCCCGCGTCTGGTGGTCAAGGTCGGGTCCGCGCTGCTGGTGGACGCCGGCGGCGCGATCCGGCGCGACTGGTTGCGCGGCCTCGTCGCGGACATCGCCGAGCGCCACGCCGCCGGCCAGCAGGTGATCGTGGTGTCGTCCGGCGCGATCGCGCTGGGCGCCCGCCGGCTGGGGCTGCCCAAGGGCGGCCGTGCCAGCCTGGAGGATGCGCAGGCCGCCGCCGCCACGGGGCAGATCGCGCTGTCGAGCGCCTGGGCCGAACTGCTCGCCGACCGGGGCCTCACCGCCGCGCAGCTGCTGGTGACGCTTGACGATCTGGAGCAGCGCCGCCGCTACCTGAACGTCGCCGCCACGCTTGGCCGGCTGCTGACGCTGGGCGTTGTGCCGGTGGTGAACGAGAACGACAGCGTCGCCACGGAAGAAATCCGCTTCGGCGACAACGACCGGCTCGCCGCACGCGTCGGCCAGGCGGCGGGAGCCGACGGGGTGGTGCTACTCTCCGACATCGACGGGCTCTACGACCGCAACCCTACACATGATCCCGACGCCCGCTTCATCGAACGCGTCGAGCACATCGACGCGGCGGTGGAGGCGATGGCCGACACCCGCTCCGCCTCCGGCATGGGATCGGGCGGGATGGTGTCCAAGGTGCAGGCGGCGAAGATCGCCACCGCGGCGGGCGCGCATCTCGCCATCGCCTCGGGCCGCGTCGATCGCCCCCTCTCCCGCTTCGCCGACACCGGGCGCGGCACCGTGTTCGTCGCCCGGCCTGCCCAGCCGGCGCGCAAGGCGTGGCTGCAGGGGCGCCTCGTCGCGTGCGGGACCATCCACATCGACGCTGGCGCGGCGCGCGCGCTGCAGGACGGGCGCAGCCTGCTGCCGGCCGGCGCCACCCGCGTCGAGGGGCGGTTCGCGCGCGGCGACCTGGTGATGATCCTGGACGAGGCCGGTCAGCCGGTCGCGCGGGGCTTGAGCGAATATGATGCGGAGGAGGCGGTGCGCATCGTCGGTCGCCGCAGCGACGAGCTCGACGCGATCCTCGGCCACGCACCGCGCGCCGCACTGGTGCACCGCAACCACATGGTCGTGGCATGAGCGTGCTCGCGATCACCGGCGCCACCGGCTTCGTCGGCGGCCGCACCCTCGCGCTGGCGCTGGAGGCGGGGCACAGCGTGCGCGCCCTCACCCGCCGGCCGCAGCCGGCGCAGGCGGGTGTCGCCTGGGTCCTGGGCGCGCTCGACACACCCGACGCGCTTGCCGAACTGGTGCGCAGCGCCGATGCGGTGGTCCACATCGCCGGGGTGGTGAACGCGCCGACGCCGGAGGGCTTCACCCGCGGCAACATCGACGGCACCCGTGCGGTGCTCGCTGCCGCAGAAGCCGCCGGTGTCCAACGCTTCGTCCACGTCTCCTCGCTCGCCGCGCGCGAGCCGGGCCTGTCGCAATATGGCCGCTCCAAGGCGGGGGCCGAGGATGCGGTGCGCGCCTCCCCGCTCGCCTGGACGATGGTGCGCCCGCCCGCCGTCTACGGCCCCGGCGACCTGGAGATGCTGGAGCTGTTCCGCGCCGCGCGCTTCGGCGTGCTGCCGATGCCGCCGGCCGGGCGGCTGTCGCTGATCCATGTCGACGACCTCGCCCGGCTGCTGCTGGCGCTGGCCCGGCAGGACACCGGCCGCGCGATCTACGAACCGGACGACGGCACGCCCGGCGCCTGGACCCACACCGGCTTTGCCCGCGCGATCGGGACCGCCATCGGCCGCCGCGTGTTGCCGCTGTCGCTTCCTGCCGGCGTGCTGCGGCTGGGCGCCCGGCTCGACCGGCTGGCGCGCGGCGACAAGGCAAAGCTCACCCCCGATCGTGCCGCCTATATGGCGCATCCCGACTGGACTTCGTCCCCCGATGCCCGTCCGCCCGAAGCGCTGTGGCGCCCCCGGATCGCGACGGCCGACGGCCTTGCCCAAACCGCGGCGTGGTATCGCGAGCACCGGCTGCTATAGAGCGCCAAAATCGTGCCGGATTTCTGCGCCACGCAGCCTAGGAACCGCCCCATCTGCAAAGGACGCCCCCTGTGAGCGATCGCGCCGCCATCTTCGACACCGTCTCCCGCCTGATTGAGCCGTTCAACAAGAAGGGCGTGGCGCTGAGCGAGACCACCACCTTCGCCGGCGACCTCGAATGGGACAGCCTGACCGTGATGGACTTTGTGGCGGCCGTAGAGGACGAGTTCGACATCCTCATCACCATGAACATGCAGGCGGAAATCGAGACCGTCGGCCAGCTCACCGACGCCGTCGCCAAGCTCAAGCAGGACTAACGCCGTCCGGGCGGAGCAGGCGCGTCGCGCCAATCCGCCCGACGGTGTTCCCAGGAAAACACAGATGACCGAAGCCGCCGCCACCCAGCACCAGCTCCCCATCGATCCGCCGGCCGCCGCGCCGGAGCGCGACCTGATGAGCAAGTTCGACGCGCTGATCGCCGAACGCCAGGCGCTGATCGACACCGGCGTGACCGATCCGTTCGCGATCGTCATGGAGCAGGTGAAGTCGCCGACCGAGGCGGTGATCGCCGGCCGCGACACGATCCTGCTCGGCACCTACAACTATATGGGCATGACGTTCGACCCGGACGTGATCCAGGCCGGCAAGGACGCGCTCGACCAGTTCGGTTCGGGCACCAACGGCAGCCGCATGCTCAACGGCACCTTCCGCGACCATATGGAAGTCGAGCAGGCGCTGCGCGACTTCTACGGCGTGTCGGGCGCGATCGTGTTCTCGACCGGCTACATGGCCAACCTCGGCATGATCTCGACGCTGGCGGGCAAGGGCGACTACGTCATCCTCGACGCCGACAGCCACGCCTCGATCTACGATGGCTGCAAGCAGGGCTATGCCGAGGTCGTCCGCTTCCGCCACAACGACATCGCCGATCTCGACAAGCGGCTCGGCCGCCTGCCCAAGGATGCCGGCAAGCTCGTCGTGCTGGAGGGCGTCTATTCGATGCTCGGCGATGTGGCGCCGCTGAAAGAGATGGTCGCCGTCGCCAAGAAGCACGGCGCGATGGTGCTGTCCGACGAGGCGCACTCGATGGGCTTCTACGGCCCCAACGGCCGCGGCGTGTACGAGGCGCAGGGCTGCGAGGGCGACGTCGACTTCATCGTTGGCACCTTTTCCAAGTCGGTCGGCACGGTCGGCGGCTTCTGCGTGTCGAACCACCCGAAGTTCGAGGCGATCCGCCTCGCCTGCCGCCCCTATATCTTCACCGCCTCGCTGCCGCCGAGCGTGGTCGCCACCGCCGCGGCCTCGATCCGCAAGCTGCAATTCGCGCATAACAAGCGCCAGCATCTGTGGGAGAACGCCCGGATGCTCCACGCCGGACTCAAGCAGATGGGCTTCCGCCTCGGCACCGAAACCCCCGATTCCGCGATCGTCGCGGTGATCCTGGAGGATCAGACCCAGGCGGTGGCGATGTGGCAGGCGCTGCTGGAGGGCGGCCTCTACGTCAACATGGCGCGCCCGCCCGCGACGCCGGCCGGCACCTTCCTGCTGCGCTGCTCGCTCTGCGCCGAGCACACGCCCGAGCAGATCCAGAAGGTGCTCGGCATGTTCCAGGCGGCCGGCAAGGCTGTGGGCGTCCTGGCGTAAGGCACCGCCCCCAGCCATCCGCGTACCCCGGCGAAGGCCGGGGCCCAGGTGCGAAGGCGGGTGTTGCGTTGCTCTCCCTCGCCAAACCTTCCCAACTGGGCCCCGGCCTTCGCCGGGGTACGGCGTCTCCCTCGCGGCACCCATTCCCGTGCTCCTGCGAAGGCAGGAGCCCAGGGCCCCGGGAACAACTGGTCGTTGCTCTGCTGGACCCTGGATCCCTGCCTGCGCAGGGATACGGGAGTGGGATAGCGCTGCGCACGCGCATGACGGGCGGTGGACTGCGCGGGACCAACACCGATCGAGGGGCTGGCACAGGCCCGCCCCTCCGCTATAGCTGCGGGATTCCGCCAACCGTCCTCGAAAGCACGTCGCCCCCCGCATGAAGTCGATCGATCGCTACATGGCGCGGCTCATCGCGGTGCCGCTGTTCTCGACGTTGATCATCGCGGCGATGCTGCTGGTGCTCGACCGCATGCTGCGGCTGTTCGACTTCGTGGCATCCGAAGGCGGCCCGGTCAGCGTGGTGTGGCGAATGCTCGCCAACCTGCTTCCGGAATATCTCGGCCTCGGCATCCCGATCGGGCTGATGCTGGGCGTGCTGCTCGCCTTTCGAAAACTCGCCACCACCTCGGAGCTCGACGTGCTGCGTGGTGTCGGGATGAGCTACGGCCGGCTGTTGCGGACACCGTATCTCTACGCGATTGCGCTGGCGCTGCTGAACCTGACCATCGTCGGCTTCGTCCAGCCCTGGGCCCGCTACAACTACGAGGGGCTGCGGTTCGAGCTTCGCTCGGGGGCGCTGGGCGCCTCGATCAAGATCGGCGAGTTCACCAATTTCGGCAACCGCATGACGCTGCGCATCGAGGAGAGCCGCGAAAGCGGCGCCGATCTGCGCGGCATCTTCGTGCGGGTCGAGCGGGCGAACGGCGCGTGGCTGGCGGCGACCGCGGAGCGCGGCCAGTTCCTCGCCACCGACGATCCCAACACGATCAATTTCCGGCTGACCAACGGCATGTTGCTGCACGACCAGCCGGGCTTCCGCACCCCGCGCACGCTGAGCTTCAGCTCGCACGACCTGCCGATCGACCTGCCCAAGTTCGGCAACTTCCGCGCCCGCGGCGGCCGCGACCTGGAGCGCACGCTGCCCGAACTCGCGGTGCTTGGCCGCGATCAGGGGCAGACGCCGGAAACCCGCGCCAGTGCGCGCGCCAACTTCCACTTCCGCCTGGTGGAGGTGGCGACCATGTTCCTGCTGCCGATGCTGGCGCTGGCGCTGGGCGTGCCGCCCAAGCGATCGACCTCGGCGCTGGGCGTCTTCCTCTCGATCGTGATGATCGTGACCTATCACAAGGTGAATGAATATGCGGAGGCGTTCGGCTCGCTCGGCCGGGTCGACCCGCTGATCGCCTTGTGGGGGCCGTTCCTGGTATTCGCCGGGCTGGTGTTCTGGATGTACTATACCATCGCCCATGTGCCCGGCGGCCAGCCGATCGGCGCCCTGGAAAAGGCGTTCGACAAGGGGCTGAAGGCGATCGTGCGCCGCCTGCCCGGCCGCCGCCGCCCGCGGAAGGCACAGGCATGAAGGCCAACTCCCCCTTCCCGTCGCGGACGGTCGCGCTCTACATGGTGCGGCTGTTCCTGGTGCGCACCTTCGGCATCCTCGCCGCCCTGGTGCTGGTGCTCCAGGCGCTCGACCTGCTGAGCGAAAGCGCCAAGATCCTCGCCTATCCCGGAAACACCGACGCGCAGGTCTGGCATTATGTGTCGATGCGCATGCCGCAGATCATCGCGCGCTTCCTGCCCTTCTCGGTGCTGCTCGGTACGATCCTGACGCTGATGCAGCTCAACCAGAACAGCGAAGTCATCTCGATGAAGGCCTCGGGGCTGTCGGCGCACCAGGTGCTCGCGCCGCTGCTGGTTGCGAGCCTCGGCGTCGCCGCCATCTCCTTCCTGTTCAACGACCGCATCGTCTCGCGCGCCACCGCCACGCTCACCCAGTGGGAAAAGGTCGACTACGGCCCGCTGCCGGTCGACAGCGGCACCCGCGGCAACGTGTGGGTGCGCGACGGCGCCAACCTGATCCGCGTCGACCGCATCGACGGCCGCGGCAATTCGGCAGTGCTGAGCGGCATCACCGTCTATGAGCGCCAGGGCGGCCGACTGCTGTCGATCCTGACGGCCAAGCAGGGCCGGTACAACGGGCGCGAGTGGCGCGTGGACGGCGCCACTCGCTTCACCGTCGGCATCGGCAAGCTGGAGCAGCTCGGCACGCTGCACGTCGCCTCGGGCGTGCGGCCCGACCAGTTCACCCTCGCAACCGTCGACCCCGACAGCTTGTCCTTCCGCGCGCTGCGGGAGGCGATCGCCGACCTGGAAGCCGCCGGCCGGCCGACCAAGGCGCTCGACGGCGCCCTGTGGCACAAGCTATCGAGTCCGCTGTCCTCGGTGCTGATGCCGCTGCTGGGCGCGGTGGCGGGGTTCGGCGTGGCGCGTTCGGGGCGCCTGTTCATCCGCGCGGTGATCGGCATGGCGCTAGGTTTCGCTTATTTCGTCGCGGACAATTTCGCGCTCGCGATGGGGAATCTGGGGGCGTACCCGCCGTTCCTGGCCGCCTGGGCCCCGTTCCTGCTGTTCCTGCTGATCGGGGAACTGGTGCTGATCCGGACGGAGGAGTAGCC
The DNA here is from genome assembly GCF_020707215.1 of Sphingomonas sp. PL-96. Classification (GTDB taxonomy): domain Bacteria; phylum Pseudomonadota; class Alphaproteobacteria; order Sphingomonadales; family Sphingomonadaceae; genus Sphingomonas. The sequence goes on from NZ_JAJFET010000004.1 coordinate 115,542, forward strand.
GGCAGGCGCTCGATCAATCCTCCCCCGGAGGGGGAGGGGGACCGGCGAAGCCGGTGGAGGGGTCTTCCCCGCACGCGGTGGCGGCGATGTGCCGAACACAGCTATCCAGATCGGACAGGATCGTGCGCGCCGGGATCCGGAGGACTCGGACTCCCTGGCCCCGAAGCCACGCATCACGTACGGCATCCCGCTCCGGACGACTGCCGCCCATGCGCGTCGCCATCGACCTCCACCGCGAGCCGCTGAGCCGAACAGAAGAAGTCCAGGACATAGGGACCCGCCGGGTGCTGACGGCGAAAGCGCAGGCCAGCAGGACGGGCCCGCAGTTCTCGCCATAGCAGAACCTCAGGCAAGCTCATCTCGCGACGGAATTTCCTGGCGAGCTTCTGCGTTGCCTCCGAACCGTGCAGCATGCGGACGACTACCCCTCCACCAGCCTGCGGCTGGTCCCCCTCCCCCTCCGGGGGAGGATCGAAGAGAGCAGCATCGATTTCGCGTGGCAACCGTCGTTGGAGCTTGAACAAAAAAGGGCGGCCCCTCGGACCGCCCTCTTCGTTCCTCGCTAGCCTCAGCGTCGGACCATCGTGCTCCGGCCGATCCGGTGCATCAGGCCCAGCGCGCTGCGGTAGCTCGCCTTGTGATAGGGCGAACCCTCCTCTAGCACCGCACTCAGCCGGCGATGCGCCTCGCCCAGCGCATGGTATGGCAGGCTGGGCAGCAGGTGGTGGAGCGCGTGATAGCGCAAGCCCACCGGCGCCCACAGGCCGGGCAACAGCCCCGGCGGTGGCACGTTCACCGAGTCGAGATACTGGGCGGTCACCGTCATCTGCTCGCCCTCGTTCTCCCACAGATGCGCCACCAGCGTGCGGACCTGGTTGAGGAGCGCCACGGCCGAACCGATGCCGAGACCGATCAGGAAGCCGCGCATCGGGACCACGCCGGTCGCGACCAGCGCCACCAGTCCGATCGCCCACACGCTCGCGGCGGCGTCGAGCCGGTCGAACAGCACCCGCTGCTCGCCGGCCGGAATGCGGCGGCGGAAGGACGGGTTGATCGACAGCGACGAATAGCGCGCAATCACCGTCTCGCGCAGTTTGGGCGACAGCCACGACAGCGGCGACAGGATCGCGAAGCGGATCAGCAGGCCGATCGGCGCCAGCAGCGACACCAGGATGAACACCGGCAGCGTCCACGGCTTCATCAGCGCGAGCGGCAGATATTCGGGATCGTCCGCGGTGCCATAGCGCGTCTTGGCATGGTGCAGGTTGTGCACGCCCTCGTACATGAAGGACGGCACCAGCATCGGAATCCCTGCGATCAGGTTCCAGCCCAGCCGGAAGTGCGGCAGCGCCGCATGCTTCATGTGGCTGACTTCGTGGATGAACAGCAGCGCGCGGTACAGCGCCAGCACCGACACAACACCCGCCAGCACCATCACCAGCGGCGAGGCGGCGACCACCGCCACCACCAGCGCGCCGTAGCCAAGCACCGCCGAGCCGAGGAGGTCGGCCCAGTACAGCGTCGGGTTGGGAGCGTTCAGATCGCGCGTCAGCTCCGCCGCGGTGCGCAGCATCGTCTTGTCGTCGACAATGCGCGGCTTGGGGCCGACACGAGCGTCCGCCGGTCCGGCGGTATCCCGCGAAAGGGCAAGCGTGGGTTCCATGACCTGTTCCATAGCGCTGAGATAGTGGCGACAGCGTGGCATGTGTAGCGGTGCCGTGGGTCGCAGCGATGACTTGAATCAATCACTGTGATCGCCCGATCCCCTCGCCTTTGATCGCCTGCACCGCTACACGCGGCCGGTTCACCCCTTCGGAGGCAAGCGTGGCCATCCAACCGACGATCCGTCCCGTCCAGTCCAAGGCGGACCGCAAGGCGTTCATCGACCTGCCTTTCCGCCTATACGCGAACGATCCGCACTGGGTCCCGCCGCTGAAGAGCGAGGTCGCCGGCCAGATCGATCCGAAGAAGAACGGCTGGTTCAGCCATGCAGAGGCGCAGCTGATGCTCGCGGAGCGCGACGGCAAGGTCGTAGGCCGCATTTCCGCGCACCTCGACACGCTGGCGCTGACCATGCCGGCCGAGCAGGGCTTCGGGCCCGGCGTGGGCTTCTGGGGGATGTTCGAGGCGGAGGATGCCGCAACCGGCGCCGCCCTGATCGCGGCGGCCGAGGACTGGCTGCGCGCCAAGGGCATGACCCGCGCGATCGGCCCGGTGAGCCTGTCGGTGTGGGAAGAACCAGGCCTCCTCATCAAGGGGCAGGACCACAGCCCCACCGTGATGATGGGCCACCACCGCGCTGAATATCAGGGCTGGGTCGAGGCTGCCGGCTACCAGCCGGTCAAGCAGCTCGTCACCTATGAGCTCGACATCACCCAGGCGTTCCCGCCGATCGTCAACCGCATCATCCAGTCGGGCGAAAAGAACGCGCGCATCCGCATCCGCAAGGTGAACAAGGCACGCTTTGCCGAGGAAGCGGCCATCATCCTGGGCATCTTGAACGACGCCTGGTCGGACAACTGGGGCTTCGTGCCGCTCACCCAGCCCGAGATCGACGACGTCGGCAAGAAGCTGAAGCCCATCGTTTTCGAGGACCTGATCCGCATCGCCGAACTGGACGGCGAGCCGGTCGCGTTCATGATCACGCTTCCCGACCTCAACGAGGCGATCAAGCCGCTCAACGGCTCGCTGCTGCCGTTCGGCTGGGCCAAGCTGCTGCTGTGGCTGCGCAAGCCGCAGGTCCGCACGATGCGCGTGCCGCTGATGGGCGTGGTCAAGCGACTGCAGGCCTCGCGCATGGCGAGCCAGCTGGCCTTCATGATGATCGAGTACATCCGCCGGGATGCGGTGGCGCACTATGGCGCGACCCGCGGCGAGATCGGCTGGGTCCTGGACGACAACCAGGGGATGATCGCGATCGCCGATGCGATCCAGAGCCGGATCAACCGCGTCTACCAAGTCTATCAGCGCACCCTGTAACGCGCGCTGCCGGGGGCAGGGCCTGCCCCCGGGCGCGAAACCGCACGCTTAGCGACGCAGGTCGACGAGCGGGTCGTAGCCAAGGTCCAGCCACTGCTGGCGGGTGTGGCACTCCCGGCGCGGCAGGCGGGAGCCGGTGATCTCGGTCTTCACGCAATAGCGGGTCGACGGATTCACCGCTTTGGTCGTCAGCTCGCCATCCGTAGCGACTTCCGCCGGTGCCTTGACGGCCGGTGCCGGCACGGTCCGCAGCGGGTCCGCCATCGCAGGGGCTGCGACGGTGGCGACACCAAGGACGAGGGCGGCAGTGGCGGCAACAACACGAACGATCATGACAGTCTCTCCCTGAACTGCAGCCAATCGGCTGACGGAGAGAGCAGTGCATTATGCGTGCCAAACAGTGGCGCGACGTAATCTCAACGACTTACCAGACCGCCTGCCGCTGGCCAGCAAAACAGGCAGCCGAACCGCAGCAATACGCGCCATGTGTTGGCGGATTGCCCGGTCGCTCGGCCATGCAAGTTAAGAAGGAAGCGATCGTGCGGCAGGTCTCGCCCGAAGAGCGCCGCAAGAGGGTGGACGACTCGGCCTACCGCGCCGCTCTCCGGACGCAGCTTCTCAAGCGCCCCCGAGGCGATCCTGCGCACCGCGAGCGAGGTCTTGCACGAGGATCCGGGCAAGAGACAGCTAGTTCGCCCACGCACCACGGTCCGGCCTCTGCTCGCCGGGAGCCGCGCCCCAAACCTCAGAAGCGCCGCGCCACCCCGGCATAGAGCCGCAGGTCCGGCGTGTCGTGGTTGAGGCCAGCGGCGGTCCCCAGGTCCAGCTGGGTATCGTCATTCACCATCCAGCCGAACGACAGCGCGGCACGGACTTCGGTCGCCGCCTCGACCGGATCGTCATCGCGGCGGACCTCCCCCTCCAGCTCCATCGCCAGCGCGTCGGTCAGCGCGACCTCCAGCCCGACGATGTTGCCATAGGCCAGGTGCCGGCCATGGCCGTCCTCATTCGCCTCGGCTGCCACCTCCGGGGAGAGTTGCAGCGTGAACGTGTCGTTGAGTTCATAGGACAGCGGCACGATCAGGCTCGCGCCCCAGTCTCCGCCGCCGATCGGCTGGCGGCCGACGGGCAGCGTGACCGACGGCTGCACGGCCCAGGAGAAGCCGGAGCCGTCCGGATTGGCGAGGTTGACGCGCGCGCCCAGCGTCAGGTCGCCGACGCGGTTCTGCCGCTCGGTCTCGCCCAAAACCCGGTCGCGCGTCACCTCGCGACCAAAGGGCTGCCATTCCAGCTGCAGCTCGGCACGATCGCTGACGCCGAAGCGCAGCAGCGTGTCGGCGATCAGCAGCGTGTCGGTGCGCTCGTCGGCGCTGCGGTCATGCTCCCAATCGACCAGGGCGGTTTCCACCGCCACCGCGCCCTGGTCCAGCACGCACGGGCTCTGACCAAGGCTGGGACGCGTGGGGCAATAGTCGCGCGCCTGGGCGGCGACAGGACACAGCAACGCCACCGCAAGCGCGGCCGAGCAGAGCGGCCTCACCGCAACCGCACCCAGGTGGGCGCATGGTCGCTGGCCTTTTCGCGGCCGCGATACGCCTTGTCGACACCGGCGTCCTGCATGCGGTCGGCCGCGATCGGGCTCAGCAACAGATGGTCGATGCGAAAGCCAGCATCCCGCTGCCAGGCACCGGCCTGATAGTCCCAGAAGGTCCACACGCCCCCCTTGGGAAAGCGGGTGCGCAGCGCGTCGGTCCAGCCCTGCGCCACCAGTGCGCGATAGCCCTGGCGCGACTCCGGCTGCATCAGCGCATCGCTCGCCATCGCCCGTACCGAGAACACGTCGTCGTCGTTCGGAATGACGTTGTAGTCGCCGGCCAGCACCACCGGCCGCTCCTCAGCCAGCAGGTCGCGCGCACGCGCCGACAGCCGCTCGATCCAGCGCAGCTTATAATCGAACTTGGGTCCGGGCACCGGATTGCCGTTGGGCAGGTAGATCGACGCGATCACCACCCCATCGACCTCGGTTTCCAGATAGCGGCTGTGCTCGTCCTCGGGCTCGCCGGAAAGCCCGCGCTGCCACTCGATCGGATCGGCGCCCCTGGCCAGCACGGCAACGCCGTTGAACCCCTTTTGCCCATGCCAGACGGCGCCATAGCCTGCTGCGCGAATTTCCGCCTCGGGAAAGGTCTCGTCGCTGGACTTGAGCTCTTGCAGGCAGACGACGTCGGGCGTCTGCTCCTCAAGATACTCCAGCAGGCGCGGCAGGCGCGCCTTGATGCCGTTGACGTTGTAGCTGACGATGCGCACGCTCGAGCGTCAGACCGAAAAGCTGCTGCCGCAGCCGCAGCCCGACGCGGCATTGGGGTTCTCGACCCGGAAGGCGGCGCCGCCCAGCGACTCCACGAAGTCCACCTGCGCGCCCCCGACCAGGTCCAGGCTCATCGAGTCGACCACCAACTGGACGCCGTCGGTTTCGGTCACGCTGTCGTCGCCCTCCGGCGCGTCGGCCAGGCCGAAGCGGTACTGGAAGCCCGAACAGCCGCCCCCTTCGACTGAGAGACGCAGGATCGCGGGCTTGCCCTGGCGCGCAGCGATCGCGGCCACACGGGCAGCGGCGGATGGCGTCAGGCCGACGGAAAGAGGATTGGTGGCCATGGCCGGGAGATAAGAGGAACGGGGGCCATCGGCAACCTCATGGTCGCCGTGGCCCCTCTCCTCTCCGTACCTCGAAAAACTCGGAGCGATCAGTTCGCCGGGCCGCCAACGCCCAGCTGGCGATTGCGAGCCGCGCGGTCCTGTGCCGCCAGCAGCTGGTCGCCGGCCTGCAAATAGGGGACAGGGTTGACCGCCGCGCCGTTGATGCGGACTTCATAGTGCAGGTGGCTGCCGGTCGAGCGGCCGGTCGAGCCCATCAGGCCGATCAGCTGGCCGCGGCGCACGCGGGTGTTCTCGCCCACCAGGATCTTCGACAGATGGCCATAGCGGGTCTGGATACCCTTGCCATGGTTGAGCTCGATCAGGTTGCCATAGCCGCCGGCGCGCTGGGCGCGACCGACGATGCCGTCTGCCGTCGCATAGACGGGCGTGCCGATCGGCCCGGGAAGGTCAATGCCGGCGTGCATCGCGGCAGTGCCGCGGAACGGGTCGGAACGGACGCCGAAGTTGCTCGACAGCTTCATGTCGTCGATCGGCTGGAGCGACGGGATGGCGATCGCCGCCTGCTCGGTCGTGTCGAGCTTTTTCCAGGTCATGAAGAGGTTGCGGAACTGGGAGTCCGCTTCGCTCGACGCTGCCGTCATCGTCGCCGCCTCGGCCGTGCTCACCGGCTCATAGGGGCCACCCACTGCCTCGGCGGGGCCGGCCGCAACCGCCGGGTCGACCGCGGCATTGGCGGCGCCATAGCCCGAACCCAGCGTCAGCGCGGCGAACGCCATCACCATCGCCTGCGTGCGGGCTGCGCCCCCGCTGCGGCGGCGGGTCTGGCCGTCTGCGGCGAGATCGCGAAAAGTGAAGAAACGACGGAACCGCTGAGCAATCGCGGCGTTGGCTGAGACGACGTTGCTGATGGTCATACTGAGTCCGGCGATCCAGGCGTTAGCAACCGGCGGGCCGGTCGCGGCTTCATCGATGTCTCAGCTGCAGCCCCTCCGCGCCTTGACGACTGTTGGTTGACCCCAGGCGTCAGCTTTCCGCAAGCGGCTCGTAATAATCGCGCGTCAGACCGGCATAGGCGCGCGCTGAATCGTTGAACGGTGGCTTAATGGCTCCGCGGAAGTGCCGACGCACCAGCGTCTGCCAGTGCGCGGCGGGAATGATTCGTTCGATTTTACAACGCTGTTGGAACCATCGGGTGCCGGCGGAAACATGCCGGATTTCATCGGTATAGATGCGGTGGAGGATGCGTGCGGTCGCCTCGTCGCCGGCTGCCCGCGCCCGATCGACCGTGGCCGGCGTCACGTCCAGTCCGCGCGCTTCCAGCACCATCGGCACCACCGCCAGCCGGGCGAGCGCGTCGTGCGCGGTCTCGATCGCGGAATCCCACAAACCGTCGTGCGCAGGCAGCGCGCCATAGTGGCTGCCGAGCTGGCGCAGCCGGCGCTCCAGCAGCGCAAAATGCATCGCCTCGTCCGCGCCGACGCTGATCCAGTCGTCGGTAAAGCCGCGCGGAAACTCCGCCCCGAACCGCCCGGCGGCATCGAACGCCAGGTCGATCGCGACGAACTCGATGTGTGCCAGCGCGTGCAGCAGCGCCAGACGCCCGCGCTCGGACCCGCCCTTGCCGCGCTTGGGCATGCGGTTCGGCGGCAGCAGTTCGGGGTGCTCCGGACGACCCGGCCGATCGGGCATCGCCACGTCAAAGGCAAAAGCCAGGTCGCCGCGCCGCCATGCCCGCGCGGTGGCGCGCGCCGCCTTCACCTTGGCGCGCGGGTCGGCGATCTCCAGCACCGCGCGGCATGCCTGGGCGATGCTCGTCACCCGGCGGTCTTCAGCGCTCGTGCCGCCGTCAGCACGGCCTCGGCATGGCCGGGCACCTTCACCTTGCGCCATTGCTGCACCAGCCGCCCCTCGCCATCGAACAGAAAGGTCGCGCGCTCGATCCCCATGTAGCTGCGGCCGTAGAGCTTCTTCTCGCCCCATACGCCAAAGGCCTCGCAGGCGTCGCCCTCGTCGCTCGCCAGCCGGACCGCCAGTTCATGCTTGGCGATGAAGCGTTCCAGCTTGGCCGGCGGATCCTTCGACACGCCGATTACGGCGACGCCCGCTTCCCCAAATTGCGCCGCAAGGTCGCCGAAGTCGATCGCCTCGCGCGTGCAGCCCGCGGTGTCGGCCTTGGGGTAGAAATAGATCACCGCCGGCCGCACTGCCGACAGGTCGAAGCGCCCACCGTCGCTCCCCGTCAGGGTCACCGCCGGGATCATGTCGCCCAGGTTCATTGCTTCGTCTCGCTTACCGCTGCCCAGATTTCCGCGACCCGTTGCCGTGCCGCGTCCAGCGACGCAACCGCGCTGTCCCAGTCCGCCTGCCCCAGCGCCCGCGCGACCAGCGCCCGCGAGGCGGATGGCGGCAGCTGCGCGTCCGGGGCGACCAGCCGGAAGGTCACGAGAGCGCGGGTCAACAGCGCATGCGCCCCCGCCAGCCCCTCGGGCAGCAGCCCTGCCGCCTCCAGTGCCGCGATCGCAGTCGGAAGGTCAGGATGGAGGCCGGTGCGGTGGACCAGCTGGGCGACGTGCACCGTGAACTCCAGGTCGACCAGCCCGCCGGGCGCGAGCTTCACGTCGAGCGGGCCTTGCGCGGGCTTGTGGCGCGCCATTTCGGCCCGCATCTCGCGCGCCTCCGCCACCACGTCGCGCTCGGGCCGGTCGCCCTCCAGCACGCGCCGGATGATGCCCGCTACCTGTTCGCGCGCCGCTGGCGACCCAAACACCGGCCGCGCGCGGGTCAGCGCCATATGCTCCCAGGTCCAGGCGCTTTCACGCTGGTAGCGGGCGAATCCCTCCAGCGAGACCACCAGCGGTCCCTGCCCGCCCGAAGGCCGCAGCCGCGTGTCGATTTCGTACAGCGGCCCCGAAGCGGTTGCCACCGAAAGCGCCGCCGTCACCCGCTGCGCCAGGCGATTGTAGTAGAGCACTGCCCCCAGCGGCTTGGCCCCGTCGGACTCGGCACGATAATCGCCCGTGAACAGATAAATGACGTCCAGGTCGGAGGCGTGGGTCAGCAGCCCGCCGCCCAAGCGGCCGAGCGCCACGATCACCAGCTCGCTCTCCGGCACGCGGCCATGCTGGGCCGCGAACTCGGCGACGGTGGCGGTGACCAGCGTCTCGATCGCGGCTTCGGCAACCCGCGCATAACCGGCAGCCACGGTCAGCGGGTCGCTGGTGCCTGCAACGATCTGTGCGCCCAGCGCAAAGCGCTTCTCGCCCACCACCGCGCGGGCATGGTCGAGCACCGCCTCATAGGGCATGCCGGCGTCGCGCGGCAGCATCTCGGCCGCGAGCTCCGCCACCTCCCCCACCGGCTCCAGCGCGCTTGCGTCCATCAGCCCGTCGAGCAGCGTCGCCCGCCGCGCCAGCGCTTCCGCGAGCGTCGGCGCATGACACAGGATCGCGCTCAGCAGCCGGGCAAGCGCAGGCTGCGCCTCCAGCAGGCGGAACAGGTTGATCGCACTCGGCAGGCGAGCGAGCATCGCGTCCAGCCGGATCAGCGCCTGATAGGGGTCGCTCGCGGTGGCGAGGCTGGTGAGCATCTCCGGCAGGGCGGCTTCCAGCGCCGTGCGCGCGGCGGGGCTGCGCAGCGCCGGATAGCGGCCGCTGCGCCAGTCGCCGATCCGCCGCATCGCCTGGTCCGCGGGATCGAAGCCCAGCTCCGCCAGCCGCGCCTCCAGCAACTGCGCGTCGGCGGGCACCGCGGGCCGGTCGGTCTCGCCCAGCGTGTCGTACACCGCGGCCACCGCCGCCACCTGCGGCCAGAGCAGGTCGAGCAGCGCCGCCCCGCCTTCGACACCGTGCAGCCGCGCGACATGGTCCAGCGCTTCCGGGGAGGTCGGGAGACTGTGGGTCTGGCGATCGTCCACCATCTGCAGCCGGTGCTCGATCGTGCGGAACAGCGTGTAGCCTTGCGCCAGCGTCGCAGCCTGTTCGGGCGCGATCCAGCCGGCATCCGCCAGCACCGCCAGTGCGTCCAGCGTGGCCGGCGCCCGCAGCGCACGGTCGCGCCCGCCGTGGATCAGCTGGTGGACCTGCGCGAAGAACTCCGCCTCCCGAATGCCGCCGCGCCCGCGCTTCAGGTCGTACCCGGGTCCGAACGCCTGGCCCTGCGCATAATGATCGCGGATGCGGCCCGAAATCTGCCGGATCTCCGCCACCGCGCCATAATCGAGCGCGCGCCGCCACACGAACGGGCGGATCGCGACCAGGAACCGCCGCCCCAGCGACAGGTCGCCCGCCGCGGCCCGCGCGCGGATGAACGCCGCGCGCTCCCAAGGCAGCGCCTGCGACTCATAATAGCTGATCGCCGCCCCCACCGGCAGCGCAATGGGCGACGCCTCCGGCGCGGGCCGCAGCCTGAGGTCGACGCGCAGCACATAGCCGTCCCCATCGCGCGTCTGCAGCAGCTCGGTCGCGCGCCTGGCGATCTTGATCGCGGCCTCGTCCGCGGTCTCGCGCTCCCGGTGCGGCAGGGTCGCGCGATCGAACAACAGGATCGGGTCCACATCGGACGAGTAATTCAGCTCGCGGCTGCCCTGCTTGCCGAGCGCGATCGCGACAAAGCCTTGGGGCTGCGCGCCGGGCGTGCGTTCCTCGATCGCCGCGCGGATTGCCACGTCCAGCGCATGGTCGGCAAAGTCGCTCAGCAATCGCGTGACGCGCCGCAGGTCATAAGCGCCCGACAGGTCGCCCAGTGCCACCAGCAGCGCCACTCGCCGCCGCTCGATCCGCAGCCGCCGGGCCACGCCCATGTCGCCGTCCGCGACCCTGGCGTGGGCGATCGGATCGGCAAGCCAATCGCCGTCCAGCACCCCTGCCTCCTGCTCCAGCAAGCGGGCCAGAAACGGGGAGTGCTCACGCGCACGTCCGATGGCAGAGTTCAGATCCATGAAGCACTCGCGCAGTGTTTGATGACGGTCACGCAACGACAAAAGCGCATGTTGAAAGCAACAAATATCAGGATGTCGAGTTGTTAGGCCGATGGTTACTTCGCCACCTCACTCGGCCATGGATGCCATTTCTTCCCCGGACAAGTCCCGCGGTGTTGTCGTGCGACGGCCGCGGGAAACGGACGCCGTCGGCAATGCGCTGCGCCAAAGCTTCGAAGGTGCCGCCACTGGGTCCGAGGAGTTCGTCCGCTACCTGCGCCAGCTCGATCAGGTGCCAGGGCAATGCTGACGGACACCACCGCTACCGGCGCTTGTGGTACCCGTCCCTCACCTTGAGGACCGCAGATCCCTGCACGGCAGGGATTTCGGGCCAAGCAGGAAACCAGCTTGCGGCGCTTCTCGACCCTGGGCTCCCGCCTGCGCAGGAGCACTAAGAGGCTGTGCAAAGGTCCCGCTTCAGGCGCACAGCGCCGGGCAGCACGCACCCTTCGCCGTCAGCGAACGCGCTTCCTATCGATCGCGGCTGAGTTCGTTGACCTCGCCCATGATCGCTTCCAGCGCGGTCTGGTCGCCATTGCCCGGATGCGAGGCACGCGCGGGCAACTGGCCTTCGCTCAGCAGCGCTTCCAGCGCCACGCGGCCGCGCGCGACGCGGCTCTTGATGGTGCCGACCGCCACGTTGCAGATCTCGGCCGCTTCCTCATAGGCAAAGCCGCCGGCACCGACCAGGATCAGCGCCTCGCGCTGCGGCTGCGGCAGGTGGAGCAGCGCGCGCTGCATGTCGGAAAGCTCGACGTGGCGATCCTGGCTCGCGGGTGCCGCCAGGATGCGATCGGCGACCAGATCGTCCCACTCGCCCTTGAATCGGGCGCGACGCATCTGGGAGAGATAGAGGTTGCGCAGGATGATGAAGGTCCAGGCGCGCATGTTGGTGCCGGCCTGGAAGCGCTGACGCGCCGCCCATGCCTTGAGCAGCGTTTCCTGCACCAGATCGTCGGCCAGATCGCGGCTGCCCGAAAGCGACCGTCCAAAGGCGCGCAGGTGCGGAATTACCTGCGCCAGCTGCTTCTTGAACTCAGGATCGGACAGCGCGACGTGTTCGACCACGCCAGTCTCTTCGTCCGTAACTTCCGGTTCAGTCATGAAAATCCGATCGGTGGGCGGCCGCACATTCGCGACAGCGCCATGTTGCCAACATAGGGGATGCGCCCGCCGATTGCCAGCGGGCACGCCAGCCGGTTTCTCGGCGGGCCTGGTCAGGACCAGAGAATGATCGCGAAGATCACGATGACCAGAACCAGCGACACCCCCAGGATGTAGCGGGTCATTCCGGGGGTCGTGCCCGCACGGGCACGATCCGTGTTGAGGTGGGTTCGGTCTTCGTCAACCATGATGCCTTAACCCCCGGAAGTCGTTTTGGCTCCGTATCAGTTGGTCGGCACCGTCGACTGGTCGAAGAACAGCGCCTGGCTGATCGCCGCCTTCACGGTGGACCGCTGGAACGGCTTGGTGATCAGGAAGGTCGGCTCCGGACGCTCGCCCGTGAGCAGTCGCTCCGGGAAGGCGGTGATGAAGATCACCGGCACGTTGAACTCGGCCAGGATGTCCTTGACCGCGTCGATGCCCGAGCTGTCGTCGGCAAGCTGGATGTCGGCGAGGACCAGGCCGGGACGATCCTCCATGGCGAGCGCCACGGCTTCGTCGCGAGTGACGGCCACGCCGGTCACGTCATGGCCCAGGTCGCGCACGATGGTTTCCAGATCCATCGCGATCAGCGGCTCGTCCTCGATGATCATGACGCGCGAACGAGTCTGCGCCTCGATCTCGCGAAGCGCTTCGGCCACCAGCGCCTCGACCTCCTCTTCCGAGCTGTCGATCAGATAGGCGGTGTCTTCGTTGGTGAAGCCCTCCATCGCGGTCAGCAGCAGTGCCTGGCGCGACAGCGGTGCGATGCGGGCGAGCCGGGCGCGCGCGATGGCTTCCTGATCGTCGCCGGCGTCGTCGCGGGCAACGTCCTGTTCGGGATGGGTGGACGACCAGATCGCCTGAAAAGTGCGGTAGAGGCCAAGGCGGGGATCAACGTCCCGCGGAAATTCCTCGGGCGCGGCCACGATCGCCTCAAGGGCGGCACGCACGTAGCGGTCACCCTCTGACTGGCTGCCCGTGAGCGCACGACCGTAGCGCCGCAGGAAAGGAAGATGCGGCGCCAGTTGCTGTCCAAGCGACATGATCGGGTAGGTCTCCTCCAGAGTGAGACGGCCATTCTGAGGAGCCGCCCCCATGTTTGCAAATCATTAGCACGTTGGCGGAAGAGACGCTCTCCCCCGATTTCGCGTCAGGGGTTGGAACCAACGAGGACGATTTTAGTTTCACGCCATGCGCCGGTGCTCTGCCTGCCTTGAAACGCGGGCCTGTGCGGCGCGCATCTGGTAGGATTGGCGCGGCCGGGTTTGTTCATGTAGTGCGCGGCGAGGTGCCGGGCTTTGGGGGCTTAGGGTGTGCAGTTGGTGACGGGTTCGAACGAGACGGAACAGCAGGAGCGCGCCGCAACCGCGGACGGCAAGCAGAAGCCTGAAGAGGGCAAGCAGAACAACGTCGGCGACGCGCTGCGCGCCGTCTATCAGGACGCCGCCGGGGAAGCGATCCCGGACGAGATGCTCGACCTGCTCAGCAAGCTCCAATAGCGCCACCTCGTGGCCGAAGACGACCTTGAACGCCGCAGGCCAAAGGTGCCTGTGGCGGCGTTTCAGCGCCTACCTACCGGCGCTCGCGTTTTCCTGATCCTCAGCATCGCGCTGTTGCCGCTGGCGCTGATCGCGCTGTTCGCGACGCTGCAGACGACGCGAACCGTGGACGTGGAGACCCGTGCGCGGCTTCGCGTGGCCGGTGTCGAGGCGTCGCGTGCGCTGGCGAACGAATTGGTAGGCGATCTTACGGCATTGCGCGTTGCCCTGCGCGCGATCGACAGCGACGCGCGGGACGCCCCCAGCTGTGCGCGCGTCCAAGGCATCTTCGCCCAGCAGTCCGCCGCCGGCATCCGCTTCCAGGTTGCCGATGCAACCGGGCGTCTGCTCTGCGGCGCCGAGCTGCCGGTCCCCGTCCCCGCCCCGACCGACCCCAGTCAGCTCAAGATCACGCTGCTGCCGAGCGAAGGCCTGCTGGTCCATCTGCCAGACGCGCCCAATGGCAGCCGGGCCGACGCCTTTTTCCCCAAGCAGGTGCTCGCCGACGTGGCGCGCCCCAGCGGCTTTGTGCCTCCTTATGCCGCTCAGCTTACGCGCACGGACGAGGTTCCGCTGGAGCTTCAGCCGCTTGCCCGTCGCGGGCCGCTCGACCGGCGCGAGACGCTGGTGGTGCCGCTGGGCTTTGACGATCTTTCCTTCGCGATGTCGGTGCGCAGCGCGCCCATCACCTCGCCGGTGCTGGTTGCCATGCTGCTGCCGCTGCTGATGTGGGCGGCGGCTGCGGGCATCGGCTGGTTCGTGGTCGATCGGCTGCTCATCCGCCCGCTGCGCCGCCTGCGCACCAGCGTTGCGGCGTATACGCCGGGCGAAGTGATCGGCAGCGTCGACTATGGCGTCGTGCCCGCGCAGGAAATCTCGGACCTTGCAGAGACGTTCGAGGCGATCACCCGCACGGTGCAGCAGCACGAGACGAACCTGGCCGACGGCCTCGTTCGCCAGACCAAGCTGACCCGTGAGGTCCACCACCGCGTCAAGAACAACCTCCAGGTCATCGCCAGCCTGATCAACTTCCACGCGCGCAGCGCCAGCAGCGCCGAGGCCAGCGAGGCCTATGCCGCCATTCAGCGCCGCGTGGACGCGCTCGCCGTGGTGCACCGCCATCACTTCGCCGAACTGGAAGAAAACCGCGGGCTCGAGCTGCGCGCGGTGATCGGCGAGCTTGCCTCCAACATCCGTGCGACCGCGCCCGAACACGCCGCGCGCATGGGCATCACCATCGATGTGGAGCCGCTGCTCGTCTCCCAGGACGTCGGCGTCGCCGTGTCCTTCCTGCTGACCGAGCTGGTCGAGCTGGCGATGATGGTGAACCCGGCCACCCAGGCGCGGATTTCCGCCAAGCTCGCCTCAGTCGAGGCCGAGCAGGTGGTGTTGCGCGTGAGTTCGCCGGCGCTGGTGGAAAGTGCCGAGCTGAGCGCGCTGGTCGCCTCGCGCTACGGCCGCGTCCTGCTGGGCCTCTCGCGCCAGCTGCGCGCGCCGTTGCACCATGATCCGCTGGTGGGTGCCTATGAAATCGCGATCAACGCGCGGTCGGCACGCTGATCCAACCGTACGAGCCTGCGCTTGGGAAAAAAGAATTCGGCGCAGGCGATTTTCTCCGGAACCTCCCCCGATCCGCGTCGTTTGGTTCTTCGGATAGCGACCTTATGCCCCCCCGCTCTCGCTATCCAGAACACGGGCCCGGAAGCGTCTACCCTCCCCCCCCCCGGTGACGCTTCCGGGCCCACATTTTTCCCCCACATCGACATCGCACCCAGGCTTTCATGCCACAGTTGCGCGACCTTTTTGCAAGGTCGATCCGATAGCGGAACGAAAATCCCGGTCGGGCATTCCCCACCTGCACATTCAACGGGTTGGAGGTTTCCATGCGTAAGGTTCTGAGTCTGATGATCGTCACCGGTGCCCTGATGGTCAGCGCGTGCAACACGATCGAAGGCGCGGGCCGGGACGTGTCGTCCGCGGGTGACGCCGTCTCGGGCGCTGCCGACGGCAGCAAGTAAGCGCATCACCGATGCAGGAACGGGCGGTCCAGGATGTCCTGGGCCGCCCGTTTCCGTTTCTGTCTTCCTCAGGCGGCGCGTTGCGCGTCGAACGTGGCACGCGCCCGGTCGACCTCGGGCATGTGTTCCCGGGTCCAGGCGTAGAGCGCGCGGAAGGGCGGCTGGAGGGTACGCCCCAGCGGCGTGATCTCATATTCCACGGCCACCGGAGAGGCGGGGATCACCCGCCGCGACACCAGCCCATTGCGCTCCAGCCGGCGCAGGCACTGGGTCAACGCCTTTTGCGTCACCCCTTCCAGCCGCCGCTTGATCGCGTTGAAGCGCAGCGGCCCGTCATCCAGCGTCGTCAGCACCATCATCGACCATTTGTCCGCGATCTGGTCGAACAGCAGCCGGCTGGGGCAGTTGGCGTCAAAATGGTCGCACGGGATCACGGGGCGGTTTCCTTGAAGATACCTGCATACCTTGAGGTACCGTATTGACCTCAGGTTTCCTGTGTATACCTGAGCGGCACCAGTTCGCAAACGGAGCTTCCCTCGCATGTCCGCATCGGCCGACGTCCTTTTCCGCCCCTTCCGCATCAAGTCGCTTGAACTGCCGAACCGCATCGTCATGGCACCGATGACGCGGGGCTTCGCGCCCGCCGGCATCCCGGGTGAGCCCCAGGCCGCCTATTATCGCCGCCGCGCCGAAGGCGGCGTGGGCCTGATCCTGTCGGAAGGCACGGTGATCGACCGGCCCGCGTCGCGCAACATGGCCGGCATTCCCCTCTTCCACGGCGAGCAGGCGCTCGCAGGCTGGCAGCAGGTGATCGACACCGTCCACGCCGCCGGCGGCAAGATGGGCCCGCAGATCTGGCACACCGGCTCGACCCGGTCGGGCGACTGGGAGCCGGACGCACCGGTCGAAAGCCCCTCGGGCCTGCTCGCGCCCGGCGAGCCGCGTGGCGAGACCATGAGCGAAGAGGCGATCGCCGACACCATCGCTGGCTTTGCCCGTGCGGCGGCTGATGCCAAGCGGCTCGGCTTCGACACGATCGAGCTGCACGGCGCGCACGGCTATCTGATCGACCAGTTCTTTTGGGCGGGTACCAACGAGCGCAGCGATCGCTGGGGCGGCGCTACGATCCGGGAGCGCTCGCGCTTTGCGGGCGAAGTGGTGAAGGCGGTGCGCGAGGCGGTTGGCCCCGACTATCCGATCATCCTGCGCCTCAGCCAGTGGAAGCAGCAGGACTATGCCGCGCGCCTGGCCGAGACGCCCGAGCTGATGGCCGACTGGCTGCAGCCGCTGGTCGATGCCGGTGTCGACGTGCTCCACTGCTCGCAGCGCCGCTTCTGGGAGCCCGAGTTCCCCGAGCTGGACGGCGAAAAGGGCCTGAACTTCGCCGGCTGGGCGAAGAAGCTGACCGGTGCGGCCACCATCAGCGTCGGCTCGGTCGGGCTGTCGGGGGAGTTCCTGGCGGCGTTCGGCGGCGAAAGCTCCTCGACCGTCGGCATCGAGAACCTGATCGAGCGCATGGAGCGCGACGAGTTCGACCTGATCGCGGTCGGCCGTGCGCTCATCAGCAACCCCGACTGGGTCGCCCGCATCCGCGAAGGCGATGCCGCCAAGGTGAAGGGCTTCGAGGCCGCCGCCCTGGGCGAGCTGGTCTGATCCCCCTGCCGGCGCGTACCGCTGCGTACGCGCCGGCGCTTCGGCAATCGCCCCGCCCGCGCTATGGCGCCGGCATGGAACGCAACGACCAGGGTGGGCGCCGCACGGCGCTGGTGACGGGTGCTTCGGGCGGCCTGGGGCAGGAGATCGCCCGCGGCTTGGCCGCGACAGGCGTGCACGTCGTCCTTCAGGGCCGCCGCCTGCAAGCACTGGAGGCACTCGCGGCGACGATCGCCGCGGACGGTGGCTCCGCCGAGCCGCTTGCCGTCGACCTTGCGGACGAGGCCGCACTTGCCGCCTGCCTCGCCGCGCTGCCGCCGATCGACATCCTCATCAACAACGCCGGCCACCGCGACCGCCGCCCCCTCGCCGACATCGACCGTGCCGCCGTCCGCCGCATGCTGGAGGTGAACCTGGTCGCGCCGTTCGACCTCGCCCGCCGGATCGCGCCCGGCATGGCCGCAGGGGGCCGCATCCTCAACATTACCTCGATCGCCGGGCCGCTCGCGCGCAGCGGCGACGCCGCCTACACCGCGTCCAAGGGCGGGCTGGAGGCGCTCACCCGCGCGCTCGCGGCCGAGCTCGGCCGGCGCGACGTCACCGTCAATGCGGTCGCCCCCGGCTTCTTCGCGACGCAAGCCAATGCCGCGATGGTCGCCGATCCGGCGGTCGCGGCGCATCTCGCCACCCGCACCTCGCTCGGGCGCTGGGGACGGCCGGAGGAGATCGTGGGGCCGGTGCTGTTCCTAACCTCGCCGGAGGCGTCCTACGTCACCGGCCAGGTGCTCGCCGTCGACGGCGGCTACACCGCGCATTTTTGATGGGCTGGAACATGCTCGCGAAGCGGCGTAGAATGGGATCGGCCCGCAATCAGCAGGCCGATCGCATGCGGAGACTGGCATGATCCTTTCTGCCCTCGCACTGCTGGCCGCCGGCCAGGTCCAAGCCGCACCGGCTCCCCCGCCCGCATCCGCCGAAACCGTGCGCTGCGTCGAGCAGACAACGCTTGGCTCGCGCGTACCGCGCAAGCTGTGCCGCACGGAGCAGGAACGGGCGGCGGCAGGCGAAAGAAAGGACCGTACGCACGCGCTCGCGGCGTTCCATCCGAAGAACGGCGGCGTCGGCTTCACCAACAACTGATCCGCGCGGGCGTCACCGCGCGTGGTAGAAGTCGTACACTTGCTGCGCGACCGCGGCCGACACGCCTGGCGCCTTCTGCAAATCCGCCAGGCTCGCGCCGCGCACCGCCTTGGCGGTGCCGAAGTGCATCAGCAGCGCCTTCTTGCGCGCGGGGCCGATGCCCGGAACCTCGTCGAGCGGGCTCGCGCCCATCGCCTTGGCCCGCTTCTGCCGGTGCGCGCCGATCGCGAAGCGGTGGACCTCGTCGCGTAGCCGCTGGAGGTAGAACAGCACCGGCGCGTTGACCGGCAGCGTGAACTCGCGCCCGTCCATCAGGTGGAACACCTCGCGCCCGTCGCGGCCGTGGTGCGGGCCCTTGGCGACGCCGACCAGGCACACGTCCTCGATGCCCAGGTCCTCCAGCACTTCGCGCGCGGCGTTCAGCTGCCCGCGGCCGCCGTCGATCAGCACCAGGTCCGGCCACTCGCCCGAATCGCGATCCGGATCCTCCGCCTGCGCACGGCCGAAGCGGCGGGCGAACACCTCGCGCATCATGCCGAAGTCGTCGCCCGGCACCGTATCCTTGTTGCGGATGTTGAACTTGCGATACTGGCCCTTGCGGAAGCCCTCCGGCCCCGCGACCACCATCGCGCCCAGTGCAGCCGTGCCCTGGATGTGGCTGTTGTCGTACACCTCGATGCGGTCGGGCGGTTCGGGCAGCTCGAACAGGTCGGCCACCTCGCGCAGCAGCCTGGCCTGGGTGGTCGACTCGGCATTGCGCCGGTCCAGCGCCTCCACCGCATTGCGCGTCGCCTGCTCCAGCAGCCGGCGGCGGGGCCCACGCTGCGGCACCGACAGCGCGACTTTGTGCCCGGCCCGCTCGGCCAGCGCCTCGCCCAGCAGCTCGGCCTCGGCAAGCTCGCGGTCGACGAACACGTTCCGGGGCGGCGGCACCTCCTCGTAGAACTGCATCAGGAAGCTCGCGAGCACCTCGTCCTCGGGCACGTCGCTGGTGTGCTGCGGGAAGAAGCTGCGATGGCCCCAGTTCTGCCCGCCGCGGATGAAGAAGGCCTGGATGCCGATCGTGCCTTCCTTGCACGCCAGCGCGAACACGTCCGCGTCGCCCACGCCATCGGCGTTGATTGCCTGGCTGCCCTGGATGAAGGTCAGCGCCTTCAGCCGGTCGCGCAGCACCGCTGCCAGCTCGAAGTCCATGTTCTCGGCCGCCGCCGTCATCTGCTCGCCGAGCTTCGCCTGCACCTTGGTCGACTTGCCGGCCAGGAAGTCCTTGGCGTCGCCCACCAGCTCGGCATAGCCCGCCTCGTCAATGCGGCCGACGCAGGGCGCCGAGCAGCGCTTGATCTGGTGCAGCAGGCACGGGCGGTCGCGGGTGCGGAAGAAGCTGTCGGTGCAGCTGCGCAGCAGGAACAGCTTCTGGAGCGCGTTGAGCGTCTGGGTGACCGACCCGGCGCTCGCGAACGGGCCGTAGTAATTGCCCTTCGCACGCCGCGCGCCGCGATGCTTCTGGATGCGCGGGAAGTCGTGGTCCGCGCGCAGCAGTATGAAGGGGAAGCTTTTGTCGTCGCGCAGCAGCACGTTGTACGGCGGGCGATAGCGCTTGATCAGCTGCGCCTCGAGCAGCAGCGCCTCGGCCTCGTTGTTGGTCGTGACGATCGTCATCGACCGCGTCTGCGACACCATGCGCTGGAGCCGCTTCGACAGGCGCGACACCTGGGTGTAGTTCGCCACGCGGTTCTTCAGCGCGCGCGCCTTGCCGACGTACAGCACGTCGCCGCGCGCATCTTGCATGCGGTACACGCCCGGCCGCACCGGCAGCGTGGCGAGCACGTTGCGGATCGCCGCGACGCCCGCCTCCAGGTCGGGCGCGTCGGTGCCGCCACGCACGGTGTAGGCGGCCTTTTCCTCGTTGAATCGGCTGGGAGAATTGGGATCGGACATTGCGTGCCGATCTAGGGAGTCGAGGCGGGTACCGCCAGCGTCAGAGTTCGGCGCGGCCACTCCGCTGCCTCACTCGCAACCGTACCCCGGCGGAGGCCGGGGCCCAGTTGGGCGACGAAGGAGAGGGAGCGCGCACCTCAAAGGTCGCCGCAATTGGGCCCGGGCCTTCGCCGGGGTACGGTGTGGTTGGGGCGGAGGTCGCGAGCCTCGCGACCGGCGCGCAGCCGCGGCTAACACGCTACGGCCGCTCCGGCGCTCTTCCGTGCTCCCGCGAAGGCGGGAGCCCAGAGCACCGCGCGCTACCGGCGGTGGTGCTGCTTGGCCCTGGATCCCGCCTGCGCGGGGATACGGCCCCTAGCGGCGCCGGCTCAGACCCGCGCGAACAGCTTCGTGCCGACCACGCCGATCACGATCAGCGCCATGAAGAACGCCTGCATCGGCCCGATACGATCGCCAAACAGGATCGACCCGCCGATGATCACGCCGACTGCACCAAGCCCGGTCCACACCGCATAGGCGGTGCCCGCGGGGATGCCGCGCATCGCCATCGCCAGCAGGCCCATGTTCACGAACGACAGCACGATCGGCACCGACGAGGCGGCGATCGTCGCCTGCGTGCCGGCCCACTTCAGGCTCAGCGCCCAGCAGATTTCGGTGACGACGGCAATGCCCAGGATGATCCAGGCCATGAGACACACTCCTGGGCTCTGGAAACGGAAAAGGGCGCCGCCGGAAACCCGAGAAGCGGCGCCCCTGTCAGGCTGTGGGAGGGCTCAGCGCCCCACCCATGTTGCTGGCGTCAGTGCGGGCGGCCAAGCCCCGCAATGGTGCGGTCGATCAGCGTGCGGTCGCCCTCGGCGCCGAGCCGGTCGGCGATCAGGGTCGCTGCCGCCTTAGCGGCGGCGTCGGCCGCCTTGGCGCGAACCTCGGCGATTGCCTGGCGCTCGGCCGCGGCGATGCGGTCCTCGGCCATCTTGGCGCGGCGGTTGGTCAGCTCGGTGGCGTCCGCCTCGGCCTTGGCGACGATCGCCGCGGCCTCGGCATGGGCATGCTCGCGCATTGCCGCTGCTTCGGCATCGGCCTGCTGCGCCTTGAGGGCGTATTCGGCCTTCAGCGCCTCGGCCTCGGCACGCAGCCGCTTGGCTTCGTCGAGCTGGGTGCGGATCGTCGCGATCCGGGTGTCCAGCATGCCGGCGATGCCCTTGTGCGCACGCCGCCACACCAGCAGCAGGATCGTCAGCAGGGCAGCGACCGCAACCCAGCCGGTCGAATCCATGCCCCAGGCGGTGGGGCTCACTTCGTGATGCTGGTCCGCGACGCCGGTGCTGTGCATCGGCTCCGACGACAGGCCGTCCGCCTCGCGGATCGGCTGCTTCTCCAGCGGCTCCAGCGCCGCGGCATGATCCAGTCGTTCGGCCACGATCGTCGATCCGTTCCCGTTAGCCATGCGTCACCGCCTTGCGGACGGCGTCGGTGGCGGCCTCGCGGCTCACCTCGATGCCCGCCAGCTTGGCGACGATGCCCTGCGCGGCGTCGGCCGCGACATCTTCCAGGCTGGCGAGCGCGCTCGCGCGGGCCTGATTGACCTCAACCTCGGCTGCATCCAGGCGGGCCTGCATGGCGGCGTTGGCAGCCTTGGCGCGCTCGGCGGCATCCGCCGTTGCTTTCGCCTTGGCGGCGTTGGTCTCGGCAAGCGATGCCTGGCGAGCCTCCGCCATGCGGGTGCGCCAGGCCTCTTCGGTCGCGTCGGCTTGCTGGCCGGCGCGCGTGGCGGCGGCAAGGTCCTCGGCGATCTGCGCGTCGCGCTTCTCGACCGTGCCCTGAATCCTCGGCACCATGCCGCGCCCGATCCCGAAATAGATCAGGCCGAACACGATCAGCAGCCAGAAGATCTGCGAGGCATAGGTCGCAGTGATCTGTTCGATTTGCGGCATGGCGGTTCCCGTCCGTTCGCGTGGGAGCGTTTCGTGCCCGGCCCGCCGCCGCTAGCGACAGGGGCCGGCCACGAAAGGCAGGTTACGCGACGAAGATCAGCAGCACCGCGACGACGAACGCGAGCAGGCCCAGAAGCTCGGCGGCGGCGAAGCCGATGAACAGGCGGCCCTGCTGACCGTCGGCGGCACCCGGGTTGCGCAGCGCGCCTTCGAGGAACTTGGCGAAGACGTTGCCCACGCCGAGTGCGGCAAGACCCGCACCGATGGCTGCCAGACCGGCACCGAGCAGCTTTGCGGCTTCTGCGTCCATGATAAAACTCCTGTTGGGTATCTGTTGGTTGGAAAGATCAGTGCAGGTTGACGGCGTCGTTCAGGTAGAGCGACGTCAACAGCGCGAACACGTAAGCCTGGATGGCGCACACCAGCAGCTCGAGCAGGGTGATGCCGATCATCAGGATGAAGCTGGGGATGGCCACCAGCGGCGCGACCCACACGGCTTCCGCGTTCAGGCCGTTGATCACGAAGCCCGCCAGCACCTTCAGCAGGATGTGGCCCGCGGTCATGGCGACGAACAGTCGGAGACCAAGGCTGAACGGGCGCACCAGGAACGAGAACAGCTCGACCACCGGGATCAGCCACAGCAGCCACCAGGGCGTTCCGTGCGGCACGAACAGCGAGAAGAAGTGCAGGCCGTGACGCGAGAAGCCGACGATCAGCACCAGCGCGAAGCTGATGATCGCCAGCACGCCGGTGACGGTCAGGTGGCTGGTGACGGTGAACGGATGCACGCCAGGGACCAGGCCGAACGGCAGCAGGCCCAGAATGTTCGCGATCAGGATGAACATGAACAGCGAGAACACGTACGGCAGGAAGCGCTTGCCCTCCGGCCCGATGTTCGCCGTCAGCATGTCCCCGATAAAGCCGGTGAAGCTCTCCACCGCCATCTGCCAGCGACCGGGGACGGTCTGCCCCTTCATGCCGCCGAGCATGAACAGCCACAGGACGACAAGCGTCGCGACCATCCACAGCGCGGAGTTGGTGAAGGCAATATTATACCCGAACAGGTTCCAGCTCTGACCGAACACGGGTTCGATCAGGAACTGATGCATCGGGTCGATCTTGGATCCGCCTTGCGCCACGTTTCTTCCAACCGCCAATACGACGAACGCCCGGGTTATTCCGGGCGCTCGCCAGCAATCTTGATGATGTTCCTGAACCCGGCGCCTACCCCAAGGGCAAGCAGCGTGAGCAGGAGCCAGGGCGACGTTCCGAACCAGCGGTCAAGCAACCAGCCGATCAGCGCGCCGCCGACAAGGGACCCGAGGAGCGTCGCGAGCACGCGGTTGCCGAGCGAATAATTCCGATCGACCCCCGCCTTCGCACGCCCCGTCCGCACGGCCTCCGCGTGATTCGCTTGTTTCAGCCGCTGCTCGAGCGACGTGAGACGCGAATCCTCGGAACCATAAGGGTCCTGCCCGGGGCCGTTTTCCGCCATGCGCCATCCTCTCCTAAAGCATTGTTCGGGGGAGGAACGCATGTACGGCGAGCAACCCCGCCAAGGCGGCGCCCGTTTAGGAAGGGGTGCGTTTCAAGTCAACCTTTGTGACAGTTGATGAACAGCGCCCTCCCGGGTGCGGCACCCCTGCCACAGCGCATGCTTTCCTACTGCGCGGCCGCTGGTTCGCGCGCGCTCACCCCTTCGTCCTCGACCAGTGTCCCCAGCGCGCCGGTGCTGCGGGCGCGGCGGCCATAGACCAGCTCGAACAGCGGCGAGGCCATCAGCGTGGTCAGGATCGCCATCAGCACCAGGATCGAGAACAGCGCCGGGCCGATGATCCCGCGCTGCAGCCCGATGTTGATGATGATCAGCTCCATCAGCCCGCGCGCGTTCATCAGCGCGCCGATGCCGAGCGCAGTCGGATTGTCCTGCCCCGTCAGCCGCGCCGCCGCCCAGCACGCACCACCCTTGGCCAGCACCGAAGCCGCCAGGATCGCGAGCGTGACACCCAGCAGCCCCAGGTTGTCGACCAGCGTCAGCTGGGTGTTGAGGCCGGAGAAGGCAAAGAACATCGGCAGCAGCAGCACCACCGTCACCGGCTCAAGCTGGCGGCGCAGCCCGTCGGCAAAGACGCCGCGCGGCATCGCCACGCCCAGCAGGAAGCCGCCGAACACCGCGTGCATGCCGACCGCGTCCATCGCGAAGGCGGCACCCAGGAACAGCATCAGCGCGGTCGCGAGATCGCCCTGCGAGATCCCGCCGCGCGCCTCCGCCCGGCGGCCGAGCGGCGCCAGCAGCCGCGGCCCCAGCCCGAGCACCACCGCAGCGAACAGGCCGGCACCGCCGATCGCCTTCACCGCCACCATCGGGCCGTCGCCGAAGGTCGCGAGCACCACGGCCAGCACCGTCCAGGCGCCCGCATCGTCGATCGCGCCCGCCGACAGCGACAGCGTGCCGAGCGGCGTGCCCGACAGCCCGCGCTCATGGATGATGCGCGCCAGCATCGGAAAGGCGGTGATCGCGATGCATGCGCCCATGAACAGCGTCGCCTGCACGGACGTCACGCTGGGTGAGAACAGGCCCGGCACGCCGATCAGCCACGGCGTGATCGCCACGGCAACCAGGAAGGGTGCGGCCATGCCGGACAGCGAAACCGCAGCCGCGCTCCCGGCATTGCTGCGGAAGTGATCGGCGCGAAACCCCAGGCCGACCAGGAACATGTAGAGCCCGACGCCCAGCTGCGCGCCGACATAGAGGACGCCGCGCGCCTCCTTGGGGAACAGCATCGCCTGGAGATCGGGTGCGAGCAGGCCGAACAGCGACGGCCCCAGGATGACGCCGGCGATCATCTCGCCCACCACCTGCGGCTGTCCCAGGTAGCGCTTGCCCAGCCAGCCGACGCCGCGGGACATCGCGACGATCGCAAGCAATTCCAGAAAGAAGATCACGCTCAACTGCGCTGGTGCCATCTGCCCCTCCCCCAAGGCGGCCGCAGGCGGCGGCCGGTGCCGTTTCGACACGCGCCAATGCTACGCCGGCTCCGGCTCGGGGGCAATGCTCCTGCGCCATGGCAGCGTGCAGGCGCAGCCGCCTGGTGATAGGATGAAACGCTGGAGCGATTGTGGAGAGACGCGATGGGCGTGACCGGTATCGGCGGCTTCTTCTTCCGCGCACGGGCTCCGGAGTCGCTTCGCGCCTGGTATGCCGAGCTTTTGGGGATTGGTGCGGACTCGAACGGCGCCTGGGAGACCCAGGCGGGTCCGACCATCTTTGCGCCCTTTGCCGCCGACACCGATTATTTCGCCGCCGACCGGCAGTGGATGCTCAACCTGCGCGTCACCGATCTCGACGGCCTTTCCGCGGCGCTGGAGCGGGCGGGCGTCCCGGTCCTCACCAAGCCGGAGTGGGACATGCCCGGCATCGGCCGCTTCGCGCGCATCCACGATCCCGAGGGCAACCCGATCGAGCTGTGGGAATCCGCCGCCCCTGCCGCCGGCGTAGAGCCGTAGGCCGGTCCGGCGGTGCGAGTCGTCGATCACCAGCCCAACGCATGGTTCCTGCTCGAGGAGGGCGCCGCCTGCTCAGCAAGACGGCGGTACCGGCGGCTGGCCCGGCGTACAGGGTCGGCGCTTCAACCTCAGACGCAGCGTGGGTCGCGTTCCGGCGCACCGGCGCCGCGGGTGCTCCAGCTGCCGTTCGGAGTCTGGTATTTTTCACCCGGCCGGGTCTTGGCGATCAGGTTGCAGCCGGAGACGAACGCGAACTGCTCCACCGTCGCACCATTGGCGGCCAGCCGGGTGTACGCCGCCTTGCGCTTGATGTTGATGCTGTTGACCAGCGCGCGCAATTCGGGCGTGGCATTGCCGACGATGCCCAGATAGCCGTCCGTCTGCTCGCCGACCTGGCCCGCCGAACGCGCGGCCTCATAGGCGGGGTCGCGCTGTGCCCAGGCGGCGCCCGCCATGCCGGTGACCGCAACCGCCGCGGCGGCCGCGAACACGATCTTCATTCCCTTGCGCATCTTAGAAAATCCCCGGATTCTGCTGGATCAGGCTCTTCGCCTCACCGTCCAGACGATACACCACTTCCTGCGTAATGTTGATGTTCAGGTTGATCTCGATCGGCTTGTCCGGTGCGCTCACGTTCACGCAACCGGCCGTCGCCGCCACGATCGCGACGCCCAGCGCCGCTGCCATCCACCTACGCATCTGCACGCCTCATCGTGTTGTTCCTGACATATTGCCGCTTTCGGAGGGCTGAACGGGCCGCGTCGGCATGACCGGCTGCGGGACGGCCGGCTGCGGCGCTGCTGGCGCCGGCCCCGAGGTGGCGGCGTCCTTCTGCGCGTCCATCAGCGCCGGCAGGTTGCGCTCGATCAGCCGCTTGGGATCGTAATAGCTCTGCACCGAATCGATCAGCTGACGGAAAGGCGCCTTGATTCGCACGTTGAACACGAACGGCAGCCGCGCCAGCCGGCGGATCAGGAAGTTGGACTGTGCCCCCTCCCCCTGGCTCACGCCCCGGAAGCGGATCGCGGTCACCATCTCGCCCGCCAGCGGCCCGTTCATCTCCAGCGTGAGGTTCTGGTAATCGAGGCTTTTGAGCGCCTGGAAGGCCAGATTGCCCCAGACGCCGACGTCTTCCTTGGTCACCTCACCGACATAGGCGATGTTGCCGCCGCCTTCGCGCGCCACCAGCCGGCCGCCCTCGATCCGCCCGCCGTGCATGTCGAAGATCATCGGCAGCACGCCGTCGAAGGTCCCGCTCGCGTTGAGGTTGTCGAACTCATATTCCTGAAGCAGCAGGCCGGCATCCACGCCCGTCGCGCGAAAGGTCATGCGCCGCTCCTCTTGCGGTGCGAAGTCCAGCAGCGTCGGCTCCAGCACCATGCTCCCGCCGGCGAGCGGCCAGCGCCCGCCCTCAATCTGGATGCGCTGCTCGGGGACCAGCCGATAGCGGACCTCGCCGTCCTTGAACGGAATGCCGGGATTCGCCTCGGCAACGGTGACCAGCTGGTTGGGCGCGGTCACCAGACCCAGAAGGTCGGTGAAGTGGATTTCGCCCGCAATCCCCGTCGCCGGACCGAAGGCGGCGGCCAGGTCGGTGCCCGCGGTGCGGAAGGTGCCGGTGCTGGTCACACCCTCGCCGTTCCAGGCGATATGACCGTCGCCGGTCACCGTCCCCTTCACCTCGGCGATCACGCCAAAGGTGAGCGGCGTCAGTTCCTCGGGCTGGAAATTCTCGCCAAAGCTGATGCCCGGCACCTTCAGCTCGGCCGTGCCCGCGCCGCGGCCCAGGTCATGGGTGATGGCGACCGTTGCCACCATCACCCGCTTGGCCGGGTGCCGGAGCGTTCCCGTCGCCGTGATGGTGTTGCCGGCCAGGGTCAGCGCGACGTCATCGCTCGCCAGCGTCTCGAACCGGCGCTGCTCGCCGGTCTGCACATCGTCCAGCTTGAGGGCACCGGCAAGCTTCAGCACGCCACCCGCAAAGCGCCAGTCGCCCGCCGCGCCCGACAACAGCAGCGGCACACTGCCGATCTGCCCCGCCCCTTCGGCAAAGCGCCCGCCGACGCCGCCGTTCGCGATCCGCCCCTCCAGCCGCCCGGCATCGATCCGCGTCACCCGCTCGGGCGCGCCGATCCGGCTCTCCACGCCCTCAAGCGCAAAGCTCAGGTTGCCAAGGCCGAAGCGCCCGCCCCGCATCGCCAGCGCCATCGGGCTGCTCCCCAGCCGCCCGGCAAGCCGCGTCGCCCCCAGCCGCGCCCCGCCGCGCAGGCCCCCGCGATCCACCGCCACCAGCGCGCGGTCCGTCGGGCAGAGGCGCAGCCGCGCGGGCTCCAGCACCAGTGACGAAACCGCCAGCCGCTGCCAGCCGACCGCCGTGCAGTCCGGGTTCACCGTCACGGCCGAACCGCCATCCCAATGCCCCGACAGCGGCACCGTCAGCCCGTCGACCCGCCCATCCGCGAGCGGGCCGCTCAGCGTTGCCTGGGTGTCGAAGCGGGTGTGCCCATCGCTGGCACGGGCGAAGCGCACCGGGGTGAGCGCCAGGCGCGCGCCACCCGCAGCATAGGGCCGCACGATGGCGGTGCCGGTGATGGCACCACCGGGCTGCGCCTGCGCCAGCTGCACCGCCGCCTCCGGCAGCCCGCCACCGCCGGCCGTCAGCATGCCGTTGAGCGCCAACCCACCGTTGGGCCAGCCATAGGCGACGCCTTCGCGACCAGCGAGCACCACGCTCGCCCCGCTCGCGGCATCCGCCGACAGCCGACGCACCACCAGCCGGCCACCCTTGGCGCCCTGGGTCACGCCCAGCTGCGCCGCCACCTCGAACTTCTGCCCGGCCGCCATTCCGGCGCGCGCCAGCGCCGCCATCAGCGGCCCGACCGGCGATCCCGCGCCGGCCGATCCCAGCGCGGCCACCTGCCGCAGCGTCGTCTGCGGCAGCGCCAGGCCCTGGGCTGCAACCGTCCCGTCGAACGCCTGCTGCGCGCCGACGCGATAGCGCCCGTCGATCGCGAGCCCGATGCCGCCGATGCCCGCCGCCGCAAAGCGGCCGCTCTCCAGCTGCGCATTGCCCTGGGTATCGCGGGCGCTGCCGCTGAAATCGACGCGCCCTTTCAGCCCACGCACCTGTGCGCCGGCGCTTGCCAGCCCGGCAGCGGCAAGCTCGGCCCGGCCCTGCCAGCGGTCAAGCCGCTCGCCCAAGGTCAGCTCCAGCCGGGTGGCGAGCCCGGTCAGCCGCGTGTCGCCACAGGCCAGCGACGCCGCGCGCACGGGCCCCGCCAGCGACGGCCGCGCGTCCGCGATGCGGATCGTGACTGCCGCGCTCAGCTGCCGCACCGTGCACGCGCCGCCCGCCGCCAGCCGGTCCGACGCCGCGGCAAGACTGCCTGAAAAGCCGTCGTCCAGCCGCCCGCTGCCGCTCAGCTTCAGCCCAACGACCCCGCCCGGCGTTTCGAGCCGCATGCGCGCGTCGGCGATTTCCGCGTCCAGCTCGGGCAGCGCGAACGGCTTGCCCGACGGGGCCGGCAGCAGCTTGTCGATCGCGCCCAGCGACACCTTGCCATTCACAAGCCGCCCGCGCAGCCGCACATGGCCGACCCGCACGCCCGTCACTTCCGGTCCCGACAGCGTCATGCGCGTGCGCAGCTCGGCCCAGTCCGCCACCAGATCGGGGTCGCGCGGATCGCCGATCACCACATCGGTCAGCCGCTGGCGGCCGAGATTCAGGTCGGCGATCCTGTAGCGGGCCGGCACGCCGCGTTCGGCAAGCGCCTGGCGCACGAAATTGTCGGCGATCGGCTTGCGAACGACCCACAGCGCGATCAGCGCTAGCAGCAGCACAAGCGCCACCACCAGCGCCGCGCGCCTGCGGCGCGACCAACGCCGCCGCTCGGGCAGCCCTTCCGGCATCAGGCCATCCGGCGTGTCGGTGGTCTCAGACGTCACGCCGGCTGCACTCTCCCTTGGCCGCGGATCGTTACGACCCCCGCGTGGTGGGTCAAGCTCCACGATTGCGCACGATCCCTGCACCGCCTAGCCTCAACGGACCATGAACGCACCGCCTGGGCCCAGCACCGACGGCACCGGCCACCGCGCACGCTTGCGCGGGCGGCTGCTCGACGACGGCGGAGAGGCGCTGCTCGACCATGAGCTGGTCGAATATCTGCTGGCGCTCGCCATCCCGCGCCGCGACACCAAGCCGCTGGCCAAGGCGCTGCTGCACGAGTTCGGCGGGCTGGGCGGGCTCTTGTCGGCCGATCCCCGCGCGATCGCGCGTGTGCCGGGCATGGGCGACACCGCGGTGGCCGCGCTCAAGATTGCCCATGCCTCGGCGATCCGCATGCTGCGCGGCGAGATGGCGGCACGGCCGGTACTGTCCAACTGGCAGGCGGTGCTCGATTATCTTCACGCCGAAATGGCCTATCACACCATCGAGCGGGTGCGCGTCCTGCACCTCAACGTCCGCAACATGCTGATCCGAGACGAGCTGGTGGCGGAGGGGTCGATCGACCAGGCGCCCGTCTATGCGCGCGAAGTGATCCGCCGCGCGATCGAACTCGGCTCGGCTGCACTGATCCTGGTGCACAACCATCCCAGTGGCGACGTCACCCCCAGCCGCGCCGACATCGACCTCACCCGCATCGTCGTGCAGGCGGCCAAGCACCTCGACATCGCCGTCCACGACCATGTCATCATCGGAACGCAAGACCATACCAGCCTGCGCGCCAAGGGGCTGATGTAGGGGGGAGGCTCCCCAGCCGACCGCCTCTGGGGGCAGCGGAACCTCGCCCCCGGCCGTGCTCCTGCGCAGGCAGGAGCCCAGGGCCCCAGGTTCTGCAGCCGTTGCCTGCCTGACCCTGGATCCCTGCCTGCGCAGGGATACGGCTGCGTGGGGGACCTGCCCTCCCGTCGCGATGATTGCGGAAAGCCGGACTTCAGCGCCGGTCCTCAAGACGCGGAAACATGGCGGGTTGAAGGAAGTATAACCCGCCCCAAAAGCAAACGGCCGCCGGACGGAAGTCCGGCGGCCGGCACCGGCCCAGGGGAAGGAGGCCGGAATGGGGTGATTGGATCCCTCGCTGCGGGGTCAGCCCGCCGCGCTGGTCAGAAAACTGGTCAGCTCGGCTTTCGACACCGTCTTCGACTTGTCGGTGTCCGCCTGGGCGAAGGCCTGGGTAATCCAGGTCTTCATCTGCGGGCTGTCGGCCGTGGCACCGGGCTCGGTCGCGGAGCGCAGCGATGCCATCCAGGCGCCGAACTGTGTCTGCGTCAGCGTGTCCTTGCCGCCGGAATATTTGGCGAAATCCTGCTCGACCACCTGCGCGATCTGCGACGGGGTCGCGGCTGCGGACGACTGCGCATCGGGCGCCGACTGCGGTGCTGCCTGAGTCGTGTCCGGCGTGGTCGCCGTCGGCGGCAAGCTTTGCTGCTGCGCACCCGGCGTACCCACCCCTGCGGACGGACTTCCCGGCGTGGTCTGGCCGGTCTGCGCCAGTGCAGGCGCAGCAACCGCGATCGCACCGATCAGAAGAATCTGCTTCAACATCTTCAGCCTCCATTTCCAATGCTTGCGCCCACCGGCAGCTTGTCGGTGCAGCGCCTCTGGCTGTGAGGAGAATATAGGCATTGTTTCTTTGATTTCACCACTGGCTGGCCATGCGTCGGACGGCATCTTGTCGGCTTTTCCGCTCGACTCGGGGGCCAAGCGTTGGCATTCGGCGGCCAACCGACCCTCCAGACAGGCAGACCCGCATGGTTCCCCGCTACGCCCGCCCCGAGATGACCGCGATCTGGTCGCCGGAGACTCGCTTCGCCATCTGGTTCGAGATCGAGGCGCACGCCACCGACGCGCTCGCCGAACTGGGCGTGGTGCCCAAGGACGCGGCCGAAAAGATCTGGGCCGCGCACGAAGCCGCGGGCCCGTTCGACATCGCCCGCATCGACGCGATCGAAGCGGAGACCAAGCACGACGTCATCGCCTTCCTGACCCATGTGTCGGAGCGGACCGGCCCGGAAGCGCGCTTCCTCCACCAGGGCATGACCTCGTCCGACGTGCTCGACACCTGCCTGGCCGTCCAGCTCGCCCGCGCGTCCGACATCCTCATCGCCGACCTCGACCGGCTGCTCGAAGTGCTCAAGCGCCGCGCCTATGAGCACAAGCTCACCCCGACGATCGGCCGCAGCCACGGCATCCATGCCGAGCCGGTCACCTTCGGCCTCAAGATGGCCGAGGCGTACGCCGAGTTCGCCCGCAACCGCGCCCGCCTGGTCGCCGCGCGCGCCGACGTCGCCACCTGCGCGATTTCCGGCGCGGTCGGCACCTTCGCCAACATCGACCCGCGCGTCGAAGCCTATGTCGCCGACAAGCTCGGCCTCTCGGTCGAGCCGGTCTCCACCCAGGTGATCCCGCGCGACCGCCACGCGATGTTCTTCGCGACGCTGGGCGTCATCGCCTCGTCGATCGAGCGGCTCGCGACCGAAGTCCGCCACCTCCAGCGCACCGAGGTGCTCGAGGCCGAGGAGTATTTCTCGCCGGGCCAGAAGGGTTCGTCGGCGATGCCGCACAAGCGCAACCCGGTCTTGACTGAGAACCTGACCGGCCTCGCCCGCATGGTCCGCAGCGCCACCATCCCGGCGATGGAGAACGTCGCCCTGTGGCACGAGCGCGACATCTCGCACTCCTCGGTGGAGCGCTACATCGGCCCGGACGCGACCATCACCCTCGACTTCGCGCTCGCACGCCTCACCGGCGTCATGGACAAGCTGCTGGTCTATCCGGCGCGCATGCAGAAGAACCTCGACCGCATGGGCGGGCTGGTCCACTCGCAGCGGGTGCTGCTGGCGCTGACCCAGGCGGGCGTGAGCCGCGAAGACGCCTATCGCCTCGTCCAGCGCAACGCGATGAAAGTCTGGGAATCGGACGGCGCGCTGTCGCTGCTCGACCTGCTCAAGGCCGATGCGGAAGTCACCGCCGCGCTTTCGCCGGAGGAGATCGAGGCCCGCTTCGACCTCGATTATCACTTCAAGAACGTCGACACGATCTTCGCCCGGGTGTTCGGGGAAGCGTGAGCCAGACGCTCCGGCCGCACATGCGGCCGGAGCGATCAAACGCAGTGTGGCCTATCTCCTTGGACCCACGAAGTAAGGCGTGTTCTACTCCGGGATCGTACCGTCCAGTTCCCGTAACCGCGCCTCGATCAACGGCGCGAGCTGATAGATCGCCGTTAGTTCGGGTAGCTGATGCCGCGTTTCGTCCTTCCCGGCGAAGGTACCGAAATACTTTACTGTGACGCCGTTAAACCACATGCGTGCAATCGTTTTCCGGTTGTTGTCGTCCAGCAAGATCGCGCAGTAGGACTTGGCATCGCGCAGGATAATCCGCTTCGGATCCACCAGCCGGGACGCGATTGCCTGAACGATGTGGAAGCCGGAAATCTCTTCCTGCGTCGTGACCACGTCCTCTTCATTACCAGGAGCTTCTGCCGCTTCGGCGACAACAGGAGCGGGCGCGGCGGCGTTGAGCGCAGACGAAAGACGCTCGTTGACCAGATCGCGCACGAGCGCACTGATCGTCGCCACAAGCATCTTCGTGAAGTTCTCCTTCACGGCCGGTGTCAGTCGGCCACCGTGCACCCGCCGGGCGAGCAACTCGACGAACCCCTCTGAAGGCTCAGCGAACTCCCGCTCCAGCTCCCTGCGGAGGAGCGACTGCACCTTGAGGTTGCCGGCCTCCTGAACGATCTTCTCGATGTCGAAGCTGGCCTTCGCGAACTTCTCGATCGTCTTCGCATCGGTCGGCTTCAGCGCGTCCATCGAGAAAGAAAAGAAGGGCTTCTCGTCCATGATGTTCGGCTTCTCGACATCGGAGAAGAACTGATAGTTGACGCCGTTGGTCAGCACCGCCAGCCGGGCATCGGTCGCTGTGAAATAGCGGAAGAGCTGGGAGGCGTGCTTGACGTTCAACTCCGACGCGGCTGGCTTGCACTCGATCAGGACATCGACACTGCCGCCCTTGCATATCGCATAATCAACCTTCTCGCCCTTCTTAGTACCGACGTCGGCGGTGAACTCCGGCACCACCTCCGCCGGGTTGAAAACGTCATAGCCTAGCGCCTGAAGAAAGGGCATGACCAACGCTGTCTTCGCTGCCTCTTCCGTAAGCAGAACTTCGCGATGCTCGATGCTGCGCTTCTGCAGATCCGCAAGTTTCATGCCCAAGTCCATGCAAGCCCCCTATTCCCCTGTCGAAATAGTTGCGCGTTTCCATTTCGGACGCAAGTAGGCTCGCAATCACTACTGGTGGGTGTGAACACCTCGCCTTGCGCGGCCCTATCCCCGCCGCCGGACGCCGATGCGCAGCAGCGCGAGCAGGCCGATCGCCATCCAGATGGTGTTGTTGAACACGCTCGGCAGCGCGCCGTGAGTCCAGGCGTTGGTAGCCATGCCGAGCGCGCCGCCCACGTTCATCAGCTGATAGGGCCAGCCCCGCGCATCCAGCCGGCCGGTCGACAAGAGCGCATAGGCGAGCAGGATCGAAAACGACCCCGACCAGCCGACCACCTCGATCCACATCGCCCGTTCTCCGCTACCTCGCGCTTGTGTCGGCCGCCGGAGCGGGAACTGCAATCCCGTGCGGTTCTATTCCCTGCCGCCCCAGCGCCACCGCCAGCCGCCGCGGGTGTGGGCGGCGGCAAGCGCCACCACGACGGCGGTCAGCACCACGACCACCACGCCAAATCCGCGCGGATGCGTCGGGGCCAGGAAGCGTCCCGCCAGCGAAATCGCCACGCCATAGGCGCCGATCAGCACCCAGCCTTGCCAGGCAATCGGCAAGCCTGCGCCATAGCCGAAGCGCTTGGGCGCGAACCATGCGTCGTCATCCTTCATCCTGGTTCTCCTTGGGTGGCCGGCCGCGCCGTACCGGCTGCGGCTCGGCAAGCTTCACGCCCCGCCTGGCGAGGGCTTCGCGCAACAGGCACTCCACCTGCGCATTGACGCTGCGCAGCTCGCCCGCGGCCGTGCGCTCGATCGCCGCGTACAGCGCGGGATCGAGCCGCAGGGGAAATGCCTTTTTCGGGGGTGCCGCCACGTTACTGGTACAGCGAGCCCGCGTTGACGACCGGCTGGGTGTCGCGCTCCGAACAGAGCACCACCATCAGGTTCGACACCATCGCCGCGCGCCGCTCGTCGTCGAGCTCGACCACGTTCTTTTCCGACAGCATGGTGAGCGCAGTCTCGACCATCGACACCGCCCCCTCGACCAGCTTCTGCCGCGCAGCGATCACCGCCTCCGCCTGCTGGCGGCGCAGCATCGCCTGGGCGATCTCCTGCGCATAGGCGAGGTGCGTCAGCCGGCATTCGTCGATGTGGACGCCCGCACTCGCCACCCGCTCCTGCAGTTCGACGCGCAGTTCCTCGCTCACCACATCGGCGTTGCCGCGCAGCGTCATCTCCTCATGGGTGAAGTCGTCGTACGGGTAGCGCGAGCCGATCGCGCGCACCGCGCTCTCGATCTGCACCATCACGAACGCCTTGTAGTCGTCGACATCGAACAGCGCCTGCGCGGTGTCCGCGACGCGCCACACGACGTTGGACGCGATCTCGATCGGGTTGCCGCGCAGGTCGTTCACCTTCAGCCGCTCGGAGGTGATGTTGTGGATGCGCACCGAGACCTTGGACTTGGTGAGCCACGGCCAGTTCCAGCGCAGGCCGGTGCTGCGATCGGTGCCGCGATAGTCGCCGAACAGCAGGATCGCCGCCGCCTGGTTGGGCTGGAGCAGGTAGAAGCCGCAGGCCACCAGCAGCAGCGCGACGCCCGCCACGACCAACAGCACGATGCCCCACGGATGCGCGGGCGCATTCCCCGCACCAACGCCGCCGAGCACGATGAGTCCCAGCCCCACCAGAAGCATTGCAAAGCCATTGTATGCCGCCGCCGGCCGCTCCAGGCTCTGCCGCAACACCCGATCCGATCCCATCTCCGCCTCCCTGTATAATGTGATATCAGTTTTATATCAGGCGCGGGGAAACGCAAGCGGGATTGGAGTGGGACCAACAACCGGTGGAATCGCGAGCAACCCTGGGCTCCTGCCTTCGCAGGAGCACGGGAGGGTGTGCAGGTAACGCTTCTCTCCATTCCGCAAAGAGCCTGGCTCGAGCGCCGCTCCGCCAATTGCAGAGACGCAGAACGGGGGGATTCTGGATCGGGTGCTTGAGGAAGCGTCGCAACCGAGGCCCCATTCACCCCGTGCTCCTGCGGAGGCAGGAGCCCAGGATTCCGCGCCACCCTCCGTGGCCCAGCCGAATCCCACCCGCGAGATACAAAGGAACGCAGCGCTCAGCGCTCCTCCCGCGCGGCCTCCGCGACGACGCGCTCTTCCGCCCCCTCATCGACAGCAGCTTCCCGCCGCCGATGCCGCGGCCGGGGCGGTTGCCCGCCCGCGGGCCAACCCTCGCGCTGCCGGGCGCGGTCGCCGTCGGCTTCCTCGGTCTGGTCGTGGAACAGCACCATCTGGGTCGGGAACGGCAGGTCGATGCCATGCTCCACCGCCGTCTCGTACAGCGCGAGCACCACGCGCGAGCGGGTGTGGACCACGCTGGTGCGCTTGGACTCCGTCCACCAGCGCGCGCGCAGGGTGATGTAGTTGTCGTCCAGGCCCCAGGGCAGCACCTCGGGCGGCGGATCCGCGACCACGCCCTCCACCTTGCGGAGCGCCGCCAGGAACAGCTCGGCCGCCTCGGCCGGCTTGTCGCCATAGCCGATGCCGACGTCGAACTGCTCGCGCCGCACCGGAAAGGCGGTGTTGACCATCACCGGCGAGATATAGAGCTCGGCGTTGGGGATGATGACGCGCCTGCCGTCATAGGTCTTGATCAGGGTCGCGCGGCTCTGGATGTGCTCGACCGTGCCTTCGTAATCCTTGATGACGATCTGGTCGCCGCGCCGGAACGGCCGCCGCATCAGCAGCAAGAGGCCCGCAAACAGGTTCTGCAGGATTTCCTTGAAGGCAAAGCCGATCGCGACCGAGCCGATGCCGAGGGTCGCGAGCACGTCCGACGGCTTGACGCTGGGGAAGACGATGGTCGCGGCCAGCAGCAGCGCAGCGACCATGACCGCGCCGAACGCCAGCGATCCCAGCAGGGCGCCCAGGTCGATGCGATGGCGCCGCCGTCCGACCCGCCTGATGCCCCAGGCAATCGCCTTGCCGACGCCCCACGCGACCAGCAGCAGCACGATGGCCGCGGCGATGTTGGGAAGCTGGAGAAAGAAGCCGTTGACCCAAACGTGCAGCTTTGCGGTGACGAGGTCGACCGGGTCGCGGATCGCAGGCGGCTGGACGGGCTTCATGCCCCAGGGGAACGCCGCCGAAACCAGCCCGGTTCCGGCGGCGGCTGGAGGTTACTGGAGGACGACGGTCACCGCGCGGCGGTTCTGCGCGTAGCTGCTCTCGTCGGAGCCGAGCGCCAGCGGACGTTCCTTGCCATAGCTGATCGTGGTGATGCGCGCCGCCGAAACGCCGCGGGCCGCCAGATAGTTGGACGCGGCGTTGGCGCGGCGATCACCGAGTGCCAGATTGTACTCGCGGGTGCCGCGCTCGTCCGCGTGGCCCTCAAGGGTGATGCGGACGTTGGGATAGCGCTGCAGCCACGCGGCCTGGCTGTCGAGCACCGAGCGCGCCTGCGGGTCGATGTCGTAGCTGTCGAGCGCAAAGTTGACGGTGTCGCTCGCGACCGAGCGCTGGAAGTCCTCGCGGCTGCCCGGCACCACGCCGGCGCCGGTGCCCGTGCCGGCACCCGTGTTGTCGACCGGCGCGGCCGTCTCGCCCGGAGCCGGCGGCAGCACTTCGGGCCGCTTCTTGGCGCAGCCGGCAGTCGCCACCAGTGCTGCCGCCACGATCAACTTGCTCGTAAGGTTTGCCATCGCTTGTCTCCCTCGATTACTGAAATATCTTCCGCCACAAGTGCGCACGGCGGCAAGCGCTAAAGCCGCTTTTTGTTACGTTTACCCTGCCGAACGCTAACCCTTTACGGGCGCAGCGGCCCCCAGCTGGGGTCCGACCCGTCGAGCGGCGTCGGGATGCGGCGGACGTTCTGGCCAGTGAGGTCGACCGACCACACGTCCGCCTTGCCCGCCCCGCCCTGCGACGCCCGGAAGAAGGTGAGCACGCGGCCGTTGGGCGACCAGCTCGGCCCTTCGTCGCCCCAGGCGTCGGACAGCAGCTTTTCGCCGCCGCCCGATGGGCTCATCACGCCGATGCGGAAGCTGCCGCCGCCCTGGCGCGTGAACGCGATCAGGTCGCCGCGCGGGCTCCACGACGGCGTCGCGTACCGGCCCGAGCCGAAGCTGATGCGCTGCTGGTTCGATCCGTCCGCGTTCATCACGTACAGCTGCTGCGTGCCCGAACGATCGCTCTCGAACACGATCCGGCTGCCGTCCGGCGAATAGCTGCCGCCGGTGTCGATGCCGGGCGAGTTGGTCAGCCGCTGCGGCGTGCCGCCAGCGGCGGGTACGCGGTAGATGTCGGTGTTCGACGCCTGCGCCATCGAGAAGATCACCCAGCGCCCGTCCGGCGAGAAGCGCGGCGCAAAGGTCAGGCTGGCGTTGCGCACCAGCAGCCGCTGCCGCCCCGAGCCGATGTCATAGACATAGATCGCCGGCCGCTCGTTCTGGTAGCTCATGTAGACGATCGACTGCTGGTTCGGCGCAAAGCGCGGCGTCAGCACGATCGACTGGCCGTTGGTCAGGAAGCGGTGGTTGGCGCCGTCCTGGTCCATGATCGCCAGCCGCTTGATGCGCTTGCCCTTGGGTCCCGTCTCCGAGACATAGACGATGCGGCTGTCGAAATACGGCCCCTCGCCCGACAAGCGGGTGTAGACGGTGTCGGCGCACTTGTGTGCCGCGCGACGCCATTCGGCCGGCGTCACCACAAAGCCCTGGCGGGTCAGCTCGGTGCGCGCGAACACGTCGTACAGATAGCAGCCCACCGTCAGCGTGCCGTCGCCATTGGCGCGCACAAAGCCCTGCACCAGCGCCTGTGCCTGGGTACCCGCCCAATAGCCGAAGTCGGGTGCGGCCGCCTGCGCGAACGGCACCGCGGCAATGCCCTGCGGCCCGCGCGGCGTGAACAGGCCGGAGTTCTTGAGGTCGTTGGCGACCACTTCGGCCAGCTGGCGGCCGAGCGCTTCGGTCTGGCCAGCGGCGGTGCCGACGTTGCTGGGCGTCGGCATCACCGGCACCGCGATCGGCATCGGATCGGAGATGCCGCCTTCGATGTCGACCTCGACCTGGGCATGGGCAGGCGCCGCGGCAAGGCCGAAGCTGAGGGATGCCAACGCAAGCGTGGCAACGCGGGACAAGGGGATACGCATGGCTCTCTCCGTCAGCCG
Source organism: Sphingomonas sp. PL-96 (assembly GCF_020707215.1). Taxonomy (GTDB): domain Bacteria; phylum Pseudomonadota; class Alphaproteobacteria; order Sphingomonadales; family Sphingomonadaceae; genus Sphingomonas. The sequence goes on from NZ_JAJFET010000004.1 coordinate 154,414, forward strand.
GGCAGCTTGTAGTTGATGGTGATGTTCTTCCACCCGCCTTCGTACAATTCGTCGGGCAGTTCGAAGGGGGCACATTGGATGATCGCCGCCGCCGCGAGTTCGCCCACGCGCTGCGCGTAGCGGCCGTTCTCGTCGTCAACGCCGGTCTGGCCCATCAGCTTGGGACGCGCGGTCAGGCTGCCGTCCTTCGCCATCTGCAGGTTGATGCGCGACTTGATGCGGTTGGCGCCCGGCCCCGGATTGGTGATCCGGTTTGCGCAGGGCTGGACCTGCCGGCTGATCGCCGCGGCCAGGCCGGCGAGCGACTGTGCGCCGACCTTGGCCGCGCGCGCGGTCTGGCCCGTGCCCTTTTCGGCTGCGGTCTGGGCGAGGCTCTTGGCGAAGTCATCGCCCAGTCGCGATCCGCGCGGCTTGGCCGCCTTTGCCTTTTCGTCGGTGCCGCTGCCCTTGGCGGCAGCCGCCGGCTTGGGCTTGGCGGCAGCGGCAGCGGGCTTTGCCGGCGCCGGCTTGGCCGCAGGCTTCGCCGCCGGCTTGGGGGCGGGCTTCGGCGCCGGCTTCTCCGGTGCCTTGGGCGCAGGCTTGGGCGCCGGCTTGGGCTTCGGCGGTTGCGGCTTGGGCACAGGCTTTGGCGCCGGCTGCGGCTTGGGCGCAGGCTTCGGCTCCGGCCGGGGTTCCGGCTTAGGCTGCGGCACCGGCGGCGCGGGGGCTGGCTCGGGCTCCGGTTCGGGCGCCGTCTCTTCGGGCGGCGCCGCATCCTCCGGCGCGCCCTGGTCGGGGGCCACGGAGTCGGCGGGCGCCTCGGTATCGGCCGGCGCGGTCGATTCCAGCGCGACCTCGTCCACCAGGCTGACGTCGATCGGTGGGGACATCTTCAGCTCTTTGGGCTGCTCGCCCTTCCAGACGAGCGACAGGCCGACGAACAGCAGTGCGTGCCCGATCGCCGCTCCGCCCAGCGCCCATTTTTCCGTACGGCTCATCGCCGCACCTCCACTGCAAACCGCACGATCAGGGCGCATCCCCCTGCGTCGACACCAGCGCCACGCGGTTCAGCCCCGCGCGGTTGAGCTCGCCCATCACCCGCATCACCCGACCATAGTCGAGCGCAGTGTCGGCACGCAGCATCACCTGCCGCGGCTCGGCACCGGCCGGCTGGCTGCCGGCGATGCGCGCCAGCTGCTCGGGCAGCGCCTGCTCGCTGACGGGCGTGTCACCCACATAGATGGTGCCGTCGGCGGCAATGGATAGCTGGACCGGCTCCTGCTCCTGCTCCAGCCCCTTGGCGCGGCTGTCGGGCAGGTTCACCGGCACACCGGTGGTGAGCAGCGGCGCCGTCACCATGAAGATGATCAGCAGCACCAGCATGACGTCGACCAGCGGGGTCACGTTGATCTCCGCCATCGGCGTGCGCCGGCCCTTGCCGCGGCTGGACGGAAGCTGCATCGCCATGGGCTTAGTCCACGCCTTCCAGCTGGCGGCTCAGCGTCGCGTGGAACGCGTCGGCAAAGCGGTTGAGCCGCGCCTCCACCTGGTTGATGCGGTGGCTGTAGCGGTTGTACGCGATCACCGCGGGAATAGCCGCGAACAGGCCAATCGCCGTCGCGAACAGCGCCTCGGCGATGCCCGGCGCCACCACCGCAAGGCTGGTGTTCTGGGCCTGGGCAATGCCGGTGAAGCTGCGCATGATGCCCCACACCGTGCCGAACAGACCGACGAAGGGCGCGACCGACCCGATCGTCGCCAGCACGTTCAGCCGGTCCGACAGCTTGTCGACTTCCTCGGCCACCGCAGACCCCATGCTGGTCGCCAGCCGCTCACGCGTGCCGTCGCGGTCGATCGTGGTGCTGGCGGTCGAGCGGCGCCATTCGCGCACGCCGGCGGCAAAGACCTGCGCGACCGCGCTCTTGCCGGTCACGTGCTTCTTGTGGAACGCGTCGATGTCCTCGGTCCGCTCGAACTCCTCGACAAACGCCTCGGTATCGCGGCGCACGCGGCGCAGCCGCCCCAGGAAGGTCAGGATGATCGCCCAGGTCCAGATGCTGGCGGCCAACAGGCCCAGCATCACGAACTTCACCACCCAGTCCGCCTGCATGAACAAGCCAATCGGCGACATGGAGGCCGCGTCGGTATTTACCAGAACGTCCATCAGGCTCTCAGCTTTCCTTCCAGATCAGGGTCTCGAAAATGCGCCGCCAGGCCGGCGGGTGCCGGCGCGGGGCGCCCGATGGTGCCACGAATGCCGCCTCGACCTCCGCTTCGGCTACCAACAGCGAACCCTGCATTACTCGTTGATGAATGACGACCGATGCTGCGCGCAACTTTGTCATGCGGCTGACGATCAGCAGCACGTCGTTCAGCCGCGCCGGCGCGGCATAGCGGATATGGAGGTCGCGGATCGCATAGGCGCCCTCGCCCGCCTCGAACGCTGCGCGCTGGTCGCACCCGCCCAGCCGCAGCATGTCCGACCGCGCCCGCTCCATGTAGCGCAGGTAATTGGCGTGATAGACGACCCCCGACAGGTCCGTGTCCTCAAAATAGACGCGCAGCGCGAAGTGATGTTCGCAGCCGTCGAAGCGGCCTTCGCTGGGGCAGTCCAGGGGTGGCGTCATCCGCGCGGGTCTAGCGGAGGGCGCGAGGCCGGGGAAGAGTGCGCGCACAGTCCCCGCACCTGTTGTCCTGCTCTTTTCTCCTGTGGCCGAAAGGTCGGCGTCGGGGACGCGGCCTACTTGGTCGTTCTGCCGGAGGTTCGCACAGATACGCATGGCCTGTGGTTCAGGCGGACCTTCATCAGAACATCCGCGCTCCCGCGGAGGCGGGAGCCCAGGGTACCAAATGCGAACCGCCGTTGCTCTGCTTGACCCTGGATCCCTGTCTGCATAGGGATGCGGCCACGGGCACAGCGCGCGCTTACCCCTCGACCTGGCTCACATCCCGCACCGCACCCCGTGCCGCGTTGGTGGTGAGCGCGGCGTATGCCCGCAGTGCCGGCGACACGTTGCGCTTGCGCCCGAACGGCTTCCACGCCTTGGCGCCCCGCGCTTCCATTGCCGCGCGCCGTTCGGCGAGCACCGCGTCGTCCAGGTCCAGCCGGATGCCACGGTTCGGAATGTCGATCAGGATCGGATCGCCCGTCTCGACCAGCGCGATCAGCCCACCCTCGGCCGCTTCCGGCGAGACATGGCCGATCGACAGGCCGGAGGTGCCGCCGGAGAAGCGCCCGTCGGTGATGAGCGCACAGGCCGCGCCCAGCCCCTTCGACTTCAGATAGCTGGTCGGGTAGAGCATTTCCTGCATCCCCGGCCCGCCCTTGGGCCCTTCGTAGCGGATCACCACCACGTCGCCGGCCTCGACCTGGTTGCCCAGGATCCCCGCCACCGCCGCGTCCTGGCTCTCATAGACCCGCGCACGCCCACGGAAGGTCAGGATCGAATCGTCGACACCCGCCGTCTTCACGATGCACCCCTCGGGCGCGAGGTTGCCGAACAGCACCGCCAGGCCACCGTCCTTCGAGAAGGGGTGCTCGGTCGAACGGATCACGCCGTTCTGGCGATCGGTGTCGAGGTCTTCCCAGCGCTCGGCCTGACTGAATGCAGTCTGGGTCGGCACGCCGCCAGGTGCCGCGCGGAAGAAGTCGCGCACCTCCTCGCTGTTGGTGCGGCCGATGTCCCAGCGGGCCAGTGCGTCGCCAAGCGTCGGCGCGTGCACCGTCGGCAGGCTCGCGTCGATCAGCCCGCCGCGCTCCAGCTCGCCGAGGATCGACATGATGCCGCCCGCGCGGTGGACGTCCTCCATGTGCACATCGGCCTTGGCCGGGGCGACCTTGCACAGGCACGGCACCCGCCGCGAGAGCCGGTCGATGTCGGCCATGGTGAAGTCGACGCCGGCCTCATGGGCCGCCGCCAGCAGGTGGAGCACCGTGTTGGTGGAGCCCCCCATGGCGATGTCGAGGCTCATCGCATTCTCGAACGCACCCATCGTGGCAATGCCGCGCGGCGTGGCGGTCACATCGTCCTGCTCGTACCAGCGCTTGGCGAGATCGACGATCAGGTGCCCCGCCTCACGGAACAGCTTTTCGCGATCGGCGTGGGTCGCCAGCGTCGAGCCGTTACCCGGCAGCGACAAGCCCAGCGCCTCGGTCAGGCAGTTCATCGAATTGGCGGTGAACATGCCCGAGCAGCTGCCGCAGGTCGGGCACGCCGAACGCTCGACCGCGGCCACTTCCTCGTCGCTGTAGCTTTCGTCGGCGGCGACCACCATCGCGTCGACCAGGTCGAGCGCACGCTTCTTGCCCTTGATCACGACCTTGCCGGCCTCCATCGGCCCGCCGGAGACGAACACCACGGGGATGTTGATGCGCAGCGCGGCCATGAGCATGCCGGGGGTGATCTTGTCGCAGTTGGAAATGCACACCAGCGCGTCGGCGCAGTGCGCGTTGACCATATATTCGACGCTGTCGGCAATCAGCTCACGGCTGGGCAGCGAATAGAGCATGCCGTCGTGGCCCATGGCGATGCCGTCATCGACCGCGATGGTGTTGAACTCCTTGGCGACGCCGCCCGCCGCCTCGATCTCGCGCGCGACCAGCTGGCCCAGGTCCTTGAGGTGGACATGCCCCGGGACGAACTGGGTAAAGCTGTTGGAAATCGCGATGATCGGCTTGCCGAAGTCCGAATCCTTCATCCCCGTCGCGCGCCAGAGGCCGCGAGCGCCGGCCATGTTGCGGCCGTGGGTGGTGGTGCGGGAACGATATGCAGGCATGACAGACTTTCTAGCGGGATTGCGCCGCCCCTACGCCAGCCGCACAGCCGATCGCAACATTTTATTGCGCAATTTGCTGCGCAAGCGACATTTCAGGAATGAGCGACGGGAGACAAGTCTCTCAGTGCCCACCCCGGCAGGCGAGCAGTTCGACCAGCTCCTCTACCCGCGCCGGGTCGCCGGCGGCAATCACCTCGCCGATGCTGGCGGCATGCAGCGGGTCGCCGGCCCAGTCGCACATCCGACCACCCGCCCCCTCGACCACCGGCACCAGCGCAGCGAAGTCGTGGAGCTTCAGTCCCGCCTCGATCACCACGTCGAGGTGGCCGGAGGCGAGACAGGCGTAGTTGTAGCAGTCGCCACCCAGCACCGTGTCACGCACGGCGGCGTCGGCATGCTCAAACGCATGGAGCTGGTCGTCGGTGAACAGCGCCGGTGACGTCGTCGCCAGCAGCGCATCGGCAAGATCCCGGCAGCGGCGGGTGCGCGCATCCTCGCCGTTGAGCGTGGTCGGGCGGCCGACCACGCCCAGCCAGCGCTCGCGCAGGATCGGCTGGTCGATGATGCCGAGCACGGGCCAGCCATCCTCGACCAGGGCGATCAGCGTACCGAAGATCGGCCGGCCGGCGATAAAGGCGCGGGTGCCGTCGATGGGGTCCAGCACCCATTGCCGGCCGCTGGTGCCGGCACGTTCGCCTTCCTCTTCGCCCAGGATGCCGTCCATCGGTCGCTCCGCAACGAGCAGCCGGCGCATTGCCGCCTCCGCCTCCTTGTCGGCGAGCGTGACCGGAGACGCATCCGCCTTGATCTCCAGCCCGAATTCGGCGCGGAAGCGGGGGCGGATCGCGGCGCCGGCGGCATCCGCGAGGCGCAGGGCGAGATCGATGTCAGTCTGGGAAACGGCCATGCCCGACCCTAGCCGCGGCGTCGGCGCACGCCAACCACGAACCCACGTGACGAAGCCGTGACGGGCCGCTACGTTTGCCCATTCGCTACGGGAGTCTGCCCATGCGTCCTATGCTGTTTCTTGCTTCGTTGCTGTTGCCGTTCGCCGCCCCGGCTGAAGCCGCGCTTGCGCCCGGTGCCAAGGCGCCGGACTTCGTCGCCAAGGGCGCCATCGCCGGAAAGCCCTTCACGCTCCACCTGCGCTCACAGCTCCGCAAGGGGCCGGTGGTGCTGTATTTCTTTCCCGCCGCCTTCACCGGCGGCTGCAATGCCGAGGCACGTGCCTTTGCCGAGTCGGTTGACGCCTTTCGTGCGGCCGGCGCAACCGTGATCGGCATGTCGGCCGACCCGCAAGATCGGCTGGAAGCGTTCTCCACCCAGCATTGCGCGGGCAAGTTCGCGGTAGCGAGTGCCACGCCGCGCGTGGTCCGCGGCTACGACGTGGCGCTTGGCACGCCGGCCAAGGGCCGCGCGCTGACCAGCCGCACCAGCTATGTGATCGCGCCCGATGGCCGCATTCTCTATGCGCACGATGACCCGAGTCCGCTTGAGCATGTCCAGCGCACGCTCGCCGCGGTTCAGGCCTGGCATCAGCGTCACTCGGCCGGAGGCCGCAGCTAACCGCTCCGCATGCTTTCCGGTGGCCGGCGCCTGCCGGCCTCAGTGCCAAAGGGGGCGCGCCGTGGAAACAAACGCAACGCGAGGCGTGGGTGCGGCGGTGCAGCGACCGCCCGCCCAGCCGCTGTTCGGGGAGATCGGCGCGTTTCTGCGCGATCAGCAGCTCGAACCGACGCCTGTTCATTATGCCTTTGCCTATCAGATCCTGTCCGAGCCCCAGGGTCCGTTGGCAGCGGCAGCCGAGGCCGTGCTTCAACAAGGCGCGCGGCTGACCTCCGCCGGCGTCACCGCCTTGATGCGGCGCCATGCCGCGCTGAGCGACGCTGCAGCCTCCTCGGTCGATGCAGCGCACAGCGATGCCGACAGCCTGGTGGCACGAACCCGAATGCAGGTGGAGGGGTTCGAGGACATGGTCCGGACCATGCTTGCGGAAACCCATGGGCTGGGACGGGACCTCGCCACTGCAGCAGCGGCTGCGCTTCACCGCGGTCAGACGGGATTCGGCGCGCTGCTGGAGGCGCCGACCGCGATCGCCACGGCGATGCTGGAGCGGCTCTACCAGGCCGAATGGCGGCTGGAGCAGGCGCACAAGGAAGCGGGCGAATTGCGTGGCGCCCTGGGTGCCGCCCAGGCCGATGCGCGGCGCGATCCGCTGACCGGCCTCGCCAATCGCCGCGCGCTGGGCGAGGCGTTCGAACAGGCGGGTTCGGGCACGCGCGTCATGGCGATCTGCGACATCGACCACTTCAAGTCGGTGAACGATCGCTTCGGCCATGGCGTCGGCGACCGGGTGCTGACCGCAATCGCGGCAGCGCTCGACCGCGCCTTCACCGGCCAACTGGTTGCGCGCTGGGGCGGCGAGGAGTTCGCGGTGCTGTTCACCGGCACCGGCCTGGCCGATGCCCATGCGGCAGTCGAGGCGGTGCGCGAGCGAATTGCAGGCAGCCAATTCCAACAGGCGGATCGGGCTCTTGCGAAGATCGCCAGCATCACACTGTCAGCAGGTCTGGTCGAAGCCGTTCCGGGCGAGACGCTGGACGCGGTCTATTGGCGTGCCGATGCCCGCCTGTACCTCGCCAAGACACTGGGGCGAAACAACGTCGTGTGCGGATAGCGCCGCAAGTTGGCGTAAGATGCCACTCGCGCAACGCACATTACGCTAGTTTGCCGCTCCAGGGATCACCAAGTTGCTTGGTTACAAGCACTTAGCCACTTGGCATGCTCCCTGCAAAGTTCCTGGCATCGGTCGCCGGATGGTCCGGCAGGCCGAGGATCAGGGAGTTTCCACCATGTCGACCCGCCTTCACTCGCTGCAGTTCAGCCTTGTCTCGCTCGTCGCCGCCGTCGCTTTTGCTTCGCTGACGATCAGCACCGCCGCTTCGGTCGTCCCGGTCGCCTGACCGGGACCACTCCGCACGGGAGACCTGCCATGCGCTCGTTCCTCATCACGCTTGCTTCCTTCACCACCACGGCGGCGGTGATCCTCGCCACCAGCATGCCCTTCGCGGGCGTAGCCTGACGGCGAACCCGTCTCTCCTTGAAGAGCGGCGCCGGAGCGCAGCTCCGGGGGGACCCAAGCCGCCGCTGAACGGTTTTCAAACCGGAAACAGCGAAAGGACACGGGATGCTCGAACATCTGCCACGCTGGCTCGGCGCGCTCCTGCACGACGTGCGCGCCGGAGCAAGCAAGCTTACCATCGTGGACCCGGCGCTGGGCGACTTCGCCGCGCTGAACCTCGCAAGCCCGGCCTTTGCCGATGGCGGCCGCCTGCCCGAGCGGTTCACCGCCGACGGCGCCGGCGTGTCGCCGCCACTGTACTGGACGGGCGTGCCCGCGGGCACCCGGTCGCTCGCGCTGGTGGTCGAGGACCCCGACGCCCCGGCCGCGCAGCCGCTGGTCCACGCAATCGTCTGGGACATGCCGCCGGCCACCGACCAGCTGCGGGAGGGCGCGATCGCGCCGGACGGCGACGGCGCCCTCGACGGCACCGACATCGGTCGCAACAGCTATCTGCGCGAAGGCTGGCTGCCGCCCGATCCCCCCAGCGGCCATGGCGAACATCGCTATGTCTTTCAGCTGTTCGCACTGGGACCGGGCGAGGATCTCGATCCGACGCCGGGGCGGAGCGCGGTTCTTCACGCCATGGCCGGGCGCGTGCTCGCCGCGGGGCTGCTGACCGCCACCTATTCGCGCGACGAGCCCGCCGAGATCGGGCCGGTGGGAGCGGCCGTGCCGGCCTGACCGCTCCTTCGGCCGTATGACCCCCTAGAGGTCCAGCTTCTCATAGTCCGGTGGTGGCGCCACGCCTTCCATCCGCTCGGCAAGCAGCGGACGGAAGCTGGGGCGGCTCTTCATGCCGACATACCAGCGCTTGGCCGGGGTGTGCGTCTTCCAGTCGATGCCGCCGAGATAGTCGGCGACCGAGATCTGGGCGGCCGCGGCAAGGTCGGCGAGGCTCATCGTCGCCCCGCCCAGCCAGGCGCGGTGGTCGAGCAGATAGTCGATGTAATCAAGATGCTCGACCGCCGCCTTCATCGCGTCGCGCAGCGCACGCGTGTCGGGCGGCAGGCGGTGGACGATGCGTTTCTCCATCCGCTCGAGCAGGAGTGGACCGGTGATCTCGCGATAGAATTGCGTGTCGAACCAGGTGACGAGCCGGCGAATCTCGGCGCGATCGGCCGCGGTGCCGTTCAGCAGCGCCGCCTTGTCGACCGTCTCCTCGAAATATTCGCAGATCGCCATCGAATCGATCAGCGTGACGCCGCGCTCGACATCCACCATCACCGGCGTCTGGCCGGCGGGGTTCAGGTCCAGGAACTCGTCGCGGCGCGCCCAGGGGGATTCGCGCACCGGCTCATAGCCGATGCCCTTTTCCGACAGGAGCAGACGGACCTTGCGCGAGAAGGGGCACAGCGGGAATTGCAGGAGCTGCCACATGGCTTTGCTGTTAGGCGGGTGGCGGGCCAGGCGGAAGGGCTTTGATGCAGGATAAGCGGAGACAATGACGGCGTTGCTGTGGCTGGCGGGCGCGATCCTGCTGGCGGAAGTGTCACGCCATCGCGGCGCGGGCGCGGCGGCGGTGCTGCTGGCGTGCGTGTCGGGTACGACGCTGCCCGACCTCGACCTGTCGCTGGGGCTGGTCCACCGCAGCATCCTGACGCACGGGCCGTTGCTGCCGGCGCTGCTGTTGCTGGGACCACCGCGCTGGCGACCGGCCGCGGCGGGACTTGCGCTCGGCATCGGGCTGCATGTCGCGGCCGACACCTTTCCCAACGCGATGACCGGCTATGCGACGGTGAAGCTGCCGTTCGCCGGCTCGATCGGTGCGACCGCGTCCTATGTGTGGCTCGCCGTCAACGCACTTGCCCTCAGCGTGGCGGGCGGCGTGCTGCTTGCCCGCCTGTTTCGGCCCAAATGGGTGCTTGGCCTGCTGGCAGGAAGCGCCGCGATCGGCATCGCCTATCTGTTCGTCACCGACGGCGGCTGGCCGGCGCTGGGCGTTTATGCGGCGTTCGGCTGGCTCGCCATCCGCCAGCGCCGACAGGCCCGGATCGGCTGATCCTGATAGCCTAAAGCCTTTGTCCTGGATGCCCCTACTCAGCACGAATGGTTGCGCCAGAGGCGGTCGATCCGGACGGGTCAGCGGCAGGTGGTGCCAGGCCGCGTCGCTTCCCACGCCACCGATTGCAAGCGCGCGGCCATGTCGCTGCCGATGCCGAGCTCGATTGCTGAGGCCTCGTCGCGGCCGAGGGTCCGGGGATCGCGACCGGTGATCTCGGCAAACACGATCAGCGCCTCCAGATAATAGCCGTACACGCTCGCGTGATACTGGTCGAAGGACCAGAGCGGCGCCTGGTTATAGGCGATGCCGTCATAGGGGTTCGCATCCCCCACCCCGCGCGCGATCGCGCAGTTGAAGCCCTCACCCACCGGCAGCACCCGCGTGCCCGGCCGCACCTGTGCCGCCTGATCATAGCCGCGACGCAGGTCGCGGGCCATGACCTCGATCGGCTTGCCCTGCCACGGACTCGGGTTTTTGAACACGAGGTCCGGCCGCGACCAGGTCGACATCAGCCGCAGATCGACCTTGGGATTGCGGCCTGCGAACAGGGCAGACAACCGACGCACCCCTTCGACCAGCCCAGCCGAGTTGCCGGGCCGCCCGGGATCAAGCGTGCTATATTCCTGCAGCACGACATGGTCCCAGGCACGATCCAGCCGATCACGGCGGTTCTCCCAATGCCAGTTCAGGGTGCGCCCGCCCGCCGTTTCCAGCGACACCTGATAGTCGAGCCCGGCCTGATCCGCGAAACGCTTGAACAGCGCCGGCACGCCGCCCAGTCCTTCCCCGTTCAGGTCGGTGACCGTCTCGGGACGGAACTTCAACGCGGGCGAGTTGGCGCCAAAGGTGAAGCTGTTGCCGACGAACAGGATCGTCTCCGCCCCCGCAGGTGCAGCCCCTGCCAGCAGCGTTGCCGCCACCACTCCGATCCAGCGTGCGAACTTCATGCGACCTCTTCTCTCCGTAACCGGCACCCCGTCGAACGCTTCAACCGCATTTGCGCCCACCCGCAACCGCCTTTCTGCCACACGATACATGGAAACCGGTGAAGGCAGGCGCAAAGGCAGGCTCCTGCCATCCCTTCGACGCAACGCTTCGACCCGTGCGGTATTCGCAAAAAGTCGAGCAGCCGCTATTCCGCCCCTGCCGGTCGCACAGCATCGGCGGAAATACCTAAACGTCTGATTGATATGCTAATTCTTCTGTTGTAGGGCCACCCCCGGCAGAAGCGAACCAGCAAGGCGCCCGGCGTCCTGCTCAGATGTCGCCCCCGTGACCCCGGCAACCGACCGGGGCGTGCTACGACCTCAGCACCTCAGATTTAACCGTTCAGGAAATTCGCGACCCCGTCAGCTTGGTGCTGCTGGGCGGGCTTTTCGCGTCCAAGGTAGAAGATGAAGCTGACTTATGTATTGGGCGGCGTCGGCCTGACCGCCGTGGCCCTTAGCTCCGCATATGCGTCCACGCACTGGTCGTGGCGCAAGCAATCGCAAACGGCCGGCACCGTCGTGGTGGCCGGAACCGCAGCCGCGAATCCGTACAAGGTTACCACGGCAGTCCAGCCAACGCCGACCCCGACGCCGACGCCGACCTCAACGGTGGCGCTCAAGGCAGCGGCCACGCCCGCAGCAACTGCGTACGGGGCCGTCCGGCAGTCGGTCGCGATCGGCAACGATCCCGCGATGCTGACCTATTACCAGAAGTGGCTGGGGCGGCAGCCCGACGCCGTAACCCTGTTTGGCGGGGCCGCGAGCTGGTCCGACTGGCAGAACTCGCCCGGCTACCTCGCCAACCTCTACAAGGGCAAGACGAGCGACATCCTCTGGTCGATCCCGCTGATCCCCAAGGGGGCCACGCTGGATGAAGCCGCCAGGGGCGGCTATGACAGCTATTATCGCCAGCTGGCCAAGACCATGGTCAACCTCTCGCCCAACGATCAGTACATCGACCTGCGCGTGGGCTGGGAGTTCAACGGCAAGGGCTGGAACGCATGGTCGGCGGTCGGCAAGGCCGAGCAGTACAAGGGCGCATTCCGCCACTTCGTTGCTGCGTTCCGCTCCGTGGCTCCCGGACGCTTCGTGTTCGAATGGACCCCGAACGTCGGCAGCGTCGGCATGGACCCCGAGACCGCCTATCCTGGCGACGACGTCGTCGACATCATCGGCATGGATTTCTATTGGGACACGAAGTGGCTGGGCACCGATCCGGCCAAGGCGTGGAACACCATGGTGACCCAGAAGTGGGGACTCCAGTGGCACCAGGATTTCGCCAAGGCGCACAACAAGCCGACGGCGTATTCGGAATGGGGCGTCAACTCCGACACGGCAGGGCCGTACATCCAGTCGGCCGCGAAGTGGTTTGACGACCACCACGTCCTCTTCCAGGGCTATTGGAACAACAACTCCGCGTTCCAGGGCGACCTGAGCCACGGCCAGTATCCGCACGCTGCGGCGACCTTCAAGTCGATCTTCGGCGCCCAACCCGTGGCGGGACCCGTTCCGCTCGCCGGAAAGTAATCGGCAGGCAGGCGGCTCGCTCCTTCAACAAAGGGGCGGGCCACCTGCTGGTCCGCCGTGTCCTTCAGGAGACGCTACCCCGGCGCACAAGCAAGCGCAGCGGCGATCCTTAGCCGGTGTGCGGCAAGGTCGCGCCGAGGAAACTGGATTGCAGCGATGTTCGGGCGCTCACGAAAAGCCCGGGATCCAAGTGCCAGCCAGTGGGCTGCTAAACACTGGATGCCCCGCGTGGATTCGAACCACGATTGACGGAGTCAGAGTCCGTAGTCTTACCATTAGACGACAGGGCAACGTCGTGAGGGCGCGCTGTTAGGAGGCGCGCGCGATGCGGTCAAGCCTGTTTTCGCATCCACTCGATTTTTGGCGTGCCGCCACGCTCCGCCGGGCATGCCGGGCGTCCCATCGCGGAACGCGGGTGCACCGCCTTTCCCCCGCCACCCTCACCTTGCCGCTGCCGGCAGCTTCCGCTAGTTTCTGCCCCAAGCACCGAGCGGCGGATCTCCGCCGTGACGGAACAGAACATAAGAAGAAAGTGACGGCATGGGGGATACGACCGCCCGGTTGCCGCACCGGCGGGGCGCTGCCCCCGTCCGTTCGGCACCACATGCATCAGCGCAACCGCGCTTCCCGAGGGCGCGCCATTTCGCGGCGCTGGACCTTGGCACGAACAACTGCCGGCTGCTGATTGCCCGGCCGCAGGGCCAGGGCTTTGCCGTGGTCGACGCCTTTTCGCGAATCGTGCGCCTGGGCGAAGGGCTTGCGGCGACCGGCCGGCTGAGCGAAGCGGCGATCGAACGCACCATCGCCGCGCTGAAAATCTGTGCCGACAAGCTGCGCCGCCGCAATGTCACCCTGTCGCGCGCGGTCGCGACCGAGGCGTGCCGGCGGGCAAGCAACGGCGCCGATTTCATCCGGCGCGTACATGAGGAGACCGGTATCTTTCTGGACGTGATCTCGGCCGAGGAGGAGGCGCGCCTCGCCGTGCTCGGCTGCCACGCGCTGCTGGAGCCGGGCGAAGGCCCCGCTTTGGTGTTCGACATCGGCGGCGGCTCGACCGAACTGGTGCTGCTCGACACCACGGGCACGGTGCCGAGCGTGGTCGACTGGCACAGCACCCCCTGGGGCGTGGTCTCGCTGACCGAAAGCCTGGGCGCAGGCCGCGATGCACCGATCGCGAGCGGCGCGTTCGACGCGATGCGCCAATGCGTGGTCGACAGCTTCGCGCCCTTTGCCAGGCGGCTGCCGCAGGTCGACGGGCAACGCAGGCTGCTGGGCACCAGCGGCACCGTGACCACGCTCGCCAGCGTCCACCTGGGGCTCGACAGCTATGATCGCTCGGCGATCGACGGGCTGATCGTGCCTTCCGACGCGATGCGCCAGGTCAGCCGCCGGCTGGCCGGGCTGGAGCTGTCCGGCCGCGCCAAGGTCGCCTGCATCGGGCCGGAGCGCGCCGACCTGGTGGTCGCGGGCTGCGCCATCCTGGAGGCGATCCTGGACCTGTGGCCCGCCGAGCGGCTGGGCATCGCCGACCGCGGCATCCGCGAGGGGATCCTGCGCCGCCTGATGCAGGGGCGCTACGCATGAGGGGCGCACCTCCGGGACGCCAGCGCGTCCGCACCGCCCGCGGCCGCACCGCGCAATCGACCCGCTGGCTCGAGCGCCAGTTGAACGACCCATACGTGAAGCGCGCGAAGGCCGAAGGCTATCGCAGCCGCGCCGCCTACAAGCTCCTGGAGCTGAACGAGCGCTTCCAGCTGCTGCGCGGCGTCAAGCGCGTGGTCGACCTGGGCATCGCACCGGGCGGCTGGTCGCAGGTGGTCCGCAAGCTCGCGCCATCGGCCGCGATCGCCGGCATCGACCTCCTGCCGGTCGATCCGATCGACGGCGTCACCATCTTCCAGCTCGACTTCCTGCACGACACCGCGCCGGACCTGCTGCGCGAGGCGCTGGGCGGCGAGGCGGACCTGGTGATGTCGGACATGGCAGCCAACACCGTCGGCCATCCCCAGACCGATCACCTGCGCACCATGGCGCTGGTGGAGGCCGGCGTGATGTTCGCCTGCGAAGTGCTGCGCCCCGGCGGCGCCTTTGTCGCCAAGTCGCTGGCGGGCGGCGCGGACAACGCCCTGATCGCGGAGCTCAAGCGCAACTTCAGCACGGTCAAGCACGCCAAGCCGCCCGCGAGCCGCAAGGGATCGTCGGAATGGTATGTGATCGCGCAAGGCTTCAAGGGCCGCGCGAAGGTGGCGGTGGAGGAGTCGGAAGGCTGAAGCGGGCCTCCAAGGGATATCCGTTCGTGCTGAGCAGGGGCTGAGCGCAGCTGAAGCGCCGTATCGAAGCACCGCAGACCGTCCTTCGATACGCGACTTCGACTGTGCTCCATGGCTACTGTGGACGAACGGGAGGCAGCCGCACCGAGGCCGAGCTCGGCAATTTCCGCCCCCGCCCCTGCCTTGCCTTCGCGCAGGCGTTGCGCCACTGCCGACGCCATGAACGCTCCCGCTCCCAAGCCCTGGGTCCTCGACATCGCGCCCTATGTCCCGGGCCGCGCGACCACCGATGGCGGCCGTCCGGTCGTGAAACTTTCCGCGAACGAAAACCCGCTCGGCACCTCACCCGCGGCGCGAGCGGCGTTTGCGGCGGCGCAGGACAGCCTGGAGCGCTACCCGGATCCGGGCGCGACCGCGCTGCGCGAGGCACTGGCCGCCGCCCACGGCCTCGATCCGGCGCGCGTCATCTATGGCACCGGCTCGGACGAGCTGCTGCACCTAGCCGCAGGCGCCTATGCGGGGCCGGGCGACGAGGCGATCTACGTCCGCTACGGCTTTGCACTCTATGACATCGCCATCCGCCGCGTGGGGGCGACCCCGGTGGTGGCGCTCGACCGCGATCACGCGACCGACATCGACGCCATTCTGGCGGCAGTGACCGAGCGGACGACGTTGGTCTATGTCGCCAACCCCAATAACCCGACAGGCACCTTCGCGCCCGCCGCCGAGATCGCGCGGCTGCACGCCGGGCTGCCGCCGCAGGTGATGCTGGTCATCGACCAGGCCTATGCCGAATATGTGGAGCCGGAGGACGACGACCTCGGCCTCATGCTCGCAGAGCGCCACGAGAACGTGTTCGTCACCCGTACCTTCTCGAAGATTCACGGGCTTGCCGCCGAGCGGATCGGCTGGGGCTATGGGTCGGCCAAGGCGATCGACGCGATGCAACGCATCCGCGCGCCCTTCAACGTGACATCGGCCGGCCAGCTGGCGGCGGTCGCGGCGGTCGGCGACACCGGCTTCGTCGAACGCAGCCGTGCGTACAACCGCCAGTGGCGCGACTGGCTGGCAGGCGAGGTCGCGGCGCTCGGCAATGCCGGGCTGCGGGCGGTGCCGTCCGAAACCAACTTCCTGCTGGTGTTGTTCGAAGGACCCGTATCGGCCGAGACGGCCTACAAGGGGCTGATGGACGCCGGCTACATCACCCGCTGGCTGCCGGGCCAGGGCCTTGCCAACGGCCTGCGCATCACCATCGGCACCGAAGCGCAGATGCGCGGCCTGGCCGAAGCGCTGCGCAGGATCGTCGGCTGATGCTGCCGTTTGCCCGTGTCGCCGTCATCGGCCTGGGGCTGATCGGCTCCTCGGTCGCGCGCGCGGTGCGGGAGGCGATGCCGGGCGTCCGCCTCACCGGCCACGACGCCGACCCCCAGGTGCGTGAAACTGCGCGTGCGCTCCGTCTGGTCGATGATGTCGCGGACCATCCCGGTGCGGCGGTGCTCGATGCCGAGCTGGTGGTGCTGTGCGTGCCGGTCGGCGCGATCGGCGCCGTCGCCGCCGAGCTCGCGCCCGACCTGCCGCCGGGCGTGATCGTAAGCGATGTCGGTTCCAGCAAGACCAGCGTCGCCCAGGCGCTGGCCGAGGCGCTTCCCGGCGCCGCCGTCGTGCCCGCCCACCCGGTCGCCGGCACCGAGCGCTCGGGCCCGGAGGCAGGCTTCGCGACGCTGTTCCGCAACCGCTGGTGCATCCTCACCCCCGCCGAAGACGCCGATCCCGTCGCGGTCGAGCGTGTGGCAGAGTTCTGGCGCCGGCTGGGCGCCGACATCGAGCGGATGGCGCCCGAGCACCACGACCGCGTGCTCGCGGTCACCAGCCATCTGCCGCACCTGATCGCCTATACGATCGTCGGCACCGCCTCGGACCTCGAGGAAGTGACGCAGAGCGAGGTGATCAAATATTCGGCCGGTGGGTTTCGCGACTTCACCCGCATCGCCGCATCCGATCCGACGATGTGGCGCGACGTGTTCCTCAACAACCGCGAGGCGGTGCTGGACATGCTCCAACGCTTCTCGGAGGATCTGTCCGCACTGCAGCGCGCGATCCGCTGGGGCCAGGGCGACGAGCTGTTCGAGCTGTTCAGCCGCACCCGCGCGATCCGCCGCTCGATCGTGGAGCAGGGCCAGGATGACGCGCGCGACGATTTCGGGCGTACGCGGGAGTAGGGGTTTCCTGCTCGCCTAATCCCCTGCCATCCTGCTGACGAACGTCAGCGTCCGGACACGCTGTGCTTTACGGTGAAAGGACGGGGCCCCGGCCTTCGCCGGGGCGCACGCCTCAGTCCGCGAACGGATCCCGTACCAGGATCGTGTCCTCGCGCTCGGGGCTGGTCGACACCAGCGCCACCGGGCACTGGATCAGTTCCTCGACGCGGCGAATGTACTTGATCGCCTGCGCCGGAAGCTCGGCCCAGCTGCGCGCGCCCGCCGTCGACTCCTGCCAGCCGGCCATCGTCTCGTAGATCGGCTCGACCTTCGCCTGGTCGGCGGCGTGGGCGGGATAATAGTCGAGCGTCTCGTCGCCGAGCTTGTAGCCCGTGCAGATCGAGATTTCCTCGAACCCGTCGAGCACGTCGAGCTTGGTGAGCGCGATGCCGGTCACGCCGGACACCGCGACCGACTGGCGCACCAGCACCGCGTCGAACCAGCCGCAGCGGCGCTTGCGGCCGGTGACGGTGCCGAACTCATGCCCGCGCTCGCCCAGCCGCTGGCCGGTCGCATCCTCCAGCTCGGTCGGGAACGGGCCCGAACCGACGCGGGTGGTGTAGGCCTTGGCGATCCCCAGCACGAAGCCGACCGCGCCCGGGCCCAGGCCCGAACCGCCCGCCGCGGTGCCCGCGATGGTATTGGACGAGGTGACGAACGGATAGGTGCCGTGGTCGATGTCGAGCAGCACGCCCTGTGCGCCCTCGAACAGGATGCGGCGCCCGCGGGTGCGTGCCTCGTTGAGGTCACGCCACACCGGCCGTGCGAACGGCAGCACGAAGCCCGCGATCTCGCGCAGCTGCTCGAGCAGCGCGGCGCGGTCGATCGGCGGCTCGCCAAAGCCCGCGCGCAGCGCGTCGTGGTGCGCAGACAGGCGATCGAGCTGCGGCTCGAGCGAATCGAGATGGGCCAGGTCGCAAACGCGCAGCGCGCGGCGGCCGACCTTGTCCTCGTACGCCGGACCGATGCCGCGGCGGGTGGTGCCGATCTTGCCCGCGCCGCTCGCATCCTCGCGCAGACCGTCCAGGTCGCGGTGGAACGGCAGGATCAGCGTGCAATTGTCGGCGATGCGCAGCGTGTCGGGGGTAACCTCCACGCCCTGCTCGCGCAGGCGGGCCACTTCGTCCCGAAGCGCCCAGGGGTCGAGCACGACACCGTTGCCGATGACGGAAGGCGTGCCGCGCACGATGCCCGACGGCAGCAGCGACAGCTTGTAGGTCTTGCCGTCGACCACCAGCGTATGACCGGCGTTGTGCCCGCCCTGGAAGCGCACCACCACATCGGCGCGCTCCGCCAGCCAATCGACGATCTTGCCCTTGCCCTCGTCGCCCCATTGAGCGCCGATTACCGCCACGTTCGCCACGCCAGTTCCTTTATATGCGTGAAAAGCGGGGCTGCCCTAGAGCGCGGGGGCGCCCGCGTCCACCCGTGCGCGGCCGATGGCGTTGCAGCCCTTGCGGCGGGGCCGTCAGTATTTCTGCTGGCGCTCGTAGAGCGAGCGGTAATGCTGGATGCGCGTAACGCGCAGGCCCGGCATGCCCGATCGGTCGATGGCCCGCTGCCAGCTCGCGAATTCCTCGGGCGAGAGGCTGTAGCGAGTGCAGACCTCGTCGATGGTCAGCAGGCCGCCGTTGACGGCCGCGACCACTTCCGCCTTGCGCCGGACGACCCACCGCGTCGTGTCGGGCGGCGGCAACGAGTCGAGCGTCAGCGGCTCGCCAAGCGGACCGATCGCCTTTGCAGGACGGATCTTCTGGTTTTCGATCATCTTCACCTCAATGGTCGGCGGCCTGCCCCCAAGCGACCGACGCCCCGTTCAAACCCCTTTTACGCGCGGCGGGTAAAAAATCCCTTCATCCCTGCCCGGGCGCTTGCCCAAGCGGATGCGCCGGTGGGCGCAGCGCCTCGGCAACCGTTGGGTGGAACGCGCCGTGACGCGGCGACAGCAGACTTTCGCTGACGCGCACCGCGGTGACCCGTGCCTGCACCCGCGCGGTAACGCTTGCCGCCTGGCGCGCGCTTGCCCTGGCAAGCAGCACGGCCAGATCGACGGGCAAGGCGGTGACCGCAATGCCGCGTTCCAATCGGGCGAAACTCAGGTCCAACGGGGCTCCTTTCCGAACGGCCGGAGCCCATTGAAGTACGACGCGAAGTTAAACAGCCCGTAAAGGTGCCCTCCACCCGTCGCGGATTTTGCATCCGGTCGTCGCGCACCCTATGTGGCCGCCCATGATCGAGGGCGATTTCCAGCTTGAGTCTCCGGTGCGCGCGCGCCGCATCGTCGTCGCCATGTCTGGCGGCGTCGACAGTTCGGTGGTGGCCGCACTCGCCGCGCGCACGGGTGCCGAGACGATCGGCGTGACGCTCCAGCTCTACGACCATGGCGCCGCCGTGGGCCGCGCGGGCAGCTGCTGCGCCGGCCGCGACATCCGCGACGCGCGCGCGGTGTGCGACAGCCTTGGCATCGCCCATTACGTCTTCGACCATGAGACGAGCTTCCGCGAAAACGTCATCGACGATTTCGCCGACGAATATCTCGCGGGGCGCACGCCGATTCCGTGCGTGAAGTGCAACATGGGGCCGAAGTTCACCGACCTCCTGGCGCTGGCGCGCGACCTGGGCGCCGATTGCCTGGCGACCGGCCATTATGTCCGGCGAGTGGAGGGGGCCGAGGGCGCCGAGCTGCACCGCGCGGTCGATCCGGCCCGCGACCAGAGCTATTTCCTGTTCGCCACCACGCGCGCGCAGTTGGACTTCATCCGCTTCCCGCTGGGCGGCATGCCCAAGGCGCGCGTGCGCGAGATCGCCGCGAAGATGGGCCTGGGCGTCGCGGCCAAGCCCGACAGCCAGGACATCTGCTTCGTGCCCGACGGCGACTATGCCGGGCTGGTGAAGAAGCTGCGGCCGGGGGCGGATGCGGGCGGCGAGATCGTCGACCTGGAGGGCCGGGTGCTTGGGTCGCACGACGGGCTGGTCGGCTTCACGGTCGGGCAGCGCCGCGGGCTGGAAATCGGCGGCCAGCCCGAACCGCTGTACGTCGTGCGGCTGGAACCGGAGAGCCGCCGCCTGGTCGTGGGTCCGCGCATCGCCTTGGCGGTGGGCGCGGCGCGGCTTTCCGACATCAACTGGCTGGGCGGCGATCGCGGCCAGCCGCTGACCGCCAAGGTGCGCTCGATGGCCAAGCCCGTGCCGGCGCGGCTGGAGGGCGACCGACTGGTGTTCGAGGCTCCGGAATATGGCGTGGCCCCCGGCCAGGCGGCAGTGCTCTACGCGGGCGAGCGGGTGCTGGGCGGCGGCTGGATCGCCGAGACCGAGTCCGCGATGGCACTGGCTGCCTGAGCCCCCCACAAAGCCGTTCGTCTCGAGTAGCCGTCGAGTAGCTGCGTCAGCAGCGTATCGAGAGGGCGTATCGAGAGACAGGTTTGGCGCGCGGAACCGCACCTCGATTCGAGCTCTCGATACGCGCCTTGCGGCGCTACTCGATCTCTAGCCGGCACGAACAGAGGGGGATTGGGACGACATGCCCTCTCCCCCCGCCCTCACGGCAGCAGGAAGCTTCCCTCGATGACCGTGACGCAGCGCCCGCCCAGGACCGCGCGCTCCCCGTCCAGCCGCACGTTCAGCCGCCCGCCGCGTGCGCTCGCCTGATAGGCGGTGAAGCGGTCGCGCCCCAGCCGCTGCGTCCAATAGGTCGCCATCACCGCATGGGCGGAGCCCGTCACCGGGTCCTCGGCGATCCCGCAGCCCGGCGCGAACACCCGGCTGATCACGTCGGTGTCGCGGCCCGGTGCCGTGACGATCACGATCGCCTCGCCCTCCACCATCAACCCGGCGGGATCGGGCTGAAGCTGCTCGACGGTTTCGGCATGCGCCACCACCGCCAGCGCATAGCCGTTGGCGTGCCACAGCGTCTCCTCGACTGCACAGCCCAGCGCCGCCACGATCTCCGGCAGCGGCTTCGGCTCGGGCGCCCAGGCGGGCAGCACCATCGCATAACCCTCGCCGTCGCGCGCCACTTCCAGCACCCCGGCACGGCGCGTGCGGAACCGCACCCGCTCCAGCGCCGGATCGGCCGACAGCAGCGTGTGGCCGCTCGCCAGCGTCGCATGGCCGCACAGCATCACCTCCTCTGTGGGGGTGAACCAGCGCAACTCGCGATCGGCCTCGCCGCTCGCGTCGGGCACCAGGAACGCGGTTTCCGAAAGATTGTTCTCGGCCGCGACCTGCTGGAGCACCGCATCCTCGGGCCAGGCGTCGAGCTGGAGCACCGCCGCCGGATTGCCCGCGAACGGCGCGTCGGCGAATGCATCGACTTGCGTGAACGGTACGCGCATGCTCATCCTCCCACCCGCTTGCCGAACCAGTGCGGCGTCACGTCCGCCTCCACCAGCGGATTGTCGGTATCGACATGCCCCTCGGGATCGAGGTGGATCAGCACCTCGACGCGCGGATAGGCGCGGCGCAGGTTCTTCTCCACCGCCTCGACGATGTCGTGCGCGTCGCCGACGCTCAGCGTGCGGTCCACCTCCATGTGGAACTGCGCGAAATCGTGGCTGCCGGAGCGGCGCGTGCGGAAGTCGTGAATGCCGCGCAGCCCCTCCTGACGTGCCGCCACGTCCAGGAACGCGCGCCGCTCCGCCTCCGGCCATTCCTTGTCCATCAGCTGGTCGATCGCCTGGCTGGACGCGCGGAACGCGCCCCAGGCGAGCCACAGCGCGATGGCGATGCCGAACAGCGGGTCGGCGCCGGACCAGCCGACATATTGGTCGAGCGCGATCGCGGCGATCACCGCCAGGTTGAGCAGCAGGTCGGACTGGTAATGGACGCTGTCGGCGCGGATCGCGACCGATCCGGTCTTGCGGATGATCGCGCGCTGATAGGCGAGCAGCGCAAAGGTCGCGAGGATGGCGACGATCGACACGCCAATGCCGAACTGCGGATCGGCGGTCTCCCCTGGGGCGGCGAACGCGGCAATGGCGCGCCAGGCAATGCCGACGGCGGAGGCCGCGATCAGCGCCACCTGGAACAGCGCCGCCAGCGCCTCCGCCTTGCCATGGCCGAACCGGTGGTCGTGGTCGGCCGGGGTCGCCGCCAGCCGCACGCCGTAGAGCGTCACCAGCGAGGCGAGCAGGTCGAGCGCGGTGTCGGCAAGGCTGCCGAGCATCGCCACCGAGCCGGTGGTCCACGCCGCCACCCCCTTGAGCGCAAGCAGCGACAGCGCCATCGCGACCGACGCGATCGCCGCCCGCACCGCATAGGGGATGATCCGCCCGCGTTCGGCCTCGGTCATGGGAACAACAGCCCCTCGGTCCAGCCCTCCTGCGTACGGGTGAACAGCCGCCGCTCGTGCAGGCGATAGGCGCGGTCCTGCCAGAACTCGATGGTGTCGGGCACGACGCGATAGCCGCCCCAGTGCGGCGGGCGCGGCACGTCGCCGCCCGCAAAGCGCGCCTGCACCTCGGCGAACCGCTCCTCGAACCGCTCGCGCGCCTCCAGCGGGCGCGACTGGAGCGACGCCCAGGCGCCCAGCTGCGAGTCGCGCGGCCGCGAGGCGAAATACACGTCCGACTCGGCATCGCTCGCCTGGACGACGGCGCCTTCGACCCGCACCTGCCGGCGCAGCCCCTTCCAGTGGAACAGCAGCGCCGCCTGCGAATTGGCGGCGAGGTCGGCGCCCTTGCGGCTCTCGCGATTGGTGTAGAAAACGAAGCCCAGCTCCGGGCCATGCCCCTTCAGCAGCACCTCGCGCACCGACGGGCGTCCGCGCGCGTCCGCCGTGGCCAGCGCCATGGCATTGGGGTCGTTGGGCTCGCTCGCCGCGGCCTCGTCCAGCCAGGTGTCGAACAGCGCGAAAGGGTCGGTCATCATGCGCGGCCCTATACGCCGCTTGGCGCCGTTTCGCACCCCCGCGACCACACCATGATGCCCCGGCTTGGGAACGACTCTTTCTCCTGGGAATTGAATCGGTTGCGCAACAAGGAAACGGCAATGGCGGCAAGGGCCTATTGGCAGGGGCAGATACGGCTCGCGCTGGTGTCGATCCCCG
This sequence comes from Sphingomonas sp. PL-96, assembly GCF_020707215.1. Lineage (GTDB taxonomy): Bacteria > Pseudomonadota > Alphaproteobacteria > Sphingomonadales > Sphingomonadaceae > Sphingomonas. The sequence continues at coordinate 177,385 of NZ_JAJFET010000004.1, forward strand.
TGGAAATCTACACGGCGACGAAGTCCGGTGCGGCGGTCTCCTTCCGGCAGATCCACGAGCCGACCGGCAAGCCGATCAAGTACGAAAAGAGCGTGGCCGGCGTCGGCCCCGTCGACCCCGACGAGATCGTCAAGGGCTATGAGGTTGAGAAGGGCAACTACATCCTGCTCGAACAGGATGAGATCGACGCGGTGAAGCTCGAGTCCAAGAAGACGCTCGAGCTCACCCAGTTCGTCGACGCGAACGAGATCGACGTGCTCTACTACGAGAAGCCCTATTTCGTCGTGCCGGCCGACGACCTCGCCGAAGAGGCGTTCATCGTCCTGCGCGAGGCGCTGCGCCGCACCAAGAAGGTGGGTCTGGGCCAGCTCGCGCTGCGCGGCCGCGAATATGTGGTGAGCCTGAAACCCTGCGGCCGCGGCATGATCCTGGAGACGCTGCGCTACGCCGACGAGGTGCACCGCGCCCAGGGCTATTTCCGCGACATCCCCGACGAAAAGCCGGACGAGGACCTGCTCGACCTCGCCGAGACGCTGATCGCCAAGAAGTCCGCGAAGTTCGATCCCCAGGAATTCCACGACCGCTATGTCGATGCGCTGAAAGACCTGATCGAGCGCAAGAAGAAGTCCAAGGGCAAGATCGTCGACACCAACGAGGACGAGGACGCGCGCCCGACCGGCTCCAACGTGGTCGACCTCATGGCCGCGCTCAAGAAATCGCTGGAAAAGCCCGGCGACACCAGCGGCAAGCCCGCACCCAAGAAGCGCACCGCCAGCAAGGCGGCCGCCAACGATGCCGCCGAAGACAAGCCCGCGCGCAAGACGGCCGCAAAGAAGCCGGCTGCCAAGCCCGCCGCCAAGGCCCCGGCCCGCAAACGTGCTTGACGCTCGCCCGGCCCGCGCACCCACCGTATTCCCGCGCAGGCGGGAATCCAGAGTTCCGCACACTTACGCCCGTTGCTCTGCTTGGCCCTGGGCTCCCGCCTGCGCGGGAGCACAGATTAGAAGGGGCCGTTGAATGCCCAAGACCGACCCCCTCGCCCTCTACAACGCCAAGCGCGACTTCAGCCGCACGGCCGAGCCCGCCGGCACGCTGGAGCCCGGCCACGGCAACCGCTTCATCGTCCAGAAGCATGACGCGACACGCCTCCACTGGGACTTTCGCATCGAGCTCGACGGCGTGCTCAAAAGTTGGGCGGTGACGCGCGGCCCCAGCCTCGACCCCGACGAGAAACGGCTGGCGGTGCGGACCGAGGACCATCCGCTCTCCTACGGCGACTTCGAAGGCACCATCCCCAAGGGCGAGTATGGCGGCGGCACGGTGATGCTGTGGGACGACGGCACCTGGGCGCCGATCGCCGGCAAGTCCGCCAAGGACCTGGAGAAGGGCCACCTCCACTTCGTCCTCGACGGAGAGCGGATGAAGGGCGAGTGGCTGCTGATCCGCTTGAAACCACGCGGCCGCGAGAAGAACGAGAACTGGCTGCTGCGCAAGATCGGCGATGCGGAGGCAGGCGGCGCCGACACCCTGGTCGAAACCGCGCTCACCAGCGTCAAGACCGGCCGCACCATGGACGAGATCGCCGCCGGCAAGAAGGCCGCGACCAAGCCCAAGGCAAAAGCCAAGCCGGCTGCCAAGACCCCCACCAAGCCCGAACCCCGCGCCCCGGCCAAGTCGCGCGCAAAGACCGCGCAAGCCGGCAAGCGTCCCGACTTCACCGAACCGCAGCTGTGCACGCTGGTCGACGCCGTCCCTGACGGCAACGCCTGGCTGCACGAGGTAAAGTACGACGGCTATCGCGCGCTGGTTGCGATCGGCAAGGGCGGCCCCACCATCTACACCCGCAGCGGGCTCGACTGGACGCCCAAGTTCCCCGGCATTGCCGAGGCCGCCGCCGCCATCCCCGCCGGCAGCGCGCTGATCGACGGCGAGATCGTCGCGTTCAAGGACGGCCGCCCCGACTTCTCGACGCTGCAGGAGGCGATCAGCAACGGCGGCGACATGGCCTTCTTCGCCTTCGACCTGCTCGAGGTGAATGGCGAGGACCTGCGCGCCCTCCCCCAGGTGCAGCGCAAGGACCGGCTGCGGCCGCTGATCGAGAATGTCGACGCCCGCCTACACTATTCCGAGCATGTCGTCGGCGCCGGCGAGAAGCTGTTCGAGGCGATGTGCCGCGAGGGCTATGAGGGCGTCGTCTCCAAGCGCGCCGACGCCCCCTATCGCGGCACCCGCACTAAGGGCTGGCTCAAGACCAAGTGCATCCGCCGGCAGGAGTTCGTGATCGTCGGCTGGTCGCCGTCGACCGCCGCCAGCCGGGGCCTGCGCTCGCTGCTGCTGGCGGTGAACGGGCCGGACGGCCTCGTCTATGCCGGCAAGGTCGGCACCGGCTTCAACGCCGACACCATCGACGACCTGCGCGAACGCCTCGACAAGATCGCCACCAAGACGCCGCCGGTCTCCGTCCCCCGCGCGGCGGCACGCGGCGCGCATTGGGTGGAGCCCAAGCTCGTCGCCGAGGTCGCCTTCGCCGAATTCACCGCCGAACAGGTCATCCGCCACGCGAGCTTCGTCGGCCTGCGCGAGGACAAGCGCCCGGAGGAAGTGGTCGCCGAAACGCCCGAGCCGACGCCGGCGCGCGGCAAGGCCGAGGTGCCAACCTCCTCGATCAAGATCACCAACCCGGACCGCGTGATCTTCCCGGAGGACGGGCTGACCAAGGGCGATCTCGCCACCTACATCGCCCAGGTCTCGCCGATCATGCTGCCCTGGGTCGCCAATCGCCCGATCAGCCTGGTCCGCTGCCCCCAGGGGCGCGCCAAGCAATGCTTCTTCCAGAAGCACGACGCCGGCAGCTTCGGCGACCATGTTGACCACGTCGACATCCGCGAAAAGGACGGCTCGACCCAGCCCTATCTCTACGTCCGCGACCTCGACGGGCTGATGGCCTGCGTGCAGATGGGCACGATCGAGTTCCACGGCTGGGGATCGCGCGCCGAGGATGTCGAGCGCCCCGACCGGCTGGTGTTCGACCTGGACCCCGACGAAGGCCTCGACTGGAAGGACGTGCAGCGCGCCGCCGAGGACCTGAAACGCCACCTCGCCGACATGGGCCTGGCGAGCTTCCCGATGCTGTCGGGCGGCAAGGGCGTGCACGTCGTCGTGCCGCTCACCCCCCAGGCCGAATGGCCGGCGGTGAAGTCCTTTGCCGATCGCTTCGCCCGCGCCATGGCCGCTGCCGAACCCGAACGCTTCACCGCCACCATGTCCAAGGCAAAGCGGGTCGGCCGCATCTTCATCGACTGGCTGCGCAACCAGCGCGGCGCCACCGCGGTCATGCCCTATTCGGCGCGCGCCCGCCCCGGCGCCCATGTCGCGGCCCCCGTCAGCTGGGCCGAGTTCGGCGACATCGAGACGCCCAAGCGCTTCTCGATCCACGATGCCGCCGAGCTCATCGAGCGCGCCAACAGCCGCGGGCTCGCCGGCTGGGGGATCGCCGACCAGCCGCTGCCCGATCTTTGAGGGAGGATCGCCCCAGACGCGATCCCCGGTTGCGCCCCGCCGCGCTTTGTGGTGACACCGGCCAAACGCGATCGGGGTGACGAGTGCCGGACCGAGCCAACAGCCTGTTCGACGCCGCCACCATCGCCAGGCGTTGGGCCGCCGAATATTGCGCACATTCCCTGGCGGGCGACGTGCTGTGCGATGCGGGCGACCGCGCGCCCTGGCTCGCCGCGCTGGAGGAGCTTGCCGCCGCCGCCGGCGATTCGCTCGACCATGCCCGCGAACGCGCGCAGCAACAGGCGGAGGACGTCGGCCTGGGCCGCCGCATCCCCGGCGAAAGCGAGGAGCGCCGCTGGCCGCTCTCCCCCGTTCCGCTGCTGATCGCCAGCGACGAATGGCAGGCAATCGCCGCCGGCATCGTCGAGCGCGCCGAACTTCTGGAGACCGTGACCGCCGATCTTTATGGTCCCAGCCGGCTGGTGTCGGACGGCGCGATCCCGGCGGCGCTGGTCACCGGCAGCCCCTTGTTCCTGCGCCCGATGGTGGGGGTGACGCCGCCGGGCGGGCACCACCTCCATTTCCTTGCGGCCGACCTGTGCCGCGACGGGGACGGACGCTGGCGCGTGCTCGCCGACCACCTGCGCGCCCCGGAGGGGGCGGGCTATGCACTCGAGAACCGGCTGGCGATCGCGCGCACCCTGGGCGGGCTGCAGGGCCGGCTCAACGTGCGGCGCCATGCGCCATTCTTCGCGGCAATGCGCGATGGCCTCGCCGCCGCCTGCCGCCGCAGCGAGCCGCGCATTGGCCTGCTCACCCCCGGCCGGCTCGACCCGAGCTATGCCGAGCAGGCGCATCTCGCCCGCTACCTGGGCTTCTTGCTGGTCGAAGGCGCCGACCTCGCCGTCCGCAACGACCAGCTCTATGTCCGCACCATTGCCGGGCTGAAGCGGATCGATGCATTGTGCCGGCGGGTGGACCCGCGGCGCCTCGATCCGCTTGCCTTTGATTCACGCTCGACCATCGGCGTCCCGGGATTGATCGACGCGATGGCGGCGGGCAATGTCGTCATCGCCAATGCGCCGGGCGCGGGCATGCTGGAGGCGCCGGCGGTTGCCGCCTTCCTCCCCGCGCTGGCGGAGCGGCTGAACGGCGCGCCGCTGCAGCTTCCCAACGTCGCCACCTGGTGGTGCGGGCAGCCGGCCGAGCGCGCGCATGTGCTCGCCAACCTCGACCAGATGGTGATCGCGCCCGCGTTCGGCCCCGTCCCGCTCGGCCTGCCGGGGTGCAAGGCGGTGCCTGGCGCCGCGCTCGACGCCGACGCGCGGCGGCTGCTGGCAGAGGACATGATGCGCCGGCCGCAGGATTATGTCGGCCAGGAAGCGGTGCAGCTCTCCACCCTTCCCTTCGTCGATGGCGAGCGGCTGGAGCCGCGACCCTTTACCCTGCGCGTGTTCGCCGCCCGCGACGCCGACGGCAACTGGGCGGTGCTGCCCGGCGGCTTTGCGCGCATCGGCAACCAGACCGACACGCGCGCGACCGTGATGGGCGAGGGCAGCTGGTCCGCCGACGTCTGCGTCCACGGGCCGGACCCGGTGCTGCCGGTTTCGCTGCTGCCCCAGGCGAATACGATCGAGCTGCGGCGCAATCCAGGAACGCTGCCCAGCCGCGTCGCCGACAATCTCTTCTGGCTCGGCCGCTATCTGGAGCGGGGCGAGGCCCTGCTGGGGGCGCTCCGCGTGCTGCTCGGCCATTCGATCAGCGCCGACACGGGCGCGGCGCTGGACGACCCCACCGTCGCCCGACTGGTCACGCTGATCGCCCAGGCCAATGCCGCCCCGGCGCCCGCCGGCCGGCGGCGGCGCGAGCTGGTGGAGTTCGCCCGCGCCGCGATCGACGGCGACGACGCCCAGTGGCACAATGTCCGCCGGATCAACCGGCTGGCGGCAGGGATCGGCGCCATCTCCCGTGACCGGCTGTCGGCGGACATGCTGCGGCTGCTCGACGCGCCGCATCCCACCCGCGGCGGGCTGCTCGACCGTGCCGGCTCGCTCCAGCGCCGCTATGCAGCGCTTGCCGGGCTTTCGGCCGAACACATGGCGCGCACGGATGCCTGGCGCTTCCATGACCTTGGCCGCCGGCTAGAACGCGCACTGGCGATCACCCGCGCGCTCGCGACCTTTGTGACGCCCGAGGCGACCGCCGACGACCTGTCGACGCTGCTCGACCTGGCCGACAGCCAGATCAGCTATCGCCAGCGCTACCTCACCGGTTTTGCGCGGCTACCGGTGGTGGACCTGGTCGCCCTTGACCCGGGCAACCCGCGTGCGATCGCGTTCCAGATCGGCGCGATCGGCGACCACCTCGCGCGCCTGCCGGTGCTGTCCGATTCCGGGCTCGCCGAGCCGCAACAGGCGCTGGCGGTCGAGGTGCAGGCGATGGTCGCGACCGCGACCGCCGCGAGCTTCGACACCGCGGCGGTGACGGCACTGGAGGGCCGGCTGATGCAGCTTTCGAACGCGATCGCCACGCGCTATTTCCTGCAGGGCGCGGAACCGCTGCGCGGCACGGGGTTAACCTTGGCATGATGCGCTATGCCATCCGCCATGTGACACGCTTTCAGTATGCGCAGGCAGCCGGCTTTGCGCGCTGCAACCTGCGGCTGAAGCCGATCCTGTGGTCCGGCCAGACGCTGGACGACTATTCGCTTTCCGTCGAGCCGGGCGGCCACACCGCGCCGGCGCGCGCACAGGCGGGGCTTGCCAACGTCCTGCGGCTGGTGGTCGAGCGCCCGGAAAAGGTGCTCACGATCGAAAGCCGCGCACGCATGACGGTGGACCGGCCGATCCCGGTGCCGGCACCCGACGACCCCAGCCTGGCCGACATCGCCGCCCAGGCGCGCGCCAGCCAGGACGCGGGGCCGGCGAGCCCGGCGAGCTACCTCTTCCCGTCGCCGCACATCCCGCTCAATCGCGACATCGGCGCATGGTGCGCCCAGGAGCTCGACCCGGAGCGCGGCGCGCTGGAGGCGGCGATCGCGCTTGCCCGGCGCATCCAGCGCGAGTTCGCGTTCGACACCACCGCCACGCTGGTCGACACGCCCCCGCACGTTGCATTCGCCAAGCGGGGCGGCGTGTGCCAGGATTTCGCGCAGATCATGATTTCAGGCCTGCGCGCGGCGGGCCTGCCGGCGGCCTATGCGTCGGGCTATCTGCGCACGCTGCCGCCGCCGGCCAAGCCGCGGCTGGTGGGAGCGGATGCCACCCATGCCTGGGTGTTGCTGTGGTGCGGCGACCGCCACGGCTGGGTCGGCGTCGATCCCACCAACGGCATCTGGATGGCGAACGACCATGTCATCGTCGCGGTCGGCCGCGACTATGGCGAGATCGCACCGATCGACGGCGTGGTGCTGGGATCGGGGGCGCAGACGATGACGGTGTCGGTCGACGTGGCGCCGCTGGAGGATTGAGGGGGACACCCGCGCCACCTGCGCGGCGCTCGCCTCTCAGCGCACCAGCGAAGCGCCGCCCAGCAGTGCGATCAGCGCCGGGTCGCGGGTGCTGCGCGGGTCGGCACGAATCGCCGCTTCCTCGCGCCCGATCGCGCGGAAGATCGCCTGGCCGGCCTGATCCGCACCGGCGCGCGCGAGCGCGAGATAGTCGATGCCGGTGCGCGAGCCTGCGACCGCCGACAGGATCTCCAGCGCATCCGATCGCAGGCCGGACGAAAATTCGGGAAGCATCGCCTCCACCAGCGCGCCGCCGACCTGGCGCTGAAGCAGGTCGGTCGCCGCGGTCGGGCCGCCGCGCAGCACCGCCACCGCATCGGACAGCGTCATCGACCGGATCGAGTCGAGCACCACCGGCGTCGCCCGCTCGGCCGCATCCACCGCTACGTCGTTGAGCGCCATCGCCACCCGGCTGCGCACCGCGTTCGTGCGCAGCACCGCGCCGAGCACGTCGTTGCCGCTGCCGATGTCGGGCAGGGTCAGGCGGGTGAGCTGGTCGTCGTAGAAGCCGCCAGGCTCCGTCAGCCGGGCAAAGGCACGCTCGCTCGACAGCGTCAGCAGCCGGCGCACGCCCTCTTCCACGCCAGTGCTTCCCAGCGTCGTCGCGCAACCCGGCAGGGCGAGCAACGGGAGCAGCAGCGCGGATTGGGCGAGCAGGCGCCGACGGGCGGGAGAGGCACAGGCGTTCATGCTCCGGAAAACGGCCGTTCCCGCCGCTTCGTTCCGCTTGAACAATGGTTGGGCCGCACCCATTGCCGTACCGCCCCGTACCGCCTAGCTAACGGGCATGGCAGACCCTTACGCAACCCTGGGCGTCGCGCGCGACGCGAGCGAAGCGGACATCAAGAAGGCGTATCGCACGCTCGCAAAAGAGCTGCACCCCGACCGGAACAAGGACAATCCCAAGGCGGCCGAGCGCTTCAGCCAGGTGACGCAGGCCTATGACCTGCTCACCGACAAGGACAAGCGCGCCCGCTTCGACCGCGGCGAGATCGACGGCGACGGCAACCCGAGCGCGCCGTTCGGCTTTGGCGGGGGTCCGGGCGGCGGGTTCCGGCCGGGTGCTGGCGGACGCAGCCAGTTCGATTTCGGCGATGGCGACGCGGGCGGGTTCGAGGATCTGTTCGGCGGACTGTTTGGCGGCGGCCAGCGCGGTGGCGGAGGGTTCGGCGGCGGCAGCTTCGGCCGGCGCCAGGCGCCCAAGGGCGCGAACGTTCCCTACCGCCTGTCGGTCTCCTTGACCGACGCGGCGACGCTCAGCCCGCAGCGGATCATGCTGCGCGACGGCAAGACGATCGACCTGAAATTGCCCGCAGGCGTCGAGAGCGGCACCCAGATGCGCCTCGCCGGCAAGGGGGACCCGGGTGCCGGCGGGCCCGGTGACGCGATTGTCACTATCGAGGTGCAGCCGCATCGCTTCTTCACTCGCGACGGCGACGACATCCGCCTGGACCTGCCGATCAGCCTGGCCGAGGCGGTGCTGGGCGGCGAAGTGCGCGTGCCCACCGTCGAGGGCGCGGTGATGCTCAAGGTGCCCAGGGGCTCGACCTCGGGCAAGGTGCTGCGCCTGAAGGGCCGCGGCTTCCACAAGAAGGGTGGCGGCCGCGGCGACCAGCTGGTGACGCTGATGGTCGACCTGCCGGTCGGCGACGACGCGCTGGTCGAATTCGTGCAGGGCTGGCCCGGCCGCGACCAGGATCCGCGGTCGAAGCTCGGCCTGTGACCGATCCCCGCGCCGGCTCCGGTCCATTGGTCGGCGCGGTTTCTCCCCAAAGCCCGGAAGCGCGCAGGCACCGGCACGCGCCGCTGTTGTCGCGCATGGGCCTGAGCGCGCGCGTGATCGAGATCCTGCGCCGGGTGGCGGTGGGCACCTATACCGACGGCTTCACCCACGCCGGCAACCTCGCCTATCTGTCGCTGGTCACGCTGTTCCCCTTCTTCATCGTCGCGGCCGCGGTCGCGCGGCTGGTGGGGCGCACCGGCGACGGCGTGCATGCGGTCGAGGCGTTCCTGCGCACCGTCCCGCCGGAAGTCGCGGGCGTCCTCGAGAAGCCGATCCTGGACGTGCTTCAGGCGCGATCGGGATCGCTGCTATGGCTGGGCGCGATTGTCGGGCTGTGGACCACCACCGGCTTCATCGAAACGGTGCGCTCGATCCTGCGTCAGGCCTATGGCATCCCGTTCAACCGGCCGTTCTGGGAATATCGCCTGGGGTCGATCGGCCTGATCGTCGGTTCGGTGATCCTGGCGATGGCGGCGTTCAGCTTCCAGGTGGCGCTGCTCGGCATCGAACAGTTCATCCTGCGCGTGATGCCGTTCCTGACCGACACGGCGCGCATCCTCTCGGTCGCGCGGCTGGCGCCGGCGGTCGCGCTGTTCGTCGCGCTCTACATGCTGTTCTACAGCCTCACCCCCAGCAAATACCGCTACAGCAAATGTCCCAAATGGCCGGGCGCGGCGCTGACCGCGGGCTGGTGGCTGGGCACCACGGCGCTGCTGCCTTTGGCGCTCGACTTGCTTGGTGGCTATGATCTCACCTACGGCAGCCTGGCGGGCGTCATGATCGCGCTGATCTTCTTCTTCGTCGTGGGGTTGGGGGTGGTCGTCGGCGCAGAGTTGAACGCGGCGCTGGCGGAAACCCCCGAAGCGGGGCTAGAGGAGCCGGCCGGACCACAGGAGGATACAGCGGCGTGACGGGACTGATGCAGGGCAAGCGTGGGCTCATCATGGGGCTTGCCAACGATCGTTCGCTGGCATGGGGCATCGCCAAGGCGCTCCACGAGCAGGGCGCGGAGATGGCCTTTACCTATCAGGGTGAGGCGCTGGGCAAGCGCGTGAAGCCCCTCGCCGAGCAGCTGGGCTCGGACACGCTGATCGAATGCGACGTGTCGGACATGGGCGCGCTCGACCGCGCGTTCGACGAGCTGGCGCAGAAGTGGCCGACGATCGACTTCGTCGTCCACGCGATCGGCTTTGCGGACAAGAACGAGCTGCGCGGTCGCTACTACGACACCAGCCTCGAAAACTTCCTGATGACCATGAACATCTCGGTCTTCAGCTTCACCGCCGTCGCCAAGCGCGCGCGGGAGATGATGCCGAACGGCGGCAGCCTGCTGACGCTGACCTATTATGGCTCGGAAAAGGTCGTTCCCCACTACAACGTGATGGGTGTGGCCAAGTCGGCGCTCGACACCTCGGTCAAATATCTGGCGGTCGACCTTGGGCGCGACAACATCCGCGTCAACGCAATCTCGGCCGGCCCGATCAAGACGCTCGCGGCCTCGGGCATCGGCGACTTCCGCTACATCCTGAAGTGGAACGAGCTGAACTCGCCGCTCCGCCGCAACGTCACCATCGAGGACGTCGGCGGCGCCGGCCTTTACATGCTCTCCGACCTGGCGAGCGGCGTCACCGGCGAGATCCACCATGTCGATGGCGGCTACAACGTCATCGGCATGAAGGCCGAGGACGCACCCGACATCGCGCTGTCGTGAGCATCACCATCCGCCCGGCCTCGGGCGGGGACGTGGCCGCCATCGACGCGCTGCTGCGCACCGCCTTCCCGGCGCCTGACGAGGCGATGCTGGTCCAGCGGCTGTGCATCGACGGCGACATGGTCCTGACGCTGGTGGCAGACGATGAGGACGACGGCATGCTTGCGGGCATGGTCGCGTTCAGCCGCATGGCCGTGGACATCGCGGGCAAGCCCATCGCCGCGGTGGCACTGGCGCCGGTCGCGGTCGCCGCCTCGCACCGTCGCCAGGGCGTGGGCGAGGCGCTGGTCCGCGCGGGGCTGCAGCATCTGATGGATGCTGGCGTGCACCTGTGCTTCGTGCTGGGCGATCCGGAATATTATGGGCGGCTGGGCTTTGCCGCCGACTGGGCGCAGGGGTTCGACTCACCCTATGCGGGCGAGAATTTGCTGGCACTGCCGCTGCAGCAGGGCGCGATGCCCTGCGGTGTCCGCGGCGAGGCCCGCCACGCCAGTGCCTTTGCGCTGCTCGGGGAGAGGGCATGAGCGTCAACAGCTTCGGGCGGGTGTTCCGCTTCACCACCTGGGGCGAGAGCCATGGACCCGCGATCGGCGCGGTGGTCGACGGCTGCCCACCGGGAATTGCGATTTCCGAGGCCGACCTCCAGCCGTTCCTCGACGCGCGCCGCCCCGGCACCTCGCGCTTCACGACCCAGCGGCGCGAACCCGACGAAGTCCGCATCCTTTCCGGCGTGTTCGAGGGCCGCACCACCGGCACCCCGATTTCGCTGATGATCGAGAACGTCGACCAGCGCTCCAAGGATTATTCGGAGGTTGCCCAGGCCTATCGCCCTGGCCACGCCGACTATGCCTATGACGCCAAATACGGCTTCCGCGACTATCGCGGCGGCGGGCGTTCCTCCGCGCGCGAAACCGCGTCGCGCGTGGCCGCCGGTGCCGTCGCGCGGCTGGTGATCCCGGAAGTGACCATCACCGCCTGGGTCGAGGCGATCGGCGGCGACGCGATCGACTATGCGAACTTCGATGCCGCCGAGATCGGCCGCAATCCCTTCTTCTGCCCCGATCCGCAAGCCGCCGTCCGCTGGGAGGCGCTGGTCGACCGCGCGCGCAAGGCCGGCTCGTCGCTCGGCGCCGTCGTCGCCTGCGAAGCGACGGGGGTCCCCGCCGGGTGGGGCGCGCCGCTCTATGCCAAGCTCGACAGCGAGCTTGCGGCGGCCGCCATGTCGATCAACGCCGTCAAGGGCGTCGAGATCGGCGACGGCTTTGCGGCAGCCGCGCTTTCCGGCGAGGAGAATGCCGATCCGATGCGCCCGGGTGAAGCGGGTCCCGCCTTCCTCGCCAACCACGCCGGCGGGATCGCGGGCGGGATCGCCACGGGCCAGCCGGTGCGGCTGCGCGTCGCGTTCAAGCCGACCAGCTCGATCCTGACGCCGATGGAGACCATTACCCGAACGGGTGAGGCGACCACGCTCGCCACCCGGGGGCGGCATGACCCTTGTGTCGGCATCCGCGGGGTTCCGGTGGTGGAAGCCATGGTCGCGCTGGTGCTCGCCGACCAGAAACTGCTGCACCGGGCGCAGTGCGGATGAATCAACGCTTTACGATGTAAGGCTTTTTACTTGCGCTCAAGCGAGTGGAACGACGGCACTTCTTTGATTCCGGGGCGTTTGGCCTTGAGGTTTTGGAGAAGGAAACCCCATCATGCGCAAGACGATCTTGATCGGTATGCTGGCGGTTTGTGGCTCAGCCGCCGCGATCGCCCAGACGACCACTAGCCCGACCACGACCAGCCCGACGACCAGCCCGACCACGACGCCGGGCACGGAAACGACGACCGACACGCAGCGTGGTACGCAGACCACCAGCCCCGACACGTCATCGACGACCACCACCGGCCGGCAGACCCGGAGCGGTTCGCGTAACCGCCGGAGCACCACGACCTCGCCGACCACCACCGACAGCACGACCGGCTCGGGCAGCTCGTCCACGCCGGGTTCGACCGGCACGATTCCAGACGGCATGTCGGGAAGCTCCGGCGGTTCGACCACCGGAAGCTCGGGCGGCTCCGGCACCGGTGCGGGTGGCACTGGCACGGGCGGCAGCTCGGGCGGCTCGACCACCATGGGTGGCGCAGGCGGCACCGGCACCGGTGGCAGCTCTGGCGGCAGCTCCGGCGGGCGCTGACCGTCTCTCGACCGGGCGAAACGTCCGGCCTCCCTCTGCACGTCCAGCCAGCGGCAGCGTCGCTGGCTGGCGCGTGTTCCCTGACCGGGGTCGCGTCCGGGCCTGGCCCCGGCGTACCGTTGTTCCTACATGGCGCAGGCCCCAGACCCGGAGACCTGCCGAATGTCGTTCGAGCCCCCCTATCAGCCTGACCCCGCACGCTATGACGGGCGCATGCCCTATCGGCGGTGCGGTCGCAGCGGACTGAACCTGCCGGCGATCAGCCTGGGGCTGTGGCAGAATTTCGGCGGCGAAGACGTGTTCGAGACGGGCCGCGCGATCCTGCGCCGCGCGTTCGACCGCGGCGTCACCCATTTCGATCTCGCGAACAACTATGGCCCGCCCTATGGCTCGGCGGAGGAGAATTTCGGGCGCGTGATGGCGCACGATTTCCGCGCCCACCGCGACGAGCTGCTGATCTCCTCCAAGGCCGGCTGGGACATGTGGCCCGGGCCCTATGGCGGCATCGGCGGCAGCCGCAAATATCTGATCGCCAGCTGCGAGCAGAGCCTGAAGCGGATGGGCCTCGACTATGTCGACATCTTCTACTCGCATCGCGTCGATCCCGACACGCCGCTCGAAGAGACCATGGGCGCGCTCGCGCAGCTCCATGCACAGGGCAAGGCGCTGTACGTCGGCATCTCCTCCTATTCGCCCGAGCTGACGCAGCAGGCAGCGGCAATCCTCACCGAGCACAAGGTGCCGCTGCTGATCCACCAGCCGAGCTATTCGATGCTCAACCGCTGGATCGAGCGCGACCTGCTGGCGACGCTCGCCGACCTCGGCACCGGCTGCATCGCCTTTTCGCCGCTCGCGCAGGGCATGCTCACCAACAAATATCTGGGCGGTGTTCCCGCCGATGCGCGCGCGGCACGCGGCGGTTCGCTGTCTGAGGGCCTGCTGACGGAAGAAAACCTTGCGCGCGTGCGGGCGCTCGGCGAGATTGCCCAGGCACGCGGGCAGAGCCTGGCGCAGATGGCGATCGCCTGGGTACTGCGCGACCCGCGCGTCACGTCCGCGCTGATCGGCGCGCGCACGGTGGCGCAGCTCGACAACAGCCTGGATGCGCTCAACCGCCTTGATTTCACCGACGACGAGCTGGCGCGCATCGACGCGCACGCCGGCGAGGGCGGGATCAACCTGTGGGAGGAATCCGCCAGCATCCGCGAACTCCCGGCAGCGGGTGGACGCAGCGCGGGGTAGAAAGACCTCCCGCACTCCCGCCTCTTGTGCTCCCGCCAAGGCGGGAGCCCCGGGTTGCAGGCGTAAACCGGCGCTGTTGCGCTGGGCTCTGATTTCCCGCCTGCGCGGGAGCACGAGAAAGGGTTTCGCAGAGGTCTCGCCCGCGCGGGAATACGGAAGCTGGGTCGGGGGGGGATGCTGACGTGCGGCCTCAGCGGGAAAGGCGTATCTTAGTCGGGCGGTAACCTCCGCTCGCCAGATTGGCGGCGGAACCACAAGGAACTGCCATGTTGATCGCGGAAATGCTGTCGGGCCTGCACGGGCTGCTCGCGGCCAGGGGCACGGGCGACGATGGCACAGGCGACACGATCCTCTTCGCCGCCTTCGGCTCGGGCGACCGCCGTGCCGCCGTCCTGACCGCGCGCGGCGCCGGTTTCGAGGAAGCATGGTCGCGCCTGTCCGCGCTGGTCCAGGAGGCGGCACAGGCGAGCCCGCCCCGCTGGCTGCGCGTCGAGCGTGTGACCGAAGTCCAGCCCAGCAGCTGGGGCAAGCTTCGCGCCAGCCTGCGCCAGACCAAGCGCAACTATTTCCGCTATGGCATCGCCCTCGACGCGCAGTTCGAGCGCGCGTTCCTGGAGCAGGAGCTCAACGCCAACGCGATGCTCTATGGCGGCAACACCATCGGCCATGCGGTGGTGAACGAGGGCAATTTCGCCAGCTATGCGCGGCGGAAGTACGGCACCTCGACCGCCATCGACTTTGCCGACGAGACGCCGCTGTTCCTCTTTTCCACTGAGGCGGCCTTTGCCGACGATGCCGGGACCTGCGTGCCGCTGGAGAGCGAAGGGCTGGCGCGCGGGCGCCGACGGCTGGAGCCGCTGACCCCGGACCATGTCGCGGCGCTGGTGCAGGACGGCGCCCTGTACCTCGCCGCCCAGGTCGGCGACGATGGCCGCTTCGTCTATGGCTATCACCCGTGCTTCGACCGCAGGATCGACACGTACAATGCGCTGCGTCACGCCAGCTCCACCTATGCGATGATCGAGGCGTGGGAGATGCTGCACGACCCGCAGCTCGCCGCTGCGATCAACCGTGCGCTCGGCTATCTGGTACGGGAACTCATCCGCCCAGCCATGCTGGGCGACGGCACGCAGGCCGCGTTCCTTGTGGACATGGGCGACGAGATCAAGCTGGGCGGCAGCGCGGTCGCGATCCTGGCGCTCGTCCAGCACGCCAAGGCGACCGGCTGCCGCGACCATCTCGCGCTGATGGAGCAGCTGGCACTCGGCATCCGCTCGATGCAGAAGCAGGAGACCGGTGCCTTCACGCACGTGCTCCACTATCCCGACCTGAAGGTCGTGCAGGCGTTTCGGACCATCTATTATGAGGGCGAGGCTGCGTTCGCGCTGATGCGGCTCCACGGACTCACCGGCGATCCGCGCTGGCTGGCCGTGGTCGAGCGCGCCTATGACCATTTCCTCGCGGCCGGGCATTGGCAGCACCACGACCACTGGCTCGGCTATTGCACCAACGAGCTGACGCTGGTGCGGCCGGAGGAACGCTATCTCCGCTTCGGCATCCGCAATGTCGCCGGCTATCTCGACTTCGTCCGCGACCGGATCACGACCTTTCCCACCCTGCTCGAGCTGATGATGGCCGCGCATGCCATGCTGGCGCGGATCGCCGACATGCCCGAGCACCGCCACCTGCTCGCCGAAGTCGACGTCGACCGCTTCAACGAGGCACTGGAGGCGCGCGTGCGCCACCTGCTCAATGGCCATTTCTGGCCGGAACTGGCGATGGACTTCGCCCGGCCGGACCGCATCGCCGGCAGCTTCTTCATCCGCCACCATGGCTTTCGCGTCCGCATCGACGATGTGGAGCATTACCTCTCCGGCCTTGTCGCCTATCACCGCTACCGCACGCAAGGGTCGCCGCTGCGGCCCGCCACGCCGGCATCCGGTACGGCAGGCCCGTGGAATGCGGAGAGCCTGGCGACGGCGACCGGCGGGCGCTGGATCGTCCCGCCGCCCGCCGGCTGGTCCGCAGACGGCGTCTGCATCCACCCGCCCACCTATCGCCCTGGCCAGCTGGCGGTGGTCCGATTGGGCGCGACGGGGCGCGGGATGCGCGCGGCGGCAGTCGCCACCCTGTCGCCGCCACCCGCGGCCGTCATCACCGACGGGGATCCGGCTAGCGTGCCGCCGGGCATGCCGGTGCTGCGCGTTGCCGACACCGGCGATGCCGTTCTCGAACTCGGCAGGGCGGCACGGCGACAGCTGACGGCGCCCGTCCTGGCCGTCACCGGAAGCGCGGGAAAGACGACCGCGGTCGCCATGCTGGCGCATGTGCTGGAGCCCTTCGGTCCGGTCGGGCGCAGCGCGCACAACGCCAATCTTCCGCATGGCGTCGCCTGGAACCTTGCCTCGCTTGCCCCGGACGCCAGGCATGTCGTGCTGGAACTGGCGGTCGGCCGCATGGCGCACAGCGCCCGGCTGGCCCGGCCGGACGTGGCGATCTTCACCAACATCGCGCCTGCGCACCTGACCGGCGGCAGCAGCGTCGCGGACATCGCGCGCACCAAGAGCGCGATCTTCCTGGGCATGGCGCCGGGCGGTAGCGCCATTCTCAACCGCGAAATGGACCAGTGGCACATCGTCCATGCCGCCGCACAGGCGCGGCAGCTGCGCGTGATCCACTATGGCCGGTCGGAGGGTTGCGACGTACGGCTGCTGTCCTACGACGGCGGCCGCGGCGCGGTGGAGGCGCTGGTGTTCGGCCGGCCGGTGCGGTTTACGCTCGGCGCATCGGGCGAGCACATGGCGCTGAACGCGCTGGCCACACTCGCCGCGGTCGCAGCGCTGGGCCACCCGATCGAGCCGGCGCTCGAGGCGCTGGCCGGGTTCCGCTCGCTTCCCGGTCGTGGCGAAACGCTGCCGCTGGCGATCGACGGCAAGCGGGTGACGCTGATCGACGACGCCTACAACGCCAATCCCGCATCGATGGCCGCGGCGCTTGCCGACCTGACCCAGCGCCCCGGCACCCGCCGCGTGGCGGTGCTGGGCGAGATGGCCGAGCTTGGCGAAGGCGAGGAGCCGTTCCACCACGCACTCGCCACGGCCGTCGATCCGCGGATCGCGCGCGTGCATGCGCTTGGGTCCCTTTGGAGCCGGTTCTGGGCGGCGCTGCCGTCGCACCAGCGCGGCACCCATGCATCGACGCTGGAGGCCCTGATGGCGGCGGTGCGCGCGGATCTCCGGGACGGGGACGTGGTGCTGTTCAAGGGGTCAAACAGCCGGCGCATCCACGAACTGGTCGACTGGCTCAAGGCCCAGGCCGGCAGGACCCCCCAGCCCCTGTTGCGGCCGGCGGCACAGCCCACGCCGCCGCAGAGCCGGCTGCTCTACGACCTGGAGGCCGGGCGTATGGTGTTCGCCGAACATGCCGATGCGGCGCATCACCCGGCCGCCCTCGCCAAGCTGCTCACCCTCTGTCTGGTCGAGGAGCGCCGCCAGGCGCTCGGCATCGGCACGGAGGTGCTGGTCCCCGTCTCGCCAGCGGCCGCGGCCGTCAACAGCCGCTGGCGGCTGGAGGCCGGAGAAGCCGTGGCGCTCGGCGACCTGATGGCCGCCACTGCGATCGTCGGCGCGAACGAGGCGGCGCAGGCGCTCGCCGAGTGGCACAGCGGCTCGGCCGAAGCCTTTGTCCAATTGATGAACGAACGCGCGCAGGCAATCGGCATGACCGCGTCACGCTTCGCCTCGGCAAGCGGCGTGGGGCGTGGACAGGCGATCACCGGCGCCGACGCCATCCTTTTGGGCGCGCATGTGCTCACACAGGCACCTGCGGTTCATGCGCTGTCGGCCCGGCCCGCGTTTACGTGGAAGGGCGTGGCCTACCCCAACACCAACCGGCTGCTCGGCACCGCGGTCGGCGTGGACGGGCTGCGCACCGGCAGCGTGGGCGCACGTGCCCACCACCTGCTGCTGTCGGTACTGGATGCAGGCGGCAGGCGCTGGATCGCAGCGGTGCTGGGCGCCCCCACCCGCGCGGCGCGCGACGCGGCCGCGCGTGCGCTGCTCAGCGAGCGGATTCCTGCGGTGGAGGCGGCAGCGGCGCCATCGCGCGCAACGCCGCGCTGATCGCCGCGGCATCCTCGCCCCGCGCATAAAGCGCGGCGCCTGCCTTCAGCGGCCCGACCAGCAGGTGGCGGGTTCGCCCCTCCCCCTTCAGCAGGAGGTGGGTGGGGTGCAGGCCAGCGCTGCGCAGCCGTTCGACGTAATGGCGCTGGCTGAGGAACGGCACCGCGCGGTCGCCCGGATCCGAAAGGACGAAGATGTCGGGCGCCGGGCGCGGGATTTCCCGGACATGGCCGATCGGATCATAGACGGCGTTCGGGTCCTCGACCGGCCCGGCATTGCGACCGCGCCGCTTTTGGTAGGCGCGCATCACCTCGGCCGCGGAGACCAGTCCCGAGCTGATGAAGGCGGCGCTGACGTCCCGCCGGCGGCCGAGCAGCGCCGCCACCAGCTGGCCGCCACCCGAATGCCCCG
This sequence comes from Sphingomonas sp. PL-96, assembly GCF_020707215.1. Lineage (GTDB taxonomy): Bacteria > Pseudomonadota > Alphaproteobacteria > Sphingomonadales > Sphingomonadaceae > Sphingomonas. The sequence goes on from NZ_JAJFET010000004.1 coordinate 195,842, forward strand.
CCAGGATGAAGCGCGAGACCCGGTAGCGCGCCTTGATCCGGTCCAGCGCGCCATCGACCAGCCGCACCTCCTCGATCCGCCGCCGCGCGCCATGATTGCCGGAGGAGCCGTAGAGCCCCGGCCGCGCGAGAAACAGCGCGGGAGTGCCGGCGTCGCGCGACCAGCGCGCCATCTCCTGGCGAATGTCGGCCGGGGAACGCCGGGCATAGCTTGCCGCGATCAGGCGCACGCCACCACGCCCGCGCAGCAGCACGTCGCCCGACAGATAGACCAGCATCGTGCCGCCGGCGCGCGGAGTTCCGGCCGGATAGGTGCGCATGCAGGCGCCGCCGCCGGGCGTCGCCACCCAATAGGCATCGGGCACGTCCGCGCAGCGACGCCGGCTGCCGATGGCGCCGTTCAGCGCCTCACGCGCGTCGAAGGCCTCGCGGCCGCGCGGCACCCGCAAGGGGGCGGGGCGCTGAACTTCGTTGGGCATCAGCCGGGGCGGCATCGGGGTCTCCGCAGACAGCGACAGGAGAAGGGCGGTCGCCCACCAAGCCCCGAACAGGCTCACCGTTCCCGCAGCGCCTCGCGCCCGCGATTGAACGGCTTTGTGAGATACTGGAACACGGTCTTGCTGCCGGTGTGGATGTCGGCAGTCGCCACCATGCCGGGCACGATCGGGAAGCGGCGCCCGGCCTTGTTCACCAGCGCGTCACGATCGGTCCGGATCAGCACGCGATAATATTCGACGTCGGGCTTCACCTCGTCCTTGATCGTGTCGGGAGAGATGGTGGTGACCTTCCCCTTCAGCCCGCCGTAGATCGCGAAATCATAGGCGGTGATCTTGACGCTGGCCGACTGGTTGGGGTGGATGAAGGCGATGTCGCGCGGCGAAATGCGCGCCTCCACCAGCAGTCGGTCGTCCAGCGGTACGATATCCATCAGCTTGCCGTTGGGCGGGATGACGCCGCCGATCGTCGACACTTCGATGTTCTTGACGATGCCGCGCACCGGCGAGCGCAACGTCAGCCGGGCAAGCGTGTCGGCGCGGCCCTTCACCACCGGCGAGAGGGTCGCGACCTCGGCATTGGCCTTGGCCAGTTCCTCTCGCGCCTGGACGATGTATTCCGAGGTGAGGTCGGCCTGTTTCAGCTCCAGCTCCGCAAGCTGGCGCTGCAAGCGCAGTACCTCGACGTTGCTCGACGCGCCGACCGCGATCAGCCGCTGGCCGATCTGCACCTCATTGGTGAGCAGCGCGATCGATCGGCGGATCCAGGCCAGCGACTTGTCGAGGCTGCTGCGCCGCGCCTGGTAGAGGCGCAGTTCCTTGGCCTTGAGCTCAGGAAAGGCGTTGAGTTCGGCAGGAAAGACGGGCGAGGTCTGTCCCACCTCCGCCTCCAGCCGCGCGACGCTGGCGAGCGCGGCGCGATACTTGGCCGCGCTTTCCTCGAACGTGGACTCGCTCTGGGTGGGGTCGAGCTGCGCCAGCATCTGGCCTGGCTGGACAATGTCGTCCTGCTTGACCGCCAGCTTGGCGAGGATGCCGCCCTCCAGCGACTGGATCACCTGTTCGCGGGTGGAGGGCACCACCCGGCCGGCGCCCGTCGCCACCTCGTCGAGCCGCGCGAAATAGGCCCAGATGCAGAGCGCGGCGAGGCAGGCGAAGATCACCCAGATCAGCCGCATCGCGCGGCCCAGCCGGATGCCGTCGGCGTCGCCGAACACCCAGCTTCCGTTCAGCGCATCGGCGTTGCTGGCCATCAGGCGCGATCCTTCCGTACCGGCACCACCTTGGCCGCGGGGCGCGGTGCCCGCAGCCGTTCCAGCATCTCGTCGCGCGGGCCGTCTGCGACGATGCGTCCGCCCTCCACCACGATCAGCCGGTCGACCAGCTCGAGCGCGCGGGTGCGGTGGGTGGCGATCACCACCGTGCGCTCGGCGCTCCATTCGCGGAAGCGTGCGATGAAGTGGCGTTCCGTCGTTTCGTCCATCGACGCGGTGGGCTCGTCCAGCAGGATCACCGAGGGATCACGGATCAGCAGCCGGGCGAGCAGCAGCGCCTGCACCTGGCCGCCGGAAAGGCCCGCTCCCCCTTCGAAGATGACGTGCTCCAACCCGCGCGGCAGCCGCCGCACGAACTCGTCCGCGCCGACCGTCGAGAGCACCGCGCGGATCTCCTCGTCGCCGGCATGCGGCGCCCCCATCAGCAGATTGTCGCGGATCGTCCCGTGGAACAGCCGCGCGCGCTGGGACAACAGGCTGATGTCGCGGCGCACATCGGCGGGGTCGACCTGTGCCAGCGCGACGTCATCGACCAGCACCTCGCCCTGGATCGGCTCCAGCATGCCGCCCAGCGCCTGCAACAGCGTGGACTTGCCAGCACCATTGCGGCCGAGGATTGCGACCTTTTCGCCGGCCTTGATCTGCAGCTTGCTGACCGTCAGCGCCGCCGGCGACTGCGGATCGCCATAACGGAACACGGCGTCGCGCACCGTCAGGTCGCCGGAGATCCGCGGCAGATGCACGCGCGATTCGCGGTCCGGATGATCGACCGGCAGCGCCATCACCTTGTCGAGGCCGGCGATGCTGGTGCGCGCCTGTTGCAGTCGGCTGAGCACCTGAGTCACCTGCGCCAACGGAGTCATCATGCGCGAGCCGAGCATGGAGGCACCGACCAGCGCGCCCGTCGTCATGTCGCCCGCCATCACCAGCGGCGCGCCAAAGAAGATGACCGCGGCGTAAACGCCCATCTGCACCGTCTGCGTCCAGGACACGAGCCGCGCCGTCAGCGCGCGCAGCCGCAGTTGCGCCTCGCCCGTCACCGCGTTCAGGTGGTTCCACTGCTGCTGGAAACGGTCCTCCGCCTGCAGCGTCTTCATGTCCTCGATGCCCTGGACGACCTCGATCAGAATGCCGCTGCGCAGCGATGCTTCCCGCGCGGCTTCCACCGCATAGGCGCGCAGCTTGGGCTGGGCGAGGACGGCGGGCACCACCAGCAGCACCAGCGCCACGAGCGGCACCAGCACCAGCGTGCCGCCGATGAACCAGAAGATGCCCAGGAACAGGAAGAAGAAGGGCAGGTCCGCGATCGCCGCCACGGTGGTGGAGGTCATCAGCTCGCGCACCTGGTCCATGTCGCGCAGCTGGGCGGTGAAGCTGCCGGTCGACACCGGCCGCGCCCGGTTGCGGACCCGCAGCGCATGGCCGAACACGCGGTCGGAGATGCGCAGGTCCGCGCGCTTGCCGAGCAGATCGATCACCCCGGTGCGCAGCTGCCGCAGCACGAAGTCGAAACCGATCGCCAGCAGCACGCCGATGAACAGGACGTAGAGGGTAGGAAAGGACTCGGCCGGGACCACCCGGTCATAGACCTGCATCGAGAAGATGATGCCGGTCAGCCCCAGCAGATGCACCAGCAGCGAGGCGACGAGCACCGGCGCGTAGCCGCTGCGCTCCTGGAAGGCGAGCTTCCACAGCCACTTGGGCTCGAACGGCTCGACATAGGCGTCGACGCGCGCATCGGGGATGCCGCGCGCGGGCCGGGCGAGCACCACCAGCTCGGCCTGTGCACGGAGATCGGCGATGCGCACCGTGACCGGCAGCTCGCCCGGACCCGCGGTCTGGAAACTGCCCTCGCCATCGGCACTGGCGCCGGCCAGCACGCCCACCTGCCCGTTGCGCAGCTTGACGATCAGCGGCAGCCGCCAGGGCGACAGCTCGCCGTCGAGCAGCGCGGGGCCTTCGAACTTTACCCGCAGCCCCATGCGGGAGGCGAGGTTGGTCACGCGGTCGCGCTCGTCGGTCGCCGCATCCCAGGCCGCGGACAGGCGGGCGGCCTGCATCGACTGGGGCAGCCGGAACTGGGTGGCGACCTGCCGCAATGCTGCGATCCAGCGCTCGATCACCTCCTGCGCGGCAGCGGCGTCGCCGGGATCGTCCGCGAGCGGCGTGCCCACGATCGGCTTGTGCATCATCATAAGGTCACCCCGCGCACCCGCATCCCGCTCAAGGCAAAGCGGTCCCGCGACTGGCCCTTGTTGAACATGCAATCGAGTTCCAGGCGGCGCAGGTCGTGCGCGGCGTTGACTCGATCGAACAGCACCTGGTGCAGCTCCTGCTCGGCGTTGAGCAGGTCGATCAGCGTGCGCGTGCCCATCTCCAGATATTGCAGGCGATAGAGCTTGCCGGTCTCGCGCATCATCGCCTCGCGCGAGCCGAGCGACTCGCTGCGCTGGCGCAGACTCGGGATCTGCTGGCGGGCCTCGGCCAGCGCGCGCGCGACCTCCAGGTTGCTTGCCTCCACCGCTGCATCGGCGGCACGCAAGGACTGTTCGGCGCCCGCCCGCCGCGCCCGCGACGCGCCGCCCTGGAACAGGGTGCTGGAGACCGACAGGCCGAAGTTGTAATAGCTGCGGCTCGAGATCGGATCGCGCACGTCGGGGGACGCCCCGGCATCGAGCGAGAGCGTCGGCAAGGCGTCGGCGCGGCTGCGTTGCAACTCGGCCGTTGCCTGCTCGCGCCGCGCGTTCGCCTCCTGAACCGATGGCACCTGCGCCAGATCGGGCGCCGGCCCCTCGCACATCTGGTCCAGCCAGACGGGCGTTTCGCTGCGTACCGTCGCCACCGGCCCCTTGCTGCCGATCAGATAGCCAAGCACCCCGCGCCAGCGTTCCAGCTGCGCGCGGATCTCGAGCACCGCGACACGGGCTGCCTCCACGCGGGCCTCCGCCTGCACCGCGTCCGAACGGGTGCTGGCGCCGGCGCTGGTGCGCTGCTGCACCAGCGTGTTGATCGCCTGCACGCTTTCGAGCTGGGCATCGGCGACCTCGATCAGCGCCTCATGTCGCTGGATCTCGACCACGGTCTGGGCCGTATCGCGCACCAGATTGTCCACCGCGAGCAGCAGCTGGGCGCGACTGATCTCCACGCCCGCCCGCGCGGCAGCCACGTCGCTGGAGACTTTGCCGAAGTCGAGCAGCATCTGCGATGCCGACACCTGCGGACGCGGCAGCCACGCCGATCCCCGCAGCCGGTTGTCGTATTCGGTGCCGATGCCGCCCCGGATCGTCGGGTAATAACCAGCGCGGGCGACACGGATTTCCGCCTCTTCCGCGCCGATCCGCGCGACCGCCTCCTCGATCGAGGGGTTCCACTCGACCGCGCGGCGTACCGCCACCTCCAGCGAAAGCGCGCCCAGGGGTTCGAGCCCCGGAGGCGCCGGGGGACCGATCGGATCGGCAGCAGGGCCCGGCCCGGGTTCGGCCACAACCGTCCCGCCCTGCTGCGCTTGGGCGATCGGCAGCAGCCCGCCGGCGATCAGCGCGACGGCGGAAATCCGGGCGAGCCATCGCCGGCAGCGCGAACGCTGCCGGCGAGGTGCCATGCTGACCGGCACCGGTCCTTTGTCAGACGTGGATCGCGGCATTCGCCCATGGGTCGTGCAAGGGATTGTCGATCAGGACGACTGGCTCGGTCTCGACCGTCACTGCCGCGTCGGCATGGACGATCGGGGTCTCCTCCGTTGTGGTTGCCGGAGGATCATCGTGCACCGCATCCTGCGGCTCGATCTCCAGCACGTCCTCGAACGCCGGCAGAGTGACCACGTCCGTGTCCGACCCGATCGTGGTCGCGTCGCCATGCTCGCTGCCGCCGCTTGCCGGCAGGTCGTCGAGGCCGACCAGCACCACCGTGTCGCCATGGAGCTCCAGTTGAGTCGGATCCCCCATGTCAGGCTCGGCCGCAGGCAGGTTCGTGCCTGCGTCGTCCGACGGCAGCCGGAGTTGATGGCCATCGTCCACCGACAGCGACAGCGCGCTCAGCCCATCCAGCAGTGTGACGTCGGCATGCAGGTCCAGCAGTGGCGCATCCGCCGCCGACGTGTCGGCCAGCATCACCGGCACGCCGGCTTCGGCCTCCCCGATCGTGATGGACAGCTCCGCGGTGGAGGTCTGACCATTGGGATGCACGAGCTGGTAGGTGAAGCGGTCGACCTGGCCGATCCCCGCTTCATCCTCGAACGGCGTGTAGGTGAAGTCGCCGTTCGCCTGGATCAGGAGCGTGCCATGCTCGCCCGCGATGCGCTCGCCGCCATAGCCTGGCGCCACGAACACGCCGTCACCCTCCTCAACCCGCAGCACCGTGTACTCCGAGCCCAGCACATCGCCGCCCGAGCCGCCTGCTCCGGTGAGCACATTGCCGCTGGTGCCGACGACGTCCTGCGCCTCTACCTCGTTCAGATAGGTAGTCTGGTAGGTGGCCGTGCCCGTGACGGTGGTGCCCAGGCTGATGCCGGAGCTTGTCACCGTCACCCGATAAGTCCCCGCCGCAAGGTCATCGATCTCGGCCCGCACGCCGCCGCCGGCAAGGCCCACCAGATCGACCAGCGAGCCGCCGCTTCCATTGCTGACCGCCGTCCAGCGTCCTGCGCCGGCGGACCGTTCCAGCGTGAAGCTCGTACCGCCCAGCAGGTTGAGTACCGAGCTGGACCGTAGGTCAAGCGTCACATCGGTGGTGGTGTTCGCTCCGACATTGAAGGTGAAGCTGCCTTGGTTCGCCTGGAACAGGCCGGTGTTATAGCTGACCGCGTTCGGGACGATCACAGGATCGCCGACCCGCGTTCCCAACACGATGCCCGCCTCCGCGGTATCGCCGAACGTGACCACCGTGGTCCCGGGCGCCCCGAAGTTGGTGTCGTCCCAGATGATGTCAGCATCCGGGCTGTCCAGGCGCACGTTCATGGTCGCCTGCGACGTCCCGTTGGGGCCGACCAGCTGATAGGCGAAGCTATCCACCTGACCGATGTCGGTCGCCTCCACGTCCGGCGTGTAGGTGAAGCTGCCATCCGGGTTGATCACCAGCGTTCCGAACTGGCCATCGACCTCGGTCGGCGCCGTCACCGTGACATAGGTGCCATCCTCGCCCAGCACCTGCAGCACGGCGGAGCCGCCGCGTACGTCGGCCGGCCCGGCTTCGGACGCGGCAAACACGTTGCCGATCACCGGCGGTGCGTCGACCACATCGAACTGGGTGAGGCTGGTATCGGTCAGCTGAGCCGCAAGGTTGATCTGCGTGCCCAAGCCAAGCGTGCCACCGCCGCCATAGGTCAGGCGATAGGTCCCGGCCGCAAGATCGTCCGCCGTGGCGATGAAGCCGGTTCCCGCAAGGTTGATCAGATCGATCACCCCGCCCTGCGTGGCGTCTCCCAGCCGCACCCAGCCGGTGTCGGTTTCCACCTCCAGTACGGCCGCCGCATTGGGCAGCACGCCGACCAGACTGCCGACCGTGATCGTGAACCGGGCGTCGGTCACCGTCTCTGCCGGCACCTCGAAGACAAAGCTGTCCGAGAAGGTGCCGAGGTTGAGGAGCACGGTCGTGGCATCGGCCCCGGCCCGAGTGGACACGACCGGCGCGATGTCGATCTGAGCGGTCACCAGATCGTCAAAGGCACGCACGTCGGCGTCTGCATCGGCGTCAGCATCAGCGTCGGCATCCGCGTCAGCGTCGGCGTCGGCATCCGCATCCGCATCAGCGTCAGCGTCAGCGTCGGCGTCAGCGTCAGCGTCAGCGTCGGCGTCGGCGTCAGCGTCAGCATCCGCGTCGGCATCGGCATCAGCATCCGCATCAGCGTCAGCATCCGCATCAGCGTCGGCATCGGCATCCGCATCAGCGTCGGCATCCGCATCAGCGTCGGCGTCTGCATCAGCGTCAGCATCAGCATCAGCGTCGGCATCCGCATCAGCGTCAGCGTCTGCGTCTGCGTCTGCGTCTGCGTCTGCATCGGCATCGGCATCAGCGTCCGCATCCGCATCGGCGTCCGCATCCGCATCCGCATCCGCATCGGCGTCAGCGTCTGCATCCGAGTCCGCATCCGCGTCGGAATCGTCGATCGTGACCGCCAGTTCGGCGATGGACGTCTGGCCGTTTGGATGCACGAGCTGGTAGGTGAAGCGATCGACTTCACCGACTCCGCCTGCATTCTCGAACGGTGTGTAGGTGAAGTCGCCGTTCGCCTGGATGACCAGCGTGCCATGCTCGCCGACTACCCGCTGGCCACCGAAGCCCGGCGCCACGAACGTGCCGTCGGCCAGACGGATGCGCAGCACCGTCAGGTCCGAACCCAGGATATCCTGGTCCGCGCCTGCCAGCACATTGCCGGTCGCAGCGACCACGCCGCGGGCTTCCACTTCGTTGAAATAGGTGGTGTCGAACTGGGCCGCGCCAGTGACGGCGACGGTTCCCAGGTTGATACCCGTCGGCGTCACCGTCACGCGGTAGCTGCCTGCCGGAAGATCCTCGACCCGGGCCTCGAATGCACCGGGAGCAGTCCCGACCACGTCGATCAGCGTCGCGCCGGTACCGCTGGTGACGGGAACCCACCGCCCGCCGACGAACTGCTGCAGGCTGAAGCTCGCGCCCGGCAGCACGCCCAGGGCCGACTGCGTGACGATGTTGAGCGTCAGGTCCGTGCTGGAGTCGGGGCTGACCGTGAAGTCAAAGCTGCCCTGCTGCTGCGGCGTCTGGAAGCGGATGGCGTCCGGCTCCGTCGTCGTCCTGGTGACACCCTGGCCCAGGACAACGCTCGCCTCCGCAGTGTCGCCGATCGCGACCACCGTGGTCCCGGGGGACCCCGGGGCGGTATTGTCCCAGAGGACCGGCGCATCCGGACTGTCGAGACGCATGTTGAGCGTGGCCTGCGACGTCCCCTCCGGCCCGACCAGCTGGTAGGTAAAGCGGTCCACCCCGCCGATGTCGGAGGCGTCGACATCGGGCGTGTAGGTGAAGCTGCCGTCCGGGTTGATCACCAGCGTTCCGAACTGGCCCTCGACCGCGGTCGGGGCGTTCACGGTGACAAAGCTGCCGTCTTCGCCCAGCACCTGCAGTACGGCACCAGGGCCGCGGACGTCGGCAGGACCCGCTTCGGACGCGGCGAACACGTTGCCGATCACGGGCGGTGCGCTGGCCACCTCGAAGTTGGTGAGGCTGGTGTCGGTGAGCTGGGCGGCGAGGTTCACCTCGGTACCCACGCCAAGCGTGCCGCCGCCGCCATAGGTGAGGCGATAGTTGCCCGCCGGCAGATCGTCCGCGGTTACCCGGAAGCCAGTCCCGGCAAGGCTAAGCAGATCCAGCACGCCGCCCTGTGAGGCGTCGCCGAGCTGCACCCAGCCGGCGTCGGTCTCGACCTCGAGCACGGCCGTCGCATCGGGCAGCACGCCAACCAGGCTGTCCACGGTGATCGTGAAGGCCGCGTCGGTCACCGTTTCGGCCGGCACCTCGAAGGTAAAGCTGTCCGAGAAGCCGCCGAGGTTGAGGAGCACGGAGGTGCCATCGGTCGCCGCGCGGGTGGAAACCACGGGCGCAATGTCGATCTGGGCGGAAATGACGTCGTCATAGGCGACGACCTCCAGGTCGGCGTCAGCGTCGGCATCCGCATCAGCGTCTGCGTCAGCGTCAGCGTCAGCGTCAGCATCCGCGTCGGCGTCGGCGTCTGCGTCAGCATCTGCGTCGGCATCCGCGTCAGCGTCGGCGTCTGCGTCGGCGTCGGCGTCGGCATCCGCGTCTGCGTCGGCATCCGCGTCAGCGTCTGCGTCGGCATCCGCGTCAGCGTCTGCGTCAGCGTCGGCATCAGCGTCAGCGTCTGCGTCAGCGTCAGCGTCTGCATCCGCGTCGGCGTCGGCGTCGGCGTCTGCGTCTGCGTCAGCATCTGCGTCAGCGTCGGCATCCGCGTCTGCGTCAGCGTCTGCATCCGCGTCGGCATCCGCGTCAGCGTCAGCATCCGCGTCAGCGTCCGCATCGGCATCAGCGTCGGCGTCAGCATCCGCGTCAGCGTCAGCGTCAGCATCCGCGTCAGCATCCGCGTCGGCATCAGCGTCAGCGTCAGCGTCGGCATCTGCGTCTGCGTCTGCGTCAGCATCCGCGTCTGCGTCTGCGTCGGCATCCGCGTCAGCGTCCGCATCCGCATCAGCGTCGGCATCCGCATCAGCGTCTGCATCAGCGTCGGCGTCGGCATCAGCGTCAGCGTCAGCGTCCGCATCAGCATCAGCGTCAGCGTCCGCATCAGCATCGGCGTCGGCGTCAGCGTCTGCATCAGCGTCGGCGTCAGCGTCCGCATCCGCATCCGCATCCGCATCAGCGTCAGCGTCTGCATCAGCGTCGGCGTCAGCGTCCGCATCCGCATCTGCATCGGCATCCGCGTCTGCGTCAGCATCCGCATCTGCATCGGCATCCGCGTCTGCGTCAGCATCCGCGTCAGCGTCTGCGTCAGCATCCGCGTCTGTGTCGGCATCCGCGTCGGCATCCGCATCGGCGTCTGCGTCTGCGTCAGCATCCGCGTCAGCGTCCGCATCGGCGTCGGCGTCAGCGTCAGCGTCCGCATCGGCATCCGCGTCAGCGTCCGCATCGGCATCCGCGTCAGCGTCCGCATCGGCGTCGGCGTCCGCATCAGCGTCAGCATCGGCATCGGCATCGGCATCGGCATCGGCATCCGCGTCAGCGTCAGCGTCTGCGTCGGCGTCGGCGTCGGCGTCAGCATCAGCATCAGCATCAGCATCAGCGTCAGCATCAGCATCAGCATCAGCGTCGGCATCCGCGTCAGCATCTGCGTCGGCATCCGCGTCAGCGTCAGCGTCCGCGTCCGCGTCAGCGTCCGCGTCCGCGTCAGCGTCCGCGTCAGCGTCCGCGTCCGCGTCCGCGTCAGCGTCCGCGTCCGCGTCAGCGTCCGCGTCCGCGTCGGTGTCGTCTATCGGCGCGACGACGGATGCGGACTGCGATGCGTTTCCGGCATCATCGATGAGGACGACACCCAATGTCTCTCCATCGTTCTGCAGATCCGTCAGCGCGATCGTGAAGCGGCCGTCCGAGCCGACCGTGCCCGAGCCGATGACAGCGCCTGAAGGATCCTTGATTTCGACCCGGGCATTCGGCTCACCGACACCGGTCACCACCGCCCCATCGTCGCTCACATCGAGTTCAGTCGGCGCACCAGGAGCGGTGATGTCGGGCGCATCGATGGTGGTCGGGCCAGAGACATTGCCGGCCGCATCGGCCTGGGTGACCGTGAGTGCCTCGCCATTCGCCTGCGCTGGTGACAGCTCCACCGTGTAGCGGCCGTCGGTGCCTACCAGGCCGGTGCCCAGAACTGCGCCTTCGGCAGTGTTGACGGTGACCGTCGCGCCGGGCTCGCCGGTTCCCGTAACCGCCGTCCCCGTGTCGTTGACGTCGGCATCCGTCGGCGCACCAGGAGCGGTGATGTCGGGCGCATCGATGGTGGTCGGGTCAGAGACATTGCCAGCCGCATCGGCCTGGCTGACCGTGAGCGCCTCGCCATTCGCCTGCGCTGGCGACAGCTCCACCGTGTAGCGGCCGTCCGTGCCAACCAGACCGGTGCCCAGAACTGCGCCATCGGCACTGGTGACGGTGACCGTCGCACCAGGCTCGCCGGTTCCCGTGACCGCCGTCCCGTTCTCATTGGCCTGACCGGTAGGTGCCTCAGGCGCCTCCGTATCGGCGTCTGCGTCCGCGTCAGCGTCGGCATCGGCATCCGCGTCAGCGTCTGCGTCGGCGTCAGCATCGGCATCCGCGTCAGCGTCAGCGTCTGCGTCTGCGTCTGCGTCTGCGTCTGCGTCTGCGTCTGCGTCTGCATCTGCATCTGCATCTGCGTCCGCATCAGCGTCAGCATCTGCGTCAGCATCTGCGTCAGCATCTGCGTCAGCGTCAGCATCCGCGTCAGCATCCGCGTCAGCGTCAGCATCCGCGTCAGCGTCAGCGTCAGCGTCAGCATCGGCATCCGCGTCAGCATCGGCATCCGCGTCAGCATCAGCGTCCGCATCGGCGTCAGCGTCAGCATCCGAGTCCGCATCCGCATCTGCGTCGGCATCCGCGTCAGCGTCAGCGTCAGCGTCAGCGTCAGCATCCGCATCCGCGTCAGCATCTGCATCCGAATCGTCGGAGTCGCCGCCGGTGATGGCGCCGCCAACCAGGCCGCCTGCCAGGCCCGCAGCGACGCCGGCCAAGGGACCCGCAAGACCGCCAAGGCCGCTGGCGGCGCCCGCGCCGATGGCGCCGCCTACCAGCTGGTCGCCCGCGGCGATCTCGATAAAGCTGAAGTCCGTGCTGCCAAGCGGCGCCCGGGCCAGCCAGACATGCCCGTCCGCACCCTGCAGCAACAGGTCGCGGGGAGCGCCGTCCGTAACTTCGGTGTAGAAATTCTCGACCCGCGTGGTGCCGCCGTCCTGAAGGCGGACGACCAGCGAATCTCCCTCGCGCGCAAAGCCTGCAACTTCGGAGGGCGCATAGGGGAGTTTGACGACACCGCTCGATCCCGGAGTGATGGTGGTCGTGCCAGCAGGGCTGGCAGGGGCGACATTGTCACTCGTCTGTGCAGTCACGGCTCGTCATCTCCCTCATGGCTCCAGTGAAGCGCCGATCGACACCTCCGGAAGCTCAGTCTTCGGCGGCTCACGCCCACCTGCGAAAGGCAACAGCTCACCCACCCCAGGTCCTCAGGGACCTGGGGCAGTCTCTTACCTAGCAACTTATGTATTTGTACGGAGGGGGAGTGCCTATTCGCCCAAACCCATAGGGGACTACGTAGGGGGAACCGGCAATGTTTACTTTGCGCTAACCATCGTCAACTTGTGGTAGCGTTAACTAGTCAGCCCTGCCGAAGCAGCCAGTGCCAGCGCCTCCGACAAGGTTCCGACCTGCAGCCGTTCCTTGATCTTCGCACGGTGAACCTCGACAGTGCGCGGGCTGAGCCCCAGTTCCTTGGCGATCAGCTTGCTGCTGAGCCCCGCCATCAGGCGGGTCAGCACTTCGCGTTCGCGGGCCGAAAGCGCGAGCAGGCGCTGGCGGGCAGACTGGGCGGCGGGCACCGCATCATTGGGCGCGGCGGACAGCGACAAAAGCGCCTCGCGCACGATGCGCAGGAGACGCTCCTCGCTTCCGCCGGAGTCCGGCAGCACGTCAAAAGCACCCATCTTCATCAGCGAGCGGACTTCCCCGGCATCGTCATGGTGGGGGGTCAAGGCGATGGTCCGGAACGCCGTACGCCTGCTGCCCAATGCCCCCAGGATCCGTCCAAGGCTGGTGGGCACGCCTGCCTCGAACAGGATGCAACCCGGCTGAAGCGCAGGCGCGATCTTCACGAACTGGTCGATGGCTTCGAACGTCTGCGACTTGAAGCCCTTGCGCCAGAAACAGCCCGCCAGCCGGGCTTCGTGGACCGGTTCGAGCCCGACCAGATACACCTGATGCACCTCGTCCGCATCAATCCGCTCGGCAATGCCTCCGACGGAGTGGATGTGCCCCTCCTTGTCGGGTATCGGAAACAACGTCTCGCGAACGCGCCGGACCAGGCCGTGATCGCCGATCACGCGATATTCCTCCGAGATCAGCTCGCCATCGAGCAGCCGAGGAAGGAAGTCGGTTTGACGATCGCGATCTTCGGGATGGACGGTTCGCACCCAATCGTCCCACGACGTAATCTGGGAAGCGGTCTGCTCACCCCAGATATGGGCGGTATCTCCGCTCATATATTCGATTCGCTGGGTGGCGGCATCGATCATCCACAGCACCTTGCGCGACGAGCGGGCAAAGGTTTCGAACAGCTCCTCCTTGGATCGCATCGCTTCGGCAGCGAGGTGCCAGTCGTGCATGTCGGTCGCGGCGCCGTACCAGCCTTCGACTTCGCCGTCGGGGCCGAACACCGGCTCCGACCGCGCGAGCACCCAGCGATATTCACCATCGGCGCGTCGCAACCGGTGCCGGCTTTCGAACGTCACGCGCTGGCGCTGCGCCTTTTCGAAGCGCAACGCGACCGCCTGAACGTCGTCCGGATGCACGACCGATGGCCAATCCGCTCCCCTGGTGGCTGGGTCCAATCCCAGGAAGTCGATCATCCGCTGGTTCGCCCAGTCGGTGTAGCCGGGCCCGCGGGTCACCCACAGCAGTTCCGGCACCAGCGCACTGAAGCGGGTCAGCTCGGCCGCCTGACGTGCCGCCTCGCGTTCGGCAAGCACCAGCTTGGTGGTTTCCCAGGTGGTGCACAGGATCCCGGCGACACGATCGCCGGCGTCGCGCACGGGCGAGAAGGAAAAGGTCCACCACGTCTCCTCAAGGCCGTGGCCGCGTTCCAGGAGCAACCGCTTGTTCTCGTGCCAGGTCGCCTTGCCCGACCGTGCGGTGGCGAAGATGGGGGTAAATTCATCCCAGATTTCCGGCCACACGTCCCGGAAGGACCGGCCCAGCGCATCGGGCTTCTTGCCCAGAACCTTTGCATAGGAATCGTTGAAAAAGCTGACGAGATCGTCTCCCCACAGCAAGTACAGGGGAAACGCGGAATCGAGTATGAGGCCCAGCGTTGTGGTGAGCTCAAGCGGCCAGGTATCGCGCGCGCCTAATGGCGTCGACGACCAATTCTTTTCCCGGATTCGGGTGGCCATCAGACTTGCGCCCAGCTGCACCATCTTCTCTCCCTGATCACTGCGCCTGGCCTATTGTTAGGTCTCGACACACCGACTGTCCTTAACCTGCCTGAGAACAGCCTGGCTTCCCACCGCAATAATCGTCCGTCGTAGCCAACGTGTTTTCCTGTCCGCCCGAATGGCTTGCGGAGGCGGCCGGCTTGGGTCGCAGCGGACCCGGCCGGCGGCGCAGTGGCCAAGCGCGGCGCGAGCGGCTACCCCGCTCGCGTGCTTCTTGCTTCAGACCAGGCGGTCCGCCGTCCCGACCGCATCCATGCCCCCGAAGGGCTGCCCTATTTCACCCGCGGCGACGGAGCGGCGTGGACGCCGATCGGGCACAACGATGCCATCACCTGGCCCGAGCTGAGCCCGTTGTTCCGCAGGCGCGATCCGGCGGCTGTGGAACGCCATCTGCTCTGGCTGCGCGACCATGGCGTCACCTGCATCCGGCTGATGCTGGAATATTGCCACGGCGAGCACCGCTATTTCGAGCGGCCGGTCGGACGCTTCGTGCCCAACATGGTGCGGCTGTGGGACGACCTGTTCGAGCTGCTCGAGAAAACCGGGCTGCGCGTGCTGCTGACCCCGTACGACACCTTCTTCATGTGGATCCGGTGGCGGCACCACCCGTACAACCGCGCCAATGGCGGCGTGTGCGCCAGCCGGGGGAGCTGGCTGACCTGCCCGGACACGCGCGCAGCGATCAAGGACCGGCTGGGCTTTGCCAGCGACCGCTGGGGCGGCAGCCCGGCGCTGTTCGCATGGGACCTGTGGAACGAGATCCATCCCGCGCATGGCGGCAACGATCCCGCAGCCGCCGCTCCGTTCATCGACGATGTCGGCAGCTGGCTGCGCACGCGCGAGATCGAACGGCGCGGCTATGCCAATCTGCAGACCGTATCCGTCTTCGGTCCGGAGCTGATCAACCATCCGGCGCTAGTGGAGCCGATCTTCCGGCACCCCGGCCTCGATTTCGCGAACACGCACCTCTACGAAAAGGGGACCATCGACGCGCCACGCGACACCGTGGCGCCGGCACTTGCCGTCGCCCGGCTGATGCAGAAGGCGGTGCAGGACGCTGGGACCGGGCGCGCGGTCTTCGATTCCGAGCACGGCCCGATCCACAGCTTCAAGGACAAGAAGCGGACGCTGCCCGAGGCGTTCGACGACGAATATTTCCGCCACATCCAATGGGCCCACCTGGCGAGCGGCGGCGCAGGCGGGGGCATGCGCTGGCCCAACCGCCACCCGCATGTGCTCACCGCCGGCATGCGCCAGGCGCAGCAGGTGCTGGCGCAGTTCCTGCCGCGGATCGACTGGACGAGCTTTCGGCGCCGCAACCTGACCGACGAGCTCCACTGCGACGATGCCGGGCTGGCGCTGGTCGGCTGTGGCGACGAGGCGCAGGCGATCGTCTGGGCGGTCCGCACCGACAGCCTGTCGCCGGAGGGCACGGTGCGATCCAAGGAACTGGCACCGCCTGCGACCCTCCGCATCCCCGGCCTGGCAAACGGCGCGTATCGCGTGACGGCCTATGACACGCGGCACGGGAACGCGGCCGGATCCTACGAGGCGGAGAGCCGCGACGGCATGCTGTGCGTGACGACCGCGCCGATCGAGCGCGACCTGGTCTTCGCGATCCGCACCACCGCGCCGGGCGAGGCTCAGGCGTAGAGCGCCAGCGCCTCGGGAGCCTTGATCGCGGAACCGCCCTTGGCGATTGCATGGGCAGCCAGCACCGACGCGTGCAGGCTTGCCGTGCGGAAAGGCTTGCTGATGCAGCCCACCACCAGCGGCGCGGCCGCATCAGTGGGGCAGTTGCCGCTCAGATACACGACCGGGATGCCGCGGTCGGCCAGCCGGGCGGCTGCATCCACACCGCTGTCGCCATGCGCCAGCCGCACGTCGCACAGTGCCAGATCGACCGGGTGCGCCCGCGCGAGGCTGAGCGCGGAGGCCACGTCCTCGGCGATGCCGACCACGCGGTGACCATAAGAGGTGAGCGCATCCTCGATCGTCATCGCGATCAGCGCCTCGTCCTCGACGATCAGCAGGTTGAGCGTGGTTGTGCGCTCAGTCATGCGAGGCTGCCGGAAGCTGGAAGGTGATCATGCCGGGCGCCTCGGCCACGCCTGCCCCGAGCTGCCGCAAAAGCGCCTGGGGGAGACGCCCGCCAAGCAGCTGAACCGTTGAATCCACACCCGTCACTCGAACTTCCGTCGCTGTTGCATCTGCCCCCTCAACGATCGCGATCGCAACCGGTTCGCCCGCACGCGAACCGTCGGCCACAATGGTGTGGACCAGCAGCGCGAGCGCGACGCCGTGTTCGATCGGCAAGCGCGTTTCGGGCGCGCCGCTTAGCGCGATGCGGTCGATCGTCAAACCGGCACTTGCGGCCTGCAACAGATCGGACAGGCCCACCACGCGAAGATCGTTGGCGGCATAGATCGGGCGGTGGGCAGAGGCGATGACCTCCACCCGGTCGGCGACCTTCGCCAGCGCCTCCACGGCGTGCGGGTCCGTGGCCGAGCTGGCTTCCAGGCGGACGACGCTCACCGCAAGCTGCAGGGCGTTGCGGACGCGATGGTTGAGTTCACCGAGCAAGCGGTCCCGCTGCTCCAGCCCGGCGCGCAGGTCCCGCTCCACCGCCAGCCGGTATTTGGCGAGCGCGACATAATGGCACAGCGTGTGCAGGAAGCTGAGCTCGTCGTCGGTGAACCGGTCCGCCCAGCGCCGGCCGAACCCCAGCGTCCCCATCAGCGTGTCGCCATGCAGGAGCGGCGTGCAGGCATAGGCATCCAGGCCGATGCCGCGGACGAACGCCACGATCGGATCCTCGGACGCCTGCACCCCCGTCACATGGAATCGCTGGCGGTCGCGGGCGGCGCAGCCGCATACCGCCTGGCCCAGCTGCAGTTCGGCCCCGGCGCGGGCCTGCGCCTCGCTCAGGCCGCCATGCGCCTCGAGCACCAGGCGGTCGTTTTCCAGGCGATAGTTGAAGAAGACGTCCAGCCGCAGCTCCGCCTGGATCAGCACGAACAGCTCGTCGACCATGCGCGCCGGATCGTCCGCCGCCAACAGGCGCTCCGCCGCTTCTGCCACAAGGGCAAGCCGGCGACGGGGAAGATCGGCGTCGACAAGCGGACCATCGATCGGGATTTCTACATGCTGTTGCACCGCCATCGCGCGGTTCTGGCCCAGCGAAGCGCGATCAGCAATGCGGGAGATCATCGCCGCTTGGCGGTGTCCATCGATGCGCCCGACTCGCGTTAACACGCGTTCGTTGATCGCGAGGTGTCCAGATCCTTGCGGGAGGTCCGCATGCCGTTCGTCGCCGCTGCCGAATCGTTGCGCCTCTTCCTGGGCAAGCTCGCGGCCCACACCGACCTTACGGCGGAGCAGGAACGGGCCGTGCTGGCGCTGCCCGCTGCTCCCAAGAGGATCGCCGCCAATCGCGAGATCATCCGGCTTGGCGAACGGGTGGACTATGCGTGTCTGGTCGCCGAAGGCGTCGTCTCGCGCTTTGCGCAACTGGAGGATGGCAGGCGCCAGCTCATCACGTTCCACATCGCCGGCGACATGGCGAACCTCTTTTCGCTGGCGCTTCCCGCCGCGCCCGGAGCCCTGCTGGCAGCTTCGGCGACCACGATCTTCCAGATTCCGCACGGCGCACTGCGCGACCTGACGGCCGATTACCCGATCCTGGCCGCCGCGCTGTGGCGGGACTGCATCATCGACGGGAACATCGTCGCGCAAAGGCTGGTCAACATCGGCCGCCGCACCGCCCGGGGGCGGGTGGCGCATCTGTTGTGCGAGCTGGCGCTACGCTATCGGGCCATTGGTGAGGTTCGGGATGGACGCTTTCCGCTGGCGATCACCCAAGAGCTCATGGCGGACGCGCTTGGCCTCACCGCGGTGCACGTCAACCGCTCGCTGAAGGTCCTGCGCGACGAGGGCCTGGCTCAGATCTCGCGCAGCGAGGTGCAGATTCACGATTGGGACGGACTGGTGGAGGCAGCCGAGTTCGACCCGGACTATCTGTGCCTGCCCCGGCCGGACGGCGACGCGCGCGCCAGCCGCGGCCTAGCCTGAACGAAGCAGGCGAGCGGCAGCTACTTGTACCCGGGCGGCCTCCACCGGCTTCTCCAGGCGTTCGACCGTGGCGAAGGCATCGGGGATGACTTCGCGGTCATAGCCGGTCACGAAGGCGAATGGGATGGCCCGTTCGGCAAGCGTGTCGGGGAAACAAAAGGAAATCCCCGCCCCCAGGTTCACGTCCAGAAAGGCACAATCCGGGCGCCCCGCGTCGAGTGCGTGCCGGGCATCCGCTTCTGCGGCAAACGGTCCCAGCACGGTGGCACCAGCACGTTCCAGCGCATTCTGCAGGTCGCAGGCGAGGTAATAGTCATCCTCCAGAACGAGGATGCGGGCGCCGCGGAGGTCTGCGCCCTCGGTCACCGCGGATCCCCGCCCGACTGAAGGATGCTCTCGCCCGGAACGAGCGGAAATTCGATTCTGCTCGCAAACCCGCCCGGCCGGATTTCGAAACTGCCGTACCCGCGCAGTTCATAGGGAATGCGCCTGGAGATGAGTTCCGACCCGAAGCCGAGGCGACGGGGCGTCGCCTCCACGATCGGCACCCCGGTTTCGGTCCAGTCGAGCAGCAGCCAGTCCTGTCCCTCGCGGAGTTCTACCCGCCAGCGGAGGTCCAGATGCGCGCCGGTGCGCGAAAAGGCGCCATATTTGATCGCGTTCGTGGCGAGTTCGTGCACCGCCAGCGTCAGCACCTCCGCCGCCTTCGGCGACAGCAAAATGTCGGGCCCCTCCAGCGTAAACTGCGCGTCCGCGGCCGCCTGGGCGAGCAATTCGTCGCGGATCATGTTCTCCAGGTCCACGCCCGCACCGGCCGTGCGGGTCAGCAGGACCTGCGTGCGCGCAAGCGCGGAGATGCGGCCCTGGAGGTGCTGGACATATTCCTCCGTGCTCCGCTCCCCGTCATGCGACCGGCTGATGATGGAGCGAGTCACGGCCAGGATGTTGCGAACCCGGTGCTGCAGTTCCGCCAGCAGGATCTTCTGCCGCTCTGTGCTGGCGCGCAGCGCTTCCTCCGCCTCGCGCCGCGCGCTCAGGTCCGCCGTGGCGACCAGGAGGCTGTGCGGCTTTCCTTCGGGGTCGCGGAGCAGCGACACGGTGCTGCTGGCCCAGACCTCCGTACCGTCGGGCCGGCAATAGCGCTTGTCCACCATACCGGCGCCCCCGGTGGCGATCGCGGATTGAACGCTTGCCAGGCTTTTCGCGAGGTCGTCCGGATGCGTCACGTCCAGGATCGTCAGGGCGAGCAGGTCGTCGCGTTCCCTGCCCAGCAGCCGGCACAGCTCGCCGTTCACCCGCAGGAAGCGCCCCTCCAGGCTGATCTCCGACAAACCGACCGGGGCATCCGCAAAGATCGCGGCGAGCCTGCCTTCGCTTGCACTGAGTTTCGATTCGGCCACCTCCTCGCGCAGCCGCAGCACCTGGGCCTGCGCGGCCTTCCAGACGCTGATCTCCTTGGTGGTGGTCGCGACCCCGTCGTTGAGCTTCACCACGCTTTGGTAGAACCAGCCGTCGAACTGCTCGTGCTGGTAGCGACGCTCGGCCTGTTCCGGGATGCCGGTTTCGGTCACTCGCCGAAAGGCGTCGAAGATCCCCTCCTCCACCACGCCCGGATTGCGCTCAAGCAGGCTTTCCCCGCGTATTTCGCCGTAGAGGCTTTCGGAGGTGTGATTGTTCAGCACCCAGCGGAAGTCGACCACTTGGCCGTTTTCGTCACGGATCGCCTCGAACACCTGGATCATGTCGGTGGAGCTGTCCATCGTGGCCTGCAACAGATCGCGGCTTGTCCGGAGCTCGGCGGTGCGCTCCCGGACCTGCCGCTCCAGATCCAGCCACTGTTCCTCACGCGACATCGGTTGCTCCCTCCCTTCGACCGAGCGGCTCAGCGCGGAGCGGGTGTCGGAGCGGCACCGCAGCGGCTGTAATCGCCCGCCTGGCACGCCGCGACATCCGCCTGCCAGCGCTTGCGCGCCGCTTCGGCGGCCGCCACCTGGGCCGCATAGGCAGTCAGCGCTTCGTCGTGCGCGCGCTGTTGTTCGCGATACTGGGCCATCTGCGCCTCGCGCTCGGCGGCGATCCGGCCAGTCTCCGACGCAAGCGTGGCGCGTTCGCGCGCATTCGCTTCCCGGACCAGCGCCGCTTCCGCTTCGGCCGCTTCCCGAGCCTCTTCCGCGGCACGGGCGGCTTCGACCCGCGGGCCGGAAGGGGCGCCGCCCGGCCGCGCGGCATCGGCCTGCTGCGCTTCCTCATAGGACGGAAGCGCCAGCGTCAGCCCGGGAGCGTCCTGTTGCGGCAGCGCCTCCTGCGCCACCTGCGCGTCGGCGCCAGCATGGGCCGGCAGGCCCAGGCTCAGACATAGAGCTGCGAGCATAACAGCGGCTCTGCGGTTCGGGGCCATCTTCCCTCCTGATCGAACAAGTCTTGCGTTAAAGCGCCGCAGTGCCGCCCTGTCCATGACGGAAGCAGCCGGGCTCGAAACCTGCGGGATCGGTGCCTGCCACTCGCCGTTCGCCGGATCGAATCCGCAGGCGATCGGATTTCTGTGCACACGGTGCTTGGAACCGCCGGCGCCTTTGCTAGAACGGGACGGCACCGGGAAGTCGCGACCCGAACCAGAGAGTGCAAAGCTCCGACCGCGGCCCCCTTTCCATGCACCGTCGTCGCCGGGTCCCCGGCAGCCACTGGCTCGCGAGCGGGAGTCCCGCGCACGAGCGTTTTCGACCGGCAGCCGTCGGCAAGCAAAAGGATAGCCATGGCCGCTCCGACGATCCTGATCGTGGAAGACGACGCCCAGTTGCGAACCCTGATCGCGCGCGCGCTTCAGGGGAACGGCTTTGTCGTCCGCACAGCCTCCGGCGCAGCCGAGATGTGGGCATTCCTGGACGCAAGCGTCATCGACCTCATCGTCCTCGACATCATGCTGCCCGGACCGAACGGGATCGACCTGTGCCGCGAGATCCGGCGCAAGGGCAACACGCCGATCATCTTCGCGAGCGCCAAGGGCAGCGAAACAGACCGGGTGGTGGGGCTGGAACTGGGCGCGGACGATTATCTGCCCAAGCCCTTCAGCACCGAGGAACTGGTGGCACGCGTCCGCGCCGTCCTGCGGCGTGCGGCTCCCACACAACAGGATGGGGGCCGCAGCGGCGACAACCTGCGCTTCGACGGCTGGACCGTGAACCTCCCGCGACGCGAACTGCGATCCGCCAGCAACGCGATCGTGGAGCTGACCGCGGCCGAATTCGACCTGCTGGTAACGCTGCTGGAGCATGCGCAGCGGACGGTCGCGCGCGAGCGGCTGCTGGAGCTGACGCGGACGCGCAACGAGGATTCCTCGGACCGGAGCGTCGACGTGCTGGTGAGCCGGATCCGGCGCAAGCTGAGCGTCGGCGACAAGCCGGCCCCGATCCTCACGATTCGCGGGGTCGGCTACATGCTGAACGTGCCCGTCGAGCGCGGATAGTTTTTCCGGCGCCGAGCCGTGCTCTCTCCACGGCGCGGCACGCCCAGCAACACTTCCCTACATTTGCGCCGCACTGCAGCAAAAACCATCCTGTACCAGACGCCTGCATCCTTCCCGGTGCAGGAGATGGCACGATGGAATTCGACTTCGCCTTGAACTGGCTCGAACTGAAGGGCGCGCTGCTCACCCTGGGCGCGCTGATCGTCTTTGCGGCGGCGGAAGGCTGGCGCTCCCGCTAGGCCCCGCCGGCCTCGCCCGCCACGTTCCCGTCCGCAGGACGCGCAGGCAGCCCGCGCGCGGCGGTCGCTGATGGCCAACAGCCGGGCGTCGAGTGCCCCGCGCTTGGGATGACGCTCAGATATCTGCGCTCCGCCTGCTCGAAATAGTTGAAAAAAGGGGCTGCGGATCAAGCGCCGCCAAGCGGACCTCGGGTGATTGTCACGTGAGCGCATCGATACGCGACGTCGACAGTGGAATAGTTTGTTTTCTTTGCTAGCCCTACGACACTTCTCGAGCAGTCCTGTGATCCCTTGGCGCGGTTCACATCGACGGAGGGAGCTGAGATATGGGCCATCAGCAATTAAGGAGGATTTGCAGACTTTCGCTTCCTCTCCTGCTGCTCAGCACCTCCCATTCCGCTCAAGCCCAAGCCGTAGCGCCGCAGATGCCAGTAACGCCGGCAGCATCGGGCGAGGAAGACATCGTCGTCAGGGGCATGAACAGAAAGGAGCGAGATAAGGCGATTGCCGGATATGTGGACGCGCTGACCGAGATGAATCCCGCTGATCCTATCGCGCTGTACGAACCCGGCATCTACTGTCCGGCTGCCTTCGGTCTCAGCGACACTCGCAATGAGGAGGTCGTCGCCCGCATGTGGCGAGCAGCCGAAATCGCGGGTGTAAGGCCGGCAGCACGACCGTGCATTGCGAGCGCGTTTGTTTTCTTCGTGGATGACATTGCCGCATTCCTGGACCTCCTCAAGGCGCAGCAGCCTATTTTCTTCGGCGATCTTCTCGACAAGGAGCCTCGCGCTGATGGCGGTCCCGTTTTGGCTTGGCAGTTGAAGCGCGATTTCGATCCGCAGCACATGCCGCTTGCCGCGAGGCGGTTTGGCCCCCGCGTCGTGGCTAGCCCCGTCGGTGGGTCACGGATTCTGTCCATGATCACGCGCGCTGTCGCTGCGTCGGTCGTGATTATCGAGCGCAAGGCATTGCTCAGGCAGTCCGCTACGCAGATTGCAGATTACGCGATGATGCGCACGGTCGTAGATGGCGATTTACGAACGACAGTGGCTAACTCGCAGAGCATTCTCAGGGTGCTGGACGCACCAGCGAGTAGCCGCCCTCCTACCTCGCTAACGCGTTGGGACCTGGCATACCTCAAGGGCCGTTACAAAGGTGATCTGCGAGTTTATGGGCTGAGGCGGGCGGCCGCCATCCGGAGTGCGTTGAAGCGCGAACTCGACCAATCGGAACCCGCAGATCAAAGCGCCCCATGATGGTGCCGTCGCGAACAGTGCAAGTGGTGACCAGCCATCGGACCTAAGCCGTTTGTAGGCTGGATCCAACGACTAGCTACGTTCACAGCGACTACTTCGACGACCGTTCCCGAAGGCCATCCTTTCCTACGGCCGTTCATGCGATCCCGGCACAAGGAAGCGAGCTGCTGCACCACCGGTGTGTGGATGTGGAACAGGTTGTCGCGGACCTCCTCCGTCTGGACCGCCGACTGCCCCCGTCCGATGCCAGCGTTCGTGCGGGACCGCCCGTCAGCGTTTCGTGCCGCTTCTGCAGGAACGCCTCGTCGGTGGGCGGCCGCATCTCGGAGGCGTCGGCTTGCGCTTGCGGACCAATTGTCGCGAAAGTTACATCTTGGTCTCTTAGGCGCGGCTGACCCTCATCGAGCCGAGCCTTGCCGTGACCGCGCCCAATGTCCGCCCGATAGATCGCTGGTTCGTCGACGAGGTGCTGCCGCACGAGCGCGCCTACATCGATTATGCGCGGCGAACGATGCGCCATGAGGACGAGGCGGGCGACGTCGTGCAGGAAGCCTATGCCAAGCTGTTCACGCTGGACGGCTGGGCCGCGATCGCCAACCCGCCGGGCTATGTCATGCGCATGATCCGCAACATTGCGATCGACCGCATCCGGCAGGCGCGCGTGGTGGCCATGCAGCCGCTCCCCTCCCCCGCCATGCTGGACCTGGCGGATGAGACGCCCGACAGCTTCCGGGTCGTGGCCGCCCAGACCCAGATGACCCAGGTGCAGCACGCCATTTCCGCGCTGCCGGAGCGGTGCAGGGTCGCCCTGGTCCGGCGCCGCTTTGCCGAGGAGACCCCGCGGGAGATCGCGCAGGATCTTGGCATCAGCGTCTCCACCTTCGAAAAGCGGCTCGCCCGCGCGGTCGAACTGCTCACCCATGCGTTGACCCCGCAGGATCGGTGGCAGGAGGCACAGCGGTCGGAGGAGGGCGCGCGCAAGGCGCTTCTCTGATCCGATGCCGCTTGATAAGCATCGGCCCGCCGCCGGTCGTTCATCCGATCGGATCAGGATGCGGATTCGCTGACCCATGCACCACTCGAAAGATCCTCTGGGTCAGGATGCCCTTGTCGCGGAAGCCGCGCGCTGGTTCGCCTCCCTAGATGCGGGAACCGCGCGCCAGGAGGAGTTCGAGGCGTGGCGGAACCGCGATCCCGCGCATGCGGTCGCCTATGCCCGCGTGGTCAACAATTGGGAAAGCCTGACGGTCAGCGGCGCCGCCGAGCCCAATGCGGTTGCGCGGGCGAGCCGGCGCAGCTGGTTGCGGGCAGCCGCGGTGGGGCTTCCCCTGGCGATGGTCGGCTCGACGCTGCTCACCCGCCGCGCCTATGCCTGGCAGCATGCGACCACCGGGGTCGGGGAAACCCGGCGGCTGGTCCTGCCGGACGGCAGCGTCGCCTATCTCAACACCGACAGCGCCTTGGCGTGGCGGTTTGCAGGCGCGGAGCATGCCGTGAGGCTGGATCGCGGCGAAGTGGCGTTGGACATACGGCAGGCCGGCACCACGGCGCTGCGCATGAACGACCGGTCCTTCCCGCTGGCGGCAGGACTGGTGGATGCCCGCACGACGTCCGGCAGGACGGAGCTGACCCTGGTCGACGGCACGACCATGCCGGTGCCGGGCGCCGAGGCCGGCATGTCGTTGCAACCGCACGACACGCTGGTGATCGGCCGGGACGGCAGGCAGCGCGTCCACCGCGGCAGTGCGGAACGCGTGGCATCGCTCATCGCGTGGCGCGCCGGCGAGATCGTCTTCCTGGACGTCTCGCTGGCCGAGGCGGCGGCCGACTTCAACCGCCATCTCACCGCCAAGATCCGGGTCGCGGACGCAGCACTCGCGCGCGAAAAGATCGGCGGGCGCTTTGATCTTCACCAGCCCGACCAATTCCTGCGGGCGGTATCGCTGACGCTGGGCGCACGGGTTCTGCGCACCGAGGCAGGGTATACGCTGACCCGCTGATTTTTTTTCGCGCGGTTTGGAGGCGGCGCCCCGCCCCGCCGTCACCCCTGCGAGTGGCGCGCTTCTGCGCCAGGGGGGGTTCATCGCATGTCCGCTCGCACGTTCCATTCGCTTTTTGCTGCCCTGATCACGTCCACCGCGATCGTCGCCACGCCGGCTCAGGCGGCGACGTTCCGCTTCGACCTGCCGAGCCAGGCGCTGGGCGAGGCGCTGATCGCCTTTTCCAAGCAGGCCGGGGTGAAGATCGTCTATCCCGCCGACGAGGTCCGGGGCGCAGTGGCGCCGGCCGTGCGGGGCACACTGACCCGGCAGGAGGCGCTCCGCCGCCTGATCGCAGGGTCCGGGCTGAAGGTCGTGGGCGACGACGGCCAGCTGGTCGCGCTTGCGCAGGACACGGTGGGAAACGTCCCCGGTGCGGTGGCTGCTGAGCCCGCGGACGAGCCCGAGATCGTCGTCACCGGCTATCGCGAGTCGATCGAGCAGAGCCTTCAGCAAAAGCGCCAGGCCAACGCCTTCATCGACGTCATCACTGCCGAGGACATCGGCAAGTTCCCCGACAAGAACGTCGCCGACGCGCTGCAGCGCATGCCCGGCGTCGTCATCACCCGCGACGGCGGCGAGGGCAGCCGCGTCAGCATCCGCGGACTCCAGCCCGGCCTCACCCAGACGCTGCTGAACGGCAACTTCCTGGCCGGCGCGGATAGCGGCGATCCCCAGCGCTCGTTCAACTTCGTCATGCTGCCGTCGAACTTCATCGCCAGCACCGAGGTCTACAAGTCATCCGAGGCCCGGCTGGAAGAGGGCGGCATCGGCGGGACCATCATCCTCAACACCCGCCGCCCCTTTGACGTGCCCTCGGGCTCCGGCTTCATCTCGGCCGAAGGCACCTATTCGGACAACAGCGACAAGTTCGAGCCGCAGATCGGCGCGCAATATTCGTGGAAGAACGAGGCGGAAACGGTCGGCTTCCTGATCGGCGGCGTCTATCAGAAGCGCACCAACCGCGAGATGCGCTCGACCGCCGGTACCTGGCGCTGGTGGAGCGATCGCGACGCCGATGGCAATGTGCTGGAGCGCGCGACCGACGTGAACGGCAACCCGATCGCCAATGATGCGGCGGTGTCCTACTGGACCGGCGGCGGCCAGAGCACGACCGACGGCACCCACTATACCGGCTATTGGGCGCCCCAGTCGGTGCGCGCCGAGGTCATGGACCAGGATCGTGAGCGCTTCGGCATCCAGGCGACCGCCCAGTTTCGCCCGGTCGATAATCTGACGCTGACCGCCAACTATTTCCGCTTCGAATACAGCAGCGACTATGTGCTCAACCAGCTGACCATCCCCGAATGGGGATATGGCAAGTTCTTCAGCGATGCGGCGTTCGACGAGAGCGGCACCGTCATGCAGTCCGCAACCTTCGCGGTACCCGGCGCCAGCTGCCTCACCAGCACGCCGATGTGCACCATGGAGACCCCGCGCCTTACGGGCTACTACAGCAAGGAGAAGCAGCACTCGCAGACCTACGAGGGCGAGGCGCGCTACAAGCGGGACCGTTTCGAAGCGGTGCTGAAGGTCGGCAAGACCATGTCCGAGGGCGGGCCCTCGATGCGATTCCAGGTCGCCGCCAAGCCCCGCATCACCGTCACCGGGCAGGAGCAGAACGGCAATTTCCTGAGCGCCTGGGACCTGAGCAACCAGGGCGTGGCCATGGAATTCTCGCCCGAGCTCCAGCAGAATCTGATGAACGGCATCGCCCAGATCGACGTCGGCGGCACCACCTCCAGCTTCACCAACAGCGAGATCAGCCAGCCCTATCTCCAGCTCGACCTGACGCGCGAGTTCGACGGGGGGCTGCTGCGCTCGATCCAGCTGGGCGGCAAGTGGCGCAAGCTGAAGGTCCATCGCGAGACCGGCCGCAACGAATGGTATGTCGATGACGCCAACACCCAGCGCTACCAGGACACGGCGGCAGGTGCGGTCGCCCAGCCCGAATATTTCTACGACACGCCGATGGGCAACATCAACGGCGGCTTCAGCGCCAACCTCTACCCAGGCATCAACTTCGAGCGGTACCTGGAAATCATCAACGAGCGCTACGGTGCGTCGGTCCAGGTCGAGGAGCCGAACAACGTCTATGACCTGAGCGAGGAAGTGTGGGGCGGCTATGCCCAGCTCAACTTCGGCACGGGGGGCCTGCGCGGCAACCTGGGCGCCCGGTTGGTCCACACCACCCAGACCGACGAGACCTCGGACCGGCTCCAGTATCTTGACGATTATTGCGTCAACGGTCCCCTGGGCCCGCTCGATCCGAACCGGCCGATCGGCGCCGACGGCAACTGCCAGATCCTGCCCCTGGCCGAGCGCGAGCGGATCGAGAACGTGCGCCTGAACGAGCGCAAGACCTACACGGATTTCCTGCCGAGCCTGAACGTCTCCTATGACGTCACTCCCAACCTGCTGCTGCGCGGCGCGGTCGCAAAGGTCGTCGCCCGGCCGGCGATCTCCGACCTCGCGGGCTCGCGTTCGCTCACCTACAAGTCGGACGCCTATGCGTTCGACCGCGACCAGTTCGGCGAGTTCGCAGGCTGGTCGGGCAGCGGCGGCAACTCGGGGCTGAAGCCCTTTTCCGCCTGGCAATATGACGTGGGGCTGGAATGGTATTTCAGCCGCGGCTCGGTGATCGGCACCACCTTGTTCCGCAAGGATGTCGACAATTTCATCGTGCCGCTGGTGATGGACGTGACGCGCGAGGTTGCGGGGCAGCAGGTGCTCATCGAATCCTATTCGACCGTCGCCAACGGTTCGAGCGCGGTGTCGCAGGGCGTCGAGGTCTATGCGCAGCACACGCTGCCCTTCGGCCTGGGCGCGCAGGTGAATTTCACCTACAACGACACCTCCACCGCGGACGTGACGCTGGACGGGCAAAAGGTCGGCACCTCGCCGCTGGTCGGCAGCGCCAAGACCCAGTTCAACGCGTCGGCATTCTACGAGAACGAGAAGCTGCTGCTGCGCGCCTCGTACAACCGCCGCGGCACCGTGGTCGGCGGACTTTCGTCGGGCCTTAACACCTATACCGCGCCCTATGAGCAGGTCGACATCAACGCCTCCTATGCGCTGACCAACGGCGTGCTGCTGACCGCCTCGGTCATCAACCTCACCAAGTCCGAGGAGTGGCAATATCTGGGCAACGACACCAAGGCCCGCTTTGTCGGCAGCGTCTACTCGGGCCGTCGCGCCTATGTCGGGCTCTCGTACAACTTCTGACGTCCCCCCCTCGGCCGGCTGGGCGTCCCGTCCGGCCGGCCGCCTTTTCTTTTGCACAAGGGCTCACGATGCGTACCGCACTCCTGCTCGGCATGGCGCTGCTCCTGGCAGCCCAGCCCACCGCCGCGCTGGCCTGGGGTGGGCGCGGCCATGCCGTGATCGACCAGGCGGCCCTCGCCGCCCTGCCGGAAGACGGCCCGGTGTTCCTGCGCAACCATGCCGAATTCATCGCCGAGGAGGCCGGCGCGCCCGACACGTGGCGCTCCTCGTCCGAACCTTTCTCCAAGATCGACGAGGACCCGAACCACACCTGGTTCGTCGAGCGGCTCGCGTTCCTGCGCGAGGTGCCGCGCTCGCGCTATGCCTTTGTGCTGGCGCTCTATCGCGAGCATGAACGCGTGCGGAAGACCGATCCCAAGGCGGCGGAGCGGCTGAACGTCCGCTGGACGGGCACGCTGCCCTATGCGGTGATGGAGGGCTATGGGCGCATCGTGGCCGGCATGCGCAGCCTGCGCTCCAAGCAGTCCAAGGGCGAACCCACCGCCAATATCGAGCGGACGCTGGCCTTCTACACCGCCTGGATGTCGCACTACATCGCCGACGCCGCCAACCCCCACCATGTCAGCATCCATTGCGAAGGCTGGGTCGGCGACAATCCCAAGGGCTATGCGACCGGCGGCGGGATCCATGGCAAGTTCGAGATCGGCTATGCCGATGCGATCAACCTCCAGCCCTCCGACTTCTCCGGCCGGATCGGTGCGCCCCAGCGGCAGGACGGCGACCTGTTCGACGCGGTGCTCGCCTACCTCAAGGATAGCAACCGGGAGGTCGAGACCATCTTCGACCTGGATAAGCGCGGGGTGCTTGCGGACCCGGCCAGCCGCGAAGGCCGCGACTTCGTCTATCGCCGCAGCGCCGCCGGCGCCGCGATGCTGCGCGACCTGCTCACCCGCGCCTGGAAGGAGAGCGCGACGCCCGGCGTCGGCGTGGCCCGCCCGCAGGATCCGTCCAGCCCGAACTACGACCCGGAGACCGGTACGGCGCCTGCTCCCTGAGCTCGCCCCTGACGGAACTCGCCCTGTGGAGATCGGTGCGGGGACCCCGGCTCCGTCCGGCGCGTTACCGCCTCAATGCCACACGCCAGCAACATCGTCCGCTGCGACGGACCGGACAGTCCCCACGCGTTCGACATCATCCCGCTGAAGCCGCGCAACGGCATGCTGGATGCGCGCTGCCCGGTATGCCGGGGCCATGGCGAGTGGAACGTCGAGATCGACTTGGTGAGCTTTCGCAGCAAGCGGGCCGTGTGCGACCGTTGCCTGGGTGCCGGCTGGGTCGAGACGGGCACGGACCCCGTCGGCATCCCCGACATCGAGCTCTCGCCCGAGGGCAAGCCGCGCTGGGTGGTGAACTATGTCCCGCGCGAGGATGCCGGCGACGAGCCCGCCTCCGGAAGTACCCTGCTCGAGCCCTGACGCCGCTCCTTCTGCCAGCATTGGACGGCGGGTCGACGCCGCCGCGCCCTAGCGCCAGCTGGTCGCGCGGCGGACGACGGCATCGACCGGCACATCGTGTAGTCGCCGGAAGCGCGCCTCGATCAGGCTGAACAGCCCGAAGCCCAGCAACCCGGCACCGACGATCAGGTCGAACGGATCGGTCAGCCAGGAGAGCACCTGCGCCATGCCGCCGGCTTCGCGTGCCTGTTCCTCAAGGCCGGCGCGCAGGAGCAGATAGCCGCTGATCAGGAACACCAGCCCTCGCGCTGCATAGCCGGCGCGGCCGCTCCACTGTGCCCAGGGTCGCTGCGCGATGCGGGGTTCGAGATAGCGCAGAAAGCTGCCCTTTACGGCCTTTACCAGCTGGACCGCGCCCAATGCGAACAGCACGACGGCGCCCACCATCACCAGCGCCCAGCCGCCCGGCAGCTGCAACGCCATCTCGGCACCCTGCTGCGTCCCGTCGCCGCCCGAGAGCGCCGCGCCGCGCATCAGGCGAACGGCCTGCCATGCCAGGAAGAGGTGGACGATGCCGCTGACCCCCGCACCCGCCCGCTCCAGCCAGCCTTTACGATCCGAACCGTGGCGCTCTATGTCGAAGCCCGCGTCCGCAAGTCGCCAGATGCCATAGGCGACCAGCCCCGCCGCCATCACGCCCAGCAGCAGCTGGCCCCCGCCCCGGCCGAGATATTCGAGTGCTCCGCTCGGATCTTCCGCCCGGCCGGTCCGCAGGATCAGGATGGCGATGACGATGTAGAGCAACCCGCGCGTGGCAAAGCCGATCCGCGTCAGGGATGTCAGGCGCGAACTGGCGTTCATGATGGCTCCTCCGTGAGGGGGAGAAACAGGGTCGCGCCGCTTCCGTTCCACGCCTGCAACGACGACCGCCAATTCCGGCGGGAAGCGGGATCCGCGACATCGGCACCACGGCCTATCCCAACCCCCTCCTGGGCGGCGCTGCCGGGCGTTCGCACCACGGCCGTGTGGCGGGTGGGATATCTGTTAACGGCCTGGTGCTACCCGGGATCGATGGACATGAACCCCGACGGTCCCACTTGCCTTGGCGATACGGATCCGGGCGCGCCGACGCCTTCCCATATCCTGGACATGCTGCCCGGGCTGGTGGCCTATTTCGGCCTGGACCTTCGCTACCGATATGCCAACGAACGCTATTCCGAATGGCGCGGCGTGTCCGGGCGCACGATGGTAGGCAAATACGTCCGGGAGATTGTGGGAGAGCGCAACTACCCGCTGATCGCCGGCAAGCTGCGCGAGGCGGCGGCAGGCACGCCGGTGGTGTACGAATATGACATCTTCGACGGGGAGCAGCAGCGCCGCGTGCAGGGCAGCTATGTGCCCGATGTGGATGCCGCCGGAAACGTCATCGGCATCATCGCGCTGGTGACCGACATCAGCCTGCGCGACGATCTTCAGCGCCGCATCGCGCGCGGCGAGGCGATGTTCAACGAAGCGTTCGAAAATGCACCTATCGGGAACGCGATCGTGGATCTGGAGGGGCGCCTGATCCGGTCGAACCGGGCGTTCGCCGCCATGCTCGCCCGCTCCCAGGAGGAGATGACCACCCTTTCGATCGTGGACATCACCCACCCCGATGACCTCGATGCCGATCTGGAACTTCTCCGAAGCGTGCTGAGGAAGGAGCGCGACGGGTACTGGCTGGAGAAACGCTATGTCCGCAAGGACGGATCGTTCCTCTACGGGAAGCTGGTGGTTTCGGTGGTGCGGAATGACACGGGCGACGCGGTCCGCTTCCTGGCGCATGTGGAGGACATCACCCAGCGCCGCGAGGCGGAGCGCAAGCTGATCGAAACCAACGCCCGGCTTTCGCTCGTCACCGCAGCGATCCCCGGCGGATCGTGGCACCTCGATGTCGCGACGGGGCGTTTCGAAACCTCGCAAGCACTGGCGCAATTCGTGTGCGGCCCCGCCTCCACGACGCTGGACCAGGAAAGCTACGCCTCGCGCATTCACCCGGACGACCTTGCCAGCGTGGATCTGGCGTCCCTCCTGCGCGGCGAGGTCGACCAATCGACCGTGGACTATCGGCTCGACACGGTGTCGGGAACCCGCTGGATGCGCTGCGACCGCCGGCTCCTGCGCGACGCCCATGGTGCGCCAGAGCAGATCATCGGCGTCGCCATCGACTTCACCGAGGAGCATGAGCGGCGCGCGCTTGCCGAAAGCCAGGCAAGCACCGATCCGCTGACCGGCCTTCTGAACCGTCGCGGGCTAGACCAGCGGCTCCAGGCGCTGCCGCAGCAATGTCCGTGCGGGGTGCTCGCGATCGATCTCGACGGGTTCAAGCAGGTGAACGATCAGCTGGGTCACGACGCGGGGGATGCGATCCTGACCCAAACGGCGGAACGGCTGCGCGCCGTGACCCGCTCGACCGATCTGGTCGCGCGCCTGGGCGGCGACGAGTTCGCGGTCGTGCTCGTCGGCCTGGAGCTTCCCGCACTGCAGGCGCTGGCGGAGCGTGCCACCGCCCGGCTGCAAACGCATTTCGCCACGGTCGCCGGATCGCACCTGCGGGTCGGCGCAAGCGTCGGTGCGACCTGGTCGCCTCAGCCGCCCACGTCCGGTGGCATCCTCGCCCGGGCTGATTCCGCCTTGTACCAGGCAAAGGCCGAGGGTCGGGGAAGGCTGCGCGTGCTTGTGTGACAACAAGCCGCTAACCGTCACTGCGTGTTCGTCTGGGCTTCATAGGCCGCTTGTTCCGGAAGCGCCTGGCTCCCGCGCGGCGTGGTGGTCGGCACGGCGTTGAACGACCGCAGGATTGCCCAGATCACGAAGATCGAGGCGACTGCGATCAGGACGAAGATCAGCTTCGCAGTCATGGTCGGTTTCATCCGGCGTCCCCCTGAAGCCTGTCGTACGGCGCCGTGCTGCGCCGGGGTCGCGGGCACCCGCCGCCTGCGACCCTTGTCATCTGGACGGCAGCGTTCTCCGGCCAGCGTCGGGCAAGGAGACCGCGGGCACGGCCTCCAGTCTGTCGACCAGGGCCTCGAACGCATCGTTCTCCCCGACCGGAAACACACGCTCCAGACAGCTTCCAAAGGCTTCCAGGTCCCGTCGCGTGAGCAAGGCGACGGCGACGATCTTACCGTCAGGCACGTTGGCTCTCCATTCGGAGGGACAAACATCCGGGCGCGCGAATGGTGCCACGGGATTGCTCCCCTATGCGCGTTTCCAGCGCCACGGGCCCCGGGCCGTTCGACCAAGCCTCTGAAAAAGCACCGCTCCCGCATGCGCCTTTAGAGAAAGTAGAGAGTTCCCGTTCATGGGGGGCCGATGGCGCGTTTGATTGTTCGGCTGAAAAACCTGCGACATTCCGATCACCGGATCACGGCGCAGGTCCGTGCGGTGCTGGTGAAGTCTCTTTATGCCTCTCCGCAGTCGCTCATCCTGGGCGCATTGACGAGCAGCGCGATCGCAGCGGTAGTATCGGCTGCGAGTGGGGACCGCTGGCTGATCACTTGCGCGATCCTGATCGGCGTGGTCGGCCTGATCCGCATCATCGATGCGACACGATTATATCGGCAGGAGCTGGCGGAGGGCGCGAAGGGTCCCGGGTCGGCGGGGCGGCATGAACTGCTCTACCGGCTAGGCGCGCTGAGCTTTTCCGGGTTGCTGGGCCTGTTCGGCCTGCTCACGCTCACCCGCACCGACGATGGCGTCCTGCAGCTGCTGTCCGTGACGACCGCCATCGGCTATGCAGCGGGCATTGCCGGGCGCAATGCCGGGCGGCCGTGGATCGCGCTGTCGCAGCTGTGCTGCGCGTCGCTGCCGCTCGCCGCCGGGCTGCTGATCGCGGGCGAGCCGTTGAAGGCGGTCCTGGCGGTGGTCATCCTGTTGTTCGTGGTGGCGATGATGGACATCACGCTCCAGACCTATGCCGCGATCCTGAGGGCGACGCTGGCGTCGAACGAAAAGGCCGCGCTTGCCGAACACAATGCGGCGATGGCGCGGCGCGACGACCTGACCGGCGTTGCCAACCGCACCGCATTCCGCGAGCAGTTCGAGGCGCGGCTGCGCGACCTCGCGGCAAACAACGGCAAGCTCGCCCTCCAGTGGCTGGACCTCGATCACTTCAAGGAAGTGAACGATTCGTTCGGGCATCTGGCGGGCAATGCGTTGCTTGCCGCCGTGGCCCAGCGCCTGAAGGACCAGTTCGACGACGGCAGCGTGGTGGCGCGACTGGGCGGCGACGAATTCGCCATCGTCTGCGCCATCGGCCACAGGCAGGACGCGGTCGCGATCGGGGACACGATCCTGGAGCTGGTGAAGCAACCCGTTTCCTATGACGGGCACACGCTGCGGACCAGCGCCTCCGTAGGCGTGGCGATTGCGCCGGAAAACGGCGGCGACGCCGACACGCTGCTGCGCAATGCGGACCTCGCGCTCTATCGGGCTAAGGAAAGCGGCCGCGGCCAATTCTCTTTCTACGAGCCGGAAATGGACGAAAAGATCGAACGCCGACGCCAGCTTGCCGCGGAATTGCACGGCGCCTTGGAGCGCGACGAACTCCACCTGATGTTCCAGCCGATCTTCCGCCTTGCCGACGAGCGAGTTACGTCGTTCGAGGCACTGCTGCGCTGGACCAACCGGCGGTTCGGACCCGTCTCTCCAGCCGAGTTCATCCCGATCGCGGAGGACAGCGGCCAGATCGTCGAGATCGGCAGCTGGGTTCTGGATCAGGCGTGCCGCGCGGCAGGCGGCTGGCCCGCCGGCGTCCCCGTTGCCGTCAACCTCTCGCCCATCCAGCTGCGCTCAACCGACCTGCCTGCCGTGGTCCTGGACGCGCTCCGCAGCAGCGGCCTCGCGCCCGAGCGGCTGCAGCTGGAGGTTACCGAGTCGGTCCTGCTGGAGGATGTCGACACATCGCTGGCGGCGCTGCAGGCGCTGAACCGGATCGGCGTGTGCACCACGTTGGACGATTTTGGCACCGGCTATTCCTCGCTCAGCTATCTGACGCGCTTCCCCTTCCAGACGCTCAAGATCGACCGCTCCTTCATCGCCGACCTGGACCATAGCCCGGCGTCGATCGCGATCGTGCAGACGGTGGTCGACCTTGCCGCCAAGCTGGGGATGCGGACCGTGGCCGAGGGGGTGGAGACCGAGGCGCAGCTGGCCCAGCTGCGCCGCACCCGGTGCGATTCGGTACAGGGCTTTCTGCTCGCGCGGCCGATGCCGGCGAACATGGTGGAGGCCATGTTCGCCGACGGCTCAGCCGGAGCTAACCCCGGCGGTTAGGGCGCTCCGCGATCAGTCGAGCGCCTTGTCGAGCAGCCGCGTCTGCGCCCCGATCAAGCGACGCATCCGCTTCAGGTCGCCCTCGGTCAGCCGCAACGCGGCGTCCGCCCAAAGTTCGACCACCGCTTCCAGCTCGGAAAGCGGCAGCGGGTTGATCGCGCGCGACGCCTCATAGATCGCGCAATGCGCGCTGTGGCGGCGTCGGTTGTGGCGGATATAGTCCTCCACCGCGCGACGCCCCTCCCCACGCTCGGCTAGGGCATGGACGAGGCCAAGGTCATACAGCTCCTCCGCGTGGTAGGTCCGGCCGCTCAGGATCATCTGCTCCGCGCGTGCGGCACCCAGGCGGCGCGACAGGAAGCAATGCGCGCCCATGCCGGGGAACAGCCCGAACAGCGTTTCGGGCAGGCCGAAGGTCGTGCCGCGCTCCGCGATCACGACGTTGAACGAGAGCAGCGCCTCGAACCCGCCGCCCAGCGCGTCGCCCTCGACCAGCCCGATCGTCACGATCGGCAGGTCGAGCCCCAGCATGTTGCGATGGAGGATCCGCACACAGGCACGTCCATATCCCGCCAGCGCATCACGATCGCCGGCCCGGATGTGGTGGGAAAAGAGGTCGAGGTCGCCCCCGAGCGAGAACACGCCCGGAAAACGCGACCCCAGCACCAGATAGTGGATCGGCACCGCCTCCGCCGTGCAGGCCTGGGTGATGTCGTCCTGCCACTGCGAAAATTCCCGCAGCAGGTCCGGATTGAAGCTGGGCCGGGTGCGGGGGCGCATATAGGTCCACAGCGTCTCGAGATTGGAATCGTAGCGGGCCTCCAGCTGATTGAACTGGAACAGCGGCCGCTTGCCACTGCTTGCCCCGGATAACGGCATTTCCGCTTCCACGCCCTCGCTGCGGTGGTCGAGTGCGACAGATTGATGATCGACTTTCATTTGCTTTCCTCATCACATGCAGCACCATGCTGCCTGCGGAGGATAGGTCGGGGACGGTCCGGATGCGGGATGCTGTATTAGGTATTCACCGTATCGCCCCTGGCGTGAAGACGGAGACGGGCAGCATCAACGTGCCGCCCTTCCGTCCGCCGCGCCATCTGCCACTCCGCCAGGGCGGCGGAGCAAGCAGGACCGTCTGATCGGCGCCGAACTAAAGCGCGTCAAAGTCGATCGTGGCGTGCCGATCCAGCGTGTGCGGCGCTTCGGGCATCGGGTATTTCAATCCCGTCGCGCAGTTGAAGAGCACGACCTGCTCGTCGCCATCGACTTCGCCGGTCCGCAGCGCTTCCCGATAGGCGGCCAGGGTCGCCCCACCCTCGGGGCAGAGCAGCAGCCCGTCCTGCTTCGCGCAATCCTCGACCGCCTGCAGGATCGCAGGATCGTCCACGCTCAACGCCTTGCCGCCGCTCTCGCGAACCGCGCGCAGGATCAGGAAGTCGCCGACCGCCCGGGGTACGCGGATCCCCGCCGCGACGGTATGGGCACCCTCCCAGCGCTCCGCATGTTCCTCGCCCGCCTCGAACGCGCGCACGATGGGCGCACAGCCGCTCGCCTGCACCGCATACATCCGCGGGCGCTCCGGGCCGACCCAGCCAAGCTTCTCCAGCTCGTCAAAGGCCTTCCACATACCGATTAGTCCGGTGCCGCCTCCGGTCGGATAGAAGATCGCATCGGGCAACCGCCAGCCGAGCTGGGCGGCCAGCTCAAGCCCCATCGTCTTCTTGCCCTCGATCCGGTACGGCTCCTTCAGCGTCGAAAAGTCGAACCAGCGGCCTTCTGCCGCACCCTTGGCGACGATCGCGCCGCAATCGTCGATGAGGCCGTTCACGCGCCACACGCGCGCGCCCTGCATCGCGATCTCGCGCACGTTCACTTCGGGCGTGTCTTCCGGGCAGAACACGATCGTCTCGATGCCGCACCGGCTTGCATAGGCCGCCAGCGCCGCGCCCGCATTGCCGTTCGTCGGCATGGCGATCCGCGTGACGCCCAGCTCCTTCGCCATGGCGACCGCCATCACCAGCCCGCGCGCCTTGAAGCTGCCGGTCGGCAGCCGTCCCTCGTCCTTGACGAGGACGTTGGCGCCGCCGCTCCGCGCGATCGGGATCAGCGGCGTTTCGATCTCGCCCAGGCTGACGATGTTCTCGGTGCCCCGGACCGGCAGCAACTCGCGCCAGCGCCACAGGTCGCTCGGCCGCGCCTCCAACGTTTCGCGCGACAGGTTCGCCTTCACCGCGTCCAGATCATAGCGGACCAGCAGCGGCCGCCCGGCACGCGACAAGCCTTGCAGCGTGTCGGCATCGTACAGCCCGCCCGAGATCGAGCATTCCAGGTGCGTGACAAAGGTCGGGCGGTCGGTGACGAGATTCAGGTTCATGCAATCGGCCTCGAGAAGATGCGGTAGCTGTTACGCGCGGACGTCGCCGTCCGCTCAATGCAGGGCGAAATACGTGACCAGATCGTAGATATAGTCGCGTCCGCGATACAGTGCGTCGGCTGAGATGCGCTCGTTCAGCCCATGCGTCCCGGCCGTGGCGGGATCGTTCCAGAGCCCGGGGATACCGTAGGTCGGGATACCGAGCTTGCTCAGATAGGTCGCGTCCGTCGCCCCGGTCGATTGCGTCGGGATGACCGGCACGCCGGGAAAGTGCTTGGCGCCGATGGTCGCGATCGGCTTCAGGATCGCCGGATCCAGCGGCGCCGCTTCCGCGACGGGCCGTTCCTGGATGGCGCTGCGCAGCACCTTCACCTCGGGATCGGCGATGGCCTTCTCGATGGCTGCCCTGGTTTGGTCCGCGGTTTCGCCCGGGGCGATCCGGCAGTTGATGCCGGCGGTGGCGCGCTGCGGCAGGGCGTTGGCGGCATGGCCGGCCTGCGCCAGCGTCGCGACGCAAGTGGTGCGCAGGATCGCATTCAGGCTGAGGTCGCTGGTGACGATGCCGGCGGCCGCCGCATCGCCGGGGTCCTTGGCAAGCCGGACCATCGCTGCCCCGAATTCATCCTTCCGCAGCGCGCCGGCCTGGGCCAGAAACGCCTGCGAAACGGGGTTCAGGTGCAGTGGAAACTGCAGCGTGCTCAGCTTGGTGAGCGCCGCAGCCAGGCGGTAGATCGCGTTGTCCGGCCGCGGCTGGGAACTGTGCCCTCCGGGATTGGTGACCTCCAGAACGAAGTTGCGCGGCGACTTTTGCGCCACCTGGACGCCCAGCGTGTCCGGCCCGCCGCCCGGCGCGGTCCGCCCGCCACCGCCCTCATTGAAGGCGAAGCCGGCCTTCATGAGCTCGGGCCGGTTGTCCACCAGCCAGCCGGCGCCGTTGAGCACGCGCTCGTTGGTGCCTTCCTCTCCACAGGTCAGGGCCAGCTTCACGGTACGGCGCGGCTGAACGCCCTTCTGCTTCCAGCGGATCAGCGTGTCCGAGAAGATGGCGGCCTGCGCCTTGTCGTCGCTGGCGCCGCGCGCATAGAAATAGCCGCCCTCCTCGATCAGCTTGAACGGCTCGCGGACCCAGTCCTCGCGCTTGGCCTCGACGACGTCGATATGCGCGAGCAGCAGCATGGCCGGCGCTTTCGCGTTCGATCCCGGCCAGGTCACCACAAGGCCGCCGTCGCGAGGCCGGTCGGGCGGAACGTAGAGCGTCAGGTCGCGGTCGGCGAACCCTGCACTGCGCAGCCGCGCGGCGATCTGGCCGGCCGCCTTGGTGCAGTCGCCGACCGACGATGTCGTGTTGGTCTCGACCAGTTCCTTGTACAGGTCGAGGAAGGCTGCCCGGTCGGGCCGAGACGCGGTTTCCTGTGCCGCCGCTGCCAGCGGCTGGAACGCCATCGCAGCCGTGACCATGATCCTGAGCGAGATGCACTTCATCCAGTCATGCTTCCTGTTCAAACGCGGGTGGACGGGATGCGCCATCTGCGGGCGCATCCTCTTCTCGAAACGATCCTTACTTCGCTGCCGTCTGAGTGGGGCCATAGAGGACACTGTTAAAGAGCAGCTTGAAGGTGGAATAGGGCTGCGCGCGCTGGGTTACTTCCGGCCCCAGCAGATATACGTGCCCCTTTCCCAGCGTCGCGTCCACGATCGCGGTCGTGCCGTTCAGCGTCTTCTGCCCCCAGGCCCAGCCCGACCGCAGCGGATCGTCGCTCGCGAACCAGGCCACCCGCCGCAGGTTGGCGTCCCCTTGCGCCAGCGCATAGGTGGGGTTGTTGTAGTAGAACACGTCCGCCGTCGCTGGCATGCCATAGGCGATGGGGTTGGACGGGTCGAACTGCGCCGACAGGATCGATCCGGGAACATAGAATTTGCTGCTCGGCAGCGGCACGGACTTGCCGTCCTTTTGCTCCGCCAGCTGGTTGGTCACGCCCAGACCGAGCTTTGCACCAAGGGTGGTCGCATTGCCGACGGCGATCACCGTACCACCCGCCCTGGCGAAGCTCGCAAGTTGCGGGACGGTCTTTTCGTCCGTCAGTTGGCCGAGCATCGGGCGAAACTCGGCGGGGATGTCCTTGGCATCCGGCAGCTTGCGCCGACGGCCGCCCTCCCGTCCGAACACGTCGCTCTGGAAGACCAGCACGTCATACTTGCCCTTCAGGTTCCCGCGATCGAGTTCCTGGGGATAGACGCGCTTGTACGGGAATTCGAACTGCTCGAAGATCCAGCGCGTCCAGCCGGAAGCCATCGAGCCGCCATAGACGTCCACCAGCCCGATCCGCACCGGCCGCAGGGCGACGCTCGCTCCCTCTGGCTTTGCCGCTACCTTATAGGCGTCGATGCCCAGCGAGGCGACGGCCGCTTCCACGATCGCCTTCGACCTGGCCGATGCCGGGATCCACAACGTACCAGGCGGCAGCGTACGCCCTTCCACGGTCACGGGAGCGGAAATCCATGAGACCGGCGCCTTGGCTTTCAGCAGGCGGTTGGTGAGGCGGAAGCTGTTGTTGGTGGCATGGGACACCACATAGCCGGCGTTGCCAGTGCCGATCACATGGCCAGCGGGCGGCGAGGCGATCAGGTCCGGCACCGCAGGCATCTCCGGCGGGGCCGTGTCGAGCAGCCGGTCGAACTTCACCCCCATCTGCAAGGCAAGCGTGTAGCCCGTGATGTCATAGGGCCGAA
The DNA here is from genome assembly GCF_020707215.1 of Sphingomonas sp. PL-96. Taxonomy (GTDB): domain Bacteria; phylum Pseudomonadota; class Alphaproteobacteria; order Sphingomonadales; family Sphingomonadaceae; genus Sphingomonas. Next base: position 236,477 of record NZ_JAJFET010000004.1, read on the forward strand.
CCGGCGGTCCGCCGGGATAGGCGAAGTCATGCGGGTGGTCCTGCGGCTCGAACATGTCGAGGATGTGCGGGCGGAACGCCTGGTCCGCGCGGACGATGTACGAGCCCGCCGGATAGGTTGCGCTGCCGACGGCGAACGCCGCGTTCGCCTGCTGCACCTCGACGCCGTTCTTGATGAGCGTGTTGAGGAATGCGACCGTCGTCGGCATGTCCCGCTGCGCGTCCGCCGGCAGCACATAAGCCCGCGGCATGCGCTTGGCGGGGTCGTGCAGGACGGTGTCGAAGAGCTTGCTGGGAACTGTTGCGCTGTCCTCGCCGCCCGCCCCTTCGGCAAGCCTCGTATCCCCCGGAGCAGCCTCTTGCTTTGCCGCTGCTTCCAGCGCCTCGATCCGCTTGGGCGTCACGATCCAGCTGTCGCGGCTGCCGTTCGCGATCTGGTCGCGCCCCATGATGTAGCGGTTGTAGAGCACCGTCTCGCGATTACGCGAGGCATAGTCGAGCATGGCCCGGTCGAGCGAGCGGACATAGTCGATCGATTGCTGGAAATGCCACGGCTGCGGCGCGATCGGCGCCGCCAGGTCTTCCCGTGCGATCTGGTGCTTGGGCACCAGCGGGATTTCCATCGGCGTGGGGCTGCCGATGATCTCGGTCAGGATGCCGGGCACATTGTGGAAGTTGGCGATCGTGCGGAGATTGCCGTTGAACCAGGTCGAATAGGGTGCGCCCGACCGCATCACCGAACCGGGCTTTCCTTCGGCAAGCAGCCGGCCATGCATCGCATAGGCCAGCCCGTTGGTCATGTTGATGACCAACGGTTCGTTGTTGTAGTTCAGCGGGTCCCGGAACGGTGGGATGAAGACGACGGTTCCTTCCGGTCCGGTCTGATGCTGATTGTAGGCGAGCTGGGGAAACCAGTCCCGGAACATCGCCTTGTTGATGTTCGTCGTCTCTGCCTGGGTGACGGCGAAACTGTCGCGGTTGTCGTCGTGACCGACGTAGTGGTGATAGAGGACGGGGATCGTATCGACCTTGCGCGCCTTGATGTCGGTGGGGCGCATGTACCAGTTCGCGACAAGCTCCAGCCCGTCGGGATTGGCGAAGACGAACAGCGCGATGTCGTCGTTGAGGAGGCGCAGGGTTTCCGGGTCGTTGCCGGTCAGCAGGTCGTGGATGATCTGGATATGGGCCTGGCCGTTGACCGTCTCGGTCGCATGGACGCCCGCATCGATCCACACCATCGCCTTGCCCTGCCGGGCCAGCGCGCGCGCGGACTCGTCGGACAGTCCCTTCGCCAGCGCGAGCCTGCGCGCCACGTCCCGATGCTGGTCGAGGTTGCGGATGTTCTCCGGTGAGGAAACGACCACCATCCACTGCTCACGGCCTTCCGTCGTCTTGCCGATCGACACCAGCTTGATGCGGTCGCTCTCTGCGGCGACCTTTTGCAGCCACGCCGTGATGCTGGTGTAGTTGGCCAGGAAGTAATCCGATCCCGGCACGCCTCCGATCACGTCCTTGGGATCGGTGATCTGCGCCGTTGTCGGAGGCGCGAGCTGGGCCTGTGCAGGCCCGGCTGCGACGATTGCCAAGATGGTCGTGGCAAGAAGAAGACCGCGCATTTCTTTCCCCTTTCGAAGGCCATAACGATGGCCTGCAGTGCGCATGCCGCGCAGCACGTCTCGTGGAATCCGGTTCATGCCCATGCGGATCGTCAGCCCAGATCGAACCGCAGGCCCAGCCGGAACGTCCGGCCCAGAAAGTCGTAGAGCGACCGGTTCGTGCCGGGATCGGGGCTCGACGTGTCCGACGGACCGCTGCCCACCAGCGCCGGATCGCGATTGAAGAGGTTCCCCACCTGGAGGAAGAACTCCGTATTCGCGGCGGCGATCTTCACCTTCTGGGAGATATAGGCGTCCACATAGAAGGCACCCGGCAGATGGTTGTCGGAGATCGTCCGGTTCAAGGCGGTGGAGGCCGGGCAGTCGCTGTCACATTCGATGTAGGCGTTGCTGTAGACGCCCGAACTGAAGCCGCGTCCGGTCAGCTGAACCGTAAGGTCGTCGATGCTGTAATTGGCCGTGACCCGGAACTTCCACTTCGGAAGTGCGCCGCTGTTCTGACCGACGACGTTGGTCGGCGGCTGCGTTCCGTTGTCGGCCCGGCGATCGATGTTCCGGGTAGCCAGCGCGCGCAGCGACAGCGTGCCGGGCAGCCCTTCCGAAATACGGTCCAGCGGTGTCTGGTAGCTGGCCTCCACGTCGACGCCGCGGCTGCGCTCTTGAACATAGTTGAAGTTGGACGTGTAGACCCAGATGTCGCCGAGGTCTGAAATGGCGCCCGGGCCGGTCGTACGGTCCCAGCCATCGCCATAGGCATAGGTCGGTGCCGCCACGTTGCTCTGGGTTGCCAATGCGATCTGGCGGCAGAGATCCTCATTGCCCTCAAAGCAGCGGTCGACGATCTGCTGCGCGCTCAGCGAACCGATCGCGCCCTTGATCCGGATATCGTAATAGTCGACCGACAGGCCGAAGCCGGGCAGGAACGAAGGCTGGTACACCAGGCCAACGTCCCAGGTATCCGCCTTTTCGGGCCGAAGGTTGAGGTTGCCCTGCGGCACACCCCGGTATCGCGCCGAGTTGCCGGTCCAGGGGTTGAGCAGCGAGTTGGTGTTGCCGCCGCCAGACTGGAACAGCTCGGAAAGGTTCGGCGCGCGAATGTCGCGGGACCGCACGGCCCGCAGGCGCAGGTCGCTGATGGGGCTCCAGGTGAAGCCCGCCTTCCACGTCACGACCTCCCCTGCCTGGCTGTAGCTCGTCAGGCGGGCGGCGCCGTTGAAGTCGAGCTTGAAGGGCAGCGAGATGAGCGTCTCGATATAGCCCTCGGTGACGTCATAGTGACCCGCCACCTGTTCGTTGGTCGGGAAGTTGCCACTGTACCACCCGCTTTGCGCGAACTCGGGCGTATATGCGGAGGTTTCCTCGCGGCGATGCTCGACACCAAAGGCCAGCCCGATCGGCTTCAGCCAGGGATTGTCGATATCCGTGCTGACGTTCAACGCGGCAACGTCCTGCTGGAACCGCGTCCTGGTCCAAGGATTGCCCATGATATAGTTCACGGCATCCGCCGAGTTCACGCCGATGCCGAAGCTGTTGAACGGCACGCATCCCTGGGCGAGCGGGTCGGTGCTGCCGGTCTGCGTCACCCGGCAGACGATCGCCGTATGATCCGCGTTCCAGACCGCGTCCCGTGCGTACGCCAGCTTCGTGCGGTTGGGGGAAGTCAGCTCGATACGGTTTTCGGTGACACCGTGCTGATAATAGCCGTCCCACTTCCAGTTCGTGTCGAACAGATTGAAATGACCCTCGGCACCGATCAGGTAGCGCTGCACTTCGCGGGTGTTGTCGCTCTGTCGCGTGGGATAGTCCGCGTTGAACGAGCCGAGAGTCAGTCCGGTGCTTGCGAGGCTTGGATATTGGGCGAGCAAGGCTGCGGGAATGAACGCGTTGTCGCCCCGGATCGTGATATTGCCCCGGTCGGTCTGGCGCCCTCCCCAGTTCAGGCCGCGCGTGCGGTTATAGGAGGCCTCTGCGAACACCTCGACGGCATCGCTGATCTCGTAGCTCAGCCGCCCGTACACGCTCCGCAGGCGCTCGCCCGGTTGCAGCGACGTACCATCGATATGCTGGCTTTCGCGCCAGTCGCCGCCGATCGTCCACTCCCCGTTGCCGGCCGGGTTGTAGTTGTCGCCATAGTCGTAGCGGTTGATCGTGCCGCCCTGGCCGAAATACACGCCGCGCGCCGGACCGCTCACGACGATGCCGCCGCCGGTAACACTGTTCAGGCCCGCCTGCGTGGACGGCATATACTGGGGCTGCCCGTTCCCCGGGACATAGGCGGGGTTCTGGGTCATATACATGCCCTTTTCCGCCCAGCGCCTGGGTACGCCCCGAACGCCCTCCCGCTGGAGATAGGTCCCGCTGACCAGCAGATGCCCGCGGCCACCTGCAAACGGCGTGCCGGCGGTCAGGGTCGCACGATAATTGTCGTCGTCGCCATAGGTCGTCTGGCCGTAGCTCAGGTCGCCCTTGATGCCGGTATACTCCTTGTCGAGGATATAGTTGACGACGCCCGCCACCGCGTCGGAGCCATAGGCAGCGGAGGCACCGCCCGTGACGATCTCGACGCTCTTCACCAGCCCCTGTGGAATGGTGTTGATGTCGACCGTACCGTCCGTCGCCGAAGCGACTGACCGACGGCCGTCAAGCAGCACCAGCGTGCGATTGCTTCCCAGGCCGCGCAGGTTCACCGTGTTGAGACCGGCCGCACCACTGGCAAGCGACCGATTGCTGTTGGCGGGCGTGATGCTGCCCGCGACAGACGGAAGCTGGTTGACGAAGTCGGCGAGATTGGCAGGCGAGTTCGCCTGCAGTTCCTGCGTGCTGATCACCGTTACGGGCGTGGGCGTATCGTAGCCATTGCGGCTGATGCGGGAGCCGGTGACCACGATGTCTCCGGATCCGGTTGGCGGAGCGGAAAGTTCAGGCGCTGTTTCCGGCGAGGTGATGACCGGGGCTGCGTCCTGGGCATATGCGTCGGGCGCCGTGGAGATCAGCAACCCCGTGACCAAGGCGGCCCAGCTCACCGTCTGGCGAATAGCTGGCGGACATCGAAACGTCCCGCGGGAGGCGAGAACGTGATTCACATAGCTTGCCGACGCCCTCTTGTGAGCCTCCCCGACCGAGAGTGACGTCACTGCATAACTTGCCCGTCTGGACCCGCTCATCCTTATCCCCCTAATACCTACTTACCTGCTAGGGTATTCGGAGCCGCGCTTCGGTCAACCCGGCTGCGGCGGGTTTGGGAGATAGAAAACCGTCGGGCGTCTAAATGCTGTCTATGTCGGGCTGTGAAGCAGGCCGTTGACCGGATGGTTCAGCCAAGACCACCACGACTGCTCGCGCTCACCAGCTCGAGCGCATTGCTTAGCCGGTAGCCAGCCGCTTTCCGAAGATCCTGCTACAGCGACTGCTGGATCGAAACATGCGCTCGCTGCGCTCCTCGCGGGAACTGGGCGCTCATGCTGGCCGAGTTGTTTCGGCGCGAGGCGGCATCTCCTTTCGTGTCGTCCTCGTCTCGACAGCAGGCCTTCAACGTTCGGCGGCGGCAACGGGACGCACACGTACATCAGCGCTACCCGCCGGATCACTTCCGGCGAGGAGTTGAAGTAGCGAGACGGGCCAGCGGACGTGTGCGGGCGGGGCATCCATCCGCCCCACCCGCAGGGCTTCGAAGCTATTCGCCTTCGCGCCGCGCCTTGGCGACGCGCTCCGGCGTCACCGTAGCCGCCTTGCCGCCGAAGTGGCCGAGCACATAATTCGCCACTGCCGCGATCTCCGCGTCGTTGTAGGCGCGGCCGAACGAGGGCATCGACGCTCCGCCCTGGGGCGTGGAGATCTCCGACCCGTGCAGAATGACCTGCACCAGGTTGGTCGCCTCGGGATCGTTCACCGTCTGGGCACCGCGCAGCGCGCCATAGGGGCTGTGCAGTCCGGAGCCGTCCCAGCCATGGCAGCTGGCGCACGCGCCCTCGAAGATCCGCAGCCCCATCGCGTCCGGGCCGACTTCCGCTCGCACGGGTGCGAACGCAGTGGAGGCGGTCATGAGCGGCGGGTTGGGATTGATCTTCGATCCCGGTGTGCCGGGCTTGGCGGGAATGGTCTTCAGATACACCGCCATCGCGCGCAGGTCCTGCGGGGTCAGGCGGCTGAGGCTCAGGCTCACCGCCTCACCCATCGATCCGGCCGCCGCCCCGCGGCCCGGCGTATGCCCGGTCGCCAGGTAGCGCGTGAGCTCGTCCACCGACCAGTCCCCGATGCCGGTCTCCGGATCGCTGGTGAGGTTGTACGCCTTCCACCCCTGGGTCGTGGCACCCGCGAACTTCTGCCCGCTCTTCAGGCCGAACAGCAGGTTGCGCGGCGTATGGCACTCCGCACAATGGCCCGCGCCCTCGACCAGATAGGCGCCCCGGTTCCATTCCGCCGACTGGTTCGGGTCCGGCCGGAGCGGCTGTTTGGGCATGAACAGCAGCTTCCACGCCCGCATCAGATAGCGCTGGTTGAACGGGAAGGAGAGCTGGTTGACTGCCACCGCCTGGTTCACCGGCCGCAGCGTGTTGAGATACGCGCGGATCGCGAGCACGTCGTCGGTGCTCATGTGGGTATAGGCGGTATACGGAAACGCCGGATACAGCTGCTGCCCGTCGTTGCGTACGCCATGCCTCACCGCGCGCACGAACTCCGCATCGCTCCACGCGCCGATGCCGTTCTTCGGATCGGGCGTGATGTTGGACGAATAGATCGTGCCGAACGGCAGCTTGAACGCGAGGCCGCCGGCAAAGGGCTCGCCGTTCGGGGTCGAGTGGCAGGCGACGCAGTCGGCAGCGGTCGCGAGATAGCGGCCCTTTTCGACCAGCGCGCGGCCGGTCGGCTGGCCGGGGCTCGGTGCCACCGCCTCCAGCTTTGCGGGCCACGCGAAAAAGGCGATCGCCGCGACCAGCAGGAGACTGGCGACGATCAGCGCGATCAGGCCGAAGCGCTTCAAGCGAGAGCCCTTCATGCCTCCGCTCCCTTGTCACCACTCCAGGCGAGCGCGGCCGCGCCCAGGCCGAGCGCCAACGCCGGCGGGGCGATCACGCGCTTGCCTGCGTCTTTCTCCATCAATGCCCCATAATCGATCGGCAGCCGCCGCAGCCGCACGCCGGTCGCCGCAAAGATCGCGTTGGCGAGCGCGGGGGCGGCAGAGACGGTCCCCGCCTCGCCCACGCCGCCCGGATCCTCGGTGCTCTGGACGATGTGCACCTCGATGGGCGGCGTCTCGTTGATGCGCAGCTGGCGATAGTCGTTGAAATTGCTCTGCTCGACCTGTCCTTCCTGGATGGTCACCGCATTGTAGAGCGCCGCCGACATGCCGAACAACACCCCGCCCTCGATCTGGGCCTGGACGCTGTTGGGGTTCACCGTCTGGCCGCAGTCGATCGCCGCCACCAGCCGCCGCAGCTGCACTTCGCCCGCGGGCGTCACATGCACCTCGCACACCAGCGCCAGATGGCTGCCGAAGCTGTCGTGCAGCGACACCCCGCGACCCGTGCGCGGCGGAAGCGGCGTGCCCCAGCCGGCACGGCGCGCCGCGATGTCCAACACCCGGCGCGAGCGCGGATTGTCCTTCAGCATCGCCCGCCGGTAATCGACCGGGTCTCGACCGACCGAATGCGCGCATTCGTCCAGGAAGCTCTCGACCACATAGACGTTGTGGGCGGGGCCCACGCCGCGCCACCAGTTGACCTTGATCGGGGGATCGCGCCGGACCCAGTCCACCCGCACCGCCGGGATCGAATAGGGCGTCCGATCCGCGCCTTCGACTGCGTCGGTGTCGAGGGTTCCGTCCGGAAGGCCGGTCGGCAAATAGCTGCCCAGCACCGACCCGCCCGTGATCCGGTCGGTCAGCACCACCGGCAGGCCGTTCGGCCCCAAGCCGGCGGCGATGCGGTCGTAATAGGCCGGGCGGAACAGGTCGTGGCGGATGTCCTGCTCGCGCGTCTGGATGACCTTCAACGGATAGGGAACCTGGCGGGCGAACTGCACCGCCTGCACCACGCTTTCGGCAACCAGCCGCCGGCCGAAGCCCCCGCCGATCAGGTGGTTGTGCACCATCACCTGCTCGGGCGGGATGCCCAGCGTCTTGGCGGCGGCGCCCTGCACCGCGGTGGGCGCCTGCGTGCCCACCCAGATGTCGCAGCCGTCGGGGCGGACATGCACCGTGGTGTTCATCGGCTCCATGGTGGCGTGCGCCAGGAACGGCAGCTCGTACACCGCCTCCACCCGGCTGTGCGCATCGTCCATCGCCTTGTCGGCGTCGCCCAGCTCGCGCCCCAGGATCGGCTTGCCGTTTTCGGAAGCGTGCTTCAGGTCGGCAAAGATCCGCTCCGTCGACACTTTCTCGTGCCCGGCGAAGTCCCAGCGCAGATCGAGCTGCTCCAGCCCCTTCTTCGCCGCCCAGAAGTGGTCGGCAACCACGGCCACCGCATTGTCGATGCGCAACACGTCAACCACGCCCGGCACGTTGCGCGCGCCGCGGTCCTCCATCGACCGGAGCCGCCCGCCTTGCGCCGGGCAGATCTCGATGGCGGCGATCTTCATCTCCGGCACCTTCACGTCGATGCCGAACACCGCGGTGCCATTGACCTTGGACGGCGTGTCTACCCGCTGCAGCGAGCGGCCGATCAGCTTGAACTGGCCGGGCTTCTTGAGCGGCACGTCCTTGGGCACCGGCTGGCTTCGCACCGCCTGCACCAGCGCGCCATAGGGCAGCGACTGGCCGTTCGCCCGGCAATAGACGCGGCCCTGGTCGGCAAAGCATGTGTCGGGCGCGACGTTCCAGCGCTGCGCCGCGGCGGCGATCAGCATGGTGCGCGCAGCCGCGCCCGCCTGGCGCAGCGGCCCCCAGGCCCCACGGGTGGAGGTGGATCCGCCGGTCGCCTGGCTCTTGAGGATCGGCTGGCTGTAGAGCAGCTCATTCGGCGGCGCGGGCACTACCTCGACCTGGTCGAGGGTGACTTCCAGCTCCTCCGACAGCAGCATCGCCTCGCCCGTGTAGATCCCTTGGCCCATCTCGGTGGACGGGATGATGAAGGTGATCTTGCCCTCGGACGGAATGCGGATGAAGCCGCCCGGCGCAAAGCCGTTGAAGGCCGCGCCGCTTTCCGGGCCACCCGGCGTGATCGCGCGCAGCGACGGCTCCTCGCCCTGGCTCTGCGCGGCAGCCTTGCCCGCGCGCGCCAGCACCGCAAAGCCGAACATGAAGGTCCCGGCCTTCAGGAACCGACGGCGCGAGGCGACGCTCAGGTCTTCGGGTTGCAGCACGCCATAGGCTGGCCGGCCGATCGGCCCGTGCATCAGACCGTCTCCGCCGGGAGGCCCGCCGCGCGCTTGATAGCGGCGCGGATGCGGGGATAGGTGGCGCAGCGGCAGATGTTGCCCGACATGGCCGCGTCGATCGCGGCATCGTCCGGCGCAGGATTGCGTCCCAGCAGGGCCGCTGCCGACATGATCTGGCCCGACTGGCAATAGCCGCACTGGACGACCTCAACGTCCAGCCACGCTTCCTGCACCTTGCGACCGATCTCGGTTCCGCCGACCGCCTCCACGGTGGTGACGTTGCGATTGCCTACGGCAGAGACCGGCAGCACGCAGCTGCGCGCCGGCTTGCCATCGACATGCACGGTGCAGGCGCCGCATTGGGCGATGCCGCAGCCGAACTTGGTGCCGGTCAGGCCGACCACGTCGCGCAGCACCCACAAAAGCGGCATGTCGGGCGGCACGTCGACTTCGCGTGCCTCGCCATTGATCAGGATCGTCGTCACGCGCACCTCTATAATCCCGCTTTATCAAGGCTGTACGGCCGCCAACCACATCCTACAACCGGTATCACTCACGGCCCGCCCTTGGCGGCTCGCACGCGCGGATGCGGTCAGTCTAACGCGAGGCGCTCTCCAAAGGTTGCGCTTTGCCCCCCCTCCTGGCAGCAAGGAAAAGTGCCTCAGTCGCGTTGCGTGCGCATGGCGCGCGCAAGGGCATTGTCTCCCAGAGCCGAAAGGATTTCCCCGAACGAAGTGTCGCTCTCGTCCTGCCCGAGCTTGAAGCGGGCGCTCGATCGGACGACGATCGCACGGAAGGCTATGACATGCGCGAGCAGCCCCGCATAGCGCGCACCCATGCGCTCGACGCACCAGTTGATCTGCCACTCCGCCAAGGCCGCGGAGCGGCGCTGTTGTAGGTGTCACGGTCGACGAGTGACATTCCGCGGTGACAACGGGAAGCGCACGTCCATCAGCACCACCAGCAGGCTTGCGAGGGGTGGGGCATGATCCACCCTACCCCTCGCGAACTACAAACCGTGCACCTCGTCTGACGTGGCCCGAGTTCCGGCCTATTGTGGCGTCACCGTGGGATATTTGACGCCGAGCTGGTCCAGGTAGCTCGGGTATTTGTCCGGATCGTAATAGAATTTCTCCATCTGCGGGCGCAGCCGCTCCATGACGTCCTTGTTCAGCCAGATCGCCGGCTTCTCCAGAATCGGAGCATAGCGGTCGGTCTTCAGCTGGACGTCGGTGAAATAGGTCTTGGCGTCGGCGATCAGCTTGGGGCTGGTCATCAGGTCGAGCACCGTCATCGCCACTGCCTTGGCCCCCGCGACCGCCCCCTTGTGGGCAATCGGCGTCGCCATCGCCATCGCCGAGGTGACGTTGTGGCCGATCATGTTGGGGATGTTGGACGGATAACGCACGGTGATGGTCGGTACCGCCCACATGATGTCGCCGATATCGTCGGAACCGCCGCCCATCGACTTCGGCCGATTCTCCGGCGTCGAGAGATCCGCGACGACATTCCGCAGCGGCTCCACCTTGCGCTGGTTGGTTTCCTGCACCGCGCGCGCGAAGGCCTGGTCGTCGGCCGACCATTGCGGCATGCCGACCGCCTTGATGTTGCGCCATGCCGCTTCCGCAAGCGGCTTGTTGCCGAAATTGGGCGCGGCATAGCCCAGGATGCGGCGTTCCACGGTCGTCCCGGTTGCCTTGGCCGCGGCCTCCGAGATCTCGTTGCCGGTGTCAAAGAGCGACTTCACCGCGCCGAACGTGCGATCCCGGAAATAATACCAGACCGACGCCTTACCCGGCACGACGTTGGGCTGGCCGCCGCCCTCGGTGATCACATAATGCGAGCGCTGCGTCACCGGCAGGTGCTCGCGCCGGTAGTTCCACGCCGTGTCCATGATCTCGACGGCGTCCAGCGCGCTGTGTCCGTCCCAGGGATCCCCGGCGGCGTGCGCGGTTTTGCCGTGGAAGGTATATTCGACCGAGACCATGCCGTTCTGGCCTTGGTCGCCATATGCCGTGGTGAAGTCGCTCGAGACGTGGGTGAAGATGCACGCGTCGACATCCTTGAACAGGCCTGCCTGGACATAATAGGCCTTGGTCGCGAGCAGTTCCTCGGCAACCCCCGGCCACAGCATCAGGCGACCGGGGATGTGGTTCTTCTCCATCACCTGCTTGGCAGCGATTGCGGCTGCGATGACCAGCGGCATGCCCGAATTATGCCCCTCGCCATGGCCCGGAGCACCTTCCAGCAGCGGCTTGACGTTGGGGATGCCCGGCACCTGCGAGACGCCGAGCAGGTCGTCGATGTCGCTGCCCAGCGCGATCAGCGGCCCGCCGCTGCCCCAGGTTGCTGTGAACGCGGTCGGGATGCCGGCCACGCCGCGAGTGACCGTGAAGCCGTTCTTCTCGAGAATGTCGGCGAGATACGCGGAGGTGCGAACTTCCTGAAAGCCGGGTTCGGCATAGGAAAACACCTGGTCGACCATGACCTGGATCTGCTTGGCCTGGGCATCGACAGCGGCAGCCGCGGCAGCCTTCTGAGCCTTGCTCGCGCCCTTCGGCGCGCCCGCGGCTTGAGCGACGACGGGTTGAAGGGCGAGCGCAAGCGCTGATGCGCCAGCCGCAAGAGTACGCAGGCGGTGCGGAATGGACGTGTTCATAAGGGCTCCTGGTTCGGCTGCGTCAGAATTTCACGCTGGCGGCGATGCGGAACACCCGCCCGACGACATCGTAGAGTGACCGGTTCGTCTGGGAGTAGGCGGGCACATTGTTTGCGTCCGGGCCGTTGCCGATCAGCACCGGCTTGCGGTTGAACAGGTTGTTGGCGACCAGCGTGAGCCTCGCCTCATGCCCATCGGCATCGAACTTCACGCTGACGGAGGTATCGACGTAGAAGGCGCCTGCGATGTGGTTGTCGTTGATCGTGCGATACTGGGTCGAGGAGGTCGGGCAGTTTGCCGTGCATTCGATGTAATCGTTGCCGTAGACGCCGTCGCTGAAGCCCCGACCGACGAGATTGAAGGTGAAGGGTTCGACGTCGTAGAAGGCGCTGACCCGGTAGATCCAGTTCGGGGCGCTGTAGCTGCCGGCCAGGCTGCCGCCGTTCACCCCGGCATAGTCGATCGGGAAGATCCCGTTGTCGATCACGTTCTGGATGTAGTGGGTGGCATTGGCATGGATGCTGAGGGTGCCGGGCAGGCCATCCGAAATGCTGCTCAGTGCCGTGCGGTAGCTCGCCTCGATGTCGAAGCCCTTCTCCTTCTGGCTGGCGAAGTTGAACGGCTGGAGGATGATGCGGCTGAGCGCGCCGTCGGTGTAGACGATGTTGCTGCAATAGGCGTCGATGCCCAGGTTGTAGCAGTTGTCGACGGTGTTCTGCGACGTGATGGTGCCGATCGCCTTGCGGATGCGGATGTCGTAATAGTCGAACGACGCGCTGAAGCCCGGCAGGAAACTGGGCGTGAGCACGATGCCTGCTGTCCAGGTGTTGGCAGCCTCCGGCTTGAGCGCCTGGTTGCCGACGGTGTTTTCGATGAACTGGAACGAGCCCGCACCCACCGGCGAGTTCGTCGGCAGGATGACGGTGTTGGTGCGCGCGGTGCCGGCGGCGAACAGCTCCGAAAGATTGGGTGCGCGGATGTCGTGGCTATAGGTGCCGCGCAGCTTGATGTCGGGAAGCGGCGTGTAGGTGCCGCCGATCTTCCACGTCTGTACCGAGCCGGAGGTCGAATAGTCGGTGTAGCGGCCGGCAGCGTTGAGCGTGACGCCGGGGAGCAGCGGCGCGTCGATCTCCAGGAACGCCTCCTTCACCGTGTATTGCCCTTGGTTGGGCAGATAGTTGCCGTAGAGCCAGCGGCTGGTCGTCGTGCCGTTGGCATTGACGACCGGCTGGAACTGCTCTTCGACGAAGCCGCTGATCTGCTCCTTGCGATATTCCCCGCCAAAGGCGATCGCCAGCGCGCCGCCCGGTAGCTGGAACAGCTGCCCGCTGAGGCTGAACGCGGCGACGTCCTGCTTGATCGTCTCGTTGCGGTAGGGCTGCTCGCCGTAGATGTAGGCCAGGGCTTCCGCCGACGGTCCGGTCGTGCCCAGGCGGTCGATCGGCACGCAGCCGTTGCCGGCTGCGGTGAGCGTGGAGCGGCACACGATCGTCCCGGCGGGGATGCCGGCGGCGTTGCCCGCGGGCGCGAACACCGCATCCTGCGCCAGCGCCATACGCTCGACGCTCCAGGTGTTGGTCAGCTCGGCATGAACCTTGGCGGTCCCATGCTGATAATAGGCGTCCCAGCTCCAGCGGTTGTCGAACAACGTGAACTTGCCGGTGGCGCCGGCGACATAGCGGTAGACGTCGCGGACGTTGTCGCTGCCGGGTACCGGGAACCCGGCATTGCTGGTCCCCATGGTGAACGAGGACGCGCCCGCCGCTGTCAGCGCAGCGGCCACGGACGGATATTGCTGCAGCAGATAGGCATTGTCGCGCTGAATGGTGACGCCGGTGCTGGGCGTCTGCTGGTAGAAGCTGGCACCGGTGTAGCGGTTCCAGGAGAACTGGCCGTACACCTGGAGCGCGTCGGACACGTCGAACGACGTGCGGTTGAACACGCCTATGCGCTCTTCCTTGGGGAGGAGCGAGTTGGTGCCCGCATGGCCCGCAAGCGTCGTCTGGTAATCGCCGCCGATCATCCACGGGCTCGACACCGAGTTGGTGGTGCCGAAATTAAGCTGCCCGGTCTGGCCATCGCCCTGGAAATAGGTGCCCCGCAGCGGGCCGGAGGTGATCAGGCCGCCGGCGGTATAGGTGGCGGGACCGAAGCCCGAACCTACCAGCCGCTGCGGTTCGCCGTTGGTGGACGTATAGGCGGGGTTGTTGATCTGGAAATAGGCGCTGTCGTTCCAGTCCCGGTTGATGCTCGTGACCGCCTCTTGCCGGAAGTATTCGCCGTTCAGCAGGATGTGGAGCCGCTCGTCCAATAGGCCGAGCCCGGCACTCGCCGTTACGCGATAGTTGTGGCCGTCGCCATAAGTGGAGATTCCCTGATCGGCCGACAGCTTGAAGCCCCGGAACCCCTTGTTCAGGATGAAGTTGACAACGCCGCCCACCGCGTCCGAACCATATTGGGCGGATGCGCCGCCGGTGACCACTTCGACGCGCTCGACCAGGTCCTGCGGGAAGGTGTTGATGTCGACAACGCCGCCGACGGTCGAGGCGACCGAGCGCTGCCCGTCGAGCAGCACCAGCGTCCGGCCCGCGCCCAGACCACGCAGGCTGATCGAGTTCACCCCGGCAATTCCGTTGGACAGGCTGCCCGAGCTGGTGGCGGCAGTGCCCGATCCGGAGATTGCAGGAAGCTGGTTGACGAAGTCGGAGATGTTGGCTGGAGCCTGCGCGGCGATCTCAGCCGCGCCGAGCACCGTCACCGGGGTGGGAGCGCTGTAGCCGTCCCGCACGATCCGGCTGCCGGTTACCGTGACTTCCCCGGCCGCGGCCGCTTCGGGTTCTGCCTCGACCGCCTCGACCGCCTGTACGCTGTCAGCGGTCGGGGGAGCGGAGCTGGCGGTGCGGGGATTGTTGCCGGATGCAGCGTCCGGCAGGTTGGCCGGATCCGCTGTCAGCACGCCGGCAGTCGGGGCGCTCGATGCGGTCTGCGCCTGGACCGAGGATAGCGGAGCGAGTGCCGCGATCGCCACGGTAGTCATCAGGCCGGCGCGGCCGCACCAGCCACGGCCGCGCGCTGCCGAAACGCGTACAATATCCGCCATCGAGATAAGTCCCCCATTGAAGCGTATGCCTCAAGCGGTCCTCTCCTGGCGTCGGCCCCCAATCGGACTTCCGCACAGTCAAAGTTTCTTGGAACCAAGGTGTCCCGGCATTTTGTTGCTGAGAGCGTCCCCGTTCGAAGAGAATGTTGCACGAACTCGAACGCAGCGTCCTGCGAAACTTGCCATCCCCAAATGCGCTTCGTGCCGGATTCCAGCGTGAAAGCACGTGATCACGCCGGAAGTCGCAACCGAGGCGTGGGGACGGGTCAGCGCCTTCCCTCGAATATCACGGGCGGAATCACCCGTTGCGTGACCTGACGCATAACAAAGCTGCTGCGGATCTTTGCGACATGCGGAAGCTTCGAGAGTTCGCTCCGGTACACGCGGTCGTAATCGCCCAGGGACCGCACATGCACGATCATGATGAAGTCGGTGTCGCCCGAGACAAAGCTGCAGAAGGTCATCGAGGGGCATTGCACCACCGCCGCCTCGAACTCGTTGAGGACCTGTTCAGCCTGCGACGCCAGCTCGATCGCGACGAGAACGACGATCCCGACGCCCAGTGCCTCCAGGTTGAGGTTGGCGCTGTACCCGGTGACAGCTCCGCATTCTTCCAGGATCTTGCGGCGGCGCGCAGCGGCGGTGCTCGACAGATGCACCCGTTCCCCCAAGGCGACGTCCGAAAGGCGGCCATCGCGCGCAATCTCTCGAATGATCCGAAAGTCGGTCTGGTCCAGATCTGACAGTTGCAAATCTTCCTGCAAATCGCCCCCCTTTGCACGAATCCATCAACAGGCACCCCGAAGCTGTTAAAAAATGCCAAGAAGCGCAATGCCGCGCGTGCTAATTTTTTGCATTGCAGCAAGCGGTGCGCGGCACAGCAGCGAGGGGGCAGATGCGGAACATCAAGATTTTGAGCTCAGTGGTATTGGCTGGGCTCGCCTGGACGTCGATGCCAGCCGCGGCGCAACTCGCCCCCGTGCCGGTCCGCGGCGGTGGCGCGCTGTTGCCGGTTGCCGTGGATCCGGCCGACGGGCGCATCCTGGTCACGTTGCCGCCGGCGGCTGACGACGGCACCCAGGGACGGTTCCTTTATGCAAGTTCGCTCAAGACCGGGCTCGGCTCCGCGCCCATCCGCCTCGACCACGGGATGCTGGGGGATACGCAGGTGCTCGCCTTCCGCAGGCTGGGCGGCAAGATGGCGGTGACGTTCGAGAACCCGCGCTTCGTGGCAAGCGGCGATGCGCGAATCCAGACGGGGGCTCGCGAGAATTTTCCCTACAGCGTGGTCGCTACGGTCGATGTCGTTTCGACCGCGCCATCGGGAGCGGTGACGGTCGATCTTGCTCCGTTCCTGACGCATGACGTGATGAACATCACCGGCGCGCTGAACGGCGAGGCCAAGGGCTTCCGGCAAGTCGACAGCCTGAGCGCCGCCGACCCGAAGTCCGTGAAGGTCTTTCCCGACAATATCGAGATGGAGGCGGTGCAGACCTATGCCTCCGAGACGCCGGGCAAGGAGATCAGCAACATCGCGCCCGACCCCCGCCAAGTGAGCTTCACCGTCCACCATTCGCTGGTACGGCTGCCTGCGCCGGGCTTCGTGCCGCGCCGCTTCGACATCCGCTCAGGCACCCACGCGACCCAGATCTATGATTTCGCGACGCCCCTGGGCGCCGACGTGCTGGTCCAGCTCGCCAATCACTTCCGGCTCGACAAGACCGATCCCGGCGCCGCCCGCTCCCGCGTGAAGAAGCCGATCGTCTTCTACATCGACAACACCGCGCCCGAACCGGTCCGCTCGGCCCTGGTCGAGGGCGTGGGCTGGTGGAACCAGGCGTTCGACGCAGCCGGCTATATCGATGCCTTTCAGGCCAAGGTGCTGCCCGCCGATGCCGATCCGCAGGACGTGCGCTACAACATCGTCAACTGGGACGCGCGGCTGACGCGCAGCTGGTCCTATGGCGGCGGCATCATCGACCCGCGCACGGGCGAGATCATCAAGGGCAACGTCGTCCTCGAAGGCTTGCGCCTGCGCCAGGACATCATCCTGTTCGAAGGGCTGGTCGGTACCGCAGGCGACAATTCGGGGGGCGCCAACGATCCCGTCCGGGTCTCGCTCGCGCGCATCCGGCAGCTTGGCGCGCACGAGGTCGGCCACGCGATCGGCTTTGTCCACAATTTCGCAGGGAGCCTCCAGGATCGCAGCACGGTGATGGACTATCCCTTTGCCCGCATGGGCCTGCAGGACGGGCGTATCGATCTGGGCGATGCGTATGCGACCGGGATCGGCAGCTGGGACAAGTTCACCGTCGACTGGCTCTATGGCCAGCCCGCGCCCGGCGTCGATCCGGACGCGGAGGCCGCGCGCAAGGCGACCGCGATCGAGGCTGCGGGCATGCGCTATCTGACGGACATCGACGGCCGGGCCGACGATCTGGGTGTGCCTGGCGACAATATGTGGACCGAAGGCAACGACCAGCCGGCCGACCTGGAGCACATGATGGCGGTCCGCCGGGTGGCGCTCGCCAACTTCGGGCCAAGCGTCCTGCACGCGGGCGAGCCGCTCGCCAACTTGCGCCGCAAGTTCGTGCCGGTGTGGCTGCTCCACCGCTACGAAGTGGCCGCGATCGGGAAGATCGTCGGCGGCGTCCATTATCGCTATGCGGTGGTCGGCGGGAACAGCCCTGAGCCGACGCCTGCCTCCGCAGCCGAGCAGCTTGCGGCGCTGGATGCGCTACTCGCCACATTGGCACCCCGCGAACTGGCGGTGCCGGCAGCGCTCGAGCTCCAGCTGTCGTCCGGCGTCAACGGTGGAGCCGATCCCCAGTTCGACACGGAGGTGTTCGACAATGCGGGTGCCGCGGTGTTCGACCCGCTGGTCGCGGCGGATGTCGGTGCCCAGCTGACCCTGGCGACGCTGCTTGCGCCGGCGCGGCTGACTCGCCTGTACCTCCAGCACGCCCGCGACGCCTCCCTGCCCGGCCTGGACGAGCTGCTCGACCGGCTGACTGCGGCAACGCTCACGTCCAGCGACACCGCGCTCGAACGGCGGATCGCGACCCGCACCATCCTCACCCTTGCACGAACCGCGCGCGAGCCGGGAACCTCGCCGGACGTTGCGGGGGTCCTACAGGGACGGCTCGCCAGCCTCGCCTCCCGCCTGGCGGACGCTCGAGGCAAGGACGAGGGCGCGACCTGGCAACGCGCGATGGGCGCGATGCTCCGCGATGAGGATGCGCTGACCCGAGAACTCAAGCGGCCGGTGCCGGCGGTACCCCCGGGCATGCCGATCTAGAGCGAGCACCAGAGTGCTCGCCTTCTTGTCGCGCGTCCTCGCGACGTAGCTCTCAACCGAGGAAATCCGCGCATCCAGCTTCCCGCTTCCGCATCGGCAGCGGGAAGCGCACGGATCAGCACCACCAGCCGGACCCCTCCGGCGAGACGTTGAAGGTGCCAAGGGGCTAGCGGGCTTTCGACAATGCCTCACTGCGGGATAAGGCGCACACGTTCGATCCCGTATATCGGCCCGCCTTCGGAGGGGATCGTCACGAGGCACAGGTCCGCCTCTCGTTCGTCCGTGCCGAGCGGCGCAGTCAACACGAACCGATTGGGCGACGCCTCCGGATCGGGGATCGGCAAGGTCGCCACGACTGCGCCTTCGCAGCCGCCCGAGCGGATCACCACGCTGCCGTAGCGGGTCGGATTGTAGCGCCAGATCACGGCTTCGCGTTGAGGCTGGCGCAGCGCGTAATGGCGGGCCAAGCGGCCCAACGCGACCTCCACCTTGGCGGCCTGAGCGAGCGGCGCCTTGTGGTACAACCAGCACGTATCGAACAGGTTGACGTTGTACGCAGGCGCGTCCGCGTTGGTGTCGGGATGCAGCGCCACGCGCAGGCGGATGCCCGCGCCCGGGCAGATGTCCAGCCCAGCGCTGTCCCGGGTCATCAGCGCATCGGCAGTCAAGGCGAACTCGCGCGTGGCGGCCAGCGGAGCGCCATCCTTTCCAAAGGGGCGTGCGCGCACCCGATCACCCATCGCCAGGGCCAGCGGCCCCCGGTACGTGGAGGAGCGCACGGTCGGCTCGCTGCCATCGCGCGTGAACCGAATGGTGCCGTGCTTCGCCTGGTTCGCCAGTGTCACCGTCGCCCGGCGCCGGTCGAGCAGGTCAGCCGCCGGACGATCCGGCGTGAAGTCGACGGCAAAGGCGCTGTCCGCTGCGCCCACACCCTGCCGGGAATAGCGCGCCATCTGCGGTTCCAGCCGGCTCAGGAAAGCATTCCAGTTCCGCGCTTCTTTCGACGACCAGGTCAGTTCCGCCAGCGCGTCCAGGCGCGGGAACAGCGCGTGGTCGATCTGGGCCGGCGTCTTGATATACTCCGCCCACAGGTTCGCCTGGGCACCCAGTACATGGTGCGCCCGATCGGGCGAGAGCTTCGCCGGTATGGGATCGTAGCGGTAGACCGTCTCCAGCGATTGCACGGCAAGCCGCCCATGCGGCTCGTCGCCGCGTGCGCTTTGCAGATTGTCGAGGTACATCACCGGTCCCGGCGACAGCACCACGTCATGGCCCAGGCCTGCAGCCGCGACCGCCCCCTCCTCGCCTCGCCAGGACATGACCGTGGCTGAAGCCGGCAGTCCCCCTTCCAGGATTTCGTCCCACCCGATCAGGCGCCGCCCCCGATCCGCCAGGTACCGGCCGAGCCGGTCAACGAACCAGCTTTGCAGCTCCTCCTCGTTCTTCAGGCCCAGTTTCTTCATCTGGGCCTGCGCAACCGGCGATGTCTGCCACTGGTGCTTCAATGCTTCGTCGCCGCCCACGTGAATGTAGGTCGACGGGAACACCTCCAGCACCTCGTCCAGCACGCCGGTGATGAAGGTCCAGGCCTGGTCGTCCGTGCCGAACAGATAGGGATTGATGCCCCATTCCGGCGAAACCACCGGCCGGTCCTTGAACACGCCGGCCTCCGGATAGGAGGCAACGGCCGCCTGCGCATGGCCCGGCATGTCGATCTCCGGCACGATCGTGACACCACGTTCCCTCGCATAGGCGACCAGATCGCGCAGTTCGTCCTGGGTGAAGAACCCGCCGTACCGCTTGCCGTCGTCCGGCCCCCCGGTCGAAGGCCCCTTTCGCCACGCGCCGATCCGCGTCAGTTCGGGAAAGCGCTTGATCTCCATGCGCCAGCCCTGATCGTCGGTGAGGTGAAGCTGCAGCATGTTGAGCTTGTGCTGCGCCATCGTGTCGACGACCTTGCGCACCTGTTCGATGGTGGTGAAGTGCCGGGCGACGTCCAGCATCACGCCCCGCCAGCGAAACCGCGGCCGGTCCTCGATGCGCAGATGCGGCACCGTCACGCCTTTCAGGTCTTGATCGCCGGGCGTCAGAAGCTGGGCCAGGGTCGCTGCCGCATTGCGCAACCCGGCGTCATCCGCGGCTTCCGCTCGCACGCCGGCGCGGGTGACAGACAGGCGATAGCCCTCCTCGGGCATGGAGCCTTTCGCGATGCGCACCAGCCGGATCGCCGCGCGGTTGCCATCCCCCATCACGAGGCGGGGCCCGCCCATCTTTGCAACCAGTTCGGCCAGCCGCGTGCCCGCCGCCGTGGCTACTGGATCGTCGGATGCGACGGCGATCGTGTCACCGGCGGAGATCCGCAGCGTGCCCCGCTGCGTCTCCAGCATGGCCGGTGCGGGGATCAGCGGGACGCTGCGTTGCTGTGCGGCCGCCGGCAGCGCGGCCACTGCCGCGGCGAAAATCATCAGCTTTCGTGTCATGCCCCGCCCCTCAGAAGAACGTCTCGATCCGCTCGATGGCCCGATAATCGTCGTCAACGATGAGAAGCGAACGCCACTTGTCGAAGGTCAGGCACGGGTGCGAGATGTCAAAGCCGATCAGGTCGCCGACGCGCAAAGCATCGTCGGGCGCGATCGAAAGATAGGCATGCTGGTCCATCATGCCGGTTACCGCCCAGTGCCCGGGCACATCTTCCGGCTGCCTGTCACGGCCGGGACGGAAATGGCGGATCGGTATGGGATAGCCCGCATCGAAAGCGACGTCGCGCTTCCCCAGCGCCACCACCGCGCGTGTCGCGTCGGGGATCGACTGAACGCATGCCCATAGCTGCAGGGCAGGCAGCAATCCCTCTCGCATGCTCGCGGCGATGGGGTTGCGCGCGAGGATCGCATCCTGGGACGCACGATAGATGCCGGCATCATGCGTCAGATAGCAACCGGGCCGCAGCACCGCTTCCACCCCGAGCGCCGGATCCAATCGCGCAAACGCATCGGCGACGAGATCGTACCAGGCCGAACCCGCGCCCGACAGGATCGCCGGCGTGCGACCAAAGCGCCCGGCCCGCGCCAGTTCCTCGGTGACCGCGACTGCGCGGATCAGGAACCGGCGGATTTCCTGCTCGTCCGAAAGCACGCCTTCGTACAATTCCACGCCCGCCAATCGAACATGCGGATGCCAGGCGGCGATCGCATCGAGCACCGCGGCCTGGGCGGCCTCGGTACGAACGCCCGTCCGAAACCCGGGCTGGTCTGGCTCGGGGGCAAGTTCCAGCAGCACATCAATGGTCAGCCCGCGATCGCGCATGGCCTGGCCGAGGAGCGCCACTCCGTCCGATGAGTCCACAAGGCAAAAGAACTCGAAGGACGACGCCTCGAGCAGGTCCGCGACCAGGTCGATGTTGGCGCGGCCGACAAGTTGGTTCGCCATCAGCACGCGACCGATACCGTTCGCGGCCGCCACCGCCGCCTGCTGTGCCGTCGCGACGGTGATGCCCCAGGCACCCCGCTCCATCTGCCGGCGGAACAATGCCGGCGCCATCGTGGTCTTGCCGTGCGGCGCCAGCCGGAGCCCGTATCGATCTACAAACCGCTGCATCCAGTCGAGGTTATGCCGCATCGCGGAGCCGATCAGGACAGCGGCCGGCAACGTCACTTCGCCCTGCAACAGTCCCGGGTGGGCGTTTCCTGCCACCGCGTGCGCCTTGTCCAGCGGATCTCCCGCCAGCCCCATGGTTGCGCCCAACGTAACTTCCTTGCCAAAACCCATTGCGGTACACCCAATATATTACCAGTATCGTTGGATGAAAGCGGCTTTGCTATCCTCCGCGAACACGATCATCGCCGGTGGCATCGTCATCGACGGCAGCGGAACACCCGGAAACATCTTGGATGTGGTGGTTCGGGACGGAGTAATCGCCGACATCGTGCCGGCAGGATCGGCGACCGGCGCAGAGCGGGTCGATGCGACGGGGCTCACGCTCGCTCCCGGCTTCATCGATGCACACACGCATGATGACTTGGTCGTGATCGAAGCGCCCGAGATGACGCCGAAGATAAGCCAGGGCGTGACCACGGTGGTTGTGGGGAATTGCGGCATCAGCGCAGGCGCCGGCCTGATGGCGCCCGGCCAATCGCCTCCCGATCCGCTTGCCTTGCTGGGGCCGGCAGATCAGTTCCGGTATCGCCGCTTCGCCGACTGGGCGGATGCCGTCGAGGCAGCGCAGCCGTCGGTCAATGTCGCCGCGCTGGTCGGGCATACGGCGCTGCGCGTCGCGCAGCTCGATCGGCTCGATCGTCCCGCGGCAAAGGCGGAAGTCGCTGCGATGTGCGAGCAGCTTCGGGACGCGATGGCAGCGGGCGCGCTGGGGCTGTCGACGGGGCTGGCCTATCGCAACGCCGCGGCCGCGCCGACGGACGAGGTGCTGGCACTTGCCGAGGTGCTGCGCGAATCCGGGGGTGTGTATGCAACGCACCTGCGGGACGAGACGGCCGGAATACTTGGCGCACTGGACGAGGCATTTGCAATCGGGCGCAGGGCGGAGCAGCCGGTCGTGGTGTCGCACCTGAAATGCGCCGGAGCAAGCAACTACGGCCGCAGCCACGAGGTGCTCGCCTCCCTGGAACGCGCCGCGGACGGGCAGCCGGTCGGCTGCGACTGCTATCCCTACACCGCCAGTTCCTCGACGCTGGACCTGAAGCAGGTCGTACCGGAAACCCCGATCCTGATCACCTGGTCGGAGTCGGAGCCGGAGCAGGCGGGGCGCATGCTGGCCGATATCGCCGTCGATTGGCGCACGGACATCGTGTCGGCAGCACGGCGGCTTCAGCCTGCCGGTGCGGTCTACCACTGCATGGCGGATGCCGATGTCGAACGCATCCTGGCGCACCCGCTGACCATGATCGGGTCGGATGGCCTGCCCGTGGATCCGCTTCCCCACCCACGGCTGTGGGGTGCTTTCCCGAGGGTGCTCGGACACTATGTTCGCGAGCGGCAGCTGTTTCCCCTGGAGACGGCAGTGCGAAAGATGACCGGCCTTGCAGCGGATCGTTTCGGCCTGACCGGGCGTGGGTACATCCGCAAGGGCTATGCCGCGGACCTTGTCCTGTTCGACGCGGCGCAGATCGCCGACCGCGCGACCTTTTCCGATCCGACACGCCCGGCCGCCGGCCTGCGCGGCGTGTGGGTCAACGGAGTCCGCACCCTGTCTGAGGACGGCACGGTGCGCGCACGCGCAGGCCGGATGCTGCGCCGCAATTCCAATCAACAACAGGGAATCCCCGGATGACGGAAGCAAGGCAGTTGAAGCGATACGGCGTCGAAGGCGGCAAAGGGACCGGTGGCCAGCACCTGCCGTTCGCCCGCGCGGTGGAAGCCGACGGCTTCCTCTACGTCTCGGGCCAGACGCCGATGGTGAATGGCGAGGTGGTCGAGGGCGGCATCGTCACCCAGACCCACCAGGCGATCCGCAACGTCCTCGCGATCCTGGAAGAGGCTGGCTATGGTCCCGAGGACGTGGTCCGCTGCGGCGTGTGGCTGGACGATCCGCGCGACTTCATGTCGTTCAACCGCGTCTTCATGGAATATTTCGGCGCCAACCCGCCCGCCCGCGCCTGCGTCGTGTCCAGCATGGTGATCGACTGCAAGGTCGAGGTGGACTGCATCGCCTGGAAGCGGCGGGAAGCGTGATCGCCAGCCCCGGTCCCTGGCTCTCGGGGCCGGGGCTTCTTGGCGCTGCGGGAGCCGCGGTTCTGGTCCTGATCCTGCTGATCGCGTGGGTCCGGTTGAACCCGTTCGTTGCCCTGGTGCTGGTCTCCCTTGTGCTAGGCTTGGTCGTCGGGATCCCGCCCGCAGACGTAGTGGGTGCCTTTGAAAAGGGCGTCGGCAACACGCTTGGTCACATTGCGCTGGTGGTCGGCCTTGGGACAATCCTGGGCAAGATGATGATCGAGTCCGGTGGCGCCGCGGTTATCGCCGACCGGCTGATCGGCGCGTTCGGACCAAGGCGCACCGACTGGGCGATGATGAGCGTCGCGCTGCTGGTCGGCCTGCCCGTCTTCTTCGAAGTCGGCTTTGTGCTGCTGGTGCCGATCGTCCTGTCTGCGGCGCGGCGTACGGGGCTGCCGCTGATCCGTGCGGGGCTGCCGATGGCGGCGGGCCTGTCCGTGGTGCACGCACTCGTTCCCCCGCATCCGGCCGCGCTTTTGGCAGTGACCGCCTACGGCGCGGACATCGGCCTCACCATCCTCTACGCCCTCTTGATCGGCATCCCGAGCGCGATCCTGGCCGGGCCGTTGCTCGCGCGTGTGGTGGCCAAGCATGTCAGCAGCGGCCTGGATACGGAACACGAGCCGGTCTCCTCCGCCCCCACCGCTCGGACCGGACCGCCGCCCGGTTTCGGCATCACGCTGTCGACCTTGCTGCTGCCGGTGGCGCTGATGCTGCTGGGCGCCGCCGCACCGCTGCTCGCGCCCGCAGGATCGGTGCCGTTCACCGCATTGCGGTTCGTGGGCAACTCGGTCGTGGCGCTGCTGATCGCCTCGCTGGTCAGCTTCTGGACGCTGGGTCTGGCCCGCGGATTGAACCGGGAGACGATCCTGCGCTTCTGCAACGAAAGCCTGGCGCCCACCGCGGTCATCACGCTGGTGGTCGGCGGCGGCGCCGGCTTCGGTCGCATCCTGCTCGACGGTGGCGTGTCGGGGGTGCTGATCGATACGGCCAGCTCGTTCCAGGTGCCGCTGCTCCTGCTGGGCTGGTCGGTCGCGGCGCTGCTGCGGATCGCCACCGGTTCGGCCACCGTGGCGATGGCGACCGCCTCCGGTATCGTCGCGCCGCTTGCCCATGCCAGCCCGCATGTCAGTGCCGAGCTGCTGGTGATCGCGACCGGCGCGGGCTCGGTCGTGCTGTCGCACGTCAACGACGGGGGCTTCTGGCTGGTGAAGGAATATTTCGGCCTTTCGGTCGGCGACACGCTGAAGAGCTGGACCGTGTGCGAAACGATCATCTCGATCGCGGCGCTCCTGGGAGCGTGTCTCGCCTCGGCCCTGATCTGAGACACCGCCCTTGGAGGTATGCTTTGGTGCTGTTGACACTAAAGCCAGAGCAGGACATTTTGTAATCAAATAATAAGAAACACGTCCGCGGGAAGATCCAGATTTCAAACGGGGGACTTGCCGTGAAATCCATCTGTTCGCTTCTGCTCTCCACCTCGGCACTGCTTGCACCCGGCATTGCATGCGCCCAGACAACATTCGACCAAAGCCAGACAACACCGGCGCCTGCCGCACCGGCCGTCGCCGCACGGCAGGCAACTGAACCTGAACCGGCCAGCCAGGACGCTCCGACAGCTTCAGTCGAAGAGGCTGCTGCGCCAACCGGCGACATCACGGTTACCGGATCCCGATTGGCTTCAACCGGCTATTCGCAGCCGACCCCGACGACAACCGTCAGCCGGGATGACCTCGACAAACTGGCCCAGCCCAACATCTTTCAGGCGATCCGCCTCCTGCCGGCGTTGCAAGGCAGCTCTGGCCGGCAGACGCGCGGCAACAGCACCAGCAGTGGGCAACAAGGCCTGAGTTCGTTCGCGCTGCGTGGCTTGGGCGAGTTGCGGACGCTGACGTTGCTTGACGGGCAGCGCGTCACGCCAGCCAACTTCATCGGTGTCCCGGACATCAGCCAGTTTCCGCAACTTCTCGTCGAACGCGTGGATGTGGTGACGGGCGGCGCGTCCGCCTCCTATGGCTCGGACGCCGTCGGCGGCGTCGTCAACTTCGTCACCAACAAGCGTTTCGAAGGCATACGCGCCAACCTACAGACCGGCATCACGACCTATGGCGATGACGAGAACGTCACTGCGCAGCTCGCCTGGGGCGGCGGCTCCGCAGACGGCAGGCTGCACGTCCAGGTCAGCGGCGAATACAGCTTCGAAGGGGGAACCCCCGCCGGCGAGTTCGGCGTTTCGGGCGGCGTAAACGGGCGCGACTGGTACAGCGCGCCAGCCTTTCTCGGGCGCACCAATGCAGCCACCGTGGACGGCCTTCCGCGCTATACGCTGATCGAAAACGCACAGCCCTTTCAATACGCGAAGTACGGGCTGATCACGAGCGGGCCGCTTCAAGGAACCGCGTTCGGCGCCAATGGAACGCCCTACCAGTTCCAATATGGATCGGGTGGCCAGCCCCTGGGCAATGGCCAAGTAACGGGCTGCTTCAATCCGTTCTGCGTCGGCGGCGACCTCAGCGCCCAGATCGGGGAGTCCCCCAGCCTTGCCAGCCGGCTCGAACGCTCGGTCGGCTATGGCAGGATCGGCTATGACATTGCCGATGGCGTGGAATTGTTCGCGACGGCAACGCTTGCCCGCGTGCGCTCGCGCAACTTCCCCAATCGCGGCGCTGAGCGGATCGGTCTGACGATCCAGTGCGACAACGCCTTTCTACCGACTTCGATACGTGACGCCTGCGCGGCAAACGGCATCACCAGTTTCCAGTTCGGCACCGTCACCGGTCAGTTCAAGGACCCCATCACGGTGAACACCCGCCGCGATCAGCAGCGGTACGTGCTGGGTGTCGATGGTCGGATGACGATCGCCGGGACCGAGTGGCGCTACAACGCCTATGGTGCGCATGGCGTCAGCACCATCGCGGTGGACGTCAGCAACATCTCGCTCCAGCCCCACTTCAACGCCGCGATCGACGCCATCGCCCAGCCGGACGGTACGATCGTCTGCCGCAGTGCCAGTGCACGGGCTTCGGGCTGCGTGCCCTTCAATCCGTTCGGCGACGTCACCAACAGCGACGCTGCCTACGCCTATGTGATGCCCGAGAATGGCCCGCGCCAGCGTTCACGCCAGGAGCAGAACGTCGTCAACTTCAACCTGACCGGTGAGCCTTTCTCCTCTTGGGCGGGCCCGGTTGCCATCGCGGTCGGCATTGAGGGACGCGAGGAGATCTATCGCACGGTCTCCGATCCCTATGGCAATGGGGTGAGCGCGGAAACGCCCAATTCCGAACTGTATCCGGCCGACCCGCTGCTCAACACCGCGATCGGCAACAACTGGTATGCAGGCAACTACAAGGCGGGGCACGGGCGCTACGGCGTCAAGGAAGCCTATCTGGAAATCAACTTCCCGTTTCTGAAATCCGATGTCCTGGGCGAAGCCAACATCAACGGCGCTTTCCGTCTTACGGACTATACCACCTCGGGCACGGTCGAGGCTTGGAAGCTGGGCGGTGTCTGGAAGACTCCGTTGGATGGCTTGCGCCTCCGCGCGGTGACCTCACGCGACGTGCGCGCGCCGAATTTGAGCGAGTTGTTCGCGGCGCAGATCGTGACCAACTCGACGGTCCTGTACCAGGGCAATGTGATCAACATCCAGAACCGGGTTGCCGGCAACACCGATCTGGATCCGGAAATCGGCCGCAGCACGGAAGTGGGTGTGGTCTATGCCGAGCCGAGCTGGCTGCCTGGCTTTGCCGTCTCCGTCGATTACTACGACATCAAGATCAAGGACGCGATCATCTCGCTTGGCGCGCAGCAGATCGTCGATCTGTGCGAGACCGGCGCGCAGGACCAGTGCGCTGCAACGCTGCTCAACAGCCCGATCCCAGGTGCCAATTATGTCCAGGTGACGGCGTTCAACGCGGCCAGCATCCGGACCAAGGGCCTGGATCTGGAAGCGTCCTATCGCATACCCTTGTCGGGCATCGGCCTGCCGGGCCGGCTCACGGTGCGCGGCCTGGCCACGCGCGTGTTCGAACTGCTGACGACCTCGGACGTCGTCGGTGCGATCCCGATCGACACCGCGGGTGTGAACAGCGGCACGACACCTGACTGGAAGGGTCTGGTGACGCAAAGCTGGGATACCGACGACTTCAACTTCACGCTGACCGAGCGGTTCATCAGCGACGGCGTTTATTCGAACGAATGGATCGAGTGCCAGACCAACTGCCCGGTTTCTACCAACAACAACCCCACCGTGAACGATAACACGATGCCCGGCGCCTTCTATGTGGACGTCGGAGGCAGCTACAACATGACCAGCCAGGTCAGCGCCTATTTCCGGGTGGACAACTTGTTCGACAAGGACCCGGTGGCGGCACCATCGACGGGCGTCAGCCCGGGTGTGAACTCCCTGCTATACGACGTGCTTGGGCGAACCTTCCGCCTGGGCGTCCGCGCAAACTTCTGATGGCCGGCAGCGCCGGCCCTTCAACGGGCCGGCGCTGCCGATCCGATGCCTCGTTCGGCAAGGCCTGCCCACCCGCTCGACTTGGCTCCGCGGCAGAGCGACCAGCATGGATCAGCACCAACGGCCCCACCGACGCGGCCTTGATCGACCGGCAGCTAGGTCCGCCGTGGAGCGGGCGGCCGGTAAAAGGAAGCGGGGAAGCTGCCCTGTCTGCCTCCAGCCGGACTTCGCAGGTCGGCACGAAAGCCCGCATCGGCGCTCAACGGGATCTGCATCCCTTGCGTCTTTTCCAGGATGTCGAACAGCCTGCCGCTGAGCCATTCCGCCAGATCCTCATGTCCAGGCTGGGCGAGCAGATTGTTGTTCTCCTGCGGGTCTGCGGCGAGATCGTAGAGCTCGTCCAGGTCCCAGATGCCGTGGAAGTGCATGTACTTGTATCGATCCTCGCGCAGCGCGTGGACAGTCGGCGTCTGGGGGAAGTTGCGCTCCCAATAATATTCGTAGAGCAGCTCAGCGCGCCACGGAGCCGCAGGGTCGCGCGCCAGCGGCTGCATGTCGGATCCCGCCATGTAGGAGGGCGCCTGCAATCCGGCCGCCGCCAGCAGCGTCGGTGCGATGTCGATGTTCGCCACCACCTGCTCAATCGTGCTGCCGGGCGCAAACAACGAGGGGCAGCGCATCAGCAACGGCACCCGCATCGACTCCTCATAGGCTGCACGCTTGTCGATGAGGCCATGCTCGCCAAACATGAAGCCGTTGTCGCCCATGTAGACGATCAGCGTGTCGTCGAGTTCACCGCGCTGCTCGAGCAGATCCATGATCCGTGCGATGCCCTCGTCGACCGCGAGCAGCGTCTCCATGTAGCGCTTGTAGTAATCCGCGATGTCGAGCGAGCCGTGATAGGCATAATCGACGCCATGCCAGCTGTTGCGCTGGTTCTCGACCCACATGGGCCGGCCAGGCATGCCGGGCTTCATGTTCTCGGGGTAGCGGAACGTCTCCTTGTCATAGCGCCCCTTGTGGCGCTCGGCAGGGATGAACTCCGAATGCACCGCCTTGTGCGCGAGGTGCATCATCCAGGGCTTGTTGCGGTCGCGCTTGCCGATCCAGTCGAGCGCATAGTCGGTCAGTTCGTCGGTGATATAGCCTTTCTGCGGTACCTTGCGGCCGTCGACGTTGAGGCCGTCGGCGCTCGGCAGATAGGTGCCCTGACCCTTGAAGCTCACCCAATGGTCGAAACCGGGCTGCGGCGCGTCGCCCTCGTTACCCATGTGCCACTTGCCGATGAAGGCGGTGTCATAGCCGGCGCGCTGCAGATATTGTGGGTAGAAGATCAGCCCGGGCGGGATCGGGTGGTTGTTGTCCACCACCTTGTGCTGGTGCGCGTAGAGTCCGGTGAGGATCGAGGCGCGCGAGGGCGAGCACAGCGCGGTGGTGACGAACGCGTTGCGGAAGTGCGCGCCCTCGCGGGCCAGCCGGTCGAGCGTCGGCGTGTCGCCAAAAGCCTGCGCCTTCATGAATCCCATGGCGTCGAACCGATGGTCATCGGTGAGCACGAACAGGATGTTCTTGGGCTTGGTGCCGGGGCGGCGCGCCAGCCGAAGGTCTTGCGAGGCGGTGCCCTTCGCGGCCTGAGCACCCGCCGCCCAGGAATAAAGCCCGAAGGCGCCGCCGCTGCCGGCCAGCAGAACGCCGCGCCGATCGACTGTGTCAGCCATGCATGTCTCCGTCAGATGGGCCGGCGCTCTGGCCGGCCGAGGCTGGTCGTTAGAAGTTGAGGCGCACGCCCCCGAACACACGGCGTCCGGCGTCGAGATAATTGGCCGGCAGACCCGTTGTGTATTCCACGATCTCGTCCCGATCGAGCAGGTTCACCGCCTCGAGCACCACAGAGGCTTGCGGCGTGACCTGGAGGCTGATGCTGGCGTCCAGCGTACCGAACGCCCGATTGACGCGTCCCATCGCAGGAGCGGTGGCCGCCGCCGCCAGATAGCTGCTGCGCCATGAGTATGACACGCGCGCGCCGATCGGCCCTTTCTCGTAATAGCCGATCAGATTGTAGTTGTGCTTCGACGCGGCGGTCAGCTGGTTGGGGTCGCTGTTGTCGATGTAAGTGTAGTTGAGGATCGTGCCCAAGCCGTCCAGCGGAGCGGGCAGCCAGGTGAACGCCTGCTGGAAATAGAGCTCGACGCCTTTCAGATCGACACCCGAACCGTTGACCAGATCGCTTACCGTGAAGTCGGTCTGGATCGTGGTCGTGCCGGTCGTGCGAATGTACGAGACCGGCAGCGAGACGATGCTGGTCTCCCGCCGGATCAGGCTTTCCAGGTTCTTGTAGAAGAGCGAGGCACCGACGAGCGAGTCCTGTCCGAAGTAGTACTCGATCGTCGCATCGACGTTGTTCGACCGGAACGGATCCAGATAGGGGTTGTTGCGCGTCACCGTCAGCGCATTGCCGTTTGCGGTGGTTGTGGGGGAGATGTCGCCGAGATTGGGGCGCGAGATCGTCCGCGACGCCGCTAAGCGGAGCTGAAGCTGGTCGGTCGCTTCGAACTTGAGGTTGAGGCTCGGCAGCCAGTCCCAATAGCTGCGCTCGACCCGCAGCGGCTCGGCGGCTGGAACACGAGTCGTGTTGCCGGTTTCGACCTCGACGGTGATGCCGTTGAGGTCGGGGGCTACACCAGCCGTGGTCTGGTTGGTGCGGACGACCCGCAGGCCGAGGTTGCCGGTGAGCCTGCCGAAGGAGAGATCACCGCGGCCGTAAAAGGCCAGGATCTTCTCGTGCACGTCCAGGATGCCGGTCGCATCGTTGGTGTAGGTCCCGGCCGCGATCAGTTCCGCATCGCTCAGCCCCGCCACGAAGGAGCGCGCGTCCGAGCCCAGCCACTGGGTGGGGAAGTCGCCGCCGCCGTCGTAGCTGCCAAGGAACGCCCCGGCACCAGATTGGATGGGGATCATGAACGGGGCGGCACTGAACGATCCGGCGGTCGGCCCGGGCGGCAATCCACCATAGAGCTGCGAGACACCTGCAGCGGAGATCGTCAGCGTCTTGTTGTCCGAATACAGGGCACGATCGGTGTATTTGACCCCGGCGCGCAGCGCGGTCAGCCCCCGCTTACCAAGGTCCCGGCGCACGTCGAGCTTGATGTCGCGCAGCCGATCGGTGGTTAGGCGATCCAACTCGCCGTTGAGGCTGAGCAGTCGGAAGTTATCGGGATCGAGCTTCCTGGTGTCGAAGCCATCGAGATAGGTGATGCTCGGGATGGCATCGCCTGGCTGTGCCACCACTCGCGCCGTGCCGTTGATGCTGTCGGCGATATTGAGCGTGTCGCGGGTCTGGCGCGAGCGTTGCTCCGAACCCTCGATCACCACGGTCCAGCCGCCCGCCTCGAACTTGCCGCCGCCCACGAGCGAACGGATGTAGCCCCGGCGATCCTGGAAACGGCCGCCGTTACGCAGGTCGATGTTGCTGACCGTGAAGTCGGTTGCAGTCTCGACGCCGTCGAGCATTTCCGTGCGCGAAACGAGGACCCCGCTCGCGCCGGCGAAATTCTGCCAATTCTCCTGTCGCACCGCCTCGACGTCGACGCGGGTGTAGAAGCCGTCGACATAGAGTTCGACGGCGTCGCTGGGCCGGAACTGAACGGAGGCGATGCCGCTCAGCCGACGATTGTTCTCGGTGAACATGTCGTGGATGATCAGCCCGGGGATGCGCACGAGCCGGTTCGGCTCGATGACACCATCGCCGTTGAGGTCGTCGCTCCCGCCGCCAAGCGGCACGCCCTGCGCCTCGGTGACGGTGTTCCAGCCGGTTTCGATCTGCTGCGTCTGCGGCCGACGCTGGGTGTAGGATGCGCCCAGGGTCAGGCCGAGCCTGCCGTCGAGAAAGGTATCGGCGAACAATCCCGATAGGCGCGGCGAGAGCTTTCCGGAGTTGCTCTCATGCTCGCCTTGCGCCGACAGCGCCAGCACGCGCTTTCCCAGATCCAGGGCGCGCGGCGTCCGGATGTTGACGGTTCCCGCCAGGCCCCCGTCCTCGAGGTCGGCCGTGGGCGACTTGTACACCTCCAGCGTGCGCACGAACTCCGGCGCCAGCGCGGAGAAGTCGAACGAGCGCGAGACGCTCGCGAACAGGTCGTTGAGCGCGTTGGGCACGGCACGGCCGTTGAGCGTCACGAGCGTGAACGTGTCGGGAAGCCCGCGGATGTTGACGCTGCGCCCCTCTCCACGGGTGCGGTTGATCTGCACGCCGGTGATCCGCTGCACCGACTCCGCCACGTTGACGTCGGGGAAGCGGCCGATGTCCTCGGCACTGATCACGTCGACGATGCTGTCGGCCTCGCGCTTGATCCGCACGGCCTGCTCGATGCCGCTGCGGATACCGGTCACGACGATGTCCTGAGCGTCGCTCCCCTGCGATGCGGCAACCGGCTGGTCGGCCCCGGACGACGGGTCCTCGATCGCGGTCTGCGCCATCGCTGCGCAAGGGACCCCCAACAGCGCCGATGCGACAGCACCGGAAACCCACGTCCATTCACCCGCCATCGTCGCTCCCCACCGTGCGTCTTCTTCTATTCTCCTACTGTAGCGGTGGGAATAACGAGAAAGCTTTGGTTGCGTGCCGGACACCTGCGGTTGTCGACTGGCGAGCCGCCCTGTTGCGGGGCGAGGCGTAACCCACGAGGTACAGCCGGCGGATCGTTGCGGACCCGCCGGCGGATGGCGCTTAGCGCTCGGACGTCCAGCCGAACGCGGACATCATGATGTCGAACAGGTGCGTGTTGGGGAAGAAGCCGCGCACCTTCTCGGCGCCCGGGCCGGACGCGGCGGCGATCACTTCCTCGCCCGTATGGCCGTCCTCGACGCTGATCACGGAATTGGAAGCAATCGTCACCCCGGGCTTCGCGGCCTCCGCCTCGAACTGCGCTTTCAGCGGGGTACCGCGACTGCCGCCGCCCATGCGCAGGCCAAAGCTGTGATCGGCGGTGAACAGGATCAGCGTGTCCTCACCGGCTACCGCGCGGATGCGGCGGATCATGTCGTCCATTTCCACCACATGCCGCAAACCGTCTTCGGGCTTGTCGGTGTGCATGTCCCACTCGACCATCAGAAAATAGCCCTTGGGATTGCGGGCGAGCTGGCGAACCGTCGCCTCCACCGCCGGCAGGGGCGCAAAGTCGGTGTCTCGCAGCACCGCCGCACGGCCCGCATCGGCGACAATCGCCGGATCCTCGCCGAAGCGGTAGCCTGCAGCGGCAAAGGCCTTTTCGGGCGTGGTCTGGCGCGCAGCGAACACGGCCTGCGCGTCTGCGCGCCCCTTGCCGATCAGGATGTCGACGCCGTTGCCGAAGCGCGGGGCCAGCATCTGGCGGAAGATCTCCTCCTTGGTCTTGCGCGAAGCGACATGGGCATAGGTGGCCGCCGGCGTCGCGTCCCAGATCTTCATGTTGGTGACGACGCCGGTCGAGAGCCCGCGCTGTTCGGCATATTCGAGCACCGACTTGACCGGCGTCACGCCGCCGCTGGCGTTCGGGACGGCGGATACCATGGAATTGTTCGTCTTGTGCCCGGTCATGATCGCCGTCATCCCGGCGCCGGAATCCGTCACCCAGCGGTTGAGCGAGGACGTGTCGGACAGGCCGACATCGGGCATCGAGTGGATGAACAGCGATTGCGGCCGGTCGTGCACCAGGATGCCGGCCGCGCTGATCGTCGACACGCCCCCGGCGTCACCCAGGAACAGGATCACATTGCGCGCGCGCGGCGTCGCCTGCTGCGACTGGACCGGCTGGTTCGCCTGCGCCTGCGCCTGCGCCGGCCCGGCGGCGAACAGGCCGGCAAGCAGCCCGGCGAGCGTTGCGCGCACGGCGCGTCCACGACGCGCGGCGATCGGGCGCTGCGGGTTCATCGAAGGGAAGGTGGCCATGAGAGAGCGTCCTCAGCGTTTTCGGAAATGTCAGGAAGATCTGGTACCGGCCTGTCCGCCCCCGCTGCCGCCAGATGGATGCGGGTGGCTGGCCCGTGCGGAGGGGGTGGCGCACTACGCCGTGCGCGCGCGCCGCCCTGCCGTCAGAAGTTCAGGCGCACGCCAGCCAGATAGCGGCGACCAAACACCTCATGCTCGATCTGCCTATCGGTGCTTCCCTGGTACCGGATGCCCGGCTCGTTGGTGAGGTTGTTGGCATCGACGTAGAGCTGGACCTGCTCGCTGATCGAATAGCGCAGCGACACGTCAAGTCGCGCGACGTCCGCCCAATAGGTGTCGCCGATGATGTCGCCCGAGCCGATCGAGTCCAGGTACGCCTTCTGCCACTGGTAGCTGACGCGGGCGGACAGGCCGTAGCGCTCGTAATAACCCGACAGATTGTAGATCAGCGGCGACGAGCCGGGCAGATCGGTGGTGCGGCCGTCCGGGGTCGTTGCCTTGGAGTCGTTCAGCGTCAGGTTCGCCTGCACGCCGAAGCCCAGCGCCCAGTCCGGCAGCCCGAGGCTGCGGCCAAGCCCTTCGAGTGGCTGCGAAAAGGCGAACTCCAGCCCCTGGATATGCCCGCCGCCGCCATTGGCGATCGTCTGATACGCATAGGTCGACCGGTCGATGCCGTTCGAGTTGAAGATGTCGGATCCGAACTGCGTGAGTTCCACGTCGTACAGGATGTCGTCGAGCTTCTTGTAATAGGCGCCCGCAGAGAAAAACCCGCGTGAGGGCATATACCATTCGAAATAGAGGTCGACGCCCTTGGCCCGCTCCGGCTTTGCCTCCGGATTGCCGCCGGAGATCACCTGGTCGGTGTCGTCGTAGGAGAAGTTCGGGCGCAGCTGGTCATAGTCGGGCCGGGCCGCGCCGGTGTTGCCCGACAGGCGCAGCTTCATGTCGTGGTTGATGTCCCAGTTCACATGGATGCTGGGGTAGACCGAGGTGAAGTCGTTGGAGACCCGCGTCGGCACATAGCCTTCGTCGGTGAGCGACAGGGCCGAGCCCGTGTTCTTCACCCGCTCGACGCGCGCGCCGTAGACGATGTTCCCCCAGTCAAAATAGGTGGTGCCCATCGCATAGCCGGCGACCACCTCTTCGCTGACGCGATAGTCGTTCTCCTCGCTGGTGTCCTCCTGAACCTGGGCGGCGCCGGCGGCGACATAGCGGTCGAACAGCGCCGAGCCGAGCGCGCTGGAGAAGTAGTTGAAGCCATAGCCCAGCGGCAGCTCGCCCTTGTACGGCGTGTCGATGCTGATGTCCGCCTGGGTCGGCGCCGTGAGCCCGGCAGCTGCGAGCGTCTCCGGCGTGACCTCGAGCACGGTGCGGCGCGAGGTCTTGGTGCGCTTGTCATACTCTCCACCGAAACGGAACACCGTGTCGGCGCCGAACAGCGACAGGTTGTGATCGATGTCGAGCTTGGCGGTATAGCCGTTGGTGCGGTCCAGCTGGCGCGTGCGCGTCATTGACACGAAATCGAGCTCGGTCGGCGAGATGTAGGGCCGCGCCTCGCCCCGGCTGTAGCTGCCGTCGGGATTGCGGATCGTCTCGTACAGCGTCACGCGCGACAGGTTCGGGTTGGTGAAGTCGTACACCAGGGTCGGACGCTCGGTGAAGTCGCTCGGGCTTGCCCAGGACGAGCCGAACGGCGGCTTGCTGCGCGCGTCCGCCCGCGTGTAGTTCAGGCGCCAGTTGACCTTCCACGTATCCAGGTCATGCTCGCCGCCAAGCGTGTTGGTGAAGATGCTCTGGCGGTTCGAATTGCTGTTCAGCGTGCTCTGGATCTCCGAGCCATAGAGCGTGCCCTGCAGCGGGGTGTTGCCCGTGCGGATGTCGGCATAGCCGGTACGGTCGGTTGCGGTGGTGTTGTCGGTGCGCACCGCGTCCTGGTCCAGGTCGAAAACATTGGCGTTGCGCAGCTCGTCGTCGCGGAACTCGGTGAAAACCGAGTTCAGGAAGATGCGGTTGGCCGCGCTCGGCCGCCACTCCAGCCGCCCGGAAAAGGAGGTGTTGCTGCGAGTCAGCCGGTACAGCTTGTTCTGCGTCTCGGAACGCCAGATCCGCGTCTCACTGCCCTCCTCGCGGTCCTCCGAGGCGAGCTCATAGTCGGTCTCGAAGTTGTCGGTGACCATGTCGCGCTTGTAGCGTGAGGCGCCGAGCAGGATGCCGATGGTATCGTCGGCGAACCGGTCCGAGACAAAGCCGCTGACGTTGTACTGCTCGCCCTGGCCAAGGTCATTGAAGCCATAGCCGCCGTCCAGCGCCATGCGGAAACCCGAATAGTCAAACGGGCTGCGGGTGATGATGTTGATGTTGCCGGCCACCGTCTCGCCCGGCATGTCCGGCGTCACCGCCTTGCGCACCACGGTCTGGCTGGCGATGCCGGACGGGATGGTGTCGAAGCGGGTCTCGCGGCCTTCGGGGCTGATCACGTTCACCCCGTCGAACGACAGGGTCGTCCAGGTCGAAGGCGAGCCGCGCAGGCTGATATAGCGTTCCTGCCCCTGGTCGCGGCCGACGCTCACGCCCGGCAGGCGACTGACGGCGGCAG
Source organism: Sphingomonas sp. PL-96 (assembly GCF_020707215.1). Lineage (GTDB taxonomy): Bacteria > Pseudomonadota > Alphaproteobacteria > Sphingomonadales > Sphingomonadaceae > Sphingomonas. Next base: position 273,171 of record NZ_JAJFET010000004.1, read on the forward strand.
CGATGTTCTGGTCCGGGAAACGGCCGGCGCTGTCGGCTGCGATCACGTCCACCAGCGAGGTCGAGGCGCGCTTGAGCTGGAGTGCCGCCGCTTCCGATTCCGCGATCGGACGCGAGCCGCTGACGACGATGTCGGCGCCCACCTCCGCAGCGGCTGCAAGCACGACCCGCAGGTCGGTCGCGGCGCCGGAGCGCACCGCCACCGACTGCCGGCTCGTCTCGAACCCGACATAGCTGACGGTGAGCTGCTGATCCCCCGCAGGAACGCGCTGCAACAGGAAGCGGCCATCGGTGTCCGTCACGCCGACGATGTCCAGCCCTTCCACGCGGACCTGCGCGCCGCGCAGCAGATCCCCCGATGGTCCGGTAACGACGCCCGCTACCCGTCCCTCGCCGATCTCACCGGCGGCCTGCGCCCGTGCCGGCGTCGCACCCACGATTGCGCCCGCGGCGGCAAGCGCCGCAAAGGCGACGTTGATGGACAGGCAATGCTTCAGGCGCACGAACCGCTTCATGACAAATACAACCCCTTTGCCGACGAGCCATCGTCAGCGAGAAACCAAACATGTTCTGTGAGACCGCACGCGAGTATTTCCGCTGCGGAAGTCTTCACTCAGGCAAGCCGGGCATCTGGTCTTTGGCCACCTTGGGCTCTTATCTGATGGTTCCCGGAATCCGCGTTGCTTCCGCGCAGCTAGTCGCTGTGGTTGACGATTCTGTGACAACCGGCGCCGGCTGAGGAATTTCGCGACGGACTGCATCGTCCCCGAGCCGCCACGGTAGGATGCGCGCGGAGACCCTGGCCGTGCGAACGCACGGGCGTCTGCTTGGTGCTCTGGGCTGAAGAGAAGCGCTTCCTACAGGATGCACCTCCGGCTTCGAGCGCAGCCGCCTAGCGCGCAAGGATCTGAGCGTCCGTGCGTCGTGTCGGCGAAACACAGGCGAGATCGCGTCAGGCCATGCGGCGTTGGTCGGTTCGAAGCATCATAGAGCGACATTGGCATTGTAGAATGTCGCGATCGGTGATCTATTCACCGAACCAATTCGAACGAATATCTGCTGGTCCCCCGAAGGCCGTCGGCAAGAACCCCGTGCCCGCGTGTTTCGCCTGGGTTGCGGGCAAGATAGTGCCCGCCGCCGCAACTTCCGGATCCAGCTTCGCAGAATATCGAGGTGACGCAAAGTCGCCCGCCCAACCGCAGGAAGAATGGAAGGACATCGACACCGAGTACAAGGGGGAAGGCCATGTTGAACGCCCGCTACGGGATCCGGCTGGTTCAGGCTTCGGCGATCGCGACCATCTGGGCAACGGCGGCGCCAGCGCTTGCGCAGACGAGCGACGCTGGCCCGGCTACCGAGCAGAGCAGCTCCGAACCTGCCGAAGCCGGCAGCGACCAGCGCTTCGACGGTACCGCCGATGCGGGCGGCAGCGAGGTCGTGGTGACGGGGCGCAGCGCCTCGGCCAACGGCGTCACCAACACCACCCCGGGCGGCGGCCTCATGTCGGTGCAGACCGGCACCAAGCTGCGCAGCACCATCACCCGCGACTATATCGATCGGCAGGCGGGCACCACCAACGTCTTCACGCTGATCCGCAACCTGCCGGGCGTGGTGCTGGGCAGCGGCGATCCGTTCGGCAGCGCGCCCAACCTCACCATCCGCGGGCTCAGCCAGACCTCGCTCGGCTTCAACTTCGAAGGGATGCCGATCGGCGACCAGCTGTCGTACAGCGCATTTCCCAGCGAATGGGCGGACACCGAGAACCTGGGCCTCATCAACCTGACCCGCGGCTCCACCGACATCACCGCGCCGGTGTACAACTCGGTCGGCGCGCTGCTTCAGGAGGAGCTGATCGCGCCGGCGCGCTCGCCCGGCGCCTTCGCCGCGGCCAGCTTTGGCAACCATGACCTCAACCGCCAGTTCCTGCGGCTCGAGACCGGCGAGATCGGCGGCAGCGGCATCCGAGGCTTCGTCTCGGGATCGCGCACCTACAACGACAGCTGGCGCGGGCCCGGCCGCACCGAGCGGCACCACATCGACAGCAAGTTCCTCAAGGAATTCGCCAACGGCGACACCGTGTCGCTGGTCGCGACCTATAACGAGGAGAAGTCGCACCGCTCGCGCAACCCGACGCTCGCCCAGTATCGCGAGTTCGGCCGCGGCTTCAATTTCGACGAGAGCTATACGCCGGGCAACGCCAATTATTACGGCCTGCGCGTGGCGGATCGCCAGAGCCTCTACGTCAGCGCCCCCTCCAGCTTCACGCTGAGCGATCGCCTCAGCCTGGTGACGACCCCCTATTTCCTCTACACCCACGGCATCATCAACGGGGCCAGCAACCTCAACCTGACGAACGCCTATTACGGCAGCCAGTTCGCGGGTCCGCTGCAGGCGCCGGGCGCCATCGGCAACCCGGCAACGGTCATGAACGTCGACCGCTACGACCAGAAGACCTATGGCCAGAACAGCTATCTGCGCTGGAACGTCGGGCTGGCGCAGCTGCGGCTGGGATATTGGTATTCTAATTTCGTCCACGACGAACGCGCCGCCTTCCAGGCTGCGGATGCCAACGGCAACGTCGTCGATCCCTATGGCGACCGCGGCTCGGTGCTGACCAGCAGCGGTGAGGTGTTCCGCAACTTCGCCGCGCGCATCGAGCAGAACGTCCACGGCGTCTACGCCGACATGACGACCAAGCTCGACGACGACCGGCTGCTGATCAACGTCGGCTTCAAATATGTCTGGGTCGATCGCGTCTCCCGCAGCCCGCTGCCGGGTACCGCGATGCACACCGAGAGTCTCAGCCAGCGTCCGCTGCCGCAGGCGTCGATCCGCTACAGCTTCGACGACCGCAACCAGGTGTTCGCCGACATCACCACCGCGTTCCGCGCGCCGTCGGCGGTGTCTTCCTACGTCAACATCTACAATGCGGCGACCGGCGTCCCGTCGAGCACGCCGTCGGGCAACTACACGCCCGAATATTCGGTCGGGCAGGAAATCGGCTTCCGCCACCACGGCGACCTCGTCCACTTCACCATCGCCGCGTTCAACTACGACCTCACCGACCGGCTGGTGCAGGGCAGCCAGATCGTCAACGGCACCAGTGTCGGCTTCGCGGTCAATGTGGGCGACCAGTCGGCGCGCGGCATCGAGGCGGAGATCGGCCTGGTGCCGTGGCACGGCTTCAGCCCGTATGTGTCAGGCCAGTATCTCGATGCCGAGACCAAGGACGATTACCCGGTGCGCGGCATGCTGCTGCCCACCGCAGGCAAGCGCGCGGTGCTGAGCCCCGACTGGGTCACGTCGGGGGGCATCAGCTACGACAACGGCAGCTTCTTCGCCTCGGTCGAGGGGACCTATATCAGCAAGCAATATTCGACGTTCATGAACGACGAGGTGCTGCCCGGCTTCGCGACCGGCAACGCGAACATCGGCTATCGCTTCGGCTCGATCGGATTCGTCAGGAAGCCGCAGCTGCAGCTCAACGTCACCAACTTCACCGACAAGAAATATCTTTCCGGCATCCAGGGCGTCACCTCCAACGCGTTGCCGACCGCCAGCCGGGACGGCACCACCATCGCCGGTTCGGCGCCGACCTACTTGATAGGCGGCGGCATCGGCGTGATGGGTTCGATCAGCGCCGCCTTCTGACCGGCTGGCTCCGCTGCTGCCCAAGCGGCGGGGCCGCCCTGCCCTTTCCTGGAGTTTCCATTCGATGCAGCGTCGTAGTTTCCTGAAATCCTCCTCGGTCGCCGCGCTGGCGGCATCGGCCAGCGTCGCCCAGGCGCAGATCGTCCCGCCGTTCAAGCGCCAGCCGCGCATCGCGGTCGGCGGCATCGCCTCCGAATGCAGCACCTACAGCCGCATCCGCGCGCGCATGGAGAACATCCGCATCCTCCGCGGCGACGCGGTGCTCAACGACGAGCGCTTCAGCTTCCTGCAGCGCTACAGCGTGCCGTTCCTGCCGACGCTGGTCGCCAACGCAGGCTCCGGCGGGCCGATCGCGCGCGATGCCTATGAGGCGATCAAGGCCGAATATCTCCAGCGGCTGCGCGCGCTGCTGCCGCTCGACGGCGTCTATCTGCCCATGCACGGCGCGCTGTTCGTCGAGGGGATGCAGGATGCCGAGGGCGACTGGTATGCCGCGACGCGTGCGGTGGTCGGCCCGGACTGCCTGCTGTCGGCGAGCTACGACCTGCACGGCAACATCAGCCAGCGCATCGTCGACAACCTCGACGCGATCACCGCCTATCGCACCGCGCCGCACGTCGATCGGGTCGAGAACACGATGCGCGCGACCGACATGCTCACCCACTGCCTGCGCTACGGCATCCGCCCCGGCATCGTCTGGGCGACGATCCCGGTCGGGCTCGCCGGCGAGCAGAGCAGCACCGAATGGGACCCCGGCCGCCGGCTGTGGGCGGATCTGAGCGAATACAACCGCCAGCCCGGCGTGCTCGATGTGTCGCAACTCGTCGGCTATGTCTGGGCGGACGAGCCGCGCTCGGCGGCATCCGTGGTGGTCACCGGCATCGACCCGGCAGCGCAGGCGCGCATCGCCGCCGAACTCGCGCAACGCTACTGGGACGCACGGCGCGAGTTCAAGTTCGGCAGCCCGACCGGCAGCATCGAAGAGTGCATCGCCAAGGCGGTGGCGCTGCCGACCAAGCCGGTGGTGATCTCGGACTCCGGCGACAATCCCGGGGGCGGCGGCAACGCCGACCAGACCATCTTCCTCCAGGCGATCCAGAAGGCGGGCGTCAAGAACGTGCTGCTGGGCGGCATGACCGACCGGCCGGCGACCGACGCCTGCTATGCGGCGGGAGTCGGCAAGACCATCCCGCTGTCGGTCGGCGCGACGCTCGATCCGGTCGAGAGCAGGCCGGTGCGCGTCAACGCCACCGTCCAGTATCTCTCCCCCGCCACCGATCCGGACGAGCGCGAGGCGGTGATTGCCTTCGACGGGATCACGATGACGCTCGCCACCACCCGCCGCAACTATCACGCGGCGGAGGCCTTCCGGTCGCTCAAGCTCGAGCCGACCGACTTCAAGATCGTCGTGCTGAAGTGCGGCTATCTCCACCCGACCATGAAGCCGCTGGCCAACCCGCACCTGATGGCGCTGTCGCCCGGCGCGATCAATCAGGACATCCCGAACATCGAGAACCGCAACCGGGTGCCGACCTTCCCCTGGGTGCAGGATCTGCGCTACGCGCCGCGGCCGTACCGATCGACGCGGTTCCAGCGAGCATGACGCGAGGCGCGAGAGGCGGGCCGCCGCAAGGCGCCGCCTCTCGATGTCGGGGGGGAGGCAGCCTTCCCTGTGCGGGAACTGCAACCCGCCACACAGGACGGCTATCTTGAGCGGCACCGTCTCCGTCGCGTACCACATGGGCGTGGAAGACCGCAGAACTGCGCGGCTTCGCCACCCTGCTGAACCCAGATATGCAAACAATCAAACGAAGTGGCGGGGCTGTCAGTTTGATGCGAACCGCCTTCTTCATGAAGGTGAGCGCAGCCCTTTTGTCGCGCGTATTCGTAACGTAGCTCTCGAGCAGTTCACCCTTATGATCGACCGCCCGCCACAGGTAGACCATCTCACGGTTGAGCTTCACGTACATCTCGTCCAGGTGCCACCACCAGTGACCGAACCCCCGCATTCGGCTCACCCGCTGTCGGCGGATGTCTCCTGCAAACATCGGCCCGAAACGGTTCCACCACTACCGCACCGTCTCATGGCAAATATCGGCCCACGCTCGAACAGCAGGTCTTCCACATTCCGCAGCGAAAGCGGGAAGCGCACGTACATCAGCACCACCTCCCGATCACCTCCGGCGAGGAGTTGACGTAGCGAAACGGGCTAGCGGGCTTGCGCAGCGAGGCATGCTCGCCCCCTACCCGTCTTCGACTTACTATCCGGTGCATCTCGTCTGACAGCGCCCGCCACGGCCTTAGCCAATCATTCCTTACGCAGCGGATCGAAGGTTATCATCAAGCGAATCTCTACACGCTCCCGGTTGGCCGCTGGAGACTCTTGAAAGAAGATCAAGAGGTTACGCTGTGGAAAAAGAGTAACTTAGTCAGAAGTTCGCAACTGCAGCATAGAGCTTTACTCGCCCCGTATTTAGTATACGCTCAGCGTTACTGTTCCTCGAGAGGTCTCGCGGCGATGTGGCAAGCTCCAGCGATAGCTGCTCTAGTGACGATCTCGGCGCCAGCGGTTTCGCAAGCCACAGACCCGGGTCTTTCCAATTTCTTCCAGGAGTGGCGTGCAGTTGCTGCTCCCGAGACATCAAGCGGGACACCTGATTTCACCGCGCCTGCGCTTGCGCGAAAGCGCGTCCTGCTCACCAGAATGCGCGCGAAGTTCAAGGCGCTGGATCGGTCGCAATGGGCGCCTGCAGCACACATCGACGCGAGGCTCGTCGAGGCCGAGATGAACGGGCTCGACTTTGACCTGCGCGTGCTGCGCCCATGGGCTCGCGACCCCGGCTTCTACGCCAACGTCTGGGCGGAAATGAGCGATGTGCCCGAACATGAGGGTAGCACCGCCCCGCCGATCGACCTGTTCCGCTTTACATTCCCCTTGTCCAAGGCAGATGCAGCAGTCCTGTCGCAACAGCTTGCTGCAATACCAAGGCTGCTCGACCAGGCGCGCGTCAACCTTAGGGATGGCAACGCTCGCGATCTATGGCGCTATTCCGACCAGGTCTTGTCTGCACAGGTGGAGACGCTTGCGCGACTGGAGGCGGGCACTCTGCGCCTGCGCACGCTGGAAGGCGAACCCGTCGCTTCCCTTGCTGGCACCGGACCGGAACTGCGCCATGCGGTCCGAGCGGCGCGCAAAGCGAGCGAGGCGTTTCGCCTTTGGGTAGCGGACGAAGCCCGCACCAAATCCGGGCCGTCGGGAATTGGGAAAACCGAGTATGACTGGTATGCCCGGAACGTCCACCTCGTTCCCTATAGCTGGGAGGAGCAGAGGACGCTGCTTCAGCGCGAACTCGACCGGGCAATCGCCGGATTGCGGTTGGAGGAACTCCACAACCGCAATCTTCCCCAGTTGCCGATGCTCCAGGATCCCGCGGCGTACCATGCGTGGTCGCGCCAGCGGTTGCAGCGGTTCGGCGACTTCCTGATTTCCGCCAGACTGATGGAGGAGCGGCCGGCGTATCGTTCGGCGCTCGAAGCGCGGCTGATCGCCTATAGGGCTCCTGTCGACCGCGACTTCTTTGGCCACGGTACCGCACTCGATCCGATGCCGCTCTACTCCCATTTCTATCACTGGGTCGAACTTGCCCGTATGCGCGAGCAGCCGCACCCCGATCCGATCCGGCGCGCCTTGCCGCTGTCGAATATCTATGACGGCCGCGCCGAAGGTTTTGCGACAGCCCTCGAAGAGCTGGCGATGCAGGCAGGGCTCTATGACGATGTGCCGCGCGGACGCGAAATCGTCTATATCATGCTGGCAAATCGTGCCGCGCGTGGCCTTGCTTCCCTTCATGTCCAAGCCAACGCGTGGGATCTCGCGCAAGCCGGTCGCTTTCATGCGCGCTGGACGCCCCGCGGCTGGTCGGATGCCAACAGCGCGCTCGTGAGGTTCGAGCAGCTGCTGTACCTGCGTCAACCCGGCTACGGGACCAGCTATGTGATCGGCAAGCTGCAGTTCGACCATCTCGTGGCGCGCCTTTCCGAACGTGCCGATCGCGACGGTACACGGCTCGACATGCGCGATGTGTTCGCGCGCTTCCTCGACGCCGGTGTGATCCCGGTCGCGTTGATTGAAGCGGAGATGCTCGGAGAAGCGAATTGAGGTTCAGCCATCTTACCCCTGGCCTGGCGGCGCTGATCCTGGTCCTCGGCTCTCCGGCAGGGGCGCAGGACATGCCGCGCTTCGTTTCCAAGGATGGCCGTCATGCACTGACGGTCGATGGCAAGCCATTTTTCATCCTCGCTGCACAGCTCCACAACAGCAGCGCCTGGCCAGCGACCTTGGACGAGGCTTGGAGTGCGGCGGAGGCGCTGGCCCCCAACACGATCGAGGCGCCGATCTATTGGGAACAGTTCGAGCCCCAGCCAGGCAAGTTCGATACGACCAATATAGACGCTCTGATCGCAAAGGCACGCGCGACCGGCAAGCGGCTTGCACTGCTGTGGTTCGGCACCTGGAAGAACGGCCAGATGCATTACGTTCCGGGCTGGATGAAGGCGGATCCCGCAACCTACCCGCGGATGATCGACGCTCGTGGCGAGCCGATCGATGTCCTGTCTCCCCATGCGCCTGCGACGCTCGCCGCGGACAAGCGGGCATTCGCCACGCTTCTCGCCCACCTCAAGAAAGTGGATGGCACGAAGCATACGGTGATCATGGTGCAAGTGGAGAACGAACCCGGCTCGATTGGATCGGTCCGTGATTTCGGGCCCGCCGCCCAGGCCGAGTTCGCGGGCCCGGTTCCGGAACCGGTGCTCGCGCGCACGGGCCGCAATCCGGGCACGTGGCGCGCGGCGTTCGGGCCGAACGCGGACGAAGCGTTCGCCGCCTATGCCACCGCCCGCTACATCGACGCAGTCGCCGCAGCCGGCAAGGCCGTCTATCCGCTGCCGATCTATGCGAACATGTGGCTTCGCTACAAAGACAAGAAGTATCCGGGCATCGACTATCCGAGCGGCGGCGCCGTATGGACGATGCTCGATCTCTGGCGGGGGGCCAGCCCCTCGGTAGATTTCATCGGGACCGATATCTATACTGAGGATGCCGGTGAGTATCGTAAGGTACTCGATCAGTATGCCCGGCACGACAATCCGTCCTGGGTCTCCGAAACCGGGTTCAATCCCAGGACCGCTCCGTTCCTGTACTATGTGCTCGCACGCGGTGGCATTGGCTTTTCCGTGTTTGGGATCGATAATCCAGCTTCGCCCGAACAAGATGCCGCAGTTGCCGCGCACCGCGCGAATTTCGCCGCGCTTGATCCCATCCGTGCCTTGATCGGCCAAGCGGCGCTGGACGGGCGGCTCTTTGCTGCAGTCGAGGAGCCCGGACGCGCCAAGCAGCAGCTTGAGCTGGGTAACGGCTGGCGCGCGAACATCGCTTTCGGCCCACCCGCCTGGGGCGACACACCGGCCATTCTCGCCAACTCCGCGGCGCAATCGGGCCGCGCGATGATCATCCGGCTCTCAGACAGCAGCCTGCTCGTCACCGGTATCGACGCGCGTGTGGAGCTTGAGCGCGTCGCAACCGATGGTCGGCACGGCCAGCTGATGCGTGTCGAGGAGGGCGAATACCGGGATGGTGAATGGCTCGGGAAGCGGTGGCTGAACGGAGACGAGACCGACTACGGTATCAATTTCCGAGATCGGTCCGGCATGATCCGCGTTGATCTCGGGTCCTACTGACGCAAGGCTTCATCCGTCAAAGCATAAACACTGCCGAAAAGGCAGGAGCAACCACAGGAAGAACAGGGAGAACGCAACAAACAAGGGGGAATGTTCATGACCGGACAACGAAGCACCGTGTCTTACCTTCGTCTCATGGCGGGGACGGGCGTGCTGGCTTTGGCGCTGGCGGGCGGAACTGCTGTCGAAGCACAGGCGCAGTCCTCGCCGGAGACCGACGAAGCCGCCAGCGGAGAAGGCGAGGGAATCGTCGTCACGGGGTCGCGCATCCGTCGGAACCCGCTCGACCAGAGCGCACCGGTCACCGGTGTCGATCGTGCGGACATTGATCGCACCGGCCTTTCCTCGATCGCCGACGTGTTGCAGCGCCTGCCCGGCAGTGCGGGCGGGCTCAACTCGCGCTTCAACCGGTCCGGCAACAACGGCAACCCGCCGGATGGCGGCGGCGTGGGCGCGGGCTCGGCCGAGATCGACCTGCGCTATCTCAGCAGCCGTCGTACGCTGGTGCTGGTCGATGGTCTTCGCTTCATCAACGGCAGCGCAGCGAGCGGCATTCCCGGCGCAGTTGACCTCAACGCCATCCCGGAAGCGATGATCGAGAGAGTAGAAGTGCTACGCGATGGCGCCTCCACTACCTATGGCTCCGACGCAATCGCCGGCGTCGTCAACATCATCACCAAGAAACGCCAGGACGGCTTTCTGGCCAGTGCCCAACTGGGTGCATTTGACGAAGGCGACGGCGTCACACAGAACTATCAGCTTAGCTGGGGCACCGAGAACGACGCCACCGGCACGTCGATCGTGGTCGGCGGCAGCTACATAAAGCAGGGAAGTGTCTTCGCGGGCGACCGTGCGCACTACGCGTTCCCGACCCCGGGCCAGACTGCATGCGACAGCAATTGCAGCTCCGGCAGTGCCAACGGGCGATTCATCCTCACGAACCCGCTGACCGGCGAAGCGCTCAACTTGACGCTGAAGGCGCCTGTAGCCGGACGGCCTGCGTTCGACTTCCTCAATCCCACAGGCGCGACCAGCGATTTCAAGGAATTCACCGACGCCGATCGCTACAACTTCAGGCCGGCAAATTACCTTGTCACCCCTTATGAGCGATATGGCGCCTTCCTCAACTTCCGGCAGAAATTGGGCGAGGACGTAAACTTCAGCGCCAAATTCATCCTGAATCGCCGGACTTCAAACAATCAGGCGGCACCCATTCCCTTGTTCGTCGGCCCGGACGCAGGCAATGGCAACCTGCTCGACACCATCTCGATTGACGCCACGAACCCGTATAATCCGTTCGGCGTGACACTGAGCGCGGGCGCCAACGGAACGCCCGCGAACTACACCTACATCGCCCGCCGTTTCCTGGAAGTCGGGCCGCGACATTTCTCGCAAAGCGTCGACACGCTGTACCTGAGCGGTGGCTTTGACGGCGAGTTCAAGATCGGCAATGGCACCTGGTACTGGGACACGACAGCGATCTACGCCGAGAACCACGCCAAGCAGTCGATGAACCGCAACGTCCATGCCGGGCGCCTTGCCCAAGCGCTAGGGCCCGTCGCGGACTGCACCGGCGCATGCGTGCCGTTCAACATCTTCGGCGGCGAAGGCTCGATCACACAGGCGATGATCGATTACGTCACCTTCGTGCAGCGTGACCGGTCGGAGCAGTCCATGGCCGATGTGACAGTCAACGTATCAGGCAACCTGTTCGAGCTACCTGGCGGTCCGATCGGAACCGCGATCGGCTATGAATATCGGCGCAATGCTGGCTCATTCGATCCCGATCCCATCGTTGCAGCCGGACTGGGCTCCGATATCCCTGCCCAGCCATCGCAAGGATCGTTCGACGTTCATGAGGTGTACGGCGAACTGAACCTGCCGATCCTCAGAAACGTACCATTCTTCTCGCTGCTGGAAGGGTCTTTCGCAGCGCGCTACTCGAGCTATTCGACTAGTGGCGACAAGACCACGTTGAAGGGCGGGCTCAGTTGGAAGCCGATCGAAGACCTGCGCCTGCGCGGGACCTGGGCACAGGGCTTTCGAGCTCCCAGTATCGGCGAACTCTTCGGCGCCCCTTCGCGCTTCGATGGCGGCGTCCAGGATCCCTGTTCTGATTTCCTGAACTCGGGCGTATCCCAGACGGTGATCACAAACTGCATCGCCCAAGGCGTCCCTGCGAACGGCAGCTATGTCCAGGCGAACGGCCAAATCGGCATTCTGACCGGCGGCAATCGCGATCTTCAGCCGGAAACCTCGGAAAGCTGGGTTCTTGGCGGCGTGTACAGCCCGTCATGGGCAAGCAACGCCGGGTGGGCGCGTTCGCTCAGTCTGGAAGCGGACTATTATACGATCACGGTGGACAATGCGATCGCTTCGATTGACGCGGCAGTGCTCCTTGCGAACTGCACCGGACGTGCCGACGCGGTGTCCTGCGCGGCGATCCCGCGCACTGCTTCGGGTGCCATCACGCAGATCAATGGCGTCCTGCAGAACATCGCTTCGCTCAAGAGCGAGGGGATCGACATCATCCTCTCCTACCGCAGCCCGGACGTGCTCGGCGGTACATTCGGCTTGAATTGGTCCAGCAACTTCCTGCTCGAATATTCGACCACACTCCCGACTGCGGAGGGCTCGGTCACAGTCAGCGAGAAGGGGCTGGAGCGTGGATCGCAAGCCTATCCGCGCTACAAGGGCAATGTCGTGCTCGATTGGTCGAGTGAAACCTTCCAGGCGGCTGTGACCGGCCGGTTCATCAGCAAGGTAACCGAACCAGGCTATGACGATCATGTCATGGGCAACACCTTCTACACTGATGTACAAGTCGGCTGGACACCCGGCATGTGGGATCGTCGCTTTACCCTTACGCTGGGCGTCAACAACCTGTTTGGCAAACAGGCGCCGGATTGCCTGAGCTGCGGCGGGTTCGATCCTACTACATACGACATGCCCGACCAATTCGGCTACGCTCGGCTCTCTGCTCGCTTCTAACTAGTTCGCGCAAAGTTCTCGCCGCTCCTCAGCTCGAGGGGAGCGGCGACGTTGAGAGTGGAGCTGCAATCGGAAGCTGAGAGATCGCGCATGGTGGCCGATGCCTTTGTCCCAGGTCATCGGCTCTCACCCATATACTTCATCCGGCTGGTAATCGCCTGCGCAGATCGGGATATCTGTTCCACCACATCCGCACCGTCTCATGACAGATGTCGATGCCGCGCTCGAACAGCAGGTCCTCCACGTTCCGCAAGCTCAGCGGAAGCGCACATACATCAGCGCCACCAGCCGGATCACCTCAGGCGACGAGTTGAAGCGGCGAAACGGGCCAGGCGGCAGCGCTCGTGATCTGGGGGGCATCACGCGTCGATACCAGCCCATGCGCCGCCTACCACGTTGGTTTGACAGTGCCACCTCGAGAATCACCGCGTCCATGCCGTCCACCTCGCCATCCAGGCGTCAGAGGACGCGCTTGCCGGCGACGGTTCGGAATGTCGGACGGCGGTGAACTACAGCGTCATCAACAGGCGAGCGCGGGAGGTCGCGACGCCGATCCTGAAACAGCCGCTTTGGCGATGGAGTGGACTCATGGACCCGGCGGCGAGCGTACCAGACGTCACATGTCGATCGCCCGGACGGGCCGAACACGATGGTTCAACCAGGCGACGCCAACGTCTTCGCCCAACGAAACCTGTCGTTCCATGCACGGCCTGACCGCGGCAGGGTAACGCGGCAGGCTGGGTCCACCGGACCGTGGCATTCGGATCCCTGACGCATGGCCGCAACTTCTGCGAAATGGCAGTTCCGAGGTTGTTTGCCTCGCATCGGCATGTGATAAACTTGTCGACCATGATGCTGCGTTCACTAACCCGGCGCCTTGTCCTCCTCGTATCGATCGTCGCGGCGGTTGCTCCGACGTTTTCGTCTGCGGCCAACTCGTCCGGCACCATGACGGTGCGCGGCCGCTTCCTGTACACCGCCGCGGGCGAGCGAGTGGTGCTGCGCGGCGTAAACGAGATGTTCGCCCACTCGCCCGATCCGACGGGCGCCCGCACCATGCCCGAGATAGCCCGGACCGGCGCGAACGCTGTCCGCATCATGACGGCGCTCGATTACCCGGCGGCCAGTCTGGACGCGATCCTGGGCCATGCGGTCGCCAACGGCATGATCCCGATTGCAGAATGCCACGCGGCAACGGGCAAGTGGGAGAAACTGGACGACTGCGTGGCCTATTGGACGCGCCCCGACATTGCGGCCGTGGTCCGCCGCCACCGGCGCTGGGTGCTGGTCAACATCGCGAACGAGGCCGGCGCCACGGTCCCGGCCGCCGACTTCGTGGCCGGATACCGCGACGCGATCGCGCGCATCCGCGCGGCGGGCATCGACGTGCCGCTGATCGTCGACGGATCCGACTGGGGCAAGGAATATGCGATGCTGCTCGACAGCTGGGCGCCGTTGAACGCGTCGGACCCGGCCCGCGCGGTGATGGTTTCTGCGCACAGCTACTGGGTCGGTACGGAGGAGGAGCGTCGGGCGCCCTACCGGGCGATCGTCGCGCGCGTTACGCGCGACAACATCCCGTTCCTGCTCGGCGAGGGTCCCACGTCAGCCGGTTGGGACTGCAAGGCATCGCCCTACCGCTGGGCGATGGGCGAGTTGCAGCGCGCCGAGATCGGCTGGCTGACCTGGTCCTGGGGCATGGTCCCGAACGGCGACTGCCGCGCGGAGAAACGCTACGACGTCACCGACGGCGGCCGGTTCGGCCGGTGGAAGTCCGAAGCCGGGGAGGCGCTGATGATCTCCGATCCGGCCAGCGTCCGCAATACGTCGCGCCGGCCGTGTTCGATCCCCAACGCAGGCGCAAACTGCGTACGGCCAGAACGTCCCGCCAGGAAATCCCGGGCGTAACGCAGGACCGCGCACCGGCGTCTGTACAAGTTCCAGTATCCAGGTCCGCATTGCTCGCGGCTGCGCACTCCCAGACAAAGGAAGTTCTGCTTGTTCAAGAACACGCTGACTAAAGTCGCCGGATTGGCTCTGCTGCTCCTCACCGCCAGGCCCGTGCTGGCGCAGGAGGTGCTGGACACCGATCCCAACACGCTGGCCCCGTCCAAGGACCCGAAACGCACCGCCAACGGTCTGGCGCAGACGCCGCCAATGGGCTGGAACAGCTGGAACAAGTTCGCGTGCAACGTCAACGAACAGACCATCCGCGCGACAGCGGACGCGATCGCGTCGAACGGCATGAAGCAAGCCGGTTACCAGTATGTCGTTATCGATGACTGCTGGCATGGGCCGCGCGACGTCAATGGGTTCATCACCGAAGACAAGACGCGCTTTCCGTCCGGCCTGAAGGCGCTGGGCGACTATGTCCATGCCAAGGGACTGAAGTTCGGCATCTATTCGGATGCCGGTACCAAGACCTGCGGTGGCCGTCCTGGCAGCCAAGGCCATGAGTATCAGGACGCGGTTCAATATGCGCGCTGGGGCGTCGATTACCTCAAATACGACTGGTGCTCGACGGGCGTCCGCAATGCCGAGGAGGCCTACGCGCTGATGTCCGACGCGCTCAGAGCCAGCGGCCGGCCGATCCTGTTCTCCATGTGCGAATGGGGCAATTCGAAGCCGTGGCTGTGGGCGTCGAAGATCGGCAACATGTGGCGCACTACCGGCGACATCACCGACAAGTGGAAGGGCAAGTACAATTACAGCTGGGGTGTGTCCTCGATCGTGGACATGAACGAGCCGCTGTGGCCCTATGCGGGGCCTGGCCACTGGAATGACCCCGACATGCTGGAGGTCGGCAACGGCGGTCTGAGCGACGTGGAGTATCGGGCGCACTTCTCGCTTTGGGCAATGATGGCGTCCCCCCTCATCGCCGGCAATGACGTCGCAGCCATGTCGTCGGCAACGCGGGACATCCTGCTCAATCGCGACGTGATCGCGGTCGACCAGGATGCGCTAGGCGTGCAGGGCCACCGCGTCGTGCGCAATGGCGATCTGGAAGTCTGGGCGAAACCCATGGCCGACGGAGGCCGCGCGGTGCTGCTGTGGAACCGGGGCGAGGCGCCGGCGCGGATCGCGGCCGACTGGGCCGCGCTCAGCCTGCCGCGCAAGGTCCGGATGCAGGTGCGCGACCTGTGGGCGCACAAGGACCTCGGCCGTCGCGCGGGAAGCTATGAGGCGGAGGTGGCGCCGCACGGTGTCGTCATGGTTCGGCTGACGCCGTGATCGATCGTCGTCTGCCGCGGGTCGGCGTCGCAGTTGCGCTCTGCCGGCCGGTCGCGCCGTCGTTCGCCGCGTCCGCAGCCGCCGCGGATGCCATATCGCGGCGGGTGGACGGAATCCGAACCCCGGACCGGGCAGTGCGGAGGCGGAGCAGGCTGCAAGTGTGCTCTAGGAGCCTGTTTTTCGCGCATGGAGGAAGAGCAGACGGAAGATGGATGCGCTGTCGTCTGCCTCAAAGCGCGCGCTCCCAGCATGCACGCCGAGGTTTGATCCGCGCCAAGCTGCGGATCGACGCAGGCCGTCCTTCCGGGAATGGATCAGGTGATCTGTTCCGCTAGCGCAACGAGGCGCCATGGACCTCGTTCGGTGGCGTCGAAGGGGTAGCACGTGGTGAGAAGCAGCAGCGGCCGCGCCGGGTCGCGCGGGTAGGCAAAGCGGTCGCGCCGCACGACCGAGAACGCGCGGATGCGATAGCGGCGAGTCTCGCCAGCGACCGGCTGCATCGCGATTACGTCACCGATCTTCGCCCTGGCCAGAAAAGCGAAGTGGGTGTCGCGGTGCGCGGCCAGGATGGTGACTCGGCCTTGCGCCTGCGTCGCACGAAGTTCGGTCGGGCCGAACGCCATCGCCTGCCCGGATCCGCCCGACAGGATCACCTGACGCACCCCCAGGCGCGGCACGGTGATCCGCGCGACCGGCGCCGCATCCGCCCAAGGCCAGGGCTTCACCGGGCTGCCTGCCGCAAGGCTGCAGGTGAAGGCACGCTCGAGCAGGATCTGCGCGGCCCATGCCTTGGCCGGGGTTACGGCGCTGCGGCCCGCCTGCACCAGCCCAAAGGCGCAGAGTGCGAGGAGCGCCAGTTCGAGGACGCGCCCGCAGGCGCGCCCTCTCCGGTCGTGGATCGAAGCGGCCGCGGCGCTCATGCCCGGGCACTCCGGCGGTGGCAGGCCAGCCCGACGAGCCCGATCAGCAGCATCCACAGGCCCTGCAGCATCCCCGCGGCATAGCCGGTCGCGGTCTGCGGTAGCTCCAGCGCTTCCGGCTGCTCCGCGGCCTGGCCAGGCCCGCCGGGCACCGGCGGCATGGCCGATCCGCCGAGCAGCGTGTCGAAGTCCCAGCCGGCGGGCAGCAGCAGCGGAAGCTCCTCCCGGGTCAGCCGTGCACCTTCCGCGCGGGCCGGAGTCTCGTCGACCGCGACCAGGCTCGTCTGGCTGGTGACGATGCCGTAGGCGAGCCCGAGTTCGGCGACCGTCGCGTCCGCGGCGGCATCTTCGGTCTCGCCGGCCCAGCGCGCCGCCTCGATCTCGGCGATGCGACGGTTGGCCCAGAGCTTGGCGACCGACGCGCTGTCGACCGCATCGTTCAGCGCCGCCGTCCGGGACCAGGGCCGCTCGCCAATCATGCCGGAGACCGTGAGCGTCCCCGAGAGCGTTTTGCCGCGGCCGAGCAGCACCAGCGGCTCTCCGGCGTACAAATCAGGCATGCGGCCCGGCGTCAGATCAAGCGGCGCACCGTCGAGCTGGACCTGGATATCCCGCACGACGGGAGCCTTGAGGCGGTCGAGCAACGTGGTCATCTTGGCGGCGACTTCCTCACCGGTTCCGACATTGGTGAAGGTGCCGCGCCCGGCTTCCGCCATGCGGCGCATCAGGAAGTTGTTTGGCGCTGATCCGATGCCCACCATGAACACCCTGCTGCGTCCGCCCCTCGCCGCGATCGCCATCATCTCGCGCTCGTTCGAGAGGTCGCCGTCGGTGAGGAACACGACCTGGCGCACGGTACGGCGGTCGGCGGGGGTCGGATCGACCAACGCGGCTTCAAGCGCCGGCAGCATCTCGGTACCGCCATTCGCCTCCAGCCCCTGCGTAAACCGCCGGGCGAGATCGACCTGGTTGGCAGTGGCGGGGACGCTGCGATCGAACAGCGCCGTCATGGTGTCGTCGAAGCGGATGACGTTGAACCGGTCCTGCGGACGCAGCGTGCCGAGCGCGTAGAGCAGGCTGTCCTTGGCCGCAGCCATCGACTCGCCGCCCATCGAACCGCTGTTGTCGATCACGAACACCATCTCGCGCGGGACCACCGTACCCGGCTCAGCCGCCGGCGGAACGATCGTCGCCATCAGATAGGAAGCGCCGCCTGCGACCTCGCGGAACAGGCCGAGCGTCGGATCGGCGCTCGCCGAGCGCCAGCGCAGTTCGAAGTCGCGATCCGCCGGTACCTGGCCATCGCCCAGGGTGATGCTGCGGGACTGGGGGCCGTCCTCCTTCACCACGACGCGGTGGTAGGGGCTGACCAGGTTGG
Source organism: Sphingomonas sp. PL-96 (assembly GCF_020707215.1). GTDB lineage: Bacteria > Pseudomonadota > Alphaproteobacteria > Sphingomonadales > Sphingomonadaceae > Sphingomonas. The sequence goes on from NZ_JAJFET010000004.1 coordinate 291,080, forward strand.
CAGGAACGAAGCCGGGCGCGAGCCGCACACTGATCGATACGGGGTTGAGCTCCTTGCCGAGCGACGGGTGCGCGAGTGGAGCGGTGACCGCTGCCGCATCCGCGGCGGCCTTGGCGCCGGTCAGCGTGTGCGGGGGAACGTAGCGCGGACCTGCGACGAGGGGCAGCCGCAGCGAGAACTCGCCGGCGAGCTGACGGACGGGCGCCTGATACTCGATCGCGACCAACACCGTCTCGCCCGGGCCGATGTTGGCGACGCTGTTGCGGAACAGGTTGGGGCGCTCGGATTCGACCAGGCCGGCCTTCTTGCCCTCACTGCGCGCCTCGTCGTAGATCACGCGCGCTTCCTCGCGACGCTTGATGCGGCCGATGATGACGCGCTGGCCGACCACCATCTTGAGGCTATCGACCGCACCGTCCTCGGGCAGCGGATAGAGGTAGGTTGCCTCCATCCACCGGTCGCTGGTGTTGCGGAACGCCTGGGTGACGCGGACCCGCGCGATCTGGCCGCTGACCGTGACCTGCATGTCCGTGCCGAGCCGCACGGCCGGCATCGCTTCGGCAACACCCTTGCCGCGCAGCATCAGCGTGCCGCTGCCGACTGCATCCGGATCCGCTTCCGCTTCGGAAGCCGGCAGTCGTCCGGCGAGCAACAGCACCGCGGCGAGGCCGAACAGCAGGAACAGCGCCAGCGAGACCCGTCGTCGCGCAGGTTGGGAAAGGGAAATCGCGGGCATGGCATGGCTCCGTCATCGAGGGAGCCGTTTCTCTATGCAGCGCGGGAGCCGCACAGCCACGGGCAATCGGCGGCAGTTTCGACCCAAGGCGGCGTTGCGGTGCGAAAGCCGGCGGCATGCTTGACGAGACGTGCGGATTTGTGCGGAAACGTCCGGTGAGGGGATGCTGATGTCGGAACTGCCACAGGCGGAAGGGTACCGGACCGCCGACCGGCTGCGCGAGGAACTCGCGCGGCGCCGGATCTCACGCCAGGCCGTCGCCGACCTGGCGCGGATCAGCCTGTCCACGCTTGAGAAGGCCCTTGCGGGCAGCCGTCCGTTCACCCTGGCGACCATCGTGCGGCTCGAGGAAGCGCTCGGCACCTCGCTACGCGGCGAAGGACCCGTAGCCGCTGCTACGCTTGAACAGGCGCCCGACGCCATGGGTGCATACAGCCGGGCTGCAGTGCGCTGGATCGAGCAGGATTATGTGACGCTGCGCCCAAGCTTCGCCACACCGGGTGCGATCGTCGCCTATCGAACGCGGATCTGCTGGGACGATGCCGCCGGACACCTGCGCTTCGCCGAGAGCGACCGTGCCGACAGTGCCTTTGCGCAGGCAGGGCATGTGTCGATGCCCAACCTTTCCGGCCACACCTACCTCGTCACCAACGAGTCCGGCCAGCACCGGCTCATCATGCTGGGACGTCCCACGCGCGAGGGGCGGATGTTCGGGCTGCTGAGCACGCTGCAAGCAGGCCCGGGTTCGCAACTCGTCCCGGTTGCAAGCCCGGTAGCACTCGTGCCGCAGGCGCAGCTGGCAATTCGCCTTGGCCTGATCGATCCTGCCCATGGCGACTTCGCAGCTTGCAGCGCGGTGCTTGCGACGGCGACGGCCGATGATTTCTGCCGCTGGCGCGGTGTATGACCTCAGACGCTTATCGCCGCCGCTAGGCGTCGGCTTCGAAGACCCGCCGCTTGCTTCGGCCGGAGGCTTCGATACGCTGGCCGCATGATCACGCGACGTCATCTCCTCGGCTCGTCCCTCTCGCTCGCGGCGACCGCGAGCGTCGCCGCAAAGCCGGTACCCGCGGGGCGGCTGAAGCAGTCGGTCAGCCGCTGGTGCTATCAAAAGATCCCCCTGGACGAACTATGCGCCTTTGCCGTCAGCATCGGCTTACAGGGCATCGACCTGCTGCAGCCCGACGAATATGACGTACCGCGGCGCCATGGCCTGCGTTGCACGATGGGCTATGCGGCGCCCGAGATGACCATCTCCGACGGGCTGAACCGGCGGGAGAACCACGCCGCGATCGAGCGTGCGTTCAGGACCGGTATCCCGCGCGCCGCCCGGTCCGGCGTGCCGAACGTGATCGCCTTCCCAGGCAATCGCCGCGGCCTGTCGGACGAGGAAGGCGCTGCCAACACGGTCGCGGGGCTCAACCGGCTGAAGCGCATCGCCGAGGACCATGGCGTGACCATCTGCCTGGAACTGCTCAACAGCAAGGTCGACCACCCCGACTATATGGCCGACCATACCGCCTGGGGCGTGGCGGTGATGGAGCAGGTCAACTCGCCGCGCGTGAAGCTGCTGTACGACGCCTATCACATGCAGATCATGGAGGGCGACCTGATCGCCACCATTCGCAAGAACATCGGCTGGATCGGGCATATCCATACAGGCGGCGTGCCCGGTCGCCACGAGCTGAACGAGACGCAGGAGGTCAATTGGCGCGCGGTCGCAAAGGCGGCTGCAGACATGAACTTCCAGGGCTATTTCGCGCACGAGTTCGTGCCCGCGGGCGCCCCGCTGCCTGCGCTGCGCGATGCGGTGCGAACCTGCACCGTCTGACGCCGGTGATGGCAGGGATGGTGACCCCAGCCAAACCCGGCTGTTATCTTCAATCTGTTCATGGGCTGAGGCTAGAGCATGGACCGGGGACGCAAATGCCGCTCTCCATCCCACGATGGAGCGACAGGGTGGTGTCGGTCTGACGCGAAGCGCGCTCCGCAGGACGCACGTCGTTCTTTGCACGCAGCAGCCCTAGCTCACAAGGATCTGCCACTCCGTCAGGGCGGCGGAGCGTCGTTCCTTGTAGGTCTGTCGCTCGGTGAGATGCGCTCGCTCGCCTCAGACTCTCCGCGCCAACGACCCAACCTCAAAAAGGCAGAAAGCACCCTGTGAAGGGCACATTTGCGAATGGTCCGGATGGCTTGAGACTAGGTGGCGGAGCGGGAGGGATTCGAACTTACTTATTAAGCGGCTGATTTCGCCATGATTTTGATTGGTCCAATTTCCCGCGATACCTCGGATTGTACCTCATCGACCTTTTCGTCTGAAAACCAACACTTGCAGGCTCAGTTTGATTCTGTGCATGGTAATCAAACCCACGATACGTGGCAATACGTTAGAGTGTCGCATTCAATACTCTCATGTTGCAAGGAGCCCGGGATTGGGGACTTCCTTCACGGACAGCTATCGGTAGCCCCGACGCAGATAGCTGCCACTTCCTTGCGCAGTACGTCGAGCCGACACACAACATAGTCGGCATGGCGCACCGTCGGCCATATGCCGAGGCTCGCACAGCTGAACGCAGCGCACATCTCGGCGGCCAGCACCTCGCACGCATAAGTGCTGCTGCCACACTTGCCGGACTGGTCGCGGTGGAGCCGGTTGCGGTGCCCGCTGCCGCCCCTGCGGGCGACCGCCCGCAGGGGCACCGCGGCATCCCGTCAGCGATGCACACCCGCATGAGCCGGGACGGCGCCGCCGGCCCGGCGCGCAGCATGGCAGCGCAGCCTCGCGCCAGCGCGGGACGGCGGCCTCCTGTCCTTCTTCCTTGAGATCGAGCAGCCACGCCTTTGTGGTGCCGTCGGTCGCTCCGCTGGTTATTCTCAGAACCGGTCCCATTGCAGCCGCCGGCCGCGCGATCCCGCACCGGCTGGCAGACAGGGGCATTCCAACGAGCGCCGCCTACCCTCCGTGCGCAAGCTCGTCGGCGATGCCGCCGGCCCCGTACACCTTGCGCAGGGCTTCGCTGATCGCAGCCGCGCTCACCGCGACGGTCCGATTGAGTGCCGGATCGTACCCGTAATTGCCGCCCAGGCTATGGATGTTGCCGTCGAAGACGGTGCCGATCACCTCGGCCTTCGCGTTGATCAGGGGCGAGCCGGAATTGCCGCCGATGATGTCGTTGGTCGTCGACAGGTCGAAGACGATGCGGGGATCGAGCTTGTCCTTCGCCGCAGTCCAGCGCGGATCGAGTGCGTAGGGCGCCTTGCCGGTCGCCCGCTCGTACAGGCCCGGGAAATAGGTGAAGGGCGGAATCTCGGCACCGCGATAGGTCCAGCCCGCGGCCTTGCCGTAGGAGAGCCGCAGCGTGAAGGTCGCGTCGGGATAGATGGTATCGCCGTACACCGCGAAGCGCGCCTTCGCGACCTGTTCCGAAGCGAGCGTGGAGGGGCCGGTGACCTGCTCGTTCCACTGCGTGCGAAGGCGGCGCGCGTCCTCGTCGATCCGCAGCGCATATTGGATTATCGGATCGCGCGAAGCGGTGACCGCCGCCATGCCGCCATCCCACAGCGCCTTGCGCAGCGTCGGGTCGCCCAGCCGGCTCGCGGCGAGCGCCTCCGACAGCGCTTCGGGGCTGTCCCGCTCCAGCAGCAGCCTGGTGTATGGGCTGTCGGCGGTCAGGTTCTCGCGCGCTTTCGAGAGCCAGAACTCGAGCACCAGCTGCTCCAATCCGGCTTCGACCGGCTTTGCGTCGAGCAGCTGCTTTTCGAGCAATGGCAGCTGCGCATCGGCGTAGCCCGGCAATCGATCCGCAGACGGCTTCTGCCGCTCGGCAGCCGCGCGCACGAGGGTGCGGGCATAGTCGAACAGCTCCGAGCCGAGCGGGCCGCCCTCGACATAGCTGTAGGGGACGTAGAGCGCAGCGGTCTGTTGTTGAGCGGCGGCAAGCGCCTTCCAGGGATCGCCGAAGTCCGCCGGAAGCTTGCCCCGTACCCCGGCTAGCTTGCTGCGCAGCGCCGCCTCCTCGCTGCGCTTGCCCTCCATGAAGGTCGCGTTGCTCAGCGCCTGAAGCCGACCAACAAACACCTTGTAGCTGTTCTCGATGCCGAACAGCAGGTCCTGCGCCTGCCTGCGGTTTTCCGAACTTTCCTCCCCGAACCGGATCAGCCGGCCGCGCAGCTCGGCCATCTGGAGCAGGCGCATTGGCAGCGTGAGGTCACGCTGCGTCTCGAGCTGGGAAATCGTGAGCTGGCGATCGGTGCCGCCGGGGTTTCCGGCAACGAACACGGGCTCACCCGCAGTCGGATTGACCGAGTTCCAGCGCAGGTGATGGGGCGCGGCTACCGGGCGACCGTCTTCATACAGCCGTAGGAACGCGCCATCGAGATCGTAGCGCGGGAAGTTGAAATTATCCGGGTCCCCGCCGAAGAACGCGGTCTGCACGCCGGGAGAGAAGACCAGCCGCACATCGTCGTACTTGCGGTAGCGGTAGAGCTTGTACTGGCCGCCGTGGTACAGGTTGACGATCTGGCACCGCGCCTTCGCGCGATCGGGACAGCCTTCCTGCTCGATCGTGGCGCTCACTGCGGTGCGGGCCTTTACCAGTGCCTCTCCGGTGAGCCCCTTTCCGGCCGAAGTCAGCTGCGCGGTGACGTCGGTGATGCCGGTCAGGATCTCCGCCTGCATGCCCGCGCACTTGCGCTCCTCGCCCGCCGTGCCCGCGACATAGCCATGCGTGTAGTAGTCGTGGCTGCGCGACGAGAGGTCCTGCGCACATTCGGCAACGCAGTGGTTGTTGGTCAGCACCAACGATCGTGCGCTCACCACCGACGCCGAACAGCCGGTGGAAAGCCGCACCGCGTTGGATCGTACCTTGTCCAGCCAGGCTTGGCTGATCTCGACACCGTGCGTTGCCTTCACCTTCGCCGCCGGGAAATTGTCGAAGGTCCACATCCCCTCGTCGGCGGCGGCTGGCGCGGCCGATACGAGAAGCGTCGTTGCGAACCACCATACCATCTTGTTCACGCCAATTTCCCTCTCTCCGCGGTCGGGCCGATCTAATGGTATATCATTAATTTTGCCAGAGGCGCTTGCAAGGTAGTCCCAGGCCGCGAGTCCGCCGCGTACCAGCACGCGACAGGGCGCACTTGCATTTGATGATATGTTGCATCATTACGCGACAGCTGATGAGTGGAGCAGGTGATGGACCGGACGAAGCGCAAGAACATGCACGATTGGCTCGACACGGCGGCAATCGCCGGATCGGTGCTCTGCGCGATCCACTGCCTGCTGCTGCCGCTGGTCCTGGCCGCCACGCCAATCCTGTCGCGCTGGCTGGATTTCGGCGAGGGGTTCCACCTGGGCGTGTTGCTGTTCGCGGTCCCCACCAGCGCCGTCGCCCTGATCGGCGGCTGGCGACGCCACGCCGCTGCTTCGCCGCTGGCACTCGGCACCCTTGGCCTCCTCCTCATGATGAGTGCACTGCGGATGCCCGATCCCGCCGACGAAACGCTGCTGACGGTGCTCGGCAGCGGCCTGCTCGCGTCGGCGCACCTCCTCAACTGGGGTTCCCGGCGCCGCTACGCCTGACCCGCTCGACCGCTTCCATCCCCCTTCCAGAGGTCTCGGTGATGTCCAAACTGCTGCCCGTAACTGTCCTGTCCGGCTTCCTGGGCGCCGGCAAGACGACGCTGCTCAACCACATCCTCGCCAATCGCGAGGGCTTGCGCGTCGCCGTGATCGTCAACGACATGTCCGAGGTGAACATCGATGCCGCCCTGGTTCGCGGCGGCGATGCGGCGTTTCAGCGCGCCGAAGAGACGCTGGTCGAAATGACCAACGGCTGCATCTGCTGCACGCTGCGCGACGATCTGCTGAAGGAGGTTCGGACGCTCGCGGAAGCGGGCCGGTTCGACGCGCTGGTCATCGAAAGCACCGGAATCTCGGAGCCGCTGCCCGTCGCCACCACCTTCTCGTTCCGCGACGAGGCCGGGCAAAGCCTCGGCGACGTGGCCCGCCTCGACACGATGGTGACGGTGGTCGATGCCTTGAACCTGCTTGCGGACTATTCGAGCCAGGACTTCCTGGCGGATCGCGGGGAATCGCTCGGCGAGGACGACGCGCGCAGCCTGGTCGGGCTGCTGGTCGAGCAGATCGAGTTCGCCGACGTCGTCGTGATCAACAAGGCGAGTGCGGTGCCGCCCGAGCAACTGGCGGTGGTCAAGAAGCTGGTGCGCAGCCTCAATGCCGACGCGCGCGTGCTGACCGCCGACCACGGCCGACTGCCGCTTCGCTCGGTACTGCTGACCGGCCTGTTCGACGAGGAGCAGGCGAGCCAGCATCCGCTCTGGGCCAAGGAGCTCTACGGCTATGCCCAGCACCAGCCCGAGACCGAAGAATACGGGATCGAGAGCTTCGTCTACCGCGCTCGCGCCCCGTTCGATCCAGGCAAGCTTCACGGCCTGCTCACAGGCGACGGCCTCGATCATGTCGTGCGTGCCAAGGGGCATTTCTGGCTGGCGACGCGGCCCGACTGGGTGGGCGAGCTGGCGGTGGCCGGCAGCCAGACCGAGACCGCGCGGATGGGCCGGTGGTGGGCGAGCATTCCCAAGCACGACTGGCCGGTCGACGGCCGCTTCGAGCGCTTCGTCGCGCAGCACTGGGACCCGGTCTGGGGCGATCGGCGTCAGGAGTTGGTCTTCATCGGCATCGGCATGGACGAGGTCAGGCTGCGGCGACGGCTCGACGCGTGCCTGGTAGAGGCAACGGCATTCACGCCGGCCGAGTGGGAGACGCTGTCCGATCCCTTCCCACGGTGGGAACGGGAACCGGAGCCCGTCGCGTGATGGTGGCGATGCTGGAGCGCGCCATCGCTTCCTCGGAAGCGCCGGCGATTCTGGAAACGATCCTGCTGCCCGAGACCGAACTCGCCATTTGGCGTCGGCCGGTAGCGCCTGCGCTGGTCGCGGCGATCTCCGCCACGGACCTTGGCCGGATCGACGACCTCGATCAGCCGTTCGCGATCGAGGGGCTCGATAGCGCGCTGCATGCCGCGCTCGGCGCCGCAGGGCACGAGACGACGCGCGCGCCGCTGACCGTCGAACTGACCGCGCTCGCCCGTCGCTTCGCGCGCGTGATGGACTGCGAACACCTGCGCATCCGTGTCAACGTCGTCGAGACCGATGCGTGTCGGAAATTCCACAAGGACTTCGTCACCGCTCGCCTGCTGCTCACCCTCGCGGGGCCGGCCACGCAGTGGATCGACGGCCGGGACGGCGACGCGGCCGAGATCCGAAGCCTCGCAGCGGGCGATGTCGCACTGGTGAAGGGACGACGCTGGTCGCCGGAGGGATCGATCCTGCACCGCTCTCCACCGATCCTGGGGACCGGCGTCCGCCGGCTGGTGGTGGCGATCGACCCCGTGGAGCACGAGACGGCATGAGCGCGATCCTGGCAGGCGCGAACGCCCGCATTCCCGTCACCGTCCTCACCGGCTTCCTGGGCAGCGGCAAGACGACGCTGCTCAACCGCCTGGTCCGCGACCCGGCGATGGCGCGGGCGTTGGTCATCATCAACGAGTTCGGATCGATCGGCCTCGATCACGATCTCATCGCGCGATCGACCGACGATCTGGTGGTGGAGATGGTGAGCGGCTGCCTGTGCTGCACGATCCGCGGCGACCTGTCGCGGACGCTGGTCGACGCGCCCTGGCGGTTCGCACGCGACGGCCAGTGCTGGTTCGACCGGGTGGTGATCGAAACCACGGGCCTCGCCGATCCCGCGCCGATCCTGCATACGCTGATGGCGGACGAGCGGCTGGCACCGCTCTACCGGCTGGACGGGATCGTCGCGACCGTCGATGCCGCGACCGGCATGGGCACGCTCGACCGGCAGCCGGAGTCGCTCAAGCAGGCGGCGGTCGCCGACCGACTGTTGCTGACCAAGACCGATCTAGTCGGCGCCGCTCCGGTCCGGCAGCTCGAGCGCCGACTGCGTGCGCTCAACCCGGCCGCTCCGATCCTGCACGTCATCGACGGCAACGTCCCGCCGTCCGAGATCCTCGACGCCGGCTTGTGGAACGCGGAGACCAAGACCGACGACGTGCAGCGCTGGCTCAAGCTGGAAGCCTATTCCGAAGGCCATCACCGCGACGACGATCATCACCATCCCCAGCCCGACGGGCACGGCGATCCCCACGATCACGGTCACGATCACGGTCATTCCCACGACCCCAACCGGCACGGCGACGACATCCATGCCGTTTGCCTGACCTTCGACGATCCGCTCGATGCGACCGCCTTTGAACGCTGGATCGACCTCCTGACGATGTTCAAGGGGCCTGACATCCTGCGCATGAAGGGCATCCTCAATCTCGCAGGCGCGCCCCGTCCGCTCGTCGTCCACGGGGTGCAGCACGTCTTCCATCCGCCGGTCGAGCTCGACGCCTGGCCGAGCGAGGACCGCCGGACACGGCTGGTGTTCATCACCCGCGGCATCGACGCCGGAACCCTGCGCGGCACGCTGGCAATGCTGACCCTCGGCATGGAGCGGTTCGACATCGCAAGCGGCATCACCGGGCTTTCCACCGTGACCGGGCCGGAGGATCCGATGCGGTTCCAGCTCGGACCGGAGCGACGCTGATGCGACCGGGCGGGTCTTCGGGCCGGCGAACGCCGGGAGAACTCGAGGAGATCGTCCTGCGCATTCTGCGCGAGAGCGCCACGCCGCCAAGCGCGTACGACATCGCTGCACGCGCCGGATCGGGCGCTGCCTATCTGGCGCCTAACCAGGCCTATCGGACGCTCGAACGATTGATCGCGCAAGGCCGTGCCTCGCGGGTGGAGACGTGCGGCGCCTATGTCGTCCGGCGGCCGGGCGCCGATCTCCACTTGATCTGCGCCCGCTGCGGCACCGTCCGCTCCGCGGCTCGGCCCGATCTTCGCGAGCGGCTGGCCGGGATCGCTGAGGCCGCGTGCTTCCACATCCACCGCTCGGTCACCGAAGTCGTCGGCACCTGCCGAGCCTGCGCAGGGTCCGGCGATCGGACCGTCGAAGCGGCTCCCACCCTTCAGGTCGGCGCTGCCGTCGCACGGCTGTCACAGGATCCACCTAAGGAATCACGATGACTCAACCGTTCGCCTCCCTCGGTCGCCGGCGCTTCGGCCTCGGGCTCGCCGCCGCCTTTTCCGGGTTGGGCGTCGCTGCCTGTGCGACGCGTGCTCCGGCCGGGCCGACCGCCGCCGGCTATGGACCGACACTGGCCGATCCGTCCGGCTTCCTCGATCTGCCGCGCGGCTTCTCCTATCGCGTCGTGTCGCAGTTCGGCGACCGCATGAGCGACGGCAACCAGGTTCCCGACCGCGCCGACGGCATGGGCTGCTTCGCCCTAGCCGGCGGACGTCATGCGCTGGTGCGCAACCACGAACTGTCGCCGTCGCATGTCGACGCCGGTGCCTTCCGCGGGCACGGCGATCAGGGCTCCGCATTCGACCGCCTGCCCGATGGCCGCGCGCTTCCGGGCGGCACCACGACGATCGTGATGGAGGACGGGAGCGGCCGCGTGCTCTCGCAGCATCTCAGCCTCGCCGGCACGATCCGCAACTGTGCCGGCGGCATCACGCCCTGGGGCAGCTGGCTGACCTGCGAGGAGGACGTGACCCGCGCGGGAAGCGGCGTCGCGCAGGATCACGGCTGGGTGTTCGAGGTACCCGCCGCCGCACCCGGGCTGATCGAGCCGCGACCGATCCGGGCAATGGGCCGTTTCAACCATGAGGCGGCGGCCGTCGATCCGCGCACCGGCATCGTCTATCTGACCGAGGATCGCGACGACAGCCTGCTCTACCGCTTTCTCCCCGAACGCCCCGGCCAGCTGCACGCCGGTGGCAGGCTGCAGGCGCTGGCGCTGGTCGACCGATCGCGACGCGACAGTCGCAACTGGGACGAGGCTATGGTCCCGCAAGGCGAGTGGCTGCCGGTGCGCTGGATCGACCTGGCCGGCATCGACAGCCCGGACGACGACCTGCGCCTGCGCGGGCATCAGGCCGGCGCGCTCCGCTTCGCGCGCGGCGAGGGCATCCACTGGGGTGACGGCGAATGCTTCTTCTGCTGCACCTCCGGCGGTGCCGCGAAGCTGGGGCAGATCATGCGCTATCGCCCCGATAGCGACGGCGGCAAGCTCCAGCTTTTCGTCGAATCCAGGTCCAAGACGATGCTCGACTTCGGCGACAATCTGACGGTGGCACCCACCGGACACCTGATCGTGTGCGAGGATCAATATACCGAGGTGGTGGCGAACCGCCTGATCGGCGTCTCCCCCGACGGACGGACCTATGTGCTGGGAGCGCTCCACGCCCAGACAGAGCTTGCCGGCGCCTGTTTCTCGCCCGACGGCCGGACCCTCTACGTCAACACCTACAGCCCGGCGCGGACGCTCGCGATCACCGGGCCGTGGCACGCGTTCGCGGCCTGACGCGGGCGCGGCGTCCGCCGCCTTCGCGCGCCGCGCGTCTCAGCCGATCGAGAGCGCGGGCTCCCCCGCGGGAACGGTGAAGGTCGCGAGCGTGTCGACCGGCGCGTCGGGCGTGGAGACGCTGCGCACGATCCGCGCCTGCGTCTGCCAACGCTCGGAGGTTACGTCGCAGATCGCATAGCCGCGGCGATCGCCGGTGAACTTGAGGAACGGGTTGTTGGCCAGGATCCGGTCGGTTCCCGCCCGGCGATCGGCGCCGTCGCCGCCCGACGTGATCGAGGTGGTGACGAACTCCACCGCCACCACCTCGCCGGTACCGCCCCGGGTCCGCAGCTCGCCGGCGAAGCTCTGGTGCTCGTCGCCGGTCAGCACCACGGCGTTGCGGCCCTTCAGCCGTCGCAGCAGCCGCTCGCGCGGGGCGTCGTACGCGGCCCAGCTGTCCATGTTGCGGATCGGCTGCGGCTCGTCCCCCGTCCGCCGATCGAGCGGCATCACCATCACCTGCTGGGCGATCGCGTTCCACCGTGCTGCATCTTGCGCCAGATTGCCCTCAAGCCACTTTTCCTGCGCGGCGCCCAGCACCTGCACGTCGGCGTCGCGAGCGCCGTCGCACACCGGCTTGAACCCGTCGTCGCACGGCTGGTCGCTTCGATAGCTGCGCGTATCGAGCAGGTGGAGATCGACGAGATTGCCGATCGTCGCGCGGCGATAGGCAAGCATGCCACCCGGCCCGGGGAAGGCCGAGCGCCGGACGGGCAGATGCTCGTACCACGCCTGGAATGCAGCGGCACGGCGCAGGGCGAACACCTCGCTCGGCGTACCGCGCTGATCCTCGACGCCGACCCAGTTGTTCTCCACCTCATGGTCGTCGAAAGTCGCGAACCAGGCCGCCGCCGCGTGCGCGGCCTGGAGATCGGGATCGAGCTTGTACTGCGCGTAGCGACGGCGATAGTCCGCCAGATCGTAGAGCATCTGCCCGTCATGGGCGCGGACGAACCGGCGCTGGCGACCGTCGTAGCCGAAGGCGACCGGCGAGCTGCGGCCTTCGTAGATATAGTCGCCATAGTGAAAGACGAAGTCGTGCTCTTCCCCGGCGAGATGGCGGTAGGCGGTATAGAGCCCGTCCTCGTAATGCTGACAGCCGGCAACCGCGAACCGCACCCGGTCGAGCGGCGCGCCGGCGCGCGGCAGCGTCTTCGCGCATCCGCGCGCGGATCGCTCGCCCCCTACGGTGAAGCGATACCAATAGGGTCGCGCCGGCTGGAGGCCGGCGACCTCGACGTGCACGGCATGGGCGAGTTCGGGACGGGCGACAACCGTCCCCTTGGCGACGACCGTGCGCATCGCCTCATCGGTCGCGACCTGCCAGTCGACCTCGATCGGCGCCATCGGCATCCCGCCATGCTCGCCGAGCGGGTCCGACGCGAGCCGCGTCCAGAGCACGAAACCATCGCTGGAGGGATCCCCGGCCGCCACCCCGAGCCGGAACGGATAGGCCGCGAACAGCGTCTGCGCGCGAAGAATGGAGGGGGCAGCGAGCAGCAGCGGCGTGCCGCCGATCAGCGCCCGGCGCGTGAGCGAAAGCGTCACGCCGGCACCGCCTGAACGAGCTTGTAGAAGATGCCGCTTTCATCCTGCCCGGTGAGCTGGAGCGTCCCGGTCACGATCGTCGGCCGGCGTTCGTCGAGCGGGAACGGCGTGGCCGCGACGACCTCGATGAACTGGTCGGGCATCGCATGGAAGTGGAAGGGGCACCCCGGCGGATAGGCGAGCAGGACGAAATGCTTCTGCCGACCGCTCGTCTCCAGCGGCTGCATATAGCCCGACACGGTGATTCGCTTGCCCGCTAACGCCTTCACGCCGGCAGGAAACACCGGCTTGGACAGCAGGAAGCCGTCGGCGTTGGTGCGGGTGATCTCCTTGGTGGACTCCAGCAGCGACCAGGATGTCCCGCCCCTTGGGGTGGGCGCAGGTTTCCAGACGTCGGCGACGGGAGCCTTGCCGCCCTTCTGCATGGCGGCGGGCAAGGCGGTGGGAAGACAAAGAGCGGCAAGCAAGACGATGGCGCGCATGATCGACCTCTCAGGTTGCGCGGGAAAGCGTGGCGGCGAGATCGGCCCGGTAGACGCCGATCGCAGGCACCAGTGCGGCAACCAGGCCGATGCCGAGCACCGCTAGCAGCAGCGCCGGTTCGCCGGGCGAGAGCTGCCAGGCGTCGAGGCCGATCTCTGCCAGCGTGTCCGATCGCGCGGCCGTCAGCGCGAGCAGCCCGTGCGCCAGCACCGCGCCGAGCAGCGCCGCCAGCGCCGCGATCACCAGACCTTCGGTGAGGATGGTCCCGAACACCTGCGGTCGCGTGGCGCCCATCACGCGCAACAGCGCGAGCTCGCCCTGCCGCGCCCGGGCGGCGTTGAGCACTGCCGCGAAGATCGCTGCGCCGCCCAAGGCGGCGAGCAGCCAGCCGAATGCGCGCGCCACCGCCATCCCCGATCCGAGCAGCGTCAGCAGCCGTGCCGCCTCGATCGCGGGCACCGCCGACTGAAGCGCGCTCTGGCGGTTGATCGAAGCGGGCACGCGCAATGCCGCAGCGGCGTTTCGATAGGAGACGAGCAGTGCCGTCACTTCGGGCACCGGCACGCCGGCAGCCTCGGCGGCGGCGTCATGGTCGGGGGACATCCCGTCGTGATGGGGATGATCCTCGTCATCATGGTGATCGTGATGACGGTCCTCCGGCTCTTGGTCTTCTTCGTGGGCGATGCCGTGCACGTCCCACACCGTTTCCAGCGACGTCAGGATCAACCGATCCGCAACGCCGCCGGTCGGCGCGAGGATACCGCTGATGGTGAAGGGATGGGCATCGTGCGCCTCGCCCTCCGCATCGAGACCGTGGCTGCCCAGGAACCGCTGCCCGACGCCCGCGCCGGTCGCACGCGCCACTTCGGCGCCGATCACCGCATCCCCCTGTGCCTGCCAAAGGCGACCGCTCGCGAGGGACGCACCTCGCAGCGCGAGATAGGATGGCTCGGTGCCGACGATGCGATAGCCCCGGAAGTTGTCGCCGAGCGCGAGCGGCACCACCCGCGCGATGCCGGGGTCGCGGCGGAGCAGCGCAACGCTCGCGAGCGGGATGTTCCCCGTCGGCTGGTCGATATTGTAGACCGACGACAGCACGAGCTGGAGCGGGGATCCCTTCGCCCCGACCACCAGATCGACCCCCTTGGCGTCGCGCTCGAAGCGCGTGCCCAGTTGATGCGACAGCGCCAGCATCAGCACGAGCATCGCGACCGCGGTTGCCAGCAGCACGACGTTGAGTGCCGTGGTAAGCGCGCGATCGCGCAGGTTGGCGAAGGTCAGTCCGATCATGGCAGCGGCTCGAGCACCAGCGAGCGGCCGATCAGCGGCTTGAGCCGGGCATCGTGGGTGGCGACGAGCAGCGTTGCACCGTTCGCGTCGGTCTGCTCGATCAGCAGGCGACCGACCGCCTCGGCATGCGAATCGTCGAGCGCTGACGTCGGTTCGTCCGCCACCAGGAGATCCGGTTCGGAAACAAGTGCCCGCGCGATCGCTGCGCGCTGCGCCTCGCCGTGGCTGAGCTCGCGCGGACGGGCGTGCGATCGGTGCGCCAGCCCCAACCGCGCGAGCAACGCCTCGATCCGATCGCGGTCGCGTGGTCTTCCGGCGAGCCTCTGGGCGAGGAGCAGGTTGGCGGTGACGTCGAGCGCGCCTACCAGCCGAAGCGTCTGGAAGATGATCCCGATGCGACGCCGACGCACGTCGTCGCGGACGCCAGGTCGCGGATCGTCGATCGCCTCGCCGGCGACCCGGATGCTCCCGGCGTCGGGAGTGAGCAGGCCGCAGACGAGATTGACGAGCGTGGTCTTGCCGGAGCCGGAAGGCCCGAGCAGCAGCAGGTGCTCACCCCGCGCGATCTGCAGCGAAAGCCGATCGATGATCTTTCGCCCGGCCATTGCCTTGCTGACTTCGTCCAACGCGATCAGCACCGCTCAGCGTCCCGCCGCCATCATCGTCACCCAGCATAGATACGTTACATCGTTACCGGATTAGCGGGGCCGAAGATGCGCCGCAAGACCCTGGAGGCGGCTATCGCGTCCGCTTGCCTAGTGGCTCGTACGGCAGTTCCGGCAGAGGCCGCGCATCTCGAGGACCGGGCGTTGGGCGTCGAATTCTTCGGCCTGGGCCGCGGAGCGGATGGTCCGGGCGACCTGGTCGTCGTCGACATGCACGACCGCGCCGCACTGGTCGCAGATCAGGAGGATGCAATCGTGACGGCACTCCGGGTGCACGTTGACGATGAAGCCATTGGCACTCTCGACCCTTTGGACAACGTTGTTGCCGACAAAGATCTCGAGGATGCGGTAGATGCTGTTTGCCGGCACGCGCCGCCCGACTTCGCGCGACACGACTTCCGCGATATCATAGGCCGACGCCGGCTTCGAAAAGCCCGACAAGGCCTCGAACACGCTTTCGCGCATGGGCGTCCACTGCTCACCTGCGCTCAGGACCACCGCCTTCGCCGCCGCCACCAGCGCCTTGCCGCTCGGTTTCTCGTGTCGATGTGCATCCTCTGCCATGGCAGCGGAGGTAGGCTGTTGCCGCGTCCAGAGCAACACCGCCCGAAGGTCCAGGGCACCGCTCCCGTACCTAACCCGCGCGCGCATCCCTAAGCCATCTTGCGTACCCTGGACGCGAGCAGCCAGACCCTTCAGAAACCGTTTGATACAATATATTGTTGCGCCTATCTTCCGCACACGTTCAGGGAAGGAAGACCATGAAGAGTTCTCTTATCGGCGTCAGCATCCTGGCGCTGCTGGCGGCGCCTGCCAGCTACGCGCAAAGTGGGTCGGACGGTCAGGACCAGACGACCACCCCCGCTTCGGAGACGCCCTCTTCCAGCCCGGGTGCCAATATCATCGTCACTGCTCCGATCGAGCGTAACGAAGGCGATGTGCTGCAGGGCACGTCCGTGCTGACCGGCGAGGCTCTTACGCGAAACCTCCGCCCTTCGATCGGCGAGACGCTGGCGCGCCTGCCCGGCGTGTCCGCTACCTCCTTCGGCCCAACCGCCTCGCGCCCGATCCTTCGCGGCTTCCAGGGCGAACGCATCCGCGTGCTGACCGATGGTATCGGCTCGATCGACGTCTCCAATACGAGTGTCGATCACGCGGTGGTGATCGATCCCCTGCTCGCTGAGCGGATCGAGGTGCTGCGCGGTCCCAGCGCGCTGCTGTTCGGGTCGTCAGCCGTGGGCGGCGTGGTGAACGTCGTCGACAGCCGCATCCCTCGCACCCTGCCGGAGAACGGCTATCGCCTGGCGGGAATCGCGAACTATGGCTCTGCCGCCGATGAGCGATCGGTTGAGGCCGCGGGAGACGTGGCGGTGGGCCAGCATCTCGTGCTGCATGCCGACGGCTCGTATTTGAAGACCGACAATCTGCGGATCGGCGGCCACGCGCTGTCGTCTGCCGCCCGCGCGGCCGCGCTCAGCCAGGTCGGTCTCCCGCAGGAAGGGGACGAGCCCATCGACTTCGCAGCCTCTGCTGCGATCAAGGACAAGCTGCCCAATTCCTTCTCGGAGACCTGGACGGCAGGCGTCGGCGCGACGATCGTCACGGACACCGGATCGCTCGGCGTATCCTACAGCCACTATGACAGCTTCTACGGCGTGCCGGTCCGCTACGCGACCGAGGTCGGCCAGGAGCAGGAGGCGCCGCGCCTCGACCTCGTCCAGAACCGCGTCGATCTGCGCGCCGAGGTCGAAACCGGCGGCGGCTTCCTCGATCGCATCCGCCTGCGCCTCGGCCACGCCAAGTACCGCCACTATGAGCTGGAAGAAGACGGCGAGATCGGAACCGCATTCTACAACAACGGCACGGAGGGTCGACTCGAGCTGGTCCAGGCGAACAAGGACGGCTGGCAGGGCGCTTCGGGCGTTCAGTACTTCAACCGCATCTTCAACGTCGATGGTGAAGAAGCGTTTCTGCCGAAGAACGAGACCAACCAGACCGGGCTGTTCACCGTCCAGCAGCTCGACCTGGGAGCGCTGAAGGCAGAAGCGGGCCTGCGCTACGAGTTCACCGATCTGGCCGCGCGCACGCCGGTTGGCGACGAACGCTTCTTCCGTGGCTCGCGGCATTTCGAGGCGCTGTCCGGCTCGCTCGGCGCGTCCTACGGCTTGAGCGATGGTGTCCGGGTGGGTCTCAACCTTTCCCGCACGGAACGGGCCCCTTCGGCCGAGGAACTGTTCGCGAATGGCGGCCATGCTGGCACCCAGGCCTATGAGCTCGGCGACCCGAACTTCAAGCTCGAAAAGTCATGGGGGCTGGAAGCGACCCTGCATGCGCATAGCGAGCGGGTGAACTTCGACGCGTCGGCCTACTACAACTGGTTCTCCAACTATATTTCCGAGAACCAGGTCGATCAGGCCGTCTGCGAAGCGGCCGCGGAGCCCTCGGGTCGCGAAGTGGAGCTTCCCTGCTTCCAGTATCAGCAGGCGGACGCGCGCTACTACGGCGTCGAGGCGTCGGTTTCCGCCACGCTGTTCACGATGGGAACGACCCGGATCAACGCCGACCTCCTCGGCGACTATGTCCACGCGAACATCAAGGACGGTGGCCCCGTGCCGCGCATCCCGCCGCTGCGACTGCTCGGCGGCCTCGAAGCGCAAGCCGACGCGTTCACCGCGCGCGCCGAAGTGGAGCATGCCTTCAAGCAGGATCGCGTTGCCGAGTTCGAGACGGAGACCGCCGCCTACACCCTGGTGAATGCCTCGGTCGCCTTTTCGCCGTTCGGGCCTGAAAACAAGACGCAGCTCCTGCTGAGCGCCAACAACCTCTTCGATGTCGTCGCCCGGCGCCATGCCAGCTTCCTCAAGGACTTCGCGCCGCTCGCCGGCCGCGACTTCCGCGCGACGCTGCGCTTCGGCATCTGAGACGATCAACGATCCGGACATCGGCGGCAGCGGCTGCTGGTGTCCGGATGCCGGAGCGTTCCTCGGTCCCCCGATCGCGGCGCTGGGAAGCATGCCCCCACCCAACGTTCCCGGAAAGCATTGCAAAGGATACGTGATACCATTACACGCCGCGTCGCCGCCCGTGGGGGGCGACGATCGAATATCGTGATCCGGGGGGATTTACGTTGCATCCGTTTCCATTTCTCCTTGCTGCCAGCACCTCTGTGCTGGCGATGTCGCAACCGGCTCGGGCAGAAGCGCCGACCCCGAGCGCGCCGCAGGAAGCCGCCCGAGCCAGGGCCGACCGCGAAGCAGCCGTTTCGGGCGACGAGGTCGTCGTCACAGCCACCCGCACCGACACCCGGATCGTCGACGCCCCGGCAACCATGTCGGTCGTCACCGGAACCGAGCTTCGTCGCCGCCCCGTGCAGGACCTTGCCGAGGCGCTGGAGAACGAACCCGGGATCGTCATCAACGGCATCGGCATGACGCGACGCGGCATCTCGATCCGTGGCATGTCGAACGAGCATCTGCTGACGCTGGTCGACGGTCGGCGCATCAACGATGCCTCGGCCAACATGGCGCATGTCGATTTCGACCTTGGCTGGGTGCCGAGCATCGCGATCGAACGGATCGAGGTGGTGCGCGGGCCGCTTTCCGCGCTGTACGGATCGGAAGCGCTCGCCGGCGTGGTCAACGTGATCACCCGCCGCCCCGACCGGTTCGAAGCGAGCGCGCTGAGCCTGGTTGGCTCGCGCGACGGCAAGGGTGGCGATACGGCGCAACTCGCTGCCCTCGTCGGGGGCCCGATCACCGATACGCTGGGGGTCGTCGCCTGGGGTGCGTACCAGCACCGCGATCGCACGCAGGGCGCGCAGGACCCCCTCCAGAGCGAGCTCGAGGGCCGCGAGGCCCTGAGCGGCAGCATCATCGGCTGGTGGGAGCCGGTCCAGGGTCAGCGCTTCGAGATCGGCCAGGCGGCGATCGACGACGACCGCGCCCGCGATACCGTCACGACCTCGTCGCCGATCCTCTACTACGAATATCAGGATCACGTTACCCGTGCCCAGACGCACGGCAGCTACACCGGGCAATGGTCCTGGGGTGAGATCCAGGCGCGGGTCTATCGTTCCGTTCTTCAGCGCGTCAACGAACGCGATCAGGATCAGACGCCGACGCAGGCAACCAAGGCCACCAACACCGTCGGCGATGCCCGGATCACGCTGAACGTCTTTGCCGGCAACCGGCTGACACTGGGCGGCGAGCACCGCCACGAGACCTTGCGCGACTCCACGGTGAACACCGCGGGCTTCAAGGCCGTCGACCACGACGCCCTGTTCGTGCAGGACGAGTGGGATATCCGGGAGGGCGTGTCGCTGACTGCCGGTAGCCGCTTCGACCATCATCCGAATTATGGCTGGCAGACCTCGCCACGCGCCTATCTCGTCGTCGAGCCGGTCGAGGGGCTCAGCTTTCGCGGCGGCGTCGGCAAGGCGTTCAAGGCACCCAGTCTGAAACAACTGTCGCTCGAGTACATCACCGTCGCGGCTGGCGGCCGCTTCATCATCACCGGCAACCCCGATCTCAAGCCAGAGACCAGCACCTCCTACGAGCTGGGCACCAGCTATACTGGGCGCGGCTGGAACGTGGGGGCAACGCTCTTCCAGAACGATCTGCACGGCCTCGTCGAGACGATCTGCGTGGAGAATTGCGGAATCCGCGGAAGCGAGCGCCGCGCCTATGTCAACGTCGACAGGGCCCGGGTCCGGGGCGTTGAGTTGTCGGGCGAAGTGACTCCCGTCGCCACCCTCAGCCTGAGTGCCAGCTATACCTATGTCGATCCCCGGAACCTGTCGGACGATCAGGAACTGGCCGAGCGGCCGAACCACAGCGCGACCGTCAAGCTCGCATGGCAGCCATCCGACGCGACCGAATTCAACGTGCGCGGCCGCTATATCGGCAAGCAGACTGTCTATCAGACCGTCGGTTCCGCCAGCGTGCCGGTCCGCCTGGACGATTATGACCTCTGGTCGCTGGATGCGAGCCACGATCTCAACGAAAGGCTGACGTTGAAGGCCGGCGTCGATAACGTCTTCAAGAAGCGGCTGGCGGAGACCTCCGCGCTGTACAGCTTCGCCGAACCCGGCCGCATCTTCTTCGTGGGCCTTGGCGTGAACCTCTGACGATGCGGCGGTTGCTGGCCCTTCTGCTG
>NZ_JAJFET010000005.1 GCF_020707215.1 Sphingomonas sp. PL-96
GCCCCTTCACCCGGGTCGCTTCCGACTGCGCCTGCGCGGCCTGCGCCTGCGCCTGCGCGAGCTGCGCCCGGCCCTGTGCGATCTTGGACTGGAGCAATGCGGGATCGAGGATCGCGAGCGGCTGGCCAACGCGAACGGTGTCGCCCTCGTCTACCAGTACCTGCGCAATGCGATAGCCCGACAGCTCGGACGTCACCGCCGCCTCTTCGAACGCGACCAGCAGCCCGGACGCCTGAAGGCTGCCGCCCATCGCGCGCGACGCGACCTGCGCCACGGTGACAGCACGCGCGGTGTCGGTCGAGGGCTTGGTCTCCGGTTCGTCGTGGCCCGAACAGGCCGACAGCGCGGCGACAAGGGCAAGAACGGGGGCAAGCGCCGCGGCGCGGGCGGCAATGGTCATGGTCGATCCTTGGGATTTTTTGTGTCCGGGGTAGCGGTCCAGCCGCCGCCGAGCGCCTGGAAGGCCTGCACCGAGCGGGTCAGCCCTTCCACCCGCGCCGCCGTCAGCCCGCTGCGCGCGCTGCGCAGGTTGCGCTCCGCCTCCAGCACCTCCTGGAGGTCGGCGAAACCGAGCTGAAGCCGCTTCAGCGCTGCGTCATAGCCGCGTTGCGAACGGGCCACCCCAGCCTCCAGCGCGGTGATGCGGCGCCGGTCGGCGTCGAGGCGGATCAGTGCCTGGTCGGCCTCGCCATAGGCGTTCTGCACCAGCCGCTCGTAGGCGAGCACCGCCTGTTCGGCGCGCGCGCTAGCGGTACGCAATTCCGCTTTGAGCCGTCCGCGATCGAAGATCGGCGCCGTCAGCCCGCCCGCGCCGGTGCCGGTCAACGTCGTGGTGCCGATGCCCCCGGTCTGAGAGGCATAGGCGAGCGCCGCCTGGAGCGTGATGGTCGGGTAGAAGGCGAGTTCGGCGACGCGCACGTTGCCGCTCGCCGCGTCGAGTTGCGCGCGCGCCTCGCGCACGTCGGGTCGGCGAACCAGCAGCTCGCCCGGCATTGTAGCCGGTATGCTCGGCACCTCCGGCAGCGCGGACACGACCGGCAACGACGCAAGCGGGGAAGGCCCCGAGCCGATCAGGATCAGCAGCGCCCGCCGCGCCGCGTCGAACGCGCCCTCCAGGTTGCTCACCTCGGCCGCCGCCTGCGCCACGCTGCCCTCGACCTGCTCGGACTGGGTCGACGGATCGAGGCCACGGCGGACCCGGCCGGCGACGACCTCGTTCAGGCGCCGCTGGTTGGCCGCGGTCGCGCGGGCGTCCTCCAGCTGCGCGGCGAGCCCGCGCGCCTCGAACAGCGAGCGGGCGACATCGGCCGCCAGCGTCGCCCGCGCACCCTCATAGGTGAAGCGCGCAGCCGCCAGGGTGGCGTCCGCGACGCGGCGGTTGGCGCCGCGGCGGCCGAACAGGTCGAGCTGCCAGCTGATCGGCAGGCTGGCGTTGGTCGTGCGCGTCGTGGTCGGCGCGAACAGGTTGGTCAGCAGCTCGTCGGGGAAGCCTGGGATCTCGTCGATGGTGAGGACCTTGCTGCGCTGGACCTGCGCGTTCGCCTCCAGATTGCCCTGCAAGCCGAAGCGCGCCAGCGCCCCGGACCGCGTCGCCCTCGCCTCGTCGAGGCGTGCGAACGCTTCCCGGACCGAAAAGCCGTTCGCCAGCGCATGATCGACCAGCGAGGCGAGTTGCGGGTCGCCGTAGAGCGTCCACCAGCGGTCGATGGCGATCGCGGGCAGCCCGCCGTTCTGGCCATCGTACGCCACTGGAACGGCGGTCGTCGGGGTTCGGACATCGGGTGCATGGACGCAGCCGGCGAGCAGCAGCGCCGATCCACAGGCCCATGCAGCGGGACGACCGGCAATCCGGACAAGGCGGCGAAAATTCATTAGGGGCAACATCATCGGCTGTGGACAGTGGATCCGGTTGGCCCCTAGCGCACTATCTATACGATGGAAACATAGTGTTTGGGGTTCAGTCACGGGCCATCTGCGCGTCGTCGAGAAACCATCCGGTTTCGTAACACCGCGGCACAGCAGGTTTTCGCGGACAGCGTCGCCATCATAGCCCTTGTCGGCACGGCACGGTAATCCGAGACCTCGCCGCCGGTCAGGACGAAGCCAAGAGGGCGTCCCTGACCGTCACAGCGGGCGTGGGCTTCGCTCGTAAAGCCGCCGCGGCTTCGACCAAAGCCCTCCTTGCAGCCCCCCCTTTAGCGCCCGCTGCCTGAGAATGGCCGCGGACGATCGTGCTGTCGAGCATGTGCTGCCAGTCGTCGTCAGCCCGAGATCGACCAGCGTCGTCAGCATCGCGTCCCAAACGCCCTGCTCGGCCCAGCGCCGGAAGCGCACGTAGACTGAGTTCCACTTGCCATAGCGCTCGTGCATGTCGCGCTACGGGCAATCCACGCGCAGCACGTGCAGCATTCCATTCAGATACCGCCGATTGTCATGCGACGGCCGGGCCGTGCGACCTCGCTCTGGCGGAAGCAAGCCGATGATCGCCCATTCCTCGTCCGACACATCGCCTCAACCCAAAGCCGCTTCCAAAAGGCACCTAATCAGAAATCCGTCCCTATGGAAACTCACTATGTCAACAGGGCTTAGTTGAAAAGGGCGGGAGCGATGCCCGAATGGTGCGCGTCGTGAACCGCGCCACTCAGTTCATTGGAGTCGACTTCATGGTCACGTGCGGCGTCCGCGCACCGGCGCGGCAGAAGGCCCCCTATGCGCAGGCAGGACCAAGCCCGGCCGGGTCGGCACCTGGACGCTCAACTCGCGCAACCTGCCCGACCCGACGACCGGCTTCGGCTGCGCCGTCGATTTCCTGCCCGTCCCGTACGACTAGGATGTGAAGATCGGTCCAGCCCGTTCGACCAAATGGCGGTGGTCATCTTCCGCGCGGACGCGCTGGACGACGCGGCCATTCGCGGGGGCGCCGACGGAACCGTCACGGCAGGTCGCGCGAGAAGGGCAAGACTGACAACCGGCACTTCGAGCTCACGTGATTGATCTCGACCGCTTGGCGGGCACCGCGCGCGTTCATCGCCGCGCAACCCGCGTCCCCGTCACAACAGCCGAAGACCGGCAATCCCGAGCTGACTAGGACTACGGAGAGCCTGCGGCGGCTGATGATCTTGGCACTGTTCGGCCGACGTGACTTGCACGCTAGGCGCGGTCGGAACCTGCGCGTCCGCGAAGGCATGAACACGGCCTGCGCTCGCCAAAGCCGACATCGATCGCGATTGGTACACGCGCTCCGCCGACGTCAACGATGTGACGTGCTCCTCTGGAATGTGACTGTGGTGAGGTAGAGCCCTTCTCGCCAGGAGGATTCCTTCGAGAACAATCGTCGGGTCCGCGCGATCAAGGCTGCGTTCGAGCCGCGCGACAGCAATTCCACATGAGCTTCCCGGCGGCCCTCCCTGGTTTCGCGGAAAATCCTGCGGAGATCCAGCATGAGAGGCGTTCAACCGTGACGTCGGGTTCGATCCCGGAAGTCGCGCAGACGTATGCACGACAGTAGCCGCGCTCTTCGGTCCGCGTGTGAAAAAATCCGTCTCATGATGAGCGACAGTTTACGCCAATCTCCCGAAACTCTGGGCGTGGGCAGCGTTGTCGATCGTAAATTGCTGCTGCAGATCGCGTGGGCCGATCAAATCTTCCTGCGCTTGCCCTCGAAACCATCTTTCACGTCATCGATCCAGGCGATCACCTCCCGATTGCTCCAGCGCGAGGCGCCGGGAGAAACCTTGTAGGGCGAGGGGAACGTACCCTCCTGAATTAGCCGGTAGATCATCGACTTTCCCAGCCCAACACGACGCTTCACCTCCTCGAGCTTGATCAGCCGATCCGCTTCGCCGTCAGCGATCATCATCATCGACCGCTGCTCCGATATCGAACGAAGCTCCGGTCGCTACCAAGGAACGCCGAAAGCATCGCCGGTATGAGTTCGGTAACGGGTTCCTCGCTGCCATAGGCTTCTGCATAGCATCGGGCATATTCGCGAAGCGCGTCGTGCAGGTCCGGCATGATGGTGATCGCCAGCTTGACCGGCGTCCGGTCGGGGAGCTTGCCGAGCTTCAGGTCCATGATGTCTCCTAGCCGCGCCACGGCGCGAGGATGAGGTCGCGGGTCACCAGCACGCGGACGGGGGCGCCCGGCCGGATGGTGATGGTCGGGGGGATGTCGAGGTTGCGCTGGGTGATCTGGTCTCCGGCCCGCGCGGTGTTCGACTGGGCCGACTCGCGAATCGCCTGCACGAGATCGCTCTCGCCCGAGATCGACAATTCCGAGCCGACGCCGAGCGTCGTCGCGATCGCAACGCCCTTGAGGAGCGTCCATGTGTGGAAGTCGACCTTGTCCGCAACGCCGGCATAGCCCGCCAGGTCCGTAGCCGGCATGTTGTCGAGCCGGAGCGCGCTCCCGTCGGGCAGGATCAGCCGCTGCCAGACGACGAGCGCGCGCCGCTGACCGAATGCCACGACGCTATCATATTTGCCGATCAGCCTGGCGCCTTGCGGAACGAGAAGGATGCTGCCCGTCACCGTATCGAACACGTTCTGCGTGACCTGCGCTGTCACCATCCCCGGCAGGTCGGACTTCAGCCCGGTGATAAGACTGGCTGCGATGACGCTGCCGGCGAGCAGGCTGTTGGGCGATACCGGCGCCCTGAGCCTGCCGGAGTTCAAATCGGCGTCGCTATCGCGCGCGGACGCGAACTGCTCCTTGCGAGTTGCAGTTCCAGCCGGACTATCGACATGAGGGTCGGCCGCAGCCCCCGACGCGTCCGTTTCGGCCGGGGCCACCAAGGTCCGGGTGGTCACCTGGGCCATCAGCCCCGACTCCCTCGCGGCCTTTAGCTCGGCGAGCCGTTGCTGCCGCGCAGCCTCGGCCGTATCGACGCGCTCCGGCGCTGTCTCGCCCTGCACGCGTTCCTGTGCGCGCAGGATGGGTCGTCCCAGGTCGCCGGGCAAAGGCGGCCCAAGCCTGGGCGCGTCGCCATAGCTGCTGGGGAGACCGGCCAGCGCATCGATGGCCGACTTCGCCATCGGCTGCGACAGCTCGCTTTCCTGGCCTTGCCGGATGAATACCTGCGGCTTCAGCGCCAACCAGGCAATGCCCATCAAGCTCGCCGATCCAAGCGCCGCGGCACCGATGATGGCGCCGCGCCGAAATCGGATCGCGCGAGGAGGATGCGTGCGGATGCCCAGCGTCTCGGGATCGAGCTTGGCCGGCGTTGAGACCGGCGGGTCGGCGACGGTGTCGGTCATGCGCCCCTCCGCTTGGAGGTCGGCGAGACCCGGTCGATGCGGACCACCTGCTGCTTCTCGAGACCGAGCCGCAGCTCTGCAGCGTCAAAGATGCGGTCGACGACATAGAAGCGATCGCGCATCCGATAGTTGACCAGCTCGGCCTTGCGGTCGGTGCCGATCACGAACAGGGGTGGCGCCTCCCCGCTCGCAAGCGAGGCGGGGAACTCGATATAGGTCCTGGTGCCGTCGTCGAACACGCGCACCGGCCGCCACGGCGGCCGGTCGCCGCTAATCGCATAATTGAAATGCAGTTGCTCGACCGCAAGGACGGTGGCGACCGGCGTCGCCGCCTGCGCGGCCTCGGCCTTGCGCCTCACGGCAAGCAGTTCGTCTTGCGGATACGTCCATCGCATGGACGAGAGCGCCGTGCCCGGAGTGCTGACCAACCGCAGGTGATAGGCCCGCCAGTCGGTCGTGATGACCAGGTTGGTCAGGAGTCCTGCCGTGAAGGGCTTTACCAGCACATGCGTCTGCTGGGTCTCGCCGGAGCCGCTGGTGGTGTCGCCGATCACCCAGCGGGCGGTGTCGCCGCTCGCGACGGCGACCAGCTTTTCACCCGGCTGCAACGCGATGTCCGTGACCATGCCTGGCGCGGCATAGACCTGGAAGATCGTGCCCTCGCTGTATGGATATACCTGTGCGCCGTTAACGAAGCCGGTCGCCACCGGCTCGACGGTAGCGCTCCGCGTCGCCGATTGGACGGCCTTGTGCGCAGAAGGCATAGCTCGGTTCTGCGCGAGCGCGGGATGCGCGCCGAGGATACCGGCAATCGCTGGCAGCAGGATCAGTTTCATGGATTGGTCTCCTGGACTGGGGACGGCTGGCCGCCGAGGTCTGGATCGAGAGGCGACCCGAGCGGCAGGCTGGTGGTCGGCTCCCGCGCCGCGCGCTCTGGCGCCGCCGGGGATGGAGCGGTGTCGAGTTCGCGGCTCCAATCGATCGCATCGACATAGATGCCGAGCGGGTTCTTGCGCAGCACCTCCGCCGAAGCGGGGGGACGGGTCACGGTGGTGAGGATCGCCGTCCAGCGGCTGGTGCCGGACTGTGCGCCGCGCTCGAAAGCGGTCTCTGTCCATTTCACCTGGAACGACTTGTCGGAAGCGCGCACGACGCTGGTGACCTGCACCGAAACCGTCTGCTCGCCGACATGGGCGAACGGCGCCGCCGAGCGGGCGTGTTCGCCGAGGAACCGTGCGCCTCGCTGCGTCACGAAATCATAGGCCTGGAGCCAGTCTCGCCGCATCAGCACCGGGTCGAGCGACACCGAGCGAATGCTGGTGATGAAGCGCGACAGATGCCAGGCAACCTGCGGATCGGTCGGCCGGTAGTCGAGATCGGCTGGTTGCACCGCCCGCGCCTCGCCAAGCCGGTCGACCTCGACCACATAGGGCGTCACCCTGCTCTGCAAGGACTGCCAGGCGAGGCCTGCCGAAGTGCCCGCGGTCAGCGCGAGGCAGCCGAACGCCATCCATCGCCAGTTGCGCGCCTGCACACGCGCCGAGCCGATCCGCGCGTCCCAGAGCTGGCCCGCGCGCTGGTACGGCGTCTCGGGCGGTGGCGTGCGCCCGTAGCGCTGCACGCTTCGCTTGAAGAACATGGCTCAGTCGTTCCTTTCCTTGATGTCGGGCATGGCGGATGCGCCGCCGCGATCGCCTTGGCTCAGAGCGTGGATTGCGACCTGGCGGCGATGCCGGCTGGTCTGTTCGGCGCGCGCCGCGCGTGCCCAGGCAGGCGCTCCGGTCTCCCCGGCGGCAGTCGCGGCCAGCGGGGCGTTCTGCTGGTTGAGCGCGCTCCATGCGCCTTGCCGCCCACCGGCCGCGGCTTCGCCGAGCCCCAGCGCACCACTCGCCCGCGACTTCGCGGCGTTGCCAGCCGCGCGCGCAACGCCTGCGAGGCCGGCGCCGACCGACGGGGTCGCAGCCGTCTCGCGGCCGAGCTGGTATGCGGTAGATGCCGCCGATCCCATCGCAGTGCCCGACCGGACCGCGCCAAGCGCGGCTCCGCCAAGCGCACGTGCTCCGCCCACGGCGGCGCCACCTGCCAGCATGGTGACGCCGGCAGCGCCCACCGTCGTGCCAAGCGCGGCACCCGCGCCGAGCTGCGGCGCACCGGCGACAAGGCCCGAGGCGATCGATGGCCCAAAGATGCCGAGGCCGAACAGCGCCAAGCTGGCGAGCACGAGGCTCATCGTCTGGCCGATGTCGGGCTCCCGGCCCTGGAGAGCATCGGTGAACTCGGCGAAGAAGTTGGAGCCGATGCCCACGATGACCGCGAGCACCATCACCTTGATGCCGGAGCTGACCACATTGCCGAGCACGCGCTCGGCCAGGAAGCTGGTGCGGTTCCACAGCGCGAACGGCACGAGGATGAAGCCGGCGAGGCTCGTCAGCTTGAACTCGAGGATGCAGACGAACATCTGCACCGCGAGGACGAAGAAGGCGACGATCACCAGCGCCCAGGCGAACAGCAGCACCATGATCATCAGGAAATTGTCGAAGAAGGTCGTGAACCCGACCATTTCGCTCGCCTGGCCGAGCAGCGGCCACGCCGCCGAGAAGCCGGTGCCGGCGAGCCGCCCGGGCTTGAGCAGGTCATCGGCCGAGAGCGTACCACCCCCGGCGGTCAGGCCGGCTTGCGCGAACGAACGGAAGATGATGTCGGCGAGCGTGGAGAAGCTGTTCAGGATGAACGCGAACGCGCCGACGTAGAGGATCTTCTTGAGGAAGCGGCCGATGACGTTGTCCTCGCCACCCATTGCCCAGAACAGCCCGGCCAGCGTGATGTCGATGCCGATCAGCGTCGCGGTCAGGAACCCGACATCGGGACCGAGCAGGCCAAACCCGCTGTCGATGTAGGTGATGAACGCCTGCAGGAAGCGATCGATGACATTGAGGTCGTTCAAGGCATGAAGCCTCCTGCTGGAGACAAGGGATGTCGCGAGACGGGGGGCGAACCGCCGCCGCAAGAACCGGATCGACCGTCGCCCGAAGAGGCTAGCGAGGCGTGTAGGCCGACCCCGAACCGAGGAACGTCTTGGTCGCCGCACGCGCTTCGGCGGCCTGCGTGGCGCGCCGGGCCTGCTCGATCGCCTCGCTGCGGAACTGCGCCGCCATCATGTGCTGCAGCTGGAACTGCTGCTTGGCGGTGAGCGCGAGCAGCTGGTTTGTCGCCTGCTGGGCCTGTAGCGCCCCTTCGGCGCCCTGACTGCGGGCGACGATGTCGGCGAGCGCTCGCGTGTCGGACTGGACGTTCTCGACCACCTGTGCCTGTACCGTCATCGTCTGGCGAAATGCGCCCGTGCTGGCGTCGAGACGCGCCCGGGCCTCGCGCACGCGGGCATCGGTGCGGAGCGCCGACGAGAAGTCCTGGGGGAACAGCGACTGGAACTTGTCGTCGAGCTGGTCGACCCGGAAATCGATCGCCTGGGCGCGGCCCATCAGCCGGTCGATCTCAGCAAGCTTCTGGCGAAGACCGTCGAGCTGGGGGAAGTCGATGCGTGTCAGGTTCTTGCCCTGGTTCACCAGCATCTGCGCTTCATTCTGAAGCTGCTGGATCTGCTGGTTGACCTGCTGAAGCGTGCGCGCGGCCGTCGCGATGTTCTGCGCGTAGTTGCTCGGGTCGAAGACTGTGATCTGCGCGTGCGCGGGCGTTGTCGCCGACATCCCGCTCATGATGAGGGAGCCGCCGGTCGCGGCTGCGAGCAGCGCGAAGATCCGGTGCTTGCGAGCGAGGAAGGGCATGATCGTCTCCATGTGACTGGATGGCCCCGGTGCTGCGTGGCCGCGGGCAGGTCCGGCATGGAGTTTCGTTGTTTCGTGGAGCCGGCGTCAGGCACCGGCTGGTGTCTGTGGCGGCCTGTGCGGGGACATTCCGCCGAGTTTCCGCATTCGCAGCGGCTCGTGGCAACCAGCTCCCCGAAGAATCGCAGGGCATCTTAGTTTACGGATGACGCTTGTCCTGCGTCTATCACCGCCTTTCTGCGGCGTTGATAAACCAACGCTTTCGCATGGTTTACAGAAGAGCTATTAAATGCGTCATGCGCGCAAAAAGGGCCGCCCTTCTGAACCGGCTGGTACATAAACTGCCCGAGCGATACGTCGTGGATGCGGCGTGGCTCTCTACCCTTGGGCTCACCGCTTCTTCCATTCGCGACTATGTCGAGCGGGGCTGGTTGGAGCGGGTTGGCTCCCGTCTCTACCGGCGTCCGGACCCCGGGGGCGGCGGCCCCGTGCGCTGGGAGATCGCGACGCTTTCCCTCCAGACCCTGCTGGAAGTACCAGTGCACGTCGGCGGAATGACCGCGCTCGAACTGGCCGGCTACTGGCAATATGCACCGCTCGGCCGGCGGCGGATCTGGCTCTACACCGATGCGCCTGCAGTACGCTCTTACCTTCGTCGACTGAACCTGGACGCCGATGTCGATATCCGGTCGCGCAAGCTGTTCGAGGATGTCGATCCCGACCTTGGCCTGGAAACCAGGGCCCTCGACCTGGCGAACAATACGCTCGGACCTGCAGCAACACCCGGCGATACACACCCTCCGCACCGTCAATATCTGCGGGTTTCCGGAATCGAACGCGCCATCCTCGAAACGCTGGAAGAGATTCCGAAGACCGTAAGCTTCCAGCACGGTGCCGAGCTGTTCGAGGGCCTCACCACGCTCAGGCCGAAGCTCACCCAAGCCCTGCTCATGGCATGCCGCAGCGTGAAGGCGAAGCGGCTCTTCCTCTATTTCGCGGGCCAGCACCGCCACGCCTGGACGCGCCACCTGCGCGTGGCCGAGATCGACATCGGCTCGGGCAAGCGCCAGATCGTGCCAGGTGGCGAGCTCGATCCGGAGTTCTTGATCACCGTGCCGAAGTCCGGGAGACAGAAGCCCGGACCGAGGGCTAACTGATGTCGGTCGAGATTTACTCCGCGCAAGTCGCCCTGCTGGTCCGCACCATCCCGGAGATCGCACGGGAAGACATCTTCGCGCTCAAGGGCGGCACCGCGATAAACCTGTTCGTCCGCGATCTGCCGCGGCTCTCGGTCGACATCGACCTTGTATACCTCCCGATCGCCCCGCGAGCGGAGTCGCTTTCCGCCCTCCACGACGGCTTCGCGCGGATCGCCGGCGGGCTGCGCAAGCGCTTGGGCGCCAAGGTAACGGAGCAGAACTCGGGCGATGGCGCGAAGCTGGTCGTGCGTGCGGGAACAGCCCAGATCAAGGTGGAAGTGAAGCCCTGTCCTGCGCGGGACGGTGTTCGAGCCGGAGCTCCTTGCCGTCCGTCCGCCGGTCGAGGACCAATTCGGCTATGCGGAGATGCAGGTCGTAGCACTCCCCGATCTCTACGCGGGAAAGATCGCCGCCGCGCTCGACCGCCAGCACCCGCGCGACCTTTTCGACATCCTCCACCTCTACGAGAACGAGGGCATCACCGACGATCTCTTCAAGGCGTTCCTCGTCTATCTCTTCAGCCACAACCGCCCGGCGCACGAACTGCTCGATCCCCACCTGCTCGATCTCGAGGGCATCTATTTCGGCGAGTTCAGCGGCATGACCGTGGAGCCGGTACCGCTCGCAGTGCTGCTCGACGTCCGGAAGAGACTGGTCGCCGACATCCAGCAACGCGCGCGCGAAGGTGCCCCTGCTGCCTTCCTGCAATCCTTCTTCGCGGGTGAGCCCGACTGGTCGCAGCTTGGCTTGCCGATCGACCCGTCCCGGCTTCCGGCGGTGCAGTGGAAGCTGCAGAACCTTGGACGCCTCCGGGGGGAGCAGAGGGAGAAGTTCGAGGATCAGCTCGCCAAACTCGATGAGGTGCTCGTCGGTCCAGAGGGCGAGCAGTAGGATGCCCACGCCGGCTCGGCATCGCCAGGGCGGATGTCAGCCGGGCGGGGGCGCCGCCATGAGCTCCGCGGCCCAGTCGAGCCCGGCGTCGCGCAGGAAGGCTTCGGCAAATCGGTCGCGGCCATGCTCGGCAAGAATGGCATCGATCCGCCCCTGTGCGGCTGGATCGGATGCGCCGCACAGCGCCAGCGCGACAGGGCCAAGTCCGAGCTCGAACAGCCGGTTGCCGCGTGCGGACTGGAGGTAATAGTGCCGCTTGGGCGTGGCGCGGGCGATCAGTTCGATCTGGCGGTCGTTGAGCCCGAAGCGCGCATAGACGTCGCGGCCCTGCGGCTCGATTGCGCGATCATTGGGCAGCAGGATGCGTTGCGGGCAGCTTTCGATGATTGCGGGCGCGATCGCCGACCCGGCGACGTCGGCGAGGCTCTGCGTCGCGAACAGCACTGCGACGTTCTTCTTGCGCAGCACCTTCAGCCACTCACGGATTCGCGCAGCGAAGAGCGGGTGGTCGAGGAAGATCCAGGCCTCGTCGAGGATCAGCAGGGTCGGCCGACCGTCGAACCGTTCCTCGATGCGGTGGAAGAGATAGGTGAGCACCGGCGCTACTGCGCCGGTGTGGAGCATGAGCGCCTCGGTCTCGAAGCATTGGACATCGGATAGCGCCAGATGCTGTTCGGCAGCATCGAGCAGTCGTCCGTACGGACCTTCCAGCGTGTAGGGCTGGAGCGCCATGCGCAGCGCGTTCGACTGGAGCAGCAGCGCTAGGCCGGTCATCGTCCGTTCCTCGCGCGGTGCCGACGCGAGACTGCCGAGCGCGGTCCATACCGCGTCCTTGATCTCCGGCGTGACGGGCACGTTCTCGTGCGCCAGCAGCGCCGCGATCCACTCCGCCGCCCAGCTGCGTTCGGTGGCATCGTCGATGGTTGCCAGCGGCTGGAAGGCGAGCGCCTCGCCGCCTGCCCCCGCCGTCCCCAGCGCATGGTGCCCGCCGCTCATCGCGAGGACCGCGGCGCGCGCGGAATTGCCCTTGTCGAAGATATAGACCTGCGCGCCGGCGTAGCGGCGAAACTGGAGCGCAATCAGGCCCAGCAGCACCGACTTGCCAGCGCCGGTCGGGCCGACGACCATCATGTGGCCGACATCGCCGACATGGGTGGAGAGTCGAAACGGCGTCGACCCGGCGGTCCTGGCAACAAGCAGCGGCGGACCGTCGAGATGCGTGTTCCCCACCGGCCCCGCCCAGACCGAGGAGAGCGGCATCAGGTGCGCCAAGTTGAGCGTATGGACCAGCGGCTGCCGTACATTGGCATAGACGTGGCCGGGCAGCGACGAGAGCCAGGCTTCGACCGCATTCACGCCTTCGCGGATGCAAGTGAAGCCGAGGCCGTTGATGACGCGCTCCACGCTGCGCACCTTGTCCTCGACCCCTGCCCGGCTCCGGTCGGAAACCGTGATCGTCGTCGTCAGATAGCCGAAGGCGACATGGTCGCCGCCGAGCGCCTGGAGTGCCTGGTCGGCATCCGCGACCTTGTTGTCCGCATCGCTATCGAGCAACTGCGCCGGCTGATTGTAGAGCACCTCGCGCAACAGCGCCGTGACCGACTTGCGCTTGTTGAACCACTGGCGGCGCAGCGACGTGAGCGTCTTGGTGGCCAGCGTCTTGTCGAGCGCGATGAAGCGGGTGACCCAGCGATAGCCGAAGTCCTGGTGGTTGAGCGCGTCGAGAATACCGGGACGGCTGAGGCTCGGGAAACCAAGGATGGTGAGCGTCCGGACATGGCTGGAGCCGAGCCGCGGCTCGAGCCCGCCCATCAGCGGCGTGTCGGCAAGGATGCCGTCCAGATACATCGGCGTCTCTGGCGCGGCGACGGGATGCCGCCGGTCCGAGATCGTGCCGTGGAGGAAGGTCAACGTCTCGCCATCGTCCAGCGGCCGCACGTCGGCCATGAAGCCTGAAAGCAGGTCGAGCACCCGGGCGGTCTCGCCGATGAAGCTCTCCAGCGCGCCGCGCCAGTCGCGCGTCCGGTCGCCGCCAGGCCGCTCGACCAGGGTGCGCCCTGCGCGATCCGTCGCGTCCGCCGGTGGCAGCCAGGTGAGCGTCAGGTGATAGCGGCTCTCGAAATGCGCGCCCTCGGCTTCGAATGCCGCCCGCCGCTCTCGGTCGATTAGCCAGCTTGCCGCGTCGGGAAAATCGCTGGCGGGATAGGCGTGGCTTTCGCGCCGCTCGGCGTCGAAGAACAACGCCCAGCCGCTGCCCAGCCGCTTGAGCGCGTTGTTCGCTCGCGCGCAGGCAGCGACCAGCTCGGCTTCGGTGGCCGATTCGAGGTCAGGACCGCGAAAGGCGAGCACCCGCAGGAAGCTGCCGTCCTTGTTGAGCACGATGCCCGGTGCGACCAATGCTGCCCAGGGCAGGTGATCGGCGAGGCGCTCTGCGCGGTCGCGATATTCGCCCAGGAACATCATTTCAGCCTCCTCAGCATGCGAGATATCCCTTCTGTCGGATGTGGCGGAGCAGTACCGGGGCGAAGCTCGGGTCGCGGCGGGCGGCCATCACGGCGATGCTGTGGCCGATCGCCCAGAGCAGCACGCCGGCCAGCCACTGCTGGAGGCCGAGGCCGATGGCCGCGGCCAGCGTGCCGTTGACGATCGCGAGACCACGAGGGGCGCCGCCGAGCAGCAGCGGGCTTCCGAGCGAGCCGTGGATCGGCACTTCGAAGCCGTCGATGTGCTGGCCGCCGCCGATCACGAGATCAGCGCCCCGCCGCCGAAGCTGAAGAAGGAGAGGAAAAAGCTCGACGCGGCGAACGCGATCGAAAGGCCGAACACGATTTGGATCAGGCGCCGGAACCCGCCCGCACTTTCGCCGAACGCGAGCGTCAGGCCGGTGACGATGATGATGATCACCGCCACGATCTTGGCGACCGGACCCTGCACCGACTCGAGCACCTGCTGCAGCGGCTCTTCCCACGGCATCCCGGAGCCTGCCGCCTGGACCTGGGTAGCCAGCGTGAGCGCAAGGCCCAGCCCAACGCCGGCAAGCATCAGGCGGCATCCGGAACGACGGATCATCTGGGTACGGGTCATGGTCAGGACTCCCTCAGGCTGGTGGTGGGAAGGTCGGCGAGCGCGTACGCGCCGGTGTCCGGGTCGAGCCCGGCGAGCCGGGCGATGGTCGACACGCGACGGTCGATGCCCCGCCCGGAGATGAACACGACCATGTCGATGGCTTCGGCGATCAGCGGGCGCGGGACCGTGACCACCGCCTCCTGCACGAGCTGTTCGATACGGTAGAGCGCACCCATGGCGCTGTTCGCGTGGACGGTCGCGATCCCGCCGGGATGACCGGTGTTCCACGCCTTCAGCATGTCGAGCGCTTCCGGGCCGCGAACCTCGCCGACGACAATGCGGTCGGGGCGCAGGCGCATGGTCGAGCGAACAAGCTCGGTCATCGAGACATGCGGTGGCCTGGTGCGCAACGCGACCGTGTCGGGCAGCGGGCATTGCAGCTCGCGCGTGTCCTCGATCAGGATCACGCGGGCATCCAGCCACACCATCTCGGCCAGAAGTGCGTTGGCGAGCGTGGTCTTGCCCGAACTGGTGCCGCCGGCGACCAGGATGTTGTTGCGCTCGGCGACGGCGGTACACAGGGCGTTCGCCTGCATCTGCGTCATCAGCCCGTCGGCGACATAGTCGACAAGCGTGTGCAGCTGCTGCGCGGGCTTGCGGATCGAAAAGCATGGCGCGGCGGAGACGGGCGGCAGCACGCCTTCGAAGCGCTCGCCGGCGCGTCCCTCGATGTGCGGCGGCAGTTCGGCCGAGACGATCGGATGCTCGGCATGGACTTCGGCGCGCGCGTGGCTCGCCACCAGCCGGATGATCCGCTCGACCTGTTCGGGTGCGATGCGAACCTGGGTGTCGGTGCGGCCCTCGCCGAGGCGGTCGAGCCGCAGAGCGCCGTCGGGATTGACCATGATCTCGACCACGCGGCTGTCGCGCATGGCCGAGGCGATGTCGGAACCCAAAGCCGTGATCAGCATGCGACGGCGGCGCTCGGAAGACAGACTCGCGGTCATGCGTCGTCCCCCGGACCAGCCGCCAGCGTGCGGCGTCCGGTCGAGACCTGCCGCCCGACCTGCGTTACGAAGGCTTCGAACCGTTTCGCCGCGAGCGCGCGGCCGGCTTGGTCATTCGGTGCGAGCGGCGTTTGGATCGACAGCTCGAACCGGATGAACAGTGCCAGCGTCTCCAGTATGACGTGGGTGTCGCGATCGACCCTGCCGATCGCCTGCGTCATGCGGTCCAGCCGGACGGAAAAGCGCTCCTCCAGCTCCGAGGCGCCCCGTCGGTTGAGCCAGGCGGTGACCGCATCGGTGAGGATCGCCGACTTGGTGGCGCCGGGCTTGGCGGCAAGCGCCTCGAGCCGATCGCTGACGGGCTTCGGTAGGAACAGCTGGTGGCGGACTTTCCGGGCCATTGCCTAGAACTCCATCTGCAGGTCGTCGGGTCGCCCCGTCGCAGCGTCGAGGCCGTAGGCGGTGCGGGCCGCGCTCGCCGCTTGTGCCCGGTCCATCGCGCGCCGCTCGGCGGCATCGTCGATGTCGTCGTCTATGCCCAGGATGCGGACGGCCT
Source organism: Sphingomonas sp. PL-96 (assembly GCF_020707215.1). Lineage (GTDB taxonomy): Bacteria > Pseudomonadota > Alphaproteobacteria > Sphingomonadales > Sphingomonadaceae > Sphingomonas. The sequence continues at coordinate 15,757 of NZ_JAJFET010000005.1, forward strand.
CCGGTTCCGGCGCCGCGGCGGGTTCGATCTCGCGAGCCGGGTGCCGCACTTGATCCCGGTCGCCCGCCCCCGCGTCGCTGTCGCAATCTGCGCGATGGCCAAGCCGTGCATCGGAGGTACGGACCCGACCAGCCCAGTCGTCCGGCCGCTCGGGCGGAGAATCCTGATAGCCAGCGTCGCCGAGCGTGGGTGGCGGCAGGACGCGCGCCGTGAACGCCGCGTCCTCGAAATAGCGCAGCTTCTTCGCGCGGATCGGCGGCTGCCCGGAAACCAGCACGACCTCATCGGTGGGCGCAAGCTGCATGACCTCGCCCGGGGTGAGCAGGGCGCGGGCGGTTTCCTGCCGGCTGACCATGACATGCGCGAGCCAGGGCGCCAGCCGGTGGCCGGCATAGTTGCGCATCGCGCGCTGCTCGGTCGCGGTGCCCAGTGCGTCCGAAATCCGCTTCGCGGTACGCTCGTCGTTCGTCGCGAAAGCGATCCGGACGTGGCAGTTGTCGAGGATGGCGTGGTGCTCGCCATAGGCCTTTTCGATCTGGTTGAGGCTCTGCGCGATCAGGAAGGCACGAACCCCATAGCCGGCAAGGAAGGCCAGGCTGGTTTCGAAGAAGTCGAGCCGGCCGAGTGCAGGGAATTCGTCGAGCATCATCAGGAGCCGATGACGCTTGGCACCGGCGCCGTTGCTGCCGGTGGCGTGCAGCTTCTCCGTCAGGCGTCGGCCGATCTGGTTGAGGATCAGGCGGATCAGCGGCTTGGTACGGCTGATGTCCGAAGGCGGCACGACCAGGTAGAGTGACACTGGGTGCGGAGCTTCGACGAGGTCTGCGATGCGCCAATCGGAACGTGCGGTGACCGCTGCCACGGTCGGATCGCGAAACAGGCCGAGGAAGGACATGGCGGTCGAGAGTACGCCCGAGCGCTCATTCTCGCTCTTGTTGAGGAGCTCGCGCGCGGCCGAAGCCACCACGGGATGTACGGCCGGCTCATCCGGGCTGCCGAGATGGTTGGTCGTCATCATGCGGTCGAGCGTCGACGAGAAGGGGCGCTGCGGATCGGAGAGAAAGGTTGCGACCCGCGCAAGTGTCTTGTCTTCCTCGGCGTAGAGGACATGCAGGATCGCGCCGACAAGCAGGGAGTGGCTGGTCTTTTCCCAATGGTTGCGCCGCTCGAGCGCACCTTCCGGATCCACCAGGATGTCGGCGATGTTCTGGACGTCGCGAACCTCGTCTACGCCGCGGCGCACTTCGAGCAGCGGGTTGTAGCGGGCGGAGCGCGCGTCCGTCGGGTCGAAGAGCAGGCAGTGCGAAAACCGCGCACGCCAGCCTGCGGTCAGCTCCCAGTTCTCGCCCTTGATGTCGTGGACGACCGTGGATCCGGTCCAGCTGAGCAGCGTGGGAACGACGAGGCCGACGCCCTTGCCCGAGCGGGTCGGGGCAAAGGCCAGGACATGCTCCGGACCGTCATGGCGGAGGTAGCGGGATCCGATGCGGCCGAGCGCAACGCCCGTTTTCCCGAACAGGCCAGCCGCTGCGACGTCCTTCTGCGTGGCCCAGCGCGCCGAGCCGTAGGTAGTCACCTGGCTCGACTGGCGTGCCCGCCAGACCGATCCGAAGATCGCGGCTCCGCAGCCGAGCAGCCCGCTGCCCGCGGCAATGGCGCCCGCCTCGTCGAACACGACCGGTGCATAGGCGTCGAACGAGAACCACCAAGGGAAGATCGACCAGGGTCGATAGACCGGCACGCCGAGCAAGCCGAACCAAGGAGGACCAAGTTCAGGTTGGCAGGCGAGGCTTGCTGCCGCCCATTGCGTCGCCGCCCAGATGCCGGTGAGGATCGTCGCGATCACGACGAGAAACTGTCCTATCAGGATCTTGGTCGGGGTCATGCGAGTCTCCGCCCGCACTCGACTCATTCGCCGCGGGCTGGCCTGAAGTTTGGCCACGAGGGCGGCCGAGCATCAGCCTCTGGCCGGTGCGGTGAGGCACGTATTTGGTGCCCCTCGGAGTCGGCCGACGGCAGAAGAAGCGATTTAGAGGGGAGTCTAAGAAGACCAGGATGTGCTCAGCCACCAATTCCAGAGCGAACGTTACACTGGAGGCGACAAGGATGATCTGACGCCAGCCGAACTGGCGGCGAAGCACGGCGCAATGCTGGGGAACGGAATGGGCCGCTGATCACTGCATGGATCATCACGACTTTAGCAGTCGCTTCTCGCCCGCGAACCCTGCGCGGCTTGACAGTCGTCCGAGAAGGTTGAAACCGACTCCGGCCCGTTTATAATTTACGCGGATCGATCGTTTGCGAGTGGATGGTCGTTCCGGCCGGGCCGTCGACGCGCATGTCCAGGTTGCGCGCGACTAAAGGCGTCGACACACGTTCAAGCGTGGCCTCAGGCCCGGCTTCACAAACCGACCTGCGAACCTAATCGATCGGTTGATCGATCCGCTCGCGGCACACTTTCTCGACCAGTTCAGCCAGCCGCTCGATGCGCTCCGCCAACCATTCAAGTTCCTCTGCGCTGATCCGGTAGTGCTTCGAATAGCGCGCGTTGACATAGGCCTGGCGCAGCAGCTCGAAGCATCGCTGCCCGAATTTGGTGTTACGCGGCCATACATCGATCAGGTCGGGAGCCACATCCTCTGCCTGCGATCGCAGGAAGTTCAACTTGTGCGACTTCGGGCTGTAGAGGGTCGAGACTAGCAGCACGCAGTGATAAAGGTGTTCCGAAGCTTGGTGAAGTAAAAATGCAGATTTCTTGGTCCATCCCCGGCTATTTGTGAACTTCGCCGTTTCAAAGAATTCCAATGCACTCGGGTACCATTGGTCGAAATGCGCCTGAGCCTCGGCCCGGACCGCTTCCGGCGTCAGCGGCCTGGGCGTGTCGAACGGATGCCCCTCGGCCTCATAGAGCGCAATGCCCTGGTCGACGATGTCGACGAAGAAGGGCCGCCCCCTCGCCAGCTGGTCGTTCACGTGGGCGAGGCTGTGGACGATGAAGTTGACCGGCGCGCCGATCGTCCGCACGATGGCTACCGCCCGCGTCAGGTGGTCATCGGCCTTGGCCCAATATTCGAGGGTGTCGGTCAAGCGCTCGTCGCTCACCACCACGAGCAGGTCATAGTCCGAGAAATAGCCACCCGCCGGGTCCTCGACCCAGTCCCCGCGCGCATGCGAGCCGTAGAGGACGACCTTGAGGATGCGGCCCTGCTTCTTCCACTTCTGCGTCGCCAGTCGGGTCGCATCCTCGAATTCGGCGAACAGGATCTGCACGGCGCGCGCGAGGTCGCGGCGCTTCCTGTCGGGCAGATGATCGAGGTCCGTTCGCATTGTGTTCGAATTTTCAGACAACTGGCAGGGCAATGCAAGCGTTGATGCTCCCGATTGGGTCGACACGCGCTTGCAAATCCGATTGGCGGGGATAGTCTTGCCCGGCACGGCCTCACAGGGCCGTGCCGAGGCTCGAGGCCCTCGCTTGAGACCTTTGGGCCGGGGCGGATCGTCGCTCCGGGCCGCTGGCGTAGATGTCCAGGCCGTTTGTCGCGGCTAAAAACGCCGGCCTTGTCTCTTCGCGCGTGACCTGATCGCCGGTCCGTCCGGCCCGCCTCGCCGCTGGAGGCGTTTCGCTGTTTCCGCAGAACCTGACCGTGCGCGCCGCGAAGGCGTGTCGCAGGGGCATGCCGTGACCGACCGCGGCAGCGCCCGGCGGACTCCCGTGCTCGGGGAGGATCGATTCGTCGAGCGGCTCTACGCCGCCGAGGCGCCGAGGCTGGTCCGAACACGCCATCCCCGTTCCGCGCGTGAAGAGCGCGTCGACCTCGTGCATGACGCCTTTGTCCGGCTGCTGGCGCTCGGCCCCGAGCGATTGCGCGTGCTCGCCACCCAGCGTCCCGCCGCCTATCTTGGGCGCATCGCCCGCCATGTGGGGCTCGACCAAGCCAGACGCGAAAGCCGGCGATCCAGCACGCTGCACCTGTCCATTGACGACGCCGAGCTTCGCGCCGCTGACCTTGAGCGGCAGCTCGAGGCGCGCGATGAACTGCGTCGCGTCGAGCGGGCGGTCGCGACCATGCGCCCGCGTACCCGCGCCATCTTTCTTGCCCATCGCGTCGATGGCATGAGCTATGCCGAGATCGCGCGGGAATGCGGGATTGGCGTCAAGGGTGTCGAGAAGCAGATGAGCCGCGCCATTGCGATCCTCGCCCGCGAGCTGGACAAGGACGGTGATGCCTGACGCGGCACGGCTGCGCCGCGAAGCGGCAGCATGGCTCGCCAGGCGCAACGGTCCCGATGGTGACCAGCATCGAGCGGCCTTCGACGACTGGCGAGCCGCCAGTCCCGCCCATGCCGAAGCCATGGCGCGGGTCGAGCGGCACTGGCGAACCAGCGCCATCATCGCACAGAGCCCCTTGGCGCAAGGTCGGCGCCTGCCCCGCCCCTGGTGGTCATCTGCCGCTTTCCGCCGCGGCTCCCTCGCCTTTGGCGGGGTCGCGACAGCGCTGGTCGTCGCGAGTATCAGCCTTCCGCCAGCCTCGCCACCGCTCGAAATGAAGGAGATCGCAAGCGCGTCCGGGCAGCTGCGCACGCTCGACCTGCCCGACGGCACGCGTGTCACGCTAGATACCGACAGCAGCATCAGGACAGTCTTCGACGCCGATGCGCGCCGTGTCATTCTCCAGCGGGGCCGTGCGCGTTTCTCGGTCGCTCCGGATCGCCGCCGCTTCGTGGTCGCCGCAGGCGATCTGCTCGTCTTCGATCGCGGGACAGTCTTCGACGTGAGCGCAGCATCGGGCCGAGTCGAAGTCATGCTGATCGAGGGGGCCGTCGAGGTCCGGGCCCGGAAACCCGGCGCCCTGCCGCGGCCGGTAGTGCTGGCGCCAGGCGAGCAGGTCACGATTGGTGTCCCGGGGGCGCCGCCAGCTAGGGCCGTCCTGGAGCGCGCAGGGGCAGCAAGCTGGACGAGCGGCATGCTGGCCTATGATGCCGCTCCGCTCGGCGAGGTTGTCGCCGAGGCGAACCGCTACAGCCACACGACGCTCGTGCTCGCCGACCCCCGTCTCGGCATGTACCGCGTGACCGGCTCGTTCAAGGCCGGGCGGCCCGAGGTGCTCGCCGACAGCCTGCGCGCCATGTTCGGCCTGCGACGCGAGGTGCGTTCCGACGGAGCTATCCTGCTGCTGCCCCCGCCCCGGGAAAATCATCCTCGCGAAGGGGGGTAGATTGCAGCGCTGTCGTTGACCCTGGCGACGCGGCGATCCTGCCGCCGGGGGAAACCGTAATGACGACTGCATTCACATGGAGCACGGGCCTCGCCTGCCTTGCGCTCGCCACGCAGGCCATGGCGCAACCAGCGGCGGTCCAGGACTATGACCTTCCGGCGCAGCCGCTCGGCAGCATGCTGACGGCAATCGCGCACCTGTCGGGACAAGGCATCATGGTCTCCTCCGGGTTGGTGGGGGGACGCAGCGCCCCGGCGCTCAAGGGGCGGTTCGACGTTGCGACTGCACTCGCGCGGGTACTGGCCGGCACCGGGCTGCGCGCCCAACGTGTGGGCGATGGCTTCGTGATCCGAACGGCGATCGATAGGCCACCGATCCTTGGACAGGACGAATCCACGTCGGAAGAAGCGCGCGGTGTTGTCGTCACCGGTACGCGGATCCGGGGGGCAGCGCCCGTGGGCGCGAATGTGGTCACGATCGGGCGCCGGGAGATCGAGGAGAGCGGCCGCGCGACGACGCAGGATATTCTCGCGGCCCTTCCGCAAAACTTCGGCGGTGGACCCTCGGAGACCACGCCCGGCTTTTCCGCGCGCAACAATGCGAGCGCGAACATCGGATACGGATCAGGCGTGAACCTGCGCGGGCTCGGGGTCACGTCGACGCTCGTGCTCGTCGATGGCAACCGTACGGCGCTGGGTGCGGGCAGCACGTTCGTCGACCTGAGCCTGATCCCGTCCAGCGCCATCGATCGCATCGAGGTGCTGCCCGACGGCGCGTCGGCCCTCTACGGGTCGGACGCCGTGGCCGGCGTCGTCAATGTGCGCCTGCGCGACACCTTCGAAGGCGCCGAGACCCGGCTGCGCTACGGCATCGCCGATGGCTTCGACGAGGTGCAGGCGAGCCAGCTGCTCGGCACTGCTTGGCAGGGCGGCCGGCTGGCTGGCGGATATGAATTCTACCGGCGCGGCCGGCTGGGCGCCGATGAACGCACATACGCGACCGAGGACCTGCGCGCGTTCGGCGGCCCCGACTACCGGCAAGCCTTCGGCAATCCGGCGACGCTCGTTGCGGCGGACGGTCGCGTGTTCGGCGTTCCGCGCGGGCAGGATGGGCGCACACTCGCGGCCGGCGACCTGATCGCCGGGACGCCGAACCTCACCGATGGTCGCAAAGGGACCGATCTCCTGCCGTACAGTCGACGCCACTCGGCCTATCTGGCCCTCGAGCAGCGTCTCGACGCCGACGTGATCTTTCGCGCCAAGGGATTCTTCGCGGATCGCCTGTCCGATGCGCGCTATCTCCCGGGTCTGACGCCGTTCACCGTGACGCCCGCGAATCCCTTCTACGTCGACCCGATCGGTACCGGGCAGCCCGTCAGCGTTCGCTATGACTTCCGGCAGGACCTCGGACCGTTCCGTCTGCGAACAAAGGTGCGGAATGTCGGCGGGACCGCCGGCCTCGGCTTCTCGCCTGGTCGCTGGCTGGTCGAATTCGGCGGTGCCTATGGCGAGCAGCGCGAGCGGCAAACCGCCACCAACGTCGTCAACCAGTTCCGGCTCGCCCAGGCGCTTGCGGACCCCGACCCTCGTACGGCGTTCAATCCCTTCGGCGACGGCAGCCACACATCCGCAGCGACGATCGAGCGCATTCGCGGCGGATACCGGCAGACGGGTACATCGAGGGTCTGGTCCGTCAACGCCAAGGCAGACGGCCCGCTTGCCCGCCTGCCCGCCGGCGATCTCCGCGTCGCGATCGGCGGCGAGTATCGTCGGGAGCGGAACGGCTTCAGTCTCCTTCAGGACCAGTTCACGGCGGCGCCCATCGACGGCGGCAATGCGGGCTTCCCGCTCACCCGCGCAATCCTCGCCGGCTACGGCGAGCTGCTGGTCCCGCTGGCCAGCCCCGACCAGCAGGTTCCGGGCGTGCGGCGGCTGGACGTGTCGCTGGCCGCGAGGGTCGAGGACTACAGCGATTTCGGCACCACGACCAATCCAAGGCTGGGGATAAGCTACGAGCCTGCGGACGGCCTCAAGCTGCGGGCATCGCTCGGCACATCCTTCCGCGCCCCGAGCTTTCTGGACATTCGCGGGGGTCCCGGGCTCGATCAGGTGGTGCCGTTCCGGCTTGCCGATCCTGCCTCACCGACCGGGAGCACCCCCGTGGTCGCGCTGTTCGGCAACGATCCGGACATCGGCCCCGAGAAAGCCCGCACGTGGACGGTCGGTGTCGAGGCCACGCCCGCCATCCTCTCGGGCATAACCGCCAGGGCGACCTATTTCGACGTCGCCTACCGCGACCGGATCTACAATGTCGCCGTTGATTTCCAGTCCGTCCTCTCCCAGCGCAGTCGCTTCGAGACCCTGATCCTCGACAATCCGAGCGCAGAGCAGGTCGCCGCCCTCTACGCCAATCCCTACTTTATCAATCCAAACGGCATCGACGCATCCGCCATTCGCGCTATTGTCGATGCCCGCAACGCCAATCTGGCACGCACGACGATCAAGGGCATCGACTTCGATGTCGGCTACGCCACCGGAACGCGCGACCGCCGTCTCGAGCTCGGCCTGAGTGGCGCATACCTGTTCCACATACGCCAGAAGCTGACGCAGACCGCCCCCGCCTCCGATGTCGCCGGTAACATCGGCAATGCCACCGACTTGAAACTTCGCGCGCGGGCGGTGGCAAGCTTCGGCTCGATCGGCGCGGCGGCTTTCGTCAACCATGTAGGCGGCTACCTGAACAATGGCGTGACCCCGGTCGAGCAGGTCGAATCCTGGACGACGCTCGACCTGCAGGTCTGGCACATGTTCGGCGCCGACAAAGGTGCCCTGCGAAACATGCGTCTCTCGTTGGCGGCGACGAACCTGCTCGACGAGGCCCCGCCCTATGTAAACAACCGCACGCCCTTCTCGGCCTCCGGATTCGACCCGGAGCAGGCGAGCCCGGTGGGCCGGGTCGTCGCCCTCCAGCTGGTGAAAAGCTGGTGAGGCGGCTCCTGTTGGCCACGCTTCTCGCGCTCTCGGCGACTGCGTCCAGGGGTGGTCCGACGCTGCGGGAAACCATCGAGCTCACCGATCTCTCGAGCGTCAGCATCTCGCCCGACGGCCGGCTTGCTGCCTATCGGCAGGAGACCGCCTCGATCGAGCAGAATGGCTATGACCTCGCCTGGTATGTCGTGCCCGTGGACGGCACCGCGCCCCCGCGGCGATTGGCGGGTGCCGGCGGGGGCAGCTGGCTCAATGGGACCCTGCTCGCCGAAGCGCCGATATGGTCGCCGGATTCCCGCTGGATCGTCTATCGCGCTACGATCGACGGAGAGACGCAGGTCTGGCGCGCTGCGACGAATGGATCGCGCGCCGAGCGCCTCACCTCCGAAGCCGGGGATGTTGCGGAGCTTCGACCGCTTCCTCGCCATCGCGCCTTGCTGCAGGTCAAGGCGCCGCGGACGGATATTCGACGGGCCGAAGAGGCCGCGCGTGACCAGGGGGTGCTCGTCGATGCGCGCGTCGATCCATCGCGCCCCTTGCTGCTGGGCGGTAGGATCGACGGTCGGCGCGCCTCCGAACGGCTGCACGGCGTATGGTTCGGCGTCGGAGGACTGCTCGACGATCGAGCGCCCTCCACGCGCATGCTAGACCTCGCGACCTTCGCACTGCGGGCCGCGACCGCGGCGGAGCAACAGCCCGCCACGCCCGAGCCCATGCCGCCCGGGCTCGACCCGGGAACCATCATCAGCCAGGCCCATCCCGGTGACGCGCGCGGCAGCGTCTACCTGCGATATCGCAGTGGCGTGGTCGAGCCCGTCGTGGCCCGGGGAACGCGGTTGATCGAATGCGCCGCTCCGTCCTGCCGCGGACGCCGCATCCGTCACGCAGCCTGGCTGCCTCGCGCAGACCAGCTGCTGCTGACAGAGAGCCTGGAGAATGGCGGCACCCGCCTCCTGCGTTGGGACGTCCCAAGCGGACAGGTCACCGAGATCGCCCACGGCATCGCAGCCTGGAACGGCGGCCGCGATCGCAGCAGGGGTTGCGCGGTCTCGTCGGCAACCGCAGTCTGCGTCTCCGCTTTGGCCAACGCGCCCCCGCGGTTGATCGCCGTCGATCTCGGCGATGGCCGGATACGCGATCTCGCCACCCCGAACGCATTGCTTGCCAGTCGCGTAACCAGCAGCTTCGAACCGCTCGAATGGCATGATGCCACGGGTCGTTTGTTTACCGGGCACCTGCTGCGGCCGACCGGGGTCGATGGGCCGGTGCCGCTCTTCATCACCTATTATTCCTGTTCGGGATTCCTCCGCGGGGGACTAGGCGACGAGTTTCCGCTGCGCCAACTCGCGGAGCAGGGGATCGCCGCGCTGTGCATCAACCGGTACCCCGCCCAGGACGGACCTGGCGCGCAGGCAGACGCCTACAGGATCGCGCAGGGTGGGATCGAGGCCATCATCGACAGCCTCGCCGCCCGCAACATCGTCGATCCCGCCCGCGTCGGACTGGGCGGAGTCAGCTTCGGCGGCGAGGTGGCCGCGTGGATCGCCATCCACGCCCCCGGCCGCCTTGCAGCCCTGTCCATTGCCAATGTCATGCCGACGCCGACCTACTATTGGCTGAATGCCGTTGCCGGCCGCGATGTCCCCGCAGCGCTGCAGCGGGAATGGGGCCTGGGCGAACCGAGTCCGGCTGACCCGGCATGGCGCCGCTTGTCGCCGGCCTACAATGTCGATCGCATCCGCACGCCCTTCCTCATGCAGCTGCCCGAGCAGGAGTACCGCCCCAACGTCGAGCTGCTTGCCCGGCTTCAGCGTGCAGCTGTCCCGGCGGAACTCTGGGCATTCGCCGACGAGGCGCACATCAAGTGGCAACCGCGCCATCGCCTTGTCGCCAATCGACGCAATCTCGACTGGTTTCGCTTCTGGCTTGGTCATGACGCTGACCGCGATCCGGCCAAGGAGGAGCAATATCGCCGCTGGTGCGCCTGGCCGGCAGCACCAGCGGCGGCATGTGCTCACCTCGCCTCGACCCAGCTCCTCGACCAAGCCTCGGCGTCGATGAGCGGCAAGAGCCAGAACCGGCGATCGTCCGCAGGCAGCGCCGGATCTGAGAGATAGCGTTCCAGTTCAAGGCGATCGAGCAGCCCCGCACCGGCAAGCGCGCCGTCGAGCAGGTAGGGCTTGAGGCGCACCCGGTTCGCGGCGATGGCGCGCGAACAATATCCATCGAGGCCGCCCTTGGTGCGCCGGTCGACATGCCCAGCGGGCAGGAAGCGGCGAAAGGCCTCGCGTGCGATCGCGCGGTTCCGGCCTTGCCTGACCTGAAGCCAGGTGGGCACCCGGAGGCACGCCTCGACCACGGGCTGGCTCATCAATGGATAGATTGAAGGCGCGACGCTGTGCCGCGGGTAGCCGTCGAGATGGGCCATCGCGGCAAGGATCGATCGCACATGGCTGCGCTTGCCCGGTCGTGTCAGCGCCGGCTCGTCGAACCACGCATGCGGGGGAGGACTGGACGGGATCATCTTTGGATCCAGAAAGGCCGTTGCTCTTGGCCAGAGCCGGTCGACCGGCGGCCGGAACGCCTGCCGCACGGCCATCGCACCGACGCGCCAGATCGAGGCATCCCGCAGGTGCGCCAGGTCAGCGACGGTGCGGGCGAACTGCCGTCCGGGACCAAAGCGCCGCAGCAGGTCAGCCGCAGGTGCCGCCGAGACCGGAGAGCAGAAGACGCTGTCGCCGCCAGTGCCGCTCACGAACACGTCCGCGTGCGTCGCATCGGCCACGTCCCCGAACAGGCGATCCGCGAGCCGCAGGATCATCGGCAGTCCCGGACGCGCACCCCGCACTTCGTCTCGGGAGGTGAGATCGATCCCCTCCGGCACCGACCGGATGGCAAGGGCCAGTCCGCAGTAATCCGCGACACGCCGCGCATGCTCACGCTCGTCTCCTTCCGGATCCGTGGTTGCCACGGTGACGGCGTTCGCGCTGGCACCAAGGTACCGCAGGCTCGCGGCAAGGATCGACGAATCCAGGCCACCAGAAAGCTCGATCAGAGGGTGCCGGAAGGGCTGCACCAATCCGCTCACGGCCTCAGTAACCGCCCGGCGCACGAGTTCGGCAGCCTCCACGGGGTCCTCCATGGCTAGGCTGGCGCCAGTGAAGCACCAGGGCAACCAGGCCGCCGAGATCGTGCTACTCTCGTCATTTCTGACGAGCTTTTCCCCGGGCATGACCTCGTCGATGCCGGCCAGTCCGGTTGCCCTGGCTCGCAAGTGCGGGAAGGCAAGATGCCCGGCCATGAAATCCCAGTTGATCGTCGGAGTGATGCCGGCGACGCCGACGAGGTCGTGGACATCGCTGGCGATGACGAGCGCGCCGCCAATTGTGGTAACGAAGGCGGGCAGGGTTCCCATCGGCGCCCGGACGATGGTGACACCTCCGGCTCCCGCGCATGCAAAGGCGACATAGTTACCCCAGGCACCCTCGATCAGCGTGTCGATGGTAAGCGATGAAGGCTCGCCCACGATCCGCCCTACCACGAGCCCGTCGTGGAGCGACGAAACCGAAGCGCCAGGCGAGGCGAGCACGACCAGTGCGCCATTTTCCCAAATGACCTGCATGCCGGCATGCGCTGCCGCCCAGCGGGCCAGGGTCGCGCGGAGCGTTGCGCTGCCGGCGATCACGGCAAGGAAGCGCGGCACCGTCATAGGACCAGAAGCGGCCGAAACCGCCGGACATGATCGACACGATCCGTCAGGACCCTGCTACCGTCCTGTACCCAGCAATGTGCGGCAAACGGCGTAGCTCGGACTCCGAACACCAGGCTCGGCTCGTATCCCTGGCTTGCCGCGATGCGGAGGAATGCCAGCGAATCCGGCAGGCATCGTGGGCGAACCGGCAGGTACCGGCGCGTCTGATGGAAAGTGTGGCCAAGCTCGGCAAGCCCGGGCCGGTCCCCGTTCACCGGGATCGAGCGGCGGGATGCGTACCGGGCGAGGACCTGGCGCAGCGGCAGCATCCGCAACTCCAGCCGGACAGACATGCTGGCCCACGCGATCCGGCCGGCGAGCGCGGGCGGAACAGGCGCCGCTCCAGGTTCGCCATCGAAGATATCGGCGGTTGCGGATGTTGCGGCACGCCCCGGCAAGAAACGGGCGCCATCGTCTTGGCTCTGGCCGTCGGCGACGAGGAATCCGAGGCGCGCAAGCTGCGAGAAGCCCGCCTCCGTTCCGCAGAGCGGCGCGCCCTCCGTTGCCTTCTGTAGCAACGTTCCTGCAGCGGCGCTCAGTCGCCAGTATCGATCCGCACTCACGTCAAGCACGATCGTACAATCGTCGAACCGCGCGAAACCCAGGGCTGGTCGTGTGCGATAGGAGGCGTTCATGACGAACAAAGGGCAGGCGCGCTCGGCGCCTGCCCTCCTGCTCACTCCGCTTCCAGGCCGAGCGGCTCGGCGATCACGCCGAACTCGGTGCGCGATCCGGGCGCGCCCTGGGTTTCGACGCTCGCCGCACCGAGGTCGACCGGCGTTTCGAGCTGTTCGTTCAGACGTTCCATGACCTACTCCTTCGAAGCGCCGCATGAATTTTGCGGCCTCGGGAGAATGGGTCGAGGCGCCCGCAATACGAACTTTATACGCCTCCGATATGCCGAAAGTAGATAACCGTCAGTCGCGCAGCAGCGCGCGGACGATCGCCGGAGCCGCACGCTGCCGCCGGCGATGATAGAGGCGCCACCCTGCGCGCAGCTGCCCGGCATCGGCGACAGCGGCGCTGGCCACCAGCCGCGCGAGCTCCTCTTCGATGCCGGCAAGGCAGGTCGGCTCGACCAGCCGGGCCGCATGCAGCCGCGCGTTCACGTCCCTCGCGGCGCGGCGATGCTCCTCGTTGGGGGAAGCTCCGGCAAGCCGTGCCACCAGCCAAGCCGTGCGCTCGGTGCCATCGGCAGACGGATCCGTCGCCATGCCAGATGCCGCGAGCGCCGGAAGGTCGGCGCTGCGCAGTATGAGTCCGAGCAACTCGTCGCTCCACGCATAGAGGTCGGCAAGCGCCGGGGCGTCGACCATGGGCACGAGGAACCCGCCGCCCGGGCGCAGATCGACCAAGCCCTCGCCATGGAGCACGAAGAGCGCCTCGCGCACCGGTGTCGCGCTTGCCGCCAGCACATCCGAAAGCGCAGCCGGGTCGAGCCTCGCGCCCGGGCGCACCACCCGGTTGAGGATCATATGCCGGAGCGCCTCATGGACCCGTTCGGCTACCGGCCCGGCATTCACCGCCCGGCCCGCTGGCGAGCTGCGAATGCCTCGACCATTTCGATCTGGTCGGGCCGCAGCGCATCCACCGCGCCGATGGGTTGATCGGGCCCGTCACGCAGCAGGATCGATGGGCATTGGCCCTCGAAATTGCCGAGATTGGGACGATGCTGGCGATAGCCGACCAGCGCCGCGAGTTCGGGCGTGAAGTGCCGGGCGATCACCGGGGGATAGGCGAGCCACTGGTTCTCGTAAGGTTTCAGCCAGCCGGCCGAATAGCCGATGACGATTCCGCGCCGGACCCCGCCCGTCCGGTTGGCACCAGCGCCGTGAAGCGTCGAGCCGAGGAACAGGAGCGCCGAATCCGGCTGCATTGCGGCCGCGACGGCTTCCGCTTCCGGATCATGGCTCGCCGCATGCCGGCCATGGCTGCGTGGCCAGACCAGGGTTGCGCCATTGTCTGGGGTGAACGGCGTCAGCGGCCAGATGACGTTGACGAGGTACTCGGCGGCACCCGGCTCGACGCGCCACATCTCCTGGTCGCGATGCGGCACTTGCTGCGGTGCCGCCGGATGCACCGCAATCGCCTGGGCGACATTGAGCTGCACCGTGTCGCACCAGCGCGTCAGCAGCCGCTCGACGATCTCGACGACGAGTGGGTGCCGGACCAGCGCCTCCGCGTGGGATGAGCGCGCCAGCAGGCGTCCGAAGCGCTTCGTGGTCTCGCCGTAGAAGTTGCCCTGGCCGAACGGCGTTCGTGCGAAATCGCGTGCCAGGTCGCTGTCCAGCCGGGCCAGCGTTTCGGCCGGAAGCAGGTTGGGGATGATGCAATAGCCTTGGTCGAGTAGAAGCTCCCGCCACTCGTCGGCGCTGGCCGGGATCGCGGACACGCTCATGCCGCAAGCGCCTCTGCTGGTGCCACCGCGACGATGCCGGCGGCAGCGAGCCGGGGCCGGGTATCGGCATCGATCGTGATCTCGATCGCGACCAGCATCTCGCCTTGGATGATCTGCGGCAACCCGAGCGGGCGGCAGCGCCACCCGAAGGCGAGGATCTGCTGGAACCAGCTCATGCCCGTGATCGCGCTGTACGCCCTGATGCCGGTCGCATGGGCATGGTCGACCAGCGCAACCACGAGCGCATTGCGAAGCTCGCGGCGCCTGTGGGCGGTGAGCGACCGGTCGAGGCAGAAGCGGGTGATCTCGAATACATGACGGTCCGTCGGGACGCCTGCCTCGCACAGCATCGGGAACAGGTCGCCCAACAGGTGGGGGCGCGTCGTCGGCAGGAGCCGCGTGGAGGCAAGGTGCTTCCCGTCATCGTCGGTAATGACGAGGTAGCGCGCCGCCTCGTTGTCGAACTGGTCGACCTCGTAGGTGCCGGCGAGCACCGGCACGTCCCATCCGAGCAGATCGACAAACACCTGCTTGCGCGCTGCGAACATGTTGCGAAGCACTGCATGCCGCGTTGGATCGGCTTTGGCTTGGATCAACTGGATCATGGCGGGCTCTCCTTTGGCCGCAGCCATGATCCTTGTTCCGGCTGCTCCCTCGCTATCCCCCGAAAGGGGGATGGCCCCGCCTCAGCACGTCACCGAAGCTGATCGTCCCGTCGAACAAGGTCCGGATGATCAGGGATGTCCGCTTGCTCACATCATAGCGCTCGCACGCCTGCTTGACATGGCTCCTTACCGTCTCCTCGCCGACATCGAGGATCCGGCTGGTTTCCCAGTCACTCTTGCCCCGGGCGATCCACAGCAGGCAGTCACGCTGGCGGTCCGTCAGCCTAGGGGCGTTCTCCACTTGGCGTCCCCGCCCGATCCACACCCGCCGCGCGGCCTCGAACGCGAACGCGCCGGCGAGCTGGGCCAGCGGCAGCTCGTCGCATGGCAGGCCGCGGCCCGCAGGGCGCGCGAAGGAACAGGAGCCACGTGCTTCGCCAGGTACATGCGCGGGGACGGTGAAGCCATCGCCGATCCCCTGCTGGCGGCCAAGTTCCAGTGTCCTGTGGTCCGCCGGCGTGAGCGCAATCATGTCGGGGATGCGCGACCAGCAGAAGCCGACGCTCGTCACATGGCTCGCGCGGTGGACCGGATCGGAGATGCCAAGCGCATGGCGATCATAATAGTCGGCCCACGCCTCCGGATAGTTGTGGATGCGGATTGCGTCGGCAGTCGCAGCCTCGATGTCGACATGATGGGTCAGAGCGAAATATTCGAAGCCAAGCTGGACCGTGAGATGGCCAACGGCGTCGGCGAGGTCGTCGGCGCTCTGCGCCGCCTCGACGAGGTTCATCAGTTCGACCGCCATCGCGTGCATGCGCATCGCGCATCAACCCGGCTGCGAGCGGTGCTTCAAGCCACCGGCGCCCTCGCGACCGTCCCTTCCCGTCGCTGCGCGCACCGCGCCGGGGCCTCAGTCCGGCATGGCACGCATTGCTGGAAGGCACGACGCTATCACATCCACCCGCCGGCCCCAAGCGAGGCGCCCGAACGGGCGGCGGGCATGTCTCGCCCTTTCTCAATGCCATGGCATGGCTGATCCGGCTGGCGGCCGGGACTGGCGCGATCCCGCGCCCTATCGGCGGCTCGCCCGCATCGATCGGGCGGGACTGATGTGGGAATGGCTGCGCCGCGACCCGGCCTACGTCGC
This sequence comes from Sphingomonas sp. PL-96, assembly GCF_020707215.1. Taxonomy (GTDB): domain Bacteria; phylum Pseudomonadota; class Alphaproteobacteria; order Sphingomonadales; family Sphingomonadaceae; genus Sphingomonas. Next base: position 31,864 of record NZ_JAJFET010000005.1, read on the forward strand.
CTGGTATACCAGCGCGAGCAAGGCGACTGGCAGCAGCGGAGCCGCCCCTTGCGGGCTTGCGCACTGGGGGCTTCACTTTCGCCGAGGATCCCGTCGTCCCGGCGCCGGAGGCGCGCATCCTGTGGCATGCGGACCTCGATCCCGGCGCGCTGCCCGTGCGGGTCGAGCCCCTCCCGGCTGCTAATCCCGATGCGATCGACCTCGACCGGCTGGCCCCATGGCTGACCGTGGTGGCTGGGGCGGAGTGCCAGGAGCATGCCGTCCTGACCAATGGCTGGCAGCGTATCCGCATCGACGTAGAGTCCGGCTCGCTAATGGCTGGCGGCCCCGTGCTGCTTCGCTACCAATTGCAAGGTGTCGCCACGGCTGAACCGCGGCTGTTGCCGCTCCGCCGCCTGATGGCGCTGTGCCGATCCGGCCGCTTTGCCTCGACGCTTTTCCCCCATGATCCGCGCACTGGGCGGTGGGTGGAGTGCCTGCGGGTCGCCGACGCCCGCGCAGGCGGCGCCAGTTACCGCGACATCGCGCTGGCGCTGTTCGGCGACGCGCGTGTTGCGAGCGAGTGGCACGCGGGCGGGCGGTCGCTGCACTCGCGGGTTCGGCGGCTGGCCAAGGCCGCTGGCGATCTGGCGGCAGGCGGATATCGCAACCTGCTGCGACCACGACCTCCATCCCGGCATGCGGCGGCGAAGCACGAGACGGGGGCGGATGACCAGCCTTGGCACTGCGCCTGCGGCCCCACGGCGCGGCCGGATCACGTGTGATGCGGTTCCTCGCCCCGCCCGGGGGTGTCAACTTCGCCAAGTGCCCTTTTCGACTCTGCTGCTCGATTGCCCGACACGGCATCCTTGCGGAACCGGCGGCAAGCGGTCGCCGGGTCGAGCCCGGAGGGCTGCCATGAACGGCGAGAGCCTCGCACGCATATTCCACCATGTGCTCCTGTTCGGCCTCATGACGCGGGTGCGCGTCGACACGCCCGCCGCCTGCACGACTACGCCGCGCGGGCTGGGCTGAACGGCCGGCGGCTGATGTCCCGTGGCCGCTTCCCTGAAACGGGATCTGCCGGCGGCCACAGCCTGTCGCGACCTCGCCGGTGCCGCTCCGGCCGACCTTGCCTGGGAATGGCTCCGGCGCGACCCCGACTATCGTCGGCTTGCCAGCCCGGCGCGTGCGCCCGCGACCGGTATTGTGACGATCGTCGATGCCGCCCCGCCCGACTGTACGGCGCGCTGGGGATGCTTGGCCATGCCGTCGGCCGGCCGGCCATGGATGGACACGCCACTCCTATGGAGTGCCGACGTCGACCCCTCGGTTCTGCAGGTCATCGCGCTGCCGCTCTCCGACCGGGCCGGTGCGGCCTTCGACCTCGCCCGGTGCGGAGTGATGGCAACCGCCGTTGCCGGGGCCCGCTGCCAGCACATCCTGCTTAGCAACGGTGCCGGCAGCGTTCGCCTGGATGTGCTATCCGGCTCGTTGCTGGACGGACCGGTGTCGCTGGTCCACGTCCTGCCGGGCATGGAGGAGAGCGCCCCTGCGCTGGCCGCGCTGCGGCGATTTCTCCATCTGCGGCACGCCGGGCGTTTTCCCGGACTCGCCGCGCGCGCTCGCCAGCGCCTTCGGCGGCAGGTCATGGCGTTGCGCGCCCATGATGCGCTAGCCGAGGGAGCAAGCATTCGGGACATCGGCGTGATGCTCTTCGGACGCGAGCGGGTCCAGGACGAATGGGCCGACGAGGCGCTCAAGTCGCAATCCCGCCGGCTGATCACGCTAGCCCGCGAGATGGCGGCGGGAGGCTACAAAGCGCTCCTGCGCTGGTGACCGCCCGCTGCTCGTTCAGATACCGGTCAGCAAGCTCCCATCCATCGACGGCATGGCAGCCGCCGATGTTGCAGGTGCCATCGTGCCGACCCGCGACGGGAGGGGATCGGCCCGCCCCGCCCCGACGGCATTCGAAACGCTTAGAAGCAGAATTTCAGGACGTGCCGGGAAAGGCGCCCCGTGCGGCCAGCGCACGACCGCGCTCTCGCGGCTGCGCCGCCGAGCCGCCTCGCGTCTCGGCCATTCGGCTTCGATCCCTGGCGTAGGCCGGCCTGACGGCCGGCTGGCGGTCGCCCCGGTTAGCGGCGGCGTTGCTTGTGGCCTTCCCGTATCGGCGGGTGCGGGCGGCGCTCCCGGCTAGGCCCGTCGCGGCCGGCGCAACCCCGTCGCTCCCGCTCGGGGTGCTCCAGTTCCTTTCGCCCTTCCGGTGCCCCGGCCGCTGGAGCCGGGCCTCTCGGGGAGCGCTTGCCGCCCACCCCCGCCTCTGCGGGGAGGCCATGGGGCTTTTTGGGGCGGCGTGGAGGACGAGCCATGCCGAGATATTCCAAGCGGAGCGCGCGCCGAGAGGTAGCGGAGAGGAAGGAGGATAGCCGGGTCAATCTCTATGACGAGGTGACCGCCCGGGTCGTCGCTGAACTGGAGGCGGGGCGCTTGCCCTGGGTGCAGCCATGGGACCGGACCGGGGGGACGGGCCCGGGCCTGCCGCGCAATGCACTCACCGCGCGTTCCTATTCGGGGGTGAATGTCCTGATCCTGTGGGGCGCGGTGATCGAGCACGGCTTCCCGTCGCAATCGTGGCTCACCTTCCGGCAGGCCCAGGAAGCAGGCGGATGCGTCCGCAAGGGCGAGCGCGGGCAGACGGTGGTCTATGCCGACCGCTTCACCCCGGAGGCCGAAAGGCAGCGCGCCGAGCGCGAGGGCGGCGAAGCCAGGGCGGTGCCCTTCCTCAAGCGGTTCACCGTCTTCAATGTCGCGCAATGCGAGGGACTGCGCGAGGGCCTCGCCTCGGACCCCGCCCCGCTGCCTGAGCGGGAGCTCGTTCCCGTGGCCGAGGCGCTGATCGCAGCATCGGGCGTGGATTTCCGCATCGGCGGCGACAAGGCGTTCTACGCGCCGGGGCCCGACTTCGTGCAGGTTCCGCCGCAGCCCGCGTTCTTCGAGCAGGTCGATTACTACCGGACCTGCCTTCACGAGCTGACCCATGCCACCGGACATCCGAGCCGACTTGGCCGCGACCTTCTCAACGCCTTCGGCAGCAAGGACTATGCCCGCGAGGAACTGGTCGCCGAGATGGGATCGGCCTTCCTCTGCGCTGCGCTCGGCATCGAGCCGACCGTGCGGCATGCCGATTACATCGGCGCATGGCTGGAGGTGCTGCGCGAGGACAGCCGCGCGATCTTCCGTGCGGCGAGCGCGGCCAGCAAGGCCGCCGACTGGTTGCTCGCCCGGCATCACGACGCGCAGGAAATGCGGGTCGAGGGGGGGATCGCAGCATGATCCTCCTTACCCCGGAACTCCGCTACGCCTTGCGCGCCAACGGCATCGCGCGGCGCGCAGCAGACCGCGACGGGAAGTCCGCGCCGGACCCTGCCCCGGTGGTCAAGCTGTTCAACCCGATAGGCTCGGCGACGTGGCTCGCGACCGAGCTTGCCGACGACGGCGACACCCTGTTCGGCTTGGCCGACCTCGGCTTTGGCTGTCCCGAGCTTGGATGCTTCAGCTTGTCGGAGATCGCCTCGATCCGGCTTCCGTATGGCTTGCAGATAGAGCGCGACCTCGGCTTTGCGAGCGCGCATCCGCTGTCGGTCTGGGCCGAATGGACGCGCCGCGCAGGCTCGATCCTTTGGGCGGAGCAGCTTCTAGGCTCCGGCGATGCATCGCATCGCGGGAATGCTGCGGAGGGCGAAACCCTCCTCCGCGGCGCTGCCGCGGCCGAGGGGAATCCCGAATGAAGGTGGAATGACGCGCGGCGACGCGCGGCGCCGCCACCCCGAAGCCGGGCCGTCCTCCCGGAAAGAACGACGGACCGGTACTCACAAGCACGACGGGACGACGGGCGGTGGCGACACCGCCCGTCAGCTCCTCCAAGAAAATTGCGCGCGCGGCCTCGCCCGAGGGCTCGGCCGCGCGCATGAATAGTGTCGAAACCGATGCTTGCCGTGCTCACACGGCGAAGGAGGTTGATTGGATCATCTGGTCATCATCTCGGGCTGCTCCGGCAGCGGGAAATCGACGTTGCTCCAAGAGATGGCGCATCGGGGGTATGCGGTGGTCGAGGAACCCGGGCGCCGCATCATCGCCGAGGAGCGAGAGGGCCAAGGGCGTGCCCTCCCGTGGGTGAACCTAGCAGCGTTCGCCGAGCGCGCGGTCGAGCTCTCGCTTGAGGATCGGGCACGTGCGAAAGACCTGCAGGGACCTGTATTCTTCGATCGCGGTCTCATCGACGCTGCCGCTGCGCTGGAGTTCGCAACGGGCAGGCCCATGTTGCAGAAGTTCGCCGCCGAGCGGTTCAACGCCCTTGTCTTCATGACGCCGCCATGGCCTGAAATCTACGTCATGGATGCCGATCGCCGTCATGGTCTCGAAGAAGCCACGAAGGAGTATGACCGCCTCCTGGCCGCATATTCCGCGCTCGATTACAACGTCCAACTGCTCCCCCAGGCGCCCGTCGCCGAACGCGCGGACCTGATCGCCGGGGCGCTCGGACTGACCTGACAGCATCGCGGATGCACGGTCTCGCAGTCGCCGACAACACGAGGCTGTGGGTTCGACCTTCGTTGCGGTAGATCGCACATCCACGCTGGCGCCGCTTTCCGCATCTGCGTGACGATGACCCCGTAGCGCCGCTTGAATTCGCCCCGGCCGCCTCTCTTTTCCGGCGGGTCTGGCGCGATCGCGGACTGTCCGCGCAACGGCTTCGCCGAGTTTCTTCCCCGCCCTGACGGGCTTCCTCGCGGAGCAAGAAACTCGGCTCCAGCCGCCCTCCGCTTCCGCTTCGGCCCTACGCCCACCCCATCGCGATTGTGCGCGATGGGGGGCCCCGCGGGCTGGGTGCGCGTCGTCGCGCCCGCGCCTGATCGACCGCCATCGAGGCCGCACGGGGCGGCTTTCGAGCAGGCACAAGGAGACTTCCCATGGCACAGATCGGCAGCTTCACCCGCAACGAGGACGGCGTCTACAATGGCGAGATCCGCACCCTCACGCTTCGCGTCAAGGCGAGCATCCGGCCCGTCGAACGCGAGCACGACAAGGCTCCGGACCACCGGGTCAGCGCCGGCGGCGTCGAGTTCGGCGCGGGCTGGACCAAGGCCGCACGCGACAGTGGCGCGGAATACCTGAGCCTCAAGCTCGACGATCCGTCCTTCCCGGCGCCGATCTACGCAACCCTGATCCGGGGCGACAGCGGCGAGCACAAGCTCATCTGGTCACGCTGAACCGGAGGCCCCGCGCCCGAGCGGCACGGGGCCTCCCTCCTGCGGGTGTCGAAAATTGCATCGCTGTTTCCGACACTGATCGAGCGGTGTCCCGCACGGCATCCCCGGTGTCTCGATCGCGAGGTTGCGATCGCAACAAGGACACCGGCAGCCATGGACAGCGACGACGATATTGCCCGGGCCAACCGCGCCAAGCGCGGCTCGCCCTTTCTCAACACCGACCAAGCCGCAGCCTATCTCAAGATGTCGAGCCGGCTGCTGAAGCGCCTGCGCCGCGACGGCAAGGGCCCGGTCTTTCGCCGCCACAGCCGCTACATCCAGTACCACATCGACGACCTCGACGCCTGGTCCGACGAGCACAGCGCGCGGGAACTCGGGCGATGACCGCGCGCCGCACGCGCACGAATGACGCGCCGCTGCTCGAGTGGGGTGACGCGCTCCGGGCGAAAAAGGCGAGGCGCAGGCGGATTGGCCGGCGCGTGGCAGCAGCCGGCGCCGGCTTGGCGCTCGTGCTGCTGTCCGCAGTACGGCCGCCCGCACCTCGGCTCGTCTGGAACGCAAGCGCCAGCGCCCCAACGGGGCTCTATACGGTCACGCCGGGTGCATGGGTCGAACCGGGCGAGATGGTCATCGCCCGGGTGCCGCTTCGTTACCGCGCGCTCGCAGCTGCGCGCCGGTACCTGCCGATGAACGTGCCCCTGGTGAAGCGCGTGGCGGCCCATGCCGGCGATCAGGTCTGCGCTTCGGGGCAGGAAATCTTCGTCAACGGGCGTCGGGTTGCCAAGCGCCGAGTGACCGACGGCAGGGGCCGGCGGACGCCGACGTGGAACGGCTGCATCGTGCTGCGCGGAAGCCAGATCTTCCTTCTCATGGACCATCCGGAGTCGTTCGACGGCCGCTATTTCGGGCCGACGGAGGCTGCCGATGTGGTCGGCAAGGCACGCTTGCTATGGGCGAAGCCGGCCCGAGGCTCCGACAATGAGTAAGCATCATCGGAAGGCCGGCGGCGGGGCGCTGCGAGCGATACTCGCGGCAGCCTGCCTCGCCGCCGCGGCCCCCGCCCATGCGCAAGCCGTGGCCGACTGGCGGTCCTATACCGTCGAGGCATCGGCCCGGTTCGGAGTGCCGGTCGAGTGGATCGAGGCGGTGATGCAGGCCGAGAGCGTTGGCCGCACGCGCATCGGCGGACGACCGATCCGGTCGTCGGCTGGCGCAATGGGCCTCATGCAGCTGATGCCGACGACCTGGGCGGAGATGCGCGCGCGGCTCGGCCTCGGGCAAGATCCCGACGATCCCCGGGATAATATCCTTGCAGGCACCTTCTACCTCCGGCTGATGTACGAGCAGTTCGGATATCCCGGCCTGTTCGCCGCCTATAATGCCGGCCCTGCTCGCTATGCCGAGCACCTTGCCGGGCGGCGCGCGCTCCCGGCCGAGACCGTAGGCTACCTGACCAAGGTGGCGCCGGCGCGAGTTCCGGTGGCATCCGTCGCTGCCGCATCGCCTCCACTTTCGATCTTCGCGGTGCGCTTGGAATTTCCGTCAGCAGGCTCCGAGGAGCGTCGATCTGCGCCATCATCGTCGCTGTTCGTCGCGCTGTCGCAACAGGATTGAGGCCGGTGTCGCGCGCAATCGAGAGGGAGGAAGCTCGTCTCGATAGACCAAGCATGACGGGTGGCGGAGCGGCTATCAAGGCCCGCGGGTACCCCCCGATTTGCTGCGCAAATCGGTTCCCCCCGCGTCCGCTTCGCAGCGCTTTGCTTCGCTCCGCGGCCCTGACAGCCGCTCCGCCACCCGCCCCTCGGACGCCGTTCTCGATGGTGAGAACGCTAGCGTGGGAGGTCATCATGGGCATGTATCAGAGGATCGGAACGGCGTCGGGTCGCGTGATGGATGCGCTGGTCGCGGGGCTGGAACTGGAGTTCGAACGCGGTGCCGGGAGGGCGCTGACACGTCGGTTTCTTGAGGCTGAGGAAGCGGAATTTCGCTGGGAAGCACGGGTCGAGGAGCGCTGGCTCGGCGCCTACGAAAGCTCCGACGAGGATTTCGAACTCGATCGGGTAGCTTGTCTGGGGCAGCTCGACGGCAAGTGGTTCTGCGCCACCATGCTCGTGGATGGCGATGGTCAGGCCCACGGGATGATGGGGTGCTGTACTTTCAGGTCGCTGGTTCGGGCGCGGGATGCATTGCTCCATGCGCACTGATCAGGAGCGCATTCACAGGGAGAGGCGGCGTCGGAAGGCGCTCGTCTCTCCTCCATTTTCAGGCCGGGAGGATGAGGAGGAAGGGAAACAAGATAAAGGCAGTGTCTCGCGACACTGCTTAAGTGATTGTCTGCACATCCCTTTTTCGCGAGACGGCGACTGCGTCGCGCGAGATGGTCACGCAAGAATGGGCGGAAATCCGCCATTAAAGCCCCGAAATCGCGAGACTCGGGCGTGCTGCCATGCCTGACGACGACTTCACGCCCAAGCTCGGCCGCAAGCGTCCAAAGGACGGCAAGAAGGTCGTCAAATTTGGCGGGCGCATCCTCGCCGCCGCCCGGCTCGCAGGCACCAAGACCGGCGTCCGCGCCCGACGCTTCGACGGCAGCCGCATCGGGCGCGGCGCGAGCATGGGACGGTTGCTATCTAGCCGCGATCGGTCGGCCGGGTTCCGCGGTCGCCGGGCGGTGGTGAAGGCAAGCCTCATCCGGCTACGGGGGAAGGCCGGCCAGGTTGCCCGCGCACATATGCGCTACATCCAGCGTGACGGCGTGACGCGCGAGGGCTTGCCGGGCGAACTCTACGGCCCGGACACCGACCGCGCCGACGGCGACGACTTCCTCAAGCGCACCGCTGGCGACCGACATCAGTTCCGCTTCATCGTGTCGGCCGAGGACGGTGCCGAATATCCTGATCTCAAGCCCTATGTCCGCCGCCTCATGACACAGGTCGAGCAGGATCTCGGCACCAAGCTCGATTGGGTCGCCGTCGATCATTTCAACACCGAGCGACCGCACACCCATATCGTGCTGCGCGGTGTCGATGATCGCGGCGACAATCTCATCATCGCGCGCGAGTATATCTCGCACGGCCTGCGCGAGCGCGCGTCCGAGCTGGTGACCCTCGACCTGGGGCCGCGCACCGACCAGGAAATCGATGCTCGGCTGCGCCACGATGTCGACCAGGAGCGGTTGACCGCGATCGACCGGCGTTTGCTGCGGCGCATGGACGAGGCGCGCGAGGTGACGGCTGCCGATAACGATCCGTTCCAGCAGTCGATTGCCGCCGGTCGTCTGCGCAAGTTGAAGGGCATGGAGTTGGCCAGCGATCTTGGCGGTGGCCGCTACCGACTTGCCGACGGACTGGAGGATACGCTGCGCCGGATGGGTGAGCGCGGCGACATCATCCGGCTCATGCAGCGTGAACTGACAGCGCGCCGGCTCGACCGCGCCGGGGTCGATCAGATCGTCACGACCGAGATGCGCGAACCCCTTGTCGGGCGGCTGGTCCAGCGCGGCTTCTCCGACGAGCATCGCGACCACCACTACCTGATCGTCGATGGCACCGATGGGCGGGTCCACTATGTCGATATCGGGCGTGGCGACGCGACGCCATCTGTGCCTGAGGGCGTCACGATCCGGCTGGAGCCTTCCACGGTCAGCGTGACCACCGCCGATCGGACGATCGACGCGGTCGCTCGCGCCAACGAGGGCCGTTACTCGGTCGATCTCCACCTCCGCCATGATCCCAATGCGAGCGAAGCTTACGCTGCGAGTCATGTCCGCCGGCTCGAGGCGATGCGGCGCGCGCGCGCCGGTCCCGAGCGCCTTGCCGATGGCAGTTGGTCGATCCCCGATGACCACCTCGCTCGCGCCGAAGCCTTCGCCCAACGCCAGCAGCGCGACCGCCCCGTCGCGCTGTCGGTCCTGTCGTCGCGCGAGGTCGGTGACTTGGCGACGGTCGAGGCACCGAGCTGGCTTGATCGCGAGCTGGCGAATGGCGCGACCAACCCGGTGCGCGACGCAGGCTTTGGCCGCGAGGTGCGTGCGGCGCTGATGGCGCGTCGGCAGTGGCTGATCGAGCAGCGGCTGGCGGCGGGCGAAGGGCGGGAATTCCGGTTGGCGCGGGGCGCGATCGACGAGCTGGGTCGACGAGAAATGCGCGAGGCCGGTGAGCGGCTTTCACGCGATCTCGGCAAGCCGTTCGAGCCGACCCGGACCGGTGATCGTATCGAGGGCGTGATCGCCCGGCGCGTCGACCTCGAAAGCGGTCCCCATGCGCTGGTCGAGCGGTCGCGCGATTTCACGCTCGTTCCGTGGCGCGATGTGCTGGAGCACAATCTGGGCAGAACGGCATCGGGGATAATGCGCGCGGACAGAATCAGCTGGCAATTTCGTCGTAGCCGGTCCGGTCCTTCGATCAGCTAGAGAAAAGCCGGACTGAGGCGTTCTCGCGCAAGCGATCGAACTGCTGTGGCCGCTTCCGACGGCAATTCAGTACAGGAGTTTCAGCTCGCTTCGAAACAGTTTCCCGACGTGCATTACCACCTCGTCCGTATCGCCCTCAAACTTCGTCGGAGCGAGAATACCGGGGTCTTCCTTTCGCTCGATAATACGCTCCTCCATCAGCGTGATGGCGTCGTCAGATACAAGTTCCGGGCTAATCCCTTGTCGAAGCTCCACACGACGGACGAGCTTGTCATTGACCAAGAGCGGCGCCGGCAATTCGATGATAGTGCGTCGTCCAACAAGAGGTCCGCGATCGCTTGTGAGATCCTCGGCGCGGGGCCGTCCCGCCATTTCCTCGCGCGCCTCCCGAAATCGTTCAGCCCGCTCTTCGACCGGCGCGAATACGTATCTCTCGCCTTCGATCCCGCGCGGACGGCCTTCAGGAAAGGCTGCGAGATTAGCGGTCAGTGGAAACCCGGAGGCGCGGAGCATCTGTGCAAGTGTGCCACGAGCAATGGGGTCAAATGCCATCGGCGCATTGTCGTCGCCTACTTCCAACAGGGGCGGCTCCTCCGGATCGATGATTTTCAGTGAAGAACGTGCATTGGGATCACTCGAAATGAAGGTACCGCAAGCGAGCCTTTCTCCAGCCACATGGGCTGGAAATGTCACCGTTCGCTTCTGTGCTCTGCCGCCGCGAAGCCCTTTGTTGATCGGCAGACCAAGCTGATCGTCGCGGTAGGCAGTAGAAGTCTGTGTGCCTTTGCATTCTACGACGTGAAACTTTCCGTTTCGACTGACGCAGATGAAATCGGGTGCCTTGCCCGGACCTCGTTTGGCGGCCTTCCCCGTGTATGTCCCGCCATAGGTCGCCAGATAGCGTTCAATGAAGTAGCGGCCGTCGCAGATGCCGATCAGGTTCATGCGCCTGCTGATCCAGTGAATCGGCAAGCCCATCCCGATGTCGTCGCTGAGTATCGTTTTCTGGTGGGCATCGAGCTCCGCAAACTCTGGGGTCAGGGTTAGCTGATCCTCGTTGCGCCAAGCAAAGATGTAGCGTGCATACGCCCAGAATTCTGCGAGCGAAGCGCCCGATGCCAGCACCGGTGTAGTCAGGCGTCCGATCAGGAGCAGAACCTCGGCCATGTCGCTTTCATAGGTCCGAGGATGAACTGGGAAACGTGGTGGGAGCTTCTTGCCGGGCCAAGTCGCCGCTACCGTGCTGACGGTGAACTTCTTTGGAAGTAGCGCCATAGCTTTCAGCCCTCTCGACCGCCTTCTGAAGTCACGAAGTGTGTAGCCTGTCGGTAGGGCTGCCAAGACTCGGCGCGCGCGGACAAACTTTGAGAAGGATGCTAGTCAGTGCTGCCCCCTGAAATCAGCTGGTGCTGATAAAAAGCCCACCGCTCTCCGAGCGCCTGCGGATGAGGGCCTGTAGTCCCATTGAGCAACAGCGTTGCTCCATCGAACTGTTCGTATCCAGCAATTCTGGCCTGAGGGTTGATAGCTACCTTCATCGATCCCGGATCGACACCCAGCAGACCAAGATCGAAAAGGGTGTGCAGATCACTGCGCAGAAGCAGGCCATTGCCCTCACTGTTGTCATTTGACAGCGCGTACGGGCTGACGTGTGCAGCCTCGACGAGGCCCGGAAATGCACAGCCGCTGACCTGACAGCGCGCGCCATAGCGATCCATCAGGCGCCTGCGAAATCGGGCCTGACCGCGACGAAGCGCAATTTCCCTGAGAACGCGACGCCGCTCCTCGATGATCGAGTTGGCACTTCCACTGCCCTCTGTACCAGTTTCCTCGGGGGCGAGGCGGCGTACGTGATTTCGGACAATCGACGCGACATCCGGGCGAGACAGCAGGATCGGTTCCAGACGCGCGAGATCGATCTCCTTGATCGACATCTGATCATTGGGGCGAATGACGGCATCGTTAAGGACCTCGAGGGTCACTTCGGAAGGACATGCCTTGAAGGTCTTTCCGTAGTGGGCCTCGAAGGTGGCGACCTGAACCGTCTCCTCGGCCGCCCGGTCGAAGAAGTGCGCATTTGTGCAGCGCCATCGAGGAGACTGTGTCGTGCGCGCCTTGATATTGACGGTGCCGCATTCCGGGCAACGCTGGCGGACCTTCGCCCCCTGGCCTTCGACGATAGCTTCGATCGTTCCGATACCGAGCACAGAAGTGCTAGATCGGATGACTGCCACATCGCCATCGCGCACGTTTCGATGATTGGCGACGTCGCTGTCGTACCGGTAGATGGCAGAGGGATCGTCTTCGTATCCCGTGTTTCCGCCGTATTGCCTGACACCTTCGACGGCGAGTAGCGACCATGCTTTCGACGACGTCATGCAGAACGCTCCTGATCATGACCATCGTTCATTTGCCGCGACCCAGCAGACGATCCGTCCACGATCGGCGCTCGGGTTCGATAGCCGAGGGCGTCTGTGCGAAGAAGGCCTCGACCGCCTCCTCAAGATCACGATCATCAAGTTCGGCGAGAAGCTGTACCTGATTGCGAAGTCGCAGGCGGATCACCGCCTCGCGCATGGCGTCTTCCATTGCCGAACGCCCGATATGTCGCGATGCCCGCAGCCAGCCCTCGGCCAGTGCCTGTGACAGTCTCGCGTCACTGCCGATCGACGGGCGCTCGGTGATCTGGACGAGTGCATCCTCGGTGAGCGCATCAAGCAGCTCCCAGCGATCTTCTGCCGCAGCACCCCGGTCCAGGATCCGGCCTCGCATCCACAGACGCTGGAATGTGTTCCGCACGCCGCCGTGATAGCGTTCTGCGGGCCGATCGGCGAACCGCCAGGCCACAAGATCGGGGAGAAGCACGCAGGCCAGAAATGCCCAGACATCGTCGCGCAGAGCTTCGCCGCCGTCGAGCTCGTCCCGCTGAGCGAGAAAGGCGGAGACTCGCTCATCGAACCGGGCCCGATCGGCCGCACTCCCCCGGTCCGGAAACCCGCAGCCGACAGCGATCTCCACCAGTCCGGAGCGAAGACCGACGAGAATATCATGCCTGATCGGACTGCCGCCGCTAGCAGCATAGCGGGTCTCGACAGGGAAGCTGTCGGCATCGAGGATCGGTTCCGGGCGTGCCGTATCGTCGGCGCGCACGGTCAGAAGCGCGTCGACAGCGAGACGATCGAGCCTTGGGAATAGCTGCACGATCATGCGCTGTCGTCCAGGCTGACAATGTCAGCTGCTGCCAGTATCCCGGCATGAAATGTCGACGGGCGGAGATCGATCATGCTGCGGACGGCAGCGATGTCCTGATCGGGAAAGGCAAGGCCGATCCAGTGCGCTGCCCGACCGGCGATCGAGCACGGATCGGCCTCAACGGCGACCCGTTCGAAATCGTTCTGACGCAATGAGGCGGAGATGATCTGGGTCATGACATCGGCAAGCACGACCTGGGTGGTCGCGCGATCGCCCTCCAGCAGGCGATCGGTCACGTCGGCGCGGTCGCTGTTGAGATAGAGGCGGACGCTCCCGCCGAAATCGCGATGCAGATTGCCGGGCGTCCAGTGCAGCAGCCATGGGGCATAGGCCTCGGGTCGGCCGGCGAAGCGCGACAGAAAGCTGACGGCCTCCATCGGGAAGCGCGGTTCCTCGCCTTCGAGGCGGAGGTCGAGCTGATCCGACCAGAGCTTCGACCCGACCCTACCGGGCGAAAGCGGCGAACCGTCGCCGGCCGGCGCAGGAGCACGAGGGTATCGAAGAGGAGTCTCTGCGACAGGCTGCGGCCGGACACCAGTTCGTCGACCACGATCGTCGGCTCCAGACGAGTCAGTGGCAGTCTCGAGGTCGCGATGATCCGCCGCGGCATGTTGCCGATGCCAGTGCCGATCCGGACCACCAATTCAAGCGCACCGTCATCGACTGCCATGGACAGCTGATCGGCTGCGCGATCGAGGTCGGTGGTCACGAGCCGCCGCAGACGGAGGTCTCTCGCCGGATCCCAGTCTGGAAGCCACGCATCGGCGATCGGCGTTTCAACGCCGTCCTCCAGGAGAACCCACGGCGCCGGGCTGATCGTGGTCTGATCGAGGGTCAGAAACGGAAATGCGATCCGGCCCATCATTCAGCCTCGTCGGAGCTGAGGCGGGCAGTCATCGTCACTGCGCAGTCTGCCGGCATCGCAACTGAAACCTCGAACCTGCCTCGACCTTCGCCGATGGCAACCGGGCCGTCGACTCCGAGGTTCTGTCCATGTTCGTCGACCACACGCGTGACTGTCGGGCGCGTGGCGGTCGCAGACTCCGATGCCGTCCCGCCATCCATCACCAGCAGTGGATCCAGATGGAGCGAGAGCGACGGACCCTCGCCGCGGACAACAAGCTCGAAGACACCGACAGGCCCGGTTTCACTCAGCTCCAGTCTGACAAACGCGGGTCGTGTTACAGACGGTCCTGAGCGACCACCTCCGCCACCGCCCGGGCCTGGCCGACGGGGCCCGGCACCCTCGCCATCACCCTCCAGCGCTCGACCGAAGAGTCCCGCAACACCGGCCAGCGACGGCGCCGTGTCTCCTTCCGGCGCGGGCGCCGAAACCGGGTTTGCATATTCGAGTGCTGCCGTGCGGATACGATCAACAGCGATCTTGACGATGCTGCGAGCCGCTCGGTCGGAGAGAGCCTCGTATTGCCAATCATCATGCGCCGGCGGTTCTGCCTTGGCGAAGGCTTCCTCCACCGTGTCGTCATCCGAGGCGACAAAGACTCCGGCCCATTCGAAACGGTCATCCGCAATCTGCGTCCCGGTGAAATATCGAACGACCAGCTCCACCGGCCGCATCACTGCGATCGCGGCAGAGCGATCGGGGAACAGGCTGCTCTCGCGACCTGCGGGTGCAACGCGTTCGGCACGGAGGCCGCGCGCAAAGCTCAGGCGACCAAGATCACGCTTCGGCCGAAGGGATCGCACGATGTCGCCGCCGGGAGGATCGGCGCGCATGCTCTTCATCGCGCGTGCGAAGAGATCAAGCGGCGGGAAGTCCTCCGGGCGAGGCAGCGGTCGCTCCTCGCCGTCCACGAAGATGCGAAAATGCATCTTCCTGTCATCCGGCGTTCCTTCCAGAAGGCGGGGCCAGAAGAACCAGAGAAGCGCCTCTTCGATCAGGTCGATCGCACGCTCGCGATCCTCTTCCACGAACAGCGGGTCGAGGATCATGATCGATGTGCCGCTGTGCTCTGGCGACCTCGCTGGAAAGCCGAGAGCGTTGGCGAGCTCGGCCGCATCGTCCCCCTCGACCGGATCGACATGTTCGTCTTCGCCCGATGCCCGTCCCCACCAGTGCCGCCCGGTGAAGCGACGACGAACGCCCTGAGCATCGTTCGCGCTGAACGCGGAACCCAGCTGTGCCGCAATGACCCGGCGTCGAGGTTCTCCCAAATGCGTGGTCTGACTGTCGATGACGATCGTTGAGCAGCGACTGGCGAGATACAGCGAGGTCTTTCCGTAACCGTATGTCCCGCCGCCGTGCGTCGTGTTTCGTCTCGAGCCTACATTCCTCAGGAAATCGACGAAGTCGGTTGGCTCGTCCTCCATCGCTGCCACATCTGCGCGCGTCGGCCCTGCGAGGCCCGCCGTCCCGAAATCGCATATCTCCAGAACATGTGGCGCGGAGCTCGACAGAAAGGCGTCGAGCGGCTCTGCAGCGCTCTCGTCGAGAGGCCGATCGGCAAGCACGATTTCGCGAAGCGCCTGCAGCTCGGTTGGCTGGAGAGCACGGACACGGAAATGAACCTCCGCGCCGCCATCAGAAAGCGCGGCGTCGCAGCTGTTCTGGACCGCCTCTCGCACGACAGTCTGCACAAGATCGATCGAGGGCGCCCCAAGAAGCTTGCGATAGCCGTCGGCTGCAAGGTTGCCGGAGGCCGCGTACGCCTCGGAGTGAAGTGTCAGATGTGGTCGAGGCACGCGACCAGCTCCGCATTTCTGGCGTCGACGGCGTCGTTGCTCAGACGACACTGCTCCGCCGTTCCGAGGTCCACTGCGTAGGAAATCTCCTCGACCCCCGCCGGGACGACGCCTTCCGGAAAGCTTTCGGGGATGACGCGCGGAAAGCGTGCGTCGACCAGATAGTGATGCTCGTCTTCCAAGCGAAACCGGCAGCGATTCCACTCGCCGGAGTCGTGATCGGTGCAGCCGTAGCCCGCGACAAGGCGAAGAATCTCCTGCCTGTCGGAGGCCGCCCGCAGGACATCGGCCGCAATCCTCGCCACCGAGATGTCTCCGCCAGCCGTTTCCGCCAGTTGGAATACCGCGAGCGTCAGCGATCCGCCTGTCGGAGGAAGAAGCTGGTCCACGGACGAGATCGTTACCCGGCGCGTCGCGGACCTGCTGGTCGTCTTCACTTCTATGGCAAGCAGACCGCCGTGAAAGTCATGGCGCTCGCGAAACGGCCCACGCCATAGTTTCCAGGCCGTCGGGTCGAGAGCGAGAAGCATCCGCAGCATCAGCAGCTCGCCGATCAGGCCCCGAATTTCCTGAATGCTGACTTCCGCTCTAGGTGCGACCAAGAGAGAGCGGAAGTCCTCGATGGTGGTGCGGCACGCTTCGACAGGGGACGCACCGCCGACGATCCGGTCCATGATCTCGCCGGCCACATCCGCAAACACGCCATCAAGCGCACCGATCAGGCATGTCATGTCCAGATAGCGGATTGGCGTACCGCCGAGGGAGTAGGTCGCAACGCCAATGCCCAGAGCATCGCTCGACGGAGTCTCGGCAATCCTTTCGCTTTGACGAACGGGAAGAAGCAGCCTGAGCTCGCCCGCATTGCCGAGGGCAAGACGCACCGAACCCGATCCGGTCTCGATCCCCGTATCGATGCTCGGAATCTCGAGTGCCGTCGACGCCTGTCCGCCGCGGCGAAGCATGTCCCAGTGATCGATCGACGATTCAGCGGGCACGCCCGGCTTCGAGCTGCTCGGCGATCTCGTCCTCGATCTCCTCCAGATCGTCCGCCGACGGCGGTTCCAGCACAACGCTGTAGTATCCACCGGCTCCTTCAGCCCTGCCGGGGAAGACGATGCCGAAGCCGACGAGGTCGCCGATGGCATCGAGGGGCGAACGCTCGGTCGACCCCGGTCGAGGCTGCGACGCTCGATCGATCGGATAGAGCAGCAGCAGCGGCACCTGCCCGACAATCCCGGCGCGTGCTGTCTTGAGCCCGCTCCAGTCCCCGTTCGGCACGCCATCCCCGGCCGTGCCGCAGTCGAACAGGACATCGCGCTTCGACATCAACGCCTTGATGTCGGCAAAGTCCTCCGGTCGATTGAGCCGGCTTCTCGTCGAAAGCCTGACCGGTCCAAGGCCTCCAAGCGGCTCGGCAGAAACTGGACCGACGCGCGGCTGCACGACGCCGACACTCCAGGTCTTCTGGCTGTCGCCTGACGCATCGAGATAGCCGAGCAGGAAGTCTGCCGACAGCTCCCGATGTGACGCCTGAACGGAATAGGCACGCAGGAACTGGACGATCAGCCGGCCGGGAACCCCCTCGTACAGAACGCCCGCTGGATCAGCAGATCGAAGACCAAGGTCGGTTGCCTGGGTCATCAGATTCGAGGCAGCGGTCCAGTTTGTCTGGACGATCCGCCGATCGTGGTGATCGAAGCGGATGGTCTGCACATGCTTTCCGGCGTAGCTCACGTCGGTCAGCACGGCTGCTCTCATCTTGCTCGCCGCGGTGATGGCCATGCCGGGAATGGATCGCACGCGAACCGCAAATTCCATCGGCGTGTTGTGGCGAATGGCATATTCGGCGACGTCTTCGCGGATTTCCGCCTCGATGAGGGCGAGCGATCGGAATGCGGTCGACAGCGCCTCGGTCATCCAGATGCGCGGCAAGTCCTCATAGTCCGGACGATAGCCGAACCAGCGGCCCATCTGCAGAAGCGTGTCGTACTGGCTCGAGGTGCGAAGGAAATAGCTGACGCACAGCCCTTCGATCGTGAGGCCACGTGCCAGGATCGATCCGCCAACCACGATATAGGTCTTCGGCGCGCCGTCGTAGTCGATGCGATCCTCGCTGACGCCGTTCTCCACCGGCACTTCGAGCGCTTCGAGGACCGCCGGCATGAAGGGAAGTAGCTGTTCGGAGGTGACATGCGGATGGGGACAGACGCCCGCGGGAATTCTGAGCTGCTCGGCATCCCAAAGGGCGAGCATTCGCTGGCACAGAACCGAAGAGGCATCCCCGAGCTGGTCGCCGACCACTTCCAGCCAAGCCTTGACCAGAGTCGCGAGCCGATCGTGCATGATCACATAGGCAGAAGTGTGAATCAGCATCGACATGTGGCTGTCGGCCTGCCCCCTGAAACGGCGCGCTGCACATGATGCCAGAAAATAGAGAACCGCATCCTCGAGCGAGGGCGGCATTCGCGGCTGGAAGGCGTCCTTTTCCGCCCGACTAGGCGGCTGCAGCAGCGCAGTTTCATGCTCGTAGATGTCCCGGATCATGTCGAGACCTTCCTCCTCCGGGAGGGGCGTGTCGGCATCGGCGGGCGGGCGGCCGAACAGCCTTTCCGTGCCGAAATAGCCGTCCGGCGTCGGAAGTGCGGTGATGAAGTCCTTCGGATAAAGGTCGTCCAACTCGCCGCCGTTGACTGGAAACGGGTTGATCAGGACATTTGCGAAAGGCGTCGCGGTGTAGCCGACATAGGCGTTTGCTGGAAACTTCTTCAAGATCAGCCGGATGTTCTCGTTGATCCGGGTCATGTCATATTCGCCCGAAGCGGTATTGACGCTGGCCTGATCACATTCGTCGTCGATGATGAGCACGCGGAGCCGGCGAAGCACGGCCGGCAAGGTGCGATCGAGCGTCGCGAGAAGCTGACCGAGCGGTGCAACGTTCTTCTTCACGACCGCGAGCTGTACGACGCCCTCCGCCGGCGCTGGAAATCCGCCGTTCGGGGGCATTCGGAAGTCGCCCTGGTCGTCCTCGCTGGTCCGCAGTTCCCAGCGGTCGCGAAGGCGATCGACCAGATCCTTGCGCATTCGGCTCTGGGTCTGTCGGCGCAGCTTGTTCGTCAGGCCGGCGAGAATGATCACCAGATTGTAGCCAGCGTCGACCGCCTTTGCGATGACCGCGGTCATGTTGGCGGTCTTGCCCGACTGTACGTGACCGATCACCAGCCCCCGGCAGGCAAAGCTTTCGGTCGCAGGATTTTCGAGCAGCGAGACAATCTCGTTCGACGCTGCGCCGATCCTCTCGTCTACCGTCTCGGCCGACCAGCCCTTCGAATCCACGAGGTAGGACCGCAGCGCGGGCCAGTGCCGGTCGCCTTCCGCAGGTCCGCGATACCATTGCTGGCGAACACGGAACATTGAATTGACACGGAGAATTTCGACGGGTCGGATCGTGGCCCTGACGCTCTCGATCGCAGCGGCAAAATCGTCCTCCTGCTCGGGAGTGAAGGCCCCGAGAATTGGCTCCAGATCAGCACGCACGAGGCGAGCCGCGTCATCGACGTCAACCGCCGTCGCAAGGCGCGCGCGCAGCTGCCTGGCAAACGCGTCTGTCTGTGTTGCTGACGGCATCAAGCCTCCCCCAGGCTCAGAAGTTCGAGTCCCAATTCAGCCGTTGTGCACAGCACGCAGGAGAGCGACAAGTCATAAAGCCGCCGTTTCGAAATACTTGCGCTACCGCAGTTCAGACCTCCCAACTGATGGTCCCGGTTACCCGGTCCGCGAAAGAACAGCTTCCGGATGAGTGTCTTCCGCTTCATCACGGTCCGCGGTAAGAATCGCGTACAGCGCCTCGCCGATCCACCGTGCTAGCAGCGGAGGAACCGCATTTCCTACCTGGGTGTACTGCTGGGTCCGGTTGCCCCTGAACAGATAGTTGTCAGGAAAGGTCTGCAGTCTTGCCGCTTCGCGAACCGTGAGACTCCGACATTGCAGCGGATCAGGATGGATGAAGTAGTGGCCGTCCTTCGAGATATGGCTCGTCACTGTCGTCGATGGTCCGCTGGCCAGCTGGACCCTGAATCGATCGGCAAACTTGCCGGAGTTCCAGTTCTCGTGCGCTGGCGCCAGCTCCTGTGGAAAGTCGGCTGCCTTCGGTGACCGGCCGACAACCTCGGCGAAAACCGCGGCAAAGAAGTAGCGCGCAAGATCGCTGCCCATGTGGCTTCGCGTCGCATGGTTCGGGAGCGTTTCCAGCTGTTCGTCGGTCAGCCAGCTGCGCAGGTCATCCGGACAGTCATCGGCAATGCCGACGCCGAAGCCTTCGCGACCGGGCAGATCGTTGAGCGCGACAAAGCGCCGATGATATTCGCTGGCACGGGCGGTGAAAGCTGCCTGACGCTCGTCGTCAAGATCGGTCTCGAGGTCAGCGACGAAGGCCATCGCGGTCTGCACGATGCCGCGCCATGCATCAGCGCTGTCGGCTTCCTGACTGAGGCCGCTGCGCAAGTGCGGCATGCCGGCGAGGACCTGACCCACGGTCGTTCGCAGATTGTGGCGGATCATGAGGTCAGCCAGTGCCCGGTCGGGCAGATCCTCGGCGAGGTCGGCGCGGAGCCCGACGACAATGACTCGATGGCGGGCCTGCGGCACGCCAAAGTCCTCGGCGCGGACGATGAAGTCGGATGCACGCGGTTCGAAACGCCCGAGATCGAGCTGCTGCCGGCTGCGCGGATCGAGCGCGATGAGCCTGTATCTGCGTCCGCCTTCACGATCGCCGCGGAGGTCGCGGAGAACCTGATCGAAGATGCGGCTCTCCCCGTCCACCGACGAGGACAACATGCCCTTCACATTCTCCATGACGAAGGCTGCCGGATTCAGTCGATCGAGAATCCGGATGTATTCCTGGTACAAGAAGTGCCGATTGTCCTCGAGTGCTACGTAGCCCTCCTTGCCCAGATTGCGCGAGCGGCCGGCGAGGGAATAGGCTTGGCATGGCGGCCCGCCGATCAGGATGACGTCGCCGCCGCTTTCGGCACGGATTGCGTCGAGGCGTGCGTCAAGACGCAGAGCAGGCTCTTCCTTGCCGAGTTCGAGCTGCCAGGCTTCCTCTTCGGCTGCTTCCCATTCGTCGGGATACAGCGTTGCCCAGTCCGGTTCCGGCGCCTTCCCGTTGATGTAGTCGTAGTAGCCGGCCGGAATGTCGCCATCGAACTGGCGCAGGAAGCTGCGCAGCCGCAGGGTTTCATGCGCCGATGCATCCTTCTCTATCGACAGGGCGATCCGGAAGGCATGTTCGTCACCCGCACCGGGAACGCCTGAAAATCCTTCGGCCAGACCCCCGGGACCTGCAAAAATGTCGACGACCGAATATCTTGGCAAGACTCACACGCTTTCCGAAGGTCAGGCAAAGGGATGATGATTACCACCATCGACCTGAAATGACAGGTTGCTCTCCATGGTCGACGTAGTCGATGCGGCAACGCGGTCGCGGATGATGTCTGGCATCCGCGGAACGGACACGCGCCCGGAGACCTTTCTGCGCAAGGCGCTCCATCGTGCCGGGTTCAGATACAGGCTGCATGCGGCGAAGCTTCCCGGGCGGCCCGATATCGTGCTTGCCTCCCGGCGTGCTGCGATTTTCGTGCACGGCTGCTTCTGGCATCGCCATGAGGGGTGTCACTGGTGCACGACACCGGCGAGCAACGTCGAATTCTGGCGCGGCAAGTTCGAGCGCAATGTCGAACGGGACCGGACCGTCGTCGAGACCTTGCAGTCGATGGAATGGCGGACGGCCATCATCTGGGAATGCGGGCTTCGCAAGCCCTATGCTGCGTCGACACTGGAGGACGTCGTGGCATGGCTTCGGTCCGATGATCTCGCCCACGAGAGCGCGCTGGTCCGACCAAAAGCGAAGAGCGATTGAAACATTCACACGTGTCACATAACCTGGGTCTCAAGCCAGCCAGACCCAGGTTATGTGACCAATGAGCGCAACGCAGCAACCCCAGCGAACCCTCCTTGCCCAGCTGCTGATGCAGAAGCCGATCGTGCGGGCATACGAGCTTCGCAGCGAGGGTATCGATCCCAAGACCATTTCCCGCGCCGTTGCGGCCGGTGAACTGATCCGCATCTCGCGCGGCCTCTATCAGCGACCTGACAGCGATATCGACACCCATCAGGCACTGGCAGAGGCAGCGAAGAAGGTCCCTCGCGGCATCGTGGCGATGGTCTCTGCGCTGGCATACCATGAGCTGACTGACCAGATGCCACGCAAGGTCTGGATGGCGGTCAGCGTGAAGGACTGGAGCCCGTCCGCTTCGTCCTATCCACCGATCCGCATCGTCGAGTTCCGGGACAGATACATGCAGCAGGGAATCGAGCACCACACGATCTCGGGCACCAGCGTCCCGATCTATTCGATTCCCAAGACCCTCGCAGACGTCTTCCGAAATCGAAAGCTGATCGATCGATCCGTGGCAGTGGAAGCACTTCGCGCCACGCTGGATCAGCGCAGGGCGACGCCGGCATCGATCGCAGAAGCGGCAATGGCTGGCGACGCATGGAACATCATGCGTCCCTATCTCGAGGCACTCACTTCCAATGGCTAAGGCGCCAGTGAACATTGCGGCCTCGGTCAAGCAGCGGCTGCTGAACCTCGCTCGCGCCGAAGGGCGAGCCTATGATGTGGTGCTCGTCCGCTATGCCCTCGAGCGGCTGCTCTATCGCCTTTCGATATCCGAACATCGTGGCTCCTTCATTCTAAAAGGAGGCATGCTCGTCACCCTCTGGATCGAAAGCAGCTCGCGCGAGACGAGAGATGCGGACTTTCTGGGTCACGGGGACTCTGACCCTGACTACCTGCGCGAGGTATTTGCCGGAGTCCTGTCGATCGATGCCGACGACGGACTTGCCTTCGACACGGCAAGCCTGAGGACCACCGTCATCCGGGAAGAGATGGAATATGGTGGCGTGCGGCTGCGTGCCGATGCCTATCTTGAAAGGACCCGGCTACCCGTCACGATCGACATCGGCTTCGGTGACGCGCTCGCCGACGCTGCCCGGACCATGGCCTATCCCTCGATGCTGGGCATGGATGAGCCGGAGATCCGGATCTATCCGCCTGCATCGGTCATTGCAGAGAAGTTTCAGGCGATGGTGGCACTCGGCATCGCCAACGGTCGGATGAAGGACTATTTCGACCTCTGGGCGATCCCCCGGGCGCTGGAGATAGCTCCTGACGATCTAGATGCAGCTATCCGAGCCACCTTCGAGCGACGTGGAACCGCCATCCCGGCGGACCGACCGCCCGGGCTGTCCGATGCCATGATCGGTGACGATGCCAAACGAACGCAATGGCGCGCCTACGCCGCAACGCTCGATCTCAAGGAACTGGCCTTCGAGGAAGTCGTCGAAGCTGCCTGGGCGCTTGTCGGCCCTTCCTGTCAGAGGCTGTCGACCACGACGTAGCGCGTCGCCGCGCCCGCCCGCAGCCCCAGCGCCGTAGCTGACCTGCGCCCGGCAGCCGTCCTTGCTTCGGCCGATGGCTCAATCCTGCTCCTGCTCGATGGTGAAGCGGAGGCTTCCGACACCCCAGCTGCTCGAGGGTTCGGGCAAATAATCGACCTCTTCGGGGACACTGAGACCCTTCAGCTCCTCCAGAAGGTCATCCAATCCACGTGCAGCAGACCCGGGCTCCCGCAGGCTCGCAGTTGCGGTCGCGAGCTGGTTCCAGTTCGCGAACATGGCATCGTCGCCGTCGACCACCTTGCGGAGCGAGTGCGCGTAATGCCGCGTCAGGACCAGCAGGCTGACCTTCGGCGTCGACAACCCGGAAGGAAGGCGAAGAGTTGCTCGAACCTCGGACGGGCCTGCGGCGGAGAGCCATGATCGGACCTTACGGAGCCAGTCGCCGACCTGCTGATTAAGGCGACCGGTTCGTGCAAGCATCGTCGCAAGGTCAGCACCGTAGGGATCCTGGTGCTTCAGCTGGACAAGCACGACACGATCGGAGGACGGCTCGACGATCACCAGGTCAAGGTCGGTCAGTACCTTTCCATTCTGCCTCAACCTGATGTTTCCTCGATACTCCAGCTCGGGAAGCACCTCGCGGACGGCCTTTTCCAGCGCCCTCTGCATGACGCCTTCGCGCGCACGCTGTGCGCGATCGTAGTCCTTCGGGAAATTGTGCTGCAGCGCGTTGAGAAGGAAGAGCATGACCTCGTCGCTGGTCGCGCCGGCCAGCGGCCGGATGACGTGGCCGTCGGAACACTGGATCAGCGGCGGTATCGGTGCGCCCGGTCGTTCGAGCAGGGCAAGGTTGCGCCTGCTGATCGACAGCACGTCAAATATCTTGCGGACATCTGCATCGGTGACTGACACATGTCCGGTGAACTGCTGGCCATACTCGTTGATGAAATCTCGCAGACCCTCGAGATATCCCGGGGTCTCGACCGACACGGTGAGCACGTCCTCGGCCCGGATCGACGGCATCTTCTCCATGAGCGCACGAACGAACGCGCGATGCTTCATCCCGACCGAAACGATGAAGGTCGCCGCGAGCTTGAAATTCGAGAAGGTGATACCGCCGAACGTCGTCGAGAAGTGGAATGTATCATAGCCCTTTGCGAGCAGCATGTCGGTGTAGGCATGGCCGAAAAAATAGAAGTCCAGCGTCGGGTCGGCCTCGTAGCCGATGAAGTGTGTTCGGAACGGGTAGACGAGATCGGTCAGCAGCGTCCTGACCTCATCACCGATTTTCTCGCCGACGATCGCCTCGTAGCCCTCGGAGAGAAACGAGCGATAATTTCCGACATGGAGCTGCTCCAGCTCACGCTCGTGCAGTTCGAGATCAGGCAGCTTCGAGGGGAGAGTTATCCGAAAGCTGTCTTCCAGTTTTTCGATGCGCCCTCCGACGGCAGACAGGCTCTGCGCCACGCGACGACCATGTTCGATCGTCCCGGCCATGGCGATCAGCTGGAGGACAGGGCCCGAATATCCGATATCGCGCTGAATTGTTATGGCGGGCGCTTCAAAATCGCGATGCGCCTCCATTGCCAGCTTGAGTATCCGCACAGCGCCAATGCGAATGATATACGATCGTTCCTGATCCACTTCACCGGAGGCCGCCCCTCGATGGAAGCCTTCGAAATCGAGATCGAGCTCATTGACGGCGATTCGCATGAGGAGACCCATTCGGTCTGCCGCAACCTCCGCCGAAAGTTGCCGCTCCGCCTCATTGAGCCGATCATAGAAGTCGCGCAGATTCTCCATCACGATTACGATCCCAAATCACCTGCGTTTCAGCAAGGCTCCTCCACAACCTCACTGGTGCTGTGAACATGACTCAACCTGGAGAACCCGTGGCGCTTTCTGCTGAAGAGAAGGCTTGGATCGTTGAGTTCCTGCAGAGCCTTTCCGAAGAGGAGAGCAGAATCTCACAGCAGCTCGCGCGTGACCATCGGGGGGGCCTTCTTGCTGGTGCCCTGAAAGAGCTCGATCTTCACGAGACGTTCATTGCGGAGAACGGCCTCGAAGAGGAATTGTCGTATTCATTTTATTTTCTGTCGATGGGTCTCAGGCGGCTGGCCATTCTCATGCTCAGCCTGCACCCGGACTTTCCCTTTCCTGCTATCACGATGCCTCGATCCGAGGACCTCGCGCGGCGAGTTACTGATGTGGCCACGATGCTCGGGTTCATCGAACACGGAAGGCGCGTTGTCGAGCTGACCTGGTCTGGCTTGTCAACGATCACGAAGGTGGATCCGAAGCTCTACCGCTTTGAGTTTCCTCCTAGGGTTATCGACGCGCAGGCTCATGAGAGGGGAGTTGAAGAGCATTATCGTGACGCCTTGCAGAATGATCTTGAGCGGAATTTATTTGAAACGCCGGAAGGCAAAATAAGGTCTGAACAAATTTGGCAATCACTCATCGACAATGTCTATGTCTGGCGCGATCTTTTCATGGGCTACAACGCAGATCCTTTTCTCGATGACATATTTTTCACCATAGCTTGGGGACAAATTGCCGCGACCCCTCAATTCGATTCATTCAATGAATTGAAAAAATTTGGCGGAATTACTTACCTGAAATATCTGATGAGTGCTGCGATTGTTGTGTCGTTTGCCCTCAAGCACGAACGATTTGCGGCAGCCATGAACGTGAAATACCCCGACATCCCAAGGGGTAACGTGCTGACAATATCGGCGGACCGTGAGGAGTTCATCGACGATCTCTGGCATGCTCTGGAGGAGTTCGGCGAGAGATTTGCCCATTATACTCCGACCTCTCGAGCTGAAGCTGAGCAATTGTTCAAGACCGTGACGCTCACTCGGCAGAATGTCGCTGTCGCTGCGAGACCACACGCCCCGCTGCCAGTGATAGTCGAGTTCGCATCAACCTCGATCGTGAAGTTGGTGAGTGGCCGAGCACGACAAATGGAGTTCCTCCTCGATTCCCTCAGACGGAATTTTCAGTCTGATTATTCATCCAACCAGCGAGGCCGCGAAGCGTCACTTCAGCGCGCATTGACAGAATTTCTGCAGTCCACGTTCCCGGACGTGATCTGCCGCACCAACATAAAGCTTCGGCATCGAGGCAGGGTGCTGACGGACGTCGACCTGGTTGCCTTCGACCCCATCTATGGCGACCTGATGCTGTTTCAGCTCAAGCATCAAGATACACCCGGTCCAGACCTCAAGGCGGAAAACTCGAGAATGCCGCGATTTCTGCGAGAATGCTCCGAATGGCTCGATGTCGTGGCGGATTGGCTCGGCACCGCCGATGAGACGATCCTGCGGAATGCCTTTCGAATCCCGCGAGGCGCCAAGGTATCGAGGGTCAGGAAACTCATCGTCGCGAGGCATCACGCCTACCCACTTGCGGGAACCAGCATCGACGAGAACACAGCGTATGCCACTTGGATGCAGTTTTACAACGCTGGACGGGTGATGATCGCAAGGCAGGGTAATCTCAGGACCATGAACGGACTTTTCGCGATTCTGCGTGAGCACGTTGTCAGAGCCCCCGTCCGCCACCATCAGGAGGAGCAGCCAAAGCGGTTTCGCTTGCACGATCTGGAATACGAAACCGTCCAGCGAAAAAACTAGACGCGAGGTTCCTTGGCAAGGAGCTGACGCGCTGGCTGTCCAGTCGTTTCATGCAAACCGTCCACAAGCATCCAGCCTTTTCCACGCCTCCAGATCGTGCTAATGATGCATATGGCGATCTTCTAAGTCGATGATTTGACTGGAAAATCAACCGCTTAGTCGCCCAGCTGCAAAGCTCTTCTGGGCACCACTTTCCCGTCATCAGCACACGCCGACAAGCCGGTTGTGGCTGTTCGAAACACCGCTTTTTCGAACAGCCAAGAAAAGGGCTTGTGCTCAGGCTGCTCTTGATCGGTAGACCTTGCGCTTCGCCGAAGCTGTCGTCGTCGCACCTGCGCTTGGCCCAGCCGCCAAGGGGAAGGTGAAATCGGGAGCCACAGGCTCCGGCACCCGCCGCCGAGATAGCGAACCAAGCTTCTTGGCTGGACGACTTACGAGCAAGATCGGGTCGGGGAGCCCCTCGCTCAGCATGCCCGCCCACTGCAAAGCGATTTCGCGACGGCGAGGCATGTAGGCCGCGCGATTGTAGGCACCCTCCACCTTATCCTTGGGCACATGGGCGAGCATCAGATCGATCACCTTGCGGTCGTGCGGCTCGCCATGCCGCTCTGCCCATTCGTTCATGATTGTCGAGAACGCCGCTCGAAATCCATGCGGGACATGGTGCCCGTGGTAGCCGGCACGGTGAAGCAAGTAGCCGATCGCGTTCTCGCTCATCGGCCGGTGGGCGTGCCGATTGCTGGGGAAGACCAGCGGCCCGCTCCCGGTTAGTGGCCAAACTGCCCGCAGGACTGCAACTGCCTGCGGCGCGAGGGGAACGAGGTGGTCGCCGCCGGCTTCCTCTTTGCGATCGAGGTCGCCTTTCATCCGAGCCGAGGGGATACGCCAGAGCGGCAGCTTCCCGTCGAGGTCTTCGAACTCAGCCCATTCGGCGCCCCGCAGTTCGCTTGGCCGGACTGCGGTGAGCGCTAGCATCCGCAGCGCAAGCCGCGTGATCGGCCGCGCATGGTCATCCTCGGCCGCCAGGATCATGTTACGGAGTGGAACGAGGTCGGTGATGGCCGGCTGGCGCCCCTTGCGCAGCGGCTTTAGAACGGCACCTAGTTTTTCGGCGGGATCTGCCGTTGCGATGCCTTGGGCTATGGCCCAGACGAACACCGCTGAGATGCGCTGCCGTACGCGCTTCGCTGTTTCGATCGCCCCACGAGCCTCGATCTCTCGCAGAACCCCGAGGATCAGTGGTGGGGTCAATTGCGCAATCGGTAAGGAGCCGATCGTTGGAAAGACATCGCGCTCCAGGCTGCGGATGACGTCACTAGCATGGATCGTCGCCCATTGCCCCTTGGCGTTCCCATACCACTCGCGAGCAACACGCTCGAACGTCTGACGCCCGGCTTCAAGGTTCGCTTCGATCTTCAACCGCTTTGCGACATTGGGATCCTGCCCCTCGCACAGCACCGAATAGGCTCCGTCCCGCTTCTCGCGAGCATCGGCCAGCGACACGAGCGGATAGGCCCCGAAGGCCATCGTCTTGTTCTTGCCGTCGTATTCATAGTTCCAGCGCCACAGCTTGCCCCCGCTGGGCGTCACCATCAGGAAAAGGCGATTGGCGTCGGCGATTTTATACGCTTTGGGGCGCGGCTTGGCCGCGCGCACCTTGGCATCGGTAAGCATGGTTCGGTCTCCGAAAATACCTCGTTTTTCGACCGCGCGTACCTCGTTTTCGCCCTTCCAATTTGCTGGATGGGCATGGACGGGCACGGACGGCCGAGGCCGAACCGGTCTGCTAAGCGTCGGTAATCAGGAGGAAAAAGTCGAGACCAGTGGTCTATTGCGGACCCCTGTGGAACGGTCCGTGGCGGAGCGGGAGGTTGCCGCAGAACGTCGCTAAGTGGCTGCTAAACAACGGACTTTAGTCGGCGTCCGTGCGGCTGGCCCACAATCCTTCCCACCGGCCGCGAAAATAATCCGCCGCTGTCCACTCGTGTGCGCCTCATATGACGCTTACCGGCCAAGCCTTGAGCAGCCTTGCCTGCGTCTCACATGAGGCATATATTAGCATCACGTGAGACGAGGAACGGCATGGCTACTCAACCCGCATCGATCGAAGCGCTCTTGGGCGTACCGGTGGGCAAACAGGCCTCCCGGCTCGCTTTGGCCTACTCCATCGAGGACGGCCTACCCGTGACAGCGCTCGACCGCCTGGCCCACACAGTGGCGCCTGACGATGCCCGCTTCAAGTTCCGCCTGATCCCGAAAGCCACGCTGGAGCGGCGGCGCAAGTCACCCTCCAAGCGGCTGACCAGCGAGGAAGGCGACCGGCTGGCGCGCCTCGCCAAGGTGTTCAGCTTCGCACTCGACATCTACCAGGCGCCCGAGAAGGCGCGCGAGTTCCTGACCCGCCCGCACCCCATGCTTGACGGCAAGCCGCCGCTGGACGTGGCGCTCGCCACCGGACCCGGCGCTGACCTCGTCATCAACCTGCTGGGGCGGGCGGCCTACGGCGGCGGCGCGTGAAGGGCGGCAAGACTGACCGCGTCCTAACCGCCTTCCGCATCGGCGACCCGGATGGAGCCCACCCGATCTACGACAGCGAAGGTGCGCGGCTATACCCCGGGCGCTGGAACACGGCGGCGAGCCCAATCATCTACACGTCGGAGCATTACTCGACCGCGATGCTGGAGAAGCTGGTCCACGCCAACAATGTGCTGCCGGCAAACCAGCACTACATCCGCATCACGATCCCGAACGGCACCAGCTACGAGGTCTTCCAGCCCGCCGCGCATCCGGGCTGGGACGGCAAGGACGAGAGCATCTGCAAAGCTTTTGGAATCGCTTGGTATGAGGAGCAGCGAACCGCGCTCCTGCTCGTGCCATCCATTCCGGCGCGGCTTGAGCGAAATATCCTGATCAACCCGACGCACGCGGATGCCTCCGACATATCCTATGAGCTGCCAGAGCCGGTATGGTGGGACGAGCGGCTGTACGGTTGAACAATTGCTAGACACGCTCCGCAGCAGACGGGGATCTCCACAATCCTCAGTCCAAACGCGCCGGTTCAGGTGGAGAGCGGCCTGTCCGCTTTCCAACGACAAGTCCACCTAAGCGGACGCTCATCCATAAAGCTGGCGATTGCAGCTAGTGCCCTCATTGCCGCCGTTCAGATTGGCTCAGCGTGATCGTGAAACCTGCCATTCGTTCATCCGGCTCTGGGCGACAGCGGGAACGACCGACATTGGGACTTTCCGGCCATGCAGACGCGACATGTCGAACGGCAACTCCTGTCAGAAGCCGTCGTTCAGACCTCACCCGGCGTCCCGGAACAAGAGAAACTGGGCCGATTTCGGAATAGCGGATTTTATCGCGCGAGACCCGACTTCCATAATTGGCCTATGCACTATCGCAAACCGTCGGGCCGTGCGCGTCAATGATTTGCGAACGCCGCTATATCAGGGGTCCTTGCGAATAAAAGGATCGCCATAGAGCGACATGGCCAGAGCGCGCTTGGGGTCCCAACTGGTTTTGTCGGAAACGTGGCGGTTGGCCACGTGGCAAGCATCCAGCACTACCATACCTCCCTGCCACGCCTTCAGGAAAGCGTCCAGCCAAGGCCGTGCGACAAAAAACGGTATCGGCCAAGCCGGCCCGATCACGGCGGCGCTGCCGCGCGCGAGGATTTGCTTTGCGAGTCCGATCGCCATCCCGGTTTCCGGGTGAGGATCGATGCGGCCGCCTGAGCACACGAACAGGATCGTCAGGCGGGCCTTGCGGGTTACCTCGGCGATCTGCGCAATCTCGGTAACGCCGTGACCGTCGTCGCTCAGCGACCGGAAATAGCGGTTCACCTCGGTCAGTCCGCCGTGCGCGCCGATGATCGCGACGTCGGTATCGGCAAATCCCGGTGATGGCTGGTTGCCGCGCTCAAGCTCGACACCGTGACCGGTCAGGATCGGCGCCACCTCATCTGCCATCATGGCAAGGGGACCAGTTTCCCCGCCAGCCGGGGAAACCGGAATCCACATGCGCGCTGCACCGTTCCCCTTCCGGTCGAGCTGACGTGATGCGGTCAGCCATTCGAGCGAGGGTGTCACGCCGACCGCATGATCGAAGCCCGCGCAGTTACCGTCGATCGTCAGGAGATTGGGCGGGAAACGCTGCAGCCGCGCATCGGCAACGATGATCGACCGCTTGGGCAGCTTGGTCAGCCCCAGGTTCGCGACGCTGTCGCGCATCTCGTCCTGGTCTACCGACTCCAGGGAATAATCCCTGGGGAAACGCTCGCTCCAGCGATTGAGCGCTTCAGCAGAGAAGGTGTTCTCCGGCTCGACCGTGAGGTCGGAAATATCGCCATTCTCGAACTCGACGGTGGCAAGCTGCCTGTCGAACATTGCCATGCCGACGATCGCGGTGTCCGCTCGGCTGAGCTCGATCGCCGCCTCGTAAGGAGCCTCTGCTCGTGTCAGCAGGCGCTCGACCTCGACAAGCGTGCCGTCGGCAGCCCGAAGCTCGATCGCGCGGTCCGCTGAGGCTTCCACAGCGTAGGTCAGCGCTTTGGGGTCGACTTCGGCCAAGGCATTCCCGACGAGCGTGCGTGTCATGACGCGCAAGTGCCTCAGGTCGTAGCCCGCATCGATAGCGTAGCGGGCATTGTCGAGGCCACGCGCCACGTCGGCGATGTCGGCAAGTGTCGGCACCCGGCTCGCTGCCCGGATCATAGGCTGGCGCTCAGGCGGGAGCTTGCTGACAATCTGCTTGAGGAGTGCCTCGGCGGACGCGACCTGTTCGGGAACTCGGTTGCCGCCGATGTGGACCAGCGTGTTCAGGGCCATCGCAATCGGCAGCAGGTCATCGCTCCGGTCGATCACTTCCGCCGCGTTGGCGGCCGCTGCGTCGAACAGTTCAATCAGCTCCTCATCGGACCCGCCATCGCGGGAAAAGACAGCTGTCGCGGCCTGAAGCGCCATGGTTGCAAGGCGAAAGCCGTCACGCTCAGCAATGCCCAGCTGCTCAAGGGCTTCCTGCGAACGATCAAGCAGCGGCAAAGCGAGGTCGGCCATTCCGGCGTCGCGAAGCAGCCGGAACAGCAGGTTCGTCTCGAACCAAATTTCATCCCAGGATGCCTTCGCGCGCGTCTCCAGCGCAGCCGCCATCGCGACCATCGCTTCGGTGCTCATGCCAACGCGCGCGTAGATGTCCGCGAAGCTGAACAGGGCTATCCGGTGCCGCTCCGGACGGTCGCCGCTGTTCGTGACAATGAACTCGGCGATGTCGCGGGCGGCCTGTCCCTTGCCCGCGACCGCGAACTTGCTGCCCACGGTCCGAGCGATCGTCAGATCCTCGTCACGCTGCTCGGCGAGCGGGGCGATAGCGTTGGCGGCCGCAAGATACATGTTGGGCAGGACAAGATCATCCGTTTCCGCGATGCGGTCCCCGGCATAGTCCGCTTGGATCAGGATCGAGGCGATGAGCGCGTCCGCGGATACGTCGAGCAGCTCGGCCGGAAAGCTATGCTGTCCTACCACCCAAATGCCTTGGCCCTTGTCGGCGAGCCATTTCCAAATACGCTCCAGCGGCGCCTTGGTCTGATCCGCCGGAATAACCGGCGGGCGGTCGGCGATCTTGGGTCGCGGATCGATCGGCGGCCTCGCGACCGAACGCTTGAGGAGGGCGGTGACGAGGATCGCCATCCCGCGCGTACCAGTCTCAGTCGGGCCGAGCAGCCTGGCCAGCCGCGTGCGAACGCGTCCGTCACCTGGATGGGTCGCCAGGAACGCGATCGATCGGTCCATGACCTGCTCGACCATCGGATCGTCGCTCGACAGGGCCGCTGCCTGGAGCGCCGTGCTGGCCAGGCGAATGAGGAGGAGCAGCTCCCGGCTGGTTACCTCGGCATTGCGCCCGAGCAAGAACGCGAAGCTCTCGGCCACCCGACCCGCGCGCTCGAGCTGGAGCGCGATCTCTACGCCGCCATCGCCAACGAACTCGGGAAGGTCATCGGCGATCGTCGCGTGAACCATGTAAGGGTTCCAGCCATCGGCTTGCGTGCCATCGGCAAGCAGGCGGTAGAAGGATATTTCGTCCTCGTGATCGCTGTCGGTCATCGATTCCAGGATCGTGTTCGCGCGACCGTAGTCACCTTGGCATGCCGCCACGACCACGTCGTGCCGCTGCAATGTCGGCGCGTTGGGATGAAGCCGGCGGAACGCCTCCAGCACGGCTGACCGAAGTCGTTGACCACGCAGCCGCAGCGCGGTGTCGAGCGCCTGGGCGAAGTCTTCGCTGTCGCGAATGTTCGGGAGCGCCTGCGTGATAAGCGCTTCCGCGAAATCGTCGATGTCGGCAGTTTCAGACAGCCGCGCGATCGCCAAAGCCTGCCGCACGGGCAGCTCGACCAACATGTCCGACTTGGCCTGAAGGAGATCGCGAAACGGGTCCGAAAGACCTGCCCTGGAAAGAAACTCGAGTTTCAGGAAGAAGCGCTGCCGGTCGGACAGGCTGTCATCGCCATCGATTTCCTTGATCACGCCCCCAATACCGCCCGCATCGACGGCATCATTCCACCGCGAAACCCTGGCAGTAACTTCGTCGGCATCGATAGGCTCAGCTCCGGCGATCTCACCGGACACAAATCCGGCGTCACCGACCGACTGCAGCAGATCCAGCGACTCCTTTCGCTGAGGCGGAAGAAAGCCTGAATCGAGCGTGACGTAGATTTCGTTGGCCCGGCAAAGCGCGTCGACCTCGGTCAGGAGCTGGTGGAGATGTGCTGCCCGCACTGTCTCCTCCAGCTGGCTGCCGTTAGGAATTTGTGTGGCGGCCATACGATAGCGGCCGGCCTCGACAACGATGATGGCAGTCTTCGTGGGCGCCGCCGAGAGCGCCCGGACCAGCGCATCACCGTCGTAGCTATCCGTGAACTGCAAAGATAGGAATGAGAATGCGGCCTCACGCATCTCGGCAGTGGCCGAGCCGCTGGAGACTTCGGTGAGGGTGGCATCAACAGCTTTTCTCAACTGATCCAGGGCGGTCGCCTGTTCGTCCGCGGTCGAGGGCGGAAGAACGATCCAGACCTGGTCCGCCAGACGGCCTCCATTTTTGTCGCCGCGGATCGAAAAATAGGCGGCGAGCTCGCCCAAACGGGCAAGGTCCTTGTCGGACCCTACGGCCAGAAGATCCGAATGGCCCCATTGCATCGCTCCTTGCCCCATGAAAGTCATCCAAGTGAGCTTTTCGCTGGCGGGGGTCTCCGATTGTTCTGTCACTTCAACCTTCTACCCTATTTGCGCGAGTGACGGCCTTGTATTGACGCGGTCGGTCGCGGGTGGAAATCTATCCATTGGGATCAGCATTGCCGGGTCCGTAATGGTGTCCATCAAGGCGAGGTCATATCGACACGGGCGGAGGGCGAGTTCGTGCTTCCACAATTCTAGACAGCCGGAGTCGCGATAAACTTTGGCGATGACGCCGTCCCATTCGGGATAGGATGATGTCGCCTGGCGGTAGCCTTTCGATATTGCCCCGCTTCATCCGCCCCGCCTCACGGTGAAAATCAACGAGTACCCGTCTTTGATCGCGCCGCCGTTGAAATTCTCACGCGTCAGCGACACCGATCCGAATGGAATATCGGCCTCAAAATCCTTCAGCGATGCGATCTGCACCTTGAGCCGTTCCACGGCGTCGAAGCTCACCGCCTGCTCCAGCAGGTGCATGGCGTGGAGGAGAAACATATCCTCGGCGTCGGTGCGGTCGGCAGTCATGTTGACGTTAAGCTTCACCTTCAGAACCGTGGCCGCGTGTTGCGTGCCGTCGATGTAATAGGCGATGTTGTTGCGGCAGATGCCGTCACCCTTCCCGAGTTCGCGCATCGGGCTCGAAGCGCCCCATTCATCCTCGTATCGGTGATTATAATGGCCCGTTTCCACGCCAACGTCCGCGAGGAACTGCATCGCCAGATAGGGCGACCAACCTTCTTTTGGCGGCACGGTGGGAGGGCTCGCTTCCCGTTCCTTCAATGCCAGCAGCGCCGTCAGCGTGTGCTTCAGCTCAACCTTTTTCGCCGGGCGCGCCGATTGGATCGATTTTCGCCAGCGTTCCAGCAGATCGAGATCGGTTCGAATGCGCGTGATCGCAAGCCACCGCGCATAGGGAACCAGCGCCTTCTCGATAGCGAAGATCGAGATGGTCGTGAACATCTCATTGTAAGCGACATAGGTCCGCCACGCGTACAGGAACGGCAGGAAGGCGACGGACAGGATGATCGGGATGACCAGTTCAAGCCAGTTTGCCCATGTGAACGTGTCGCGCCACAGTTCGACCGACTTCCACAGGCTGAACCCGATATAGGAAGATCCAATCAGGCCGGAGAGACAGCCCATAAGTTTGGCGACGGGCGCGTGCTCCGGTTTGTGCTTGGCCATTTCCGCCATCAGGACGACGACGGTGACAAACGGCAGGGCGATCAGCTCCACGATCAGCGGGAAGCTGTAGAGTTCCGCGATGAAGGTGACCAACACCGCCACGCTGAGGATTTCCGCCGTGATCTTGCCGAGCCCCGCCTTGCGGTTCTTGGCCGTCGCCACCTCGAACATGGTGACGAACGCGAACGTCACGAGCCAAAGAATGGTGGTTTTCAGGTTTGCGACTGACCACCAGCCCATATAGCTGAGTAGGAAAATCTCGCCGCTAGCGTATAGTGCGGCGATCCCAAGTGGTATAATAAGCGCAGGCTGAAACAGCGCCCTTATCACAGCGCCAAGGCTATCGCGCGTAGATTTGTTGATCAGCACAAAGGCCACAAAGGCTGCCAACCAGGTTGCCGACGCTATCTCCCGGTCGCTTATGGAATTGATGATGGCGTTCATCCCAGCACAGGACACAATATCGCCGAGGGCTGCAATGGGGTGGCGTGACTTCGGCACATGGCGCCGGATGTGCCTGGCGGCAGAGGCTGCGACTGCGCGTCCTTATTCCGCCAGCAGCTGCCGAAAGCAGACAGCCCGCTACCGGCCCACCTATGGTTACTGGCATATGCGAATGACTCGCGAGTCCGCCAGGCGATCGGCTGCTTGCGATGCTCTGGCCGCCGGCGTGCCGAGTTCCACGAGGTCCGTGGTGCAAACCATCGGGTTACGAATGGAACACCAGCGCGGAAGTTGTGGGTATTATCCTGTGGCAAGAGGCGAAATGCAGCGGCATCCTGTCCGGCATGGATACCGAACTCCCCAGCTGGGCCGACGCTGAATTGACGCGTGAGTTGCCGCACCTGGCGGCGGCGAGCGAAACGCAGACGGTCGAATTCAAGCGCGAGTTCCCGAAGCATGCCGGCGATCTTGCCAAGGAAATCGCGGCGTTCGCGACGTCAAATGCGGGCATGATCCTTCTCGGTGTAGAAGACAGCGGCGAGATCATCGGTATTCCGGAAGGGGCACAGGATGTCGTCCGGCGGGGCATTCGCGAGCGTCTCGAGGGTATCTTCAATCTTGTCCGGCCCACGATCACGCCGGGCATCCGGTTTGCGGTTTTCGAGGACAAGGTCGTCGCGGCGATCACGGTTCCGAAAGGCGCCCAGCCCATCTACTACGCTTCCAGCATTCCCTATCATCGTTTGCTGACGGCGGCCCGGCCGATGGCACCAGACGACGTCATCGAGGCGGTGCTTTCCTGGAGCACGGCTCATGGCCAAGCGTCGCCCGAGGCCGAATTCCTCGGAGGACTGGCACCTTTCTGGGCTCAGGTGGACTTGACGGTTTCTGAGCGGAAGCTCCGCCAACTGAACCCATGGGCCGAGAATGTCCGCTGGACTGCGGGGCATCAGGCTGACCTTGCTCGCCGCTTCGCCGCGAGCGTACCGCACGAGCTGGAAGCCCTCGCTGAGCCTTTGGACAAGCTCGCGTTGGCACTGGAAGTGATCGCACAGGAACGTCCCATGCTTTCCGGACCCAGCCTCGAGGTTCTCGGTGCAATCCAGGATGCGGAGCAAATCGTCGAGAGAGTTCGCGCCAAATACCTCGGCCCTGGAAGGTTCAACGCCAAGGTAGCGGCCGATCAGAGGGCGGTGGTCGTCTCTGAGGCCAAGCTTCTCAGCCGTCTGATCGAGCGGATTGAGGCAGATTCGAGCGGCTCAATCTATCAAGCTGCGCAGACGGAGGCGAGCCAGCGTGGGGAAGCGCTCTTCTACGTAGCCTCAATCGGCGCCGGCGCGGGAGACGCGGCCGCCCGCGCGGAATTGCGGGAGATTGCCGTAGCGCTCCGCGCTATCGAGAAGATGTCGGTGTACATGGATGGTGGCAAATCGCTCCTGAAGATTTTCGATGCCGTTCGCGATGCCGATCGTCGTCTCAAGCAATGGCTGCGCCTGGGGAGGCGTGATGGTGCTGGGGGGGCGGCACTATGAGCAACGCGCGGTAGCGCTGTGAGATCGTAGTGCTGCGCGGCTTCCTTGGGCCGCGCGGCGCCTTCCGTCGACTAGCTCTGCGAATGTCCGACTAAGCTGTTACGGCACCGAAAGCTGCCGGGCCGATAACGGCCCAAAAGCCGCTTGGTGGGTGTTGGGGGAGCTGCCGGTCAGCAATGCGCCCTCAATCCGGTCATCGGAGCGCATGGCCGTCACTCCCCTTAGCGGACATTTTGAACCTGACTTGTGACCCTTTAGAAGCCCCGGAAAACCGTGTCTACGTTGGCCGCGTCAGAACCGCCCGGTTGTGACACCAGGGTACGTCACATAGTGGCCGTTGCAGGCCAGCAGTTCGGGTGAGCGAAACGGGAAAGCTGCCCCTTCCTTCAGC
Organism: Sphingomonas sp. PL-96; assembly: GCF_020707215.1. GTDB lineage: Bacteria > Pseudomonadota > Alphaproteobacteria > Sphingomonadales > Sphingomonadaceae > Sphingomonas. The sequence continues at coordinate 69,365 of NZ_JAJFET010000005.1, forward strand.
CGTAGAGGATCTCCGGCCCAAGGTCCGGCACCACCCACCACTCCACTATACGGTCGGCGCGGATGTTGAAGCCCTGCTTGGCGAGTGCGTCGGCGTCACGCGGGTGGAGCCGGCCCTTCGATCCGTGGCTTCCGGTGCCGTTTGCGTTGACGACGGCTAGTTGGCCGCCCTTGCGGCCGTAGACATGCGCATGCACCGAACCATCGCCGCGTCAGTGGGTCGGCTGATCAATGCGGATGTTGCGCTCGAAACGCCCATCGACAAACTTGCCCTCGTCCAGACGCTGGAAAGTGACGCCGTCCGCCGTCAACGTCACGTCGTCGATGAACGGCACGCCATCCTCCTCGCCGGCTACGAAGTCCATGAGCTTGCGCATGATGTCGCCGGCGCGGCCGGTCACGCCCGAGCCGCCGCGCGCACGTAATACTGATGGTTAGAGGACGATTTCTCGACCGCGCGAATGCCGGTCTGAGCGCCGTCGACCTCAGCCTTGAACATGCGCCCCCCGCGCAGCCGTGCACCCTTGCTGAACATCTCCCAGCGCGCCGTAGGGAACAGGTCCTGGAGCTTGAACTTCTCGTTCGGTTCCCTCTTGGCCGCCAGCTTGAGCGCTTGCCTGACGATCTCGCCCGCCTCCCGCTCGTCGGTGAGCTCACCGCACTCCTTCAGAAAGAGCGCGGACACGCTGGGCAGGCCCGCCCGCTTCCTCTTCTTGGTCAGCGACGCGTAGGCTGCGTCGTCAACGATGGTCTTGATGACCGGCATATCACTGGCCTCCTATTAAGAGAGGTACCTATAATATGCGGTGACGATGTCAAGACACGCGACGCCGCAACATCCGAACGCGCCACCAAGTGATCCGTGAGGCCATGGTTTCTCCAGCAGTCGCACCCATCTTCCGCGTCATGACTCCAGAAGCGCCCCCGCCAGCCCCGAAGCGTCCGGACGATTTCCCCTTTGCCGAGTGGCAGCTCGGCATCGAGGACGCATCCACGCGGCTGACGGGACGGGTGCGCCACTGCGCGGGAAACGCGTTCCTGCACCTGAGGAAGGCTTGGCGGCTACACGGGGTCGATGACGAGATGTCCGCATTTCACGCGATCACCGCCGAGGAGGAGGCGGCGACCGCGCTGATACAGGCGCTCAAGGCGCGCCGCTACGCTGGCGCCGACCGCCTTCGGCCCTGGAATCACGTGCACAAGAGCGCCTTCTGGCCACTGGTCGAGGCCGTTAACCGCGTCCTGGTCGCGTCAGGCATGCCGGCACCGAAGGTCGCGTTGTCCCGGTTTGGTAAGCCGAGGGTGTCCATCCGGATCGACGTCGCCGCCATGGCAGGATCGCCGGAGCCGCTCTGGGGAGAGCCAGATCACCCGCTGAACTTCCTGATCCGCGCAGGCGCCGCCTCGGCGCCGCTTGTCCACCTGTTCGAGGAACAGTTCGCCGAGCTGGCGAGCGAGAGCGGGACGGGCTCGCTGAAGGCGCGCATAGAGCGCGAGGCCAACGCACGCAACGAGCTGCTTTACGCGAGCGATCAGGGATGTCCGCGCGCGTCGTTCGATGACGACATGCTGATGAACCGGGCGAACCGGGTGTGCGTTCTCGTGATGCTGGCAATCATCGTCATGCAGACGCCCGAGCATCAGCTGTTCGTCACGCAGTGCCTGGAATCGCTGCTTCGCATGCTCGCTTCCGTCGAGGGCATCGATTTCGACTACTCGTCAGCGGCTGTGCCAGTTGAGCGCCAGCTGCTCACCATTTGCCGCGCGCCCGGCGAGCCGGCGCGCATCTCGCTGCGGCGCCCGGTGGCGGTGACCGGCAGATGGGGTGACGGCGGCTACGTGCCTAAACAACCGCTCCGACCGACCAGCGCCTCGGTTGGCTTCGACGATCGTCCGCCCGCAGACGCCGGCCAAGAGAACGATTGACCAGTCGCGGCATCGGGTTTCCAGGCACAGCTGGGCTTAGATGCCGTTCGGACCGGCGGCGCCACAACCGACCGGTTGTGACACCGACGAAGCCCTCGAATCGGTCAAGCCGATAAGTTCGCCAGCTTCATGACTGAGACGCGGCACACGGCTCGGGACGCCTGTGCTGCTTCGTCCTAGCTATCGGCCGTTCGTGCCCGCCGAGTGCCAGTGTCAATCATTCATCGACATCATCAAAAATCGTCGCCAGTTGATCGGTAGGACTGAGCGCGGGCGTGACTGGCGACGTGCTGGCACTGCTGTCCTCCTCGTCTTCTTCGAGGCTATCAGCAAATTCTTCGATCCTCTTTGCAGCAGCCGCAGCCTCGGTCGCAAGTTCGCTATTTTCTGGATAGAAATTGGAGAATGTCTCGATAGACTCCTTGAGGTCTCGCATCAGCTGAGCACGGTCGCCTGAGGTGAATTGATCGTTCCATCTGGATGGGTAACGACCATACTCCTCCACAATCTCAGTCCGAAATCGCCTTGATAGGTCAGCAAGCTCCGCCTGCGTGAACAGGGCACGCACCTTAGCATCGCGGAAGGGTTCGGCGTCTGCCCAGCTTAGGCAGAGATCCGTTATGCGCTCAACAGCGGCAAGCCGCACGGTTTCAGGTAGCAGCCCAGTCTCACCCACCTTGGCGATGAAATCTAGCTCCGTGTTGAAGATCATATCGGAGCTGATGCGGGAAACAATCGGAAGCAAGTCACCGGCTCGCTCGACATATCGGCCCAGGAACTCTGCGTCGCTGCGATAAGCTGCGAAGCGCAACAACTCTCGATGACCAAGGTCCTTCTCAGACATTCTGTCGATTAGCATGTCGAAGTGACTCTGCGGAACATGCACGCTGGCTCCCTTGAGTTGTACGGGTCCGCAGACAACCTCGGAAAGCAGCTTTTCAAGCTTGGCGCCACCAATGTAGAGTTCAATCATTTCAGGAGATTGAGCAACCAACTCGGCGAAGGCATCGGCAATGGTCGGATGCTTGAAGGTCCAGCGTCTCCCTTCAGGTGCTTCGACCAGCAGCGTCAAGCTACCCTGCAACGCCTCCATGGCGCGGGCGATATCGGCAAGCGCGACGCCGGTTAGGCGGCGGACGGTATCAAGCGCGTCCGAGGCGGCGATCGGCGACGGCACTCCGGCGGGGCCATGCAGGAAAATAAGGGCGATCGCACCGCGTTCGGGTTCGGCAAGCCCACGCAGAACGTCTTTTAGAAATTCGAGCGGTTCCTCAAAGAATTCTGAGATGCCTTCTGCCGACACGATAAGGTCACCGGTGAAGAAAGTTGAGCCGAGCCGGCGCGCGGTCTCGGGTAGGAAATCGGGATTTGTGGCAATCGCGGGCATGAAGGGCTTGAGCGATTTACGCAGCTCACGTGTCTGATCGCCGAGCCGCAGATGATTGTAGAGGATCTGGGCGCGTTCGAGATCGCTTAGACCCTGCACGTCGATGATAACTTGTGAATTTGTAAGCAGCGGAAACTCGGAAAGCTTTAGATCGCGCTGCGCGGCATTCCAGATGTAGGTGCGAGAGGTCATGAGGATGCGCGCGCCGGCCTTCACCGCCGCGCGGATCAGTTTTAACCGGCTGTTCCAACCGTCAACGCGCGAGCGCTGATACTGGGTTTCGCCAAAGGCGTCGTCGATCCAGAAGAACTGGCTGGGTTCGTTTGGATTCCAGTGCCGCTCAAAGCTCTCCCCATCAGAAATTCGCACCGTGCCGATTGCGCCATCATCGAGCGCGCCTATTGCAAGGCTAGCGCCGATCGTCGATTTGCCACTTGCCGGGTCTCCGAGCAGGAGTACGAAACGGTGCTGCTGTAGTGCCTCAACGCTCTGGCGATGCGCGGTGGTAGTGACGAAGGCGGCGAGATCATCGCCCATCGCGCTCAGGATATAGCGTGCTTGGAGATAGGCGCGCTCATCGATGATCTGCGAGAGATCGCCCAGGCCATAGAGGCGCGGAACCATCATGCGCAGGCGGGCTCGCCCTCGAATTTCGCTGGTCAGCCACTCGCGGCCGAGCACGCGCGCGCCGGTTGCACCTGCAGCAATGAACGCTTCACTGATCGCCGCCTCGGTCTCACCCGAGACGCCGGCATTGGTCATCAGCACATAATCGTATGCGAGCCCACGTGCGGCGAGCGAAGCAATCTTGGAGAGCTCGGCCGAGATGTCCGCCAGTTTCAGCGTTGGATTGGCCTTGCCGGTGAACTTGCATTGGATGGTCGACTTGGCGTCCGGCACGTCCGGCGCGCCGGGCCAAGTGCCCCAGAAGGCGCCATCCCGGCCGCCATCCTTGGATGGCAGGAAGGTCTGAACGGGGCGCTCAAGCACTTCCGACGCAACCGCGACAGCGAGATCTTGGAACGCTTTCCAGCCAAGCGTGTGGAGAGCGAAGTCAACCTCGCTCGCCTGTGTCATTGCGAGCGAGCCCTGCACGATCGGCTTTAACAGGGTGGAGGTCACGCCATCATAGCCATTTTTCTGAGCCAGCTTTCAATCTCGCCGTTTGGATCACGAGCGCGAACCTGATCCGCAGTCATGTAGCTGAAGGCTTTTGACAAATACCCTTTGGCTTTGTCGGCCCCCATTCTTCCATCGAAGTTTCTCTTGGCCGAAAGTGCGATCGCAAAAGCTTCGGGGACCGACGGCAGTCCATCGGCAGGGTGGTCAACGCAAACCACTTCGATGTCGAAGGCAGCCTTGATCGCGTCTGCGTGCAAGTAGCACTCGATCTCATGCTTCTGGGTCTGGACCGCCCATGAGCCAAGGCCGTCGGCGCGCCCGTTCACCTCGGCGACCGATGCCGCATATTTTGCGACGTCGGAGTCGTAGATGTGCGCCTCGGGTCGCTGGATGTTGCGCAGGTAATTCTCTGTCACCCAGTGCTTGAGCGTCGAGCCGCCGGCCGGAATGAGCGCGAAACGCTCATCGGTCATAAGATTCGGTATGGTGTCGTCTTCCGCGTGCAATGCGGCACTCAGACACTTCAGGGCGGTCACGTCCGTCGGGCCCTCGACACAGATGAGGACACGAACGCGACTGTCCGGGGTAAGGCCTAAAGTTTTTGCCACCGTGTCGAACACGTCCACCCCGGCCTGGACTACGGGCGTCGCCGGCGGACCTTCGCTGGAGACGAACCGGATGCTCTCGATGGGGAGGTCGGCTGCCAGCCCTGGACTGTGGGTCGTTAGGATCACTTGGCAATGAGGTGTCGTCGCTATCTCCTTGAACGCGTCGATAAGAACCCGCTGGTTCGCCGGATGCTGCGACGTTTCAGGTTCCTCGATCGCATAAATCAGGTTTCGCTTTGCGGAGCTCGACAGCTTGCGCTCAGCTTCAGCCTTGAAGAAGCTGACCAGGATGAGTCTGCGTACGCCGCTTCCGCGCTTGTTGAGAGGAATACGGTCATCGGTGTCCATGCCGAGCGAGAACAGTCCCATCCACTTTGACGCGGTGGGCGGGATGAACTTCGGGGAAAGCGAATTTGCTAGCTTGGGATCGATGCTCTTGAGAGCTTCGTGGGTGAGTGTTGCAATCTCCTCCGTCTTGGCTTGCACAAGCCTCTGGATAGACTCGATCGCTTCCTGAGCCTCCGAGATCGCCGCTGCGATGGCGCCTTTCAGCGGATTCTGCACTTCGCCATCTGAATCACGGCTCTGACGATCGCTCTGGAAGAGCGCGAACATAGGCAGATGCAGTTCCAGCTGATCCCAGATGCGCTTGCTGTCCTCCTTGGGCTTCGACACCGGGATGCGCGCTTCCACTAAAGCGAGTTCGGGGCAGGACTCCCAGAGAGCCCGACGCATGCCCGGATTGCCTTTCAGGGAAACGTCGAGGGACCGCGCCTTCACAAGAGCCTGCAGCTCCTTCTCCTTCAATTCTAGGAGGTTATCCAACCCCGACGCGCTTGGATGGCTAGCGACGATGAAGGTTTCACATGTTGGGGTCTTCCTTGAGCAATCGTAGACGCGCGCGATCTTTAAAGTGCCGCTAGCGGTCAGTAGGTACTCGTCTGCGAGCGTTGTTGGAGCTCCGGCATCCAGAGTGATCTCATCGGGAAGGTCCGAGAATTCAGCCGTGATGCTGACAAGGGCCGAACCGCTGAAGACATTCGCATCGGCTTGATCTATCTTCACTACATCATTGTTAAAGAAGATTTCGAGGGCCTCGAGCAAGCATGACTTTCCAATATCGTTCCGACCTATGATCGTTGTTAGATCCGAAAACCCGATGGTTGTCGCAGTTTGATAAGCTCGAAAATTCTCAAGCGTCAGCGAAACCAGCCTCACCGTGATGCCCCTTTGATTTTTCAGAAGATTGCCGCGCTTGTCGTCGCGTAGCAAGCGGGTCTGAAACCAACTTGTGGCTATCACTCTCAATCAGGCCTTAGGTGTCACAACCGAGCGGTTGTGACACGCGCTGAAGGGCAGCTTTTTGCCCTTCGCGAACGGAAAGTTGCCAGTCAGCAACCGGCCCAATTCCGGCCGTAGCACCTTGCCTGAGATACCGTCCGCTTACGGCTCGCGGCCAAGGTGGCGCGAACGTCCGCTTCTAGGTCGTAAGCGCAGCCATAAACGAGCGGCAGGGTTCTGACAGACAACGTTCTGTCACTTTGACGAAGGCTTCTCCTACAGGTTTAGAGCAGAGAGACACTAGCCCGCTCCTTTGTATAGCGACGCGGCGAAAGGTTCATCGTCGTCCAAGCCGCCGGTCGACTTCCTCGTCACCGTCCCAGCGTCGGGCTTCATGTTCATAGCTGCTAGCGAGCCGATCAAGCGCCTGTGCCGCAAACGGCGAGGCGGCGCGCATCGCGTCGGCTCCACGCTGGAACTCGGCGGCGAGCGCCCGCTCCTGCTCACCCCCTGGCCCTCGCCAGACGACCCCGCGCCTGTTCATCTTACCGACGATAAAGCCGTCGGCGATTTCCTTAGTCCCGACATGCGCCAAGGCCTGTCGCACCGCTTCGTGGGGCCAAAGTCCGTCCGCTCCGACAGGCGATGAGGCCAGCAGGTTGCCGATCACGTCGTCGGTAATTTCGCCGCGCGCGGCCTCTCGCGCCAGCTCGCGAGCTGCATCGAGCCATGCGATCATCGCGTCGACGTCGATCGGGCCGTCGCCGCCTGCGCCTGGCAGCCATCGCGCCTCGCGCAAGACCCGCCATGCCGTGTTCGCCGCCTCGGGCGCCACCTCACCGGCATCGACCTGACCGTCATCGCGCTCGTAAATGAGCTTCACAAGGTGGACAAAATCACCGGCATGGTGCGCGAGCACCCAATCGAGGTTCGGCGTTCCGTGCTCGCTATGTTGGAACAGCGGGTTGAGGGCGAACTCGATGCCCGCCAGCTCGGCCCGTGACAGGGCGCCGCTGTCCGACACGTGCGCCAGCGCCTTACCGAGATGCCAGCCGTCCGGGCAGGCAACGGCGACGTCATCACCGCCCGACGTCCTCATGGCAACCAGCACGCGCGCGAGCAGCGCTGGCTCGACGGTTTCCAGCACCATGCCAAGCGCCCGAAACGCGCCAAATGGCCGACCGACGTCGAGGAGCCGGTCGATCATAAACGCTGTGTCGAGCGGGTTCAGTCGAAAGGCGTCAACACTCGCCTTGCGCCAGTAATCGTCAGCAAGACTCTGGTGGCGCTCGGCGATCAGACGCCATGTGGCGCCCTCCGCCGGCGCCGCCAGCAGAACGCGCAATTTGTCCGCGTTCGCCAGGTGGTCGCCTGCGAGCAGGCTGGTCAGAATAGACTGACGCGGCTCGTCGTCCACGGTCGACAGCAAGGCGCCGAGCGCCGCGTCGGCTTGAGCTCCCAACTCGCCATGTCTCAGCAGTTCGCGCGCCCAGAAGGTCACGCGTGCCGGCTCGATCTGCGCCAGCAGGTGACCGATCACCCAACTGGCATTTCCGCCCTGGATCAGCGACAGGACACCGTCGACGCCGCTATTGCTCACCACCTCACGGAGTGCCGCGGTCCGCTCGACTTCGATGCGTTCGGGATGCCGCCGCCAGCCCTCCTCGTCATCAATTGCATAGCCCGACTCGGGCACCCAATGCTCCGCGAACAGCCAGCGGTGTCGCTCGATCAGGTCGGTGGGCGCGAGCGCCTCGGCTAACGCGGTGATCCGTTCTTCCCATGCGGGCAGCTCGCCATTCGCACTGCGCTTTCGTCGACTTAGATCGCGCCGCAGCCGCTCACGCAAGGTGGCGCGATCGTTATCAGCAGCGGTCCGCGCCCAGCTTTCGGCTCGATCCAGCAGGGTGAGTACTGCCTCGTCAGGAAACTCGTCGACCAGGGTTAGCACGTCGCCTAATTGCGCGGCTGAATAGCTGGGCCAGGCCAGCATCAGGTCGAGCGCCCCCAGCATGGTCGCGCGCACATCCGTCGTGAGCGGACGGTCCCCCGCGCCGGCGGGGACCTCGCGCCAGCGCGGCCGTACGTTCGGGCTGGCGTGACCCATGCGCGGGAACTGTTCGAGCAGCAGCCGCCATGCGACCGGTGACCCGGTTGCTGCAAGCTTGCCCATGGCCGCTACCCGTTCCGCCACGCTCGCCGCAGTCTGGGGCAGCCAGCAGCGGACAAGGGAGCCGAGCGAGGCTTCAGGCTTGTTGGCCCAGTTGTCGCTGATCTCCACCTCGCTTAGTCGGGCCAAGATGGCGAACACGCGGGCGAACCGACGCGGCTCCCATGCCAGCAGCTCCAGCGCCCACAACAGCTCCGTGCGTTCGCAGCGGCCATGGGTTGAAGTGACGGGCCGAAGCAGCGCGAAGATGGTCGGCTCGGCCTGCCGCAGATCAGCCTCGACCGCATCCAAGAAGGTGTCAGGCGACGCCTCCGCCAGCCAGCGCAGGTGATGCTGCGCCAGCCATCGTCGCGGGCTGGGATCGCGCAGCACCGCCGCGACCACCCGATCCACGCGGGTCGCGAACGAGCCTAGGCGCGCGCCCAGCAGTCGATCGCCCTCGATCGCCAGCAGTACCAACATCTCGCCGACGGCGTCGCGCAGCGCGCCGCTGACCTCCGCTTGCACGCCATAGATGCCCGCCGCCCAGCGCTTGTCCTCCGGCAGGTCGAGCCGGGGGTCGTCCAGCGTCAGCACCAACTCCGCCACACCCACGAATCGCGCGAGATCCTGTTCGGTCAGCGCGTGGTGAATGGCGAACAGCGCGTCCTTGCGCGATACGACGCCCCGAAAGCCGGCCGTAGCCCAGACCGGCGCGTCGGCCAGGGCCGCCAGTTCGGCAAGGTCGCGCTCGACAGCCTCGATGGGCTGACCGGCCATTTCCGCCACGCAGGCCTCGTCTGCTCCATCGCCCGCGCGCCAGGCGCCCGCTAGCAGGATGGGCATCAGCTTGCGGCAAAGGTCCGGGTCGCGTGCCCAGTCAGGCGTACGTAGAATTGGCGCGATCGCCAGCCGACGACGCAGGATGGTGGGTGATCGGCCGGCTTCCGTGGTCAACCGGTCGCGCTCCTGCTCGGCCACTCCCATGTCGCTGAGCGCGGCCTCGAAAGCAGCGCGTCCGGCGGGGCCGAGCGCCACATCTACCTCCACCGGTACCGTGGCATGCGTTCTCGCGAAGAGGATGTGGTGGCTGCCGGCCGCAGTGGCCGCCAGCGCTTCCGCTTGCGGGTGCGCGATGACGATCAGGCCTGAACTACGCTGGACGAGCAGTCCAGGTAGGGCAGGCGGATCGTCAACCACGATTGCACGCTCGCGCTCCGTCTCGGGCAGCGCGGCGGCGACATAGGCCACTGCCTCGCCAACGGAGTCGGCCGTCACGACCCAGGGCCGATGCGGCGGCTGTTCCCGCCAAGTGGAGAACCGTGCAGCCGCCTCCGCGACCGGCTCATCGAAGAGCTTGGGTGAAAGGGCAGGGCGGCACGCCTGCGCCCAATTCATCCAAGCTTGGTCAAGCGGGCGAAGGCCGACCGTCGGTCGCCCGAGCTCGCCAGCAAGCCACAACCGCGTCGCCGGCGACTGCTCGAGCCACTGCGCAAGGTCTTCGGAGTCATAGGCGCGGACGTCAGCCCAGAGCTGCTCGCGCCGGCGCTTCTCCATCCAGCTCCCTTTGCCCGGCCAGCGACGCGCGGTGACGAACAGGAAGGTCGTCGCCTGCTTCTCCTCGGCTGGCAGCGTTGCACGTCCCCGCCAGTCACGGTTCGGCTTGCCCGGATTGTCATTCGCGACGCTCAGCTCCCAGCCCACCCGGCCCGCCGGGACCCACGAACTGACGCCGATCGCTTCCGTCCAGCCGTCCCATCCCGGCCGCTGCGCCTCGTCGTAGCCGGGGAAGTCAATCGCGCTAAGCGCAATGCCAGTCTCCTGCACGAGACGCCTGACCAGCACTGGCAGCAGCGATCGCGCACTGAGACGGTCAGCCCACCCGGCGATGTCGAGAGCTGTGATCGTGAGCGGGGCAGGCACGCGATATATGTATAATGGTTCGCTACTTGTTCAAACTAGCTGACATCGTAGTGCCCGCACGTTCGGATGAACGGATGAACGGATGAACGGATGACCGAAGCCGGCGAAGAAAGTCGGCATGAACCGCCGTAAGTGGGTCGAACGCGTCGCTCGCTTGCCGCTTCGCCTCGCTGGCTTACCCGAGTAAGGCTGGGGCTAGGGGGCTTGCATGGCGCTTGGCGTTTTCGTTCACCGCACTGACTCGATCTACGACGACAGCCCGGCTGAGCGGTACCAGTTTCCGGCGCAGTACCTCGGGCGGGCCAGCGCCTGCGTGGGGGATTGGGTCCTGTACTACGAGCCGGTAAAGGTCAGGGCCACGCGCGGCTACTTCGCCGTGGCGCGCGTGCAGGAGATCATTCCTGACCCTGTAATCCGCGCCATGTACGTGGCCGTGATCGAGCCCGGCAGCTATCTGGAGTTCGCTAATCCCGTCTCCTTCAATGGACCTGACGGTCTGGTCGAGCGAGGCTTGCTCAATGAGCAGCAGCGCGTCTCGGGGCGGGCGCAATCGGCCGTGCGGCCGATCTCCACGACCGACTTCAACCGCATCCTGGACTTCGGTCTGGGCGACGACGAAGCGCTCCTCCCCCGCATCGACAACGCGGCCGGATCGGTTCTCCAAGAGGAACGAGCGCCGTTCGCTTTCGAGCACGAACGAGAGCGGATCAACACCTACACGTCGCGCATCTTTCGGGATCGGGTGTTCCGCAAGGTTGTGTTGCGCGCCTACGGCGAGCGCTGCGCGATCACCGGGCTTCGGATCATCAACGGCGGCGGCCGCGCTGAAGCCGAGGCCGCTCATATCCGGCCTGTGGAGGCGAATGGTCCAGACATCGTGACGAATGGTCTGGCACTCTCTGGCACCGTGCATTGGATGTTCGATCGGGGGCTGATCAGCCTCTCTGACGACCTCGAAATTCTCGTGTCGCGCCAAGCGAACGACCCGGACAGCTTGCACGCGATGATCAACCGAACCGGTCGCGCTCTGCCCACCATCCGCGCCCTCGATCGTCCTCACCCGCACTTCCTGGCATGGCACCGAGAGCACTGCTTCAAGCAGTAAGATGCCGCCTCGTACCCACGCTCAACGATCAAACTGGCCCCTTTTATGGCGGCGCTGCCGATCCCGCCGGAGAAGCTCAGCTAGGCTCGATCTAAGGGCTTTAGCTGGCTCCAGCTCGTCCATCTTCGGAGGGGATTTTTTAGCACACCCTATGCGGCGAGCCCGCAGGTAAGTGTCGGAAACTACTCGCCAATCTTGTGATACATCGACTGCGCCAACGTGTGACAATGTTAAGCTACTGTTTCAACTCGCTAATCTTTTGGAAGGCGAGGCTCGATTTCGTTTTCCTACAGCCCCGGTGAGCGGCTATCCAGACCTCGCCTTGTGAAGCGCGACCACGCTCCTCCCGATGACGGAGAGCGTGATGTACTTCGAATATCTGACAATCCGTATCAGCCCGAATATGCGTGCAGAGCTGCTCGCGCATGTTGCGCAGATCGACTCCGACCCGAGCAAATTCGTGCGGGAGCTCATCGCCCGCGCACTCTCGACAGCGCGCGACGCGAAGGGGGAAATGCAGCGGCAGGTGCTCTTCTGCGCGGTCGCATTGGACTACCTTCTGGAAGTCCAGGAGGCCCCCTCGCTACGTCAGAAGGCAATCGACGACTGGAAGAAGATCGTCGCGGAATGGGAGCGGCCCAGTGGCGATTGAGCGCACGCCGAAAGCCCTGAAGGCGGGCGCCATCGCGCTCCCGATTGAGCCTCTGACCGTCCGCATACCGGTAGCCGTCCGGCTCACCGGGATCGGCCGATCCAAGCTCTACGAGTTGATCAAATCGGGCGACGTGGAGACGGTGAAGATCGGCACCGCGACGCTCATCACCATGGCCAGCTTGCGGCGGCTGGTGGAGCGAGGATCAGCCTGAGGATGGCATCAGGCTGGTGCAGAAGGCGGCCCACTCGCGCATGAGGGAACGGCGCTTCTCGAGGAAGTCGGTGCGGCGGTAAGCCGCCTCGACCTTGTTGGGGATCGCGTGCGCGAGGGCGGCCTCGGCTACCTCGCCAGGGTAGCTGGTTTCCTCCGCGACCCAGTCGCGGAAGGCCGAGCGGAAGCCGTGGACCGTGACGCCGGTTTCCATGTCCCGCATAACCTTGAGCAGCGTCATATCTGAAAGCTGATTCTTGAGCCGCTGGCCGGGAAAGACCAGATCGCTGCACGGTACGCGGAGCGCTTCGGCGCGCCGGAACACGTGGATCGCTTCGGGTGCGAGCGGCACGTGGTGGACCCGGCCCATCTTCATACGGTCGGCCGGAACGGTCCACATGCCGGCTTCCAGATCGACCTCATTCCAGGTTGCGCCACGTATCTCGCCGGAGCGCGCCGCCGTCAGGATCAGGGCTTCCATGGCGAGCCTTCCCACCGACGATCGCTCACGCAAACGGGCGATCAGCTTGGGAACGTCGGTGAACGGCATGGCAGCGAAATGGCCGTCCTTGCGCGGCTGGCGCGGCAGCCCCTTGGACAGCGAGCGCATCGGCGCTTCGGTTGGGCGATAGCCCTTGGCGTAGCTCCAGTCGAGGACGGCGCCGATGCGCTGACGGACGCGCCGGGCGGTTTCCGGCTTTGCCAGCCAGATCGGCGCGAGCACGTCGCGAATGATCGGGCCTTCAATGTCGTTGACGAGCCGATCGCCGAGTTTGGGAAAGGCGTAGGTCGTCAGCGTGTTGATCCATTGATCCTGATGCTTGCCGTTTTTCCAGGCGGCCTTGTGCTCCTCGTGCACGAGCGTCGCAGCCTCGCGGAAGGTAGGGACTGGATCTTCGACCTTCTTGCGTTCGGCGATGGGATCGATGCCTTGCGCAATCTGCCGCCGCAGCTCCGTTGCCTTAGCCCGGGCCTCGGCGAGGGTCAGCACCTTGAGCGAGCCGATGCCTATGTCTCTACGCTTGCCATCGATCCGGACGCGAACCATCCAGCTCTTTGCGCCCCCGTCCGTCACCCGGAGCATGAGTCCGTCGCCGTCCACGTATCGGCCCGGCTCGGTGATGGCCTTGATCTTCATCGCAGTCAGCTGACCCATGACACCTCTCCAGTCCCACCACTTGTCTCACCAGAAGTGGTGGGCACGGGTGGATAGCTGTGGATGCGAGCGGACGCCCCAACAGCCAAGAACTGGCTGTTTTTAGCGGGTTTTTCTGGATTTTAGAAGGCCCAGAAAGGGCGTAAGTGGCGGAGCGGGAGGGATTCGAACCCTCGATACGGTTTTGCCGTATACTCACTTTCCAGGCGAGCGCCTTCGACCACTCGGCCACCGCTCCGCATGCTCTGGAAGGCGGCCCGTACCGCGCGGCGCGCCGGGGCGCAAGGCTCGTTGCGCGTGTGGTGTTGCATGGATCGGGTGGCACGTGCCACGCTGGAGCATGATGATCGCCGCGCTCCCGCTCGCCCTGCTCGCCCTGAATGGCGCGGCATCTGCCGCCGCCCAGATATCGACACCGCCACCGGCACCATCGCCATCGGAGCCGGTCGCGGCGGATTGGCGACCGATCCCGGACGACGAGCTGCTGGTGGTGCGCCTGGCGGGCGATCGGCGGGTGGTGATCCGGCTCGCACCCGCAGCCGCACCGGTGCATGTCGCCAACATCCGCGCGCTCGCGCGGGCGCATTGGTGGGACGCGACGAGCGTGTACCGGGTCCAGGACAATTATGTCGCGCAATGGGGCGATGTAACCGAAAAGAAGCCGCTGCCCGCGGCTGTCGTCCCGAACCCACCTGCGGAATATGCGATGGCGTCGCCCAGGTTGGCAGCCACGCTCACGCGCACCGATCCCTATGCGCGGCGCGCCGGCTTCACGGCCGATGGCTGGCCGGTGGCGGGCGGAAGCTGGGATGCGGACGATAAATCGGCATGGCTGCCGCATTGCTATGCCATGGTCGGGGTCGCGCGGGACCTGGCGCCCAGCACCGGCAGCGGGGCGGAGCTCTATGCGGTGATCGGACACGCCCCGCGCCACCTGGACCGCAACATCGCCGTGGTTGGCCGGGTGATCGAAGGCATCGAGCATCTGTCGGCGCTGCCGCGCGGCACCGGCGACCTGGGCTTCTACAAGACGCAAGAGGAGCGCACGCCGATCCGCAGCGTCCGGCTGGCCAGCGACCTGCCGTTGGCCGATCGCCCGCGCTTTGACTATCGCGCGACCGACAACCCGCGCTTTGCTGCCTATGTGCACGAGCGCGAGAACCGGCAGCCGCCCTTCTTCACCGTGCCCGCGGGCGGCGCGGACATCTGCAACGTGGCGCTGCAGATACGGCGGCGGTAACGGCGCGATCGCTCGGCTGGGCGAGCGTCCGGATTCCACGGGGTTGCTGCCTTGGGCGCCGGCCATGCACGGGTGCGGAGTCATGACCGGCTGCGTTCCGGGCCCTGGGCTCCGGCCTGCGCCGGAGCACGCTGGGTAGCCTCAGGCGCGCGCCGACGCCCGGTACGTCAGAGCGGGATGACGGAGAATATGCCCGATCGTGAAGCGCCATTGCGCGCAACCGGAATGGCGTGCCGAACGACCGATTCCAGGCGCTTCGGCAAGCTCAGCCCCGCCTCAGCACAAACGACTCTCTTCGATGTCGTTCGGCCCTGGAGCTGTCTACCGCCTCAGCGGCCGACCCAGTCGGCCACTTCGACGGCAACCTGATTGGCCGCCTGGTTGATCGCGGGCGCGACCGTTGCCGCGTCGATGGCGGTGACCGGAACGCGAGCCTCGAAGCGGCGCTTCTCCACCGCGCCCGGGCGATCGATTCGGATCAGCGCTGCGTCAAACGTCACCACCGCCTCGCTGGTGGTCGCGTCCATCCCGAAGCTGCGCAGCTCGCCCGACAATTGCGAACTGGGGTCCACGCTCGACTGGCGGAGACTCAGCACCACCCGGCCGGTGCGCGTCGTCACCGTATCGCTCAGCAGCCGCGCGAACAGCCGGCCGGGCTGCTCGACCCATTGCGCGTCCTTCACATAGGCGAGCGACGTGTCGGTCGAGTGCACCGGCACCCGCGTCACCGCCAGCTCCTGGGGCACGCTGGGGACGGAGATCAGGATCGACTTGGCCGCTC
Organism: Sphingomonas sp. PL-96; assembly: GCF_020707215.1. Lineage (GTDB taxonomy): Bacteria > Pseudomonadota > Alphaproteobacteria > Sphingomonadales > Sphingomonadaceae > Sphingomonas. Next base: position 84,907 of record NZ_JAJFET010000005.1, read on the forward strand.
CCGAATCCTGCGCGGTGCCGACCGGAACGGCCTGGGCCGGCGTGAGGGTGAGCAGCGAGGGCGGCGGCTCGGCGCCCAGGCGGATGCAGGCGGACAGCGGCAGCAGCGCGAGAATGGCGAGCTTCTTCATGAATTCCCTCACTTGCCTTCGTAGTCGGGCAGCTTCTGCCGGCCGATGATCGAGCTTGCACCACCCTGGTCGACCCGCTCGGCGACCGCGGCCAGCGCCGTGGTCATCTGGCGCAGGTCGGACACCAGCTGGCCGACCTCAGGCACGGTGCGCTTGGAGAAGGTCTGCAGGCCCGGGCGCGCGTCGCCGATCGCGTCGTTCAGCGTGTCGGCGCTGCGTTGCGCCGACTGGATCGTGCGGTTCAGGTTCTGGAGAGTCGGACGCACGTCATTGGCGAGCACGCCGTTGCTGGTTTCCGCCAGCTGGCCGATCTGCTCGGCAGCGACGCCGGCACGCTGGATGGCGATGCGGGTCTCGGCAAGCGTGGCGGCGATCTCGGGGCCCCGGTCCGCCAGCGCGTCGGTCAGGCGATTGGTGTTCTCCAGGATCGCGGCGATCGAGTTCTGGTTGCGGTCCGACAACAGCTCGGTCAGCCGCTCGGTGAGCGAAGTCAGCCGCTCGAGCAGGCGCGGCGCCGAGCTCAGGATCGCGCCGAGGCCGCCCGGACGGGTCGGGATCACCGGCACGCCCATCGGGCAGGAGGTTTCCGGATGCACCGGGGGACAGGCGATCGGCGGCGCACCCTTGACCGCGCCGTCGAGCGCGATCTGGCTGACGCCGGTAAAGCCCACGCCTTGGATGGTGGCGGTGGTGCCCTCCAGGATCGGCACGCCTTCGTTCACCGAAATGCGCACGCGCACGAGCGACGGATCGGGCTTGAACAGCGCGATTTCCTTCACCTGGCCGGACGGCACACCGGAAAAGGCGACAGGCGAGCCCTTGTTGATGCCGTCCACGGCCTGTTTGAAGAAGATGTCATATTCCAGCTCGTCGGCACCGTTCACGCGGGCGAGCCAGACGGTGAAGATCGCCAGCACGGCGAGCAGGATCAGCACCACCGCGCCGACCAGGACATGGTTCGATCGGGTTTCCATCAGCCTCTCAAGCCCCCTGTGCCTGCCGCGCCTCGGCGCTGCTGGCGCTGGCCACCGCGGCACGCCCGCGAGGCCCTCTGAAATATTCCTGGATCCACGGATGGTCCAGCGCGAGAAGTTCGTCGATCGTGCCGACGGCGATCACCTTCTTGTCCGCCAGCACCGCCACCCGGTCGCAGATCGCGTAGAGCGTATCCAGGTCGTGGGTGATCAGGAAGACGGTAAGGCCCAGCGTCCGCTGCAGCGACTTGGTAAGTTCGTCGAATGCCGCGGCGCCGATCGGGTCGAGGCCTGCGGTCGGTTCGTCGAGGAACAAGAGGTCGGGGTCGAGCGCCAGCGCACGGGCGAGGCCGGCGCGCTTCTTCATGCCGCCCGACAGCTCGGCCGGATATTTGGGCGCAGCCTCTGCCGGCAGGCCGGTCATGACGACCTTGTAGGTGGCGATCTGCTCCAGCAGCGCCTCGCTCAGCCCGGGGTAGAATTCGCGCAAGGGAACCTGGACGTTCTCGCCCACCGTCAGCGTCGAGAACAGCGCCCCGCCCTGGAACAGCACGCCCCAGCGCTTGCGGATCTCGGTCGCCTCGGTCTCCTCGCGGCCCAGCGTCTGCTCGCCGAATACCGAGATATCGCCTTCGGCCGGCGTCTGCAGGCCGATGATCGAGCGCATCAGCACCGACTTGCCGGTACCCGATCCACCGACCACGCCCAGGATCTCGCCGCGCCGCACGTCCAGGTCGAGGTTGTCGTGCACGACCTGCTCGCCGAACACGTTCTTCAGGCCCCGCACGCGAATGACGGCTTCCTGCTCTGCCGTCATATCCAGCCGATCCGTTCGAAGAATACCGCAAAGAAGGCGTCGAGCACGATCACCAGGAAGATCGCCTGCACCACCGCGGAGGTGGTGCGCAGGCCGACCTGCTCCGCATCGCTTTCGACCTGCATCCCCTGAAAACAGCCGGAAACCGCGATGATGAGGCCGAACACCGGCGCCTTGATCATGCCCACGTACAGGTCGGTGATCGGCACCACCTCGCGCAGCCGCTGGATATAGGTGACGGGCGGGATGTCGAGCGTCGCCCAGCACAGCAGGCAGCCGCCAAGGATCGCGATCATCGAGGCATAGAAGCCGAGCAGCGGCATCATCAGCACGGCCGCCAGCGTGCGCGGCAGCACCAGCGCCTCCATCGGCGACACGCCGATGGTGCGCATGGCGTCGATTTCCTCGGTCAGCTTCATGGTGCCGAGCTGCGCCGCGAACGCCGAGCCCGAGCGCCCCGCGACCATGATCGCGGTCATCAGCACGCCCAGCTCGCGCAAGGTGATGCGGCCGATCAGGTTGATCGTGAACACCTCCGCGCCGAACTGGCGCAGCTGCACCGCGCCCTGCTGCGCGATGACGATGCCGATCAGGAAGCTCATCAGCCCGACGATCGGGAGCGCCGAGACGCCGACCACTTCGAAGCGCTGCACCGTGGCATTGAAGCGGAAGCGGCGCGGGTGGCGGATGACATTTCCGGCGGCGATCACCGTTCCGCCCAGGAAGCCCAGCAGCCCCACCAGCGTGCGCAGCGAGAGGATGGTAGCGGTGCCGAGTTCGTCCAGCACCCGCTTCACCGGCGGCAGCGGCCTGGCCTTCTGCACCACCGGCTGGTCGGCTTGCGAGACCTGGTCAAACAGGTGGTGGCTGTCCTCGTTCAGCCCCTCGATCTTGGCATCACGGGTGGCGGCGAATCGGTGCACGATCCAGGCACCGACGGTGTCGATGCGCCGCACGCCCGACAGGTCGATGCGATCGACTTCCCCGCCATAGCTGCCCAGCCGGTCGGGCAGATCTTCCAGTTGCGCCAGGGTCAGTTCCCCGGTGAACCGGAGCACACGCTGGTCCTGGGGATCAGGGGCAAAATCGACGGCCACAGTCATCACCATGCTCCATCGGCGATTTCCTCTGGAACGGCAAGGCGCGAGCTTGCAGAGACGCAGCAATGCAGCGTCTCGCAATCTACGACATGGACCGGACCATCACGCGTGCCGGCACCTGGACCCCGTTCCTGCTCCATACGCTGGAGGGGCGTCAACGCTGGCGGGTGGCACTGCTGCCGGTCGCGGTACTGCTGGCCGCCGGCTATGCGAGCAAGCTCTACAGCCGGGGGCGGCTGAAGGAACTGACGCACCGGCTGATGCTGGGCCGCGCGGTGCCCGCGGACACGCTCAAGACGCTGTCGCATCGATTCGCCGAGCATACGCTGCGAAAGGGCGTGTTCGCCGATGCCGTGAAGCAGATCGCAGCCGATCGTGCCGAAGGGCGCACGCTGGTCCTCGCCACCGCCTCGTACCGCTTCTACGCGGCGGAGATTGCGGCACAGCTGGGCTTCGACCATGTCATCGCCACCGATACAAAGCTGAGCGAGGCGGGCGCACTGCTGCCGCAGATCGACGGCGAGAATTGCTACGGCCCCGGCAAGCTCCGGATGATCCAGTCCTGGTATGCCGCGCAGGGGCTGCGGCGCGAGGACACGGAGGTCCGCTTCTACAGCGACCATGTCTCGGACGCGCCGGTGTTCGAATGGGCGGACGAGCCGGTGGCGGTAAACGCCCATGCCCCGCTGCGCGCGCTGGCCAGGGCACGCGGCTGGCGCATCCTCGACTGGGCTGCTTGAGCCAGGCGCTATAGCAGCACGTCGACACTGTGGATGAACAGGCCGACGAGGCCGCCCACCAGCGTTCCGTTGATGCGGATGTATTGCAGGTCACGGCCGACGGCATTCTCCAGCCGCCCGGTGATGGTGCGCGCGTCCCAGCCGCGCACTGTGTCCGACACCAGCCGCACGATCGCGTCGCCATAATCCGCCACCGTGCCGACCGCGGCGCGGCGCACGAAGCGGTTGATCGTGCGGGCGAGCTTGGGATCGCGCTGCAGCGTCTCGCCCAGCTGGCGCAACGCGTCGCCCACGCCGCCCGCCATGGCCCGATCGGGATCGCGCACCAGCCGCAGCAGCGCGGCACGGCTGCGCTCCCACATGCCGTCCAGCCAGCGCTGCAGCGCGGGATTGGCGATCATGTCCTCCTTGAACTGCTCGACCCGCGCCTGGAGCGCCGGATCGGACTGGAGGTCGGCGGCGAGCTTGGCGAGCCCTTCCTCCGCCTTGGCACGCAACGGGTGCTGCGGATCCTCGGCGATGTCGTCGGCCAGCTTGCGCAGGCCGTCGAGGATCTTGTTGGCGAGCGTCTCGTCGAGCCCGGTCCAGCGCAGCACCGATCCGGCACGGTCGTGCACCATCGTGCGGATGACCTGCTCGTTGGCGTCGACCGCGCGCGCGACGAAGCGGATCATGCCGTCGATCAGCGGCACGTGGCGATCCTCGGCGATCGAGGCCTGGATCGCCTGGCCCAGCAGCGGCGCAATCTCCGTGGAGCGAAGCCGGCTTGCGATCGCGCCCTTCACCATGCCGCCCAGCCGCTCCTGGTCGAACGACTGGATCATGCTGGCGGCCAGCCGCGCGGCCCCGTGGCGCAGCCGCCCCTCGCCCCCCACCGGGTTCGCCAGCCAGCGGCCGACGAGCGCCGCGACATCCAGCCGCCGCATCCGGCGAGCGACCACATGGGCGGTCAGGAAATTGTCGCGCAGGAATACCGCCAGCGTGTCGCCGATGCGGTCCTTGTTGCGCGGGATGATCGCGGTGTGCGGCACCGGCAGGCCAAGCGGGTGGCGGAACAGCGCGGTGACCGCGAACCAGTCGGCGAGCCCACCCACCATCGCCGCCTCCGCAAAGGCCTGGACAAAGCCCCATCCGGGGTGCTGCGCCTCCAGCGCGCGGGATGCGAAGAACAGCAGCGCCATCACCACCAGCATGCCGGTAGCAAGGCGGCGCATGCGAGTAAGCGCAGGGGGAACGACGCTCCCAGGGCCGGGCGCGCGCGCAAGCAAGGTCATGGCGGTGACAATCCCCAACGACGGGGAAGGTTCAAGCGGGGTGCGCCGACGATGGCGGGAGCCGGGGGTACCCACCCGCACCAACCGGCCGATCATCCCTTCCGCTCGGCTCCGCTTCCCGTCATGCTGAACTCGCTTCAGCATCCACCGCGCGAACAACAGCGACTTCACAGGCGGAGAGGTGGATCCTGAAACACGTTCAGGGTGACGCGTAGGGTGAGGGAGCGGCCGCGCGGGCCTGCACCCCACCGCGCCCAGGGCCAGCGTCACTCGGCCGGCGCAGTCCCCTCGCCTTCGCCGCGATAGCCGATGCGGCCGCCGGGCTGGTGGTCGATCACGGGCATGCCCGGGCCCTCGTCCCCCGGCTTGTAGGTGAGCAGCCGCCGCGACAGGCGCGGGCCGATCCAGCGCTCCACGCCCACCGCCAGGCTGAACGTCGCCGGCACGATCAGCAGCGTGAGCATGGTCGACAGCACCAGCCCCCCGATCACGGTGATGCTCATCGGCGCCCGGAACGATGCGTCGCCGGTCAGCGCCAGCGCGGTCGGGACCATGCCCGCCACCATGGCGACCGTGGTCATCACGATCGGCTGCGCGCGCTTGTGCCCTGCGTCGAGGATCGCCGCCGACTTGTCGACGCCCTTGCCCATCTCCTCCAGCGCAAAGTCGATCAGCAGGATCGAGTTCTTGGCGACGATGCCGAGCAGCATCAGCAGGCCGATATAGACCGGCATCGACACCGGATGTCCCGTGACCCACAGCGCGATGAGGCCGCCGAGCGGCGCCAGCAGCAGCGAGCCGATGTTCACGAACGGCGGCATCAGCCGCTTGTAGAGCAGCACCAGCACCGCGAGCAGGAGCAGCAGCCCCGAGATCACGGCGATGATGAAGTTCTGGATCATCTCGGTCTGCCACTTGGCCTGGCCGAGCGTCAGCTCGCGCACGCCGATCGGCAGCTTCTGCATCGTCGGCAGCGCGTGGATCTGCTTCATCGCGTCGCTGTTGACGACGCCCGGCGCCAGATCGGCCCCGACCACCAGCTGGCGCTGCTGATCGACGCGCTCGATCTTGGTCGGACCTGCGCCAAAGCCGATCTCCGCCACCACGCTCAGCGGCACCGATCCGCCGCTGCCGGTGGGCACCGGCAGGTTCTGGATCGTCGACAGCCGTTCGCGCGAATCTTCCGACAGCGCGACGCGGATCGGGATCTGGCGGTCGGAGAGCGAGAAGCGGGCGCTGTTCTGGTCGATGTCGCCCAGCGTCGCGATGCGGATCGCGTTGGACAGTGCGCTGGTGGTCACGCCCAGGCTGGCGGCGAGGTCGAGGCGCGGGCGGATCACCAGTTCGGGCCGCTGCAGGTCGCCGCTCACGCGCGGGGCGACGATCGTCTTCAGGCCGGACATTTCCCCAACCAGCTTGTTCGCCGTCTCGTTGAGCAGCACCGGATCCTCGCCGCCCAGCACGATCGAGACGTCGCGGTTGTTGTCGCCCCAGCCGAACTGCGAGCGGAAGGCGACCCGCGCATCCGGAATCGCGCTCAGGCGCGGCGTCAGGCCCCGCTCGAACTCGGTGCTGGTCATTTCGCGGTCTTCGGCAAGCTCCACGCTCACACGGCCATTGCCGACCATGGTGGTCGAATAGGCGGAGGTGACGATCGGCTGCGCGCGCAGGATCTCCTCGACCTGCTTCACCACGCGCGCGGTCTGCTCCAGCGTGGTGCCCGGCACCATGTCGATCATCGCGGTCGAGCGATCGCGGTCCTGCGGCGGCTGGAAGGTGGCGGGCAGGATCGAGAACATGAACAGCGTGCCGGCAAAGGCGGCGATGCTCGCCACTACCGCTGCCCAGCGGTGCTTCAGCGTCCAGCGCAAGGTCGCCATATAGGCGCGCATCGCCCAGCCATCGGGCTTGTCGACATGACCATGGCCCTTGAGGAAATAGGCCGCGATCATCGGCGTGATCATGCGTGCGACACCCAGGCTCATCAGCACGGCGGCGACCACGGTCAGGCCGAAGTTCTTGAAGAACTGGCCCGCGATGCCGGGCATCAGCCCGACGGGCAGGAACACCGCGACGATCGCCATGGTGGTCGCAAGCACCGCCAGGCCGATCTCGTCCGCGGCGTCGATCGATGCCTGATAGGCGGTCTTGCCCATCCGCATGTGGCGAACGATGTTCTCGATCTCCACGATCGCGTCGTCGACCAGCACGCCGGCCACCAGGCTGAGCGCCAGCAGCGTCATCTGGTTGAGCGAAAAGCCCATCAGATCCATGAACCAGAAGGTCGGGATCGCGGACAAGGGGATCGCCAGCGCCGAGATCATCGTCGCGCGCCAGTCCCACAGGAACAGGAACACGATGATCACCGCCAGCACCGCGCCCTCGATCATGGCGTGGATGGCGGACTCGTACTGAATCTCCGTGTATTTCACGCTGTCCGACAGCAGCGCGAAGCGCACCTGCGGGTTGCGCTCCTGCAGCGCCTTCAACCGCTTTTCCGCCTCGTGGAAGACGGTGACGTCGGACGCACCCTTGGCCCGTTTGATGTCGAACGACAGCACGCGCCGGCCGTTGTAGGCCGCAGCCGAACGCTGCTCCGCATAGGCGTCGCGCACCTCGGCGATGTCGGCCAGCCGCACGGTCCGGCCGTTACCCAGCGCAATCTGCGTCTGGCCCAGCTGATAGGCGGTTGCCGCATTGCCGAGCACGCGGACGGACTGTTCGGAACCCGCGATCTCGGCACGGCCGCCGGCCGCGTTGACGTTCACCTGGCGCAGCGCCTGGTTCACCTCGCTGGCGGTGATGCCCATGCCCTGGAGCCGGGCGGGATCCAGGATCACGCGGATCTCGCGATCGACGCCGCCCACGCGTTCCACGGTGGACATGCCGTCGATCGACAGCAGTTCCTTGGCAACCGTGTTGTCAACGTACCAGCTGAGCTGCTCCTCCGTCATGTCGTCGGCGAGTGCCGTCCAGCTCGCCAGGTCCTTGTCGGTGGTGTTCGCGCGATAGATCTGCGGCTCCAGGATGCCTTCGGGCAGCTCGCTGCGGATCTGGTTCACCGCCTCGCGCACGTCGGTGACGGCGCGGTCGATCGGCGTGCCGATGTTGAGCTGGACGACCGTGGTCGAATTGCCTTCGCTCACGTCCGAGTTGATCTCGTCGATCCCCTGGATGCTGCGCACCGCCGCCTCGACCCGCTGGGTGACCTGCGTCTCCAGCTCCGTCGGCGCGGCGCCCGGCTGGTTGATGACGACGATCACCACCGGAAACTCGATGTCCGGGTCCTGGTTCACGTCCATCCGCATGAAGCTGACCAGCCCCGCGATCGTCAGTGCGATGAACAGCACCAGCGGCGGGATCGGGTTGCGGATGGACCAGGCGGAGATGTTGCGAAAGCCCATGGCTTAGCGTCCCGTCTTGCGCAGCGTCGGCTTGATCTTCTGCCCGGGGTTGAGGAACGCGCCGGCGCTCACCACCACCTTTTCGGTGCCGTTGAGCCCTTCCGCGATCGCGACGCCCGCGTCCGATACCTCGCCGACCTTTACCGCCCGGCGTTGTACCTGGTTCTGCCCGTCGAGCACATAGACGTAATTGCCCTGGGCATCGCTCAGCACCGCCGATTCCGGCAGCAGCGGCGCGGCGCGCGCGCCCGACACGATGCGCGCGGTGGCAAAGCCGCCCGGCCGCAACGCCGCATCATAGGACAGGGCGATCCGCACGATCCCCTGCCGGCTGTCCGGATCGATCACGGGCGAGACCTGCCAGACCTCGCCACGAAAGGTCTTGGTGGAGCCGACCGGCGTCACTTCGGCGGGCACGCCCACGGTCATGCGCGCCATGTCGGTTTCGGAAAGCTGCGCGCGCATTTCCATCTGCCCGCCCATCGCCATGCGGAACAGCGTGCCGCTGCCCGACGAGATGATCTGGCCCGGCTCGACGCTGCGGGTCAGCACCAGCCCGGCGGCGGGCGCGCGGATGTCGAGGCGACGGTTGCGCGCGCGGGTCTCGGCCAGCTGCGCCTCGGCCACGCGCACCTGCGCCTGCGCCGAGTCGCGGGTCGCGGTCTTGCGGTCGATGTCCGCCTTGGACACGAAGCCGCGGCCGACCAGCTGCTGCGAACGATCGAGCTCGCTCTGCGCGATGCGGGCGTCCGCGCGCGCGACGCGCACCTGCGCCTCCAGCGACTGGGCGGTCTGCGCCTGCACCGAACGGTCGACGGTGGCGAGCACCTGGCCTTGGCCGACCCAGCTCCCCGGCTCGACCAGCACGCGCGCGACTTCACCGCCTTCGCCAGCGACGCCGATCGGCATCTCGCGCCGGGCCGCCAGTGATCCGGTGCCGGTCACCACCGTCTGTACCGATTCGCGACCCGGTACCATCACGGTCACGGCCGGAACCTGCGCATCGCCCGCGGGCTCCGCTGCGGCGGCGGCGGGATCCGTGCCGTCACCCCGGCCGAACACGAACCACGCGGCCAGCACGACCAGCAGCAGGATGGCGGCAGCGAGAATCCACTTGCGGCGACGGCGCGACGGCGCCTGCGGCCCGGCCAGCTGAGGGCGATCCTCTTCCCCGATCGCCTTCGCCTCATACTCCATCTACGCCACTCCCCCGACCGGCCGTTGTGCAGCACTGTGTTATCGCAATAGGGCACCCATCTCAAGGGTGCCTGGCCGATCGCGGCTTGCCCGTTGCCCTTCGCGCCCGCAAGCAAATCCGGTGTTCAGCTTGCGTTGGTGTGCGACCCCGCAGGAGAACGGCACCGTTTGGGGCAGCACCCAAAGTTGAACTGGAGAATTCGTCGATGCGCATCCTTCCCCTCTTCGTCCTGGCGCTGACCACCAGTGCGGCCGGCGTCGCCGTTCCTGCCGCCGCCCAGCAGGCCGGGGCGAGTGCGCCCGTGCTGCTCGACGCGACGCTGCTCGACGTGGTGGCAGAGGGCAAGGCGACGCGCATTCCCGATGTCGCGACGCTGCGCGCAGGGGTGGTCACCCAGGCGGCTACCGCAGCCGCGGCGCTGCAGGAGAATGCCGCGCGCATGACTCGGGTGGTCGCCGCGCTGCGCAAGGCCGGTGTCGCCCCGCGCGACGTGCAGACCGCGCAGATCGCGCTGTCCCCGCAGTATCGCTATGCCGAAAACCAGCCGCCGGTGATCACCGGCTATCAGGCATCGAACCAGGTGTCGGTGCGCTTCCGCGACATTGCCCGGAGCGGCGCGATCCTCGACGCGCTGGTCGCGGAAGGTGCGAATCAGATCCAGGGGCCGGACCTGTCGGTCGATGCCGCGGAGCAGGCGCTGGATGAAGCCCGCACCAATGCGATGGCGCGGGCCCGTGCGCGCGCCGAACTTTATGCCAAGGCGGCGGGCCTGCGAGTGGACCGCATCCTGACGATCAGCGAGGGCGATGCGCCCTCCTCGCCGCAGCCGATCGTGGTGCATGCGCGCATGCAGTCGATGGCGGCGGATTCGACGCCGGTGGCAGCCGGCGAGCAGGACATCACCGCAACCGTGACGGTGCGCTTCCTGCTGCGCTGACCAGCGGTCCCTCTGGCACATAGAAAAAGGGCCGCCCTGGCAGGACGGCCCTTTCCCTTGGGTTCGCGAGGATCGCGGCGGTTAGCGTACCGACCCGCGACGGATCAGGTTCACGATCGCCAGCAGGATGATCGCGCCGATCAGCGACGTGATGAAGGAAGTCACCGTGATTCCGTCGTTGATGTTCTGGCCGAAGATCAGCGACGCAATGAACGCGCCGACGATGCCGACGACCACGTTCAGGATAATGCCCTGCTGCGCGTCGGTCCGCATGACCATGCTGGCCAGCCAGCCCACGACACCGCCAACGATAAGCCAGATGATAACGCCCATGGTGTTTGTCCCTCCGTTACGGCCGCCTGTTCGGCCTGTTGTTGCAAGGACTCGCCACGGACGGGAAGGTTCCGGCGGCGTCACGAATATCAACGGCGCCGACCTGCGGCAGTGCGGTCTAGAACAGCGTCCAAAGCGGGTTGGCGGGGTCCGCCAGCAGCTTGATCGTCAGTGCCGCGGACATGATCACCAGCAGCGGACGGACCCCGCTTCCGCCGAAGCGGATCGCCAGCCGCGCGCCCAATTGATTGCCCACAACATTCGCCACCGCCATCACGCCGCCCAGCAGCCAGAGGACATGCCCGCCCGCGATCATCGCCAGCAGGGCGGCAACGTTGGTCGACAGGTTGAGCAGCTTGGTATTGGCGATCGCACGCACCAGCCCCAGGCCGCCGAGCGCCACCAGCGCCAGCGTCAGGAAAGACCCGGTGCCAGGGCCGAAGAAGCCGTCGTAGAAGCCGATTCCCGCGACGATCAGCGTGATGCCCGTCCTGCCCACCCGGGCATGGCGATCCACCTGGCGCATCGGCGGCGCGAGCAGGAAATAGAGCCCCATCGCGATCAGCAGCACCGGCATGAAGGCCGCCAGATAGGCGGAACTGATGTGCTGCACGGCGGTGGCGCCCAGCGCGGATCCGACAAAGGCGGCCGCCGCCGGAACCGCGAACTGGCGGAGGTCGACATGGCCTGCCCGCCAGAAGGTGAAGAACGCCGAGGAGGTCCCGATCGTGCTCTGCAGCTTGTTGGTGGCGAGCGCCGCGACCGGCGGCACGCCGGCCGCCATCATCGCCGGCAGCGTCAGCAGGCCTCCGCCGCCCGCCAGCGCATCGATGGTGCCCGCGAGAAACGCGATAGCGGCAAGAAAGGCGAGCGTTTCGACGGCGAACTGCATGCCCTGCGCTTAGGCGCACGCGGCGGCGGCGGCTAGCGTCTGACGCGGGGCGACGCGGGGCGACGCGGGGCGACGCGGGGCGACGCGTGCGTGGCGAACACGGACGGAGCTTGTCGAGACGGCACCTCGAAATACCCGAAAGCTGCGCAACGTCTGCTGCTTCAGGCCGCATCCGATGCAAGACGGCAGAGATTGGCGAACGCGGTCTCCCAGCCCTCGGGAGACCAGGTCGCATCGGCTGCCGCTTGTGGCTGTCCCGAAACGATGCCTTATCCGGGAAGCCGGGTCAGTCCGTCTGCATGATCGCCAACTCAAGCCCGTTGGGATCGAGGAAGTGAAAGCGTCGGCCGCCCGGAAAGGCGAAGACCGGCTTGCTGATGGTGCCCCCGGCGTCCGCGACAGCGGTTTGCGCCGCTTCGATATCGTCCACCAGCACCACCGGCAAAGGCGTCCTTGGAGCTTCGCTTATATCGCCCTGTAACCCCAAGTCGACATTGCCGGTCATGGTGCATGAGTAGCTGGGTCCGAAGTCGGTCAGGTCCCACCCAAACACCGTTGCGTAGAAGGTCCGAGCCGCGCCGAGGTCGCGCGCGGGGAGCTCGATAAAATTGATGCGGGCCATGGGTAAACTCCTATGACTTTCTACAAAGTGGTTTGGTGAGGAAGCCGGAAGCTTTGCGGATCACCGCTAGCCGTTGGGACCAGCAGAACGGACGGCTTTTGATGGTGGCGCTTGCCGGAACAGGTTGGATGCCGGCACGCCACGAGCGGCCTGTCAGCCCCGCAAGGTTAGATGCGGCTTTCCCACTTAGGAAGGGCGATCGAGACGGTCGCGGCCATCTCGAGATAAGATTGGATCGGCTGGTGGCGCCCGCTCGACGCGGTACCAGGAACCGGCAGATCCGCTGGGACTCTTCTGCGGGGTTGACGCTGTTAACGCTGTTCCAAGGAACACCGTCCCTGAAAACGGTTGGTCTGGATGTCTCTCAAGGACCACGCCCCGCCTGTGCGGTGAGTGCTCCTCAACCTGATGCACACCACAGCCTGCCTCCAAACAGTTCCACGCATTGCCCTTGCCATGTGAGGTCAGAAGAAGGGTCAGGGTCTCATCTCTAGGCAGAAAGGACGCCATAGGCCGGAGGTTTGGGAACTGATCCATAGGTTTTTGCCGAGCATGTGCTGATCCGGTAAGCACCAGCATCCTGCCCGTCCCGGAGGCGCTATTCTGCAGCAGGCCGGCCATGCGCTGCTCAAAGTCGCTTTGGTCGACGGGCTTGTCGTCCAACCACGGCATTCGAAAGGCCCCGTTCTTATAGTTGAGGCCTGGCTCGAATGCGATCACACGCACGACACGGCCGTGCTTGTGTTGCTCCCATAGGTTCCGAAACAGCCTGAACATCGCTTGGCTTGATCGTCCATCGAGGACGCTGTCGGGCTGACCCGCTCGCCACATCGTCGCTCGAAGAAACGCCGCCTCTGCTTCTTCACCCCCATCCGAGTTCAGGTAGGCGTCAATTGCAGGCTGGTCCTGTTCCGGCTGTTCAACTGCAACAACAACAGGCGCGGCGCGGGAGGCAAGGCAGACGAGGTCTGCAAACATGGCCGGCATCTCATTCGTGCCGTGCCTTTCCCCCGCTACGATCCACCGCGCCCGTGATGCCGCGACGACCTCTGCGAAACCGTCCACCGGCTGGCAACTCAGTGCTGAGGCGGTCGTGGCTAGCAAAGTCAGCAGCATGTCCCGTGCCTCCTTTCACCAACCGGTCGAACGTCTCGCGAAATCGTGGATCACGCAACGGCGGGCGCTTCCGGCCATTGCCTTCATCCGCAAGAACGAAGTTTTCGCGGGACGGCCAGGTCGGGTCTGTTTCCTAAGTCGTTCGACCGCAGCGCTTTCCCGGATCTATTCCCTATTGCGTGTTTCCGAAGTGGCGCGCCGGGGATGGAGAAACGGGACTGGGCCTTCCGCAAAGGAGCTCCGGAAAGCTGCCGCAATCCTCTGGGCGCTCTGTCTGGACGTTGACGGTCGTTCTGCGCCCTAATGAAAGTCGCGCGAGCGGATCGGGATTGCATCCTCGGGGTCGCAGCCGGTGCGGAACGGGGGGTGATAGTGGGAGCGCGGCTTCCACACCGCCGGGGCCTTGGCATCGCGCGGGTCGGGGCCGCTGCCATGGGTGGCGCCGTCGCCCCGCCCGGTCAGGCGCGGCAGGTCCAGGTCGCCGATGCTTCGCAGCATGGGGGTGCGGTCGACCACCCGGTCGGTGATGACATGGATCACCTCGCCCTCGCGCTGGACCCGGCCGACGATCGACACCATCGCCGCCGACATGACGGTGCGGCGCTGCTTCTCGAACCGGTCCGGCCACAGGATCGCATTGGCGACGCCGGTCTCGTCCTCGATGGTGATGAACAGCACGCCCTTGGCGCTGCCCGGCTTCTGGCGGACCAGGATCACGCCGGCGACCTCGACCCGCCGCCCGTCCTTGAGCGACCCGAGTGCCTTGCACGGGACGACGCCCTCTTCCTCCAGCTGCGCGCGCAGAAAGGCGAGCGGATGCGCACGCAGCGACAGCTGGGTGGCGCGGTAATCCTCCACCACCTCGCGCCCGGCGGTGAGCGGATCGAGTGCCACCGGCGCCTCCGCCACTTCGGGCGTGAGGCCACCTTCGCGCGCGTCGGCGGCGGCGAACAAGGGCAGCGGCTCGGCCGCCAACCCCTTGATCGCCCACAAGGCCTGGCGCCGGTCGAGCCCCAGCGCCTGGAAGCCATCGGCGCGCGCGATCTTTTCCAGCGCCGCCAGCGGCACGCCCGACCGCCGCCACGCATCCTCGACCGAGGTGAACGGCGTTGCGCCGCGCGCAATCACCAGCCGCGCGGCATCGGCGTTGGACAGGCCGTGGACGACCTTGAACCCCAGCCGCAGCGGCAGCCGCATCGCCGCCGCAGCCGCCGCAGCCGCAGCCGCAGCCGCCGGAGTCCGCTCGGTCGTGGCCGCCCCCAACAGCCGGGTATCCCAGCGGCTGTCGTTGATGCACACCGGCCGCACCTCCACGCCATGCTCGCGCGCGTCCCGAACGATCTGCGCGGGCGCGTAGAAGCCCATCGGCTGCGCGTTGAGCAGCGCCGCGCAGAACACGTCGGGATGGTGGCACTTCATCCACGATGACGCATAGGCGATCTTGGCAAAGGACGCGGCGTGGCTCTCGGGAAAGCCATAGCTTCCGAAGCCCTCGATCTGCTTCACCAGCCGGTCGGCGAATTCCTCTGAGATGCCGTTCTTGTTCATCCCGGCGATCAGCTCCTCGCGGAACTGGCCGACGCCTTGGGTATATTTGAAGGTCGCCATCGCCTTGCGCAGCTCGTCGGCGCGCGCGGGCGTGAAGTCGGCACCCTCGATCGCGACCTTCATCGCCTGTTCCTGGAAGAGGGGCACGCCCAGCGTCTTTTCCAGCACCGCCTTCAGCCGTGGGCTTGGATAGCTGAACTCGATGTTGGGATTGCGCCGCTTCTGCTCGCGCCGCTTGAGATAGGGGTGGACCATGTCGCCCTGGATCGGGCCGGGGCGGACGATCGCGACCTGGATCGCAAGGTCGTAGAAGGTTGCGGGCAGCATCCGCGGCAGCATTGCCATCTGCGCACGGCTCTCGATCTGGAACACGCCCAGCGTGTCGGCACGCTGGATCATGGCAAAGGTCTTCTTGTCCTCCTTTTGCAGCTCGGGCGAGGCGAGCGTCAGCGCCAGCCGCTTGTGCTCCGCCAGCAGGTCGAACGCGCGCCGCATGCAGCCGAGCATGCCGAGGCCCAGGATATCGACCTTCATGAAGCCGAGTTCCTCGATGTCCTCCTTCTCCCACTCCACCACCCAGCGATCGGCCATGGCAGCGGGTTCGACCGGCACCAGCCCGTCCAGCCGGTCGTTCGCGAGCACGAAGCCGCCGGGATGCTGCGACAGGTGGCGGGGCGTGCCGATCAGCTCGCGCGCCAGCTCCAGCGTCAGCGCCAGTCGCGGATCGGAACGGTCGAGGTTGAGCGCATCGACATGCGCGTCGGCCACGCCTTCGCTCGACCAGCCCCATACCTGGCCGGCGAGCGCGCCGGTCATGTCCTCGGGCAGCCCCAGCGCCTTGCCGACCTCGCGCACTGCGCCGCGCGCACGGAACCGGCTGACCACCGCGGTCAGTGCGGCATGGTCATGGCCATAGGTCTGGTAGATCCACTGGATCACCTCCTCGCGCCGCTCATGCTCGAAATCCACGTCGATGTCGGGCGGCTCGCCGCGGCTGGGGGAGATGAAGCGTTCGAACAGCAGCTGGTGCTCGATCGGGTCGATTGAGGTGATGCCCAGCACATAGCAGATCACCGAATTGGCCGCAGAGCCGCGCCCCTGGCACAGGATGTCCTGGGTGCGGGCATAGCTGACGATCGAATTGACGGTCAGGAAATAGGCCGCATAGTCCATCAACCGGACCTGCTCGAGCTCGTATTCGAGCTTTTCGACATAGCGCTGGTCCGGCCGGCCGTGGAACGGCGGCTGCTGGAACAGCGCATCGAGCGCGCCGCGTGCCAGTCGTTCGAGCGCCTCCTGCGGTGTCCGGCCGTGCATCACGATCTCGTCAGGATAGCGGTAGCTCAGCTCCTTCGGCGAAAAGGTGCAGCGCTCGACGATCGCGGCACCTGCCCGGATCGCCTCGGGCAGGTCGGCGAAGCGCCGCTCCATCGTCCTGGGCGGCACGAAACATCGATCGGCCGACCGCTCGCGCCGCAGCCCCAGGTCGTCGATGGTGGATTTGCAGCGGATCGCCGTCACCACGTCCTGCAGCATGCGGCGGGCGGGCTCGTGATAGAGCACGTCGCCGGTGGCGAGCGGGGCCAAACCGAAGCGCGCCGCTTCCTCGGCCGTGCGGTGCAGCCGCAGCCGGTCGCCGGGCCGGCGGTGGTAGGTCAGGCAGACATGGCCGCGCTCCGCCCCGAACAGGTCGGCCATCCAGCGCAGCTCGTCCTCGCGCACGCCGTCGATGCCAGGGACGAGCGATCCGACCAGCCCCCGCGTCTCGGCCAGATCGTCCCAGTGGAGAAAGCACTGCCCCTTTTCGCCGTGCTGCGGGTCGGCGCGCTTCTTGCCCAGCGTCAGCAGCCGGGTGAGTCGCGACCAGCCCGCCAGATCCTCCGGCCACACCAGCAGCGACGCGCCGGAGACGAGGTCGAGCCGGCACCCGGCCACCAGCCGGATTGGATTGCCCTGCGCGCTCACGTCGCGCGCGGCGACCAGCGACCGGACGATGCCGGCGACCGAATTGCGGTCGGTGATGCCCAGCGCCGGCATCCCCATTTCAGACGCGGTGCCGAACAGCTCCTCCGCCGACGATGCGCCGCGCAGGAACGAGAAGTGGGTGGTGACCTGAAGCTCCGAATAGGTCATGCGAACATGCCCTGGAGCCACCAGCTGAGGTCGCCCGTCTCCCCACGCAAGCCATCGCCGCTGCGGTACAGCCAGAAGCGGCGGCCTTCGGTGTCCTCCACCCGGAAATAGTCGCGCACCGCGTCCCGCTCGGCCGGGCGGCGCCACCATTCGCCCGCGATCCGCTCCGGCCCGTCGGCGCACGCCACCTGGTAGAGCGTACCGCGCCAGGTGAAGCGCCGCGGCGGCTGGTCGGGCAGCTCGGCGATCACATGGTCGAGCCGTTCGGGCCGGCGCAGCATGCGGATCGGCCGCGGCCAGCGCAGGTGCCAGGGATGGTCGGCCTCGCGACCGTCGAGCCGCCGGACGTCGTCCTCGCGCAACTGCACTGCCGGCGCCTCGGCCGGGTCGAGCGGCGCGACCCGTGCGGATGCGCGCTCGGGCACGTCGCTTTCCACCGGGGCCACCCGCCACATCCGCTGCACGCCGATGCGGTTGACGATGCGATCGACCAAGGGTCCCAGCTCGGGCGGCGTATCCTCGACCAGCGCGGCGCCCAGCGTCTCCGCGCCCAGCGGCTCGGCGCGGCGTATGTGCAGCGCCATGGCGTCGATGCCGTATCCGGGCTCTACCGTCTCGATCCGGCGTCCGAGCAGCCGCAGCAGATGCTCAGGGTCGCGGCTGGCGCGGGCAAGCCCGATGCGCAGCCGCTGCGGCACGCCGTCGACGCGGTCGAGCACCAGCTCCACCTGCCGTGCGCCGAGCCCGGCTTTGCGCAACACCGCCACCAGCTGGGGCACCAGTTCGCCCAGCCAGTGCGCGATCGCCTCTGCGGTGGCGATCGGCTCGGCGAAGCGCTGCTCGACCTGGATGCGTTCTGGCGGCACCACCGGATCGAGCGGTTCGGCACGCGCGCCCAGCGCCTGATCGAGCCGGGCCAGCACCGTATCGCCGAACCGGCGCGCCAGCTGCCCGCGCGGCAGCGCCCGCAACTGCCCGATCGTCGTCACGCCCAGCCGGGCGAGCAGCTCGATCGCGCCGTCCGACAGCCGCAGCAGCGCCACCGGCAGCGGGTCCAGCGCCTCGACCTGCGCACCCGGCGGGCAGATCCGCACCGCGCCCCGGCCATGGCGGGCCAGCGCCCAGGCAGCGCCGGCGGTGTCGGCGATCCCCACACAGGCATGCACGCCGCGGCGCGCGAGCAGCCGCACCAGCCGCAACGCCATGCGCCCCTCCCCGCCATGGAGATGCGCCACTCCGGTCAGGTCGAGCAGCAGCCCGTCGGCGTCGGACAGATCGACCACCGGCGTCCAGCGGCGGGCGAGCAGCATCGCCAGCCGGCGCAGATCGGCCCGGTCGCCAGCCGGATCGGCATCGCGCACCTGAAGCTCGGGCACCTGCGCGCGCGCCTGGGTGAGCGCCATGCCGGGCCGCAGCCCCAGCGCCTGCGCGGCCGGGGACGCAGCCGCGATCGCCACGCGTCCTCCCTGGCGGGCGACGGTGACCAGCGGCACGGCATCGCGTACCGACGCGGCGCTGCCGGGGGTCTCCTCCACGCACACGCGCGCGACCAGGTCGCCAAGCGTGCGCCCGGTCTGGAAGAAGCGGCCGGCGGCGGCATAGCCTGCGATCGGCTCGCGGCCATGGGCATCGGGGTGCGGCCCTTCGCCCGGATATTGCACCGCCGGCATCGCCGCCATCTGCGCCAGCGTCGGCCGGTCCGACCGCGGAAACGCCTGCGGCTGGGCCAGCGCGTGATGGCTGCACCCGCCCTCGTCCGGCGGCATCGTTTTGAACGGATGGGCTTTGAACGGATGGTCCATCACCTCCGAACGGCGGCTGAGCTCGCGGAACGGCGGCTGCTGGTGCAGCGGCAGCGCGGCGATCGCCCGTTCCACGGCCTCGGCATCTGCGGCCCAGGCGGCGGAGGCGGGCGAGGCGTCGAGCGGGCGACCCTGCCGGTGGACGTCCTTGAAGGGCCGCTCGCCCTTGAACGGATTGTCGGCGGCCACGCTGGTGCGGCCCAGTTCCCGCTGCGGCGGGCGCTGGTGCGTGGGCAGCTGCTCGATCGCAGCCTCCACCTCCGCCCGGGCCCAGCGCGCGCCGGGACGCCAGCCGCCCTCCCTGGGGACCGAGCATTGGTTGGCGCGTTCAGCCTCGGCCACCCGGCCGATCGCCGCAAAGGCAGGACCCGAGCGTGCCGCCTCAGGCGGCAGCGCGGCGGTTCGCTCTGCCTGCCGCAGCCGGTCGATCGGCCAGTCGGGCAGGAAGAGCGCAGCGACCCGTTTCATCGCATGCCTCCACGGTCCAGTCGCGGGGCTCGCCACCCTTCTGGCGGACGAGCGAAAGTTTCCAGCGGGCGCGGCCGACGCCGGCCACCGGCAGCGGGGTCGAGGGCGCGGATGCCACGCGCCAGCGCGTCGATGCGGCAGAGGGGACCGCCAGCGGATCGGTGCCCGCCCGCCCGTGCCGGCGCAGGAGCAGCGCGATGGTGCGCCCGCCCTCCGCCGCCAGCTGCAGCCGGCGGGTGGCGGCCATGGGCACGCGCTTGGCCTCGCCGATCACCGCGCCCAGCCCCCGGTGGCGCAGCCCCTCCTCCATCAGCTGGAGCAGCTCGGCATCATCGCTCGCCTCGGCATAGAGCACCCGGTGCGGCCCGAGCCCTACCTGGGCGAGCCCCGGCGCGAACAGGTCGCGCCGCCGCACCACCCACAGCACCGGGCCCCAGGCGCGCGCGGCGATTCCGGCCAGAAACAGCGTTGCCGCGCAATCATCCGCCATGTCCGGCCCCGCGCCCGCCACCTCGTGCAGTGCGTCGAGCGCGAGCCCGCCGCCGGCCACCACTTCGTCGAGCGCCGGCACGCCGAACGGCAGCACCTCGCGCCGGCGATAGCGGCCGCATTCGATGGCGCGCAATTGCGCGCGTAACGCGTCCAGAACAGGGGCTTGAGCATGGGTCACGACAACAGCTAGGACTCGCAGGGACTCGATATGTTCCTATTCTGTTCTAATGTGCGTTCGAGTCAACCGCCGATCGCACGACCCTTGCGCGGGCGCTGGCTTGCCATTCCTTTCCTGATGCTTAGGCTCGCCTGCGACCCGTATTGGAGCCCCTGATGACCGCACGCCTGCGCGCCGTTCTGGCCGCGACCACGATCCTTGCCCTTTTCCCTGCAGGAGCCGCCATGGCGCAGACTTCCGCCGCTGCGGCCCCCTCCTCGACCTCCGTCGATGCAACCCCGCTGCTCGCTCCCTGGAGCGGCCCCTATGGCGGCGTGCCGCCCTGGGACAAGGTGACGCCGGCGATGTTCCCCGCCGCCTTCCCGGTCGCGATGGCCGAGCTGCGCCGCGACGTGCTCAAGATCCGCGACGACAAGCGCCCGGCGACCTTCCAGACCGTGATCGAGCCGATGGAGCTTGCCGGCGAGACGATGGACCGGGTGGAAGCCATGTGGGGCGTCTATTCGAGCAACCTCGCCACCAAGGAAGTGCAGGCGATCGACCGCGAGTGGAGCCCCAAGCTCTCCGCGTTCTATGACGAGCTGTACCTCGACCCCAAGTTGTTCGCACGGGTCAAGGCGGCGTACGACAGCCGCGCCAAGCAGAAGCTGGACCCCCAGCAGCTGCGCCTCCTGGAGCGCACCTATCGCAGCTTCGTGCGCCGCGGCGCCCTGCTCACCGATGCGCAGCGTGGCCAAGTATCGCAGCTCAACCAGGCGCTGTCGGTCGCCTACAACAGCTTCAGCGAGAAGGTGCTGGCGGACGAGGAAACCTGGATCGTCGTCGACGATGCCAGGCAGCTTGCGGGCCTTCCCGACAGCTTCGTCGCCTCGCTGAAGACGGCGGCCGACGAGCGCAAGCTTCCCGGCAAATGGGCGATCGTGAACACCCGCTCCTCGGTGGCGCCGGTGCTGACCTATGCCACCGACCGGGGTTTACGCGAAAAAGTGTGGCGCGCCTTTGTCAACCGCGGCGACAATGGCGGCGCCAACGACACCAACGCCACCATCGCCGAGATCCTGAAGCTGCGCCAGCAGCGCGCCAAGCTCTTGGGCTTCAAGAACCACGCCTGGTACCGCATGGACGACACCATGGCGGAGACGCCCGCCAACGCCATGTCGCTGATGATGCGCGTCTGGCCGGCCGCGGTCGCGCGCGTGCGCCAGGAGGTCGCCGACATGCAGGCGCTCGCCAACCAGGGCGGCGCCAAGATCACCATCGAGCCCTGGGATTATCGCTTCTACGCCGAGAAGGTGCGCAAGGCGAAGTACGACCTCGATGAAAGCGAGGTGAAGCCGTACCTCCAGCTCGACAACATCCTCCAGGGCGCGCTCTATTCCGCGGGGCGGCTGTATGACCTGGAGTTCAAGGAGAACACGGGGCAGATCCCGGTGTTCGATCCCGCGGTCCGCACCTTTGTCGTCACCGACAAGCGCGACGGGCACAATGTCGGCGTCTTCTATTTCGACGCCTATGCCCGCTCGGGCAAGCGCTCGGGCGCCTGGGCGACCGCCTATCGCCGGCAGCAGGAACTGGGCGGGCACAAGAACGTGCTGGCGTCCAACAACAACAATTTCGTGAAGGGCGCCCCCGGCCAGCCGACGCTCATCAGCCTGGACGATGCGAGCACGTTGTTCCACGAGTTCGGCCACGCCATCCACAGCTTCCTGCAGGACGTGAAATACCCCGGCCTGTCGGGCACGCCGCGCGACTTCGTGGAGTACCCCAGCCAGGTCAACGAGAACTGGCTGCTCACCCGCGATGTGCTCGACCGCTATGCCAAGCATTATCAGACGGGTGCGGCCATGCCGCAGGCGCTGGTCGACAAGATCGAGAAGTCCTCGACCTTCAACCAGGGCTTCGACACGGTCGAGTATCTGTCGTCGGCGATCGTCGACATGAAGCTGCACGATCGCGAGACGCCGGTCACCGACGTCGATGCGTTCGAGCGCGAGACGCTGGCCGAGCTTGGCATGCCCAAGGAGATGGTGATGCGGCACCGCCTGCCGCAGTTCAACCACCTGTTCTCGTCCGACGCGTACAGCGCCGGCTATTACAGCTATCTCTGGTCCGAGACGATGGACGCGGACACCTGGGCTGCGTTCACGGAGACGGGCAACGTCTGGGACAAGGCGACCGCCGACCGTTTCCGCACCGTGCTGCTGTCGACCGGCAACGAGACCGACCGCAAGCAGGCCTATCGCGCGTTCCGCGGCCGCGACCCGGACGTCAACGCGCTGTTCAAGCGCCGCGGCTTTCCGGTGCAGTAAGGCTCGCTGTCCGTCCTGTCGGCCAGCGCTGGCAGGACGGATGTGGCGGGGAAGTCCGTTATCCCCGCCCACCGATCACGCGATCAGGCGTGCGACTTCCGCATAGTCGGACGCGACGTCCTGCACGCCGATGCGGCGCAGCACCTCCGCATGGCCGATGCCGCAATGCTGGCCGGCGCACAGGCCGATGACATGCGCACCCGATGCCACCGCGCCGGTGGCGCCGACCGGTGAATCCTCCAGGATCACGCAGCGTTCGATCGGCACGCCCAGCGCCCTGGCCGCGTAGAGATACAGGTCCGGTGCCGGCTTGCCGCGAGTCACATGCTCGCGACCGCTGAACACCTTGTTGCCGAACGCATCGCGCAGGCCCAGATGGTCGAGATGCGCGGTGATCCAGCGCGTCGAGCTCGACGAGGCGATGGCACGCGGCAGCCCCGGCGGCAGCGAGCGCACAAAGGCGACCGCACCCGCCACTTCCGCCACGCCCTCGGCAACCGCGCGGGCATCTTCGGCCGCGCGCGCCTCGTGGAAGTCGGCCGGAATCGGGCGCCCCAGGAACGCCTCCACTTCGTCCAGGAAGTCCTTGCCGGCCCGTCCCATGAAGCGCGCCATCGCCTCCTCGGTACTGATCGGGTGGCCGGCGGCGGTCAGATAGTCGGCAAGGTGGCGGTTGCCCGCCCATTCACTTTCCAGCAGCACGCCATCGAAATC
This sequence comes from Sphingomonas sp. PL-96, assembly GCF_020707215.1. Lineage (GTDB taxonomy): Bacteria > Pseudomonadota > Alphaproteobacteria > Sphingomonadales > Sphingomonadaceae > Sphingomonas. The sequence continues at coordinate 108,088 of NZ_JAJFET010000005.1, forward strand.
GAACAGAATCGCATCAAACCGCATCAGCGTGCCCCGAACAAGGCGGTGCCGACGCGCACGTGCGTGGCTCCCAAGGTAACCGCAGTCTCGAAATCGCCCGACATGCCCATGCTGAGCCCGGGCAGGCCGTTGTCCTCCGCCAGCTTGGCGAGCAGCGCGAACCAGGGCGCCGCCTCCAGCTCCAGCGGCGGCACGCACATCAACCCGACGATCGGCAGCCCGGCGCTGCGCGCCTCGGCCAGCAAGGCGGGCAGTTCGCGAACCGCCACGCCGCCCTTCTGCGGCTCGTCACCAATGTCGACCTGCACGAAACAGGCAGGGCGCCGGTCGTGGCGGTCCATGGCATTGGCGAGCGCTGCCACCAGCGAGGGACGATCGACCGAATGGATCGCGTCGAACAGCGCCACGGCATCGGCGGCCTTGTTGGACTGAAGCTGGCCGACCAGGTGCAGCTCGATGTCCGGGGTCGCTTCGCGCAGTGCCGGCCATTTCGCCTGCGCCTCCTGCACGCGGTTCTCGCCGAACACGCGCTGGCCCGCGGCGATCAAGGGAGCGATCTGCGGCGCCTCATGCGTCTTGGAGACGGCAATCAGGCAGGTGGCGCCGGCCGGGCGCTTGGCAAGCTGTTCGGCGCGCGCGATGCGATCGCGCACATCGCTCAGCCGCTGGGGGGCATCGTCGGTGGTCATCGGGGGCGCTATAGGTAGCGCGATGCGCCCCCGCCAGCCCCTCCCCCGCTTATGGTTGATGACCGACCCGCGCATGGGAGAGGCGCTGTGGACCGCGCTGGAGCGGCTGCCGCGCGGCGCGGGCGTGGTGTTTCGCCACTATCTGCTGCCGCCGGCCGAACGCGCCGAGCTGTTCGCGCGGGTACGGCGGGTGGCCCGACGCCGGCGGCTGGTGCTGCTGGTCGCGGGCGCGCCGTTGCGCGGGGCGGACGGGCGGCATGGCGGCGGGAGACGGGTCGGGGCACGGGGCCTCACGACGCGCGCCGTACATCACCGGCGGGACCTGGTGGCGGCACGCCGGGCGCGGGTGGATGCGGTATTCGCCTCGCCGGTGTTTGCCACCCGCTCTCATCCAGGCGCGCCTGCGCTCGGACGGGTTCGCTTCGGCCTGCTGATTCGCGGCGAGGAGGTGCCGGTGATCGCGCTGGGCGGCATGAATGCCCGACGCGCAAAAAGCCTGGCGCCGTTGCGCATTCACGGCTGGGCCGCGATTGACGCCTGGGCGCGGTAGCGCCCAAGCGGATCAGAAGCGGAAGGCGGTGCCCACGTAGACCGCCTGGCTGTCGCGGCGCGTGTCCTCCAGCCGCAGCAGCCGGTCCTTGTCGGACCTGTAACGCAGGCCCGCGGTCACGTCGAAGTGACGGGTCAGCGAATAGGAGCCGCCGACACCGATCGACGCGCTGGGGGCGTCCGCCACCAGCTTGGACTGGTCGAGGAGCGGCTTGTCGCCGGCCACCGTCACGCTGCTGGTCCGACGCGCGGGCTTGCCGAGCGCAGCACCGATGCGGTCACGATTGCCCGGCTGCACGCCCAGATCGAGCTTGGCGAGATCGCCGGCAGCTGCGAAGCGCTTCCAACCGACCGAGGTGCCGAGATTATAGGCGATGGGCGCCAGCGTCGGGCCGACGTTGGTGTCGACCGCTGCATGCTCCGGAGCAGCGACCGGCTGGGTGCGCGCACGCACCGCAACGGTCACGGCGCGCTTGTTGACGCGCTGCCCTTCCGAAGGCGTAAAGCGGAAGCTGCTGCCGTCGATCCCGCTGCGTGCGAGAATTGCGGCAAGCTTGGGATCGGCAGACGACGGCGTGAAGCCGCCGATGCTGCTGACGGGGACCGTCTGGCGAAACGCCACGGCGCGTGTGCCTTCCGGCGCACCAAGCGCAGGCGCGATTACGGCTCCGGCGGCGCTCAGCACCCCGATCCCCAATCCAGCCATGGCGCGCAACGTAAGCACCCCGTTTCTCCTCCCGCTTCAAAAGTGCGCTAGCATGATTCCGTTGCATGTCGCCACCGGCCGAACACGATTCAGACGAACTGTTGCAATCCGCCCACACGCCGGCCTGTACCGCTGCCAGGGCCACGCCGCTTGCGGCGACACCGCGACCCTCTATAGAAGCAGCCGATGTTCCGTTCTTCCAAGGAAACGCCGATGATCCGCCCGTTGCGCACCGCGATCCTGGGTCCGCTCGCGATTGCCCTCATGCTTACCGCCTGTGGCAGCCGCAAGGACGATCTGAAGGCCGATCTCGCCGCCTCCAAGGTGACGACCATCGGCGTCAACAGCTATCTCTGGCGCGCCAGCCTCGACACGCTCAGCTTCATGCCGCTGCTCCAGACCGACTCGAACGGCGGCGTCATCGTCACCGACTGGTATGTGAACCCGGCCACCCCGACCGAGCGCATGAAGGTGACCGTCAGCATCCTCGACCAGGATCTGCGCGCCGATGCCCTGCGCGTGGCAGCGCTGCGCCAGGTGCAGCAGAACGGCCAATGGGTGGAGGCGCCGGTCCAGGCCGCCACCGTCCAGAAGCTGGAAGACATCATCCTGACCCGTGCGCGCGACCTGCGCCGCGGCGCGCTGATCGGCTGAGGCAAGCACCCGTCCAATGGCCTCGCGTTTCAATGCACTGAAGGCGGATGCGGCCTGGCAGAAGCTGTGGGAAGACCGCCGCACCTTCGCCGCCCGCGACGATAGCCCGCGTCCCAAGAGCTATGTGCTCGAGATGTTCCCCTATCCGTCGGGGCGCATCCACATGGGCCACGTCCGCAACTATACCATGGGCGACGTGCTGGCGCGCTTCCGCCGGATGACCGGCTATGAAGTGCTCCACCCGATGGGCTGGGACGCGTTCGGCATGCCGGCCGAAAATGCCGCCATGGAAAAGGGCGTGCACCCCGGTGGATGGACGCGCGACAACATCGCGACGATGAAGGCGCAGCTCAAGCGCCTGGGCTTCGCGCTCGACTGGACGCGCGAGCTCGCCACCTGCGAGCCGGACTATTACGGCCATGAGCAGGCACTGTTCCTGCACCTCTATGCGGCGGGCCTGGTCTACCGCAAGGAATCAGCGGTCAACTGGGACCCGGTCGACATGACCGTGCTCGCCAACGAGCAGGTGATCGACGGCCGCGGCTGGCGCTCCGGCGCTTTGGTGGAGAAGCGCAAGCTCTCCCAGTGGTTCCTCAAGATCACCGACTTCGCCGACGAGCTGCTCGACGGGCTCCAGTCGCTCGACCAGTGGCCCGACAAGGTCAAGCTGATGCAGGAGAACTGGATCGGCAAGAGCCGCGGCATGAAGATCCGCTTCCAGGTTTCCGATGGCCAGCCGGTCGAAGTGTTCTCGACCCGCCCCGACACCATCTTTGGCGCGAGTTTCGTCGCGGTCGCCGCCGACCATCCGATCGCCCAGGCGGCCGCGCTGCGCGACCCGGAAGCACAGGCGTTCATCGATCGCTGCAAGCAGGGCGGCACCACCGCCGCCGAGATCGAGACCCAGGAAAAGCTCGGCTACGACACCGGCGCCACCGCGACCCACCCGTTCACGGGCGTGGCCCTGCCGGTATTCGTCGCGAACTTCGTGCTGATGGAATATGGCACCGGCGCCGTCATGGGCGTGCCGGCGCACGACCAGCGCGACCTGGACTTCGCACGCAAGTACCAGCTGCCGGTCCACCGCGTGGTCGCCGACGGCGATACGGTCGAACGCGATTTCGCCGGGGACGAGGCCTATACGGGCGCCGGCCGGCTGGTGAACTCCGACTTCCTCGACGGGCTGGACGTGGACGCCGCCAAGGCGGCGGTGATCGCGCGCGGCGAAACCGGCGGCTGGGGCGAAGGCACCACCGTCTGGCGGCTGCGCGACTGGGGTGTCAGCCGCCAGCGCTATTGGGGCACGCCGATCCCGATCATCCATTGCGAGGGCTGCGGCGTCGTGCCGGTCCCGCAGGACCAGCTGCCGGTGGTGCTGCCCGAGGATGTGAGCTTCGACGTGCCGGGCAATCCGCTCGACCGCCATCCGACGTGGAAGCATGTCGATTGCCCGAACTGCGGCAAGCCGGCGCGACGCGAGACGGACACGCTCGACACTTTCGCGGATTCGTCGTGGTACTTCATCCGCTTCGCCAGCCAGCCCGAGGACAAGCCGTTCGACAAGGACGTGGTCGCCCAGTGGCTGCCGGTCGGGCAGTATATCGGCGGCGTGGAGCATGCGATCCTGCATCTGCTCTACGCGCGCTTCTGGACGCGCGCGCTCAAGCGCACCGGGCTGCTGGATGTGGCGGAGCCGTTCACCGGCCTGTTCACGCAGGGCATGGTGACGCACGAGACTTACAAGTCCTCCGACGGGCGCTGGCTGGGGCCGGCGGAAGTGCAGGACGGCGCGGAGATCGCGACCGGCGAGGCCATCACGGTCGGCCGCGTCGAGAAGATGTCCAAGTCCAAGAAGAACACGGTCGATCCGGGTCCGATCGTCGATCAGTATGGCGCGGACGCGGTGCGGTGGTTCATGCTGTCCGACAGCCCGCCCGAGCGCGACCTGCCATGGAGCGAGGCCGGCATCGAGGGTTCGTGGCGCTTCGTGCAGCGGTTGTGGCGGCTGTTCGACGGCCTCGCCGAACAGGCGGGGGCCGAGGGCGCCGACAAGGCGATCGACCGCAAGCTGCACCAGACGATCGCCGGCATCGCCGCCGACGTCGAGGCGCTGGCGTTCAACAAGGCGGTGGCCAAGCTCTATGAGTTGGTCGGCATGATCGAAAAGGCCGCGCCTTCCGCCTCGCGCACCCAGGCGATCCGCACGCTGATGCGGCTGGTGGCGCCGATGGTGCCGCACATCGCCGAGGAAGCCTGGGCCGCCAACGGCGGCGACGGGCTGATCGCTGACGCGCCCTGGCCCGAGGTGGACACCGCGCTGCTGGTGGAGGACGAAGTCACCGTCGCGGTGCAGGTCAACGGCAAGCTGCGCGACACGCTGACCATGGCCAAGGGCACCTCGCGCGAGGATGCGGAAGCAGCCGCGCTCGCCTCGGCCAATGTCCAGCGCGCCATGGAGGGCAAGCCGCCCCGCAAGGTGATCGTGGTTCCCGATCGCCTGGTGAACATCGTCGCATGATGCGCCGCGCTGCCCCGCTGCTGCTGATCGCATCCCTGCCGCTGCTCGCCGGCTGCGGGCTGCGGCCGCTCTACGCGGGCGGCGAGTCCGGGCCGGTGCGTGCGATGCTGTCGGGCGTCGAGGTGGCACCCATCCCCGGCCAGAACGGCTGGCTGATGTCGACCGCGCTCAAGGACCGGCTGCGGGCGGAGGGCGCGCCGCGCTATCGCCTGCAGGTGGCGCTCGATGACGAGATCACCGGTCTCGGCGTTCGCCGCGACGATGCCGTGACGCGCGAGCGCCGCACGCTGCGCGCGCGCTACCAGCTGGTCGACGCGGCGAGCGGCGAGACGGTGCTCGACGCCACCGCGGGCTCCGACGTGGGCATCGACGTGGTGAGCTCCGAATATGCCACCATCGCCGCCGAGCAATCGGCGCTGGAGCGGCTGTCGGGGATCGTCGCGGACCAGATCATCGGCCGCCTCGCGCTCTATGCGCAGCGGACCGACGCGCCCGCCGGGCAGTGAAGGCCAAGCCCGATACCCTGGGGCCGCGGCTCGACAAGCCTGCCGCCGACATCCGCCTCTACCTGCTGCACGGCCCCGACGAGGCGGGCGCGGCCGAACTTGCGCAGCGGCTCGCCCGGGCGCTCGGGCCGCAGGCAGAGCGCATCGAGTTCGACGGCAGCGCGCTGAAGGCGCGTCCGGGCACCCTCGCCGACGAAGCCGCGTCGCTCTCGCTGTTCGGAGACGCGCGCTACGTCCGCGTGAACGCGATGGGCGAGGAATCGCTGGAGGCGGTGACGCTGCTGCTCTCGGCAGAGCGCGCGGGCAACCCGGTGGTGGCGCTCGCCCCATCGGTGAAGGGCACCGGCAAGCTCGTGAAGCTCGTCTCTGCCGCGCCCAACGCCTATGAATGCGCCTGCTATGTGCCGGACGCGCAGGCGGCCGGGCGGCTCGCGACGGCACTCGCGCGCGACCAGGGGTTGCGGTTGTCCCATGAAGCAGCCGAGCGGCTGGCGGTGGCGAGCGGCGGCGACCGCGCGATCCTCGCGCGTGAAATCGAGAAGCTCGCGCTGTTCCTCGACGCCGCGCCCGACCAGCCGCGCGACGCCGGCCTGCCCGCGCTCGACGCGATCGGCGCGGATTTGGGCGAGGCGGAAATGTTCGGCGCGATCGCGGCAATCGTCGGCGGCGATGCCGCCACCGCCGGTGCCGAGGTTGCGGCGTTGGAGGCCGGCGGCAACCATTCGGTGCCCCTGCTGCGGATGACCGTCCGCAAGCTGCTGTCGCTCGCCGAGATGCGTGCGGAGATCGACGCCGGCGATCGCCCGGCCGACGTGATCGAGCGCCACCGCGTGTTCTTTCGCGAGAAGCAGCCGACGATGGACGCGCTGCGCCGCTGGAGTTCGCCCCAGCTCGCCCGCGCGATCGAGCGGTTGCGCCAGACCGAGCGCGCCACCATGTCCGGCGCCAGCGCGGGCGACGTCCTCACCGCGCATGTCGCAGTCGCCGCCGCCCGCAGCGTCCGGCGGTAGCGCCCCCCTTCCGGAGCCCCGCGGCCCCGTACTTTGACGCCCGATCAAAAGCAGGGCAGGGCTTCCGCCAGCACGGGGCCTGCCCCCTTTCCTGGAATTCCGATGCCCACCGCTTCCGACCGCCGTACCTTTGCGATCATTTCCCACCCCGACGCCGGCAAGACCACGCTGACCGAAAAGCTGCTGCTGTTCGGCGGCGCGATCCACCTGGCGGGCGAGGTCAAGGCGCGTGGCGCCGCCCGCCGCGCCCGCTCCGACTGGATGAAGATCGAGCAGCAGCGCGGCATTTCCGTCACCTCCTCGGTGATGACGTTCGAGCGCGAGGGCGTGACCTTCAACCTGCTCGACACGCCGGGCCACGAGGACTTTTCCGAAGACACCTATCGCACGCTGACCGCCGTCGATTCGGCGGTGATGGTGATCGACGTCGCCAAGGGCATCGAGAGCCAGACGCGCAAGCTGTTCGAGGTGTGCCGCCTGCGCAACGTGCCGATCATCACCTTCGTCAACAAGGTCGACCGTGAGGGGCGCGAAGTGTTCGAGACGCTGGACGAGGTCGCCGACCTGCTCCAGCTCGACGTCACGCCGATGACCTGGCCGGTCGGCATGGGTGGCGCGTTCGAGGGCATCTACGACCTGCGCAGCAACCGCCTGCTGCTGCCCGAGGGACCGAGCCGCGAGTTCCAGGGCAAGGTGGTCGAGACCACCGGCCTCGACGATCCCAAGCTCGACGAACTGCTCTCGGCCGAGGGGCTGGCGAAGCTGCGCGAGGATGCGGAGCTGGCGATGGCCGGCTATGCCGACTTCGATGGCGAGGCGTATCGCAACGGCGACCTCACGCCCGTCTATTTCGGCTCCGCACTCAAGGAGTTCGGCGTCGACTCGCTGATCAAGGCGCTTGCCGAACACGCACCGCCGCCGCGCCCGCAGCCGGCCGAGCCCGCGCCGGTCGACCCGAGCAACCCGGAAGTCACCGGCTTCGTGTTCAAGGTTCAGGCCAACATGGACCCCAACCACCGCGACCGCATCGCATTCATGCGGCTGTGCTCGGGCACCTTCAAGCGCGGCATGAAGCTGACGCCGAGCGGTCACGGCAAGCCGATCGCGGTGCATTCCCCGATCCTGTTCTTCGCCCGCGAGCGCGAGCTGGCGGACGAGGCGTTCCCGGGCGACATCATCGGCATCCCCAACCACGGCACGCTGCGCGTCGGCGACACGCTGTCGGAGCGGGCCGACGTGCGCTTCACGGGGCTTCCCAACTTCGCGCCCGAAATCCTGCGCCGCGTGGCCTTGAAGGACCCGACCAAGACCAAGCAGCTGCGCAAGGCGCTGGACGACATGGCCGAAGAGGGCGTGACTCAGGTCTTCTATCCCGAGATCGGCTCCAACTGGATCATCGGCGTGGTCGGCCAGCTCCAGCTGGAGGTGCTGCTCAGCCGCCTGGATGCCGAGTACAAGGTGGCCGCCGGCCTCGAACCGGCGCCGTTCGACACCGCGCGCTGGGTGTCGGCGGAGGACCCGGCGGACCTGAAGGCGTTCGCCGACCTCAACCGCACCGCCATGGCCAAGGACCGCGACGGCAACCCGGTGTTCCTCGCCAAGTCGGCGTGGGAAGTCGGGTATGTGGCGGATCGCTACCCGAAGGTGCGGTTCGCGGCAACGCGCGAGCGGTAAGACGTCGTGCTCCTGCGCAGGCAGGAGCCCAGGGCCACGGGCGCTGCGGTGTTGGTCCGGGTGTCCCCTCCCGTTCGCTTCGAGCCTGTCGAGAAGCAGCCACAGCACCCCGCCACCGCTTCTCGACAAGCTCGAAGCAAACGGAAGAAGGTCGTTGCTCGCTCCGCCCAGGTCGTGAGGGGGGACATAAAGCAAAAACCGTTCGTGCTGAGTAGGGGCTGAGCTTGTCGAAGCCCCGTATCGAAGCACCTGGGGGCGGCCCTTCGATACGCCATTTCGACTTCGCTCAATGGCTACTCAGGACAAGCGGTTCTGGCTGGGTCGAGGTTTACCCGCTGTTGCGCAACGCCGTCGCGATCGCGTTGATCGACAACAGGATACCCTCGCCGATCCGCGCATCCTCCTCGCCGGCACGATGGCGTTTCAGCAGCTCGATCTGCAGCAGGTTGAGTGGCTCGATATAGGGCAGCCGCAGCCGGATCGACGTCTCCAGCGCCGGGTGCTTCTCCAGCAGCCGGGTCTGGCGGGTGACGGTGAGCAGCCCGTCATGCGTCGCCTGCCAGCCGTCGCGAATGCGCCCAAAGATCGTCTCGCCCAGCGCCCGGTCCTCGACCAGCCCGGCATAGCGCGCGGCGATGCCCATGTCGGACTTGGCCAGCACCATCTCCATGTTCGCAAGCGTAGCGGCGAACAGCGGCCAGCCTGCCGCCATCTCACGCAGCAGCCCCTTGTCCTCGAAGCCGGCGAGTGCCTGGCCCACGCCATACCAGCCCGGCAGCATCACCCGCGCCTGCGCCCAGCTGAACACCCAGGGAATGGCGCGCAGGTCCTCGATTGCGTCCGATTTCTTGCGGCTTGCCGGGCGCGATCCGATCTTGAGGCCGGCAATCTCGCTGATCGGCGTCATCTGGCGGAAGAACGTCCGGAAACCCTCGGTCCCGTACACCAGCCCGCGATAGGCGTGGAAGGCGGTGTCCGACAGCTGGTCCATGGCGCCAGCGAACCGCTCATAGTCCGCAGCCGCCAGCCGTTCCGGCTCCAGGCTCGCGAGCAGCGTGGCCGAGGCAATCGCCTCCAGATTGGTGGTGGCGCTTGCCCGCGTGCCGTATTTGGCCGCGATCACCTCACCCTGTTCGGTGATGCGGATGCGGCCCTGGACCGTGCCGGGCGGCTGCGCCTGGATCGCGGCGAACGCGGATCCGCCGCCCCGCCCCACCGCGCCGCCGCGGCCGTGGAACAGCTGCATGCCCAGGCGCGCTTCCTCGAACACGGGCTGCAGCGCGGTCGATCCGCGGCTGAGCTGCCAGGTGGAGGTCAGATAGCCGCCGTCCTTGTTCGAATCGGAATAGCCGATCATCACTTCCTGGTGCCCGCGCGCGCTCGCCACCGCCGCCACTTCGGGCAGCGCGAACCAGGCGCGCATGATCTCGGGCGCGGCTTCCAGGTCGCCGATCGTCTCGAACAGCGGGATCGCCATGATGTGTGCCTGCGGCGGCACACCCGGCACATAGAGCCCGGCTTCCTTCAGCAGCAGATGGACCTCCAGCAGGTCCGACACCGACTGCGCCATGGACACGATATAGTGGCGGATGCAGTCGCGGCCGTAGCGGCCATGCGCTTCCGCCGCGGCGTGGAGGATCGCCAGTTCGGACGCGGTCTCGTCCGAATAGGTGACATAGGGCGAGGTCAGCGGCCGCGGACTCGCCAGCTCGCGGCGCAGCAGCGCGATGCGCGCCTCCTCATCCAGCCCGGCATAGTCGGCTTCGACCCCGCCGGCCTTGAGGAGCTCGGCCACCACCCGTTCGTGGACCGCGCTGTTCTGGCGCATGTCGAGCGTCGCAAGGTGGAAGCCGAAGGTCTCGACCGCGCGGATCAACCGGCCGAGGGCGCCGCCGCTCGCCAGCGGCCCGTTGCCGCCGGTGGTGAGCGCATGGGCGATCGCGGCCAAGTCGCTGCGGAACGCCGCCGGGTCCGGGTAGCGCTCGCCGCGCAGCGCCGCGGCGCGCGGCGGGGCCTTGCCGGTCAGCGCCTGATAGGTGGCGGAAAGCCGCGCGTAGATGCCGGACAGCGCTCGGCGGAACGGCTCGTCGGCGCGGCTGGCCGCGGTGTCGCCGCTCGCCTCCGCCAGCGCCTCGACGGCGCCCTCGACCGCCGCATGTTCGGTCGAGATCGACAGCTCGGCGCCCAGCGCGTGCACCGCATCGAGATAATAGCCGAGCACCGCCTCGGCCGAGCGCGACAGCGCCAGCCGGAGCGAGTCCGCCGTCACAAAGGGGTTGCCGTCGCGATCGCCGCCGATCCAGCTGCCCGGCCGCAGGAACGACGCCGGCCGCGCGCCCAGCACCCGCTCCCAGCGCGCATAGAGCGCCGGCAGCGTCGGCAGGAACACGTCACGCAGGTAGCTGAGCGCCGTGTCGACCTCATCTGCCACGTACAGCTTCTCGCGGCGCAGCACCCGCGTCTGCCACAGCAGTGCGATCTGCCGCAGGATCGCTTCCTCGACCTGGTCGCCCTCCTCCGTCTCCTCGGTGCCGCCGTCGCGCAACAGCATGAGTTCGGCGATGCGGTTGCGGTGGTCGATCATGCTCTTGCGCCGCACCTCGGTCGGGTGGGCGGTGAGCACCGGCATCACCAGCGCGTCGTCGAGCAGCGCCAGCACCGCGTCGCGGCCGATGCCATGCTCGGCGAGACGGTCGAGCGCATGGGCAACGTCGGCGCCCTGCTCGGCCGCCACGCCCTGCCGGTCCTCGGCAAGATTGGCGAGCATCGAGAACAGCATGAAGCCTCGTACGAACGCGATCGTCTCGTCCAGGCTCAGCCGGTCGAGGCCCGGGTCGATCGCATCCGCACCTGCCACGCCGCGGTGACGATCGACCGAGGTCGCGCGAATATATTCGATCCGCTTGAACAGATCCTCGCCGCCATAGGCGCGAATCACGTCGCCCAGCAGGCGACCCAGAAAGCGGATGTCGGGATTGTTGGTGATCGGGAGGAGGCTGGCCATGCGCATTTGCTGCGCTGCGAAGTTGCAAGGGTCAACCCGATCATACCATTTATTGCCCGGAAGCATCCGTTAAAGATGGTTCGTTGCGCCGGGCACGGGTGACGGGGAGCCCATGTTCCGGCCCGCCGGCGCGCTCGGCCGCGGCAAGCCGCTCGGACAGCACGGCGCCCAGTTCCTCGACGGCCGGCCATTCCAGCACCGTGACATGGCCGCCGCGCACGCCCTGTACGTCCAGCGTGTCCGGGATCGCCGCGCTCCATCCCGCGATCGCCTCCTCATCATAGTCCTCGCTCCGGAGCAGCACGACCGGGCCGGCGTACGGGAACGGGTCAAAAGCGCGGACGATGCGGTTCATACGGTCGTTCAGTTCGAGATGCCGATCCACCTCGTCCCGCTCGCCAAACAGGCGCCGCCGCCCGCGCGCGAGGCGATCGGACAAAATCTCGCGGATAAAGGCAGCGCGCGCCGCGCCCCGCAGCCGCCGGGCGCGCACCACGTCCCGGCGCCATCGCCACAGCCGACTGCGGGTGTGCGCCTGGTTCGACGCATCGATCATGACCACCAGGGCGACCTCGTGACCCTGCCGGCGCAGCAGTTCCGCCACGGCAAGCGCGCAGGCGCCGCCGTTGCAATAGCCCCCGATCAGGAACGGCGCCTCCGCACCAGAGGACAAGAGGCTTTCGGCCAGGTCCTCCGCAAGCGTCGCCAGGTCCACCCCCTGGAGGTCGCGGTGCCGTTCCAGGTCGATCGGAAGGCCGATCAGCGGGCGCTGCGGGCCCAGTGCGCGGGCAAGCGGCCGGAACAGCGCCGGGCGGAAATTCGGCACCGCATCGATCCAGAACAGCGGCCGCTGATCGGCGCCGGCCTGGACGGTAAGCAGCCGCGGCTGCACCGGCGCCGCGCCCTCGTCCCGCAGCAGCGCCGCCATTCGCCGGACGGTTGCGGCATGGTGCAAGACGGACATCGGCAGGCGCCGCCCGAACTCGCCCGCCACCCGGCCCAGCATCCGTGCGGCGAGCAGCGAATGGCCCCCAAGATCGAAGAAATCGTCCTGCGGCCCGACGGCGTCCACGCCCAGCACATCCGCCCAGATGGCACCAAGCCGCTGCTCATGTGCGTCCTCGAGCGGCCCGGCCTCTGCCGCCGCGACCATGTGCCGCTCGGTCGGCTGGGGAAGGGCCCGTCGGTCGAGCTTGCCGCTTGAGGTGGTCGGCAGCGCCGCCAGCGGCACGTAGCGCGTGGGCACCATATAGGCGGGGAGAAGGCCCAGGAGAACGTCGCGAAGCGCCGGCGGGTCGAACGTCCGCCCAGGCCGAGCCACGACATAGCCGGCCAGTTCGTTCAACCCGGACGGAGCGCGAAAGCTGTTCGCCGCCGATGCCGCGACATCGGGATGGCGGAGCAGCGCCGCCTCCACGTCGCCAAGATCGATGCGAAAACCACGGATCTTGATCTGTCCGTCGCGCCGCCCCAGCCACTCGATGCGGCCGTCCTTCAACGTCCTGGCGAGGTCGCCGGACCGATAGAGGCGGGCGCCGCCAGATACCGGCAGCCGGACGAACGACCGCCGGTCCAGATCGGCGTCGCGATAGCGCCGGGCGAGCCCTGCGCCCCCGATGTGAAGCTCTCCCGGCACGTTGCACGGCACCGGCTCCCCCCGGCCGTCCAGCACCAGGGCACGAACGTTGCGGATGGGGCGGCCGATGGTGATCCGCCCCTCTGCCCCGACGCGCTCGAGAGTCGTGTAGATGGTCGCCTCGGTCGGGCCATAGCCGTTCCACAACGGCATCCCGCACGCCAGGATGCGGTCGGCAAGGTCCCGCGGCAACGCCTCCCCCCCGCACAGGATGCGCATGCCCTGGTGCCCCGCCCATCCCGAAGCGAACAGGCTGCGCCAGGTCGCCGGCGTCGCCTGCATGAAGGTGCAGTCATGCGTCTCGATCAGGCGGCGCAGCAGCTCGGGATCGGTAACTGCGCCTTCGTCGGCGACGACAAGGGTGCCGCCCAGCATCAACGGCAGAAACACGTCGGGCACCGACATGTCGAACGTCAGCCTCGACACTGCCAGCAGCCGGTCGGCGGGCCCGAAGCCGGGATCCTGCGCCAGCGCGTCCATCACGTTGACGACGGACCGGTGCGCGATCTCCACCCCCTTGGGCACGCCGGTCGATCCCGAGGTGTAGAGGATATAGGCAAGATCGTCGGGCCGGCCGTCGACCGCCGGCTCTGCCGTAGCCGGCGCGGCTGCGACATCCTCGACCAGGAGCGTCGTCCCTGCCACCCGTGCCGCGAGCGAAGCCTGCGTGACGATCAGTCGGGGCTTTGCATCCGCCGCGATCTCCGCCAGCCGCGCGTCCGGAAAGGCGGGGTCCAGCGGCACATAGGCGGCGCCCGTCCGCAGGATCGCCAGCACCGTCGCGATCATGTCCGCGGATCGCTGCACAAGCAGGCCGACCAGGTCGCCCCGCCCGACGCCGCGTTGGATCAGTGCCGCGGCGAGCGCCGCCGCGCGGGCATCGAGGCGCGCGTAGCTCCACCTATCGCTGCCGTGGATCACGGCTGTGGCGTCCGGGGTGGCTGCGATCGTCCGCGCGATCCGGCCGTGCAGCGTGTCCGACTCCGTCGCCACCGCCTCGCCACACGCGGCATGCAGGACGGCCTCCCGCTCGTCGGGTGCCAGGATTTCGACACTTCCGACGCTAGCGTCCAGCGCGTCTGCCATCGCTGCGAGCATGCGTTGCCAGTGGCCGACCATGCGGTGCGCGGTGTCCGCATCGAACAGGTCCGTGCTGTAGATCAGCCGCGCGTCCAGTTCGCGGTCCCGCTCCTCGACCTCCAGGTACAGGTCGAACTTGGTGGTGGTGACCGGCACGTCGATGGCGGAGAGCCGCCAGCCTGAGCGGAGCGGCGGCGGCGGCGGCTGCATCGACAGCGCCGCCTGGAACAATCCGTCGCGCCCGTCGCGCGGGCCCGTGGAAAGGCTGCGGGCGACGAGGCCCAGTGGAACCTCGGCATTGTCGATCGCCTCCAGCACGCGGTCGCGCACCTGAAGCAGCAGGCTCCGGAACGACAAGTCGGACGCTGGCGCGAGGCGGAGCACCACGGTGTTGAGGAAGAAGCCGGCGGTGCCCCGCAGCTCCGGCCGGCGCAGCGTGGAGACGATGCCGCCGATCGTCACATCCTCCTGCGCGCTCCAGCGGTGCAGCACGGCCGCATAGGAGGCGAGCACCATCATGTAGAGCGAGACGCCCGCCTGCCGGCCGGCGTGCCGCAACCGAGCGAGCAGGTCGGCAGCGATCACCACCGTCTCTGCCGCGCCCGCACCGCTGCGCACGGCGGGACGGGGGCGGTCCGCGGGCAGATCGACCACAGGCAATTCGCCGGAGAGCCTGTGCTGCCAATAGGCCAGCTGGTCGGCGTGGCGAACACGCGCCGCGGCACTTCCCTGCCAGGCGGCATAGTCGCCATATTGGAGCAACAAGGGCTTGATCGCGGGCTCCCGCCCCTCCCGTGCAGCCTCATAGATCTCGACCAGCTCGGGCATCAGCACGCGCTGGAGCGAATCACCGTCGAACAGCAGGTGGTGGATCGTGAAATAGATGCGGTGATCGTTCGGGCCGATGCGAAAGACGCGGCCGCGCAACAGCGGTGTCGCCGACAGCTCGAAGGGGGTGCGCGCATCCGTCGCGGCGATGCGCGCGGCCTCGGCAACGCGCTCGTCCGCCGGCATCGCCGACAGGTCGTGGAATGGGAAGACCAGTTCGGCGTCCGGCTGGACGTGTTGCAGGAGGTCGCCCCCCGGCGGCGCGTCAAAGCTGGTCCGCAGTATTTCGTGCCGCTGCACCAGCGCCTGCACGCTGCGCATCATGGCCGTGTGGTCGTAGTCACCCAGGCAGTGGAGCGTGCAGGTCTCGTTGTAGATGCACGGGTCGGGCGATCGTTCCAGATCCAGCCAGACCAGTCGCTGTTCCTCGGACATCGGCGGAGGAGAGGCCCCATCCCGGCGCTCGACCGATGCGGACGCGCTCCGGCGAGGGCGAGGGCGCCCGGCGCCGTTCTCGCCGGGTATGTTCGATCCGCTGTCAGTCGTGGCGTGCGACGGCATCCAGTTTCCCCCATTCGTAGGATGGAACCGGAAGCAGGCGATGCGGACTTCCGGCACATGCCGCGGAACGGGAAGAGACGTCGGAGGACGAGCGGAACGTCGCAGGAGCGGATGCACGCGGTTCGCTTCGGCGGCCCATTGACGCTGGCCCGTGCGAGGCACGCGAATCGGTATACCGCCAAAGCGCCGGGCCGCAGTCGCAGGAACTACGGATACCCGACGCGAGAGCGAGCGATTATGTCCGTTTCGGTGGGAACACGCGGAGCACAGGCTGTGCCGGACGGATGCCGGCACAGCCCTGGCCGATCCTAGACGTCGAGGTTGGCGACGCTCAGCGCATTTTCCTGGATGAACTCGCGGCGGGGCTCCACCACGTCGCCCATCAGGCGGGTGAAGATCTCGTCCGCAACGTCCGCCTGCTCGATCGCGACGCGCAGCATCGAGCGGTTCTGCGGGTCGAGCGTGGTTTCCCACAGCTGTTCCGCATTCATCTCGCCCAGTCCCTTGTAGCGCTGGATCGACAGGCCCTTGCGCCCGGCCGACAGGATCGCGTCGAGCAGCTGGCTCGGCCGCGCGATCAGCGCCTCACCCTTGGCGGCGGTAACCGGCGCGGCCTCGCTCTCCTCCAGGTCGGCGACGGGGTTGTCCGCGTCGTTCGCATGGGCGCCACGCGCCGGCACCAGCTTGGCGGTCGCGGCATAGCTCGCCGCTTCCTCGGCGGTCAGCGTGTGGAGCTTGCGCCCCTCGGCCGAGGTCAGGAACGCTGCCTCGATCACATGATGGTCGGTGACCCCGCGCCACACGCGGCGGAAGTGCAGCGCGCCCTCTTCGGAAATGGTGGCGCTCCAGCGCGCGTCGCCATCGGTGCTGTCGAGCCGCCGGACCGCATCGGCCAGCCGCGCCTCCCGCTCGGCACGCGATGCTTCCGGATCGAGCGTGCCGGACAACGCCAGTACCTCGACGATCTCGGGCGCGTAGCGGCGGGGCACGTAGCGCATCAGCGTGCGCATGCGCCGGGCATGCTCGACCAGGGTCTTTAGGTCGGAACCGCTGCGGGCGCCGTTCGCCGTCTCCAGCACCTGAGTCGCGATGCCGCCATCCACCAGATAGGCGTCGAGCGCGGCGTCATCCTTGAGGTAGACCTCGGACCGACCCTTGGTCGCCTTATAGAGCGGCGGCTGGGCGATATAGAGATGCCCGGCTTCGATGATCTGCGGCATCTGGCGATAGAAGAAGGTCAGCAGCAGCGTGCGGATATGGGCGCCGTCGACGTCCGCGTCCGTCATGATGACGATCTTGTGGTAGCGCAGCTTCTCCAGGTTGAAGTCGTCGCGACCGATGCCGGTGCCCATCGCCTGGATCAGCGTCCCGATCTCGCGGCTGCCGAGCATCCGGTCGAAGCGCGCGCGCTCGACGTTCAGGATCTTGCCGCGCAACGGAAGGATCGCCTGGAAGTGGCGGTCGCGGCCCTGCTTGGCGGAGCCGCCGGCGGAGTCACCCTCCACCAGGAACAGCTCGGACTTGGCGGGATCGCGCTCCTGGCAGTCGGCGAGTTTGCCGGGAAGCGAGGCGATGTCCATCACGCCCTTGCGCCGAGTGAGTTCGCGCGCCTTCTTGGCGGCCTCACGCGCGGCAGCGGCGTCGATCACCTTCTGGATGATCTGCCGGGCAACCTGCGGATTTTCCTCGAGCCACTCCGCCAGCTTGTCGGCCATCAGCGATTCGAGCGGCTGGCGCACTTCGGAGCTGACCAGCTTGTCCTTGGTCTGCGAACTGAATTTGGGGTCCGGCAGCTTGACCGAGACGATCGCGGTCAGCCCCTCACGCATGTCGTCGCCAGTGAGGGAGACCTTCTCCTTCTTCAGCGCGCCCGACTTGTCGGCATAGTTGTTGATCGTGCGGGTCAGCGCTGCACGAAACGCCGCCAGGTGCGTGCCGCCATCCCGCTGCGGGATGTTGTTGGTGAAGCACAGCACGTTTTCATAATAGCTGTCGTTCCACTCCAGCGCGACGTCGATGCCGACGTCGTCGCGGTGACCGGTGATCGCGACCGGATCCGGCATCAGCGGCTGCTTGTTGCGGTCGAGCCATTTCACGAAGGCGGCGATGCCGCCCTCGTAGAACAGCTCCACCTCGCGCGGCTCCTCGTGCCGCGCGTCGACCAGCACCAGCCGGACGCCCGAGTTCAGGAACGCCAGCTCGCGATAGCGATGCTCCAGCTTGTCGAAATCGAACTCGATGTGGTTCTTGAAGGTACCGCCATCGCCCGGCACCTTTTCGGTCGAGGGAAGGAAGGTCACGCGGGTGCCCCGCTTGCCCTCGACCTTGCCCACGACCTTCAGCGGCGCTTCGGCATCGCCGTGGCGGAAGCGCATGTAATGCTCCTCGCCATCGCGCCAGATGGTGAGGTCGAGATATTCGGAGAGCGCGTTTACCACCGACACGCCGACGCCGTGCAGACCGCCCGAGACCTTATAGGCGTTGTCGTCGGACGTGTTCTCGAACTTACCGCCGGCGTGCAGCTGAGTCATGATGACCTCGGCCGCCGACACGCCCTCTTCGGCGTGGATGCCGGTCGGGATGCCACGACCATTGTCCTCGACCGAGATCGAGCCATCGGCGTTGAGCGTGATGAGCACCCGGTCGCAATGGCCGGCCAGCGCCTCGTCGATCGCGTTGTCGCTGACCTCGAACACCATGTGGTGGAGGCCCGAACCATCGTCGGTGTCGCCGATGTACATGCCGGGGCGCTTACGCACCGCATCCAGGCCCTTCAGGACCTTGATCGAATCCGCGCCGTAATCGTTGGTATTGGGGTTTGTCGCCATACCGAGGATATAGGGATTCGGCCCCCGGAACGGAAGCAAAATGCGGGCGTGGCAGCGTCCTCAGCCGCTCTTGCTCAACCAGAAAGCGGCGAGAAAACCGGCAACCGCGATCAGGCCCGAATATTCATGGGTGTTCTCGGTCGCCTCGGGGATCATGGTGTCCACCAGCATCGCGAGGATGGCGCCGGCCGCGACCGCGGTGATCAGCGCGACCACGTCCTCGCTCGCCCCTGCCAGCAGCAGGTTGCCGAGCAGCGCCGCAATCCCGCTTGCCAGCGCAATCGCGCCCCACACGCCGAACACATAGGCCGCGGAACGACCCGCCTTCTTCATGCCGGCGGCGGACGACAGGCCCTCAGGGATGTTCGACAGGAACACTGCGGCGACGACGGTGGTGCTCACCCCCGCCCCGCCGATCAGGCTGATGCCGATGACGATCGATTCCGGAATGCCGTCGAGCAGCGCGCCAAGCGCGATCGCGGCCCCGCCGCCCTCGCTCGCCTGCGGCTGCGATTCCGTGCTTTCCGCGCCGGAACGCTTGCGGTGCCGGGCGCCACGGCCGGACAGCCAGACATTGCCGAGCGTGTAGAGCGCCGCACCGCCGACAAAGCCGGCCGCGGTGGAATCGAGCCCGCCCCGCGCGAAGGCCTCGTCCATCAGGTCAAAGGCAACGGCCGAGATCAGCACGCCCGATCCGACCGCCATCACCGCTGCGACCAGCCGCTGCGGCAGATGGACGAGCCAGGCGATCCCGGCACCCAGCAACAAGGCGGAGCCGCCGAGCAGGCCCCAGAGACCGCCTTCGAGCCAGACGGGCATCAGCGGACGGCCGCAGTCGGAATGTGGAGGCAGTGCCGCATCACCGGGTCAACGCCGCGGCGATGAATCGGTGCCCTCAGCCGAGTATGCGGTACTTGAACCCCGTTCTTGCTGAGCAGGGGCTGAGCTTGTCGAAGCACCGTATCGAAGCACCTGAGAGGGTCCTTCGATACGCCATTTCGACTTCGCTCAATGGCTCCTCAGGACGAGCGGATCATCCTGAAGAAAGCCGGCCGAAAGGCGCCTTAGCGCCCGACGCCCTGTCCCCCGCCGCCGGGGCGACCACCGCGCCCCCCGCTTCCACGGCGCTGGCCACCACCGGGACGCTGGCCACCGCCGGGGCGTCCCCCCGCCGGACGCTCGCCTGCAGGGCGGTCGCCCGCAGGCCTGCCCTGACCACCACCGCGCGACGGATTGCCGACCGGACCACGGCCCGAGCCCGCAGGCTTGGCGCTGTGCGTGGCGCGCGGACGCGGCAGCTGGCGATCGCCCGGAGCGCGCTCGGGCCGGTCGGGCGCATGCGGTGCGCGCGTCGCCTTGATCTTCTCGGCTTCCGCCAGGAAGTTCTCCGGCAGCGGCACCACGTCGATCTTCTGACGGGTCAGCTTCTCGATCTGGCGCAGGTACGGACGCTCGTCCTCGGCACAGAAGGCAAAGGCGATGCCGTCGGCACCCGCGCGCGCCGTGCGGCCGATGCGGTGGACATATTGCTCCGCCACATTCGGCAGCTCGAAGTTGACGACATGGCTCACGCCCGACACGTCGATGCCGCGCGCGGCGATGTCGGTCGCAACCAGGATCGGCACCTTGCCCGAACGGAACTCGCCCAGCGCACGCTCACGCTGCGGCTGCGACTTGTTGCCGTGGATCGCGTTGGAGGCGATGCCGTTGGCAGCCAGCAGCTTCACGACGCGATCGGCGCCATGCTTGGTGCGGGTGAACACCAGCGAGCGGTCGATCTTGTTGTTGCGGAAGAACATCGTCAGCAGCGCCTGCTTTTCCTGCTGCTGCACGAAGGTGACGTACTGCTCCACGCGCTCGGCGGTGGAGGAGACGGGCGCCACCTTCACCTCGGCCGGGCTGGTCAGATACTTGTCCGCCAGATCGCGGATGTCCTTGGGCATGGTAGCCGAGAAGAACAGGGTCTGGCGATCCTTCGGCACCATCGACACGATGCGGCGCAGCGCGTGGATGAAGCCCAGGTCGAGCATCTGGTCGGCTTCGTCGAGCACCAGGATCTCGAGTTCGTTGAGCGCCAGGCAGCGCTGGTCGATCAGGTCGAGCAGGCGGCCCGGGGTCGCAACCAGGATGTCGACGCCAGCCGCCACGTCGCGGATGTTGCGGGCGACGGGCACGCCGCCGAACACGGTCGCGACGTTCAGCTTGGTGTACTTGGCATAGGTGCGCGCATTGTCGGCGATCTGGCTCACCAGCTCGCGGGTCGGCGCCAGCACCAGCATGCGGCAGCGCATCGGCTTGCGGCGGACATTCGCCTTTACCAGCAGGTCGAGCGACGGCAGCACGAACGCCGCGGTCTTGCCGGTGCCGGTCTGGGCGATGCCGAGCAGGTCGCGCTGTTCCAGCACGATCGGAATCGCGTCGCGCTGAATCGGGGTGGGTTCGGTGTAGTTCTTCTCAGCCAGGGCATCGAGAAGCGGCTTGGAAAGACCAAGGGACTGGAAGGACATGGAAAACCTGTCAGTAGCCGGCACGCGCGGCCAGACGGCACGCACGGGAGGCGGGGCAAAAATGCGACCCGCGTGACTTGGGAAGCCGGTGAGCGCGACGCGAGCCTCGGCCGCAAGGCCGGATCACGCTGCTTGGTTAAGCGTCGCTGCGGTGCTGCAGATGCGCCTGCGCTTGCAAAAAGTCAAGGTTGGCCGGCGATGACCCGCCCGTCGGCGACATGGAAGCGCGTGGCTTCGGTCCCGATCGCGTCGAACAGTCCCGGCTCCGTGCCCGTCAGCCAGACCTGTCCGCCGCCTGCCAGCCGGTCGAACAACGCCGCCCTGCGGCCGGGATCGAGATGCGCCGCCACTTCGTCCAGCAGCAGCAGCGGCGGCCGCCCGGCGCGCTCCGCCACCAGCGCGGCATGGGCAAGGACGAGGCCAAGCAGCAGCGCCTTTTGCTCGCCGGTCGAGCAGCGATGCGCCGCCTGCCCCTTTTCCAGATGCACCACCGCCAGGTCCGAGCGATGTGGCCCGGCGAGGGTGCGCCCGGCCGCCGCATCGCGGGCGCGGCCGGCGGCGAGTTCGCCACGCAGCCGATCCGCATCCCCGCCCCAGCCTTCGATCGCCAGGCCGGCGCGCGGGAAGGCGCCGGCAGGGCTCGCGGTGATGCGGTCGGCAAGCATCGTCACGGTCGCCCGGCGCGCACGGTCGATCGCCGCGCCATGCTCGGCCATCCGCGCCTCCAGCGCCGCCAGCCACTCCGGATCGGCGGGACGGTCGTCGGCGAGCAGCCGGTTGCGCTCGCGCATCGCCGCTTCATAGCGGCTGGCATGGGCGGCGTGCCCGGGCGCCAGCGCCAGCGCCAGCCGGTCGAGGAAGCGCCGCCGCTCGCCTGCCGGCTCCACGAACAGCCGGTCCATCGCCGGGGTCAGCCACAGCACCGTCAGCCACTCGGCGAGCGCCATTGCGGTTGCCGGCGCGCCATTGATCCGCACCAGCCGCCGCTCCGGCGCATCGGCGCGTGTGCCGGTGCCAAGCGCGGTGTCGTCCGCCAGCACCGCCGCCACGCCGAAGCCGCCGCTGCCGCCCTGCCGCGCCATTTCCGACAACGGCGCGCGCCGCAGCCCCCGGCCGGGGGCGAGCAGCGATACCGCCTCCAGTACATTGGTCTTGCCCGCGCCATTGTCGCCGGACAGGACCACGAAGCCAGGCCCCGGCGCCAGCACCGCATCCTGGTGATTGCGAAAGTCGGTCAGGGAGAGGCGCGCGAGCATCAGGGGCGCCGCTGTAGCGCAAGCTGCGGAGAAGCGCGACGCAACCTTCCGGGCTTCAGGGAATTGCCCTTAGCGAGTTTCGAGAAAAGGGGATGGTGATGCGGAAATCATGGTTGGTCGCAGCGGCGGCACTCACGGTGGCAGCATGCGGCGCACAGACGCCGCAGGAGCGCGAGGCCGACCAGCTGCGCGACGCCGCCGAAGCCCAGGCCGATGCGATCGAGGCGCAGGCCGGAAATGTCGCGGCGGGCATGAAGGCGGAGGCCGAACAGCTGCGCCAGCAGGCCGGCCAGGGCGGCGGCTATGACGCCCAGCGCCTTCAGGTCCGTGCCGAGGCGCAGGAACGCGAAGCCAAGCTGGTACAGGAACAGGCCGAGGCAAAGGCCCGCGCCATCCGCGACGAAGGCAAGGCCCGCGCCAGCGCCGCGCTGGCGAAATAGCGGCAGGCCCGCGGGGCGTATCGGGCCGGATGACCATTCCGCATGGTAGCCCCGGCGCCGGGACCTGCACGAAAGGCGCACCAAGGGCCTTTGGTGCTGCCGTATTCCTGCGCAGGCCAGAATCCAGGGCCGGGTAGAACAACGGATGACTACGTCCGGAACCCCGGGCTCCTGCCTTTGCAGGAGCCCGGACGCGTTCTGCCAGCGCTCCGGTTGCGGCCGGGGCGACGTTAAGAACCCACGAGGGTGACCCCCCTTGCAGAGGGAGCCGCAAGCGACCGCCCTTTGCCGAGATGCCGGACAGGCCCGCTTAGAGGTGCGCCGAAGCGCGCATCACACCCGCATCGGCATCAGCACGTAGAGCGCGGGCGACTTGTCGTTCTCGCGGATCAGCGTCGGGGCGGCGGCATCGGCGAGATGCACCTCGCACAGGTCGCCCTCGATCTGGCCCAGGATGTCGAGCAGATAGCGGCTGTTGAAGCCGATCTCGAACGGCATCGAGCTATAGTCGCCCGGCACTTCCTCGGCCGCGGCGCCATTTTCCGGGCTGGTCACCGACAGCGTGATCTTGTCGCGATCGACCGCCATCTTGACGGCGCGGGTCTTTTCGGTGGCGATGGTCGACACGCGGTCGACGCCCTCCATGAAGCTTTTGGGGTCGAGCTTGAGCAGCTTGTCGTTCGCGGTCGGGATGACACGCGAATAATCGGGGAAGGTGCCGTCGATCAGCTTGGAGGTCAGGATCGCCTGGCCAAGATCGAAGCGGATCTTGGACCCCGACAGCGAGACCCCGACCGAGCCGTCGACCTCTTCGAGCAACTTGCGCAGCTCGCCCACGCATTTGCGCGGCACGATCACGTCCGGCATCTTGTCGGCACCCTCCGGGCGCGGCAGCGTGACGCGCGCCAGCCGGTGGCCGTCGGTGGCCGCCGCTTTCAGCACCGGCTCGCCGGTGCCGTCCTCGGATACGTGCAGGAAGATGCCGTTCAGATAATAGCGCGTTTCTTCGGTGGAGATCGCGAAGCGCGTCTTGTCGATGATCTGCTTGAGCATTTCCGCCGGCAGCTCGAACTGCGTCGGCAGCTCGCCCTCGGCGATCACCGGGAAGTCGTCGCGCGGCAGCGTCGCCAGGTTGAAGCGGGCACGGCCCGCGACCACCGTCAGCCGGCCCTCGGCCGCCTGCAGCTGCACCTGCGCGCCCTCCGGCAGCTTGCGCGCGATGTCGAACAGCGTGTGCGCCGACACGGTGATCGCGCCGGGCTGGTCGACCGCGGCTGCGATCGTCTCGTCGATCTGCAGGTCCAGGTCGGTTGCCATCAGCCGCATCGTGCCGCTCTCCGCCGCCTCGATCAGCACGTTCGACAGGATCGGAATCGTGTTCCGCCGCTCGACGACGGACTGGACGTGGCTCAGCCCCTTCAACAGGGTCGCGCGTTCGATCGTCGCCTTCATCTTCTCAAAACCCCCGGGCGCCCGCCCTCGTCCTGGCCACCCGGCGGGTGGCATTTGGTCCATTGCGCCACCTCTAGCGCGCAAAAAAGGGCCGGAGCAAGCTGCTCCGGCCCTCCTTGTCTCCGATTGCGCGCGCCTTGGGGCGGAACCGCCGCCCGGGCGAGCGCGCAAGCGGCCGTCGCTTAGAAGCGCATGCCGACGCCAACCAGCACCTGGTGGCGGTCGGTATCCACGTCGAAGCTGTCGGTGGTGTTGCCGTCGAAGCGGAAGTCCGCGCTCGAATAGTTCGAATAGCGATACTCGAGCTTGGCATAGGTGTTGGTGCCGATCGACTGCTCGACGCCCGCACCGACGCGATAGCCGTCGAGCTCATAGTTGCGGTCCAAGTCCACATCGCCGTTCACGCCCTGCACGTTCAGCTTGGCGTTGGTGTAGCCGGCCTTGGCATAGACCAGGGTCTGCGGGGTGGCGAGCAGACCGGCGCGCAGGCCGACATAGATGTCGCGGCCCGGTGCCACCCGGCCATAGCCGAAATACTCAGGGTCGCTGGTGTTGGTCTTGGTCTTGCCGGTCGAATCGGTCAGTTCGGCCTCGACACCCACCACGGCGCCCGACACGGCGAAGTCGTAGCCGACGTCCACGCCATAGAGGAACCCGTCGACGGTCTGGTCATCGCCGTCGATGTCCGAATCCTCGCTGCTGCCCGGGCGCACCGCGTCATAGCCGGCGACCACGCCAACGCGCGGGCCCGTGAAGTTCGGGTTGACGTCCTGCGCCATGGCCGGCGCGGCAAAAGCAGTGGAACCGGCCAGCAGGCCCAGAGCGACGTAACGCATAACAAACTCCATACATTGCTGCCCGAGGTACGCCGGGCAGAGTGCTCAAATAGGCGGAGCCGCCCGCGGTTTCATGAACCTCAGCTAAACAGGGATTTTCGTTGCATTCCCGCAACAGGGGCTTGAAGACGGGACCATGGCGAACAAGGCACCGCAGAACGCGACACGGCTGGGGCGCGACTACATCGCGCGGCATGGCGAGACCGTCTACAACGTGGCCCGGCGGATGCAGGGCGATCATCCGCACACGCCGCTTACCCGCGCCGGCTTTGCCCAGGCGGATGCGATGGGCGCCGCGCTGCGCGAACTGCTCGGCCCGCGTCCGAAGCTGACGCTCTGGGCCTCCACCGCCGGGCGCGCGCTTCAGACGCTGGCGATCATCGCCGAGCATCTGGAGCTC
This sequence comes from Sphingomonas sp. PL-96, assembly GCF_020707215.1. GTDB lineage: Bacteria > Pseudomonadota > Alphaproteobacteria > Sphingomonadales > Sphingomonadaceae > Sphingomonas. The sequence continues at coordinate 133,222 of NZ_JAJFET010000005.1, forward strand.
GACTGGCACCAGGCGCACACCGACGCGCGGCTGGTGGAGATCGGCATGGGCCAGTGGAGCGGCCGCTATTATCATGAGGTGGCGCAGGAATCGGCCGACTTCCTGGACCTGGAGCATGGTCTCTACCGGCGCCCGCCCCCCGGCGGCGAATGGTATGACGCAATAGCCGTGCGCGTGTCGGGCTGGCTTGCCGATACGAACGACGATCCCGGAGACCGGCTGGTGATCATGCACGGCATGTCGAGCCGCATCCTGCGCGGGGTGATGACGGGCATGGACGTGCTGCCGCAATTTGCCGCACCGGTGGCCCCGGACCTGCCGCAAGGCTCGATCGTCAGGATCGAGGGCGGTGTCGAAACATTGGTCCACCGTGGCAGCGGCGGCGCCGCGCACGCAGCACCGGCGTGATCGCCACCCTGCTGGCGGCCGCAGCGCTGGCGCAGGCGAGCCCGACGCCGGTTCCGGACGGGCGGCGCACCATCGGCATCTTCGGGCGCTGGGGTGCGTTCGCCGACGCGGCGCCGCGGCGCTGCTATGCGATCACCAAGCCGATCTCGCGCCGCACCAGCCTCTACCCGTTCGTCAGCGTCGCGCACTGGCCGGGCGCCCATGTCCGCAACCAGCTGCACCTGCGGCTGAGCCGCAAACGGGCGCCCTCCGCCCAGGTGACGCTGTCGGTGGGCGAACGCCGCTTCCCGCTGCGTGCCGGCGCGCAGGATGCCTGGGCGCCGGACCCCGCCGCCGACCGCGCGATCGTGGCCGCCATGCGCTCGGGCCGCAGTATGAGCGTGGAGAGCGTGGCGGACGGGGGCAGCCCGTTTGTCGACGTCTATACGCTGACAGGCGCGGCCACCGCGATCGACGCCGCCGCCCTCGCCTGCATGCCCGGTTGACGCCAGGCCGGACGGGTCAGCCAAGGGCATGGAAATCGCGCGGAAATTCGACTATATGCGCGCCCATGCTGACAGTGTCGACGCCGCCCATGCCCATTCCGGGGCACATCGATCCCGTGCCCGTGCCCCGCGCAACGGCCAAGGCGCCGCGCCCGGACGGCCGAGTCGACCTGGTCGGCCTGTCCAAGCCGGCGATCCGGGAGGCGCTCGAAGCCGCAGGGCTGGAGCCCAAGCAGGCCAAGCTCCGCGCCAAGCAGCTGTGGCACTGGATCTATAATCGCGGCGCCACCGACTTCACCCAGATGACCGACATCGCCAAGGCGCAGCACCCGTGGCTGGCCGAGCGGTTCGTCGTCGGCCGGCCGGAGGTGGTCGAGGCACAGGTCTCGTCCGATGGCACGCGCAAGTGGCTGCTGCGCTCACCCGACGCTCAGGATTACGAGATGGTGTTCATCCCGGACGCCGATCGCGGCACGCTGTGCGTGTCGAGCCAGGTGGGCTGCACGCTCAACTGCCGCTTCTGCCACACCGGCACGATGCGGCTGGTGCGCAACCTGACCGCGGGCGAGATCGTCGGCCAGGTCATGCTCGCGCGCGATGCGCTGGGCGAATGGCCGTCGAGCCCGGAGGGCCGCATGCTCACCAACATCGTGATGATGGGCATGGGCGAGCCGCTTTATAACTTCGACGAGGTGAAGACCGGGCTGCAGATCGTCATGGACGGCGACGGCCTGGCCCTGTCGAAGCGGCGCATCACGCTCTCCACCTCCGGCGTGGTGCCGATGATGGCCCGCGCGGGTGAGGAGATCGGCGTCAACCTGGCGGTGTCGCTCCACGCGGTGACCAAGGAAGTGCGCGACGAGATCGTGCCCCTCAACAAGAAGTACGGCATCGAGGAGCTGCTGCAGGCGTGCGCCGACTATCCCGGTGCCAACAACGCCCGGCGCATCACCTTCGAATATGTGATGCTGAAGGACAAGAACGACAGCGACGCCGACGCGCATGAGCTCGTCCGCCTGCTGCGCAAGTACCAGCTGCCCGCCAAGGTGAACCTGATCCCGTTCAACCCCTGGCCGGGTGCGCCGTACGAATGCTCGACGCCGGCGCGCGTGAACGCCTTTTCGGACATCGTGTTCGAGGCGGGCATTTCGGCACCGGTACGCCGCCCCCGCGGCCGTGACATCGACGCGGCCTGCGGCCAGCTGAAGACCGCCGCCGAAAAGAAGAGCCGCGCGCAGCTGGATCGCGAGGCCGAGGAGAAGATGGCCGCACTGGGCTGATCCAAATGGATTGGGGTGCGATGGCGCTCGCCGGGGCGGCCGGCTGCGTCGGCGGCGCGATGAACGCGCTGGCCGGCGGCGGGGCGTTTGCGACCATGCCTGCGCTGATCGGGATCGGCCTGCCGTCCACCGTCGCCAACGCGACCAGCAATGTTGCGCTCCAGCCCGCGGCGATGGCGAGCGCCTGGACCTATCGGCGTGGCCTGGCCCCGCTCGGCGGCGTGCCGATCCGCCTGCTCAACACGGTCAACTTCATCGCGGCGCTAGCCGGCAGCTATCTGCTGGTGGTCACGCCGCCCACGGCCTTTGACGCGATCGTGCCGTGGCTGCTGCTGTTCGCCTTTGGCGCGATCGCTGCGGGGCAGCGCGGCGCGGCATGGCTGCGCGCGCGGGTGACGATCGGTGCCACCAGCCTGATTGCGGCCCAACTGCTGCTCGGCATCTACGGCGGCTATTTCGGCGGCGGCATCGGCATGATGATGACCGCGGTCTACGGCCTGCTGGTCGGCACCGAGCCCAAGCACATGGCCGCACCCCGTACGCTGATCCTGGCGACCGCCAATTTCGCGGCGGCGATCGTCTTCGTGGCGTTCGGGCTGGTCGCGTGGTGGGCGTGCGTGCCGATGCTGCTGGGCGGCATCGCCGGCGGCCTGGGTGGCGCCTGGCTGGGCGAGCGCCTCTCCCCGCGCGTCATCCGGCTGTGGACGCTGGCCGTCACCGGCGTGACGACTGCCGTCTTCTTCTGGCGCGCCTACGGCTGATCACCCCGGCCGGCGCATGTGGAACAGGGCGTCCTCGGCGATTTCGAAATAGTCGGTGGGGCCGCCACCGCGCACGATCGGGCGGGCGCGGGCCGTCTGGTAGATGCCGTCCTCAAGCAGGCCCACGTCGATGTGGATGCCCACCGCCTCGCCCAGCACCAGCCACTGGTCGAGCGCGTGCCCTTCCTTGGTCTCCAGCCGGACGATCTGCGTCACCTTGCATTCGAACTGCACCGGACTGCCCGCCACCCGCGGCGGCGCGACCAGCCGCGAGGGTATCGCATCGAGCCCGGCGAGCGCGAACTCGTCGGCTTCGGTGGCAGCGGCACTCGCATTCATCGACTCCGCCTGGGCACGGGTCGCGAGGTTCCAGACGAACTCGCCCGTCGCCTCGCAGTTGGCGAGGCTGTCCTTGCGCCCCTGTGAGGAAAAACCGATCAGCGGCGGGCGATAGTTGAAGGCGTTGAAGAAGCTGTAGGGCGCCAGGTTGCGCCGCCCGTCGGCGCCAAGCGTGCTGATCCAGCCGATCGGCCGGGGTGCCACGATCGCGTTGAACGGATCGTGCGGCAGGCGGTGGCCGGCGGCGGGTTCGTAGAAGTGAAAGTCGGTCATGGCGGATCCTAACGCGCGAACGCGCCCGGGGGCTACCGGCCGCCCGCCCCAGCCTCTATCCTGCCGCCCGTGACCCAGCCTTCACCCCGCGCCGTCTATCGCCATCGTCCGCTCACGCGACTTTGGCACTGGGTCAATGCGGTGGCGATCTTCATCCTGATCGGCAGCGGCCTGATGATCCTGAACGCCCATCCGCAGCTCTATTGGGGAGAATATGGCGCAAACTTCGATCGTGCCTGGATCCGGTTCGAGCGGTTCCCGGGATGGATCACCATCCCCTCGACCTACAACCTCGCGCTCGCACGCCGGTGGCACCTGTTCTTTGCGCTGGTGCTCGGCTTCGGGCTGCTGGTCTTTCTGCTCGGCAGCCTCGTCAACCGCCACATCGCCCGCGACCTGGCGATCCGCCGCGGCGAGCTGTCGCGCCGGCATCTGTGGGCGGATTTCCGCGTCCATCTCGCCTTCCGGTTTCATGCCCCGGAATCGCCGCGCGACTACAACAGCTTTCAGAAGCTCAGCTATGTCGCGATCCTGTTCGGCGCGCTGCCGCTCGTGATCCTGACCGGGCTGACCCTCTCGCCGGGAATGAACGCGGCCTGGCCCTGGCTGCTCGACCTGTTCGGAGGGCGTGCCTCGGCCCGCTCGATCCACTTCCTCGCCGCGACCGCCATCACGCTGTTCACGGTCGTCCACCTGGTGCTGGTGATCCTCGCCGGCCCGATCAACGAAGTGCGCTCCATGATCACCGGCTGGTGGCGCGTGCCCGAGGACGAACAGCCATGAGCCGCATCCTCACCCGCCGCCGCGTGCTCGCCGGCATGACCGCGGGCGCCGCGGGCCTGGTCGCCGGCTGCGACCAGCTCGCCGATACGCCGGCGGTTCGCGGCCTGCTGTTCAAGGGCGAGGACGCGCAGCGCTGGCTCCAGCGCGGGCTCACCGCCCGCAACGCGCTCGCTCCCGAATATCGGCCCGAGCAGCGCTCGCCGATTTTCCGCTCCAACGGCACCGCACGGCCGGACACGCCGGCCTATGCAGCGCATGCGGCCAGCGACTTCGCCGATTGGCGGCTCGCGATCGACGGCCTTGTTGCGCGGCCGCTGTCGCTCTCACTGGCGCAGATCCGCTCCATGCCCGCGCGCACCCAGATCACCCGGCACGATTGTGTCGAGGGATGGAGCGCGATCGGCAAGTGGAGCGGCCCGCGCCTCTCGCGCCTGCTGGACCTTGCGGGCCTGCGCGATGGCGCGCGCTACCTCGTCTTCCACTGCGCCGATCGGCTGGGCGGGCGCCCCTATTATGAATCGATCGACCTGATCGACGCCTTTCATCCGCAGACGATCCTCGCCTGGGCCATGAATGACGCGCTGCTGCCGATCCCCAACGGCGCGCCGCTGCGCCTCAGGGTCGAGCGTCAGCTCGGCTACAAGCACGCCAAGTACATCGAGCGGATCGAGGCGGTGGCGAGCCTCGACGGCATCGCGGGCGGCAAGGGAGGCTTGTGGGAGGATATCGCCGACTATGAGTGGTACGCCGGCATCTGACGGCTCAGTCGGCGGAGAACGCCGGCTCCAGCGCGTTGATACCGGCATGGACCCGCGCTTCGATTTCGGCGCGGGAGAGGCCGGCCGGGATCGGCGTGCCGAAGCGCAGCGTGATGGTGCCCGCGCGTTTCACGCCCTTGCGCGGCCACAGCGGCCCGCTGTCGAGCGCGACCGGCACCACCGGCATCGCCAGCGCCTTGTAGAGGCCGGCAAAGCCCGAGCGCAGCGGCGGCGTCTCTCCGGGCAGGACGCGGGTCCCTTCCGGAAAGATCAGCACCGCGCGTCCGGCGCGGCGTGCTTCCTTTGCTTCACGCAGCATGGCGCGCAGCGCGTCGGCGCCTCCCGCCCGGTCGATGCCGATGCTGCCATAGCGCTGCGCCGCCCGGCCCCACAGCGGGATCTGGGTGAGCTCGCGCTTCATCACGATCACCGGTGCGCCGATCCGCCAGGCGAGTTCCAGCGTCTCGAACATCGCCTGGTGCTTGGCAGCGAACAGGAACGGCCCGTGCGGGACTTCGCCTTCCACCCGCACCTCGATGTCGAGCAGCCAGCGGGCGAGCACGCCCTGGACCCGGGCCCAAGTCTCCGCATGACGCCGTAGCGCGCTTGGCCCCGCCAGCGCCATCAGCGGCGCTGTCGTCACGATGCCAATGGTGAAGCTGTAGAAGACGAGGTTGAACGCCAGCGTCCGCAGCCACGCGATCATAGGCGAACCCCCAGCAACAGCACGACGCGACGGACGAGATATTTGTTGTATTCGTCGAACAGGATGCCGAAGCGTGGCGTGCCGGGGACCGGGTCCGGGATGACCTCCACCGTGCCATCCACCGCATAGCGCAGTTCCAGCGCCGCCCGCGCCATGTGCCAGTCGGACGTCACCAGCCGCACCGTGCGATAGCGGTGGGTGCGCACCCAGTCCGCGGTCTCGTCGGCGTTGGAGCGGGTGTCGACGGCCTCGCGCCCCAGATCGACGCAGCAGGTGACGGTCTGCGTCGGCACCTTGTAGGCGACGGCGAACTCGCCAGGCCGGACGTCCGGGTCGACGCCGGTCACGAGCATCCGCTTGGCTTTTCCCGCGCGCACGACCGCAAGGCCGCGATCGATGCGGCCCGGAGCACCGGTCGGCACGACCACCGCATCGGTGACGAGCGTGTCCGACGCCGGCCGGGGCAGCGCCACCGTGAAGAGCGCAAAGCCCAGCACCCAGCCGATCACCGCCACCGAGAGCAGCCGCCAGATCACAGCACCTGCCCCAAGGCGCGCAGCACCGCGATCCGCGCCGCAACCGTCGCCAGCAGCATGAAGGCGATCGGCGTTGCCACGATCAGCAGCCAGTCCAGCGCCGACAGACCGAGCCCGGCAAGCACCTGCGACTCCAGCGTGCCGATCTGCAGCCCGACCACCAGTACGACCGCAAGGCCGGCGACGGTGCCGATCAACCCGCCGGTCAGCGTGTCGACGGCGATCCGCTGCTGGAACAGGCGGGCAATCTGGACATCGGTGGCGCCGAGCATGTGAAGGATGTCGATCGTCCCGCGATGCGTGTCCAGCCCTGCCCGCGCCGACAGCAGCACGACGGCGGCAGTAGCGGTCGCCATCACCGCCACCAGCCCGAAGGCGACCCAGCCGAGCGTGCGCAGGAACCCGCGCACCGGCGCCAGCCAGCTCGCGTGCCAATCGACCCGTGCGGCCGGAGTCGCCGCCTTGGCGATCCGGGTCACCGCCGCCACTGCGGCATCGCTGCTCTGGTTGAGGTCGACGTCGACCATCGCCGGGATCGGCAGGTCGGCGTCGAGCCCAGCCTCGCCCAGCCACGGCCGCATCAATTCGGCAAGCTCGGCGCGGTCCACCTCCGCCGCTTTGGCCACCACTGGCGCACGGCGCAGCCCCGCCAGCAGCCGACGAACGGCAGCATCGCGCTTGGCCGCGTCCGCCTCCACCACCTGTACGGTCAATCGCCCGGCCAGCTGCCGGTCGAGCGCACGTCCGGCACCCGATACCGACAAGCCCATCGCGGCGGCGAGCACGGTCAGAAAGATCATGATCGCCATGATCCACACCATCGTGCGCCGCCCCTGGCGGTCGCCGAGCAGCCGGCGGTCGCTTGCGCGCATCGCCATCAGCGCGGCCCGTCCGGGCGCGGCGGAAAGCGCATCTCGCCGGTCGGGTCGATCAGCCGCCCCTTTTCCAGCCGCATCATGCGCGCCGCCGGGATCCGCTGGAGCAGCTCATAATCATGGGTCGCCACCACCACGGTGGTGCCCAGCCGGTTGAGCGATTCGAACAGATGGAGCAGCCGCTCGGCCATGTCGGGATCGACGTTGCCGGTCGGCTCGTCGGCCACCAGGATCTCGGGCCGACCGATCACCGCGCGCGCGATCGCGATCCGCTGCTGCTCGCCACCCGACAGCGTCGGCGGAGGGGCGTCAGCGCGATCGGAAAGGCCGACCCAGGCCAGCATCTCGTTGACCGGCACGGCCACGTCCGCCTCCGGAACGCCCGCCACCCGCAACGGCAGGGCGATATTGTCATAGGCCGACAGGTGCGGGACCAAGCGGAAGTCCTGGAACACGACACCAATGCGCCGGCGAAAGCCCGGCAGGCGGCCACGCGGCAAGGTGACGGCGTCCTCGCCGAACAGCCGGATCACGCCCCTGCTGGGCCGCTGGGCAAGATAGAGGAGCTTCAGGAGCGAAGTCTTGCCCGCCCCCGACGCACCGGTCAGGAAATAGAAGGAGCCCGTCGTCAGCGTGAAGCTCACGTCCGACAGCGTCTCTGCGCCGTTGCCGTAGCGAAGACCGACATTCTCGAACTGTACGATATTGGCCATCGCCGACGCCGGCCACCCCGTTTGAAGCTTCGCGGGCGCCGCCATCGCACAGCCGCCGGACCTGCTCAAGCGCAGGGCGCGCTCCGCCCTTGCCAGCACGGCTTCTCGCATGCTTAGGATCGGCATGCCCCGATCGGAACTGCTGCGTCGATGATCCTTGAGTGCACCCAATGCCATATGCGTTATGTGGTGCCCGATCAGGCGATTGGGCCCGAGGGACGCACGGTGCGCTGCGCCAGCTGCAAGCACAGCTGGTTCCAGCGTCCCGCGCTCCTGGACTTGGGCGTGGCCCAGGCGGCGCCCGAGCAGGAGGCGGCGCCGGTCGCAGCGGCCGCTCCTGTCGCAGCGGCGGCACCCCCGCCGGAGCCGGTAGCCGCGCCTGCACCGCAAGCCGCAGCGCCTGCTCCGCAAGCAGCGCCTGCCGCCGTCCAGCCCGCGCACCGCTATATCGACCCGGAGGGCGAGCGTGCCGAACGCGGCGAGCCGCGCCAATATGACGCCTTTGCCCCGCGCCCGCCGTTCCGCCCGCGCCGCAACCCGTTCCGCCGCTGGACCGCCGCGGCCGTTGCCGCCAGCCTGGCCATGCTCGCCGGCATTGCCGCGATCCTCTATCTCGGCACGCCGGGGATCGCCGCAAGGATCGGCCTGCCGATCGGCCGCATCGACACGCCGCTGCTGTTCGCGGACAAGCAGATCGAGCGCCGCAACCTGTCGAGCGGAAACGAGCTGTTCGCGATCTCCGGCAAGGTCGTGAACCCGACCGGCGAGCGCCAGCGCGTGCCCGACATTCGCGTGGAGTTAAAGGACCAGGGCGAACGCGTCGTCTACAGCTGGACGATCACCCCCTCGCAGCGCGAGCTGGGCCCGAGCGGCACGATCCTGTTCAACTCGGCCAAACTCGACGTGCCGGCGAACTCCAAGATGCTCGAACTGAGCTTCGTCAACGGGATCTAGGCGGCGGCGGGGGCACGGCCTGGCGTCTGACCGTCCGTCCTTTCCCATTCCCCCGTTTGTCCGTTCCCCACCCGTTTGTCTCGAGCAGGGATCGAGCGTGTCGGGAGCCCGTGTCGAGAGAGCTGCGACCGCTTTCCCGATGCGCCGTCGCGACACGCTCGACGGCTACTCGAAACCAACGGGGGACTGAGCCGGACGGCTGCTCCCTGCCCCATCCGCCGCCCGGCGCAGCCGCCGCGCCAGCCAGGCGAGGCGCCCGCCGTGAAGCAGCGTCGCCACGAGCATCCCCACGCCCGATGCCCAGGCGAGCGCCAGCGGGCCGACCCCGGCATGGACCAGCAGCCAGCCGGCTCCGCCCGTGACGACGAAAAAGGCGAGGATGCTGTTCACGCCGGCCGTCACCTGGTCGCCCAATGCCCTGAGCGTATACACCAGCACCACCTGCACCCCGTCGAACAGGATGAACGGCGCCCAGCGCAGCAGCATCGCTGCCGCCAGCAGATGCACTTCGCCGGTTGCGGGGAACAGGCCGGTAAGCCAGCCCGTGGACAGCAGCAGCGCCGCGGCAAGCAACCCGGTCGCCCCGGCCGCCAGCATTGCCGCCAGCCCGCCGCGCGCGATTGCCCGGTGCGGCACCCCCTCGCCCACCGCATTGCCGGCGCGCACGCCCGCGGCCGATCCCAGCCCCAGCGCGACCGCAAAGGTGACGTTGTGGATCGAGAACACGATCTGAAAGGCATGGGCGGCCGCCGCCCCCAGCTGCGTCGACAGGCCGATCAGCACCGCAAAGCCGACCAGCTCCAGCCCGGAGGCGACGGCGGGCACCAGCCCGAAGCCCAACAGCGCACGCACCCCTGCCAGCCGAGGTGCCGCGATCCCGCGCCAGCGCCCGACCTGGCGCTCGGCAGCGTCCGGCAGGCGAAAGACGCAGACCAGCAGCACCACCGCACCGACCGCCGAGGCGATGGCGGTCGCCGCCGCCGCGCCCACGGCACCGAGCGCCGGCAGCCCCAGATGGCCCGCGACCAGCGCCCAGGCGAGCAGCGCGTTGATCGGCAGCACCCCCAGGTTGACCGCCGTTACCCGCCGCGGGCGGCTGATCCCCTCCAGGAAGAAGCTCGCGGCGATGCTGAGCAGCTGGAACGGATAGGCGAGCGCCATCACCCGCACCACTTCAGCTGCAGGCGGAGCGAGCGCCGGCGCGACGCCGAGCAGGCGCAGCAGCGGCTCGGCAAAGGCGAACAGCACGCCGCCGCTCGCCAGCCCCAGGAGGATGGCGGCGATCAGCGCTTCGTGCAGCACGCGCCCGGTCGCCGGCAGGTCGCGGGCGCCGTCGGCGCGGGCCGCAAACACCAGAACGCCCGACAGCCAGCCGAGCACCACGACGATGCCGACAAAGGTGAGCGACCGGCTCGCGCCGAGCGCCGCGACCTCGCCGGTGCCGGCCAGCCCCACCATCACCACGTCGGTGATGTGGAGCAGCGTCCAATTGAGGCTGGTCAACATCACCGGCCAGGCGAGCCCCAGCAGTCGCCACACTTCCGCGCGCGGCGCCGGGATCTGAGGTTGTGCGGTCGCGGACACGAAATACTCGGAAGAACGGCGGAAAAAATGGCTCTAGCGATGCCGTCGGACGCGCGAAAGTCGCCCTGTGGCGCCGTTCGCGACGCTTGTTCGAACAAAGCCGGTTGCATGCCGTCGAATCGACTGCTAGGGGCGCTCGCCTACCAGCCGGGGGTTCTGCCCCATGGTGTTCATGTGCGGTCGTGGCGGAACTGGTAGACGCGCAACGTTGAGGTCGTTGTGGCCGAAAGGCCGTGGAAGTTCGAGTCTTCTCGACCGCACCACACTGCTTCCGGTTCCCAGGCGAATGCCGGGAACCGGGAGGCAGGTTTTCCTTCCAGAAGTACCATCGTCGTCGTTGACGCGAGTGTCGTTCAGCCGTGCTCCTGCGCAGGGACTATCAAGGTGCCGAGCGCCTCACCCCCGCCGCGGTCGCACCCACAGCTCCGGATCGCGCGGGCGTCGCGGATAGCGGCTCGCCCGCCCCTGTGCCGCCACAAACGCGCGCCCGATCGCACCGATCTTCTGCGCCTTGGAGGTGGTGACCCGGTGATCCCAGGCCTGCTCGCCCCGCGCCCGCACGGCGCGGCCAATGCCGCCATAGATGTCGGCCGCCGCCAGCACCGCCCAGGCGGCGCGGAACGGCAGCGCCGGCGTGCCTTCGCGCGCGCTCGCCTCATAACGTTCGGACTGGTCGACCAGCCGGCGCGCCAGCATCGCCACGCGCGGGCGGAACGGCGGCTTCATATGCTCGCCCGGCGGCACGTCGATCTCGACCAGCCACTCGACCGGCAGGTAGCAGCGATCGGCCGCTGCATCCTCGCACAGGTCACGCGCGATGTTGGACAGCTGGAACGCGATACCCAGATCGCAGGCGCGATCGAGCGTGTCCTCGTCGGTCGGATCGACCCCCATCACCACCGCCATCAGGCAGCCGATCGCCCCTGCGACATGGTAGCAATAGCGGTACAGGTCGTCCCCAGTTCGCGGACGCCACTCCTGGGCATCGAGCGCGAAGCCCGCGATCACGTCGCGCACCAGCGCGTGCGGCAGCCGCGCTTCGGCGGCAACGATGCGCAGCGCGTCGAACGCCGGGTCACCCACCCATTCGCCGGCCAGCGCCGCCTCGGTCTGCGCGGTGATCTGCGCCAGCCGCTCGGGCGCATCGGCCACCGCCGTCATGCCGTGGCCAAGCTCCTGCCCGTCGGCCAGGTCGTCGCACGCCCGCGCCCAGGCGTAGAGCAGCCAGGCGCGCTCGCGCGTCTGCCGGTCGAACAGCCGGCTCGCCGCCGCAAAGCTCTTGGAGCCCGCGCCGATCGTCTCGCGCGCGGTCGCGACGATCGCGTCGCGGCTCGGGCGGTCGGCGCTGGCCGCGGTCATGGGATCAGAGCTCGCTGCTCGACATGGAAAAGATCGGGCTCGCCACCTTGTGGGTCGCCATGCGGTCGAGCAGCGTCTCGAGCTGGTCGTCGACCAGCAGGATGTCGCGATGCATCGGCCGCAGGAAGCCGACCTCGGCCATCTTGTCCACGAACGCGATCAGCCCGTCGTAATAGCCAGCCACGTTGAGCAGCCCCACCGGCTTGCTGTGGTAGCCGAGCTGCGCCCAGCTCATCGCCTCCCACAGCTCGTCCATGGTGCCGGTTCCGCCGGGAATGGTGACAAACCCGTCCGACAGGTCGGTGAAGGCCTGCTTGCGCTGGTGCATCGTCTCGACGACATGCAGCTCGGTGCAGCCGCGGTGTGCGACCTCGGCATTGACCAGCGCGGTCGGAATCACGCCGATCACCTCGCCGCCCGCCTCCAGCGCGCCGTCCGCCACCGCGCCCATCAGGCCCAGCCGGCCGCCGCCATAGACGACGCCGATGCCGCGCTCCGCCAGCGTGCGGCCGACGAAACGCGCATTGTCGATATACACCGGGTCCGTCGGGGTCGCCGAACCGCAATAAATGGCCAGTCGCTTCACGTACTTTGTCCTTGGAATGTTGACGCGGCCGCGTGTCAGCGGCCGCGTTCCAGCATCAGCGAGGCGGTTGCCTTCGCACTTCCCACCACGCCCGGGATGCCGGCGCCGGGGTGCGTGCCCGCCCCCACGAAATAGAGGTTGGGGATATGGTCGTCGCGATTGTGCGCGCGGAACCAGGCGCTCTGCGTCAGGATCGGCTCGAGCGAGAAGGCCGAGCCCAGATGCGCGTTGAGGTCCTTTGCGAAATCGGGCGGCGCATAGCTGAACTTGGTGACGATCCGATCGTGGATGTCCGGGATCAGCCGACGGCCGACCTCATCCAGGATGCGCTTCTCGTACATGGGCCCGATGGTGTCCCAGTCGATCGGCAGCTTGCCCATGTGCGGCACCGGCGCCAGCGCATAGAAGGTCGAATGCCCCTCCGGCGCCAGGCTCGGGTCGGTCACGGTCGGGTGGTGGAGGTAGAGCGAGAAATCCTCCGACAGCACGCCATGGTCGTAGATGTCGGACAACAGCCCCTGATAGCGCGGCCCGAACAGGATCATGTGGTGCGGAATGCCCGGCCACGTGCCCTTGATGCCGAAGTGAACCAGGAACAGCGAGGGCGAGAAACGCTTCTTCTCCAGCCGTGCCGTCGTGCGCCGCGCGCTGCGGGAATTGCGCAGCAGGTCCTTGTAGCTGTGCATCAGGTCGGCGTTGCTCGCCACCGCATCCGACGCGATCCGCTTTCCGCTGCGGGTGACGACGCCGGTAGCGTGGTCGCCCAGCGTCTCGATCTCGGTCACCGGATCGCCCAGGATCAGCGCGCCGCCCAGCCGCTCGAACAAGGCGACCATGCCCGACACCAGCTGGTTGGTACCGCCCTTGGCGAACCACACCCCGCCGTCGCGCTCCAGCTTGTGGATCAGCGCATAGATGGCGCTGGTCGTGGTCGGATTGCCTCCCACCAGCAGCGTGTGGAAGCTCAGCGCCTGGCGCAGCTTTTCGTTCTTCACGAAGGTCGAGACCATCGCATAGACCGAACGCCACGCCTGGTACTTGGCAAGCGCGGGCGCTGCCTTCAGCATCGAGCGGAAGTCGAGGAACGGCTTGGCGCCGAGCTTCACATAGCCTTCCTCGTACACGCCCTTGGCATATTCCAGGAAACGCGCGTAGCCGTCGACGTCCTGCGGATCGAGCTTGGCGATCTCCGAGCGTAGCGACACATCGTCGTTGGAATAGTCGAAGTTGGTGCCGTCCGCCCAGTTCAGCCGGTAGAAGGGCGTGACCGGTTCGAGCGTGACGTCCCACGCCATCTCGTGCCCCGACAGCTGCCACAGCTCGCGCAGACAGTCGGGATCGGTGATCACCGTCGGGCCCGCATCAAAGGTGAAGCCGTCGCGCTCGAACACATAGGCGCGGCCGCCGGCCTTGTCGCGGCCCTCGATCAGCGTCGTTTCGACCCCGGCCGATTGCAGGCGGATGGCGAGCGCCAAGCCGCCGAATCCTGCGCCGATCACCGTTGCCGTTCTCAAGTCCGTTTCTCCCGGCCGCCAGCCCGCATGTTCCAAATCGCCCGTACCGCGCGTGCCACCGGAACCGGCGGCCTGCCGGCGAGCACGCGCGCCTTGTCCGCCCAGATCGACCGACCGGCATAGAAGCGTCCGATCAGCCGCGCGTCCAGGCGATAGAAGCGCTCCAGCACGCGATAGCGCGCTTCAGGCTTCGCTGCCCTGAACAACATGGCGGTAAGCATGCGGTAAAATCCGCGCCTGCGCCATGTCGTGCGCGCAAGCCCGTGCGTCAACTCGGCCAACGCGTCGGCCGAACAATCGGGCGCCGCCGCGATCGCCGCTGCCGTCCGCACCGCGTCGGGCAAAGAATAGCCGGTGAGCGGATGGAACAGCCCGGCGCGCATCCCCGCCTTGGCGCCCGGCGGGGTGGAGCGCCAATATTCGTCGAAGTCGCCGCCCATCGCCACCGGCAGCACGCCCTGCTCCTCGCGCGCCACCTCGGCGATGCGCCAGCCCTGCGCCTCGGCATAGGCACGGATGCGCTCTCGCAGAATCGCCACGTCGATCTCGGGACCATCGCTGTAATAGGTGTCCTCAACGAACATCCGGTCGGGGCCGAGCGGCAGGCAATAGACGAAGCGATAGCCGTCGAGCTGTTCGACACGCGCGTCCATCACGACGGGCCGGTCGCGGCCGTGCGGCTGCTCCAGCACCAGTTCCTGGCCCAGGAACTTCTGCCAGCCGCAGTCGAGCAGCGAAAGGTCGCCCGGGCCCCGGCAGTCGATCACGCCCCTGGCCTCGATCCGCTCGCCATCGTCGAGCACCACTGCGGTCGCGCTCGCCGCCAGCACGCGGCGGCCGGTGAGCAGCGCCTCTGCCGGCAGCGATGCGCGCAGCACCGCGTCGAGCTGCGCCGACTCCACGCTGTGATAGATGGCGTCGAGGGTGCGACGGTGTCCGGGGAACGCGACGTCATAGCCGTGCCAGCGGTGGCCAACGACCGGCGCGATGATCCAGCGATCGGCCGGATCCACGTCGCTGTCGAAAAAGGACCAGAGGTGATTGCCGCCGAACCGAGTCCCCGCATCGACAAGGCGGATCGACAGCTCCGGCCGGCGCTCGGCCAGCGCCAGCGCGATCAGCCCGCCGGCAAGCCCCCCGCCCAGGATCGCCAGGTCGCAATGATGGTGGGTCGGCATGTTCCTCGCCTAGCCGAGCTTCCGACGGGGCGAAAGGGCAGCGCGCCATGGCGCCGGGCCAGCGGAACCGCTACAGCGCCAGGCATGTCGGTTGCCCTCGCCATCCTGCTGTCCGCGCTCGCGATGACGGGAATCGTGGGCGTGCGCTATCTGCTGGCGTCGGGCGGCTTTGCGTTCGCGACCCGGCTGCGACAGCCGGGGCTCTACCAGGGACTCGACCGGCAGATCGTGAAGGAGATCCGCTGGAGCCTGATCTCCGCCGCCATCTACGGCATTCCGGCCGGCGTCGTCGCCTGGGGATGGCAGAACCGCGGCTGGACCCGGATCTATGCCGACGTGCACGACCGGCCGCTGTGGTGGCTGCCGCTGTCGGTGCTGCTCTACCTCTTTCTCCACGACACGTGGTTCTACTGGAGCCATCGCTGGATGCACCGCCCGCGGGTGTTCCGCGTGGCGCATGCGGTCCACCACGCCAGCCGCCCGCCGACCGCCTGGGCAGCCATGGCGTTCCATCCGATCGAGGCGCTGACCGGCGCCTTTGTCATCCCGCTGCTGGTGTTCCTGATCCCGATCCACGTCGGGGCGCTGGGCGTGGTGCTGACGGTGATGACGGTGATGGGCGTCACCAACCACATGGGGTGGGAAATCTTCCCGCGCGCCGTCTGGGACGGTCCGCTCGGCAAGTGGCTGATCACCGCCAGCCATCATCAGCGCCACCACCAGCGCTATGGCTGCAACTTCGGCCTCTACTTCCGCTTCTGGGACCGCCTGTGCGGCACCGACGACGGACTTGGCAGCTTTGGAAAGAACAAGAATGACCATGCGCGTGTGCCGAACGGCGGTGCGGTTCGGCTGGGGGGCAGCGGCGCTGGTGCTGCTGACGGGGGGAGCACCGACCGCCGCGCTTGAGATAACGCTCAGCGGGCTGCGCTCCGCCAAGGGCATGGTCCGGCTGTGCGTCACTGCCGATGCCAGGAGCTTCCCGAAGTGCGCGAACGATCCCCATGCCGTGAAGCGCTCCGCGCCCGCCGGCCAGCAGGTGATCCGTATCGAGGGACTGGCGCCGGGCAGCTACGCCCTGTCGGTGGTCCATGACGAGAACGCCAATGGCAAGCTGGACACCATCGCCGGGATCCCGCGGGAGGGGTTCGGCTTTTCGCAGAATCCCGGGCTCGGGTTCGGTCCGCCGCGCTTTGCGTCAGCGCGGTTCACGCTGGCAGGTGATGCCAATCGGCAACAGGTGCGGATGCGTTATTTGTTTTGAAACCGAGCGCGGGAGCCAAGACTGCAGGGTAGCGTTACGCGTCGGCAACATTCCATAAAGGCACCTGTCCTTGGCCAAGATCTTCCGTACTGCCGCCGCCCTGGCGCTTTCCTTGTCTGCACTGGGCGCCGCCCCGGCATTCGCTCAGGATAGCGCGGGTTCCGCGAGCACTCCCAACACCGACAACGGCGGCGACTTCGCCATGGTCGGCCTCGGCGCCGGATACCTTCCCGATTACGAAGGGTCGGACGACTATGGCGTCTCGCCGGTTCCCGCCGCGATCGGCCGCGTTTCCGGATTCAACTTCCTGCTGATCGGCAACCGGCTGAGCGTCGACCTGGTGCCGGACAACTTTGGCCCGGGCATTGATTTCCAGGCGGGCCCGGTAGCGGCGATCAACACCAACCGCGCCAGCACCAAGGGCATCGAGGACGATCGCATCAAGGCGCTCGGCAAGCGCAAGACCGCGATCGAGGTCGGCGGCTACCTCGGCATTGCCCAGACCGGCGTGATCACCAGCGAGTTCGACCGCCTGTCCGCCTCGGTCAGCTATCGCAAGGGCGTGAGCGGCGCGCACTCCGCCGGCATCTTCACGCCCACCGTCAGCTACATGACCCCGCTCAGCACCCGCTCGATCATCAGCGTGTTCGTCTCCGCCGAGCGTGCGGAAAGCGGCTATGCGCGCAGCTACTTCGGCATCAGCCCGCAGGAGAGCGAGGACAGCGGCCTGCCCGTGTACAACGCACGCGGCGGCTGGAAGAACTGGACGCTCGGCAGCATCGGCGCGGTGTCGCTGACCGGTGACCTGCGTAACGGCCTGCAGGCGTTCGGCGGTGTCGTCTATCGCCGCATGCTCAACGACTTCGCACAGAGCCCCGTCACCAGCATCGCGGGCGACCGCAACCAGTGGCTGGGCTCGGTCGGCCTGGCCTACAGCTTCTAACCGGCTTGGGAGAGCCCCGGCTGCCGGTCCTCACGGTCCGGCAGCTGTGTGGGGCTCGCAGCGTCAGTTCAGAGCGGCGGCGCTGCGCTTCGCCGGCACCGGCGTCTTCGGCTTGTAGGCGCAGAGATCCGCAACGATGCAGCGCCAGCATTCAGGCGTCCGCGCCTTGCACACATAGCGGCCGTGCAGGATCAGCCAGTGGTGCGCGTGCAACCGGAACGGCTGCGGCGTCACCCGGTCGAGCACCAGCTCCACCGCCAGCGGCGTCTTGCCCTTGGCCAAACCGGTGCGGTTGCCGACCCGAAAGATATGGGTGTCGACCGCGAAGGTTTCCGCCCCGAACGCGACGTTCATCACCACATTGGCGGTCTTGCGCCCGACGCCGGGCAGCGTCTCCAGCGCCTCGCGGCTCGCCGGCACCTCGCCGCCATGGTGGTCGATCAGCGCCTGAGACAGCGCGATCACGTTCTTGGCCTTGGTGTTGAACAGGCCGATCGTCTTGATGTGCTCTTTGAGCCCGTCCTCGCCGAGCGCCACCATCTTTTCGGGCGTGTCGACCTCTGCGAACAGCCGGCGGGTCGCCTTGTTCACGCCGACGTCGGTCGCCTGGGCGGACAGGGCGACCGCGACCAGCAGGGTATAGCTGTTGACCGATTCGAGCTCAGTCTCGGGATGCGGGTTGGCTTCGGCCAGCCGCCGGTAGAATTCGAAGACGTCGGCCCGCTTCAAAGGCCCAGCACCGCATCCATGCCGTAGCGGCCCGGCGCCTGGGTCACGAGCCACTGCGCCGCCTTGACCGCGCCACGCGCAAAGATCGCGCGGTCGTCGGCGCGGTGGCCAAGCTCGATCCGCTCCCCCTCGCCCGCAAAGATCACCTGATGGTCGCCAACCACGCGGCCGCCACGCACCGCTGCAAAGCCGATCGTGCCTGCCGCGCGCGCACCGACCAGTCCCGCCCGTCCGAGCACGCCCACGTCCGCCATGGCAACGCCCATGCCGGCCGCCGCCGCCTCGCCCAGCATCAGTGCAGTGCCCGACGGCGCGTCGACCTTCATGCGATGGTGGGTCTCGACGATCTCCACGTCCCAGTCCGCGCCCAGCCGCCCGGCCGCCTCCCGCACCAGCCGCGACAGGAGCGCGATGCCGAGCGAGGTGTTGCCGGTCTGGAGCACGGGGATCTGCTGGGCTGCCGCGTCGATGCGCGCATGCTGCGCATGGGTAAGGCCGGTGGTTCCGATCAGGATCGGCGTGCCGGTCGCCAGGGCCGCATCGAGATGGGCATCGACTGCGACGGCGGCCGAAAAGTCGACCAGCACATCGGCTTTGCGCGCGATCGCCTCCGGGTTCTCGCCCGCATCGGCGCCGCCGGCCAGGGTCGCGCCCAGCTCCGGGATCACGGCCGCAATCGCCTGTCCCATGCGACCCAGCCGCCCATAGATGCCAATGCTAGCCATGTCCGCTCCGCCTCTTGCGCCCCTCAGCCCAACGCACGCCGGGACCGCGGGCTCCTTGCAGAATACCGCCGGTCCCGACAAGCCGAGACGGCAGCGAAACGGATCAGGCGGCGATATGCGCGACCGGCGCTTCGGCGTATTTCGGGTCGTTCACGTTGAACTCGGCGAAGGGTTCGAACAGCCGCGAGGTCAGCGCCACGCTGTTGAGCCCGGCGAGCTTGAACGTGCCGAGCTTCGCGATCTTGGGCGCGCCGCCCGCGCGCTCGACGGTGACCGCATCGACGTGCAGGTCGCCATGCTTGGTCCACAGCATGTGCGGGGCCAGCAGCATGTCCATGTTGTTGTACACCACCGACACGCAGATGCGCTGCATCATCGCAAAGCGCAGGATGTCGCTGATGCTCGCGCGGTCTTCTTGGGTGTCGCTCACGGGGGTGGAACGGGCCAGTTCAAGCATTTGTTGCATTGCGGCAGGCAGCTAGTCGCACGTCGTCCTCGCTTCAAGCCGCTTTGTGGAATGGCTGCGTTGCCCAACTGCGTTAGGAAGGGACATGACCACCCCCCGCAACATCGTTGTCCTCACCGGCGCGGGCCTCTCCGCCGAGAGCGGCCTCGCCACCTTTCGCGGACCCGGCGGCCTGTGGGAAGGGCATCGCGTCGAGGACGTCTGCACCCCTGAGGCACTCGCCGCCGACCCGGCACTGGTGCACCGCTTCTATGACCTGCGGCGTGCGGCGCTGGAGACGGTCGAGCCCAATGCCGCGCATCAGGCGCTGGCGCGGCTCGATGCCGAATGGCCGGGCGAGTTGCTGATCGTCACCCAGAATGTCGATGATCTGCACGAACGCGCCGGCGCCCGGCGGCTGCTGCACATGCATGGCGAACTGCGCTCGGCGCTGTGCGCGGCCTGTGGCGCCCGGAGCCCGCATGGTACCGAGCTCCCACCGGGTGCGGTGTGCCCCGCCTGTGGTGCCCGGGCGCTGCGCCCCGACATCGTGTTCTTCGGGGAGATGCCGTACGAGATGGATCGGATCGAGGCGGCGCTGGCGGAGGCCGACCTGTTCGTGTCGATCGGCACTTCGGGCGCGGTCTATCCCGCCGCAGGCTTCGTCCAGATGGCCGCGCATTTCGGCGCCGCCACGCTGGAGCTCAACCTGGAGCGCTCCGCCGGCAGTCACTGGTTCGACGAAACCCGCCTCGGCCCCGCTACCCGGCTGGTCCCGGAGTGGGTGGAGGCGGTGCTGACGCAGCGCTGACCCTCACTCCACCCAGTCGAGGCCGATGTCGCGATAGAGGGTACGGTCCTCCTCCCAGTCGGGCTTCACCTTGACGTGGAGGTAGAGGTGGACGCGCACGCCCATCACGCTCTGCAGCTCGGCCCGCGCCTTGGCGCCGATTTCCTTGATGCGGGTGCCGCCCTTGCCCAGCACGATCGCGCGCTGGCTCTTGCGCCCGACCAGGATCTGCTGGTGGATCTCGACCGACCCGTCCTCGCGCTCCTTGTAGAGCTCGGTATCGACTGCGATCGCATAGGGCAGCTCGGCGTGGAGCTGGTGGTAGATCTGCTCGCGCGTCATTTCGGCCGCGAGCATGCGGTCGGTCGCGTCGGAGACCTGGTCCTCGGGGAAGTGCCACGGGCCCTCGGGCATACGGCCGGCGAGCGCGGCCTTCAGTTCCGGCACGCCGTCGCCGGTCTGGGCGCTGACAAAGAAGGTTTCGTCAAAGCCCATCTGCTCGTTGAGGCGCGCCGCATGGGTCAGCAGCCGCGGCTTGTCGGCGATGTCGACCTTGTTGAGGATGAGGAGCTTGGGCTCGCGGCGATGGGCCAGCCGCTCGGCGATGTCGGTGACCTTGGGGCCAAGTCCGCCCTTGGCATCGACCACGAACGCGATCGCATCGGCGCCCTCCGCCCCTTCCCACGCGGCGGCCACCATCGCCCGGTCGAGCCGGCGGCGCGGATCAAAGATGCCGGGCGTATCGACCAGCAGAAGCTGGGTATCGCCCTCGATCGCGATGCCCATCAGCCGGGTGCGCGTGGTCTGCGCCTTGGCGCTGGTGATCGCGACCTTCTGGCCAACCATGGCGTTGACCAGCGTGGACTTGCCCGCGTTGGGCGCGCCGACCACGGCAACCAGGCCGCAGCGTTGGGAAGAAAGGTTCATGTGCAAGCCTGACGAAGAGGAAAAGGGAGAATGGGGGTGCGGCCCGCGCCGGTCAACGCAAGCCTAGAGCAGGATGGCTTCGAGCAGAACCGTCCGTGCTGAGTAGGGGCTGAGCGAAGTCGAAGCCCCGTATCGAAGCACGGGTGGCGGTCCTTCGATACGCCATTTCGACTTCGCTCAATGGCTACTCAGGACAAACGGCGCGTTCTGACTACCGTTCCAGCTGGCGCAACAGCGCCTTGGCGGCGGCGGTTTCGGCTTCCTGCTTCGACGTCCCCTGCGCGGACGCCTCGGCGAGTTTGCCGATCGCGACCTTTACCGTGAAGCGCGGGGCATGGCCGGGGCCGGAGCGGTCGACCACGGTATATTCGGGCGGCCGCCGGTCGTGCGACGCGGCCCATTCCTGCAGCGCAGACTTGGGATGCTTGGGGGCGCGCACCTGAGTTTCGATGCGGTCAGCCCAGATGCGGCGCACGAAGCTGCGCGTCGCCTCCAGCCCGGCCTCGAGGTAAAAGGCGCCGATCAGCGCCTCCATCACGTCGCCCAGCACATTGTCGCTTTGCGTCGCGCCGTCGTCACGAGCCTGCTTGCCGAGCCGCAGATGCGGCACCACGCCCAGCTCGCGCGCCAGCTCGGCACAGACGGCGCCGGTCACCAGTGCGTTGATACGCCGCGACAGCTTGCCCTCGGGCTCGTCCGGAAAGCGTTCGAACAGCCACTCGGCCATCAGCAGGCCGAGCACCCGGTCGCCCAGAAACTCGAGCCGTTCATAGCTGTCCCCGGCATGGCTGCCGTGCGTCAGCGCGCGTTCGAACGGCGGCAGCGGCAGACCGTCGCAGCCAAAGGTGTCGGCGAGCCAGGGGCTGAGAGGCGGCGTGCTCAGAAGCCTTCCCCGATCCGGTCGAAGCGCGCCGCGCTCACCCAGGTCCAGGGCAGGAGCCACTGGGCGCTGCCGTCGGTGGACCAGAAGTTCACCACCGCCTTGCCCTCCAGATTTTCCATCGGCACGAAACCGATGCCCTGGTTGGGCAGTGCGGGGAAGCGGCTGTCGGCGCTGTCGTCGCGATTGTCGCCCATCAGAAAGACATGGCCGGCCGGCACCTTGTAGACGCCCGTGTCGTCCGCCGCGGTGGTCGTCTGATCGAGCACGCGGTAGCGCTTGCCGTTGGGAAGCGTTTCTTCGAACTGCGGATAGCGGCAGATCGGCTTGCCGGCCGCGTCCTCGTCCTGGAATTCGAAGCGGCAGCCGAAATTGGGCGAGACCGGCAGCACGAAGTCGCCGATGCGCTGCTTTGGGATCGCTTTGCCGTTCAGGAACAGCTGGCCGTGCTGCATCTGCACGCTGTCGCCTGGCAGGCCGATGACGCGCTTGACCCAATTGTCCTCGGCGGTCGGGGGCGCCTTGAACACCACCACGTCACCGCGCTCGGGCGTGCTGGCGAACACGCGTCCCGGGATCAGCGGCAGGCTCCACGGCAGACTGTGCCGCGAATAGCCGTAGTTCCACTTGGTGATGAACAGATAGTCGCCGATCAGCAGCCGCGGGAGCATCGACCCCGACGGAATGTTGAAGGGCGAGAAGAAGAAGCTGCGGATCACGAACACGAAGATCGCGAGCTTCACGAAGAACAGCACCGTCTCGCGCAGTTCGGAGCGCGGAGCACGGGCGGCGGGTTTGCTGGCCATGGCGCATGCTGTGCGGGGGAGTCCAGCCCACGTCAAGCCGGCCTGTTGGGAGTAGCCGAGCGGCCTGTGCCGCGCTAGGTCGCCGCAGGACGACGGCTCCAAGGAGAATTTGCATGACGGACACCGCCTGGCAGGCCGTGGAGGCCCTCAGCCCCAAGCCGCTGACCGAGTTGTTCGAAGCCGAGCCGAACCGGCTCGACGCGCTGACGCTCGACGTCTCGGGCATCCATTTCGACTGGTCCAAGACGCATCTCGACGCCGCCGGCCTCCAGGCGTTCGCGCAGCTGGCCGAAGCCGCCGGGCTTGCCGCACGCCGCGACGCGCTGTTCGCGGGCGAGGTCGTGAACGCGACCGAAGGCCGCGCCGCCGAGCACCCGGCCCAGCGCGGCGAGGGCAATCCGGAGACCGTGGCGCTGGCCCGCAGCTTCCACGCGCGTACCCGCGCGCTGATCGATGCGATCGAGGCGGATGCGCTTGGGCCCATCCGCCATGTGCTGCACGTCGGCATCGGCGGCTCGGCGCTCGGCCCCGACCTGCTGATGGATGCGCTCGGCCGCGACTCGGACCGCTATGACGTGGCGATCGTCTCGAACGTCGATGGCGTCGCGCTGGAAGAGGCGATCGAGGACTTCGATCCTGACGCCACGCTGCTGGTGATCGCGTCCAAGACCTTCACCACCACCGAGACGATGCTGAACGCCGAAAGCGCGATCGGCTGGATGACCGAGAACGGCGTCGAGGATCCTTATGGCAAGGTGATCGCGCTGACCGCCAACCCCGAACAGGCGATCGAATGGGGCGTGGACGAGACTCGCGTGCTGCCCTTCTCCGAAAGCGTCGGCGGCCGCTATTCGCTGTGGTCGTCGATCGGCTTTCCGGCCGCGATCGGCCTTGGCTGGGACGTGTTCGAGGAGCTGCTGGAGGGCGCGGCCGAGATGGACCGCCACTTCCGCCTGTCGGAGCCGTTGCGCAACGCGCCGGTGCTCGCGGCCTTTGCCGACCTCTACTACACCCAGGTCCGCAAGGCGCAGACCCGCGCCACCTTCGCCTATGACGAGCGGCTGCGGCTGCTGCCCTCCTATCTCCAGCAGCTGGAGATGGAGTCGAACGGCAAGCGCGTGACCGCCGACGGCGCACCCGTCACCCGCCCGACCGCGCCGATTACCTGGGGTGGCGTCGGCACCGACGCGCAGCATGCGGTGTTCCAGCTGCTTCACCAGGGCACGCACCTGGTTCCGGTCGAGTTCGTCGCCGCGATCGAGGCCGGCGATTCGCTGAACGAAGGCCATCACCGCCAGCTGCTGCTGAACGTGCTCGCCCAGGGCGCGGCGCTGATGGCCGGCCGCGGCAATGAGGACCAGGCGCGCGCCTATCCGGGCGACCGTCCGTCGTCGACGCTGCTGCTCGACCGGGTGGACGCACGCACGCTGGGCGCGCTGATCGCCTTTTACGAGCATCGCACCTTTGTCTCGGCGGTGCTGCTGGGCATCAACCCGTTCGACCAGTTCGGCGTCGAGCTCGGCAAGGAAATGGCCAAGGCGGCCGACAAGGGCGGCCAGGCGTTCGACGCGTCGACCACCGACCTGCTGCGCCGCGCCGGGCTCGCGGGCTAAGCGCGCACCGTGGCCGGCGCGGGGGAGGCATTGCACCGCCCCCGCGCCGACCACACGTTTACAGGCGCACTTCTTTCGCGGGCAATCCCCGCGCCCCTTCCTGCAGGCGAGCATCATGGCTGATTACGACTACGACCTCTTTGTCATCGGCGCCGGTTCGGGCGGGGTGCGCGCCGCGCGCGTTTCCGCCGCCCATGGTGCCAAGGTGGCGATCGCGGAGGAGTATCGGGTCGGCGGCACCTGCGTGATCCGCGGCTGCGTGCCCAAGAAGCTGCTCGTCTATGGCGCGCACTTCGCCGAGGATCTGCGGGACGCCAAGCAGTTCGGCTGGGACGTGCCGGAGCCGTGCAACTTCAGCTGGCCGCGGTTGCGCGACAATGTGCTCAGCGAAGTCGACCGGATCAACGGCGCCTACACCTCCACGCTGACCAACCACGGCGTCGAGATCATCGGCGAACGCGCGACCGTCTCCGGCCCGCATTCCGTCAAGCTGGCGTCCGGCCGCACCATCACGGCGGGCAAGATCCTGGTGGCGGTCGGCGCGCGTCCGGCGATCCCGGTCTTCGACGGCCATGAGCATGGCATCACCTCCAACGAGGCATTCCACCTCGATGCCGTGCCCAAGCGTATCCTGATCGCCGGCGCCGGCTATATCGCCAATGAATTCGCTGGAATCTTCAACGAGTTCGGCAGCAAGGTCACGCTGATCAATCGCAGCGACGTGATCCTGCGCGGCTATGACGAGAGCATCCGCGACCGGCTGCTCCAGATCTCGATGCTCAAGGGCATCGACTTTCGCTTCAACGCCGAGTTCGAACGCATCGAAAAGGGCGCGGACGGCTGCCTGACCGTCACCATGTCCAACCATGAGCCGATCACCGTCGACTGCGTGATGTTCGCAACCGGCCGCGTACCGAACACCGAGGGGCTCGGGCTGGAGACCGCCGGCATCAAGCTCGACGACAAGGGCGCGATCGAGGTCGACGAGGACAGCAGGTCGAGCTGCGACAGCATCTATGCGGTGGGCGACGTCACCAATCGCGTGCAGCTGACCCCCGTGGCGATCCGCGAGGGGCAGGCGTTCGCCGACACGGTGTTCGGCGGCAAGCCGCACCGGGTCGACTATGAGAACATCCCCTCCGCCGTGTTCAGCCACCCGCCGATGGCCGGTGTCGGCCTGACCGAGGCGCAGGCCAAGACCAAGCTCGGCTCGGTCAAGGTCTACCAGTCCGACTTCCGCCCGATGAAGAACGTGCTGGCCGGCCGCAACGAGCGCGCGCTCTACAAGATGATCTGCGAGAGCGAGACCGGCCGTGTCGTCGGCCTGCACATGATCGGCCCGGATTCGCCCGAGATCCTGCAGGCGGCGGCCGTGGCGGTGAAGGCCGGCCTCACCAAGGACGCGTTCGACCAGACGGTGGCGTTGCACCCGAGCATGGCTGAGGAACTGGTGCTGATGCGCTGAGGCGGGCACCCTCCGCGCGGGTACCCCCGCGCAGGCCGGGATCCAGGGCTACGCAGGACCAGGCTAGCGTGTGGAACCCCGTGCTCCCGCCTTCGCGGGAGCACGGGAAGAATGAGCGGGTCGGTGCTCTAGCGAACCTGCACCGCCTCCCCTCCCGAGAGCAGCGCATCCGTCTCGGTCCGCACCGACCCGCCCGCGACCCGCTCCGAGATCACGCTGGTCACCGCCAGGTTCATGGTCACGTTGCCAAGCGTGCGGACGAGGTCGGGAAAGGTCTCCACCGCCACCAGCAGCGCGAGCGGCTCGACGGGCACGCCCATCGCCACGCCGATCGGCGCGATCGAGGAGACGAAGCTGATCTGACCCGGCAGGCTTGCCGCGCCCATGGTCGTGATCGCGCCCGCGGCGATGCCCGCCGCGATCTGCCCGGCGCCGAGCTCGACGCCGAACACATGCGCGACATAAACGGCGACCGCGACGTTCATCGCAGGACCCGTCGCCCGGAACAGCGCCACCGCCATCGGCAGCACTACGCCAGAGGTGGCGACGGGCACCCCCGCCTCCTCCGATCCGCGCAGCATCGCCGGCAGCGAGGCGAGCGAGGACTGGGTGCTGATCGCCACCGCCTGGGCCGGCGCGGTCGCGCGCAGGAAGCGGCCGAGCGGCACGCGCCCGCCGAACATCGCCAACGGATAGGCGAGCAGCCACACCACCATGCCGACCGCCATCACGATCAGCACATAATGGACGAGCGCCCCGAAGGCCGCGGTGCCGGCGCGCGCGCCGACCACATAGCCGAGGGCGAACACGCCGATCGGCCCCAGCCACAGCACCCAGTTGATCACGATCAGCATCGTGTCCGCCAGCCCCTGAAACAGCCGCACCAGCAGCTGGCGCGGCTCGCTGCCCAGCCGGGTGAGCGCAAAGGCGAACACCAGCGTGAACAGGATCAGCGGCAGGAACTGGTCGTTCGCCGCAGCCGCGACCGGATTGGTCGGCACGATGGCGACCAGGAACTGGGTAAAGGGCGGCACCTCGGCACTCGGCCCAGCCTGGCCAAAGGTGGTCCGCAGCGCGGCGGCCGCGGTGTCCGACAGCGGAAACCAGTCGAGCAGCCCCAGCGTCACGCCGGCCCCCAGCGCCGAAAAGCTCCACAGCAGCACGACGAACAGCAGGATCGAGCGTGTCGCGATGCGGCCGGCGCGTGCCGCCTCGGCGGTCTGGGCGACGCCGGTCACCAGCAGCGCCACCACCAGCGGTACGATCGTCATGCGCAGCGCGTTGAGCCAGGCGGTACCGATCGGCTCCGCCACGCCGATGCCGGCAATCGCCGCATCCGGCGCCTGCGACGCGAGGATCACCCCCAGCGCCAGCCCGGCCACCAGTCCCACAAGAATACGCGCCGCTTGCGACATGCTCGCCCTTTATCAAAACGCGCGCTATCCACGCGCGACGAAAGCGGCACAACCTGAGGGCAGCTGAGCCGATGGCAAGAAAATATTTCGGTACGGACGGGATTCGCGGCGCCACCAATTGCGCGCCGATGACTGCGGCGATGGCGATGAAGGTCGGCATGGCCGCCGGGGCCCACTTCCTGCGCGGCGACCATCGTCATCGCGTCGTGATCGGGAAGGATACCCGCCTGTCGGGCTATATGCTCGAAAACGCGCTTGTCGCGGGCTTCACTTCGGTCGGCATGGATGTGGTGCTGGTGGGGCCGATGCCCACCCCGGCGGTGGCGATGCTCACCACCTCGATGCGCGCCGACCTGGGCGTGATGATTTCGGCCAGCCACAATCCCTATGCGGACAACGGCATCAAGCTGTTCGGGCCGGACGGCTTCAAACTCTCGGACGCGGACGAAGCCGCGATCGAGGCGCTGATCGACGGCGAGGTGGCACTCGCACCCTCCGAAGAGATCGGTCGCGCCCGCCGCGTCGAGGACGCGCGCGGCCGCTACATCCACTTCGCCAAGGCGACCTTTCCGGAAAACCTGCGCCTCGACGGGCTCAAGGTCGTGATCGATTGCGCGAACGGCGCCGCCTATCAGGTCGCCCCCTCCGCCCTGTGGGAGCTGGGCGCCGACGTGATCGCGATCGGCGTTACGCCCAACGGCAAGAACATCAACGACGGGGTCGGCTCGACCGCGCCCGCACTGCTCGCGGAGACCGTGGTCGCGTCCGGCGCGGCGATCGGTATCGCACTCGACGGCGATGCCGACCGGCTGATCGTGGTGGACGAGACCGGCCGCGTGGTGGACGGCGACCAGCTGATGGCCACCATCGCCGCCGGCTGGGCACGGCAGGGGCGGCTGAAAGGCGGCGGTCTGGTCACGACCGTCATGTCCAACCTGGGGCTCGAACGGCACTTGGCGGCACAGGGCCTGGGCATGGTCCGCACCAAGGTTGGCGACCGCCATGTTCTCGAGAAGATGCGCGCATCCGGCTACAATGTCGGCGGCGAGCAGTCGGGCCACATCATCCTGTCCGATTATGCGACGACGGGCGACGGGCTGGTCGCAGCTCTTCAGGTGCTCGCCGAAGTCACCCGCGCGGGTGCGCCGGCCAGCGAAGTGCTGCACCGCTTCGATCCGCTTCCCCAATTGCTGCGCAACGTGCGCTTTTCGGGCGGCAAGCCGCTCGAGCACCCGCGTGTCACCGAGACCATCGCTGCGGCCGAGGCCGAGCTGGCCGAGCGCGGCCGGCTGGTGATCCGCCCGTCCGGCACCGAGCCGGTAATCCGGGTGATGGCCGAGGGCGACGACCGCGCGCAGGTGGAGGCGGTGGTCACCCGCATCTGCGACGCCGTGCAGAAGGCGGCCGCCTGATGCTGGAGATGCGTCCCGATTGCGAGCGCTGCGGCATGGACCTGCCCCCCAACCAGGGCGGCGCGTTCATCTGCTCGTTCGAATGCACCTTCTGCGCCGAATGCGCGGACGAGCTGGACGAGCACTGCCCCAATTGCGGCGGCGAGCTGCTCGACCGCCCGGCGCGCGTGGGCAAGGCGCTCAAGGACCATCCTGCCTCCACGACACGGCGGCACGCGGCGTGACGATGCCGCGCATCCTGATCGTCGCCGGGTCCGATTCAGGCGGCGGCGCCGGCATCCAGGCGGACCTGAAGACCGTCACCATGCTCGGCGGCCATGGCATGACCGCGATCACCGCGATCACCGCGCAGAACACGCTCGGCGTCGACGGCGTGCATCCGATCCCGAACGACATGGTGCTGGCGCAGATCGATTCGGTCGTCTCCGACATCGGCGTCGACGTGATCAAGATCGGCATGATCGGATCCGCTCGCACCGCGCTCGCGCTCGCCGAGCGGCTGGAGCAGCTGCCGGGCGTGCCGGTGGTGTTCGATCCCGTCATGGTCGCGAGCAGCGGCGCCCGGCTGGCGGATGCCGCCACCATCGCCGCCTTCGAGCGGCTGATGGACCGCGCCACGCTGGTCACCCCGAACATCCCCGAGTTGGAAGCCCTCGCGGACGCGCCGCTTGCGACGGTGGAGGCACGGGCCGAGGCGGCGCGCCGGCTTGCCACCGCCCACGGGTGCGCGGTGCTCGCCAAGGGCGGGCATGACGATGGTCCGACCGTGGTCGACCGGCTCTACCCTGCCGAACCGGGCGGGCCGCCGGTCGTCGAATGGAGCGATCCGCGCATCGACAGCGCCGCGACGCACGGCACCGGCTGCACGCTGTCGACCGCCATCGCCTGCGGCCTCGCCGGCGAGTGGAGCCTGACCGAAGCGGTGGCACGCGCGCGCCGCTTCGTGCGCATCGCGATGCTGGGGGCCGAGCCGCTCGGCGACGGCCACGGCCCGATGGCGCAGCAGGGCGTCCGGCTCGACCTCAACGCCAGCCGCTGGTCGCCGATGCTCAACCAGGTGACGGTGCCCGCGACCGACCTCGCCGCAAGCGAGCGTTTCTACCGCATGCTGGGCCTGCGCCAGATCGTCCGCTCCAGCCGGCGCTATGCGCGATTCGAGAGCGAGGGGGGCGCGACCTTTTCGATCGAGATGGTCGAGGGCGCCGACCGCCCCACCGTTTATTTCGAGGTCGGCGACCTCGACATTGCCGTCCGCTACCTGCGCCAGCAGGGTATCGCCTTTAACCAGGAACCGACCGAGCAGCCCTGGGGCTGGCGCGAGGCGCGGCTCACCGATCCTGCGGGCAATTCCGTCTGCCTCTATCAGGCTGGCGAGATGCGGCGGTTTCCGCCATGGCGCATCGCAAATGCCTGATTATTCGCACGAACGTCTCCACCCCGGCCCGGTCGCCGGCGTCGATGAGGCCGGCCGCGGCCCGCTCGCCGGCCCGGTCGTCGCCGCCGCCGTGGTACTCGACCCCGATTGCATCCCCGACGGAATTGACGATTCCAAGGCGCTGACGGCGCTGCGACGCGAGCGACTGTGCGCGGAGATCCTCGCCTGCGCCAAGGTCGGCATCGGCATCGCCAGCGTCGAGGAGATTGATTCGATCAACATCTTCTGGGCGACGATGCTGGCGATGCACCGCGCGGTCGATGCGCTGGGCGTGGCGCCGGGCATGGTGCTGGTCGACGGCAACCGCTGCCCCGACTGGCCGCACCCCTCGCGCGCGCTGGTCGGCGGCGATGCGCTGTGCCTGTCGATCGCGGCCGCCTCGATCGTCGCCAAGCACCACCGCGACGCCATCATGATCGAGGCCGACGCCCGCCACCCCGGCTATGGCTGGGCATCGAACAAGGGCTATTCGGCGCGCGCGCACCTGGATGCGCTGAAGTCGCTCGGGCCGACGCCGCTGCACCGCCGCTCGTTCGCGCCGGTCGCCCAGGCCTGGCTGCCGCTGGAAAGCGTCGGCTGAGTCCTTTGCGCCACACCCACCAGCAGTGGGGCATGGCGGCCTTCTCGGACTCAACATCTTCCGCTTGGCGTCGGTGCGGCGCATGTCCGTGGAATCGCCGGGATTCTGGTTAAAAATTGTTTGCTTGACCCGAGTCCGCCGATCCGCAGGAGTGTGGGCAACAACAAGGGGGCGTGAATCGATGGGGGTGTTGGAGAAAGTGCGGGCGCGGTCGCTAAAGACGGCAGCGGAACCGCGCGCGGCACTGCCGCTCGACACCATCCTGCAAGGCGACTGCATCGCGCACATGCGTGCGCTGCCGACCGCGTCGGTCGACATGATCTTCGCCGATCCGCCCTACAACCTCCAGCTCGGCGGCGATCTCAACCGTCCCGACGGCAGCCATGTCGACGCCGTCACCGACGAATGGGACAAGTTCGATTCGTTCGCGAGCTACGACCGCTTCACGAAGGACTGGCTTGCCGAGGCGCGCCGCATCCTGAAGCCGGATGGCACCATCTGGGTGATCGGCAGCTACCACAACATCTTCCGCGTGGGTGCGACGATCCAGGACCTGGGCTTCTGGATCCTCAACGACATCGTGTGGCGCAAGGCCAACCCGATGCCGAACTTCCGCGGCACCCGCTTCACCAACGCGCACGAAACGCTGATCTGGGCGTCGATGGGCGAGAAGTCGAAGTACACCTTCAACTATCGCAGCATGAAGACCCTCAATGACGAGCTGCAGATGCGCTCCGACTGGGAATTCCCGATCTGCGGCGGGCCGGAGCGGCTGAAGAAGGACGGGCACAAGGTCCATCCGACCCAGAAGCCCGAGGCGCTGCTCTATCGCGTGCTGCTGGCCGCCACCCATCCCGGCGACGTCGTGCTCGACCCGTTCTTCGGCACCGGCACCACCGGCGCCGTCGCCAAGCGGCTGGGCCGCCGCTGGATCGGCATCGAGCGCGAAGGCGTCTACATCGACGCCGCGACCCAGCGCATCGCCGAGGCGCTGCCGCTCGACGAATCCTCGCTGCGCACGATGCAGGCGCCCAAGGGCGCGCCGCGCGTGGCGTTCGGCACGCTGGTGGAAAACGGCATGGTTGCGCCCGGCCTGGTGCTGACGGACGCCAAGCGCCGCTTCCAGGCGGTGGTCCGCGCCGACGGCTCGCTCGCCTGCGGCGTGGAGAGCGGCTCGATCCACAAGCTGGGTGCCACGCTCCAGGGCGCGCCCTCGTGCAACGGCTGGACCTTCTGGCACCACGAGCATGAGGGTCGCCTCCAGGCGATCGACACGCTGCGCCAGACGTATCTGCTGGCGACGCAGCCGTAAGGGTGGGCGACGACACATAGAACCCGTGCTCCTGCTTTCGCAGAAGCACGACGTTGGCACCGTTGCAGCCCGACCGACACTGCGCGAAAGCGGGGGCATGACGCTGCCTCCGCCCGCCGCCCGCCTGCACCTCCGACCGATCCACTTCGTCGACACGCCCGTCGGGCTCGACGGGCAGGCCGCGCGGCTGGCGGGCGGGATGCAGTGGTTTGCTGCGTACGAACTGCTGGCCCCCGGCTTCCGCGCCACAGTGCCGCTCGCCGACTTCCCCCCATTGCTGGAGCGCGTCTCGACCACTCAGGCCGAACGGCTGCAACTGCTCCACGCCCGCATCACCGCGCCGCGCGCGCCGATCGCCTGCGGCGCGCGCATGCTGCGGCTCGACCAGCCGCTGGTCGCCGGCATCCTCAACTGCACGCCCGACAGCTTTTC
Organism: Sphingomonas sp. PL-96; assembly: GCF_020707215.1. GTDB lineage: Bacteria > Pseudomonadota > Alphaproteobacteria > Sphingomonadales > Sphingomonadaceae > Sphingomonas. The sequence goes on from NZ_JAJFET010000005.1 coordinate 165,487, forward strand.
GGATGGCGGCCGCAACGGTGCCGATCCCGCGAGCATCGCCGCGGTAGGCCATCGCATGGCCGAAGCCGGCGCAGCGCTGATCGACGTCGGCGGCGAATCGACTCGCCCCGGTGCCGCGACCGTGTGGGAAGGAGACGAGATCGCCCGCGTGGTGCCGGTGATCGAGCGGCTGGCCGCAAGCGGTACTCCCATTTCGATCGACACCCGCAAGGCCGCGGTGATGGAGGCGGCGCTGGCGGCAGGCGCACACATCGTCAACGATGTCGCCGCCCTGCTGTTCGAGCCTCGCGCGCTTGAGGTGGTTGCCCGCGCCGGCTGCCCGGTGGTGCTGATGCACTCGCCCGATCCGGCAACCGGCGGCCATGCGCGGCCGGGGTATCGCAACGTGCTCACCGACGTGTTCGACTGGCTGGAACAGCGGGTCGAGGCGGTGGTCGCCGGCGGCGTCGCGCGCGCCAACATCCTGGTCGACCCCGGCGTCGGCTTCGGCAAGTCGCTGGCCGAAAATCTCGCGCTGGTGAACGGCCTCGCGATCTTCCACGGGCTGGGCTGCCCGGTCCTGCTCGGCGCCAGCCGCAAGCGGATGATCGGTGCGCTCTCGAAGGAGGCGCCTGCCGACCAGCGGCTGGGCGGTTCGCTGACACTGGCGCTGAAGGGCGCGGATGCCGGCGCGCAGCTGATCCGCGTCCATGACGTGGGGGATACGGTGCAGGCGCTGCGCGTGTGGCGCGGCCTGCGCGACACGGCGCTGGCGGGGTAGGCAGGATCGCCGCCTTGCGGCATCTTCGCCAGGCCATTCAGCAAGAAGGGAGCGGCCGTGCCGAAGCCACACGCGATCCGGGCCATCCCGCTCCTGCTCCCGGCGGCACTCGCCGCATGCGGCGACGCACCCGAGGACGCCCCGCCCAACACCGTTGCGCCCGCCACGGCTTCGCCTTCGCCGCCTATCGTCTCGCAGCTGCCGTCACCCACGCCATCTGCAACCGCAGCGCCACCTGCCCGCGTGTCGCGCTACACCAGCCTCCAATCGTGCCAGACGATCGAACTGGTTCCGGAAGAGGGTTATTCCCGTGTCGCCTGCCCGGGACTTGCCGATTATCGGCTGGAGGTTGTCGATGGAGACGCGCGCGAGGAAATGATGCTGCTGCGTAACGGCAAGCAACATCGCCTCGGCCTGGTCGCCGCATCGAGCGGCGGGTTCAGCAAGCTGGGCGACCGGATCGAGTGGCGCGGTCGCGAGGAGAATGGCGCGTTTCGCCCCGACGCGATCGTGCTGCGCTATGCGGTGGTGGAGGACCCGAACGAGCCGACGCGGCCGACGTCCTACCTCGTGCCCGTGTCCTTGCTTCCGACGCCCTGCATCTCGGACAGGATCCCGCCCGGCCCCGGCCAGAACGAGCGTGCCCGCGCCATCGCAGACGGGCCGCGGCGCTGCCTCTAGAGCCGGATACCTCTAAGTCCTATGTGCCGAGGTGGGGCTGAGCTCGCCGAAGCTCCGTATCGGAGCATCGGCGAGCGTCCTTCAACGTCATCCGCTACTAGCCGGACCTCACGCCGCGCTCTGGTCGATCCCCAGCTCGCCGAGCTTGCGGTATAGGGTGGAGCGGCCAATCCCGAGCCGCCTCGCAACCTCGCTCATCCGGCCGCGATAATGGCCGATCGCGAGCCGGATCACGTCCGCCTCGATCTCGTCGAGCGCGCGCAGATTGCCGTCGGGGCGGAACAGCGTCACCCCGGCCTCCGTCGGGCGCAGCGGTGCCGGGCGGCGGATCGTCTCCTCGTCGGAAAGCTGCGCGATCTGCGGGAAGTCGGCGCGGGTAAGCGCATCGCCCTCGCACAGCACCGCGGCGCGGAACAGCGCGTTCTGGAGCTGGCGGACGTTGCCGGGCCAGCCATAGCCGGCGAGCAGTGCCAGCGCATCGTCGGTGATGCCGAGCGGCCGCAGCCCCGGCTGCCGCCCGATCCGAGCGAGCAGATGGCGAGCGAGCGGGGCGACGTCCCCGGGCCGCTCGCGCAACGGCGGGATCGTCAGCTGGACGACGTTGAGGCGATAATAGAGGTCCTCGCGGAACCGCCCTGCCTCGACCTCGTCGGCAAGCGTCCGGTTTGTGGCCGCGATCACGCGCACGTCGACGCTGCGCGCATACGGAGCGCCGATCGGTCGCACCTCGCCCGCCACGATCGCGTCGAGGAGCTTCGCCTGCACCGCCAGCGGCATTTCGCCCACTTCGTCCAGGAACAGCGTGCTGCCGTCCGCTTCCTCGAACCGGCCCGTCCGACGCTCGAAAGCGCCCGGGAACGCGCCCTTTTCATGCCCGAACAGCGCGCTTTCGATCTGGTTGGCAGGAATCGAGCCGCAATTCACATGCACCATCTGCCGGCGCGCGCGGGGGGATGCCGCATGGATCGCCTCTGCCAGCACTTCCTTGCCGACGCCGCTTTCGCCCTCGATCAGCACGGGCACGCGCGCGCGTGCCGCCTTGGCCGCGATCGCCAGCGCGGCACGGAACTGGGGCGCCGACCCCACCACCTCGTCAAAGGCGAGCGGCATCGACAGCTTTTCCGCCAACGGCCGGAGCTCGCCCGCCTCGCCGGCCCCGGCCGCTGCATCCAGCGCCGCGAGCAGCCGTTCGGGCGCGAGCGGCTTTACCAGGAAGTCGCTGGCGCCGGCGCGCATCGCCGCGACCGCCTGCGCCACCGACCCATCGGCGGTGAGCATCAGCAGCGGCAGCGCGGGGCGGTTGCGGCGCAGGGCCGCGATCAGCCCGGCGAGCTCCGCCTCGGTTTCCGGGAATTCATGGTCGAGCAGGATGGCATCCAGCGCGAGCCCTTCCGGAGTTGCGAGCAGCTCCAGTGCCGAATCGATGTCGTCGGCGAAGATCGTCCGCCAGTTGCGGCGCCCGCCGATCACCGAAACCAGGCGGCGTTGGGCAGGATCGTCGTCAATCACCATCAGCAGGCGCTGGCCGTTGCGCGTCATCCCCGACTCCCCAAGCCTTGTCGCGGCAGCGCTATAGCATAGACGGTAAAGGGTCGCTTAAGGCTGCACGCGGGGCACTTGGCGCTTTGCCATGGTGCAGCTAAGCTTGTCACCACAGCAGACTGTTAGGGATCCGAGCATGGCCGGCAATGGCGACCTGACTGCCCATAAGGAAACGTACAGCGGATTCCTCTGGCTGGTGAAATGGGGGACGATTGTCGTGCTCCTGATCGCCGCGCTGGTCGTCTGGCTGATCGCCGGCTGATGAAGATCGCCGTTCTGTCCGAAACCGCCGCGGACGAGCGGCGGGTGGCCGCCACTGCCGAAACGGTGAAGAAGTTCGTCCAGCTCGGCGCGAGCGTCGCGGTGGAGGCGGGAGCCGGAAGCAACGCCTCGGTTGCAGACGCCGACTTTGCCGCGGCAGGTGCGACGATCGGCAGCCGGGCCGAGATACTGGCTGGCGCGGACGTGGTGCTGGGCGTGCGGGGGCCTGCCCCCGAATCGCTTGCCGGCATCCGGCCCGGTGCCTGGCTGGTGGCGGGGCTCAATCCGTTCGGTGAGCGCTCGCGGGTCGACGGCTATGCCGCGCTCGGGATCGAGGCGCTGGCGATGGAGTGGATGCCCCGCATCACGCGCGCCCAGTCGATGGACATCCTGTCCTCGCAGTCGAACCTTTCCGGCTACAAGGCGGTGATCGATGCGGCCGCCGCCTATGGCCGTGCATTCCCGATGATGATGACGGCTGCGGGCACGGTTTCGGCCGCGCGCGTGTTCGTGATGGGCGTGGGCGTGGCGGGCCTCCAGGCGATCGCCACCGCACGCCGGCTGGGCGCGCAGGTTTCCGCCACCGACGTGCGGTCGGCCACCCGCGAGCAGATCCAGTCGCTGGGCGCCAAGCCGATCTTTGTGGAGAATGTCGCCGGCATCGAGGGTGAGGGTTCGGGCGGCTATGCCACCGAAATGTCGCCCGAGTACCAGAAGGCGCAGGCCGAGCTGGTGTCCAGTCACCTGGCGAAGCAGGACGTGGTGATCACCACCGCGCTGATCCCCGGCCGCCCCGCCCCGCGGCTCATCACCGACGCCCAGCTCCAGACGATGCGACCCGGCAGCATCGTGGTGGACCTCGCGGTCGAGCAGGGCGGCAATGTCGAGGGCGCGGTCGCGGGCGAAGTGGTGGAGCGTCACGGTGTCCGCATCCTCGGCCATCGCAATGTGCCGAGCCGGCTCGCCGCCGACACTTCCGCACTGTTCGCGCGCAACCTCTACAACTTCCTCTCGGCCTATTGGGACAAGGATGCCGGGCGTCCGGTGCTGCCGGACGAGGACGAGGTAACTCAGGGCATTCGCCTCACCCGCGATGGCGCCGTGGTGCATCCCCGGCTGCTTCAGGCCTGACCCCAGAATGGCGAAGCGCCTCTATCTTGCCGGCCCGGACGTGTTCCTGGCCAACGCCCCCGCAATCGCCCGCGCCAAGCTCGACCTCTGCGCCGCGCTGGGGTTCGAGGGGATCTTTCCGTTCGATGTGGAGGCGAGCCCTTCGGCCAGCGGCACTTTCGACGAGGGCGTGGCGATCTATCGCGCCAACCTGGCGCTGATGCGCTCGGCCGATGCGATCGTCGCCAATCTGACGCCGTTCCGCGGGGTCGGCGCGGATGCCGGCACTGCGTTCGAACTCGGCTTCTTCGCCGCGCTCGACCGGCCGATCCATGGCTATTCCTCGGCCGTGGGGGATTTCGCCACCCGCATGCGTGCGCTGGTCGGGGACGATGCCAAAGCGGTGGTCGAGGATTTCGGCCACCAGGACAATCTGATGCTGGGCGGCGCGGTCGCGTCGCACGGAGAATGGGTGACGGTCGCAGACGGGGATCCGGCGGCAATGGCGGCGTTCGAAGCCTGCCTGCGCGCGATCCCCGCGAGCCGCTGACGAAAGGGCAAGGCCATGGACTTCGTCTCGATCCTGTCGATCTTCGTGCTGGCGTGCTTCGTCGGCTATTATGTGGTGTGGTCGGTCACCCCGGCGCTGCACACGCCGCTGATGGCGGTCACCAACGCAATCTCCTCCGTCATCATCGTCGGCGCGCTGGTCGCAGCCGCCGCGGCAGGCGTGCCCGGTGCCAAATGGCTGGGGCTGCTGGCGGTGGTGCTGGCGAGCATCAACATCTTCGGCGGCTTTGCGGTCACCGAACGCATGCTGGCCATGTACAAGAAGAAGGAACGGCCGGAGGCTGCCGCCAGGCACTCGTCGTCATCGCATTAGTCGTCATCCCGGCGAAGGCCGGGGTGACGGAACAAGGGGTTCAGGATGGAACACGGAACTTCGGTCAACCCCTGGGTGGCTCTCGCCTACCTGATCGCAGGCGTGTGCTTCATTCTCGCACTGCGGGGCCTCTCCTCCCCCGCCACCTCGCGGCGCGGCAACCGGCTCGGCATGGCGGGCATGACGATCGCGGTGGTCACGACGCTGGTGACCCATATGCCAGTGCAGACGCTGGGGCTGGTTCTGGCCGATCCCAGCGGGGCCGTCGCTGCGACCGGCCCGCTCTTTGCGCGTATCGACACGCTGACGCTGCTCGAAATTCTCGGCGCCATCGCACTCGGCGCCGTCATCGGCCTCACCACCGCGCGCCGGATCGCGATGACGGCGATGCCACAGCTGGTCGCCGCCTTTCACTCGCTGGTCGGCCTGGCCGCGGTGCTGGTCGCCTGCGCCGCCTTCCTCAACCCGGTCGCCTTCGGCATTGCCGAGCTGGTGGTGCCGATGATCGGCCAGCCCTTCGCGGCCATCCACCCGGTCAGCCGGCTTGAGATGACGCTGGGCGCCGCGATCGGCGCGATCACCTTTTCGGGCTCCATCATCGCCTTCCTCAAGCTCAACGGCAGCATGTCGGGCAAGCCGATCCTGCTGCCCGGCCGCCACTTCATCAACCTGGCCGTGCTGGGCGCGATCCTCGCGCTGACCGTGCAGTTCGCCCACACCCAGACGCCGTGGATGTTCTGGGCGGTGACGGTGCTCGCCTTTGTCGTCGGCTTCCTGCTGATCATTCCGATCGGCGGCGCGGACATGCCGGTCGTGGTCTCGATGCTGAACAGCTATTCGGGCTGGGCGGCGGCGGCGATGGGCTTTACGCTTGGCAACAGCGCGATGATCATCACCGGCGCGCTGGTGGGCTCTTCGGGCGCGATCCTGAGCTACATCATGTGCCGGGCGATGAACCGCAGCTTCCTGAGCGTCATCGCCGGCGGCTTTGGCGCGGAAACCGGCGGCGCCAGCGGCGGCGAGGCGATCGACCGCCCGTGGAAGCGCGGCTCGGCCGAGGATGCCGCCTTCCTGATGAGCCAGGCCGAACAGGTCATCATCGTCCCGGGCTATGGCATGGCGGTCGCCCAGGCGCAGCATGCCGTGCGCGAGATGGCCGACAAGCTGAAAGCCCATGGCGTGCGCGTCAAATATGCCATCCACCCGGTCGCCGGCCGCATGCCCGGCCACATGAACGTGCTGCTGGCCGAGGCAAACGTGCCGTATGACGAGGTGTTCGAGCTGGAGGACATCAACGCCGAGTTCGCGCAAAGCGACGTCGCCTTCGTAATCGGCGCCAACGACGTTACCAACCCCTCTGCCAAGACGGACAAGAGCTCGCCCATCTACGGCATGCCCGTGCTTGATGTAGAAAAGGCCAAGACCGTGCTGTTCGTGAAGCGCTCGATGGGCGGCGTCGGCTATGCGGGCGTCGACAATCCGGTGTTCTACATGGACAATACCATGATGCTTCTGGCCGACGCCAAGAAGATGACGGAAGAGATCGTCAAGGCGCTCGATTGAACTGGCACAATTTCTATGCCACCAAGCCGTCATAACGGATGCTTAACATCCGGGTAACGGTGGGGCTTCAGGCATGCTGGAATCGTCTTCGCTCGCTTCCGATGGTCTCGCCGGGGGGCTTGGCCGTCCCCCGCTGAGCGCAAGTGCCGCCGCGCTGCGCATCGTGGCGAACGATCCCGCCAGCGCGACCGCAGCAGAAAACGCAGCGTTGCTCGCGGGCGCCGACATCGTCGGGCGCAGCGACTTCGCACAGACGGACGCGCCGCTGGACCCGCTTCTCCGCTTCGATGTCCTGCTGATCGAGGCGACGGGAGCCGAGCCGGCTGCGCTGGAGGCGCTGCTCCTATGGGCGCAATCCGCCAGCCAGACCGCAGAGGCCGGGTTGGTCGTCTGTTGCGACACGGAGCAACTCGACCAGGTGGTTTCGCAGGTCACCGCGCCCGGTGCCCAGCTGCTGTGCGATCCCACCACCGCCGACCGCGTGGCCGCGCTGACGATCGCCCGGCAGCGGCGGCTGCCCCAATTTGGCGGTTTCACGGAAAACGAAGGCGACCGCCTGCGCCGGCTGAGTGAGGAAGTCGCCCGCATCGCCGATGCGCTGAACCGCCTCACCGTCTCGGGCCGCGCGGGCAAGCCGGAGGGGCGGGCGCGCTTCGATCCTGCGCCGGTGACGCGCGACGGCATCCACCTGGAGCCGGGCCCCATCCCCACCGACCAGGGTGCGGAAGCGCTGCCCACCCCGTCCGCAATTCGCGGGGTGATTCGCGCCCGCCGGCTTCGCGAGCAGTTTTTCGATGCCGAACTGTTCGCCGATCCCGCGTGGGACATGCTGCTGGACCTGACCGTGGCGCGGCTGGAGCAGGCATCGGTGTCCGTTTCCAGCCTGTGCATTGCCGCCGCCGTGCCGCCCACGACGGCGCTGCGCTGGATCACCACCATGATCGAGGCGGGGCTGTTCGAGCGGCAGGACGACCCGCACGACCGGCGCCGCGCCTATGTCGCACTCACCGACCGCGGGTTCGAAGGGATGCAGGGCTATGTCGCCGCCGTGCGGCGTATGGGGCTGCCGCTCTTTTGAGGCCGCAGCCGAAGGACGGCGGCTATCCGAACGCCGGTAGCCGCAGCCTCACCAGCAGCCCGCCCAGGTCCTCGCTCTCTTCCAGCGTGACCGTGCCCTCATAGATTTCGGCCACATCGCGCACGATGGCGAGCCCGAGCCCGGTGCCGGGCTTGCCGCTGTCGAGCCGGACACCGCGATCGAAGATGCGCTGGCGGTCCGCCTCGGGGATGCCGACGCCATCGTCCTCGACCATGATTTCCGCAAAGCCCATGTCGGCGCGCACCGTCACGAACACGCTGCCCCCACCATATTTGGCGGCATTCTCGACCAGGTTGCCCAGAATCTCGTCCAGGTCCTGCCGTTCGATGCGCGCGACGAGGTCGCGAGCGCCGTCCACGTCGACGCGGACATTCGGATACAGCCGGCTGACCGCGCGCTCCACCGCCTCGACCGAGGGCCACACTTCGGAGCGGCTATGGGCGCTTCCCCGCCGCCCGACGGCGCGGGCACGGGCGAGATGATGGTCGACCTGCCGGCGCATCGTGCGCGCCTCGCGGATCACGGTGTCGACCAGATCGTCCTGCCCGGCGGCGGCGGCGTTCATGATGACGGTCAGCGGCGTCTTCAGCGCATGGGCCAGGTTGCCGGCGTGGCGCCGCGCTTCCTCCGCCTGCCGATCGTTATGCTCGACCAGCGCGTTGAGTTCCTCGACCATCGGCGCCACTTCGGCCGGCATCGATCCTTCCAGCCGAGCCGCCTCGCCGCTGCGCAGCCGCGCGATCGCATAGCGCAGCTTGCGCAAGGGAAGCAGGCCATACCACGTCTGCAACGCGGCCATCACGATCAGGCCGAGGCCGAGCAGCAGGAAGCTGCGCACCAGCGTGCGGCGCAGCACCAGGATCTGCTCGTCCAGAACGATGCGCGACTCCGCTACCTGGAACCGCCAGCGTACCGGGGACCCCGGCAACGTCAGGTCCCGTTCCGCGATGCGCAGCTTCTCGTCCGGGAAGGCATCACTATTATAGGTGCGGATATCCTTGTGCCGCGGTCCACCAACGGGCAGCTTGCGATCCCACAGCGAGCGCGACGGGAACGGCTCAAACCCCTTGCCGTTCACCTGCCAGTAGAGGCCGGAGCCCGGCTCCAGGAAGCGCTGGTCGTTCAACTCGCGATCGAACACGACCTCGCCCTCGGGCCCGATCTGCGCGGACACGATCATCGAGCTCAGCAGATAGTCGAGCTGGTCGTCGAAGTTGCGGGTGATGGCAGAGGTGAGCACCCGGTCGAGCGCATAACCGCCGCCCGACAGCAGCAGCAGGATCCACGCCGCCGCGATCAGGATCATGCGGCGGCTGAGCGACCCCGTCACGCGCACATAGCTGCGCGGCCGTGGGTCGTTCGGCCCCGGCTGCACCGGCGTCGCCGCCTTGTCGTGCCGCGCGGCCCAGGTGTCGAGCAGTCCGCCCCAGGGTTTCATCGCGCCGCCACCGTCACCGGTCGTCGATCCGGCTGCGCGTCAAACCGTCGGCGCGGGCGCGCCCGGCTCGTCGAGGCTGTAGCCCAGACCCCGGATCGTGGTGATCACGTCAGTGCCCAGCTTCTTGCGGATGCGGGTGACGAACACCTCGATCGTGTTCGAATCGCGGTCGAAGTCCTGGTCGTAGATGTGCTCGATCAGCTCGGTGCGGCTGACGACCTTGCCCTTGTGGTGGATCAGGTAGCTGAGCAGCTTATACTCCTGCGCGGTCAGCTTCACCGGCTCGCCCGCCTTGGTGACCTTGCCCGATCGGGTATCGAGGCGGATGTCGCCCGCGTTCAGCTCGGCCGAGGCATTGCCCGAGGCGCGACGGATGAGCGCGCGCAGGCGGGCGATCAGCTCTTCGGTCTGGAACGGCTTGGCAACATAGTCGTCGGCGCCCGCATCGAGCCCGGCGACCTTGTCGGACCAGCTGTCGCGCGCGGTCAGCACCAGCACCGGCGCGGTGCGGCCTTCCTTGCGCCAGCGGTCGAGCACGGTCAGCCCGTCGACCTCAGGCAGGCCCAGGTCGAGGATGATCGCGTCATAGGTTTCGGTAGAGCCCAGGAAATGCCCTTCCTCGCCATCGGTGGCGAGGTCCACGGCATAGCCGGCGCCTTCCAGCGTGGCCCGCAGCTGCCGGCCCAGATTCGGTTCGTCCTCGACGATCAGAACGCGCATTTTCACCCTTTCGCGAAGGCTCTATTGTCCCGTCCGGCCGACGATCTCGCCCGTGCGGCCGTCGACGTCGACCCAGATCACGGCTCCATCGCGCAGGAACTTGAGCGTGTAAATGGCGGTGCCGGCGTCAAAGTCGAAGCCCAGATATTGTGCGCCGCGCATCCTGCCGGTGACGCGGCGCTCGATGTCGCGCAGCGGCAGGATCTTGCCCTGCTTGCGGCCTTCCATCGCCGCTTCCTGGTCGCTGCGGTGGCGTTGCATGCCGGCCACGGGGGCCGCATCCACTGCCACAGGCAGCAGCGCACACACGCAAAGACCAGCTCGAACCAACATCCTCATGCTGGTTGGCATAGGGGGAGTGCCTTGAATAGCCTATGAATATGACCGGCCGTGCAAGTGTTGCACGGCGGCAACTTGCCCCACGTGCGGCAGCCGCCTACCTCGCGCCCATGGCAGCACCCATCTTGAGCTACGAAGGCCTCGGCCTGATCCAGGGATCCGGCTGGCTGTTCCGCGGCCTGGACCTCCACATCGGCCAGCGCGACCGGCTGGCGCTGATCGGACGCAACGGCGCGGGCAAGTCGACGCTGCTGCGGCTGATCGCGGGCACGCTGGACTCCGACGAAGGACGCCGCACCGTGGTGCCGGGCACGCGCGTGGTGCTGCTGGAGCAGGATCCCGATGTTTCGGGCTTTGCCACGCTTCACGACTTCGCCTGCCATGGCGAGGATGCCGCCGCTACCCACGAAGTGGAAGCGATCGCCGACCAGCTCGGCATAGACCTCGCGCGCGAGGCCGCGACCGCGAGCGGCGGTGAGCGGCGGCGTGCGGCGATCGCGCGTGCGCTGGCGATGAACCCCGACGTGCTGCTGCTCGACGAGCCGACCAACCACCTCGACCTTTCGGCAATCGAATGGCTGGAGGAATGGCTCGGTCGCTTTTCGGGCGCGTTCGTCGCGATCAGCCACGACCGTACCTTCCTGACCCGGCTCACCCGCTCCACGCTGTGGCTCGATCGCGGGACCATCCGCCGCAACGAGATCGGCTTCGGCGGCTTCGATGCCTGGATGGAGACGGTGCAGGCCGAGGAGCAGCGCGCCGCCGAAAAGCTCGACGCCAAGCTCAAGATCGAGGAGCACTGGCTGCACCGCGGCGTGACGGCACGGCGCAAGCGCAACCAGGGCCGCCTGGAGGCGCTCCACAAGATGCGTGCCGAGCGGGCTTCCATGACCGGGCCGCAGGGCACCGCCAAGCTCGCGATCGAAAGCGACGACACCAAGACCAAGGTGGTGATCGATGCCGAGCACGTTTCCAAGGCGTTCGGCGAGCGCACGATCATCAAGGATTTCTCGCTGCGCGTGCGGCGCGGCGACCGCATCGGCATCGTCGGCGGCAATGGTGCCGGCAAGACCACGCTGCTGCGCCTGTTGACCGGTGAACTGGCACCCGATGCGGGCACGATCAAGCTCGCCAGGACGCTCGACGGCATCGTCATCGACCAGCAGCGCAAGCTGATGGCGCCGGACAAGCGCGTGCGCGACGTGCTTGCCGACGGCGGCGACTGGATCGAGGTGCAAGGCGTGCGCAAGCACGTCCACGGCTATCTCAAGGAGTTCCTGTTCGACCCCAGCATCGCCGAGGCCAAGATCGGCACGCTGTCGGGCGGTGAGCGCTCGCGCCTGCTGCTGGCGCGCGAGTTCGCCAGGCCCTCGAACCTGCTGGTGCTCGACGAGCCGACCAACGACCTCGACCTGGAGACGCTCGACCTGCTGCAGGAGGTGATCGGCGACTATGCCGGCACCGTGCTGATCGTCAGCCACGATCGCGATTTCCTCGATCGCACCGTCACGGTGACGCTGGGGCTCGATGGATCGGGTACGGTCGACGTGGTGATCGGCGGCTATGCCGACTGGGAAGCGCGCCGCAAGCCCAAGGCGGAGCGCAAGCCCAAGGTGGCACCGGCTGCCGAGCCGGTGCGCGCCAAGGCCACCAAGCTCAGCTACAAGGACCAGCGCGACTATGACCTGCTGCCCGGGCAGATCGAGAAGCTGGAACAGGCGATCGCGCGGGACGAAGCGGCATTGGCCGACCCGGACCTGTATGCGCGCGATCCCAAGAAGTTCGACACGCTGATGGCAAGCGTCGCCAAGGCGCGTGCCGACAAGGATGCCGCGGAAGAACGCTGGCTGGAGCTCGCGGAACAGGCCGAGGCGCTGGCGGGGTAAGGTTCCTGTATCCCTGCGGCGGGATGCGGATCGGCACGCGCGAAGTCGCTTTACTCAGCGGCGCTGCATCGCAACAATGCCGGCGGCGCCCATGTTCCTCGGGCGCCGCACCCAAGGAAATGCTGATGCGCCTGCGCCCTGCCCTGCTTGCCGCCCCGATGTTGTTCGCCGCCCTCACCGCACAGGTGGCGCCGCCCGCCCCCAAGGACGTCGACACGCGCGCAGAGGCGAGCACGGGCGACATTCCACCCAATTTCACCATGCCGACCACCGCGTACAATTATGAGCGGCGCGAGATCATGGTGCCGATGCGCGACGGGGTGAAGCTGCACACCGTCATCATCGTGCCCAAGGGGGCGACCAACGCGCCGATCCTGTTGACGCGCACGCCCTACAACGCCTCGGGCCGCGCCTCGCGCAGCGACAGCCCCAACATGCTGTCCGCACTGCCGCAGGGCGACGAGGTGTTCGTGAACGACGGCTATATCCGCGTTTTCCAGGACATTCGCGGCAAGTTCGGTTCCGAAGGCGACTATGTCGTCACCCGCCCGGTGATCGGCCCGCTCAACCGCACCAAGGTCGACCATGTCACCGACGCCTATGACACCATCGACTGGCTGGTGAACAAGGCGAACCTGCCCGAATCCAACGGCCGCGTCGGCATGCTCGGCTCCTCCTACGAGGGGTTCACGGTGGTGATGGCGCTGCTCGGGCCGCACCCGGCACTCAAGGTCGCAGCACCCCAGAGCCCGATGATCGACGGCTGGATGGGTGACGACTGGTTCCACTATGGCGCGTTCCGCCAGGCGAACATCGGCTGGATCGGGTCGCAGAGCGGCTTCAAGGGCGCGGGCCAGCAGCCCCCCTCGACCGGCCTCGACGATTACGAAACCTTCCGCCGCATCGGCTCCGCCGGTGCCTGGGCCAAGCAGTCGGGCTTCGACCAGCTGCCCTTCTGGCGGCGCATGTCGGAGCACCCGGCCTATGATGGCGAGTGGCAGGGCCAGGCGCTCGACAAGATGGTCGCGGCCAATCCCTCCAACGTGCCGACGCTCTGGATCCAGGGCCTGTGGGACCAGGAGGACATGTACGGCGCGGTGATGACCTGGGAAGCGCTGAAGGCAAAGGGCAAGGCGGGGAACAACCACCTGGTCATGGGTCCGTGGCGGCACAGCCAGGTGAACTATGATGGTTCGTCGCTTGGGCCGCTCAACTGGGACGGCGACACTGCGCTTCAGTTCCGCCGCGACGTGCTGCTGCCCTTCTTCAACCGCTATCTGCGCGACAATGCGCCCGCCTATCAGGCGCCGCCGGTACTGATCTACAACACCGGGGCCAACCATTGGGACCGGCTCGCCACCTGGCCGCTCGCCTGCGAAAAGGACTGCGCGCAGCCGCTCACGCCGCTCTATCTGCAGGGCAACTACAGCCTGTCGTTCGGCAAGCCCGCGGGCGGTGCCGACAGCTACGTCTCCGATCCCGCCAAGCCGGTGCCGTACCTCGCCCGGCCGGTGTCCTTCGCCGACTCCGCGCGGTGGAAGGAGTGGCTGGTGAGCGACCAGCGTTCCGTCGACGGCCGTCCCGACGTGCTGACCTACCAGACCGAGGTGCTGACCGCCCCGACCCGCGTGTCGGGCGCGCCGATCGCGGACCTGTTCGCCCGCACGAGCGGCACCGACGGCGACTTCGTGGTCAAGGTGATCGACGTCTATCCCGACGAGGTTGCGTCGGACCCGAAGATGGGCGGCTACCAGCTGCCGATCGCGCTCGACATCTTCCGCGGCCGCTATCGCGACAGCTTCGAGAAGCCGACCCCGATCCCGGCCAACAAGGTGCAGCGTTATCGCTTCCGCCTGCCGACGGTGAACCATGTGTTCCAGCCGGGCCACCGCATCATGGTGCAGATCCAGTCGACGCTGTTCCCGCTCTACGACCGCAACCCGCAGAAATATGTGCCCAACATCTTCTTCGCCAAGCCCGCCGACTATCAGAAGGCAACCGTGACGATCGAGCACAATGCCGCGTCGCCCACCGCCGTATGGCTGCCGGTCGTGCCCGTCGACCAGCCACAGGTTCAGGCGGCGCGCTGATCCGCGCACATCCGCGGCGTGCCCCTGTGCCGCCGCGGATCTTACATTTTGTGTCTGCGGATCGAACCCGGCGGCGCGGACGTTGCCGAACCGGACGAGATTCAATCGTGTGGAGGACGTGCCGCACGCGGGGCGGGACACAGGGGGCACATGCGGGGCGCACGACGGGGCGGGAAATTCGGGCTCGCCGCAGCGGCCACGCTGCTGATCGGCGGCTGTAACCGCCATCAGTCCGCGCTGGCGCCGTTCGGAGCGGACGCAGCCGACATCCGCAGCCTTACCCTGGTGCTGGTCATCGGCTCGGCTGTGATCCTGGGCGTGCTTGCGCTGCTGTGGGTCATTGCCGTCCGCGCGCCGGAGGGAAAGCTCACCCACAAAAAGGGCATGCGCCTGGTGCTGGTGCTCGGCGCGCTGGTGCCCACCATCGTCCTCCTGGCGCTGCTGCTTTATGCGCTGCCGATGATGCGCCCGCGCACCGCCACGCCAGCCGACCTGCGCATCACCGTGACGGGCGAGCAATTCTGGTGGCGCGTCGCGTATCAGCCGACCGGCACGCCACCGGTGGTCGCGGCCAATGAAGTGCGCATCCCCGTCGGGCGCACGGTCGTGTTCCGCCTGGAGGCACAGGACGTGATCCACAGCTTCTGGATCCCGGGCCTTGCCGGCAAGATGGACATGATCCCCGGCCGCACCAACGAACTGGTGGTCCGCGCCGACAAGGCCGGTCGCTACCGCGGCGCCTGCACCGAATTCTGCGGGCTGTCGCACGCGCTGATGGCGTTCGACGTCGTGGCGATGGAGCCCGCCGCCTTTGATCGCTGGATCGCCACCCAGCGCCGGCCCGCACCCGCCGCCCGCCGTGACGCGGCGGCCTACGCCCTGTTCGACAGCTATGGCTGCGCCGGCTGCCATGCGATCCGCGGCACGCCGGCGACCGCCACCATCGGCCCGGACCTCACTCACTTCGGCGGCCGCCCGACCGTCGCCGCCGGCACGCTGCCGATGGAGACGGAGGCGATCGCCCGCTTCATCCGCATGCCGGCCGAAACCAAGCCCGGCGTGCGCATGCCCGCCTTCCCGCACATGCCGCCGGACGATGCCCGTCGTCTCGCCACCTATCTGCAAGGCCTGAAATGACCGCCGACGCCCAGAACGATCCTGCCGTCCGCCGGGCGCAGGAGGAACGGCTGCGCGCCGTGTGGGATGCGCCCAAGGGCTGGTTCTTCCGCTGGACCGACTGCAACAACAACCGCGTCGGCAACTGGTATGTCTCCACCGCCTTTGCCTTCATGCTGTTCGCGGGCGTGCTGGCGCTGATCATGCGCACCCAGCTGGCGGTGCCCGAGAACGATCTCGTCTCCGCCTCGACCTTCAACCAGCTATTCACGCTGCACGGGTCGATGATGATGTTCCTGTTCGCCGTGCCGATGTTCGAGGCGGTGTCGATCATCCTGCTGCCGAGCCTGTTGGCCGCGCGCGACCTGCCGTTCCCCAGGCTTTCGGCATTCGGCTATTGGAGCTTCCTGATCGGCGGCGTGTTCGTTTCCGGCTCGATCTTCTTCAACGTGGCGCCCGATGGCGGGTGGTTCATGTACCCGCCGCTCACCACCCGCAGCGACTTGTCCGGGCTGGGCGCCGACATCTGGATGCTGGGCCTGTCCTTCATCGAAGTGTCGTCGGTGGCCGCCGCCGTCGAGCTGATCGTCGGCGTGCTCAAGTGCCGACCGCCGGGCATGCGCCTCAACCTCATGCCGCTCTATGCCTGGTACATTCTGGTCGTCGCGGTGATGATCCTGTTCGCCTTCCCGCCGCTGATCGCGGGCGACGTGCTGTTCGAGATGGAGCGACTGCTCGACTGGCCGTTCTTTGACGCGGCGCGCGGCGGCGATCCGCTGCTGTGGCAGCACCTGTTCTGGATTTTCGGTCATCCGGAGGTGTACATCATCTTCCTGCCGTCAATCGCGCTGTTCGCGATGCTGGTGCCGACGTTCGCGCGCCGGCACCTGCTGGGCTATCCGTGGATCGTGCTGGCGGCGGTGGGCACTGCCTTCCTCAGCTTCGGCCTGTGGGTCCACCACATGTTCGCGACCGGCCTGCCCAAGATCAGCCTGGCCTTCTTCTCGGCCGCATCCGAAGCGGTGGTGATCCCGACCGGCGTGCAGATCTTCTGCTTCCTGGCGACGCTGTGGGCGGGGCGAGTCACCTGGTCGACGCCGCTGCTCTATGCGACCGGCAGCCTCGCCATCTTCGTGATCGGCGGCCTGACCGGCGTCATGGTCGCGGTCGTGCCGTTCGACTGGCAGGCGCACGACACCTATTTCGTCGTCGCGCACCTCCATTACGTGCTGATCGGCGGCACGCTGCTGCCGCTCTTCGCCGGCCTCTACTACTACTGGCCGCTGGTGACGGGGAAGAAGCTGTCGGACCGGCTGGGGCGGATCGCCTTCTGGTTCATGTTCGTCGGGGCCAACCTCACCTTCTTCCCGATGCATCTGTCGGGCCTGCTCGGGATGCCGCGCCGCGTCTTCACCTATCCCGAGGAGCTCGGCATCGGCGGACTCAATCTCGCCTCGACGCTGGGTGCCTATCTGTTCGCCACCGGCGTCGGCATCGTCGTGGTCGATCTCTGCCTGTCGCCCCGCCGCACGCTCGCGGAGCGCAACCCGTGGCGCGCCGGCACGCTCGAGTGGCTGACGCTACCAAATGCAGAGAATTGGGGCGTCCGCTCGGTGCCGCTGATCGAAAGCCGCTACCCGATCTGGGACCAGCCCGGCTTTGTGCAAAAGGTCGACGAGGGCCGCTTCTTCCTCCCCGATGCCGAGGAAGGCCGTCGCGAGACGATCATCACCACCGTGCTCGACGCGCGACCGCTGCAGGTCGTCCGCCTCGGCACGCCCAGCGTCAAGCCCATGCTGACCGCCGCCGCCCTCGGCGGCGTCTTCATCCTCACCACCTACCACCTCTATTGGCTGGCGCTGCTGTCGGGCTTCGCGACGCTCGCCATGGTGCTCGCCTGGCTGTGGACCGGCACCGCCGAGATCCCCGAAAAGCCGTGCAAGCCGATCGGCCACGGGCTGGAGCTGCCGCTCTATGTCTCAGGCCCGTCCTCGGCCGGCTGGTGGGCGATGTTCATCACCATGATGGCGGACGCGACGGCGTTCTCCGGGCTGGTGTTCGGCTATTATTTCTACTGGACCGTGCATCCCGAGTTCCCGCCGAGCGGACCGGGCTTCGACGGTCCCGGCGTCACCTGGCCGATGGTGGCGATGGCGCTGACGCTTGTCAGCTGGGCCGCGACGGTGGCGGCGCGCGAAGTCCATGCCCGCGGCGGCGTCGCTGCCGGGCGGCTGTTGCTGGTCGTGGGCGCGATCGCCTCGCTGGCCGGGCTCGTGGCAGGGCTCGCGGGACCGTGGACCACCGGACTCGATCCGACGCAGCATGTCTATCCGGCGATCGTGTGGACGCTGGCGATCTGGACCGCCGCGCACAACGGCATCGGCGTCATCATGCAGCTCTACACCTTCGCGCGCAGCCTCGCCGGGCGGATGACCCCCGCGCATGACGCCGATCTGCACAACATCACGGTCTACCAGCACTTCCTCGCGCTCACCGCCGTCGTCACCTACTTGACGATCGGCCTGTTCCCGGAGGTTGCATGAAACGCGGCCTGGCCGATCGCGTCCGCGCGCTGCGCGTCACGCTGTGGACGCTGATCGTCCCGCCCGCGCTTTGGGCAGCGCACTTCCTGTTCTCCTACATCTGGGCAGCGGTGACCTGCGCAAAGACGGGCAGCTTCGCGAAATATCCGGTCCTGTTCATCGTCTGCACCGCGATCGCGCTGGCGCTGATCGCGGCTGCGGGCATCGTCGCACACATCCAGTCGGCGACTCCGGGCGACCCACCGCCGCACGAGGGGGGCACCGACAGTGACCGCATCCGCTTCCTGGCCAAGGCGACCCTGCTGCTGTCGGGCCTGAGCTTTGCCGGGGTGGTGTTCACCGCCGTTCCCGTGATCTTCCTCCAGGATTGCCGATGAGGCGCACAAGCCTTGCCGCAGGCGTCGCCACGCTGCTGCTGTCCTGGGTGCTGTCCGCCCTTGGGCTCGGCATGGTCGGGCATATGGCCGGCCACATGATCGCGGTTGCCGTCTCCGCCCCGCTGCTCGCCTGGGGCCTGGGCGGCACGCGCTTCGACCTGGCGCGTATCGCGCCGCAGCTCCTGCATCCGCTCGCCATGTCGGTTGTCGAGCTGGGCGTGGTGTGGGGCTGGCACCTGCCGGCGCTGCGCGCGCTTGCCGATACCAATCCGCTGTGGCTCGCGCTGGAGCAGGCGAGCTTCCTTGCCGCCGGCGTGCTGCTGTGGGCGGCGGTGCTCGGCGCCGGGGGAGAGCGGCGGATGCGCGGCATTGGCGCGCTGCTGCTCACCTCGATGCACATGACGCTGCTGGGCGCGCTGATCGGCCTTGCCCCGCGCCCGCTGTATCCGATGATGGCGATGCACGGCGCAATGGCCGGGCTTGATCCGCTGGAGGACCAGCAACTCGGCGGCGTCGTCATGCTGCTGATCGGCGGCGCCAGCTATTTCCTGGGCGCGCTCGCGCTCTTGGGCGGACTGGTGCGGCAGCGAGAGGAGGCACGCGCATGACCATCCGCATCACCTGGGCGCGTGCCATCACCGCCCTGCTCGCGCTTGGCGCAGCCGGCATGCTCTTCGCCTGGTCGGGGCTGTTCAACGTCGCCGCTTCTTCCGGCCATTGGGCGATCACCGACTGGTTCCTGCACTGGACCATGCGCAACTCGGTCCGCACCCACACGATCATGGCAGGCGAACCCGCGCCGCGCGACGACCGCGGGCTGGTGAGCGCCGCTGGCCACTTCAAGAACAGCTGCGCCGTGTGCCACGGGGCTCCCGGCGTACCGCCCTCGCCGGTGATGCAGGCCGCCACGCCCGCGGCACCCAATCTTTCGGTGAACGCGCGCGAATGGTCGGACGGACAGCTGTTCTGGATCGTCGAACATGGCGTGAAGTTCACCGGCATGCCGGCCTGGGCGGCCAAGGACCGGCCGGACGAGATCCGGCGCATGGTCGCCTTCGTCCGCCGCCTGCCGCGGATGACGCCCGCCGAATATCGCCAGCTGACCGAGCAGGCGCCCGCCGCGCCGGTGGCCGGCGTCCGGGACGCGACGCTGCGGTCGTGCACCGGCTGCCACGGCGCCGACGGGCGCGGCCGCGGTGCGGGCGACATTCCGGTGCTGGGCGGCCAGAAGCCTGCCTATCTGCTCGCAGCGTTGCGCGCCTATGCCACCGGCAAGCGCGACAGCGCGGTGATGCGCAATGTCGCCGTCACCCTGTCCCCTGCGGAAATGGAGGCGCTGGCGCGCGCCTTTGCCGCCATGCCCGGACTGCCAGCGCAGCTCTCCGCCACTGGCAACGGCGAGCCTGCGCGCATCGTCGCCCAGGGGCTGCCGAAGCAGCAACTGCCCGCCTGTCGCTCCTGCCACGAACCCAACGGCCGCGCGCCGGTGCTGGAGGGGCAGAAGGCCACCTATATCGCCGACCGCCTGCGCGCCTGGCGCGGCGAAGAGGGCGAGATCGACGCCCGCCAGTCGCAGGCGACGATGCCGGTCATCGCCCGGCGCATCCCCGAAGAGATGATCGAGCCGCTGGCCGCGTATCTGGAGCATGGGGTTGCGAGCAGCGTCGACTGACGGGCGCGTGCGCAACGCCCTTCGTGCTCCCGCAATGGCGGGAGCCCAGAGCGTCCTACGCCGCAGGCCGTTGTTCTGGCTTGCCCTGGATCCCTGCCTGCGCAGGGATACGGAGGAGGAGAAGCAGCGCGACCCCAGGGCCGCGCCGCTCCCCGGTTACGCCGCCTGCGCGACGTCCACCGGCGCAAGCCGGATGAGGTAGTCGAACGCCGACAGCGCTGCCTTCGACCCCTCGCCCATCGCGATCACGATCTGCTTGAACGGCACCGTCGTCGCGTCGCCGGCGGCAAAGATGCCGGGCTGCGAGGTTTCGCCGCGATCGTCGATCTCGATCTCGCCGCGGGTGGTGAGGGCGACGGCACCCTTCAGCCATTCCGTGTTCGGCACCAGACCGATCTGCACGAAGATGCCCTCCAGCGCGATCTCGTGCGCGGAGCCGTGGTTGCGGTCCTTGTACACCAGACCCACGACCTTCTCGCCATCGCCCTTCACCTCAGTGGTGAGCGCCGAGGTGATGATCTTCACGTTCGGCAGGCTGGCGAGCTTGCGCTGCAGCACCGCGTCGGCGCGCAGATCGGTGTCATATTCGATCAGCGTCACGTGCGCGACGATACCGGCCAGATCGATCGCCGCCTCGACGCCCGAGTTGCCGCCGCCGATCACTGCCACGCGCTTGCCCTTGAACAGCGGACCGTCGCAGTGCGGGCAATAGGCTACGCCCTTGTTCTTGTACGCGTCCTCGCCCGGCACGTTCATCTGGCGCCAGCGGGCACCCGTCGACAGGATCACGGTGCGCGCCTTCAGCGATGCACCATTCTCCAGCCGCACCTCGTGCAGGCCACCCGGCTGGGCGGCCGGGATCAGCTTGTCGGCACGCTGCAGGTTCATGACGTCGACGTCATATTCCTTCACATGCTGCTCCAGGTGCGCGGCGAGCTTGGGCCCTTCGGTATGCGGCACCGAGATGAAGTTCTCGATCGCCATGGTGTCGAGCACCTGGCCGCCGAAACGCTCGGCCAGCACGCCGGTGCGGATGCCCTTGCGCGCGGTGTAGATGGCGGCTGCGGCACCGGCCGGGCCACCGCCCACCACCAGCACGTCGAACGCATCCTTGGACCGGATCTTGTCGGCCGCACGCGCAGAGGCGCCGCTGTCGATCTTGGCGACGATCTGCTCCAGCTCCATGCGGCCCTGGCCGAACACTTCGCCGTTCAGATAGACGGTCGGCACCGCCATCACCTTGCGCGCCTCGACCTCTTCCTTGAACAGCGAGCCGTCGATCGAGACGTTGCTGATGCGCGGGTTGAGCACGCTCATCAGATTGAGCGCCTGCACCACGTCCGGGCAGTTCTGGCACGACAGCGAGAAATAGGTTTCAAAGGCGAAATCGCCGTCGAGGTTCTTGATCTGCTCGATCAGGTCCTGCGCGGCCTTGGACGGGTGGCCACCGACCTGGAGCAGGGCCAGCACCAGCGAGGTGAACTCGTGGCCCATCGGGATGCCGGCAAAGCGTACGCCGATGTCGGTGCCGGTGCGGCGGATCTGGAAGCTGGGCTTGCGCGCGTCGTCGGCGTGGACGACTTCGATCTTGTCCGAAAGTGCAGCGATTTCGTTCAGCAGCTCGCCCAGCTCGCGCGACTTGGCGTCGGTGCCGAGCGAAGCGACGAGCTCGATCGGCTCGCGGATGTTGACCAGATAGGCCTTGAGCTGCTGCGTCAGATTGGCGTCGAGCATGGAAAACTCCGAAACTTGATACAAAACGGCCCGGGGCGAACGGATTCACCCCGGGCCGCCTGGTTACCCAAGTGGCTGGGTAGCTTAGATCTTGCCGACCAGGTCGAGCGACGGGGCGAGCGTGGTTTCACCCTCTTCCCACTTCGCCGGACAGACTTCGCCCGGGTGCGCTGCAACATACTGCGCGGCCTTGATCTTGCGCAGAAGCTCGACGGCGTTGCGGCCGACGCCTTCCGAGGTGATCTCGACGAACTGGATCACGCCTTCCGGATCGACCACGAAGGTCGCACGGTCGGCGAGGCCCGCACCTTCGCGCATCACGCCGAAGTTGTTGGTGATCGTGCCGGCAGCATCACCCAGCATGGTGAAGTTGATCTTGCCGATCGCGGGCGAGGTGTCGTGCCACGCCTTGTGGCTGAAATGCGTGTCGGTCGAGACGCTGTAGATCTCGACGCCCAGGTTCTGGAACGCGTCGTAGTTGTCGGCCAGGTCTTCCAGCTCCGTCGGGCAGACGAAGGTGAAGTCGGCCGGGTAGAAGAAGAACACTGCCCACTTGCCCGCAACGTCGCGGTCGCTGACTTCCAGGAACTTGCCCTGGCGGTAGGCCTGCGTCGTAAACGGCTTCAGCGAGCTACCAATGATTCCCATTCCAAATCTCCATGCTGCGGATGCGAAGGAGATAGGGGCGGGCTCCCGCAGAGGGAAGTGATGAAATCCACTGGCATTGATCGATTGTGGCGATCACCATATCGACGATGCGCTCGCCTCGAACGGGTCCTTTCCGCGCCGCCCATCCCGCTGCCCGGTGTGCAGGTAATCGGCGGTGAACAGCGACGCTTCCTCCAGCATCGCGAAGTTGGGAATGCGCAGCACCCGGCCCGACAGGCTGATCAGTCCGGAGGTCCGCATCTGCTGCAGCGTGCGATTGACGTGGACGGAGGTAAGTCCGGTCGCATCGGCGAGGTCGGTCTGGGTGAGCGGCAGGTCATAGCTCTCCCCCCCGGCCAGGCCCACGGCCTGCAGCCGTAGCGCGAGTTCGCACAAGAGGCTGCCGAGCCGCTCGAGCGCGTTACGCTGGCCAAGGTTCGTGGTCCACTCCCGCTGCGTCGAGATGCTGACCAGCATCTGCCACCAGAACGCCCTGCCGATGCGCGGGTAGTTCATCGCGACCCGCTGCAGCGCCTCGCCGGGCACCTCCATGTAGCGCACGTCGGTCACGGCCCCGATCGAATGGTCCATTCGGGTCAGCACCAGGTTGTTCATGTCGCAGGTATCGCCCGGCAGCATGAAGCCGACGATCTGCCGGCGCCCATCCTCCAGCGTCTTGAACTGGCATGCCCAGCCAGAGACGATCAGGAACACCGCGCGCGGCGGTGCCCCTTGCGCGATCAAGTCCCGCCGCGCCGGCGCAAAACGGACCGGCAGCATGAGCATCTGCCGGATCACTGCCTCTTCGTCCGACGCCAGGCGCGAGTAATTACCGAGACGCCGGACCAACAGATCTCCGGCGCTTTGATGTCCGTCGTGCACCAACGCTCCCCTCGTCACAGGAAGGGCTTACCGGGGTGCCACAAATCCGGAACTCATCTATGTTATGGAACACCCGTAGGTGGCCATAGGGGTTTGCACGCCGAGGTCAGCGGCTCGGCCGGAGCAGCCACGCAAAAGCGTGCCGCAGACGTTCGGCTGCCCCCTCGTCGAAGATCGCACCGTGAGCGACGATCACCTGTTCCGGAGCCAGGGCGATCACCGTGCGGATCTTTGCGGCCGCATCTTTGCCGTTCCACCGGATCAGCACGCGCAGATAGCGGGCCGTAGTGCCCCGGGTCGCTGCCGCCGCCCCCATCGCCATGCGCGTGAACGGAGGAAGCTTTTCCGGCTGCAAATTCTCGATCAGGTCGACGAGCAGCAAGGTGCGGGACGGCTTGTGGAAGAAATAGGCTTCGCAGAACCCCGCCGCGCCAGGCACCAGCCCCTGTTCCAGCTCGTCGGCCCAGGCCGCTTCCGGTGCGTCCTGCAAGTCGCGGTCGATCCGCACGCCCGAAGTACGGACCTGGCGACGGTCGCGAAGGCCGGGCACACCCCAGGTCGTCGCTTCCGGATAGATCGCCTGCCACGACTTCACAAAGGTCCAATGGGCAATGTTGGGAGCGATCAGGTGCCGGATCGGCCCGATCGCCTCCAGCTCGCGCGCCAGCGCGGGCGTATAGCGGATCGGGGAGTGCAGCAGCAGGTCACCGTTCGCCAGCCGCACCACGGTCATGCGGACCGGCAGCGTGAGGCCGCCCGGCGCGATCGGCGCGCCATCGACGATCCAGACGTCCTCGGCGACGGGCTTCGGCGTGTCGAGCGGCGGGTATGCCACTTGCGGCGGATGGCCATGATCGTTCGAGAGCCGACGGTAGGCGAGCCCGGCCGCGGCAGCGCCGATCGCGAGGCCAGCGCCGATCTTCCAGGCGCGTGCGGTGCCGCCGCTGGGCAGGCGATCGTCGTTGGCAGCGGTGTGGCGCGCGGTCATGGGCATTCCTCCAGCTCCGATGCGGGTTCAGCGCCGCTTCGGTACGGAAGTTCCGCCATGCGGCCTCATGCTGCGGCGGTGTCGCCTTTTACCTGTTCGATCAGCACCAGCACGTCGTCGATCAGCTTGCGCATCGCCAGCCGTGCGCGCTCGGCGTCGCCGGCCAGGATGGCGTCATAGACTGCGGCATGGTCGGCGATGCTCGCCGAACGTCCTGCAATCCGATTGGTGAAGCGGATCGAGGTCCGCAGCGCGGTCGCGACCACGTCGCGGAACTGGATGTAGAACGGGTTTTCCGACGCGCGCAGGATCGACACGTGAAACGCGATGTCCGCATCCAGCGTCTCGTCGCGCCCCTGCTCGGCCGCGCGCATCCGCTCCAGCCCTGCCAAGATCGCCGCATGCTGCTCGGGCCCCGCGCGCTTGGCGGCCAATGCCGCCGCCGCCGGCTCGACGGCCACGCGCAGCTCGTTGAAGTGACGCAGCAGCTCGATCGACAGCTTGCGCTCGAGGAGCCAGCGCAGCACGTCCGGGTCGAACAGGTTCCAGGATTCCTGCGGCAGCACGAACGTGCCCTGTTTCGGCCGCGCCCCCAGCAGGCCCTTGGCGGCCAGCATCTTCACCGCTTCACGCGTGACCGAGCGGCTGACGCCATGCTCGCGGACGATGTCGGCCTCGTTGGGGAACGGGCGGTCGTTGTAAAAGCCCACAACGATTGACCGCCCCAGGACTTCCTGAAGGCCATAGGTCAGGTTGCGGCCCAACTCTTGCTGCACGTTCAAACCCTTGCCTCATGCGAAAAGAGGCTACGTTGGCCAGGGCCGGCTATGCCGACACCAATGCCGCGCCACCTCGTCTCCGCGCCCCCTCCCAAATCGACGCTTGCCACGCCATACCCTTGCGTACGCCGCGACCCGATGGGGTACAAGCCAATTATCGGACAATTGGCTTGCGATGTTCTTGCGACCCGTTAGACAGAAAGCGCGCTGTCCAGAGAAGATGGCCGCCAGGATCGAGGGAGAAAGCGATGCGCCACGCGTGGAAGATGCTTGCGGCAGTTGCTGCAATGGGCCTGACGGCCGGTGCCGCGCAAGCGGGCGAGGTCAAGCGCGCGACCTTTGGCCGCACGAGCGATGGCAAGGCGGTGCCCGCGATCACGCTCAGCAATAGCCATGGTGTCTCGGCAACGGTGATCGCCTGGGGCGCGAGCCTCCAGTCGCTCAAGATGCCGGACCGCGACGGCCGGATCGAGGATGTCGTACTCGGCTATCCGGACATGGCAGGCTATCTCAAGCAGCCCGAATATTTCGGCGCCACCGTCGGTCGCGTCGCCAACCGCATTGCCAACGGCCGCTTCGTGCTCGACGGGCGCACCTATCAGACGCCGGTGAACGACGGCCCCAATGCGCTGCACGGGGGCACCCAGGGCTTTGACAAGGTCGTTTGGCAGGTCGTTTCGGCAAAGGGCGGCGACACGGCTTCCGTGACCCTGCGCTATGTCAGCCGCGACGGCGACCAGGGCTATCCCGGCACGCTGACGGTGGACGCGACCTATTCGCTCGACGAGAACAACGCGCTCACCATCGACTATCGCGCCACCACCGATCGCACGACGGTCGTGAATCTCTCGAACCACGCTTATTGGAACCTCTCGGGCGAGGGCTCGCGCAATGGTGCGATGGGCCATATCCTGGAAATCCCGGCGCAAAGCTTCACGCCCGTCAACGAAACGCTGATCCCCACCGGCGAGCGTCGCCCGGTCGCCGGCACCGTGTTCGACTTCCGCACGCCGCATGAGATCGGCGAGCGGGTGCGCGACGCACGCGACATGCAGATGGTCTATGGCCGCGGCTACGACCACAATTGGGTGATCGGCGACAAGGTCACGCCAGACCAGCATCTGATGGCGCGCGTCCATGACCCGCTGTCCGGCCGCGGGTTCGAGCTCTGGTCCAACCAGCCGGGCCTGCAATTCTATTCCGGCAACTTCATCAACGGCACGGTGACCGGCAAGGCGCAGCGGATCTATCGCGGGGGCGACGCGATCGTGCTGGAACCGCAGCTGTTCCCGGACACGGTCAATCAGCCGGCCTTCGGGTCCGCACGGCTGGAGCCCGGCCAGACCTATCGCAACACCATGACCTTCCGCTTCGCCACGGGGCAGACCACCCCGCCGCAGCAGCGCTGATTTCAGGAGCCCCGACCATGACTCGTTTCCTGCTGCTCGCCGGCGCCGCCTTCGCCACCATCGCCACCGCGCTTCCGGCGGACGCCCGCGACCTGTGGACGCCTGCCCAGGCCAAGGGCTGGTACGGCAAGCAGCCGTGGATGGTGGGTGCCAACTTCACCAACCGCAGCGCCATCAACCAGTTCGAAATGTGGCAGGCGGACACGTTCAACCCGCAGCAGATCGACCAGGAACTCGGCTGGGCCGAGGACATGGGCATGAACGTCATGCGCGTCTATCTCCACAACATGCTGTGGGAGAATGACGCGGCAGGCCTCAAGCAGCGCATGGAGCAGTTCCTCCAGATCGCCGACAGGCACCATGTCCGCATCATGTTCGTGCTGTTCGACAGCTGCTGGGATCCGAACCCGGTGGCCGGGCCGCAGCGTCCGCCGATCCCGGGCGTCCACAACTCCGGCTGGATGCAGGCGCCGGGTGCCGCGCGCCTCGCCGACGCCAGCCAGTATGACAAGCTCGAAAACTATGTGAAGGACGTCGTCGGCACCTTTGCCAACGACCAGCGCGTGGTCGCCTGGGACGTGTGGAACGAGCCCAACAACGAGGGCGGCGGCGGCGGGTCCTACAAGCCCACCCCGAACAAGACCGCGCTGGTCGCGGGGCTCCTCGGCCGCGTGTTCGACTGGGCACGCAGCGTCGATCCTGTCCAGCCGCTCACCTCGGGCGTCTGGATCGGCGAGCACTGGGACCAGGCGCAGACGCTGGACGCAGTCGAGCGCATCCAGCTCAGCCAGTCGGACGTGAACAGCTTCCACGACTATAACTGGCCCGAGCAGTGGGAAACCCGCGCCAAGCAGGTGCTGAGCTATGGCCGCCCCGTCTTCTGCAGCGAATATATGGCGCGCGGGAACGGCTCGACCTTCGACGGGTCGCTGCCGCTTGGCAAGAAATACAACATCGCGATGATCAACTGGGGCTTTGTCGACGGCAAGACCCAGACCCGCATGCCGTGGGACAGCTGGAAGAAGCCCTATACCTATGAGGAGCCCACCGTGTGGTTCCACGAGGTGCTGCGCGCCGACGGCACCCCCTATCGCAAGGCCGAGGTCGACCTGATCAAGCGCCTGACCACCGAGGCGAACGGCAAGCGCCGCCGCTGAGTGCAAGGCGCCCTTCCCACCTTTCCCGTTCGCCTCGAGTAGCCGTCGAGCCTGTCGAGACGGCGTATCGAGAGGTCGCCTGTTGTGGCTCTCTCGATACGGGCTCTCGACAAGCTCGATCCCTACTCGAGAAAAACGGGAATGGCTGCGCGTGCCAGTAGAGGCTCCGGCAGTGCCGCGTTTGCCCCCTTCTCGCACCCGGCGCCTGTTCAGCCGCGCGGGGATGCGCTAGGCGCAGGCGATCATGGGCAATCTTTTTCTCGTCATGCTCGGCGGCGCGATTGGCGCCGGGCTGCGGCACCTGTTCGGGCGTGCCGCCTTCACCGTGCTGGGCTCCGGATGGCCCTGGGGGACGTTGGGCGTCAACCTCATCGGTGGCTTTGCGATGGGCCTGCTCACCGCCGTGCTTGCCCGCGGCAGCCTGGGCGGCGAGAATGCGCGGCTGCTGCTCGGCGTCGGCGTGCTCGGCGGCTTCACCACCTTTTCCGCTTTCTCCCTCGACGCCATGCTGATGATCGAGCGCGGCGCATTCGGCTCCGCGCTCGCCTAT
This sequence comes from Sphingomonas sp. PL-96, assembly GCF_020707215.1. Lineage (GTDB taxonomy): Bacteria > Pseudomonadota > Alphaproteobacteria > Sphingomonadales > Sphingomonadaceae > Sphingomonas. The sequence continues at coordinate 193,714 of NZ_JAJFET010000005.1, forward strand.
GTCGCAGCCTCCGTCGCAGGCGCGATCCTGGCGCTGTTCGCGGGCCTCACCCTCGGAAGGATCGCTGCATGAGCGACACGTCCAACACCGTCCGCCAGTTCACCGTCGGCGCCGACGACGACGGCGTCCGCCTTGACCGCTGGTTCAAGCGGCACCTGCCCGATGTCAGCTTCAACACCGTGTCGCGCTGGGCGCGCACCGGGCAGCTGCGCGTCGACGGCGCCCGCGCGACGCCGGGCGACCGTGTGGCCGAGGGCCAGCAGATCCGCGTCCCCCCGCCCGAGCCCGAGAAGCCCGCTCGCCCGAAGCAGGAGCGCCCGCCGCTCGCGCCCGAGCAGGTGGAGCTCGCCCAGTCGATGGTCATTCACCGCGACGCCCAGGCGATCGTGCTCAACAAGCTGCCGGGCCTCGCCACCCAGGGTGGCACCAAGACGCACGACCATGTCGACGGCCTGCTCGACGCGCTCCAGTTCGATGCGGAAAGCCGGCCCAAGCTGGTCCACCGGCTCGACAAGGACACGTCGGGCGCGCTGCTGCTCGCGCGCACGTCGCGCGCCGCAGCCTTCTTCTCCAAACATTTCTCCGGCCGTTCGGCGCGCAAGACCTATTGGGCGCTGGTGATCGGCGTGCCGTCGATCGACGACGGCATGATCGACCTGCCGCTTGCCAAGCAGCCGGGCAGCGGCGGCGAGAAGATGCACGTCGACGAGGAGGAGGGTCAGCCCGCTCGCTCGCGCTATCGCGTGATCGAGCGCGTCGGCAATCGCGCCGCCTGGGTGGAGCTTCAGCCCTATACCGGCCGCACCCACCAGCTGCGCGTGCATATGAGCGCGATCGGCCATCCGATCGTCGGCGACGGCAAGTACGGCGGCGCCGCGGCGTTCCTGACGGGCGGCGTCAGCCGCAAGATGCACCTCCACGCGCGGCGCATCCGCATCGACCATCCCGATGGTGGCCAGATCGACGTGACCGCCGAGCTGCCGCAGCATTTCGCGGAGAGCATCGAGCTGCTCGGCTTCGACATGGCGCTCGGCAATGCGCTGGCGGAAGACACGCCCCCGCCTCCCAGCCGCGCCGTGGAAAAGGCAAAGGCCAAGGCGCACGCCAAGACTGTCCGCAAGGAACGCCGCGGCGAGCGTCGGAGCCGGGGTCGCGGATGACTCGGCTCGCGGTGTTCGACTGCGACGGCACCCTGGCCGATGGCCAGGCGAACATCTGCCGCGCGATGGAAGCGGCGTTCGACTCCGCCGGGCTCGCTCCGCCACCGCGCGCCGCGATCCGCCGGATCGTCGGGCTGAGCCTGGTGGAGGCGGTCGCCCGGCTCGCCCCCGACCAGGACCCTGCATCCCACCTCGCGCTGGCGGAGGATTACAAGCGCCACTTCCGCGCGATGCGGACCGGCGGCGGCCTGGCCGACGAACCGCTGTTCGACGGCGTGCGCGAGGCGCTGGAGCAGCTCGCCGACAGCGGCTGGCTGCTGGGCGTCGCGACCGGCAAGTCCGATCGCGGCCTGGCGCTGCTTCTGGAGCACCACGGCCTTTCCCGGTACTTCGTGACGCTGCAAACCGCCGATCGTCACCCCTCCAAGCCGCATCCGTCGATGCTGGAGCTGGCGATGGCGGAAGCAGGCGCCGATCCTCGCGACACGGTGATGATCGGCGACACCAGCTTCGACATCGCCATGGCGGCGGCTGCCGGCGTCCACCCGATCGGCGTCGCCTGGGGCTATCACAGCGTCGCCGAACTGACTGCTGCCGGCGCCTGCCACGTCCTGGACCATGCCTCTGCGCTGCCCGCCCTGGCAGAGGCGCTGTGCCCCGCCCCGGCCGAGCTGCGCGCGTGAGCGCCGATCCCGCCCGCAACCGCTGGCTGGTCATGGTGCTGGTCCGCATTCTCGCGTCCGCCGGCGCGGTGGTCGGGCTGATGCTGCTGACTCGCGCGACCGAATGGCCGCCCAAGCTGCTGGGTGTCGCGATCGTCCTGTCGGCGTTTTACATCATGGCGGTGGTGCCGCGCGCGCTGGCTCACCGCTGGAGGACTCCGCCCAAACCATGAAGCGTTTCTGGAAGATCGTCACCGTCGAGCCTGCTGAAGGGGGCCTTGGCATCGCCTTGGACGGACGCCCGGTCCGCACTCCCGGCCGGGTACCGCTTGCCCTTCCCACGCCCGCGTTGGCGCAGGCGGTGGCGGACGAATGGTCGGCAGTCGGCGAGACGCTCGATCCGCGCGCAATGCCGCTCACCGGCCTTGCCAATGCCGCGATCGACCGGGTGGCGCCAGACCCCGCCGCCTTTGCCGCAGGCCTCGCCGCCTATGGCGAAAGCGACCTGCTCTGTTACCGCGCCGAGGGTCCCGAACCCCTGGTCGAGCGCCAACAGGCCGCCTGGGATCCGGTCCTCGCCTGGGCGCGCCAGCGCTATGACGTGACGTTCGAGACCACCGCCGGAGTGATGCACGTCACCCAGCCGCCCGCCACCGTCGCGCGGCTGGCCGATGCGACCGCCGCCCGCGATCCTTTCGCGCTTGCGGGCCTGTCGCCGATCGTGACCATCACCGGCTCGCTGGTGCTGGCACTCGCGCTGGCGGAACGCGCGTTCGACGCGGAGACGGTGTGGGCCGCCGCTCACGTCGACGAGGATTGGCAGGCCGAACGCTGGGGCGAAGACCCGCTCGCCACCGAAGCCCGCCTTGTCCGCCGCCGCGACTATGACGCCGCCGTGCGGTTCCTGGGCACCTTAGGGTAGGACCGACACACCGACGGTTCGTTGCTGAACGTACCGCCCACCACGCGCTCCCGGCATCCCCGCGCAGGCGGGGATCCAGGGCCAGGCAGAACAACGGCCGCTGGCTCCCGGTACCCTGAGCTCCCGCCGACGCGGGAGCACAGGATTGCCGCGCGCCCTCAATCCTCGTGAATCAGGCTCTGGTGGCGGGTGTCGCGCATACGCAGGTACACGATCAGCGAAATGCCGATCATCGCCGTCACGTACCAGTAGAAGCCGCGCTCCCAGCCGGCATCCTTGAAGCTCAACGCCACATATTCCGCGGTGCCGCCGAACAGCGTGTTGGCCAGCGCATAGGGCAGCGCGACGCCCAGCGCGCGGATGTGCGAGGGGAACAGCTCGGCCTTCACCACCGCGTTGATCGACGTATAGCCGGTGACGATGATCAGCGCCGCCATCACCAGCAGCCCGGCCGTCAGCACGTCCTTGGTCTGCTCCAGCGCGCTGAAAATCGGATAGGTGAACAACACGCCCGCCACGCCGAAGGCGACCATCAGCGGCTTGCGGCCGATCCGGTCGGACAGGCCGCCGGCAATCGGCTGGAGGCACATGAACACGAACAGGGTGATGCCGTTGATCTGGCTCGCCGCTTCCTTGGAGAAGCCGGACGTGTTCACCAGGAACTTCTGCATGTAGATTGAATAGGCATAGAAGGCGAGCGTACCGCCGGCGGTCAGCAGCATCACCAGTGCGGTTTCGCGCGGGTGGTTGCGGACCAGCTGGAGGAAGCCCGACTGCGGTGCCCCCGTGGCCTTGGCCTTCTTGTAGCTCTCCGTCTCGGCAAGACCACGGCGCAGGCGAAACACCACCAGTGCCAGCATCGCGCCGATCACGAACGGAATCCGCCAGCCCCATTGCTCCAGCGCCGCGTTCGACATCACGGCCTGAAGGACCAGCAGCACCAGGATCGCGAGCAGCTGCCCAGAGATCAGCGTGACATATTGAAAGCTGGAGTAGAATCCGCGCCGGTCCTGCCCCGCCATCTCCGACAGATAGGTGGCGCTGGCGCCATATTCGCCGCCGACCGACAGCCCCTGCATCAGCCGCGCCAGCACCAGCAGCGCGGGCGCCGCGATGCCGATCGACTCATAGCCCGGCGTACAGGCGATGATCAGCGAGCCCAGGCACATCAGCGTGACGGACAAAGTCAGCCCCGCCTTGCGCCCCTTGCGGTCGGCATAGATGCCCATGATCCAGGCGCCGATCGGCCGCATGATGAAGCCCACCGCAAACACCGCCGCTGCGCTCAGCAGCTGCGCGGTCGGATCCTCGCTCGGGAAGAAGTGCGGCGCGAAATAGAGGGTGAAGGCGGAATAGACGTACCAGTCGAACCACTCGACCATGTTGCCGGTCGATCCGCCGATGATGGACTTGAGGCGGGAGCCGACCGCGGACGATCCGGCGGACGCGGGCGTGGGTGCGATGGACATGGATCTCCTATCCGCTGGACGAGCAGGCGGGTACGCCGGGGTCAGCTGGAAACGCCGGCCGCGAAGCCGGCGTTCCCGTTCAGGCCATCAGCTTGCGGATGAATCCGATCACGCCGGTCTGGCGCGAGCGCTTCAAGCGCTCGGCCGCCAGGATGGTCTGCACAGAGCGGAAGCACGCCTCCACATCGTCGTTGACCAGCACATAGTCATAGCCGTCCCAATGGCTGACCTCGGCGGCCGCCCGCGCCATGCGCGCGTCGATGATCTCGATCGCATCGGTGTTGCGGTTGAGCAGCCGCTGGCGCAGCTCCGCCATCGACGGCGGCAGGATGAAGACGCGCACCACGTCGCCGCCCGCAATCTGGAACAGCTGCTGCGCGCCCTGCCAGTCGATGTCGAACAGCACGTCCTTGCCGGACGCCAGCATCGCCTCCACCGGCGCGCGCGGCGTGCCATAGCGCTGGCCGAACACATGGGCCCATTCCAGGAACTCATGCTCGGTCGCCATGCGCCGGAATTCTTCCAGGTCGACGAAGTGATAGTCCTTGCCCTCGACCTCGCCAGGTCGCGGCGCGCGCGTCGTCGCCGACACCGACATGGACAGGCCCGGCTCGGCGGCAAGCAATTTGCGCGCGATGGTGGACTTGCCCGCGCCGGACGGCGAGGAAAGGACGAACAGCACGCCACGGCGCTTGAAGCCGTGCGGATCGGACTCTGGCGGCACTTCCATGCGCGCTAGTGGCGCGAGCAGGAGCGATACGTCAAGGCATGGCGACCACCTTCCCGACCCGCAATCCGTCCCATTCTGCCCACTGGTGGTGGGCGACCCTCGCGATCGTCGCGGTCGCGGCGCTGGTGCTGCTGGCGATGGGGCGCGCCCCGATCTGCACGTGCGGCACGGTGAAGCTGTGGCACGGCACCGTGCAGTCGGCCGAGAACAGCCAGCATCTCGCCGACTGGTACAGCCTCAGCCATATCGTCCATGGACTGATCTTCTATGGCCTGGGCTGGCTGACCTTGCGCCGCCAGCCGTGGCAGATGCGGCTCGCACTTGCGGCGCTGGTGGAGGCGGCCTGGGAAGTGCTGGAGAATTCGCCGATCATCATCGACCGCTACCGCGCCGTCACGATCGCGCTCGGCTATGAAGGCGACAGCGTCGTCAACTCGCTCGCAGACATCGGCTGGATGCTGCTGGGCTTCGCGATCGCGCGGCGGCTGCCGCCGTGGGCGACGCTGGCTTTGGGAATCGCGCTGGAGATCGTTGCGCTGGTCGCGATCCGCGACAATCTGACGCTCAACGTCTGGATGCTGGTCGCGCCCAGTGACGCGGTCCGCAGCTGGCAGGCGGGGGCCTGAACCCCCGCCGCAGCCTTTTAGTAGCCCCGACGCGCCTTGCGCCGGTCGTACGCTTTCTTCGCGGCATAGCCACCGCCGAGCACCAGGCCGAGCGGCCCCATGCGCCGCATTGCGCCGCCGACGAGATAGCCGAATGCAGCGCCCTTGACGCCGCCGCTGCCGTCGCGCCGATCGAGCTCGCGTCCGACCAGCATCCCTACGATCCGTCCGATCATGCCGTCTTCTCCCGCTGAAACAGTTGTTCGCGCAGCTGTTCGGCGCCACGCAGCACCGCCCAGCCGACTGCGTAGGTGACCACCACCGGCACCACGACCTTCAGCACATTGGCCGTGATCGCGCCGATGATGGCGCCGTCCGCGGATCCATCGTCGCCGCTCATGCTGTCGATCGCGCCGCCGATCAGCGCGCCTACCGTTGTCGTACCCATGCAAACCTCGCTTTCCTGTCGGGAGGTAAGCGCGGGAGGCGCGCGTGGGTTCCGGGCTACCGCCCGACCATCGTCTCCGGCCGGACGTATTGGTCAAAGGTCGCCTCGTCGACCAGGCCCAGTTCCAGCCCCGCTTCCTTCAGCGTGAGGCCCTTCTCATGCGCATATTTGGCGATCTTGGCCGAATTGTCATAGCCGATCACCGGCGCCAGCGCGGTCACCAGCATCAGCGAACGGCCCACCAGGTCGGCGATCTGCTGCTCGTTCGCCTCCGTCCCGTCGACGCAGCGCTCGGCGAAGCTCGTCATGCCGGTGGCGAGCAGGTGGATCGATCGCAGCACGTTGGCGCCGATCAGCGGCATGAACACGTTGAGCTCGAAATGGCCCTGCATGCCGCCGACGGTCACCGCCTGGTGGTTGCCGATCACCTGCGCGGCCACCATCGTCAGCGACTCGGCCTGGGTCGGGTTGACCTTGCCCGGCATGATCGAGCTGCCCGGCTCATTGGCCGGCAGCGACAGCTCGCCCAGCCCCGAACGCGGGCCGGAGCCCAACAGCCGGATGTCGTTGGCGATCTTGTTGAGCGCCACCGCCAGCGTGTTGAGCGCGCCGGAGAAGAACACCAGCCCGTCCTTGGACGCCAGCTGCTCGAACTTGTTCGGCGCACTCTCGAACTGCGTGCCGGCGATGTCGCTGATCGCCGCCGTCATGTCCTCCGCCCAGCCTTCGGGCGCATTGAGCCCGGTGCCGACCGCGGTGCCCCCGATCGCGAGCTTGCGGATGTTGCCGTTGAGCGCACCCTCGATCCGCGCCCGGCAGCTCACCAGCTGCGCGGCATAACCGGAGAACTCCTGGCCAAGCGTCAGCGGCGTCGCGTCCTGGGTATGGGTTCGGCCGATCTTGACGATATGGTCCCACGCCTCCGCCTTGGCAGTCAGCGAGGCGGTCAGTTTTTCCAGCGCCGGGAGCAGCGCGTCGCGCGTGGCGATTGCGGTCGCGACGTGCAGCGCGGTCGGGAAGCTGTCGTTCGACGACTGGCTCATGTTGACGTGATCATTGGGGTGGACCGGCGACTTGCCGCCGCGCGTGCCGGCCAGCACTTCGTTGGCGCGGCCCGCAATCACCTCGTTCACGTTCATGTTGGTCTGGGTGCCGCTGCCGGTCTGCCAGATCACCAGCGGGAACTGCTCGTCGAGCTTGCCGCCCACGATCTCCTGTGCCGCCGCCTCTATTGCGTCGACGATCTTGGCATCCAGGCCGTGCTTGCGGTTCACCCGCGCCGCGGCCTGCTTCACGATCGCCTGGGCGCGGACGATGCCGATCGGCATGCGCTCCATCGCCCCGAACGGGAAGTTCTCGATCGAACGCTGGGTCTGTGCGCCCCAATAGGCGCTGGCGGGAACCTCGATCGCGCCGATCGAATCGGTTTCCGTGCGGGTTGTGCTGTCGGTGCTCATGGCCCGACAACGCAACGGAGGGCCGGCTTGTTGCACCGGCCGCTCCGCAACGCCTTACTTCTTGCGCTTGAAGTCCACCGCGACGACGTTCGATCCGTCCTCGACCGGCTTCGCCTGGGGCCCGTCGTTCTCGGCCGGGTCGTGCGGCTCGGGTCCGCCGTCCGGGCCTTCCGCTGCCTGGAAGCGCAGCTCGAAGTTGACCGCCGGGTCGTGGAAGCCGGTGATCGCCGAGAAGGGGATGATCAGCGTCGACGGGATCTGGTTGAAGCTCAGCCCGACCGAGAATCGCGACGCATCCACCGTCAGGTCCCAGAAGCGGTGCTGGATGACGATCGTCATCTCGTCCGGGAACCGCTCGACCAGCCGCTTGGGGATGTCGACGCCCGCGGCCTGGGTCTTGAAGGTGATGTAGAAATGGTGCTCGCCCGGCAGGGCGCCGGTGGAGGCGACTTGTCCCAGCACGCGGCCGACGACGGCGCGCAGGGCATCCTGCACGATCTCGTCGTAAGGGATCAGGCTGTCGGGCACTTGAGCGTTCATGCGCCTTGGGTAGCGGGGTTTCGGGTGCGGTCAAGATTCGTTGCGTTGCTTGCGCGACCAGCGGCGCTATGGGGACGATCATGCGCACTGGCACCATCACCCGCTCGACCAGCGAAACCTCGATCGAGGTCGCCGTCAACCTGGACGGCACCGGCGTCTATGACGTCCAGACCGGGGTCGGCTTCTTCGACCACATGCTGGAGCAGCTCTCGCGGCACTCGCTGATCGACCTGACGGTGCGGACCAAGGGCGACCTGCACATCGACGCGCACCACACCGTCGAAGACACCGGCATCGCGATCGGCCAGGCGTTCGCCCAGGCACTCGGCGACAAGCGCGGCATTCGCCGTTATGGCGAGGCGCTGTCGCCGATGGACGAGACGCTGACCCGCGTCGCGCTCGACATCTCCGGCCGCCCATGGCTGGTCTGGAAGTCGCGCTTCACCCAGGCGCAGCTCGGCACCATGGATACCGAGATGTTCGAGCATTTCTGCCACAGCTTCGCACAGGCGGCGGGCATCACGCTCCACGTCGAGACGCTCTACGGCACCAACAACCACCACATCGCCGAAAGCATCTTCAAGGGGCTGGCGCGCGCGCTTCGCACCGCGACCGAGATCGACCCGCGCAAGGACGACGCCGTGCCGTCGACCAAGGGCGTCCTGTGACCGCCGCCCGCCCCAACCAGCCGCTGGTCCTCGCGCTCCTCACCTATGTGAAGCCGATCGACGAGATCGACGCGCTGCGCCCGCGCCACCTGGATTGGATCAGCGCGCGCATAGCTGCGGGCGAGGTGCTGCTCGCCGGCCGCCGCGCGTCGGCGACGGGCGGCGTGATGCTGTACCGCGGTGAGGCGGAGGCCGTCGAGGCGATCGCCTGCACCGATCCGTACATCATCGAGGGCGCGGCCACGCTCGAAGTCGTCGGCTTCACCGCCGCCATCGCCAGCGCCGAGATCGGCGCGCTGCTCGCATGACGCTGGCGCTGATCGACTATGGCGCCGGCAACCTCCACTCGGTCGCCAACGCGCTGAAGGCTGCCGGAGTCGCCGACATGGCGATCACCGCCGATGCCGAGGTGGTGCGCCGCGCCGACCGCATCGTCCTGCCCGGCGTCGGCGCCTTCCGCGCCTGCATCGACGGGCTCGCCGCCGTACCGGGCATGATCGAGGCGATGGAAGAGCGCGCGCTGCGCGGCGGCGTGCCGTTCCTGGGCGTGTGCGTCGGCATGCAGCTGATGGCGACCGAGGGCGAGGAGTTCGGCACCCACGCAGGCCTCGGCTGGCTCCCCGGTACCGTCCGCAAGCTGGAGGCAAGCCCGCAAGCGCGCGTGCCGCACATGGGCTGGAACGACGTGGTTCCCCTGAACGAGCACCCGATCGTGCTGCCGGGCGAAGCCTATTTCCTGCACAGCTATGCCTTTGAAGGCGATGGCGTCGTCGCCACCACCACTCACGGGCAGCCGGTGACCGCGGCGATCGGCCGCGACAATTTGCTCGGCGTCCAATTCCACCCCGAAAAGAGCCAGCGCTACGGCATTGCGCTGCTGGAGAGATTCCTCGCATGGCAACCGTGACCGACCGGCTGATCGTCTTCCCCGCGATCGACCTCAAGGGCGGCCAGGTCGTCCGGCTTGCCGAAGGCGACATGGACCGCGCCACCATCTACGGCGACGATCCCGCCGCCCAGGCCCGCGCCTTTGCCGATGCCGGCGCCGACCATCTCCACGTCGTCGACCTCGACGGCGCCTTTGCCGGCGACTCGGTCAATGGCGACGTGGTGGCAAGCGTCGTGCGCGCCTTCCCCGGCCGCGTGCAGTTGGGCGGCGGCATCCGCACCCGAGCTGCGATCGACGGCTGGCTCGAACTCGGCGTCGCCCGGGTCGTGATCGGCACCGCGGCGCTGGAGAACCCGGACCTCGTCCGCGATGCCGCCCGCGCGCTGCCCGGCCGGATTGTGGTCGCGGTGGACGCCCGCGACGGCCTGGTCGCGACTCGCGGCTGGGCCGACGTTTCCACCGTCACCGTCGCCGACCTCGCCCGCCGGTTCGAGGATGCGGGCGTCGCCGCCCTGCTCTTCACCGACGTCGGCCGCGACGGCCTGCTCAAGGGCTGCAACGTCGCCGCCACCGCCGCACTCGCCGCCGAAGTCGGTATCCCCGTCATCGCCAGCGGCGGTGTCGCCGACATCGAGGACATCCACCAACTGCGCGGCAAGCCGGGTATCGAGGGCGTCATCACCGGCCGCGCGCTCTACGACGGCCGCCTGGACCTCGCCGAGGCGCTGCGAGTGGCGGCATGACCGTCCGCGTCCGCATCATACCCTGCCTCGACGTCCATGCCGGGCGCGTGGTCAAGGGCGTCAACTTCGTCGACCTGCGCGATGCCGGCGACCCGGTCGAGCAGGCACGCGCCTATGACCTCGCCGGTGCCGACGAGCTCTGCTTCCTCGACATCGGCGCCAGCCACGAAGGCCGGGACACCATCGTCGATGTGGTCCGACGCACTGCCGAGGTCTGCTTCATGCCGCTGACGGTGGGCGGCGGCGTCCGCTCGGCGGCCGACGCCCGCGCGCTGCTGCTCGCCGGCGCCGACAAGGTCGCGGTCAATTCCGCTGCCGTCGCGCGTCCAGAAGTGGTGGCGGAGATCGCCGACCGGTTCGGCAGCCAGTGCGTCACCGCCTCGATCGACGCGCGCCAGGTCGAGCCCGGCCGCTGGGAAGTCTTCACCCACGGCGGCCGCCGCGCGACTGGCATCGACGCGCTGGAGCACGCCGCCCGCTTGGCTGGCTTCGGCGCCGGCGAGCTGCTCGTGACCTCGATGGATCGGGATGGCACGCGCGACGGCTACGACCTCGCCCTCACGCGCGCGATTGCAGACGCGACCGACGTGCCGGTGGTTGCGTCGGGCGGCGTCGGCAAGCTCACCGACCTGGTGGCAGGCGTGGTCGAAGGTCATGCCAGCGCCGTGCTTGCCGCGTCGATCTTCCACTTCGGCGAGGCGAGCGTCGCCGACGCCCGCGCCGCGCTTGCGGCCGCCGGGGTCGCGGTGCGGGGAACGCGCTGAACGCAGCGGCGCACACCCGCACCCCCAGGCACAGCCGCTCGTACCCCTGGGCGCCTGCGCAGAAGCGCGGCGGCTACAGCGCGCGCCCGTGGCGCCCCGCCAGGTCCGTCACATACTGCCACGCGACTCGGCCCGACCGGCTCCCGCGCCGCGTCGCCCAGCCCACTGCCTCGGTCGGATCGAACGGCAGGTCGTGGGTGGCGCAATAGCCGGCGACGATCGCCAGATACGCGTCCTGATCGACGACGTGGAACCCCAGGCTCAGCCCGAAGCGGTCCGCAAGCGCCAGACTGTCGTCGATCGAATCGCGCGGGTTGATCGCGCTCGACTGCTCGGCCAGGTCGCGGGGCATCAGGTGGCGACGGTTGGAGGTCACCACCAGCCGCGCATTGGCCGGCCGCGCTTCCGCGCCGCCCTGCAGCAGCGAACGCAGCGCGCGCGCCTCGCCCGGATGCTCGAAGCCTAAGTCGTCGAGGAAGATCGCAAAGGCGCGCCCGGCACCGGCGATGGCCGCGAACAGCGCCGGCAGCGTCTCCAGCCGCGGCGTCACCACCTCGACCAGCGCGAGCGCCGCACCGTCCGCCTGCACCGCGCCCACCGCACTTTTCACCAGCGCCGACTTGCCCGTGCCCCGTGCACCCCACAGCAGCACATCCTGCGCGGCGATCCCGTCGGCGAGCCGGCGCAGGTTGGCGAGGAACGCGTGCTTCTGCGCCTCCATGCCCGACAGGAGGTCGAGCGGCAGCGGATCGAACGCCCGCGCCGGCTGGAGCACGGCTCCATCCCACAGATAGGCCGGGTGCGCGAGCGGGTCGGCAGCGGGGGGCGGCGGCGGCGCCAGCCGCTCCAGCGCAGCCGCGATCCGCGCGAGAGTGTCGAAGGTGGTCATGCGGCGGGGTTAGGCGGGTGCGATAGGGTCGCGCAAGCATGGGTGCTCCGGCGCTGCCATGAAAGATCCCGCAGGCGGCGCCTCGGGCCAGAAGCGCCGCGCGCTGTGGTTCTGCTTGGTCCGGCGAAGACCGGGCTACGCCGTGGTCGGAAATCCGGACCTGCCCTCAATCCGCCGTTCGCGCGACCAGCAGCGTCAGCAATCCGGCAAGCACCGCGGCCAGCCCGATCGCCCGATCCCCCAGCACCACGAACGCTGCCGCTCCGCCTAGCGTGCCGCCGACGAACCCGCCCCAGAATAGCAGGTCGCGCCACCAGGCGAAGCGCGGTCCCGCGCCCATCAGCGCGTCGGCCAGCCGCTGGCCAAAGCGCACCAGCGTGCCCGTCATATAGGTCAGCCCCAGCCGCACCTCGCCATCGCGCAGGAACACGGCGTTCTCCGCGCCCATCGCACCCGCCAGCAGCACCAGCCCGAGCTGCCGCGGCCCTAGCCCCACGCACAATGCGGCAAGCGCCAGCAGCGCCGTGACCAGCAGCATCACCGCCTCACGCCCACGCACGCCTGCCGCCCGCGCCGCGATCGCCCCGCCCATCACGCCCGACACGAACCCCAGCAACAGCCCGGCCGCGGTCCAGATCTCCCCCTCCAGCCCGGCGACGAGCGCGACTCCGAGCCGGGTCGAATTCCCGCTCATGAACGAGGCAAAGAAGCCGGCGAAACTGGAAAAAGCGACGGCGTCGACGAAGCCGGCCAACGCTGCGAGCAGCACGGCGACCATCAGCAGGGAAACAGGCATGCGTTGCATAGCCCCTTGTCCCGCGTTCGGCCGCATCCGCCAACCCCCATCGGGGTTTCGCGACGGCCGGTGAACCGCTAGCGATCCATGCCGTGCCCATCGACGCTCTTGCCCCCGGCCCGCTGCTGCAGCTGCTGAACCTGTTCGGCATCGCCGTGTTCGCTGCCACCGGCGCGCTGGCCGCGGCACAGCGCGGGCAGACGCTCGTCACCGCTGCCTTTTTCGCCCTGATCACCGGCGTCGGCGGCGGCACCATCCGCGATCTCCTGATCGGCGCGCCCGTGTTCTGGATCCGCGATGCGCAGACCGCCGCGCTCTGCCTGGGGGCGGCGCTGGTGACCTGGGTAACGCCGGAGCGCTGGTGGACGCATCGCGCGTTCGAATGGTTCGACGCGGTCGGCCTTGCGATCTACGCGGTCTATGGCGCGGCCAAGTCGCTGAGCTTCGGCGTGCCACCGGTTCCGGCCGCGGTGATGGGCGTGGTGACGGCCTGTGCCGGCGGCATCCTGCGCGACATGCTGGTCGGCGAGCCCTCGATCCTGATGCGTCCCGAGCTCTATGTCACCGCGGCTGCGCTCGCCGCAGGCCTTTATGTGCTGCTGATCGCGCTGGGGCTGCCCACGTTCTTGTGCGCCCTGTGCGCAGCCGGCGCCGGTTTCCTCCTGCGCGCCGCCGCCATCCACTGGAAGCTCGCGCTCCCCGCCTACCGCGGCAAGCGCTGAGCCTCAGGCCCGCACGACCCCGACGTCGCGAAACGGCCGCGGCTCGGCCGGCGGCATTGCGGTGTGCGCGAGTCCGCACTGCCACAGGCCGATGTCGATCCACTGGCCCTGCTTGTAGCCGATCGAGCGGATCACGCCCGCGCGGCGGAACCCGACCGCCTCGTGCAGCGAGATCGACGGGCCGTTGGGCAGCGCGATCACCCCCATCGCCTGGGCGAAGCCCTGCGCGCGCAACGTCACGATCAGCGCCTCGTACAACAGCCGCCCGGCGCCCTGGCCATGCGCCCCGCTCGCCAGGTAGATCGTCGTCTCGACCGAGAAGCGATAGGCGGCACGCGACCGGAACGGCCCGGCATAGGCATAGCCCAGGATCGCGCCCGGCCCGGTCTCGCCCAGCGGATCGGTGCCGGTCGCGACCAGCCAGGGATAGAGGCCGTCGTGCGCCGCGATGCGCCCGGCCATGTCGGCGGCGCTTGGCGGCTGTTCCTCGAAGCTGATCGTGCTGCCGGTCACATAATCGGCATAGATGCTCGCGATCGCCCCGGCATCGTCGGTCGTGGCCGCGCGGATTGCGATCACAGGCCGACCCGCGCCAGCATCAGGTCCATCAGCCGCACGTCCTCGGCCGCCGGCACCACGGGGCCCAGCGCGGCGCATTCCAGGCAGCGCGCCTGCATCGCCGCGCCGCCCTGCATCAGCCGCCGCGCATCGCCGAGCGCCTCCGCCAGCAGCGCACGCCGCTCACCCGCCAGGCGCGAGACCACGTCGGTCGACGCTACCCCCACCCGGTCCTCGTCTTCCTCGCCCGTGTTCATCGTCGACACCAGCTGCTGGAACGCGCTTGGCTCCTTTTCCAGATATTCGGCATGGACCTTTGCGGGGTCGAGCTTGGCGCGCCGCGCCGCCTCGGCCACGGCGTCGGACAGCGTACCGAACCGGTCGACCAGCCCCAGCTGGCGCGCGGTGCCGCCGTCCCAAACCCGGCCCTGGCCGATCTGGTCGACGCGTTCGGGCGTCATCCGCCGCGCCTGCGACACCAGCCCGATGAAGCGGCGATAGCCGTTCTCGATCGTCGCCTGCACCAGCGCATCGAAGGTGGCGTTGGTGCCGCCCGTCACGTTGGGCTGCCCGGTCAGCGGCGTCGTCTGAACACCGTCGGTGGTGACGCCGATCTTGGCGAGCGTGTTCTCGAACGTCGGGATCAGGCCGAAGATGCCGATCGAGCCGGTGATGGTGTTGGGCTCCGCGAACACCACGTCGCCCGGCGTCGATACCCAATAGCCGCCGCTCGCGGCCAGCCCGCCCATCGAGACGACCACCGGCAGGCCCTTTTGCTTGGCCTGCAGGATCGCCTGGCGCATCTGCTCGGACGCGAGCGCCGAGCCGCCCGGCGAGTCCACGCGCACCACCAGCGCCTTCAGCTCCTTTTCGGCCAGACCCTTGAGCAGCAGCTTCGACACGGTGTCGCCGCCGGCCTTGCCGGTGCCGGAGTCGCCATCGACGATCTCGCCTGCAATGGTCAGCACGCCGATCGCGTCGCCGGTCTTGGGAAGCGGGTTCGCCGCGATCCACTTCTTGAGCGAGATCGCCTTGAAGCTGCCCGGCGTCTTGCTCTCGCCGACGCCGACGCCTTTCAGCTCGGCGACGCGCTTGCCGAACGCCACCCGGTCGCCCAGCCGGTCGACCAGGCCCGCGGCAAGGTTGGCCTTGGCGATGTCGCCGCCGGCCGCGACCACCAGCCTGTCCGGCTGCGTGACGAACTCGGCGATCTTTGCCTTTGGCCGCGCCTTGGCCACCGCCTCGCGCCACTGGCCGAAGATGGCGCCATACAGCGCCTGGTTGGCCGCGCGCGCCGGCTCCGACTGGTCGGCGCGGGTATAGGGCTCCACCGCCGACTTGAACTGACCCACGCGATAGACGTGCGCGTTGACGCCCAGCTTGTCGATCAGCCCCTTGTAATAGAGCTGCGCCCCGCCCGGGCCGGTGAACATCGCACCGCCCATCGGGTTGACCCAGATCTCGCTGGCGTTGGACGCCACCAGATAGCTGCTGTCGGTATAGCCGGTCGCGTAGGCAAGCACCGGCTTGCCGCTCGCGCGCACCCGGCCCACCGCCGCCGCGACTTCGGCCACCACCGCCGGATAGCCGCCGACGAACCGGTCGAGGTCCAGCACCACTGCCGTCACGCGCTTGTCGTCCCGCGCCTTGTCCAGCGCATGGACCACGTCGCGCAGGCGATGCTCGCGCGCCACCGTCGCACCGCTCAGCGCGGCAAAGGGATCGACGTCGCTCGGCTGCTCGACCACCGTGCCGTCCAGCGCCACCAGCAGCGCACCGGAGTTGATCGCGGGGTTCGGCTTGGCGGCAAGCGCTGCGAACAGCACTCCAAAGAACAGCAGCATCGCCAGCAGGACGAGGCCGTCCTTCACCGCGACCAGCACTTTCCAGGCACCCCGAACCAGTCTCACGCGCATTTCCTCTGTTGAGTGTCGTTGGTGCTAAAGCAGCGTCAGAGGCGAGTAAACCGCGCTTCCCAAGGGCTTGGCGCGTGTGCCCGTCCGGTGCCGCATCGCGCCCCCACGCGTTTCCGCCACGCCTCGTCGGCCGACGCGTTTTTCCGTCCGCCAACCCGTTGACGATGCCTCAGGCCAACCGCATATGTCCGCTGCTGGCACTCGCCGGGGGTGAGTGCCAAAAACCAGTTTTTGCAGAAAGGAAAGCGCGCATGAACTTTCGTCCGCTGCACGATCGTGTGCTCGTTCGCCGCGTCGAAGCCGAGGAAAAGACCGCTGGCGGGATCATCATCCCGGACACGGCCAAGGAAAAGCCGCAGGAGGGCGAGGTTGTCGCCGCCGGCACCGGCACCAAGTCGGAAGACGGCAAGGTCACCCCGCTCGACGTCAAGGCCGGCGACCGCATCCTGTTCGGCAAGTGGTCGGGCACCGAGGTCAAGGTGAATGGCGAAGACCTGCTCATCATGAAGGAATCCGACATCCTGGGGATCGTCGGCTGATTTCCTGACCCGGTTCGGCGCTCCTGCCAAGGCAGGAGCCCAGAGCCACCTATCCAGATCCTGCGCTCCGGTGTTTCGCCGGAGCACCAGCAAGAGGAACCGCCAACATGGCAGCCAAGGAAGTAAAGTTTTCGCGCGACGCGCGTGAGCGCATCCTCAAGGGCGTCGACATCCTGGCCGACGCGGTCAAGGTCACGCTCGGCCCGAAGGGCCGCAACGTCGTGATCGACAAGTCCTTCGGCGCACCGCGCATCACCAAGGACGGTGTCTCGGTCGCCAAGGAAATCGAGCTCAAGGACAAGTTCGAGAACATGGGCGCCCAGATGGTGCGCGAAGTGGCCTCGAAGACCAACGACGTCGCCGGTGACGGCACCACCACCGCGACCGTTCTCGCCCAGGCGATCGTTCGCGAAGGCATGCGCTCGGTCGCAGCCGGCATGAACCCGATGGACCTCAAGCGCGGCATCGATCTCGCCGTGACCAAGGTCGTCGAGGACGTGAAGGCGCGCTCCAAGCCCGTCTCGGGCACGCAGGAAGTCGCCCAGGTCGGCATCATCTCCGCAAACGGCGACCGTGAAGTCGGCGAAAAGATCGCGGAAGCGATGGAGAAGGTCGGCAAGGAAGGCGTGATCACCGTCGAAGAGGCGAAGGGTCTCGAATTCGAGCTCGACGTCGTCGAGGGCATGCAGTTCGACCGCGGCTATCTGTCGCCCTACTTCATCACCAACCCGGAAAAGATGACGGTCGAGCTCAACGACCCGTACATCCTGATCCACGAGAAGAAGCTCTCGAACCTGCAGGCGATGCTCCCGATCCTGGAAGCCGTCGTTCAGTCCGGTCGTCCGCTCCTGATCATCGCCGAGGACATCGAGGGCGAGGCTCTGGCCACGCTCGTGGTGAACAAGCTGCGCGGCGGCCTGAAGGTCGCAGCGGTCAAGGCGCCGGGCTTCGGTGATCGCCGCAAGGCGATGCTCGAGGACATCGCCGTCCTGACCAAGGGCGAGGTCGTCTCCGAGGACTTGGGCATCAAGCTCGAGTCCGTGACCCTGGGCATGCTCGGCACCGCCAAGCGCGTCACCATCGACAAGGACAACACCACCATCGTCGATGGTGCGGGTGAAGCCGAAGCGATCAAGGGCCGCACCGACGCGATCCGCCAGCAGATCGAAGTCACCACCAGCGACTATGACCGTGAGAAGCTCCAGGAGCGTCTCGCCAAGCTCGCCGGCGGCGTGGCCGTGATCAAGGTCGGCGGTGCGACCGAGGTCGAGGTGAAGGAGCGCAAGGACCGCGTCGACGACGCGCTGCACGCGACCCGCGCGGCTGTCGAAGAGGGCATCGTCCCGGGCGGCGGCACGGCACTCCTGTACGCCACCAAGGCGCTCGCCGGCCTCACCGGCGCGAACGACGACCAGACCCGCGGCATCGACATCGTTCGCAAGTCGCTGACCGCACTCGTGCGCCAGATCGCGCAGAACGCCGGCCATGACGGCGCCGTCGTGTCGGGCAAGCTGCTCGATCAGGACGACACCTCGTTCGGCTTCAACGCGTCGACCGACACGTACGAGAACCTGGTTGCGGCCGGCGTGATCGACCCGACCAAGGTCGTGCGCACCGCGCTTCAGAACGCGGCGTCGGTTTCGGGCCTGCTCATCACCACGGAAGCCACCGTGGCCGAGCTGCCCGAGGACAAGCCCGTAATGCCGGCAATGCCCGGCGGCGGCATGGGCGGCATGGACTTCTGATCCGGCTGCGGCCCGGGCCAGCTTGTGCTGGCCCGGGTCCCGCACCGGATCGGCCGGCGGACTTCGGCCCGCCCGAAGTCCGTCCGACGTCCAGCACCGGCTCTGCCGGTGCCGACCCAAGGAAATGGGGCCGGAGGGGAAACCTTCCGGCCCCTTTCTTTTTGGCCCTTTCTTTCGGCCCCGGGACTGACGATGTTCGGCGCCAAGCGTCGTCCGACGCAGCCATCCACGGGAATCCGCATGACCGATCTCAGCCGCCGCGAAGCGCTCGCCACCTCTGCGCTTGCAGGACTTGCCGCCGCCGCCCCCGCCTGGGCGCAGCAGGGCGCCACACCCGCTCCCGGCGCCACCGCCGCCGCCTGGGACCTGACCGAGCTCTACCCCAATGACGCCGCCTGGGACGCCGCCCGCGTCAAGGCGCTTGCCGATGCCAAGGCGCTCGCCCAGTGGAAGGGGCGGCTCGGCGAAAGCGCCGACGTGCTGGCCCAGGCCTTGTCGGCCCAGTCCGACGTCGGCCGCACTGTGTCGCGCCTCTACACCTATATCAGCCTGAAGGCCGACGAAGACGTTCGCGTCGCCGCCAACCAGGAACGCCGCGCCCAGGCCACCGACCTGTGGGTGGCACTCGGCGAGGCGACCGCCTGGACCGGCCCCGAGCTGATCGCGCTCGGCCGCCCGAAGATCGAGGCGTTCACTGCCCAGAACGCGACGCTGCGCACCCGCTTCGGCATGGCGCTCAAGAACGTCCTGCGCCAGGCCGAGCACACGCTGAGTCCAGAGGGCGAGGCGCTGCTCGCCAGCGCCGGCGCCGCGCTGTCGGGTCCGGGCGAGACGGCCGAGCAGCTGCGCTCCTCGGACATGCCGCGCCCGACCGTGCA
Organism: Sphingomonas sp. PL-96; assembly: GCF_020707215.1. Classification (GTDB taxonomy): domain Bacteria; phylum Pseudomonadota; class Alphaproteobacteria; order Sphingomonadales; family Sphingomonadaceae; genus Sphingomonas. The sequence continues at coordinate 212,814 of NZ_JAJFET010000005.1, forward strand.
GCTTTCGACCGGCAAGTCGGTGCGGCTCGACGACCAGGGCTATTCGCTCAACCGCGACGCCCCCAACCGCGCCGACCGCAAGCAGGTGTTCGACGCCTTCTGGAAGAGCTACGACGCCTTCGAAAGCTCGCTCGGTTCTGCGTACGTCGCCAAGATCAAGGGCGACATCTTCAACGCCCGCGCCCGCAAATACCCGAGCTCGCTGGCAGCCGCGGTATCGGGCGGCAACATCCCCGAGGGGGTGTACCGCACGCTGGTGCAGGAGACCAACGCCGGCCTGCCGCAGCTCCACCGCTATTTCGAGCTGCGCCGCCGCATGCTCAAGCTGCCCGACATGGCGTACTACGACATCTACCCGCCGCTGGTGTCGCTCGACCGCCGCTTCACCCTGTCGGAGATGCGCACGCTGACGCTGGAGGCGACCAAGCCGCTCGGGCCTGAATACGCCAAGCTGATCGCGCAAGGCACCGCGGCGCGCTGGATGGATCCCTTCCCGCGCACCGGCAAGCGTTCGGGCGCGTACATGAACCCCGGCGCTTACGACGTGCACCCCTATCTGCTCCTCAACCTCGGCGAGAATTACGAGGGGCTGTCGACCTATGCGCACGAATGGGGCCATGCGATCCACTCGCTGCTCGCCAACCGCGCGCAGCCTTATGACATGGCCGACTATCCGATCTTCCTCGCAGAGATCGCCTCGACCGCGAACGAGGCGCTGCTGGTCGACATGATGCTCAAGCGCGCCAAGACCCGCGAGGAGAAGCTCTTCTACCTCGGCCAGCGCATGGAGAGCATTCGCGGCACCTTCTTCCGTCAGGCAATGTTCGCCGAGTTCGAGCTGGAGGCGCACGAGCTGGCCGAGAAGAGCGAGGGCGTGTCGGGCGCGCGCTTCACCGCGCTCTACCTCGACCTGCTCAAGCGCTACCACGGCCCCAAGGTCGCGATCGACCCGGCCTATGCGATCGAGTGGGCGTACATCCCCCACTTCTATTCCAACTTCTACGTCTATCAGTACGCCACCTCGATCACCGCGGCCGAGTATTTCGCCCGCTCGGTGCTCACCGGCGGCACCGCCGAGCGCGACCGCTATCTGACGGTGCTGAAGGCGGGCGGCTCGGACTATCCGATCGATATCCTGAAGCGCGCCGGCCTCGATATGACGAGCCCGGAGCCGTACCGCCAGCTGGTCCAGAGCTTCAAGGAAACGCTCGACCAGGCCGAAGCGCTGCTGGCCTGAGCCAAGCAGGGAGGGCCACGCGGCCCTCCCTGCCACCTCCTCCCGCATCTCAGCCGCTCCTACGCGCCCCTCCCCTTCCTCTGCGGCAGACCGCAGGCGGAGAGACAAAGGTCGAGATTGGGTGGGAAGCGGCCGTTCAGTTGAACCAGCGATCGTGCATATAGCCCAGAAAGGATTTGTCTCCCACCGGGTGCCCGGACGCTGAGCCGATCACCGAGTCCACGCCGCACAGGGGACAAAGAGCTGTTCCGCCATCATCCACCCACGCATCAATACTGGCGGCCGTGAAGGTCGCGTGGCAGTAGAAGCAGCCGCAAACATCACTTCGCCCCAGCTCCGCCCGGTGGTTGCTTGAATGGCGGTGAGCCGCATCCAACGCCTGCGGATCATATTCCATCAGGTCAGCATCGACGCACTCGGGAATGTCCGCAAGTGGGTGGTTAGCTGCTGTACTGGAGAAGGCTCTCTCGCCGCCTCCACTCAACGAAAACAACGGTCGAAATCGCAACGAGGCAGAACACGCGCCAGTTGCTGGTGACTTCTACAAATAACAGAACAGGGGGTGCGAAACATGCCACCGATAGGGCGCCCGTTTCGGTCGGCCACCCGCTTTTCTGAGCAACTAACCAAAGTCCAGCCAACAAGCCCAGAACTGCGAGAGCGAAATAGCAGGCCGCGTAAGCGACGGCTGACACGTTGAAGTACCGAAGGCCCGCGCAGGCGAGACCGAGGGTTCCGATTACTGACCATAGGTGGCGCGGCGGCGATCGCTTGATCATAGAGACAGGATAGCCGCCAGCCGTACGTCCGCAAGCGGGCGTTAGCGGACGCTGCTCCATATACGTACTCGCCCGCCGAAGCCGCAGGCGGACCACTCGGCCCCGCAGGTGGAGCGTCAGACCGCGTTTGCTGAAGCCGCGGTGTCGTTCTGCCGTTTCGCGATCTCGTCCAGCACCGCTTCGGGGGCGACATCGAGTTTGATCTCGTCGATCTCCTCACCACCCACTTCGACGCCGAGCTTCTTGGCGATCGCGTCCACCAGCACGGCGAGCTTCGTCACCTCGTGCTCCGCGAGTAGACCGATGTGAAGGTCCAGGTCGGCGCGCCGATCGGCAGCAGCGGCCATTCGGTTCTGGCTGATGAGCACAAAGGTGGACAGGAAGATCGCCTCTACCGACGCTTCTGACGCCAGGATGACAAAGCTGGGATCAAACGGCGTCGCGCCGGGGATGAGCCCGAGGTTCACCACGACCCAGCCTCCATACACCACCAGGTGCAGATAGACGAACGTCATGCTGCCGGTGAAGCGGGTGATCGCCGCCGCGATCCGGTCTTGGAGCGACGCATCCGCCGCCTCTTAGGCCCGCCGGCTCTCCAGAACCTGGATGTTGCGCGTGAGCGCTTCACTGAGCTTCCGCGGACCGGGTGGAGGAACGGTGGTCGTCATCGGCAGGCACGCCCTTTCCCAGAGTGGGCCTCAACGCACGTCCCTGGCCTTTCGACCAATCCGGTTTCGCGGCGGCTTCAGTATCGACGTGGGCCGACGGGCGGCACGCCCGCCGCCCGCGCCTTGGATACCCCTCAGAAGATCCCCAGGAACTTCTTGCGCTGCTTCTTCTTCTCGTCGCCCGAGGCTTTGCCGTCCTCGTCCTTCGAGGGGGTGCCCACGCCCACATCGTCGCGCGGCTTGCCCTTGGTGGTGCGCTGCGCCTGGGCGGTGGCGCCGGCCAGCACCGGTCCGCATGCTGCCGACTTCGCATCGCCCACGTCGACAAAGGCGAGCAGCCCGCCGATCGGAGTCGCCACTGCCGCCAGCCCCAGGCCGATGCCGGCGCGACCGACCAGTTCCGGGCTGATCACATCGAAACCGGGCTGCGCGAAATAGCCGTTGATGCCGACCGGCGATTGGCCCGCGAACAGCGAGAATTTCTTGGAATCCGCCCGGAACGCCAGGTCGATCGCCTCGGTCTTGAAGCTGAAGCCGCCGCGGCCCAGCATCACGTTCTTCTGCGTGTCGATCAGGATCGGGTCGGCCGCTGCCACGCCGTTGCGCACGGTGAAGCCGATCAGGCCACAGTTGATCTGCACCGGCTCCTTCAGCTTGCCCTCGAACATCTTCTGGATGAACGTGCCGACGTCGATCTCCGACAGCTGGATGTTGCGCGCCCAGAAGCTGCCCTTGGGCATGATGAAGGCGATGCGCCCGTTGGAGCTCGCCAGCGAGTCATGCACGCTGTTGCCGCTGCCGGTCATCTTCACGCGCGCCGAGATGGTGCCGCTGGTGCCCGCCTCCGCCACGCCAAAGCCGGCGAGCAGCCTGCCCATCGGCGTCGGCGTCAGGCGGATGTCATAGTCGGTGAAGACCGGCGCCCGCCGCGCGTTGATGGTGATGTCCGACAGCAGCGTGCCGCGCGCCATGGTGAAGTTGAGCGGCGACAGCTTCAGCAGCCGGTCGTCGAGCGTGAGCCCCAGCTTGATGTTGGAGATGGGCACGTTCTTGGAACGCACCTGCCGGACCGTCCAGTTGACCTTGGCGTCGAAGTTCTTGAGCGCGTCGACGTTGAGCGGCGTGTCCGGCAGCAGCCGCGGCGTGCCGCCGACCCGCGTCACCGTGCCCGCCTTGCCCTGCGCATCGATGCGATCGGGGTTGTAACCGATGAACGGCGCTACATCGAGCATGTCGAGCGTGCGCGTCGCCAGGTCGGCGGTCAGGTACATGCGCGGCTCACGCTGGAACACGCTGAACCGGCCGGAGAGGTCGCTGGTCCCGAAATTGCCGCGCAAGCGGGTGAAGCGCCACTCCTCGCCCTGCTTGGTGAGCGCCGACGCCAGGTGATAGCGCCGCGTGTCCGGCACGGTCAGGCCGAACACCTGGAACAGGGTCGCCAGGTTGCGACCGCGCAGGTCGACCTTCAGGTCCGAACCCTCGATCACCGTCGGCTCGGGCAGCGTGCCGGTTACGGTGCCCACCGCATCCACCGCCCGCACGGTCAGCGCCAGCTGGGTCTGCCCGCCCGCAAGCGCTGCGTTGGGAGACAGCAGCGCGCCGGTCAGGGTGAACGGAATGCCGCGCGCGCGCCCGTCGCCGTCGAAGCGCACGGCGTTCGCGACCTTGCTGTCGCGCGCCTCCACCGTGCGGAAGCGGACGTTGGCCAGCACGCGCATCGACGGGTCGCTGTAGCGCAGCCCCGAATTGCTCACCGCCGCCTGGCGGATCACCGGCATGTCGAACGGCTCGCCCTTGGCGTTGGGGTCGCCAAAGGTCCAGGTGTTGCGGCGGTGGTCGGCGTCCCAGGCCAGATCGACACGCGCGCCGTCCAGCCCCAGCCAGTTGACCCGCCGCTTGCCGAACAGGAAGGTCAGCGTCGCAACCTGCGCGTCGAACTTGCGCGCCTGCAGGAAATTGCCCCCGCCCGCCCATTCGGGGTTGGAAACGGTCAGCCCCTCGGCCAGGAACTTGAGGTTGATCGGGTTGAAATAGAGCTGGAAATCGCCTGCCACCCGCACCTGCCGCTCGGCCGAGCTCGACGCGATCTTTTCGAACGTGTGCTTCAGGAAGCGGCCCTTGGTGATGAACAGGATCGCCCACACCAGGAACAGCGCGATGAAGATGCCGAGCACCACCCGCAGCAGGATGGTGAGCCAGCGCGGCCGCCCGCGCCGCGGCGGTGCCGCCGGAGTTGCGGCGGGCGGCGGCACCTGGTCCGCGACGGGGGGCAGTTCGCGATCAGCCATGCCGGCAAAAACTCGCCGTAGGCGTAACGAGTTCCCATGAGGTGCGCGTGCTCCTGCGCGGGCAGGAGCACGGAAGAAGTGCGGTTGCGCTCCGCCACCGTGGTTGCACCGCTGCCGCCATTACGCTAAGCGCGCCGTCTTTCCACGACTCTTCGAGCCTGTCTCGGGGGATCGCCCGGCCAAAAGGGCTGCCGCGGCGATTCTGTTGGGTCGTGTCAAACAAGGAGAAAAAAATGCCCAAGCTCAAGACCAAGAGCGGCGTGAAGAAGCGCTTCAAGTTCACCGCCACCGGCAAGGTGAAGCACGGTGTGGCCGGCAAGCGCCACCGCCTGATCAGCCACAATGCCAAGTACATCCGCCAGAACCGCGGCACCTCGGTGCTCGCCGACGCCGACGTCGCACACGTCAAGGCGTGGGCGCCCTACGGTCTGCGCTAAGGAGGTCTGACACATGGCACGTATCAAGCGCGGCACCACGACCCGCACCAAGCACAAGCGTATTTTGGATCAGGCGAAGGGCTATTATGGCCGTCGCAAGAACACGATCCGCATCGCACGTCAGGCCGTCGAAAAGGCCGGCCAGTACGCCTATCGCGACCGCAAGGTTAAGAAGCGGACCTTCCGCGGCCTCTGGATCCAGCGCATCAACGCCGGCGTCCGGGCCGAGGGCCTGACCTATTCGCAGTTCATGCACGGCCTGAAGCTCGCCGGCATCCAGCTGGACCGCAAGGTCCTGGCGGATATCGCGATGCACGAGGGTGAGGCATTTACCGCGATCGTCGCTCAGGCGAAGGCGGCACTGCCCCAGGCCGCCTAAGCGACCTGCAGCGTTACGCGAACATGGGGCGTCGGTGGCAACACCGGCGCCCTTTTCGTTTTTGCCCGCGGCCACTCAGTGGTCAGGGCAAATGAGGAGGCACGAATGGCGATGCACCTCTGGTGGCTCTACGTCACCGCCGTGTTCCTGATCGCCGGCACCCCCGGCCCCAACATGCTGCACGTCATGGTGCAGAGCATCCACCACGGCCCGCGCCGCGCGGTCTTTTCCATGGCCGGGCTGATGAGCGCCAACCTGCTGTGCCTGCTCGCCTCCGCGCTGGGCCTGGGCGCGCTGCTCCAGGCATCGCCGCGGCTCTATGGTGCGCTGCGCTTCGCCGGTGCCGCCTATCTGATCTGGCTGGGGATCAAGGCGTGGCGGGCACCCGTCTCGGACGCTCCTAAGGCGGAGGGCTTCACCCGCAGCCGCCCCGGCGCGCTCTATGCGGCTGGACTCGCGACCGGCCTCTCCAACCCGAAGCTGATCGTCTTCGCCGCCGCGCTGTTCCCGCAGTTCCTGGATCCTGCCCGCCCCTTCTGGCTCCAACTGGCGATCCTGGTCGCGACGTTCGTGGTGATCGAGAGCGGCTGGTACATGGCGTATGCGCTGGGCGGCCGCTCGCTCGCCCGCTGGCTGGCACCGCCGCGCCGCCAGCGGCTGTTCAACCGCGCGACGGGGTCGCTGTTCATCGGCTTCGGCGGCCTTCTGCTCGCTGCCCGCGCGTGACGCAGGCCCGGAACGGCTTGACCTGAGCCGCCGACTAAGGTTCGGACCTCCCAATCTTGCGAACGGAATTTAGATGACCACCGATCTCGAACAACTGGGGGCCGACCTGCTGGCGGCGATCGACGCGGCCGCCGGGCTCGACGCGCTGGAGGCGGTGCGCGTCCATGCGCTCGGCAAGCAGGGCGCCGTCACCAGCCTCCTCAAGACGCTGGGCGGCATGACGCCCGAGCAGCGCCAGGTCGAAGGTCCGCGCATCCATAGCTTGCGCGAGTCGGTGACGGAGGCGATCGCCACCCGCAAGGCCGGGCTGGAGCAGGCCGCGCTCGACGCGCGCCTTGCGTCCGAAACCCTCGATATGACCCTGCCGGTCGACCGCACGGCCCCCGGCAGCGTCCACCCGGTCAGCCAGGTCATGGACGAACTCGCCGAGATCTTCGCCGACCTGGGCTTCGCGGTCGCGACCGGCCCGGAGATCGAGGACGACTGGCACAATTTCACCGCGCTCAACATTCCGGAGACGCATCCGGCGCGCGCGATGCACGATACCTTTTACCTCGCGGGCGAGCACGAACGGCCGATGGTCCTGCGCACCCACACCTCGCCCGTGCAGATCCGCACCATGCTGTCGCAGAAGCCGCCGATCCGCATCATCGCGCCCGGCCGCGTCTATCGCTCGGACAGCGACGCCACCCACACGCCGATGTTCCACCAGATCGAAGGGCTGGTGATCGACAAGGGCATTACCCTTGCCCACCTCAAATGGACGCTGGAGACCTTCCTCAAGGCGTTCTTCGAGCGCGAGGACATCGTGCTGCGCCTCCGCCCCAGCTACTTCCCCTTCACCGAGCCTTCGGCGGAGGTCGACATCGGCTACACCATGCAGAAGGGCAAGCGCGTGGTCGGCGGATCGGAAGGCTGGATGGAGGTGCTGGGCTCCGGCATGGTCCACCCCAAGGTGATCGCCGCCTGCGGCCTCGATCCCGACGAATACCAGGGCTTCGCCTTCGGCACCGGCGTCGACCGGCTGGCGATGCTGAAATACGGCATGGACGACCTGCGCCCGTTCTTCGATGGCGACCTGCGCTGGCTCAAGCACTATGGCTTCTCGGCGCTTGACGTGCCCACGCTGTCGGGGGGAGTGGGCGCATGAAGTTCACCCTTTCCTGGCTGCGCGAGCACCTCGACACCGACGCCTCGCTCGACGCGATCCTCGACGGCCTGACCGCCATCGGGCTGGAGGTCGAGGGCGTCGAGAACCCGGCCGCGCGCCTCAACGGCTTCCGCGTCGCCCGCGTCCTCACCGCCGAGCGCCATCCCCAGGCCGACAAGCTCCAGGTGCTATCGGTCGATGCCGGCGACGGCCCGCTCCAGGTCGTCTGCGGCGCGCCCAACGCCCGCGCCGGCCTGGTCGGCGTGTTCGGCATGCCCGGCGCGGTCGTCCCCGCCAACGGCATGGAGCTGCGCGTCGCCGCCATCCGCGGCGTCGAGTCCAACGGCATGATGTGCTCGACCCGCGAGCTGGAGCTCGGCGAGGACCACGACGGCATCATCGAGCTGCCCGCCGATGCGCCGGTCGGCACGACCTTTGCCGACTATGCCGGCCTCGACGATCCCGTTATCGACGTCGCGATCACGCCCAACCGCCAGGACTGCATGGGCGTGCGCGGCATCGCCCGCGACTTGGCGGCCGCTGGCCTCGGCACGCTGCGCCCGCTCGACGCGGTGCTCGGCGACCTGCCCGCGATCGTACCCCAGGGCGCCGGCCCGGACGTGTCGACGCAGGACCTGGAGGGCTGCCCCGCCTTCTTCGCCCAGACCGTCGCCGGCGTCACCAACGGCCCCTCGCCCGACTGGCTCCAGCGCCGGCTGACCACGGTTGGCCAGAAGCCCATTTCGGCCCTGGTCGACATCACCAACTACGTCATGCTCGGCCTCGGCCGCCCGCTGCACGTCTATGACCGCGCTAAGCTCCAGGGCGGTCTGGTCGCGCGGCATGCGGCAGCCGGCGAGCAGGTGCTCGCGCTCAACGGCAAGACCTACACGCTCGACGGCGGCGAGACCGTGATCGCCGACGACGCAGCCGTGCACGACATCGGCGGCATCATGGGCGGCGAGCATTCGGGCGTGTCGGAAACGACCACCGACGTGCTCATCGAGTGCGCCTATTTCACGCCGGAGACGATCGCCCGCACCGGCCAGAAGCTCGCGCTCACTTCCGACGCGCGCCAGCGCTTCGAGCGCGGCGTCGATCCCGCCTTCCTCGACGAGGGGCTGGCGATCGCCACCCGCCTGGTGCTCGCCCTGTGCGGCGGCACGCCGAGCGAAGTCACCCGCGCCGGCGAGCCGCCGGTCGACCCGCGCCTCGTCGCCTACAACCCGAACCTCGCGGAGACGCTCGGCGGCCTCGCGGTCGCGCCCGAGCGGCAGCAGGAGATCCTCGAACGTCTCGGCTTCGTGGTCGACCTCGAATGGAACGTGGTGGTGCCGAGCTGGCGCCGCGACATCGACGGACCCGCAGATCTGGTCGAGGAAGTGATCCGCATCGAGGGCATCGACAAGGTGCCCTCGACGCCGCTGCCCCGCCCCGCCGGCGTCGCGCGCCCGACCGCCACGCCTGAGCAGAAGCTCGAGCGCCGCCTGCGCCGTTCGGCCGCTGCCCGCGGCCTCAACGAAGCGATCACCTGGAGCTTTATCGCCGAGGATGCGGCCGCAAGCTTCGGCGGCGGTGCCTGGACGCTCGCTAACCCGATCAGCGAGGACATGAAGGTCATGCGCCCCTCGCTGCTCCCCGGGCTGCTGTCGGCTGCGAACCGCAACCTCAAGCGCGGCGCCACCGGCGTGCGGCTGTTCGAGATCGGCCGCCGCTATCTCGCCGACGGCGAGCGCCTGACGCTCGGCGTCGTGCTCGCCGGCGAGCAGCGCAGCCGCGGCTGGCAGGCGGGCAAGGCCGCGCCCTTCGACGCGTTCGATGCCAAGGCAGAGGCGCTCGCGCTGCTGGAAGCCGCCGGTGCTCCGGTCGCCAACCTCCAGGTCATGGACGGTGCGGGCGATGCCTATCACCCCGGCCAGTCCGCGACGCTGCGGCTCGGGCCGAAGACGGTGCTCGCCGCCTTCGGCACGCTCCACCCGCGCATCGCCAAGGCATTCGACCTCTCGGGCTCCGTCGTCGCAGTCGAGCTGTTCCTGGACGCGCTGCCGCCCAAGCGCGGCAGCGGCTTCATGCGCCCGGCCTATGCGCCGCCGGCGTTGCAGGCGGTGACGCGCGACTTCGCCTTCCTGGTGCCCGCCACCGTCAGCGGCGACGCGCTGGTGCGCGCCGTGCGCGGTGCGGACAAGGCGGCGATCGTCGACGCACGGCTGTTCGACCTCTTCACCGGCGCCGGGGTCGAGGATGGCATGAAGTCGCTCGCCGTCGAGATCACGCTCCAGCCGGGCGAGAAGAGCTTCACCGACGCGGAGATCAAGGGGGTCGCCGACAAGGTGGTCGCTGCCGCCGCCAAGCTGGGAGCCGCCTTGCGTGGCTGATCGGGTGGAGATCGGCAACGGCATCCTCACGGCGGCGATCGACCCGCTCGGCGCCGAGCTCGTGTCGCTTTGCGATGCGCAAGGCCGCGAGCTGATGACCGACGCCGATCCCGCCTTCTGGACGGGCCACGCACCGATCCTCTTCCCGATCGTGGGCCGGCTGGCGGGCGACCGCTACCGGCTCGAGGGCCGCGACTATGCCCTGCCCCAGCACGGCTTCGCCCGCCGCCGCAGCTTCACGCTGGTGGAGCAGACAGCCGACAGCGTCCGCTTCCGGCTTGAAGACGATGCCGAAACCCGCGAAGTCTACCCGCGCGCCTTCGCGCTCGACGTCACCCACGCGCTCGACGGCGCGACGCTCACCACCACCGTCACGGTCACCAACCGCGACACCCGCGACCTGCCGGCCAGCATCGGTTTCCACCACGCCTTCGCCTGGCCGCTCCCCTATGGCCGCCCGCGCGACGCCCACCGCATCACCTTTGCGACGCCCGAGCCGGCAAGCCTCGCCTCGGTCGAGGACGGCCTGATCGCCTCCGCCCCGCGCCCGAGCCCGCTCCAGGACCGCGTGCTGTCCCTCTCCGACAACCTCTTCACCGAGGACGCGCTCGTCTGGCAGCAGCTTGAAAGCCAGTCGCTCCGCTACGACGCCGGCGAAGGCCCTGCGCTGGAGATCGGCTTCCCCGACACCCCCATGCTCGGCATCTGGACCAAGCCCGGCGCCGCTTTCGTCTGCGTCGAGCCGTGGCACGGCATCGCCGACCCGGTCGGCTTCACGGGCGAGATCTGGGACAAGCCCGGCATGATGCGCGTCGCCCCCGGCGCCACCCGCAGCGCCGTCCTGTCGGTAACGCTGCTGCCCTGACCGGGCGCTGCTGGACAAACCCGCGCTTCTCCTATCTGCATGATCAAAAGATCATCGGGAGAGAGCCATGCGACCCTTTTGGAAGCGCCTCGCCGTCGCGGCATTCGCCGCCCTTGCCGCAGCAGTCCCGGCAATCGCACAGGTGGCCCCCGGCGGCCCCGTCACGCCCTATGTCGATCCGGCCAAGGCGTACCTCTTCGCCCACATGACCAAGGAACGCTACGGCGTCCTCTATTACTCGGTCAGCCTCGACGGCTTCCACTGGACGCGCCTCAACGGCGGCAACCCGGTGTCGGCCGACTACCACGGCCATGCCTCGATCGCCCAGGGCTCCGACGGGCGCTACTATCTGGTCGGCAACAACAGCGACGAGGATCCCCTGATCCGCTTCTGGGTCTCCGACGACCTCGTCCGCTGGCAGCCGTTCGGCACCTACCGTCCCGACCTGAAGGACATCCCCGGCCACCCGCACGCCATGCAGCGCATCGGCGCGCCCAAGCTCCTGTTCGACAAGCCCTCGCGCCAGTTCCTGCTGACCTGGCACACGCCTAACGAGGACGGCAACCGTGAGGATCCGGAACGCTATTGGGCCAGCCAGCGCACGCTCTACGTCCGGTCGCCAGACCTCAAGACCTTCGCCGCCAAGCCACGCCGGCTGTTCAGCTGGGACATGGCGACCATCGACACCATCCTCCAGCCCGATCCCCGCGGCGGATACTGCGCGGTTCTCAAGGACGAACGCTACCCGTCCTATGAATGGACCACCGGCAAGACGATCCGCATCAGCTGCGCCGCCAGCCTGCTCGGCCCCTATCCGCTCCCCGGCGCCTCGCTCAGCCCGAACTTCCGCGAGGCGCCGACGCTGATCCGCTCGCCCGACGACAAGGACTGGCTGCTCTTTTACGAGCAATATGCCGGCACCAGCTACGGCCTCTCGATGGCGCCGACACTGCAAGGGCCGTGGTTCCAGGTGTCGGGCAACAGCGGCGTTTTCGAATGGAACCGCTACGAGATGCCCGCCGGCACCCGCCACGGCTCGATGCTGCCGATCAGCCGCAAGCAATATGAGGCGATCCGCGCCGCCTTCCCGGAAGGTTGAGGCGTCAGCGCGATCGACGCCGCAGGATCACCGCGCCCGCCACCAGCCCCAGCACCAGCAACAACGGAAGATCGAACAGCCACAGCCGGTCGTCGCCGTTCATGTCCCAGGGCCATGCCGCCCGGCACCCGGTGGAGTTGGGTGCATAGCCGCACGCCGTGCTGCGGAGCGCGGCAGCGGCCAGAATCGCCAGGCCCGCGATCCCAGCGGCGAGCACGAACAGCAGGTTGGACAAGGCGCGCATGGTGATCAGCCCGCCATCGGCTGCAGCGTGATCCGCCGCCGCACCGTTTCGTGCAGCAGGCACATGGGCACGTCGACCATGTCGATCGTCCCGCCCGTCCTCTGCTCCTCGCACTCCGCGTCGCGCCGCCGGATCCAGGCCCGCTCTTCGACCCGAAGCTTCGCCTGCTCCGCCCGCCCACGCTTGGCCATGGCCGATTTGTAGGCCGCGTTCAGCCGCGCGTCCTGCACCGCCAGCTCGTCGCGCACGCACGCCCCCATCGCCACGGACACGCCCTTGGCCGCATCGCCCGAGTTCAGGCACGCCTCCAACGCGGGCGAGAGCTGCGCCTCTACGTCTGCCTCGGTGATGTCCAGCGCCGGTCGCTCCTGTGGCAATGCCGTCGCGGTCGGCTCGGGCGCAGCTGCGGGCGCGGTGGCAGTCGGCACCGGCGCGATGGTCGCCGCCGCTTCCGGAGCCGGCTCCGACGCCGCATTGTCAGGCGTTGCCTCGCCGTTGCAGGCAGTGGCGAGCAGGATCAGTGCCAGGCCGGAGCCGCGCGCCGCGAAAAGGGTGGAGAGCATGGCCATGCCGTTCCATAACTCGGGCCAGCGTTCAGGGCGAGCGAAGCGGTTGCACCTGCCGCCGGAAACCACCCATCCGCCCCGACGCTGCACCGCAGCGACGATCCTGGCTTCCGCAACCCCGCGCAATTTAATAACACTCGCTTGAAACGAGTCTGCGCGGGGTTCCGGCCCCAGACCGCAGGCCAAGGAGAGACGAGTGCGCGAAGAGTCGCTGCGACCCAATCTGCCGCCCCTGGCGCTGCACGTGCCGGAGCCCCGCTTCCGCCCCGGCGATCCCGTCGATTTCGCCGATGTGGTCATCCCGCCCGCCGATGCCGCGCGGCGCCCCGACACCAGCGCGCAGCCGGCCGAGTTCCATGAACTCGCCTACACGCTGGTGCGCGTGCTGGACGAGAACAACCAGGCAGTCGGCGCCTGGAACCCGCGGCTGGCGCCGGAAGTGCTGCGCCGCATGCTGCGCGCCATGGCCCGCACCCGCGCGTTCGACGAGCGCATGTTCCGCGCCCAACGCCAGGGCAAGACCAGCTTCTACATGAAATGTACCGGCGAGGAGGCAGTGGCCGTCGCCGCCACGCTGGCGCTCGACTATGACGACATGTGTTTCCCCAGCTATCGCCAGCAGGGGATCCTCCTCACCCGCGACTATCCGCTGGTCGAGATGATGAACCAGATCTACTCGAACCGCGGCGACAAGCTTCACGGCAAGCAGCTGCCGATCATGTATTCGTCGAAGGAGACCGGCTTTTTCTCGATCTCCGGCAACCTCACCACCCAGTACCCCCAGGCGGTGGGCTGGGCGATGGCATCGGCGGCCAAGGGCGATACCCGCATCGCCGCGGCATGGTGTGGCGAAGGATCGACCGCCGAAGGCGACTTCCACTCCGCCTGCACCTTTGCCGCGGTCTATCGCGCGCCGGTGATCTTCAACGTTGTCAACAACCAGTGGGCGATCAGCAGCTTCTCGGGCTTCGCCGGGGCGGAGGCGACGACCTTTGCCGCCCGCGCGATCGGCTATGGCATTGCGGGGCTTCGGGTGGACGGCAACGACGCGCTCGCCGTCTACGCCGCGACCCAATGGGCGGCCGAGCGTGCCCGCACCAACCAGGGGCCGACGCTGATCGAGCATTTCACCTATCGCGCCGAGGGCCACTCCACCTCCGACGATCCGTCGCAATATCGTTCTGCCGAGGAGGCCACTGCCTGGCCGCTCGGCGACCCAATCGCGCGGCTGAAGGCGCATCTGGTCGCGATCGGCGAGTGGGACGACGAACGCCACGCCGCGATGGACCGCGAAGTGGCGGAGGAAGTCCGCGCCGCGCAGAAGGAGGCGGAGAAGAACGGCGTGCTCGGCCATGGCCTGCACCAGCCGCTCGACAGCCTGTTTGACGGCGTGTTCGAAGAGATGCCCTGGCACCTGCGCGAACAACAGGCGCAGATGCTGGCGGAGGAAGCCGCCTCCGGCCGCCCCTGGGCGCGCAAGTGAGGGAGGAGAAGGCGATGCCCGACACTGCTGCGGCTCTGGGCGAAACCGCGCCCATGAACATGATCCAGGCGATCAACTCCGCGCTCGAGGTCGCCATGGCGCGCGATCCGGACGTGATCGTGATGGGCGAGGACGTCGGCTATTTCGGCGGCGTCTTCCGCGCCACTGCCGGGTTGCAGAAGAAGTTCGGCAAGACGCGCGTGTTCGACACGCCGATCACCGAGACCGGCATCGTCGGCGTGGCGATCGGCATGGGCGCCTATGGCCTGCGTCCCGTGCCGGAGATCCAGTTCGCCGACTACATCTATCCCGCGCTCGACCAGCTGGTGTCCGAGGCGGCGCGGCTGCGCTATCGCTCCAACGGCGACTTCACCGCGCCGATCACCGTGCGCTCACCGTTCGGCGGCGGCATCTTCGGCGGCCAGACGCACTCGCAGTCACCCGAGGGCATCTTCACCCATGTCTCGGGCATCAAGACGGTGATCCCCTCCACCCCCTATGACGCCAAGGGGTTGCTGATCGCCGCGATCGAGGACAATGATCCCGTCCTCTTCTTTGAGCCCAAGCGCATCTACAACGGCCCGTTCGACGGCCATTGGGACCGTCCGGCGAAAAGCTGGGCGCAGCATCCCGCCGCCCTCGTTCCCACCGGCTATTACCGCGTGCCGCTGGGCAAAGCGGCGGTGGTCCGCCCGGGCGAGGCGCTCACCATCCTCGCCTATGGCACCATGGTCCACGTCTGCCAGGCCGTGGTCGAGGAAGCCGGCATCGACGCCGAGATCCTGGACCTGCGCACGCTCGTCCCCCTCGATATCGAGGCGATCGAGGCCTCGGTGCAGAAGACCGGCCGCTGCATGATCGTGCACGAGGCGACGCGGACGTCGGGCTTCGGCGCCGAGCTCTCGGCCTTGGTGCAGGAACGCTGCTTCTACCATCTCGAGGCGCCGATCGAACGCGTCACCGGCTTCGACACGCCGTACCCGCACAGCCTGGAATGGGCCTATTTCCCCGGCCCCGTCCGCATCGGCGAAGCGCTCAAGAAAGTGATGAGGACCTGATGGCACGCTTCAGCTTCCGCCTGCCCGACATCGGCGAAGGCATTTCCGAGGCGGAGATCGTCGCCTGGCACGTGGCCGTGGGCGACCGCGTCGAGGAAGACGCGCGCCTCGCCGACATGATGACCGACAAGGCGACGGTCGAGATGGAAAGCCCGGTCGCCGGCATCGTCATCGAGCTTGCGGGCGAGCCTGGCGACAACATTCCGATCGGCTCGACGCTGGTGGTGATCGAGACGGAAGGCGAGACCGAGAGCGACACGGTCGTGGCGGAGAACCCCGGCGTGGAAGTCGCCACCGACGCCACCCCCGCCTGCCTCACCCCGCCCGAGGCGGACGGCGCCGCGTCCACGCTCCCCGACAGTACCCCGGCGAAGGCCGGGGCCCAGTTGGGAGACGCCCGCGAGGAAAGCGCAGCACCCGCCACGACGACCACCGATGCTGGCCCCCGGCCTACGCCGGGGTACGAAGAAGCAGAAGCACCCGCTGCTGCTTCCAAGCACCCCATCCTCGCCTCCCCCGCCGTCCGCGCCCGCGCCCGCGACCTCGGCATCGACCTGTCGCAGGTCCGTGCCGACGGCGATCGCATCCGCCACGCCGACCTCGACGCGCACCTGCGCTACGGCCAGGCGCAGGGCTATCACGCCCCGCGAACCAGCCGCGCGCGCGCCGACGAGACGATGAAGGTCATCGGCATGCGCCGACGCATCGCCGACAACATGGCCGCATCCAAGCGCCACATCCCGCACTTCAGCTATGTCGAGGAAGTGGAGGTGACCGCGCTGGAAGCGATGCGCGCCGACCTGAACACCCACCGCGGCGACCGGCCCAAGCTCACCCTGCTGCCGCTGTTCATCGCCGCGCTGTGCCGGACGCTCCCCGACTTCCCGATGCTCAACGCCCGCTATGACGACGAGGCCGGCGTGGTGACCCGCCACGGCAACGTGCACCTGGGCATGGCGACCCAGACCGACGCCGGGCTGATGGTTCCTGTCATCCGCGACGCACAGGACAGGAACGTCTGGCAGCTCGCGGCCGAGATCGCGCGGCTCGCCGAAGCCGCCCGGACCGGCAAGGCGCGCACCGACGAACTGTCGGGCAGCACCATCACCGTCACGTCGCTCGGCCCCCTGGGCGGCGTCGCCACCACCCCGGTCATCAACCGACCGGAAGTCGCCATCCTCGGCCCCAACCGCATCGTCGAGCGCCCGGTGTTCGTCGACGACGGCCGCAGCGGCGATGCGATCCGGCGCGCGAAGCTGATGAACGTCTCGATCTCGTGCGACCATCGCGTGGTCGACGGCTGGGACGCCGCGAGCTTCGTGCAAGCGTTGAAAAAGCTGCTGGAAACGCCGGTCCTGCTGTTCGCCGACTGAGACGGTGCATTTCCGACCAGGCGGTAGCTTTGCAGGGTCGGAGCCGTTAGCGTGTCGGTCATGGCGCTGATCGACATTTTTTTCGCACGGGCCGTGACCAAGGGCCAGCTTACCGTACACCACGCCAACGGCAGCACCGGCCGCTTCGGCACGCCGGACCCGGGCTTCCCCGACGTCACGATCCGCTTCACCGACCGCAAGGTGCTGGCCTCGATCGTGCGCGATCCCAGCCTGGGTGCGGCCGAGGCCTATATGGACGGCCGTCTCGTCGTGGAGCAGGGCGACATCCGCGACCTGCTGGTGCTGTTCAAGAAGAACAACCTGTGGGAGGTCGGCGAAAGCACCCTCAAGGCGCGCGGCATGCGCAAGGTCGCCAACGCCGTCTTCCACCGGCTCGACCGCTACAACCAGGCACGCCAGTCGAAGCGCAACGTCGCCCACCATTATGATCTGTCGGACCGGCTCTACGATCTCTTCCTCGACGTCGACCGCCAGTACAGCTGCGCCTATTTCACCGACCCCGCCAACAGCCTGGAACAGGCGCAGACCGACAAAAAGGCGCACATCGCCGCCAAGCTCGCGATCCGGCCGGGCATGCGCGTGCTCGACATCGGCTGCGGCTGGGGTGGCATGGCGCTTTACCTTCATCGCAAGACCGGGGCCGAGGTGCTGGGCGTCACCCTGTCCGAGGAACAGCTCAAGGTCGCGCGCCGCCGGGCGGAGGAAGCCGGGGTCGCCGACAAGGTCCGCTTCGAGCTGATCGACTATCGCGCGGTCGAGGGCCAGTTCGACCGCATCGTCTCCGTCGGCATGTTCGAGCATGTCGGGCCGCCGCAGTATCGCACCTTTTTCGCCAAATGCCGGCAGCTGCTGAAGCCGGATGGCGTGATGCTGCTCCACACCATCGGCCGCGCCGGTGGCCCGGGCGTCACCGATCATTTCACCGCCAAGTACATCTTCCCCGGCGGCTACAACCCGGCGCTGTCGGAGATCGTGCGCGCGCACGAGGGGAACAAGATGTTCCTGACCGACGTCGAGGTGCTGCGGCGCCATTATGGCTTCACCCTCGCCCATTGGTACGACCGCACGGTGGCGGCCAAAGACGCGATCGTCGCGCTCTATGACGAGCGCTTCTTCCGCATGTGGACCTTCTACCTCGCAGGAGCGCAGGTGAGCTTCGACTATGGCGGCATGGTCAACTACCAGCTCCAGTTCGCCCGCTCGCGCGACGTGCTGCCCCTGACCCGCGACTATATGCTGGAAGAGGAACGGCGGCTGCACGAGGTGGCAGGCGCCTAGAACACGGCGACTCTCGCCTCCCGTTCGTGCTGAGTGGGGGCTGAGCGTGTCGAAGCCCCGTATCGAAGCACGGGTGGCGGCCCTTCGATACGCCATTTCGACTTCGCTCAATGGCTACTCAGGACAAACGGCGAGGGCGAATTCCCCAAAGCCTGCTGCTCCATTCAACCCGTTTGTCTCGAGTAGGGATAGAGCTTGTCGAGAGCCCGTATCGAGGGAGCCACCACGACCGACCTCTCGATACGCCGTCTCGACAGGCTCGACGGCTACTCGAGGGCGAGCGGGGGGGCATTGGCATAGCAAGGTGCCAATGCACGGCTTGCACCGAACCACCCCACCGTAGCACGGCATTCCCATGACCGTGCCAGCCCCGCTCACCCGCGCGTCGATCTTCCAACAAGCCTGGCCGATCATGCTGGGCCAGACCACGGTGCCGCTGGTCGGCATGGTCGACACGGTGGTGATCGGCCGCACGGGCGATGCCGCCGCGCTCGCCGGGATGGCGCTCGGCACGACGATCATCAACTTCCTGTTCTGGAGCTTCGGCTTCCTGCGCATGGGGATGACCGGCATGACCGCGCAGGCGCAAGGGTCCGGCGACACCGCGGAAGTGCGCGCGCTGCTAGTGCGGGGGCTGATGCTCGGGGTGGCGATCGGCGCGGCGCTGTTCGCGCTCCAGCTGCTGCTGGTGCCGCTCGCCTTCCACCTGCTCGCGGGCGATGCGGCGCTCGATGCCGCCGCCCGGGGCTATGTCACCGGCCGCTTCTTCGGCGCGCCGGCCAGCCTCGGCGTCTTCGCGCTCACCGGCTGGCTGCTCGGCCTCGGCCGCACGCGCGCGGCGCTGCTGCTCCAGGTCGCGATGAACCTGGTGAACGCCGCGCTCTGCATCGTCCTCGTCTCCGGGCTCGGCCTCAGCGCCCGGGGCGCGGGTCTCGGCACCGCCTGCGCCGAATGGAGCGCGCTGCTGCTTGGGCTCGCCATTGCGGGCCGCATCCTCGGGCCCGGGGCGCTTCGCGGCGTCGGCACCGGGTTGTTGGACCGGGCGAAGCTCCGCCGGCTGTTCGCGGTGAACGCCGACATCATGGTCCGCACGGTCGCGCTGCTGGTCCTGTTCGGGTGGTTCGCCAATGCTGGCGCACGACTGGGCGCGGTGCCGCTCGCCGCCAACCAGGTGCTGATGCAGTTCGTCTCCGTCTCCGCCTTTGTGCTCGACGGCTTCGCCTTTACCGCTGAGTCGCGGATCGGCGGGGCGATCGGTCGCGGCGCCCGCACCGAGCTGCTGCGCGCGACGCGTCTTACCGGCGAATTCACGCTGGCCGCCGGCGCCGCCTTCGCGCTCCTGATCTACCTTGCGGGCGCGCCGCTGGTCGCGGCCATCACCGACAACCCGGACGTGCGCGCCCACGCCGTCGCGCTGCTCCCCTTCGCTGCGCTGGTGCCGCTGGTCGGCGCTCCCGCCTGGTTGCTCGACGGCGTGTTCATCGGTGCCACCCGCGGGCGGAGTCTGCGCAACGCCGCGCTTGCCGCCACGCTCCTCTACCTGGCCACCGACCTGGCTCTGCGCCCCTTCGGCGCCCCCGGCCTGTGGCTCGCGCTGCTTGCCAGCTACCTTTATCGCGCCGCAGGGCTCGGCCTTGGGCTTCCGAAGCTGGTGCGATCGGTCGGCGTGCCGCTTGCGGAAGCGCCGCGCGAGGCATAGAGCGCGCGCGCAACCTGCCCGCCTACGCCGCGCTGGGCCGCCGACCGCAACCTCGGCGGCAACCGGCCCGGGCAATTCGGAGAATGAGCTGATGGCCGACAAGATCAATCGCGTGGTGCTCGCCTATTCGGGCGGCCTCGACACGAGCGTGATCCTGAAATGGCTGCAGACCGAATATCAGTGCGAGGTGGTGACCTTCACCGCCGACCTCGGCCAGGGCGAGGAGCTCGAGCCCGCCCGCAAGAAGGCCGAGCTGATGGGCGTGAAGCCCGAGCACATCTTCATCGACGACCTGCGCGAAGAGTTCGTGCGCGACTATGTCTTCCCGATGATGCGCGCCAATGCGCTCTATGAGGGGCTGTACCTGCTCGGCACGTCGATCGCGCGTCCGCTGATCGCCAAGCGCCAGATCGAGATCGCCAAGATGGTCGGCGCCGACGCCGTCAGCCATGGCGCGACCGGCAAGGGCAACGACCAGGTCCGCTTTGAGCTCGGCTATTACGCGCTCCAGCCCGACATCAAGGTCATCGCACCCTGGCGCGAATGGGACCTCACCAGCCGCACCGCGCTGATCGACTTCGCCGAGAAGAACCAGATCCCGGTCCCCAAGGACAAGCGCGGCGAAAGCCCCTTCTCCACCGACGCCAACCTCCTCCACACCTCGTCCGAGGGCAAGGTGCTTGAGGATCCGTGGGAAGAAGTGCCGGAGTACGTCTTCTCGCGCACCGTCAGCCCTGAGGATGCGCCCGACCAGCCCGAGATCATCACCGTCGATTTCGAGCGCGGCGATGCGGTTGCGATCAACGGCGAGGGCATGAGCCCGGCGACCCTGCTCGCCAGGTTGAACGACCTTGGCCGCACCCATGGCATCGGCCGCCTCGACCTGGTCGAGAATCGCTTCGTCGGCATGAAGAGCCGCGGCATGTACGAGACCCCGGGCGGCACCATCCTGGGCGTGGCACACCGCGCGATCGAGCAGGTCACGCTCGACCGCGGCGCCGCCCACCTCAAGGACGAGCTGATGCCGCGCTATGCGGAGCTGATCTACAACGGCTTCTGGTTCGCACCCGAGCGCGAGATGCTGCAGGCCGCAATCGACCACAGCCAGGAAAAGGTCACCGGCACCGTCCGGCTGAAGCTCTACAAGGGCGCGGCACACGTGATCGGCCGCAAGTCGCCCTTCTCGCTCTATTCGGAAAAGGTCGTGACGTTCGAGGACGACCAGGGCGCCTATGACCAGCGCGACGCCGCCGGCTTCATCAAGCTGAACGCGCTGCGCCTGCGCCTGCTCGGCCGCCGCGACCGCTAATCGGCACGGGGCCGGCGCCTGTGCCCGGCCCCGCCCTTCACCCGACGGCATCCATGTCCCAGCTCCATTCCTCCTCGCCGCCCGCCTCCGGCCGGCGCCCCGACGCGCATTCGCTTGCCGACCGCCAGATGCCGGCTACAAGCAGGGACATGCAGGGGGATGGGGCAAGGCTACACTGGTGGCAGACACGGTGGTTCGTGGTCGCGATGGCGCTGCTGGCGGCGCTGCCGCTGGTCTGGCCGGACATTCCGCCGCTGCTCGACCTGCCCGGTCATATGGGCCGCTACCGCGTCCAGCAAACGATCGGCACGGGCACCGCGCCCTGGCTGTCCGACTGGTATAATTTCGACTGGAGCCTGATGGGCAATCTGGGGGTCGATCTGCTGATCGTTCCCCTCCAGCCGATTCTGGGGCTGGAGCTTGCGGTCAAGCTGATCGTGATGGCGATCCCGGTGCTGACGGCGATCGGCCTGTTGTGGATCGCGCGCGAGGTGCATGGCCGCATCCCGGCGACCGCGCTGTTCGCGCTGCCCCTGGTCTACAGCTTCCCGCTCCACTTCGGCTTCGTGAACTTCGCGCTGTCGATGGCTTTTGCGCTCAACGCCTTTGCGCTGTGGCTGCGGCTGGGGCGACTGGGCAAGCTCCGGCTGCGCGGCGTGATCTTTGTGCCGCTGGCGGCGCTGATCTGGCTCACCCACACCTTTGGCTGGGGGACGCTGGGCGTGCTCGCCGCCTCGGCCGAGCTGATCCGCGAGCACGACCGCCGCCGCAACTGGTTCGCTGCCCTGTTTCACGCCGGGCTGCACTGCCTGGTGCTCGCGCCCCCTGCCCTGCTGATGCTCTTGTGGCGCTCGGGCCATGTCAGCGGCCAGACCGCCGACTGGTTCAACTGGCGGTTCAAGATGCAGTGGGTCACCATGGTGATGCGCGACCGCTGGCAGCTCTACGACTTCGCCTCGCTGATGGTCCTGTACCTGGTGCTGCTGAAGGGCGTGCGCGACCCCAACATCCAATATTCGCGCAACCTGGGCCTGTCGGCGCTGTTCCTGCTCGCGGTCTATATCCTGCTGCCGCGGATCGTGTTCGGCTCGGCGTACGCCGACATGCGGCTGGTGCCGTACCTGTTCGCGATTGCGCTGATCGCGCTCAGGCCCAAGCACGGCATGTCGATCCGCAACGCCGCCACGGTCGCGGCACTGGGCCTCGCGATCTTTGCCGGCCGCATGGTCGCCACCACTGCCAGCTTCGCGATGTACGACCGCGATTACGACCAGGAGCTCGCCGCGCTTGATCATGTGCCGGTCGGCGCGCGCCTCGTCACCTTCATCGGTGAGACCTGCTACAACGAGTGGACGATGACTCGGCTGCAGCACCTGCCGGGCATCGCGCTGGAACGCCGGCTCGCCTATTCCAACGACCAGTGGTCGATGGTCGGCGCCCAGCTGCTCACCACCCGCTATCCGGCGCGCGGCTTTTCGCACGACCCGTCGCAGATCGTGACCGACGTCCAGTGCCCGCGCGAATGGTGGCGCCCGGTCGCCGGCGCGCTCCACCGCTTCCCGCGCAACGCGTTCGACTATGTCTGGATGGTCCGCCCGCCGCATTATGACCGCAGGCTGGAACAGGGGCTGATCCCGATCTGGCGCCAGGGTTCCAGCGCAGTGTTCCGCATCGACCACCGCCAGCGCGCCGCGACGCTACTGCCAACCGACCTCTACGGTCCCACCGGCCGCCGCGCGCCCCGCCCCAACCGCGAGTCCTGAGGCAGGCCCGAGGGGTACCCCGGCGAAGGCCGGGGCCCAGTCGGGAAGACCTCCCGACATTGCGCCGCCGCCCACACCCGTCCCGCTGACGAAGAGGCGGCACGAACGCCCTATGCGCCCCCGTGCTCCTGCGAAGGCAGGAGCCCAGGGCTCTGCGCGCCACAGCTTGTCACTCTGTTGGGTCCTGGATCCCCGCCTGCGCGGGGATAGGATCGGGGTGCGTCCGAAGCGGCCGCCTTCACCCTCGCCGGAACGGCGTGAGTTCCCCCAGATACTCCTGTTCATGCGCCACCGCTTCGCGCTCGCGCTCCAGATAGTCGGAAACCGCGCGCCGGAAATTGGCATCGGGCAGGTAATGCGCCGACCAGGTGGTGACCGGCGCATAGCCGCGCGCCAGCTTGTGCTCGCCCTGCGCGCCCGCCTCGACCCGCCGCAGCCCGCGCGCGATCGCCGCCTCGATCGCCTGATAGTAGCACAGCTCGAAATGGAGGAACGGCACCTCCTCGGTCGCGCCCCAATAGCGGCCATAGAGGGCATCCGCGCCCACCAGGTTCAGCGCGCCCGCGATCGAGCGGTCGCCGCGATAGGCGAGCATCAGCAGCACCCGGTCGCCCAGCGCCTCCGACAGCATCGAAAAGAACGGCCGCGTCAGATAGGGCCGCCCCCATTTCCGGCTGCCGGTGTCCTGGTAGAATTCCCAGAACGCGTCCCAATGCGCCTCGGTGATCTCGGCGCCGGCCAGGTGCTGGATCGTCAGCCCCTCGACCGCGGCGGCGCGCTCCTTGCGGATCGCCTTGCGTTTGCGGCTGGCGAGCGCCCCCAGGAAATCGTCGAACGCGGCATAGCCCTGGTTCTCCCAGTGGAACTGGGTACCCGCCCGCGTCAGCCAGCCCGCCGCCTCCCATGCCGGCAGTTCTGCCGCGTCGACAAAGGTCGCATGCGCCGACGACAGCTGGCTGCGCCGCGTGACCGTTTCCAGCGCGGCGATCAACGCAGGCGCGGCCGACGCATCGCGCAGCAGCAGCCGGGGTCCGGGCACCGGCGTGAACGGCACCGCCACCTGCAACTTGGGATAATAGTCGCCGCCCGCCCGTTCCCAGGCGTCGGCCCAGGCGTGGTCAAAGACATATTCGCCCTGGCTGTGTGCCTTCGCATAGGCGGGCGCGATCGCAACCGGGCGACCATCCGCACCATCCACCACCACAGGCAGCGGCTGCCAGCCGGATCGCCCTCCTACCGAGCCGGATCGCTCCAGCGCGGCCAGGAAGCCGTGGCTCAAGAACGGATTGTCCGGCCCGGCGCAGGCGTCCCACTCGTCGGCGGGGATCGACAGCACGCCGTCGGCGATGCGCGCGGTGATGGCGGTGCTCACCCCCACAATTTAGGCGCTTCGACGCCGGCGGCAAGCACTGCCCGCCCCGTTTTGGCGGCGCTCAGCCGTCGGCGGCGAGTGGTGGGGCCGGTGGGATCCCCGCGCTGTTGCCCGAATCGCGCAGGATCATCTCGCGCCTCGGCACCGGAATGACGATGCCCTGCTCCTTGAACAACAGCCACAGCCGGTTGAGCACGTCCGAGCGCACATTGCCGACACCGCTCTCGGGATCGCTGATCCAGACCAGGATTTCGTGCTCGGCGGCATAGTCGCCATAGCTCACCAGCCACACATTGGGCTTGGGGCTCTTCAACACCCGCGGGCTTTCCGATGCGGCGCGCAGCATCAGCGCCTGGGCCAGCTTCAGGTCGCTCTCATACCCGACCTTTACGGGAATGCGGACGCGCACGTTGCGGTCGGTGAAGGACCAGTTCTCCACCTCCTGCGTCATCAGATTTTCGTTGGGGATCAGATGCTCCTTGCCATCGCGGGTGATGACGGAGACCGCGCGCACGCCGATCTTGTTCACCCAGCCGAAGCTCTCGCCCACCACGATCACGTCACCGGGCTTGATGGAGCGGTCCATCAGCAGAATGATTCCCGCGATCAGGTTGCCAACCGTCTTCTGCAGGCCAAAGCCCACCGCCAGGCCCAGGCCGCCCGAGAACACTGCAAAGGTGGTGAGATCGATGCCCAGCAGGTCGATGCCGAAGAAGAAGGCAACCACCACCGCCCCGATCGCGGCGAGCTTTTGCGCCAGCAGCTTCTGGGTCGCATCCAGGCTTTTCGCGCGGCCGATCGAATGGGCGACCAGCCGGTTGGCGAGGCGCACCAGCGCGTAGAGGCCAACGCCCACCACCGCGACCGAAACCAGCGACAAGAGCGACAGCCGCCGACGCCCGACGTTGAAGCCGATCCGCTCCAGCGCGCCGGTGACATTGTCGAACCCGCCGAACGCGTTGCTCAGCACCGCGACGAACAGGACCGTGCCGATGGTCCAGGCCGCCCAGCGCGGCAGGTGCAGCCCGCGCAGCACGTCGATCGCCAGCCGCGCCGTTGTCAGCCCAAGCGCCAGACCGATTCCGAACGCGGACAGCGGATGCCAGCCATAGCTGCCCGCAACCACGGCGAGCACCGCTGCGGCGACCCCGTGGTGCACGATCTGGCACATGCGCGGGGCCAGTCCCTCGACCGGCCCCTCCACGATCCGCCGCCAGCCGTCCGCCAGCGCCGGCCCCAGCTTGCGCCCCGCCAGCCAGCCGAGCATCAGCGCGACCAGCACCAGCGCCGCCGCGATCCCCGCCTCGATCAGGCGGGGCGGTCCGGGCATCGTGATGCCATAGTCGGCGAGCCGGATCACCGCCGCTTATCCCCGCGCGGCGCGGAAGCGGGCGAGCCCCGCGTCCAGGTCCGCGATCAGGTCGCGGGCATCCTCCAGCCCGATCTGCAACCGCACTGCCGGGCCGGCCGCTTCCCAGCGGGTGGCGGTGCGGATGCGCTGCGGGTCGATCGGTACCGCCAGACTTTCGTACCCGCCCCAGCTATAGCCGATGCCGAACAGCTCCAGGCCGTCGATCAGCGCCGCGCGCGCGGCATCGTCCCCACCGTCGAGCACGAACGAGAACAGGCCGGACGCCCCCAGGAAGTCGCGTGCAAAGATCTCGTGCCCCGGCGTCCCGGCAAGTGCCGGGTGCAGCACCTTTGCCACCCCCGGCTGCCCGGCCAGCCAGCGCGCAATGGCGAGTGCGCTTTCACCATGCCGGTCGAGCCGCACCGCCATGGTGCGCAGGCCCCGCGCGCCCAGGAACGCGTCGTCGGGCGAGACATGCTGGCCCAGCTGATAGCTGGTGTCGCGCAGCGCCGCATATTTGCCGGGTGCCGCGGTCACCGACCCCAGCATCGCGTCCGAATGGCCGACCACATATTTGGTGCAGGCCATGATCGTATAGTCGACGCCCTTGGCGATGGCGGGGAACAGCAGCGGAGTCGCCCAGGTGTTGTCGAGCAGGGTGGTGACCCCGCGCGCCTTGGCGGCGGCGACGATCGCCGGCACGTCCTGCACCTCAAAGGTCAGGCTGCCCGGGCTTTCCATGAAGATTGCGCGCGTATTGGGACCGATCAGCTCGGCGATGCCCGCACCGATCGTGGGATCATAGAAGCGGGTCGTGACGCCGAACCGCTTGAGCAGCCCGTTGGCCAGCAGGCGCGTCGGATCATAGGCGCTGTCCACCAGCAGCAGTTCGTCGCCGGGCGACAGCACTGCCAGGAGCGCGGTCGAGATTGCCGCCACGCCCGACGGATAGAGCAACGTCGCTTCGGCGCCTGGCTCCAGCTGGGTGAGCGCATCCGCCAGCGACCATTGGGTCGGCGTGCCCCGGCGGCCATAGAACAGCTTGTGGTGCGTATCGGCGGCGCCGCGCTGGCGCAGTTCGGCGACCGAGTCATAGAGGATCGTCGACGCCCGCCATACCGGCGGGTTGACGATGCCCTGCGTCCATTCCGGCCGCCGCCCCGCACCGACGACGCGGGTGCCCGCGCCCCTGTCCCCGTTTCCGCCTTCGCTCGCACTGCTCACAGCGTCACCGTCGCCTTGGGGGTGGTCGGGTCCGACGCCCAGTCGGTCCAGCTGCCGTCATAGAGCGCCGCGTCGCGGCCGAGCAGGTGAAGCCCGAACGCCAGCGTCGCCGCCGTGACGCCCGAGCCGCAGGTGGTGACGATCGGCCGGTCGAGGTCGACGCCCGACGCCTCGAACGCCACACGCAGCGCCTCCCCGCGCTTCCACGTACCGTCCGGCGCGAACAGCTCGCCATAGGGCAGGTTGAACGATCCGGGGATATGCCCGGTCGGCAGCCCGCGGGGGTCCAGTTCCGCGCCGGTGAAGCGGGGTGCCGAACGCGCGTCGAGCAGCTGCTCGGCACCGCTGTCCAGGTTCGCCCGTACGTCCGCCTTGGTCCGCATGCGGCTGCCGTCGAACGCCAGGTGGCGCGTCACGCCGTGCGGCGCGCCATGGCCGGTCTGGAGCGGACGCCCTTCCGCACGCCATTTGGCCAGGCCGCCGTCGAGCAGGCTCGCTGCCACGCCGTAGCGCTTGAGCAGCCACCAGGCGCGCGCCGCGCTGCGATAGGGCGAGTCGTCGTAGAGGAGGATTTCCGCGCCGTCGTCGATGCCGAGTGCGCCGAGCAGTGCCGCCACGCCTGCGGTCGAGCCCTCGGCCGCTGCCTGGGACAAATGGCCCAGGTCCAGGAACGCCGCGCCGGGTAGGTGGCCGGCCGCGAACTCCGCCGCCGCGTCGCGTCCCGCGGCACCCAGCGACCCGAACCAGGTCGCATCCAGCAGGTGCAGCCCGGGGCTTCCCAGCCGCCCTGCCAACTCGTTCGTCGTCACCAGCGCGTCCATGCCGTCTCCTACACTGTTCCGCCCCTGCTCTACGCATCGCCATCGGGCGCGTCGAGATCGACCCATTTTCTTCCGCCGCCCCGCACCCTACATGCGCGCGCATGACACCAAAGCATCTGGGCCAGACCAGCGGCCTGCCCGCGTCGCCGGAACAGGCCGAACTCGACTATGTCCCCAACCCGCGGGAGGGCTCGCGCTATTGCGTGCGCTTCACCGTGCCCGAATTCACGTCGCTGTGCCCGGTCACCGGCCAGCCGGACTTTGCGCATCTGGTGCTCGACTATGTGCCTGACGCGACCATCGTCGAGTCCAAGTCGCTGAAGCTGTTCCTTGGATCCTTCCGCAACCACGCCGCCTTTCACGAGGATTGCACGGTCGGCATCGGCGAGCGGCTGTTTGCCGAGATGAAGCCGCTGTGGCTGCGCATCGGCGGCTATTGGTATCCGCGTGGCGGCATCCCGATCGACGTCTTCTGGCAGTCGGGCGAGCCGCCGGCAGGCGTGTGGATCCCTTCGCAGGATGTGCCGGGCTATCGCGGGCGGGGCTGATCCGGCTGTTCGGCGCTGCCGCGACGCAGCACGATTGTAGTAGGGATCGGCGTTTCTAGCGCATTTAAGTACGTTGCGGTGCAGCAACGGTGAAACCAATCGCCGGTGTTACGCATTTCTCCTTAGGTAGCGGCGATCTCTCGCCGGCGAACTTGCGTGAGGAATGTGAATGGCGCCGATTATCGCCGTACCAGGTGGCATGGATCACATCGCCCTGCTCGGCAATTTCCTCCCGCGAAAGTGCGGGTTGGCGACGTTCACGACCGACACCTACCAGGCACTGCGGCAGCGCTTTCCCGAGCTGACGGTCGACGTCTACGCGATGGACGACCGGCCGGGCCTGCACGCCTATCCGCCGGAAGTCACCCACCGCATCCCGCAGAACGATCGCACCGCCTATAGCGAGGCGGCCCGCCGCATCGCCGAGAGCGGGGCCAAGGCGGTGTGGGTCCAGCACGAATACGGCATCTACGGCGGCGCTGCCGGCGACTATCTGCTGGCGCTGCTCGACCGCGTCGGCCTGCCCGTCATCGTCACGCTGCACACCATCCTGGATGCTCCCAACGCCGACCAGCGCCGGGTGATGGACGCGCTGCTGCGCCGTGCCGCCCGCGTGATCGTCATGGCCGACAAGGGGCGGGAGATCCTGGCCCGCGTCCACGACGTCGATCCCCACAAGCTGGTGATGATCCCGCACGGCGTGCCGGACCGCGCCTTTGTCGAACCCGACGCGATGAAGGACCGCTTCGGCTGGGCCGGGCGCGACGTGATCCTGACCTTTGGCCTGCTCGCTCCCAACAAGGGCATCGAGACCATGATCGCGGCGATGCCCGCCGTCGTCGAGCGCCACCCGAACGCGCTCTACGTCGTGCTCGGTGCCACGCACCCGCACCTCGTGGAGCATGAGGGCGAGGCCTATCGCGACCGGTTGAAGGCGCTCGCCGCCGATCGTGGCGTCGCCGACAACATCTGCTTCGTCGACGCCTTTGTCGAGCATGAGGAACTGCTCGACCATCTCCAGGCCGCCGACCTCTACGTCACCCCCTATAACAACCCCGCGCAGATCACCTCCGGCACGCTTTCCTATGCGGTCGGTATGGGCAAGGTCGTGATCTCGACGCCCTATGTGCACGCCAGCGAGATCCTCGCCGACGATCATGGCGTGCTGGTGCCGTTCGGCGATGTCGCTGCCTTTGCCCGCGAGATCACGCGCCTGCTGGGCGACGCATCGGCACGGCGCGCGCTGGCGGAGCGCGCCTATGCGCGCGGGCGCACGATGCTGTGGCCGCGGCTTGCCGAACGCGCAATGACCGAACTTGCCGACGCCATCGCCACCCTGCCCGCCCGCATCCATCGCGCGCCCGAGCTTGCGCCGCTGAAGCCCAACCTCGCCGCCGTCGAGCGGATGAGCGATGCTACCGGCATGCTCCAGCATTCGATCTTCTCGGTGCCCGATCGCCGCCACGGCTATTGCATCGACGACAATGCCCGCGCGCTGATCCTGATGCACCGCATCGACGATCTGAACGACACGACGCGCGACAAGTGGACCAGCGTCTACGCGGCCTTTCTCCAGCACGCCTGGAACCCGGACACGCGTCGCTTCCGCAACTTCATGAACTTCGACCGCAGCTGGTGCGAGGATCAGGGGTCCGAGGATTCGAACGGCCGCGCGCTCTGGGCGCTGGGGGTTACGGCGCGCGAGGCGCGGGCGCGCAAGCACCGCGACTGGGCGATTGCGTTGTTCGACGCCACCGCGGAAATCGCGTTCGAACTCGGCAGCCCGCGCGCGCGCGCCTTTGCGATGCTGGGCGCCGCCGCCATGCTCGACGTCTATCCCGGCCATGGCCGCTCGATCGAGATCCTCACCCGCTTCGGCGAGGAGCTGGTCGCGTTGCTGCACGAGGCACGCCGCCCGGAATGGCAGTGGTTCGAAATCGTGCTCGCCTATGACAACGCCCGCTTGCCGGAAGCGATGATCCGCGCCGGCCAGACGCTGGAGCGCTCCGACCTGCTCGAGGTCGGGCTGGCGACGCTCGACTGGATCGTCGCGCGCCAGACCTCGCCGGAAGGCCGGTTCCGCGCGGTCGGCACCGAGAGCTTCCACCGGCCCTATGCCGACCCGCTGCCCTTCGACCAGCAACCGCTGGAGGCACAGGCGACGATCGATGCCTGCATCGCCGCATATGAGGTGACCGGCGACGCGCGCTGGGCGGACGAAGCAATGAAAGCCTATCGCTGGTACCTTGGTGCCAACGACCTCGACCTTCCGCTCGCCTCTGGCGCGGATGGCGGCTGTTTCGACGGGCTGATGCCGCACGGCGTCAACCAGAACCAGGGCGCCGAATCGATCCTGGCGCTGCAACTCGCGTCCTGCGCAATTTCCGCGCTTTCAAATCGCCCGGCTGTCGTGGCAGAGGGCCGCGCCGTCGCCTGAACCCAGGTAGCGGCCAGAATGATGATTCCCGGGGATTGTGCATGCTGGAATTGGTGAACCACCCGCTGCGCCTGCACGCGGATCCCTCGCGCGTCGTGGTGCGGCCCTTTCACATCGCGTGGCAGTCGAACGGCACCGCCCCCAGCCGCAGCCAGCGGATGGTCAACGCCGTGCTTGCGATGACACCGGAGGAAACCCGCCAGCAGCTCGATGTCGTGCTCAAGGATTTCGAGGCGCGCCACTGGCAGACCCGCCGCGTCTTCATGACCCGCTATGACGAGGTCGCAGCACAGCTTCGCCTCGACGGCAGCCAGATCGACGATGAAAAGCGCCAGCTGATCGGCGCCTATTTCTGCCACGAATACAGCTATGCCGCCGCTGCGCTGATGAACCCCAGTGCCGTGCCGCACTTCGACCAGTCCGGCATGCAGCCGGGCAGCCTGCGCATCCTGATGTCGATGCGCGCGGTGGGTGAAGGGCACATCTCCTCGGTCGCGTTCCGCGAAGGCATCATCACCGACCGCAACGGGATGCATCTGGCGCCCGAGCCGCCCTTCGCCACCGCCGCCGACGCGATCGGCGACGAGGAGACGCTGCCCGAAGGCCCCGTCACCGTCTACCGCCACCGCGATTCGACGCTGTCGGGCACGGTCATCTTTCCGATCACCCAGGCCCAGTCCAAGGGGCTGGAGGACATGCGGCTCGTCCACTTCACCCATGACAATGGGGAGCAGGAGTGGCTGGGCACCTACACCGCCTATAACGGCTCGCAGATCCAGTCGGAGCTGCTGCGCACCCGCGACTTTCGCGCGTTCGACCTCGTGCCGATGACGGGCAGCGCCGCGCGCAACAAGGGCATGGGCCTGTTCCCGCGCAAGGTGAACGGCAAGTACATGATGATCGGCCGTCAGGACGGCGAGAATCTGTTCCTGATCCAGTCCGACACCCTCACCCATTGGGACGAAGGCGAACTGCTGCTCACGCCCGAATACCCGTGGGAGCTGGTGCAGATCGGCAATTGCGGGCCGCCCATCGAACTGGACGAGGGCTGGCTGCTGCTCACCCATGGCGTCGGCGCGATGCGCAAATATGCGATCGGCGCGGTGCTGCTCGACAAGGACGACCCGTCGAAGGTCCTCGGCCGCACCCGCGAGCCGATCCTCGCCGCCGCCAATGAGGACCGCGAGGGCTATGTCCCCAACGTCGTCTATTCCTGCGGCGCGCTGCGCCACGGCGACAAGATCTTCATTCCCTATGGCGTTGCCGACAGCTCGGTCGCCTTCGCCTTTGTGACGATCGAGTCGCTGCTCTCGGTGATGTAAGGACGGGACCCACCCGGCTCCCAGCCGCGAGACGTTCGCATCCCTTGCTGTGCTCCTGCGAAGGCATGAGCCCAGGGCCGCAGGCACACCCGATGTTGCTCTGCGTGGCCCTGGATCCCTGCCTGCGCAGGATACGGCAGTTGAGAACCCAACGCCCCTAACGCAAACGGCCCGCCGCTCTTTCGAGCGACGGGCCGCAATTGCGTCCGACCAGGTCGGAGATCAGCCGCCGATGCGCACCGGCATGTAGATGCCCGTACCGCGACGCTGCACGAACAGCAGCACCTGGTCGCGCCCGGCGGACTTCGCCTGGGCGACGAGGCGCGCCACGTCTGCCGCGGTCGCAACCGGGGTGCGGTTGACGGAGACGATCACGTCGCCGCGACGGATGCCCTTGCCGGCCGCGTCGCTCGACGGGTCGGTGCCGGTCACGACCACGCCCTTGATCGCCGGGTCGACGCCGATGCTGCGCGCAATCGCGGGGGTCAGCGGAGTCACACCGATGCCGAGCGAACCGGCACTCGGATCCGCCTGCTCGTCGTCCTGCGGCATGCCGCCTTCCTCGTCGGCGCTGAACTGCGCCAGCTGCTCCTCGGGCGGACGCTTGCCGACGGTGACGGTCAGGGTCTGGCGCTTGCCGTCACGCATCACCTCGAGCGGAATGCGCGTGCCCGGCTTGGTGTTGCCCACCAGATAGCTCAGCGTCGTTTCCGGCGTGACCTCCTGCCCGTTGACGGCGACGACCACGTCACCCTGACGGATGCCGCCCTTGGCAGCTGCCTCGCCCGGCTCGACGCGCGAGATCAGCTCGCCGCGGTCCTTGGGCAGGCCCAGCGCCGCACCGATGTTCTCGTCTACCGGCTGGATGCCGACGCCCAGATAGCCGCGCTCGATCGCCTCGCCGCGCATCAGCTTGTCGACGATCGGCTTCGCCTGTTCGGCCGGGATCGCCAGGCCGATGCCGATATTGCCGCCGGTCGGGGACAGGATCTGCGAGTTGATGCCGATCACGTTGCCGTGCAGATCGAACATCGGCCCGCCCGAGTTGCCGCGGTTGATCGCTGCATCGGTCTGGATGAAGTGATCGTAGGCGCCCGACTGACCGGTTACGCGATTGATCGCCGACACGATGCCCGCAGTCACCGACCCGCTGAGGCCGAACGGGTTGCCGATCGCGACCACCCAGTCGCCGACGCGCGCCTGGCGCGAGTCGCCGAAGCGCACGAACGGGAAGGTCGCGCCCTCGATCTTGAGCACGGCAAGGTCGGAGGCAGCGTCATGGCCGACCAGCTTGGCCTTGAACTCGCGACGGTCCGACAGCGTCACGGTGATCGATTCAACCACCGCCGCCGAGGTTCCGGCCGACACGACATGGTTGTTGGTGACCACATAGCCGTCGGCCGAGATCAGGAAGCCTGAGCCGAGCGACTGCGCCTCCTGCGTGCGCGCGCCACCGCCGCCGCCGCCACGCGGGCCGCCGAAGAACTGCTCGAACGGCGTGCCAGCGAACGGGTTGTTCTGCTGCACGGTCACGCGCTGGGTGGTAGAGATGTTGACGACCGCCGGCTGGAGCCGGGCGACCATGTCGGCAAAGCTCATCGGCGCGGCAGCGCGCGGCGCGCTGGATGCGGCTACTGCACCCGGCTCGTTCTGCGCGGTCTGCGCGCCGGCGGGCGGCTGGAAGCTGAAGGCCGCCGCGGTGCCGCCGAGCAGCAAGGCAGAGGTAAGGGCGTAGGCGTAACGCACTAGGTTGGGTCCTCTCTAAAGACGTGCGGGATCAATGGATCCCAGTGTGCCCCACACATGCTGAATTTGGTTTGAATGACCGCGCGAACAAGGGGTTCCCTCAGCGCTCGCGCCCCTGGAACTCCCGCAGATAGCCATTGTTCGGCGACAACACGATCGAGGTGTCGCCGTTCCCCTGACCCTTGGCAAAGGTGGTCCGGTACGACTCCATCGCGCGCCAGAAGGCATAGAAGTCGGCGTCCTTGCCAAAGCTCTGGGCATAGATCTGCGCGGCCTGTGCCTCGGCATCGGCGCGGATGATCTGCGCCTGCTTCTGCCCGCGTGCCTGGATGGTGATCGCCTCCTGCTGCCGGGCCGAGCGCATCCGGCTGAGCGCGCTGGTGAGCGGGCTGCCTTCGGGCAGGTCGGCGTGCTTGATGCGAACGTCGACGATTTCCGCACCATATTGCGCGGCGGTACGCTGCAACGCGGTCTGGATGTTCTCCATCACCTGCGTGCGCTCCGGGCTCAGCAGCGCCGCGAACGGCCGCTTGCCGAGTTCGCCGCGCAGGGTCGAGCCCAGGATCGGCTGCAACTGGTCGGCAACGCTTTGCTCGGAACCTGCCGTCACCACCATCTGCACCGGATTGACGATGCGGAAGCGGGCAAAGGCGTCGACCTCCAGCCGCTGCTGGTCGCTCGACAGCACCTGCTGGTTGTCGAGCTCGACCGAAAGCACCCGCTTCTCCACCCATACCAGCCGGTCGAGGAAGGGGATGCGCAGCACCAGCCCGGCGCCGCTGCGACCGAACGGCTCGTCCGCCTTGTAGCGGTTGACGAGGGCGATCGGCTGCTGGACGCGCAGGATCACTGCCTGCTTGGTCTCGGGCACAATGGCGATCGAGCTGGCGGCAAGGATGGCGAGCACGAGCAGCGCGATCCCGATCGCCACGGGATGGCGGAACAGGCTGCGGCTCATTGTGCGGTCTCCATCGCCTCTGGCGCGGGCGGTTCGGGCGTGGGCGCCGGGGTTGCGCGACGACGCACCTCGGGCAGCGGCAGATAGGTCTGCACGCCGGGCTCGACGATCGTCTTGTCGGCGCCGCGCAGCACCTGCTCCATGGTCTCGTAATACAGCCGGCGGCGAGTCACCTCGGGCGCCATGCGATACTGCTCATAGATGCGGTCGAACTGGGCGGCATCGCCCTGCGCCCGCTCGATCACCTGCTGCGCATAGGCGCGCGCGTCGTTCAGGTTGGACTGCGCCTCCTGCTGGGCTGCCGTCACCGCCTTGAACGCGTCGTCGACCGCGGCCGGTGCCGCCGCCTGCTTGATCGCCACGCCCAGGATCCGGATGCCCGCGTCATATTCGTCGAGCAGTGCCTGCATGCGCTGCTGCACGTCGCCTTCGATCGCGACTCGGCCGGCGCCAATCGCCTGGTCGAGCTCGACATTGGCGATCGCCGCGCGCATCGCGCTTTCGGCCACCGCGCGCACCGTCTCCTGCGGCTCCGCGATCTCGAAGACATAGTTCGACGGGTTCTTGATGTCCCAGCGCACCGAATAGCCCAGATCGACGATGTTCTGGTCGCCGGTCAGCATCAGGTTGGGCTGGTTGCCCGCCGGGAAATTTTCGGTCCGCACTTCCTTCACGTCCACCATCTGGACGGAAGCGAAGGGCGCCGGCAGCGTCAGCTTGAAGCCGGGCTCCAGCGTTCCCGTGTAGCGGCCGAAGCTGGTGGCGACGCCGCGCTCCTGCGGGCCCACCACATGGACGCAGGTGACGAGCCACAGGCCCAGCAGCACGACCAGGCCGATCAGCCACAGCCTGCCGACGCTGGTCGGAAGCCCAGGGCCGCCGCGGCCACCATCGCTGCTGCCGCCACCGCCGCCGCCATTCCCGCGAGCACGGCGCAGGAAATCCTCCAGCGAGGTTGCCGCCGTCGGTCGCGCCCGCCGGCCCTCGGGCGGCAGGTTCCACGGGTTGCGTGGACCAGTGGGGCCGTCGCCGCCGCCGGATCCGCCTTCGGACCCGCCGCGCCCGCCCCAGGGACCCTTTGGATTGTCGTTCCTGAGCACGCCGGCGCGTGCGAACCAGCCGGAAAAGCTTCGCATCCCTTCCTTATAAGAGCGCGCATCGCAATTTACAGTGGCAAGACATTGCTGCGGGCCTATCTGCGACGCGATGACCGACCGTTCTGCCCTGCAAGCCGCCCTTGCCCCCGTCGCCGCCGGCCGCGCCACTGCGCGGGTCGAGGGCACCCGCGCCAGCATCGTCCTGGACGTGACCGGGCTTCCGGCCCCCGCCCGCGACGCGCTGGAGGCCGATGTCCGCGCCGCCGCCCTCGCCTTTCCCGACATAGACGAGGTGCGTGTCGCCCAGACCAGCGAGCGCGTCGGCCGCCGCCTGATCGCAGTCGCCAGCGGCAAGGGCGGCGTCGGCAAGTCGACGGTTGCCGCCAATCTCGCCATCGCCCTCGCCCGCGCCGGCCGCCGGGTGGGCCTGATCGACGCCGACATCTACGGCCCCTCGCAGCCCAAGCTGATGGCGGTGGAGGGCACTCGGCCCGAGGCGCGCGAAAAGCAGCTGCTGCCGGTCGAAACGCCCTATGGCGTCCCGCTGCTCTCGATGGGCCAGCTCGTCCCCGCCGGCCAGGCGATCGCCTGGCGCGGCCCGATGGCGGGCGGCGCGCTCACCCAGCTGGCCGATGCCGACTGGGGCCTCAACGACACGCTGGTGGTCGACCTGCCGCCCGGCACCGGCGACGTCCAGCTCACCATGATCCAGAAGCACAAGCCGGCGGGCGCGGTGATCGTCTCGACCCCGCAGGACCTGGCGCTGATCGACGCCACCCGCGCGATCGACCTGTTCGCCAAGGCCGAGGTGCCGGTGATCGGCCTGGTCGAGAACATGTCCGGCTATGTCTGCCCGCATTGCGGCGAGGCGTCGGAGCCGTTCGGGCAGGGCGGCGCAGAGGCTGCGGCCGCCAAGCTCGGCATCCCCTTCCTCGGCCGCATCCCGCTCGCGATGGCGGTCCGCCAGGCCTCCGACGCCGGCACGCCGCCAGCCGCCGGGAACGGGCCGGAGGCGACCGCGTTCCATCAGATCGCCGAACAGGTCGGCGAATGGCTGGACCGCAAGAAGGGATGATCGCATGCCGCTGACCCGCGACGAGGACATCCGGACGCTTCTCGAGAACGCCCGCACCATCGCGCTGGTCGGCGCGTCGGATCGCCCCAACCGCCCGTCCTATGGCGTGATGGCCTATCTTCAGGACCACGGCTATCGCGTGATCCCGGTCAACCCGCAGATCACCGGCGAGCACGTCCACGGCGAGTTCGTCTTCCGCGAGCTCGCCCAGATCGGCGAGCCCATCGACATCGTCGATATCTTCCGCAACTCGAACGCCGCCGGTGACGCGGTGGACGAGGCGATCGCAGTCGGCGCCAAGGCGGTGTGGATGCAGCTCGGCGTCATCAACGAAGCCGCCGCCGAACGCGCCGAAGCCGCCGGGCTTCAGGTGGTGATGAACGCCTGCCCGGCCATCGAAATCCCGCGCCTCGGCGTACCGCGCGTCGCAGACGCCTAACGCCCCTTCTGTACCCCGGCGAAGGCCGGGGCCCAGTTGGGAAACCTCCCCGCATCCAACGCGCCGCCCGCACCTGGGCCCCGGCCTCCGCCGGGGTACGACAGGGTAGATGGCCGCTCGCCCGCCCCCACCGTGCTCCTGCGAAAGCAGGAGCCCAGGGCCACAAACGCCAGCGCTCGATGCCCTGGGCTCCCGCCTGCGCGGGAGCACAAGTGTACGTCAGGCGCGCCTCAATCCCGCAGCAGCTCGTTGATGCCCGTCTTCGCGCGCGTGCTCTCGTCCACCCGCTTGATGATCACCGCGCAGTACAGCGCCGGCTTGCCCTCGCCGCCGCCCAGCGAGCCCGGCACCACCACCGCATAGGGCGGCACTTCGCCCATCGTCACTTCGCCGGTCGCGCGGTCGACGATCTTGGTCGACTTGCCCAGATACACGCCCATCGACAGCACCGCGCCTTCGCCCACGCGAACGCCCTCGGCCACTTCCGCGCGCGCACCAATAAAGGCGCCGTCGCCGATGATCACCGGGTCCGCCTGCAGCGGCTCGAGCACGCCGCCGATGCCGGCGCCGCCCGAGAGATGCACGTTCTTGCCGATCTGCGCGCAGCTGCCGACGGTCGCCCAGGTGTCGACCATCGTCCCCTCGCCGACATAGGCGCCGATGTTGACGAAGCTCGGCATCAGGATCGCGCCCTTGCCGATGAACGCACCCTGGCGCACGACGCTGCCCGGCACCGCGCGGAACCCGGCGTCGCGGAAGCGCGCCTCGTCCCAGCCCTGGAACTTCGACGGCACCTTGTCGAACCAGTTGGCGCCGCCCGGGCCCTCCATCACGGCATTGTCGTTGAGGCGGAACGACAGCAGCACCGCCTTCTTGAGCCACTGGTTGACGCGCCAGCCGCCCTGGCCGTCCGGCTCGGCCACGCGTGCGGTGCCGGCATCGAGCTGCGCCAGCGCCTCGGTCACCGCCTCGCGCACGGCGCCGGTGGTGGACAGGCCCAGGTTCGCGCGATCGTCCCACGCGGTGTCGATGGTGGTCATGAGGTCGGTCACGCGAGATTCTCCAGGATGGTGTCGAGCCAGCCGCCCAGATCGGCGACGGTATAATCGATGAAACTGCGGTCGGCGCCCGGCCCCTGTTCGGAGCCGTTGTCGATCCACACGGTGGTCATGCCGATCGCCTTGGCCGGCTTGAGATTGCGGGCAAGATCCTCGACGAACAGCGCGGTCGTCGGGTCGATCGCATAGGCCTCGCACAGCCCCTGATAGGCGATCGGATCGGGCTTGGGCCGATACTGAGTCGCATGCACGTCGTGCACCGCCTCGAACGTCTCGGCCAGGCCGATGCGGTCCAGCACCCGCGCCGCATAGGTCGCGTCGCCGTTGGTGAAGACCAGCTTACGCCCCGGCAGCGCCCCGATCCGCGCGGCGAGCCCCAGGTCCTCCAGCACGTCCATCTCCACGTCGTGGACATAGTCCAGGAAGTGGTGCGGATCGGTACCATGCTCCGCCATCAGCCCGGCCAGCGTCATGCCGTGGCGGTGATAGTAATCCTTTTGCAGCCGTCGCGCTGCGACGGGGTCGAGCCCCAGCAGATCGGCGATATAGTCCGTCATCCGCGCATCGATCGCCGGAAACAGGCTCGTGCTCGCCGGATAGAGCGTGTTGTCCAGATCAAAGATCCAGGTGCGGATATGGGCAAGCGCGGGGATCATAAGCGGCGCCCGTTTAGGCAGGCACCGCCAGCCGGGCAAGGCGCGATCGGGGAGCAAGTCTTCGCGCTGAATATCAGCAGGGGCCCTGACCAAGGAGATCGGCGCAACCGGGGGCCTTCACTGATACCGCAGCGTCTTCTCGAACCCCTCGTTGGTCTTGGTCATCTTGGCGAGCTTCCTCAGGTGACCGCGGACATGGCGTTCGAAGCGCGCGTCGTCGTGGATGCCGGCCACGGGATACTCGTCTTGGCCGATCAGCGCCTTCACCCGGCTGGCAAAGGCGGCCTGGTCGTCGGTGGCGGCCGCGCCCATCAGCGCGCGGCACATCCATTCCTCGGCCGCCGCCTTGTCATAGTCGTCGCGCGCCTCATAGCCGCGCCGGTCGGCGGCCGCCTGGTCCAGCCGCGACGCCTCCAGCCGGCGCGCGAGCCAGGTGCGGACCTGTTCGCCGTCCCAGGGCTTCGCCGCCGTCATGCCTCGCCCCGCACCGGCTCGCCGGCCTCGTCCACCCGAGTCACGCGCACCTGCTGGTGCACCAGCTGCGCATAGCCAAAGATCGTCATGAACGAGATGTCGGTCGCGTCGCGCCCCACCGCGATCCGCACCAGCCCCTCGGTCGGGGCAAGGCCGCTCGCGTCGATCAGCCGCCAGCGTCCGTCCAGCCACACATCGACCACCGCATGGAAATCGGGCGGATCGAGTTGCCAGGCATAGGCCGACACCAGCCGCGCCGGGATGCCGGCCGCACGGGTGAACGCCGCCATCACATGCGCAAAGTCGCGGCACACGCCCTCACGCGCGACGAACGTGTCGACGGCGCTGGTCTTTTCATGGCTGGCGCCGATCCGATAGGCGATGTTGGCGCGGATCCAGTCCGCCATCGCCTGGACGCGGGCACCGCCCGGCAGATGGCCGAACTCGCGCACCACGAAGGCGACGAAGCGGTCCGCCTCGCAAAAGCGGCTCGGCCATAGATAAGGGATGACATGCGCGGGCAGTTCGTTGCGTGGGGTCACGCCGAGCCCGGCGATCGGCGCGACCGTGCGCTCCACCACAAAGGTTCCGCGATAGTCGGCCTCGAACCGCCCGTGCGCCGGCACCCAGGTGCGCCGGCCGATGCCGTCGTCGCCCGGCACCGTGCGCAGCGGGCCGCCGCCGCGCACCGTCAGCCCGTCGTCGATCAGCCGCTGCTCCTCCATCGGCGCTGCCTCGATCGCAAGCAGCACATCGGCAGGATCATCGATCTGGTAGGTCAGATTTGCTTCGACGCGGAGGCGCATGAGCATGTTCCAGCAAGGGGTGTCGTTTGGCAGTTCAGGCGCCGGGCGCCGGCCCGCACGGGGTTCAGCGTTCCAGCATCTCGGTGATCTTGCTCGCAAGCTCGGCCATCACGAACGGCTTGGTGATCACTTCCATGCCGGGCTCCAGCAGGCCGTTGCCGACCGCCGCATTCTCGGCATAGCCGGTGACGAACAGAACCTTGAGGCCCGGGCGCAGCTGCCGCGCGGCGTCGGCGACCTGGCGGCCGTTCAGCCCGCCCGGCAACCCCACGTCGGTGATCAGCAGGTCCAGCCGCATGTCCGACTCCAGAATCCTGAGGCCGGATGGACCGTCGTCGGCCTCGACCGGCGTATAGCCCGCCTCCTCCAGCACGTCGACGATCAGCATGCGCACCGTCGCTTCGTCGTCGATGACCAAAATGGTCTCGCCCGCGCCCGCCTCGACAATGGCTTCGTCCAGCCCCTCCGGATCCTCGGCCAGATCGCCGGTGTAGCGTGGCAGGTAGAGGCACATGGTCGTGCCCTGCCCCTGCTCGGTATAGACGCGCACCTGCCCGCCCGACTGGCGCACAAAGCCGTGGATCATCGACAGGCCCAGGCCAGTGCCCTGACCGATCGGCTTGGTGGTAAAGAACGGGTCAAAGATCCGGTCGACCACATCCGCGGGAATCCCGGTGCCGGTGTCGGTGACGCAGATCGACAGATATTGCCCCGGCGGCAGGTCCCGCTCGCGCGCGGAGCGGTCGTCCAGCCATTTGTTGGCGGTCTCGATGGTGAGGTGCCCGCCCTCCGGCATCGCATCGCGCGCATTGATGGCCAGGTTCAGGAGCGCGCTTTCCAGCTGCGCCGAATCCACCTTGGCCGGCCACAGCCCGCCGGCACCCACGACCTCCACCTTGATCGCGGGGCCGACGGTGCGGCGGATCAGGTCCTCCATGCCGAACACCAACCGGTTGACGTCGGTGGGCTTGGGATCGAGCGTCTGGCGCCGCGAAAAGGCGAGCAACCGCTGGGTCAGCGCCGCCGCGCGTCCGGCAGAGGTCTGCGCGCCGGTGATGAAGCGGTCGAGCCCCTCGATGCGCCCCTGCGCCATCCGCCGCTCGATGATCTCCAGGCTGCCGCTGATCCCGGCGAGCAGGTTGTTGAAATCATGCGCGATGCCGCCGGTCAGCTGGCCCACCGCCTCCATCTTCTGCGCCTGGCGCAACGCCTCATGCGCTTCGGCCAGTTCGGCGGTGCGCTCGACGACACGCTGCTCCAGGGTCTCGTTGGCGGTCTGCACCTCGCCGAACAGCCGGGCATTGTCGATC
Source organism: Sphingomonas sp. PL-96 (assembly GCF_020707215.1). Taxonomy (GTDB): domain Bacteria; phylum Pseudomonadota; class Alphaproteobacteria; order Sphingomonadales; family Sphingomonadaceae; genus Sphingomonas. The sequence goes on from NZ_JAJFET010000005.1 coordinate 254,305, forward strand.
GCGACTGCCGCCTGCGCCGCCAGCGCCAGCATCAGCCGCTCATGCTGGTCGGTGAAGCGCCCGGTCTCGGGATGGCCGAAGAACAGCCCGCCCAACGTCGTGCCCGACCGCGACACCACCGGCACCGCCAGATAGCTGCGCACCGGCAGATGCCCCTCGGGAAGCCCGCGATGCGGATCCGACTGCCCATAGCGCGCGTCCGCCAGGATGTCGTCCGAGCGGACCACCGATTCACTGCGGAACGTCGGCCCGAACACCGCGGTCGCGCGCGGCAGGCCCAGCGATTCGAACTCCTCGCGCGGGGCACCCGACAGGGTGAACAACCGCAGCCGCGCGTCGGTCTCGACCTCGGTCGCATTGTGGAAATAGGCGCCGAACTGCGCACCTGTGAGCTTGACCCCGGCATCGGTCACCATCTGGATCAACCGGGTGAGGTCGAGCTCGCCCGTCAGCGCCGCGCCGATGCTGTAGAGCGTCTCCAGCGCCGTGCTCTGCTCCCGCAGCGCCTGCTGCGCCAGGTGCGCGGTGGTGATGTCGAAGCCTTCGCAGAAGATGCCGGTTACCCGCCCCTGCTCGTCGGTCACCGGCGCATAGATGAAATCGAGATACCGCTCGCCCGGCGGCGCGCCGGGATAGTCGAGCGTGATCGGCGTGCGTTCGGCCACGAACCGCTCGCCGGTCGCATAGACCTGGTCGAGCCACTCGTAGAAGCCCTGCCCCTCCAGCTCCGGAAACGCCTCGCGGATCGTCTTGCCGACAAAGGCGCGGTCGCCGAACAGCCGCCGATAGGCGTCGTTGACGAATTCGAACCGGTGTTCCGGGCCGTCGAGGATGGTGATGAAGCCGGGCGCTTGCTGGAACAAGCGCTGCTGGCGCGCGCGCTCCGCCTCGCGGTTCCGCTCGTACAGGATGCGCGCAGTGGTCTCGTGCCCCTGGTTGAACACGCCTTCCACCGCACCGCTTTCGCCGTGAATCGGCGTGAAGCTGTAGTTCCAATAGGTTTCGCGCGCCGAGCCCTCGCGCATCATCGGCAGCATCTGGTCGAACGTCGTGAAGCCCTGGCCCGCCTGGACCTGCGCGATCTGCGGCTCCAGCACGTCCCAGATGTCGGCCCAGACCTCACGCGCCGGCCGCCCGAGCGCCCAGGGGTGGCGCTCGGCGGGGATCGGGCTCCACGCATCATTGTAGAGCAGCCGCAGCTCCGGCCCCCAGTAGATCGCGCTCGGAAGGCTCGAATGCAGGCAGATGCTGAGTGCGGAGCGCAGCGACTGCGGCCAGCCCTCCGGTGACCCCAGCGGCGTTGCCGCCCAGTCGTGCGCCCGGATGCGCACGCCCATCTCCCCGCCGCCGGCAAGGAACCCGAGGTCGGCAGATGGGGCGGGATGCGCAGCGGTCATGTTGTGCGCATAGCGGGGGCGGGCCGCCGATGGGAAGCGCGTCGCAGTCCTGTTTTTGTGCGCCTCCTCTGCAGCTCGCCGCCGGAACCCGAGGCCTGTGTCGCGGATTCCGCTTCCTCCCATGAAGGAGGCACCCATGGCAGACGACAAGACCAAGGTAGGCGGCGCCGATCGCCGCACCGTTGCCGGCGACGAACCCTATGAAGTCGAATATTTCGCCCGCAAGCACGGCCTCCACGCCGACCAGGCGCGCGACCTCATCGCCCGCATCGGCAACGATCGCGCAGCGCTGGATGCCGCGGCCGAACAGCTGAAGGGCTGATCCGGCTTGTTCCTGTTCTTTTCCAGGCGGCTGGGATGCGCAGGGTCGCTGCTCCTTTCGGGCGCCGCGACCCTGCTGGTCCTGGCGCTGATGGGCGTCATCCGCTTCTAGACTCGACCGGGTGCGATTTCGCGGCGCGGCGGCTGAACTCCTGCGCACTCAAACCGTTGGGGGGCAGTGCGGTTTTACCCGAACTGCCAACACCTTAACATAGGTGAACCCGCGACATGACGCGACAACCGTTCCGGCCCGAACGCCCGGCCATGCCATGTCCAAGGACGCTTGCGTGATGCGCCAGGCCGTCCGCTGGCTGCTCGCACCCGGGCTGCTCGCGGCGCTGTCGCTCGGCGGCTGCGCCACCTCGACTCATCTCCGCCGCTCCGAACTCTCGCAGGTCGCCGGCCGCACCTATGTGATCGTCGGCGCATCGAGCGGCTTTGGCCGCGGCGCCGCGCTGCGGCTGGGCGCGCTGCACGCCAATGTCGTGCTCGCCGCGCGCCGCGCCGAACTGCTGGAGGAGGTTGCCGCCCAGGTCCGCTCGGCCGGTGGCCAGGCACTGGTCGTCCCCACCGACGTTTCCGACCCCGCCCAGGTCGAGGCGCTGGCCAGCGCCGCCACCGGCCGCTTCGGCCGCATCGACGTGTGGATGAACATCGCCGGGGTCGGCGCGACCGGCGCCTTCTGGGAGGTGCCCGTCGCCGACTATTCGCGGCTCGTCGACGTCAATTTCAAGGGCGTGGTCTATGGCAGCCACGCAGCACTTCGCCGGTTCCTGGCGCAGGGCCATGGCACGCTGGTCAACATGGGCTCGATCGAGAGCCAGGTGCCGCTCGCCTACCATGCCACCTATGGCGCGACCAAGGCGGCGGTGCTGAGCCTCGGCCGTTCGCTCAACGAGGAAATCCGCCACACGGGCCACGGGCGCACCGTCAAGGTGGCGACCGTCATGCCCTGGGCGGTCGACACGCCCTTCTTCCAGCACACCGCAAACTACAGCGGCCATGCCGATCGCATGGCGATGATGGATGGCCCGGAGAAGGTGGTCCAGGCGCTGGTCTGGGTTTCGCTCCACCCGCGCGAGGAGCTGCCGGTCGGGTGGAAGGCACAGGCCGCCTCCACCAGCCACCAGCTCTTCCCCGACCTGGTCGAGCGCATCTCCGGCAACGTCCACCGCGCCGAACTCGCCAAGGGCCAGCCGGTCGCGCCCACCTCCGGAGCCATCCACCAGCCGATGGCGGAGGGCCGCGGTGTCGAGGGCGGCATCCGCGCCCGCATGAAGGCGGAAGACGCCGCGCCCGAACGACGCGACGCGGCGTCCTCGCCGGGAACCGAAACAGGGAGACCGTCATGATCGAAGCCGAACCCCCGCAGAGCACCGCCCGCATCGCCGGCCGGCCCATCCACCCGATGACGGTGTCGATCCCGATCACGCTGCTGATCGCGACCTTTGTCTGCGACCTCGTCTATTATGTGACGGACATCACCGCCTTTGCCACCGTTGCGCTCTATACGCTGGCGCTCGGCATCCTCTTTGCCGCAATTGCCGGCGTGTTCGGCTTCATCGACTATTTCGGAAGCAGCCGCATCCGCAGCCTGCGCGCCGCTCACATCCACATGATCGGCAACACCGCCATCCTGCTGTTGTCGATCGTGAACTTCCTGGTCCGCTACGGCTCGGCCGAGCCGGTGCCGGTCACCAGCTTCATCCTGTCGATCGTCGTCTTTATCGCCATCCACGTCACCGGCTGGATGGGCTGGACGATGGTCTATCGCCACGGCGTCGGCGTGAGCGCGCCCCTGCCTCTCGACCGCCGCTGAACTCGGAGAATCCCATGCCCGTCCCGATCCAGAACGCCGTCGTCGTCCTCACCGGAGCCTCCAGCGGCATCGGCAAGGCGACCGCCGTCGAATTCGCCGCCCGTGGCGCCCGGCTGATGCTGTGCGCGCGCCGCGAAGCGGAGCTTGAGGACACCGCCACCCTCTGCCGCGAGGCGGGGGCAGAGGTGGAGACGATGCGCGTCGACGTTGCCGAGCGCGACCAGGTCCACGCCCTGGCCGCCCGCGCGATCGAGCGGTTCGGCGGCGTCGACATCTGGATCAACAACGCCGGCGTCGACGTGTTCGGCAGCTTTGTCGACATGCCCGAGGAGGCGATCGAGCGCTGCATCCACACCAATTTGTTCGGCACGATCCACGGCATGAAGGCGGTGCTGCCGCACTTCGTCGAACGCGGGGCCGGCGTCCTCATCAACAACGCCTCGCTGGTGGGCGCCGTGCCGACCCCGTTCCACGCCGCCTATGTCGCCAGCAAGTTCGCGATCCGCGGCCTGTCGCATTCGGTGCGGCAGGAGATGGCGGCGCATCCGGGCATCCATGTCTGCACCGTCTGCCCGTCCTCGATCGATACGCCCCTGTGGCAGCGCGCGGGCAACTACAGCGGCCGCAAGATCAAGCCGCTCGATCCCGTCCACCCGGTCGAGCAGGTCTCGGCCGTGATCGTCGGCCTGGCCGAAAGTCCGCGGCGCGAGGTGTTTGCAGGCGCGACCGGCTGGGTCTTTGCCGAACAGCATCGTGCCGCCCCCGAAGTCACGGAGGTCATGGCGGCCAAGCTCGCCTCGGTCAGCCTGTTCCAGGATGCGCCCGCCGAGCCCGGCCCCGGCAGCATCTTCGAGGCCGGGGACCATGAGGGCGGCGCCAGCGGCGGCTGGATGCGTCCGGACACGCCGGGCATCGCGGTCGGCGACCTGGCGATGGCAGCGATGGCGCCGGCACTGGCGGTGATGCCGGGCATGTTCGCGCTGCAACTCGGCTGGCAGTTCGCCGAGCAGGTGGGGCGCCAGATGGCGACCCTGCCCTTGTTTCCCGGCTCTGCCGACCGCAGCTGAGGGGAACCCCCACCCCGTTCCTTCCGTTCGGAAACCTGAACCAGCGCGCACGGCGCTTCCCCGAACCGCAGAAAAGGGCACGTCGATGGCCATCAAGCTCAAGCCGCTTTCGCAGCAGGTCATGGTAATTCTTGGGGCGTCGAGCGGCATCGGCCGCGAAACAGCCCGTCGTGCCGCCGATCGGGGCGCGATCGTCGTCGTGGCCGCGCGCAACGCCGCAAGCCTTGCCACCCTGGTGGAGGAAATCACCACCACGGGCGGCAAGGCGGTGGCCGTCACCTGCGACGTCACCGACGAGGCGCAGGTCCGGCAGGTCGCGCGCGACACGGTGGCACGCTTCGGCAGGATCGACAGCTGGGTGAACGTCGCCGGCGTCTCGGTCTATGCCGGATTCGAGGATACCACGCCGGAGGAGTTCCGCCGCATCCTCGAGGTGAACTTCCTGGGCTATATTCACGGCGCGCAGGCGGCCTTGCCGCACCTGCGCGAACACGGCGGCGCGCTGATCGTCATTTCCTCGGTCGAGAGCATCGTCTCGCTGCCGCTGCACAGCGCCTACAGCGCGTCCAAGCACGCGGTCGAAGGCGCGTTCGATGCGCTGCGCCGCGAATTGATGGCAGACGGCGTGCCGGTGTCCGTCACCAGCATCAAGCCCGCGACCATCAACACCCCCTTCTTCACCAATTCGCGCAGCAAGCTCGATGTCGTGCCAAAGGGACCGCCGCCGCTCTACGATCCGGCCGTGGTCGCCGACTGCGTCCTCTACGCCGCCGAACATCCGGTGCGTGACCTGTTCGCGGGCGGCGCCGGCCGCAGCATGGCGATGAACCAGGTGATGGCGCCCGGCCTCATGGACAAGCTGCTGGCGCGCTTCGGCATCCCCGCGTCCAGGACCGACCGCCCTGCTCCGGAGGGCCGGCCGGGCAATCTCTACGCCTCCGAAGGCGACGATCGCGCCCGGGGCGACTTCACCGCGCGCGCCCGGCCCAGCCTCTACACCTGGCTGGAGCTGCGCCCGCTCGCCCGCTCGCTGGCGGTCGGGGGAGCCGTTGCGGGCGTCATGCTGCTGCGGCGGCGCAAGGCACGCGGGCGCGCAGGCGAGCCGGTCGCGCTGCTGCCGGCGCCCTCGGACGCATCGGAACGCGCGCTTGCCAATGCCGCCTTTGCCGATCGCGTCGTCGCTGCCGACAGTAGCTATCCCCCGGTGCGCCCGGCCGGCCCGGCCGCGATGCGTGACACGGCCGGTCGCCCCTGGACCCCCGAGGACGAGGCGTCGGACGAGTCCTTCCCGGCGAGCGATCCGCCGTCGACCTATTGAACCCGGCCGGCGACGCTCAACCCTTCAGTGACAGCCGGGCGAGCAGCACCGGCATCGCCTCGGTGATGAAGGTGTCGCTCGGCAGCGGGTAGCTCTGCCGCAGCGCCTCGCGCAGCGCGGCGGACTGCGCGGACGGCGCCTTTGCCTCCCGCTCCCTCATCGCGAACTCGGGGAACTGGACCGTTGCGTCGGCCGAACCTGGCTTGGCTGCCCGCACCGCGTCCACCCGCTGCACGTCTTTGTTGCCCTCGGGCATTATCGTCGCTCTCCTCGGCGCGCCTATAGCCACGCGTCACCGTGTCGTCGCGCAGATAAGCACCCGCAGCCGGTTCGCCGCCCCGCCTGACCTCCGTCGCGCCGAACCGCCCGTCACGAAAGGCCAGCCGCTTGGGACCGATCAGCCGTCGAACCGCCAGCGAAGGTTGAGGCCGATGTTGCGCGGCTGCGACACGCCCCAGACGGTGGACGGGGTCAGGTCGCCGTTGTTCTCCGCGCCATTGTAATAGAGCGCGTCAAACAGGTTCTGGACATAGGCGTTGGCCTCCCAGCCCGCGTCCGAGCGATAGCCCAGCCGCAGGTTCGCCTCGGTATAGCCGCGCCGCCGGACAATGCCGCGCCAGTCGAAGCTCTGCCGCCCGCGCCCCTCGTACACCCACTCGCCCGACAGATAGGCTTCGCTCGCGCCGATGGGATAGTGGAAGGTCGCGACCCCGCTCGATGCCCAGCTGGGGTTGGGGAGCCCGCCGCAATCGCTGAGCGTGCAGTCGCGATCGCCGCGCTTCTCGGTGCGCGTGTAGGTGACGTTGCCGTTCACGTCGAACCAGCGCCCCAGCCGCAGCGTCGCCTGCGCTTCCACGCCATAGCCGTGCACCCGACCCACGTTGTTGACCTGCTGGGTGCGGGTTTCGGTATCGAAGAACACCGCCTGCAGGTTGCGATACACATAGTGGAAGCCGGTCAGGTCGAACCGCAGCCGTCCGTTCCACAGCCGGCCCTTGATCCCCGCTTCCTTGCTCCACACCGTCTCCGGCGCGAAATCGTCCGGCGTCGTGCCCTCCGGGACCAGCCCGAACTCCTCGATCTCGCCCGGTGCTGAAATGGTGAAAGAGCCAAAGCCCCCCGCCTTGTAGCCGCGCGTGATGCTCGCATAGATGCTCAGGTCCGGCTGGATCTCGTAGCGCAGGTAAACCCGCGGCGTGGTGCCGTTCCACGACTTGGCCGCCTCCACGAACCCGTCCGTGTAATAGGAGAAGGTCCAGATGTTGCCGAGCGTCCCCGCGCTCACCGGGATGTTCACCCCGAACTTCTTGCGGTCCCAGCTGTGGCGAAGCCCGACGCCGACCTGGAGCTTGTCGAGCACGCGGTAATTGGCGTCGCCATAGGCTGCCAGTCCGGTGTTGACGCTGCGCGCATCGTTGACGTCGATCAGCACGCCGCCCGCGGCCGGCACATAGGCGGTGCCATAAAGGTCCTGGGTCAGTTCCTCGCAGTCCGCATAGCCATAGCCGGCCACGCAGACGGAGGTCTCGTCCGCCTCGTTGGTGAAGCGCGCGCGCACCGTCTCGCGATAGCCCGAAAGGCCCGCCGACCAGGTCAGCCGCCCGCCGCCGGGCGAAACCAGCCGGATCTCCTGGCTGGCATAGCTGCCCCGCTGGCGCTGCGTATAGTTGCCGAGCAGCAGCGGCGTGCCGTCGAAATCCTCGGAATAGAAGAAGCGATGCCGGCGATAGGCACTGATCGAGGTCAGCGTCGCAAAGCCCAGTTCCAGGTCGGCCTGCACGTTGGCCCCATAGACGGTGCCGTCGTCGCGCGGATCGACCAGGTCGGTATCCACGTCGCCCCGGCCGCCGCCGACCACCAGTTCACCCCCCAGGGCCACGTCGATCGCATCCAGCACCTCGCGGTCGTCATTGGACGCGCGATAGGGGGTTCCGCCCATGTGGCGGCGCTCGTACTCGCCGGTGGCGACGACGCGCAAGGGTCCGTCGGCATAGAGCAGCGACAGGCGCGCCGCCTGCTTGTCCTCACCCATCAGCCGGTCGTCGCGGTCAGGCGTGAAGACATTGTCGACCCAGCCGTCCGATCGGGTCTGGTAGCCCGCCAGCCGCACCGCCCAGCGCTCGCCCAGCGGCAGGTTCACCGCGGCCTGGGCTTCCACCCGGTTGCGCTCGCCCAGGCCCAGGTACACATGCCCCCTGATCGCATCGAGGCTCGGCTTGTTGGTGATGACGTTGATCGCGCCTGCGATCGCGTTGCGCCCGAACAGATACCCCTGCGGCCCGCGCAGCGCCTCGGCCCGCTCGATGTCGAACAGCGAGGTGACGGCACTGCCGGTCCGCCCCTGGTAGACGCCATCCTTGAAGATGCCCACCGACGGGTCGCCGCCGATGCCATAGTCGTTGGACACGATGCCGCGGATCGCCAGCGAGTCGATGAAGCTGTCGTCCGAGCTTCCCGAGAAGCCGGGGGTAAAGGTGACCAGATCCTTGATGTCGTCCAGCTTGCGCGTGACGATGTCGCGTTCGCTCAACGCCAAAATTGCGACCGGCGTCGATTCGATCAGCTCGGTGCGACGTTGCGCCGTCACCACCACCTCCTGCACCTCCTGCACCTGCGCGGGCGCATCTTCGCGCTCCGGCTCGGCGGCGGCGAATGCGGGCGCGGTGACCAGGAACGGCAGCGGGGCGGCGGCGAGCAGGAACGACCGGCGGCGATTGGGAAGGCGAATCATCGCGCGTGCATCGGGCAAAATGCTGATGCGTTGATTAATCGCCTGCGCCACTTTGGCAGCAGGTGTGCGAAAAGATCCTCACTGTGCTTTTGCGGCACCGCTTGGACAACGGCTCCTTAATCGTCTGCCGTTACCCGCCTTGGGATGATGCCGGCACCTTCTCCAGCGGCGCACACGAGCCGCGGGCGTTTCATCGCCCAGATCGTTGTGCCGGCGCTTGCCGTAGTGGCTGCGACAGCACTGCTCATCGCTGCGCTGGCGTTTCTGTCCGCACGCCAGTCCGACAGCCTCGCCTTTCAGCGCGAACACCGGGTGATGGAGACGGTGCTGGCGCAAAGCATCGCCCGGATCGCGCACGATCAGGAGGGGGTGACGGTCTGGGACGATGCGGTGCGCCAGGTTCGAGCACCCGATCGCAGCGTCGCTTGGCTCGACAACAATCTCGGCCTGTGGATGCGCACCTATTTCGGCCATGACGAGGCCTATGTGCTCGATCCGGGTGGCCGGGCCCTCTACGCGATGCGCGACGGGGCCCATGTGGCGCCGGATGCCTATGGAAAGAGCGTGGCGCCCATTGCTGCACCGCTGGTCGCCTCGCTGCAGGCGATGCTGCGCCGGCGCGCGCCGGGCAACCTCGACGCGCCCACCCTGTCGCCCGGCACGATCGACCTCGGCACCGTCAACGGCCACCCGGCCATTGTGAGCGTGAAGCCGATCACGTCCGACACCGGCCGCATCGTCCAGGTGCCGGGCAGCGAATACCTCCATGTCGCCGTCCGCTATCTCGACACCGGCTTCGTGCGCGATCTGGCAGAGCGATATCGGCTGGAACAGGCCGGCTTCTCGCACGCGCCGCCGCCCGGCGATCGTCAGGGAGTGCCGCTGCTATCCTCGAGCAACCGTCTGCTCGGCTATGTCACCTGGCTGCCCTTCCGCCCCGGGTCGCTGATGGTGCGGCGCGTCGCCCCCATCATGGTGGCGGCACTTCTTCTCATCTTCGCGATCGTCGCCGTCCTCCTGGGCAACATTCGGCGCAGCACCCTGCGGCTGGAAGCAAGCGAGGCGCAGGCGCAGCATCTCGCGTTCCACGATCCGCTCACCGGCCTCGCCAACCGCGCCCTGTTCGACGATCGCCTCGCCTTTCATCTGGCCCAGGCGCGCGCCGCCCCGACCTCGCTGGCGCTGCTGTACCTGGACCTGGACGGGTTCAAGCAGGTCAACGACACGCTCGGCCATCCCGCCGGCGACGAACTCATCAAGGCAGTGGCGGCCCGGCTCAGCGCCAGCGTGCGCGCCGATGATCTGGTCGCCCGCATCGGTGGTGACGAATTCGCGATCCTGCAGCTCGGCATCGACTCGCCCGCCGCGGCCGAAATCCTGTGCATGCGGATCATCGAGGAAGTCAGCCGCCCCTTCGATATCGCCGGTACCCACGCCTATGTTGGTGTCAGCATGGGCATCGCACTGGGCCCGCAGGATGCCGCTGAGCGCTTCGAACTCGCCCGCAAGGCCGACATCGCGCTCTACCAGGCAAAGGCCGCCGGGCGCGGCCGCTATCTCTTCTTCGCGGACGAGATGGACGCCAGCCTGAAGCTGCGCAAGCAGATCGAGACGGACCTGCGCGGCGCGCTCGATAGCTGCGACCAGTTCGAAGTGTTCTACCAGCCGCTCTATTCCGCGCGGAGCGGCACCATGACGGGCGCGGAGGCGCTGGTCCGCTGGCACCACCCTGAGCACGGCACGCTTTCGCCGTCCCTCTTCATTCCGATTGCGGAAGAGACCGGAATGGTAGAGCAACTGGGCGCCTGGGTGCTCGACCACGCCTGCCGCGCTGTGGTGCGCTGGCCGATCGGCACCATCGCCGTGAACGTCTCGCCGGTTCAGCTGCGCAACCGCGGCTTTGCCGAGGAGGTGCTGGCCACGCTCAAGCGCACCGGCCTCCCGCCGGAACGGCTCGAGCTGGAGATCACCGAGACCAACTTCATCGAGAATGCGGCGAGCTGCCAGCCCAATCTCGTCCGGTTGCGCGCATCCGGCGTCCGCATCGCGCTCGACGATTTCGGCACCGGCTATTCATCCTTCACCCACCTGCGCAACTTCGACGTCGACCGCATCAAGATCGATCGTTCGTTCGTGAGCGGCATCACCAATGGCACGACCGGGAGCCCGATCATCCAGGCGATCATCGATCTCGCCAAGGCAAGCGGGCTGAAGGTCACGGCGGAGGGCGTCGAAACGCCCGAGCAGCGCGTCTTTTTGTCCAGGATCGGCTGCAATTCGCTTCAGGGCTTCCTGCTCAGCCACCCCCTGCCCGCAGGCGCGATGGACGCCAGCTTCGGCCTCGCCCCGGTGCGCCCCCCGCAGCCCACCGCCTGACAGGCGTCAGGGCAGGTCGATCGGCAGGATGTCGGCGTCGCTATCCGCGTCGAACGACAGCATCATCTCCGCCTCCCTCGCAGCACCGCTTGGCGGGGAACGGACACCGCAATGCCGTTCCCCGCGCGGGATCAGTTGCGGATGAAGGCGAGCAGATCCGCGTTCAGCACGTCGGCGTTGACCGTCAGCATCCCGTGCGGGAAGCCCGGGTAGATCTTGAGCGTCGCGTCGGGCAGCAGTTCGGCGGAGAGCAGGCCCGCGTTCCGGTACGGCACGATCTGGTCGTCGTCGCCGTGCAGCACCAGCGTCGGCACCGTGATCGCCGTCAGGTCGTCGGTCTGGTCCGTCTCGGAGAACGCCTTGATGCCCTGATGATGCGCAAGCGCGCTGCCCATCATGCCCTGGCGCCACCAGTTGTCGATCACCGTCGGCTTCACCTCGGCCCCCTCGCGGTTGAAGCCGTAGAACGGGCCGGCGGCGACGTCGCGAAAGAACTGCGCCCGGTCGGCGGCAAGCGCGGCACGGAAGCCGTCGAACACCTCGATCGGCAAGCCGCCGGGATAGCGGTCGGTCTTCACCATGATCGGCGGCACCGCGCTCACCAGAGCCGCCTTGGCGACGCGCCCCTGCGGAATGCCATGGCGCGCGACATAGGCTGCGACTTCGCCGCCGCCGGTCGAATGGCCGATGTGGATGGCATTGCGCAGGTCGAGATGCTCGGCGACCGCGGAGGCATCGGCGGCATAGGTCGCCATGTCATGGCCGAAGTCGACCTGGGCGGAGCGGCCATGCCCGCGCCGGTCATGCGCCACCACACGAAAACCCTGCTCCAGGAAGAACAGCATCTGGGCGTCCCAGTCGTCCGACGACAGTGGCCAGCCGTGATGGAACATGATCGGCTGGGCATCCTTCGAACCCCAGTCCTTGAAGAAGATCTCAGTGCCGTCCTGGGTGGTGATCGTGCTCATGGCGCTCCCTTTCATCCCCTGGGTTGGTAGCGGCCCTTCCTGCAAAGGGACCGCCGTGCAGCGGATGAGCAAAAGCTAGGCGCAGCGGATCAACCGGAATATCCGGATAAATTCTGCTGCTGCGTTCGAGAATGTTGAAAGGTCCTGCGGTGGCTCGGCAAGTCCCGCGCCGGCTCAGAGCGTCAGATACGCCACCCCAGGCACCCGGACGTTGGGCGTGGCCGCGGCACCCAGCCGTCCGTCGCTGCCGATGCGCAGGCAGGCGACGTCGCCGGAGCGCTGGTTGGCCACCAGCATCTCGCCCCGCCCCTCCAGCAGCAGGAACATCCGCGGCCAGTTCCCCCCGCAGTCGACGTGCTGGAGGCGTGCGAGCCCCCCGTCCCCGGCGATCGCGAACACGGCAATGCTGTTGTGCCCGCGGTTGGAGACATAGAGCCGGTTGCCCGCACGGTTGATGGCGATGTGCGCCGCTGCCGAGGCGCCTTGGAACCCCTTGGGCAAGGTCGACACGATGCCGCGCGCCTGAAACGTCCCGTCGGCCTGCGTCCGGAGGATCGTCACCGTGTTGGCGAGTTCCGCGACCAGAAAGGCGATCGGCAGTCGCGGGTGCCGCGCGAGGTGGCGCGGTCCCGAGCCCGCTTGTGCGCGATAGGCGATGGTCGTTTCCGCGACCTCGCCCGAACCCGGAGCAAGGCGATGGGCAAAGATCGCATCCGCGCCCAGATCGACCGAGTGCAGCACCGAGTCCCGGGCCGCAAACCCGACCCAATGCGCGTGCGCGCCCGCCTGCCGTGCCCGGTCCGGCCCGCTGCCCTGGTGAACGACGCGCTGTGCCTCGCCCAGCGGCAGCCCGGTCTTGGCGTCGAGCTGCCACAGCGCGATGCTGCCGCTCGAATAATTCGCCACCGCCAGCCTGCGCCCGTCCGCGCTGAGCGCCACATGGCAGGGATCGGCACCCAGCGTCGGCCGGGTTTCCACCTGCTTCAGATCGCGGGAATAGATGCCGAGCGCCCCTTGGGCCTGCTCGTCGACCAGATACCGCAGGCCTGTGGCGTCGCTGCGCACGCCGAAGGAGGCGTTGCGGATGGACGCCGGCGCGCGTGCTGCCGTCCAGCCACGCGTCGACGCCTCCAGGCGGACCAACCCGGTCCCGCCCTCCTGCGCATAGGTCCCTGCCAGGATCGGCCGGGCAGCCTGCGCCAGCAGTCGGGAGGGCAGGATGCCGGTGCTGACCGCCGCGCCCATGAGCGCACGTCGTGAGAGGGGAAAGAGAGCCATGCCCGTTTGAACCTTTATTCGGCGCTCACGTCAACGACGCGACTTTTGGTGTTCGGCACCCGAGAGGCTGTCCGTACGTCCTGAGCAGCATCCAGGCACCGGCCGTCGGTCGCGACCTGAGGTCTATCCGCAAGCTTGGCGGCGCAAGCGCGCCAACGCCTCCCGCCACCTGAGCGGCGTGCCAAAGTGCGCGCACTCGTCGCAGAAACTCACGCGGATCCTTGCCCGAGCGTCGCCGCAAACGAGACCGGGCAGCTCCCGTTGCGACCCCTGCGCGCGCGGGGGCACAGCCGCCGTAGCGCCGTCTGCGCCCTGCTGCTGACGGCTCAAACGCAAACAGCCCCGTCTCTGGTGAGACGGGGCTGTTTTGTGTGTGGTTGCGGGGACAGGATTTGAACCTGTGACCTT
>NZ_JAJFET010000006.1 GCF_020707215.1 Sphingomonas sp. PL-96
CCCCTGCGCCTGCGCAGGCAGGGATCCAGGGCCGGGCAGGACAAGGACGGTGGCGCTTGCGGCCCTGGGCTCCTGCCTGCGCAGGCGCAGGGGAGTGAGTCGGGGGAGTGAGTCGGGGCCGGGGCCCCGCGGCTCAGATGACGTCGAGGACCAGGCGGCGGCGCTTCGCTTCCTCCGCCTCGATATACCAGTTCGAGGGGGCCTTCTCGACCAGCTCCTCGAGCGGAACGTCGGACCCGGCGACGAGGTCGCGGAAGCCTTCTTCCTCGATGCGGATCGAATGCTCGATCTCGTGGAGCTTGGCCTTCAGCGTATAGCTTAGCGTCTTGAGCGGGCCGGAGAGCTCGACGCTGCTCGACATGAGCCGCTCGTGCAGCATCAGGCGCGTGCCCTTGGTCAGGAAGCGCTTGTCGACCGGGAAGGCGGCCATGAAGGTGGCGCCGGCCGAATAGACCGCGACCTTGCCCAGGAACAGCAGCTCGCGCCCGGTATATTCGTGCATCAGCCGGACGTCGTCGCCCATCGCGCGCGCCACCTCTGGGTCGCCGCCCAATGTAGAGATGGAGATCACCAGCGCGCCTTCGGCAGGGGCGTTGGCCAGCTGCTGTCGAAAGTTGGTGTACATGGCGTGATCGACGGGCCCCGCCAGGTGAACATGCGGGGTCGCGAGCAGCGGATACTGAAGGGCTTCGGTCATGGCCCGCTAACCCGGGCGCCGGATCGATGGTTCCGGAGACCAACACAGATGACAAAGAAAAAGGGGGCGGACGTTGCCGTCCACCCCCGCATCCCTCAAGTTCGACGTGCGATCAGTACACGCGCTTCTTGGGCTTGATGTAGTCGATCTCGTCGGTGAGCGTGTAGTCGTGCACCGGACGCGTATCGAGGGTGGTGGAGCCGCCCTTGCCGCCCCAGCCGTCGAAGGTCGCGATGGTGTGCTTCATCCAGTTGGCGTCATCACGCTCCGGGAAGTCCTCGTGCATGTGCGCGCCGCGGCTTTCCTTGCGATTGATCGCGCCGCGGATCGTCACCATCGCCTGGCCGATCAGATTGTCGAGTTCCATAGTCTCGACCAGATCGGTGTTCCAGATCAGCGAGCGATCGCTGATGCCGATGTCCTGCATGCCCGCATAGATGTTCTCCATCTTGGTGACACCCTCGGCCATCAGCTCCTCGGTGCGGAACACGGCGCAGTGGCGCTGCATCGTCTTCTGCATGTCGAGGCGCAGCTGCGCGGTGGGCGTCGCGCCCTTGGCATTGCGGAAGTGGTCGAGGCGGCCGAGCGCCATCGCTTCCGAATCCTTAGGGAGCGGGTTGTGCGCGGTGCCCGCCTTCACCGTCTCCTTGATGCGCAGGCCGGTCGCGCGGCCGAACACCACGAGGTCGATCAGCGAGTTGGAGCCGAGGCGGTTGGCGCCGTGGACCGACACGCAGGCGGCTTCGCCGACCGCGAACAGGCCCGGGACGACCGCATCCGGGTTGCCGTCGCGCTTGTGCACGACTTCACCGTGGAAGTTCGTCGGGATGCCGCCCATGTTGTAGTGGACGGTCGGGACGACCGGCAGCGGCTGGCGCGTCAGGTCGACGCCGGCAAAGATCTTGCCGGTTTCGGTGATGCCCGGAAGCCGCTCGGCCAGCACCTTGGGATCGATGTGGTCGAGGTGCAGGAAGATGTGGTCGCCTTCCTTGCCGACGCCACGACCCTCGCGGATCTCCATCGCCATCGAGCGGGACACGACGTCGCGCGACGCCAGGTCCTTTGCCGACGGGGCATAGCGCTCCATGAAGCGCTCACCCTGGGAATTGGTGAGGTAGCCGCCTTCGCCGCGCGCGCCCTCGGTGATGAGCACGCCCGCGCCGTAGATGCCGGTCGGGTGGAACTGCACGAACTCCATGTCCTGGAGCGGCAGGCCCGCGCGCAGCACCATGGCGTTGCCGTCACCGGTGCAGGTGTGCGCCGAGGTGGCGGAGAAATAGCAGCGGCCGTAGCCGCCCGTCGCCAGCACCGTCGCGTGGCTGCGGAAGCGGTGGATGGAGCCGTCCTCCATGCACAGCGCGATCACGCCGCGGCACTGGCCGTTCTCCATGATGAGATCGAGCGCGAAATACTCGATGAAGAAGTCGGCGTCGTACTTCAGGCTCTGCTGGTAGAGCGTGTGGAGCATGGCATGGCCGGTGCGGTCCGCCGCGGCGCAGGTGCGCTGTGCGGGCGGGCCTTCGCCCATGTTCTGCATCATGCCGCCGAACGGGCGCTGATAGATCTTGCCTTCCTGCGTGCGGCTGAACGGCACGCCGGCGTGCTCCAGCTCGTACACGGCGGCCGGAGCCTCGCGGCAGAGATACTCGATCGCGTCCTGGTCCCCGAGCCAGTCGGAACCCTTGACGGTGTCGTACATGTGCCAGGTCCAGTGGTCCGGGCCCATGTTGCCGAGGCTGGCGGCGATGCCGCCCTGCGCCGCGACCGTGTGGCTGCGCGTCGGGAACACCTTGGTGATGCAGGCGGTCTTCAGGCCCGACTCGGCGATCCCCATGGTCGCACGCAGGCCGGAGCCGCCGGCGCCGACCACCACCGCGTCATAGGTGTGGTCGATGATCTTGTAGGCTTGAGACATCAGGCGGGCGTCCCCGTGAAAGCGATGCGCAGGATCGAGAAGATGGCAAGACCCGCGCCGAGTGCCGCGAGCAGATTGAGCAGGACCAGCAGAACGACTCGAGTCTCGTCGTGCTGATAGTCCTCGATCACCACCTGCAGACCCAGGCGCGCATGGTAGAAGAGGGTGGCGATCAGCAGCGCCATCGGCAGCGCCGCCCAGGCCGAGCTCAGCCAGGCGGTGACGCTGGCGATGTCATAGGCCGGCAGCCGCGCGATCGAGAACAGGAACCACAGGACCAGCAGCAGGTTCGAACCCGCCGTCAGCCGCTGGTGCCACCAATGATGGGTGCCCTGCTTGGCAGACCCCAGGCCGCGGACGCGACCGATGCTCGTACCGTTGCCCATCAGTGCTTCCCCACCAGCAGCCATGCCCAGAAGGCGATCGTCGCGAGCGGCGAGAAGACCATGGTGGCCATCGCCGTCATCTTGCCCTTGCGCAGCTCATAGCCGGCGCCGATGTCGAGCACGAGGTGGCGGATGCCGCTCGCCATGTGCTGGAACACGGTCAGGGTCAGGCCGATGCCGACCACATAGCCGATCACGTTCAGCCCGCCGCTCGACACCGTGAAGACGTCGACGAAGCTGGCATAGCTCTTCTCGCCCCCGGCGATGGCCGCGAGCCACCAGACCAGCAGGCCAAGACCCACGGAGTTGGCGACGCCAGTGGCGCGGTGGACGATCGAGACCAGCATGTGCGGGCCCCAGCGCCAGATGCCGAGGTGCGGCGACAGCGGGCGCGCATAGGGTTTGGAAGCCAAGTCAGTTCCTTTCGCGAACCGCGCCTATCTACCGGGGGGGCGGGGCGATGCAAGACGCAAGAGCCCGGATGTAGGGGAGTTTTGCGGAATGCGCCACCGTTGCCAGGTCTGGTCAGCCTGATGCAGCGCCGCAATGCTGGCGCGGATCGCGCGCACCCTCTATTCGGCAGGCATGACGCATATTCTTCTTACCGGCAGCTCGCGCGGGATCGGGGCGGCGATCGCGACCGCGCTCGATGTGCCCGGCCTGCGCGTGGTCGGCCATGGCACGACGAGCGGCATCGCGGCCGACTTCGCCGACCCGGCGGCGCCGGCCCGGCTGTGGGAGCAGGCGCTGGACGCGCTCGACGGGCGCATCGACGTGCTGGTGAACAACGCCGGCGTGTTCGAGGCGACTCCGCTGGAGCTGCCGCACGACGAGTGGGTCGCCGGGTGGGAGCGCACGATGCGCATTGATCTCACCGCCTCGGCCGAGCTCTGCCGGCTGGCGGTCCGGCACTGGCAGGCGCGGGGAAGCGGCGGGCGGATCGTCAACGTGGCCAGCCGCGCCGCCTATCGCGGCGACAGCCCGGCGCACTGGCATTATGCCGCCGCCAAGGCCGGCATGGTGGCCATGACCAAGACGATCGCGCGCGGCTATGCGGCAGAAGGCATCCTGGCGTTCGCAATCTGCCCGGGTTTCACCATGACCGGCATGGCCGAGGATTATGTGGCAAGCCGTGGCGGCGACAAGCTGCTGGCCGACATTCCGCTTGGCCGAGTCGCGATGCCGGATGAGGTCGCGACCGCCGCGCGTTTCCTGGCGCTGGAGGCGCCGGCGTCGATGACGGGCGCGGTGCTCGACATCAACGGCGCGAGCTACGTACGTTGAATTTGTTCGGCACCGGCCCGCTCCCCCACCCCGCCAACCATGGGATACTGGCGTTGGGTGGCCGGGTGCGGGAGCGGGCTGGTGCCGCCATGGTCCGGCACCGCCGGACCGCCAAGAAGGACCCCAATGCCTAGCTGGAAACTGACCCTGCCGTGCACCCGCGCCGAGGCCGAGGCGATCGACGCCGCCGAGGACCTGGGGCTCGATTCTGCACCCGTGCTGATGACCACCGAGGACGTCGAGGACGATGCCGAGCGCTGGCACCTGGACGCCTATTTCGAGGTCGAGCCTGACGACGCAGCGGTCGCCGCGGTACAGGCGCTGGTGCCGAGCGCGCGCGGGCGGGCGCCCGCGATCGAGCAACTGGCGGACGAAGACTGGGTGACGATGAGCCAGGCCGGGCTGGAGCCGCTCCATGTCGGGCGCTTCTATGTCCACACCGCGGCCGACACGACGCCGCCGCCCCCGGGCGCGCGCGTGTTCCGGATCGAGGCTGGGCGCGCGTTCGGCACCGGGCATCATGAGACCACCAGCGGTTGCCTGGCGATGCTCGACGGGCTGGCGGGCGAGCGCTTCACCGACGTGATCGACATTGGCACAGGCACGGGCCTGCTCGCCTTTGCCGCGCGCGAGCTCTGGCCCGAGGCGCGGGTGCTGGCGACCGACATCGATCCCGTCGCCGTCGACGTCACGCGGGAGAATGCCGAGGTCAACGACGTGGCCGCGATCGACCTGATCGTCGCCGATGGCGCGCTGGCCGATACGATCACCGAGCGCGCGCCCTATGACCTGCTGATCGCCAACATCCTGGCAGGGCCGCTGGTGTCGATGGCGCCGGAGGTGGCGGCGATCGCCGCGCCCGATGCGACAGTGGTGCTGGCCGGGCTGCTAGGGCGGCAGGCGAGCGAGGTGATCGCAGCCTATGCTGCGTGCGGCTGTACGCTGGAGGCGCGCGACGACCGCGGCGACTGGACGATCCTGCGGCTGAAGGCGGGCGCCGAGCGCTATGTGCCGACCGTGCCGTTCGATCCAGCGGGTCGCGACGGCTGGGCGCTCGACATCTGATCCGGCCCGCGCCCGTGCTGCGCCGGGTCGGCCGCAGTCTGCTGCGAGTGGTGGTGGCGCTGGTGGCGGTGCAGCTGGCCTATGGCGTCGCCGGGCTGGTCGGCGGCGCCTTTGCCACCAATCGCGCGTGGCAGGAAGCGCAGGCGGGGGTCCGCATCTATGTCGAGGACAACGGCATTCACACCAGCATCGTCGTGCCCGTGGTGGCAGCGGGGACGGACTGGCGCGACCTGGTGCGGCCCGAGGATCTACGCGACCCGCGTTTTGCCGGGCACAGCCACCTGTCGATCGGCTGGGGCGACCGCGCCTTTTACGTCGGGACCCCGACCTGGAGCGACTTGAAACCGGCAACGGTCGTGCATGCCGCCTTTGGCAGCGACGACACGGTGCTGCACGTCGGGCACCTGCCCGAGCCGGTGGCGGAGGCGGGCGTGCGCCCGGTGGTGCTGCGGCCGGAGGAATATCGCCGGCTGGCGGGCTTCATCCGCGCGAGCTTTTCGACCGGCCGGGACGGGCGTGCGGGCAGCGTGCCGGGGTACGGCCTGTCCGACGCCTTCTACACGGCGCACGGCCGCTACAGTGCACTTCGGACCTGCAACAGCTGGACCGGAGAGGCGCTGCGCCACGCCGGGGTACGGATGGGCGCCTGGACACCGTTTTCCGCAACCGTGATGGCCTGGCTGGGGTGAGGCGAGCGCATGGCCAGCGCGATGCCGAGCGAGACGGCTCATGCAACCGTTCGTCCTCAGCCCCTACTCAGCACGAACGGGGACATCCATGATTCGTGCCCGCAAGCCTCAATAGGGCTGGTCGCGCTGGAGGCGCTCGGCGTCCTTGCGGGCTTGTTTCTCTTCCTTGCGGCGCTGGCGTTCCTCTTCCGCCTGCTGCTTGCGCAGCTTGCGGCCGGCGTTGCGGTCGGCCTCGTCCTGGCTGGTAGTGGTCCAGTCGACGACCTGCGACCCGACGCGCACCGGGGCGGTGGCGACGTTCCAGGCGGTTTTGGCGACGCAGCCTCCGGCGAGCAGCGGCACGAGAGCGATGGGAAGGAGTCGCAGGGGCAAACGCATGGAACAGCTCCGCAAGAGGCCGCAGCGCGGCGCGTCGATCATAGAGGAATCAGGCACCGGCTGCATCCCGGGATGCGGAGCCGGCGGCGCGCGCCTTTGCAACGGCGGCGGTGAGCCCTTCGAAGCCGATCGCACCGCTCAGCATCTGGTCGCCCACCACCCAGGTGGGGGTGCCGGTGACGCCGAGTTGCCCGGCCTGCTGCATGTTGCGGGCGATTTCCTGCTGCACCGGCGCGGAGGCGGCGGCAGTGCGGGCCTGTGCCACGTCGAGCCCGGCCTTGGTGGCGGCGCGCTGAATTGCGGCCGCGTCCAGCCGGCTTTCGGAATAGAGCGCGGTGTGGAACGGGCGGAACTTGCCCTGCTGGGCGGCGGCAAGCGCCCATTCGGCTGCGGTGCGGCTGCCGGGGCTCAGGATCGGCAACTCGCGATAGACGATGCGCACCTTGGGATCGGCGGCAAGCAGCTTGTCGATGGCGGGGAGGCTCGCGCGGCAATAGCCGCAGGCATAATCCATATAGGCGACCAGCGTGACGTCACCCTGCGGATTACCGGCGAAGGCACCGGCGAAGGGCGTCTCGATCCCGCTGCGATTGGCGGCAACGGCCTTGCCGACTTCGCGCTCCTGAAGCTTCTGCATCGCTTCCGGCAGGATCTCGGGATGGGCCAGCACATAGTCGCGGACGATGGCCTCGGTCTTCGCCCGGTCGCTGCCGGGCAACATCGGCTGAAGCAGCGCAAAGGCGGCAGCGCCCAGGAAGGCGGCGAGCAACAGCGCGCCAAAGGCGAGAAAGGGATTGCGCGGCATGAAGGTCCTTAGCGGTCGGTGAGGCGGCGACGGCGCTTGCGCTCGTCGGCTTCGTTCTGGGCGATCATCTGGATGTCCTGGGCACGCAGCCGCTCGGGAGTGCCCTCGGGCAGGCCGGCGACGGCGGCGCGGGCGCTGGCAAGCGCCATCTGCCACTCGCCGATCAGGCTGGCGCGCTCGGCCATCGCGAGCGCGACGCGCGGCTGGTCGCCCTTGCGTTCATAGATGGTGGCGAGTTGCGTCCAGGCGAAGGGGTTCTCTCGGTCGCGGCCGACCGCCTGGCGCAGCACTTGCTCCGCCTCGGCCAGATGGGCTGTATCCTCCGTAGCGATCAGCGCATGGCCGAACGTGGCGGCGATCAGCGGCTGGTTGTTCGTGCGCTCGGTCGCTTCGCGCAGCGGCGCCAGCGCCTGCTGGGGCTTGCCCGATTCGAGCAGGATCTGCCCCTCCAGTTCCAGGAAGTACGGATCGTGGGGCTTGGCCTTCACCAGGGCCTCCGCCTCCTGCTGGGCCTGCTCGGGATAGCCGGTCAGGTGATAGGCATAGGCGCGGGCGTAATGGGCGGCGATGGAATGGTCGCTCGGCGGATAACGGCGCAGCGTTTCCTTGGAGTCGTTCACATAGCCGCGCAGCTTCGCCTGCACACGCAGGAAGCGTTCCTGAAGGCCGGCGTCGACCGGTTTGGCCCAGCCGGGCTGCGCCTGAAGATCGGCGGTCAGCGCGCTGATGCGCTCGCCGGTCAACGGGTGGGTGCGGTTGTAGCTGCTCTCCTGCGGGATCGCGAGGCGGTACTCCATGTTCTGGAGCTTCTTGAAGAAGGACAGCATGCCCTGGCCGCTGACTCCGGCGGCGCCGAGATAGCGCGCACCGGCCGCGTCGGCCGAGGTTTCCTGGGTGCGGCTGAAGGCGAGATAGTTGCCGAGCGCCGCCTGCTGGCCGGCCGCAAGGATGCCTGCCCCGGCCTCGCCCGCGCCCGCGGCGACGGCCGCGACGCCCAGCAGCAGGCTGAGGATCGAGATGCCGGTGGCGGGCGCCGCACCCCGTCCGGCCAGCGCGACATGGCCGCCGATGATGTGCCCGATCTCGTGCGCGACGACGCCTTGCACTTCGTTGATATTGTCGGCTTCGTCGATCAGCCCGGAGTGGACGTAGACCGCCTGACCGCCCGCCACAAAGGCGTTGACGCTGGGATCATTGAGCAGGACGACCGTGAAATTCTTCGGGTCGAGCCCGGCGGCGACTGCGATCGGCCGCGCCATGTCCGCCAGCAGCGACTCGGTTTCAGCATCCCGCAGGATCGACTGGGCGGCAGCCGGTTGCGCGCAGACGAGGAGCGCGGTGGCGAGGCCTGCGAGGATGCGCTTCATGGCGGTCCTTATCGGCGATGCCGGCGCCAGGTTCAACGCGGGCAACCTGCTGCTGCCGATGTGCGGCTGAACCGAATGTGAAGCGAGCCCCTCTCGCCCAAGGACGAGAGGGGCTGCTGCCAAGGTCAGGCGCCGAAGGTGCGCTGCCACCAGCCGCGGCGCGGCGTGGAGGTTTCCGCCGGCTCGGCTGCGGCGTCGCCTTCCGCGTCCGCCGCCGGTGCTTCCGCAGCAGGCGCCGGTGCCGTCGGCTCGGCTTCCGGAGCGGCCGGTTCCGCCGCAGGCGCTGCCGCGTCCGCGGCCGGCTCGGCCTTGCGGCGGCGGGTGCGCTTGGGCTTGGGCGCTTCCTCCGCAGCTTCGGCCGGCGCGCTGGCCGCGACCGGCGCCGGGGCGGCTTCTGCCTCTGCGGCCGGCTCGGCGGTCTTGCGACGGCGCGTGCGCTTGGGCTTGGGCGCTTCCTCCGCAGCGGGCTCGGCGACCGGCTCGGCTGCGACCGGAGCCTCGACCACCGGAGCAGGTGCGGCCTCGGCGGCGGCCGCCTCCGTCGCGCGTGCCGACGGACGACGGCGGGTGCGCTTGGGCTTGGGCGCTTCCTCGGCGGCCGGCTCGGCGACCGGCTCCGGGGCTGGCTCGGCAGCGGCTTCGGCCACGACCGGCTCCGGCGCAGTCTCGGCAGGTGCTTCCTCGACCGGTGCGCTGGTCTCGACCGGCGTGTCGTCGCCCTCAGCAGTCTCGGCCTCGTTCACCGGTGCGAGCGAGTCGCCACGGCGACCGCCGCGACGGCCGCGACGACGACGACGGCGGCCTTCGCCGGCTTCGGCCTCGGCAACGGGGGCGCTGCTCTCGTCCGGCGCCGCTTCGTCGCCGACCTCGGCTTCGAGGTCCTCGTCGCCTGCGTCCTCGGCCGTTTCTTCGGCGTCGGGCGCGGTCCCTTCCTCACGGTTGCGACCGCGGCGGCCGCGACGGCGGCGACGGCGCTTGCGGCCCTCGCCTTCCTCGTCGTCGCGACGGCGCTGCGGCTGCTCCTCGCGGGCTTCCTCGGCCTCTTCGAGTTCCTCCAGCTCCTCGTCCTCATAATCCTCGAACTCTTCGTCCTCGGGAAGCTCGAGCAGCGGCGCGATCTTGGGCGGATAGGCAGGCGGCGGGCCTGCGGCCTCGACCACCATGCGCGCGCCCTCCAGCGTGCCGTCGGTCGCGACCTCGACCGTGACGCCGTAGCGATCCTCGATCTCGGCGATGTCGCCGCGCTTCTTGTTGAGGACGTAGAAGGCGGCTTCCTGGCTGCAGCGCAGCAGCAGTTCGGAGCCGCGGCCGCGGGCGGCCTCGTCCTCGATCATGCGCAGCGCCGACAGGCCGGCGGACGAGGCAGTGCGGACCAGGCCCGAGCCCTCGCAGTGCGGGCAGGTGCGGGTCGATGCCTCGAGGACGCCGGTGCGCAGGCGCTGGCGGCTCATCTCCATGAGGCCAAAGGCGGAGATGCGGCCGACCTGGATGCGCGCGCGATCGTTCTTGAGCGCCTCCTTCATCGCCTTCTCGACCTTCCGGACGTTGGATCCGTGATCCATGTCGATGAAGTCGATGACGACCAGGCCGGCCATGTCGCGCAGGCGAAGCTGGCGGGCGATTTCCTGAGCCGCTTCCAGATTGGTCGCGGTCGCGGTCTGCTCGATGTTGTGCTCGCGCGTCGAACGGCCGGAGTTGATGTCGATCGACACCAGCGCCTCGGTCGGGTTGATGACGAGGTAGCCGCCCGACTTCAGCTGGACGACCGGGTTGTACATGGCGCCCAGCTGGTCCTCGACACCCGCGCGCTGGAACAGCGGCACGGCATCGGCATACTGCTTCACCTTGCGCGCATGGCTCGGCATCAAGAGCTTCATGAACTCGCGGGCCTGACGATAGCCGTCCTCGCCCTCGACGATCACTTCCTCGATGTCGCGGTTGTAGATGTCGCGGATCGCGCGCTTCAACAGGTCGCTGTCGCCATAGACCAGCGCGGGTGCGGTCGAATGCAGCGTCTGTTCGCGAATGCCGTCCCACACGCGGGCGAGATAGTCGAAGTCGCGCTTGATCTCGGTCTTGGTCCGCTGGAGGCCGGCGGTGCGCACGATGCAGCCCATCGATGGCGGCAGCTGCAGCTCCGACATGATCGACTTCAGCCGCTTGCGGTCCGACGACGAGCTGATCTTGCGGCTGATGCCACCGCCGTGCGCGGTGTTGGGCATGAGCACGCAATAGCGGCCGGCGAGCGACAGATAGGTGGTGAGGGCCGCACCCTTGTTGCCGCGCTCTTCCTTGACGACCTGGACCAGCAGCACCTGGCGCCGGTGGATCACGTCCTGGATCTTGTAGCGGCGGCGCAGGTTCATGCGGCGCTGGCGCAGCGCATCGACCGCGGCATCGTCGCCACCGCCGCGGCGCTTGCGCTTGCGGTTCGACGGCGCGGGGGCGCCTTCGTCGTCGCCGGCGTCCTCGTCCTGCCCGTCCTCGTCGTGCCCGTCCTCGTCGTGCTCCAGCACTTCGACGTCGTCGTCCGCGTCGAGCGCGATCGCGTCTTCGTCGTCGTAGCCTTCCTCGTCCTCTTCGTCCTCACGGGCGCGCAGGGCGGCTTCCTCGGCGGCGTGCTCGGCCTCTTCGCGCAGCAGCGCCTCGCGATCCTCCTTGGGGATCTGGTAATAGTCCGGGTGGATTTCGGAAAAGGCGAGGAAGCCGTGGCGGTTGCCGCCATATTCGACGAATGCGGCCTGGAGCGACGGCTCGACGCGCGTCACCTTGGCGAGATAGATATTGCCCTTGAGCTGCTTGCGCTCAGCGGATTCGAAGTCGAACTCCTCGATGCGGTTTCCCTTGACGACGGCAACGCGGGTCTCTTCCCGGTGGCGTGCGTCGATCAGCATACGCGTGGTCATTGAAAAGTCTCCGGGCGCGGCGGGCGGCCTGTGGCCGGCGCGGCGCGCCATGGGCGGCGCTGCCGGGCGGATCGGGATCCGCGGCGGCGCTGCGTGGGTCGATGAATGCCTCTGCCGCACGGGCACGGCCGGACCGGTGGTCCGGGCCAAACGTCACCGACCAGCGTCCGCCATTCGCGGTGCTGCTGGAACGGGACGGAACATGCCTCATGCGAGCGTCAACCTGGTTTCCCCGCTGGCGGCGCAGATGCGGCGGGCGGGTGTTGGGAACGCCGGCCGTCGACGGACGACAAACGGCGTGTCTGTTGCGTAGCATTGCGGCTGCCATGCGGCAACACCGCGCGAGAGGCCCCGGTGGTCGCAACGGGCTTGCGTCGCAAGAGGCTTAGGAAGACCTTAACCCGATGCTTTCACCATCATGGGTGACAAGGGGCATGCCCCGACTGACGGCACGCAGATGACGAGTGGGCTTATGACTTCACGACGGGCCGGGGTGCGACCCTTCCTGTATGCGGCCGCGCTGGCCACTGCGGTGGCAGCGATGCCCGCGCAGCGGCTGACCGCGGGCGAACCGGCGGCGGCCAATGCCGTTGCCAAGTCGCGCATGACGGTGCCGGCTGCGCGCCGGGCAGGGCGGCTGCCGCGCATCGACGGCGTTGCCGGGCGGCCGCTGGTGGTGATCGACGCCGGGCACGGCGGCCATGACCCGGGCGCGCTGGCTTCCTGGGACGGGGGGCTGCGCGAAAAGGACCTGACCCTGAAGCTCGCGCGCGAGATCCGCGACCAGCTGCTGCAATCGGGGCGAGTGCGGGTGGCGCTGACTCGCGATCGGGACGAGTTTCTGATCCTGCAGGAGCGATTCGGCCTTGCCCGGCGGCTGGGCGCCGACCTGTTCATCTCGATCCACTGCGACAGCGCCGAGAATCAGGGCGCGTCGGGCGCGTCGATCTACACGCTGTCGGAGGTCGCGTCGGATCGGGAGGCGGCGCGGCTGGCGGCGCGTGAGAACAAGGCGGACATCCTGGCGGGCGTCAACCTGGCCGATGCATCCGCGGACATTTCGTCGATCCTGATCGACCTCACCCAGCGCGAGACGATGAACGCCTCGGCCGGTTTTGCCCGGCTGCTGGGGCGCGAGGCCAAGGAGCTGATCCCGCTCAGGCCCAACTACCACCGCATGGCATCGCTGATGGTGCTGAAGGCGCCGGACATGCCCTCGATCCTGTTCGAGACCGGCTACATCTCGAACGAGGCGGATGCGAAGCGCCTCAATTCGGAAGGAGGCCGCCGGGCGATCGCCCGGAGCGTTCAGCGCGCGGTGGAGGTGCATTTCGCGCGCCGTCTTGCGTCGCGCTGACGCGCTTGCCGCTATCGCGGCCGCGCGGCTTGGCCTGGCGCCTGCGGCCAAGCTGCTGGCACCGCGGTCCAAACCTGCTACACCGCGCGGCCGATGAGTGCCGCTTTCGATCCCGCGACCGCCCGCCCCGAACCCGCGCCTGAGGGCCGGAGCGCCCGTTTCCGGACGCTTCGCCGCCGCTGGTGGTTCCGGCTGCTCGCCTGGGCCGCGCTGCTGGCGGGGCTCGCCATGGTGGCGATCTGGTTCCTGCTGATCCGCACGTTGCCGTCGGTGGAGGCGCTGCGCAGCTATGAGCCGCCGCTGCCGACCAACGTGCGCGGCATCGATGGCACGCCGATCCACAGCTATGCCCGCGAGCGCCGGGTCGAGCTGTCCTATGCCGAATACCCGCCACTGCTGGTGAAGGCGTTCCTGGCCGCGGAAGACCGCACCTTTTTCGAGCACCACGGCGTCGACTATCCGGGCATCGCCAGCGCGATGCTGACCAACCTGCGCAATGATGGCCGCCCGATCGGCGCCTCGACCATCACCCAGCAGGTAGCCAAGAACCTGCTGCTGAGCAGCGAAGTCAGCTATGTGCGGAAGGCGAAGGAGGCGTTTCTCGCCTATCGCATCGAGGATGTGCTGACCAAACAGCAGATCCTGGAGCTGTACCTCAACCAGATCGCGCTTGGCCGGAACGCGTTCGGCGTCGAGGCGGCGAGCCACGCCTATTTCGACAAGGACCTCGACAAGCTGTCGCTGGCGCAACTGGCGTATCTGGCGATCCTGCCCAAGGGGCCGTCCAACTACACGCCCGAGCGCGGCTATGATCGCGCGATCAGCCGGCGCAACTGGGTGCTGGGCGAGATGCAGCGCAACGGGTTCATCACACAGGCGCAGCACGACGATGCGGTGGCACAGCCGCTGGGCACGACGCCGCGCCAGACGCCGCGCTTCGAGCGCGTCGGCGGCTATTTCATCGAGGAAGTGCGCCGCCAGCTGCTCGGCCGCTTCGGCGAGAACGACAAGGAAGGGCCGCATAGCGTCTATGCGGGCGGCCTTTGGGTGCGCACCTCGCTCGACCCGCGGCTGCAGGGCTTTGCGCAGGACGCGCTCAGGCGCGGGCTGATCCGCTACGACAGCGGGCGCGGCTGGTCCGGGCCGATCCGCCAGGTGGAGATCGACGGCGATCGCTGGCAGCAGGCGCTGCTCAACACCAACATCGGGCTGGACTATAGCGACTGGCGCGCTGGCATCGTGGTGTCGCGCGAGAGCGGTTCGGCCGAGATCGGCTTTGCCGACGGCACGACCGGCACGCTGCCGCGTTCTGCCGCGCAGATGCCGGTACGAGGCACGGGCGGCACTGCCTTTGCCGCGCTGAAGGCCGGCGACATCATTGCGGTTGCCCCTGAGGGCGGGCATTTCGCGCTCCGCTCGATCCCGAAGGTTTCGGGCGGCATGGTGGTGGAGGAACCGCGCACCGGCCGCATCCTGGCGATGCAGGGCGGATTTGATTCGCGGCTGCAGGCGTTCAACCGCGCCACCCAGGCCAAGCGCCAGCCGGGCTCGACGATCAAGCCGATCGTCTATTCGGCCGCGCTGGAAAAGGGGATGACCCCAGCGACCATCATCGCCGACGCGCCCTATTGCGTGGACCAGGGCGGGCGGCTGGGCTCCAAATGCTTCCGCAACTTCTCCGGCTCCTATGCCGGGCCGCACACGATGCGCTGGGGCATCGAGCAGTCGCGCAACCTGATGACGGTTCGCGCGGCGGCCGCGACCGGCATGAAGAACGTGACCGCGCTGATCGAGCGGCTGGGCGTGAGCGAGGGTCGCTATCCGCCCTATCTCTCCTATGCGCTGGGTGCGGGCGAGACGACCGTCACGCGCATGGTCAACGCCTATTCGATCCTGGTGAACCACGGAAAGGCGCTGAAGCCGACGGTGATCGACTTCGTCCAGGATCGCCACGGCAAGGTGATCTGGCCGCAGGACTGGCGGTCGTGCGACCGCTGCAACGCGCGCGATTGGGACGGCAAGGCGATGCCGCGGCCGGTGGTGCGCTCGCGCCAGCTGCTCGACCCGCTCACCGCCTACCAGATGGTCCACATCACCGAGGGCGTGGTCCAGCGCGGTACTGCCGTCACGCTGCGCGACCTCGACCGGCCGATGATGGGCAAGACTGGCACCAACAACGGGCCGACCGATGTGTGGTTCGTGGGCGGCACGCCGCAGATGATCGGCGGGCTCTACATCGGCTATGACACGCCCCGGAACCTGGGCGGCTATGCCCAGGGCGGGACGCTGGCGGCGCCGATCTTCAAGGCGTTTGCCATCAAGGCGTTCGAGGGGATGGACAAGCTGCCGTTCACCGCGCCCGCCGGCATTCGCATGGTCCGGGTCGACCGGGGCAGCGGCAAGCCGGTGTATGGCGCCTGGCCCACCACCGACCCGAAGGCGTCGGTGATCTGGGAAGCGTTCAAGCCCGAGAGCGAACCGCGGCGTGCGCGTCGTTCGCGCGGCGAAGCGGCGGCGCCGGTGCAGAAGGCGGCGCCCCAGGCGACCGCGGCACCGCGCGACAGCGACTTCTTGCAAAGGGAGGGCGGCATTTACTAGGGGCAGGGATGACCAGCCTGCCCGAGCCGGCAGTTCCTTTCTGACGATATAGCAAAGCGCCGCCCGTGCGGCCCGAGACTTCCCGGATTCAGCCGGGGTCTTCGAAGGTGGAGAGATTCGATGCGCGCCGAAGCGCAAGCCCATGTCGACAAGATCAACGATGCGCTGGCGCTGCTGCGCCGCTTCCTCGACTGGGACCGCGCGCTGCGCCGCCTGGACGAGCTGAATGCGCGCGTCGAGGACCAGAGCCTGTGGAACGACCCGAAGGCCGCGCAGGACGTGATGCGCGAGCGCCGGCGGCTGGACGAGGCGATCACCGCGACTCGCGCGATCGAGAGCGAGCTGTCCGACACGGTCGAGCTGATCGAGATGGCCGATGCCGAGGGCGACGCCGAGATGGCGGACGAGGGCACGCAGAGCCTCGCCCAGCTGGCCGAGCGGGCCGAGCAGGACAAGGTAAAGGCGCTGCTGTCGGGCGAGGCCGACGCCAACGACACCTATGTCGAAATCAACTCGGGCGCCGGCGGCACCGAGAGCCAGGACTGGGCAGGCATGCTCCAGCGCATGTACACGCGCTGGGCCGAACGGCGCGGCATGAAGGTCGAGCTGGTCGACTATCATGCCGGCGAGCAGGCGGGCATCAAGTCGGCGACGCTGCTGGTCAAGGGCGAGAACGCCTATGGCTATGCCAAGACCGAGAGCGGCGTGCACCGGCTGGTGCGCATTTCGCCCTATGACAGCGCGGCACGGCGCCACACGAGCTTTTCGAGCGTGTGGGTCTATCCGGTGATCGACGACAACATCGACATCGAGATCAACGAGAGCGAGCTGCGCATCGACACCTATCGCGCATCGGGCGCGGGCGGCCAGCACATCAACACGACCGATTCGGCGGTGCGCATCACCCACTTGCCGACGGGCATCGTCGTGCAATGCCAGAACCAGCGCTCGCAGCACAAGAACAAGGCCGAGGCGTACAACCAGCTGCGCGCGCGCCTGTACGAGCGCGAGCTCGCCGAGCGCGAGGCGGTGGCGAACGCGCAGAACGCCACCAAGACGGACATCGGCTGGGGCCATCAGATCCGCTCCTATGTCCTCCAGCCGTACCAGCTGGTGAAGGACCTGCGCACCGGCGTGACTTCGACCGCGCCCTCCGACGTGCTCGACGGCGCGCTCGACCCGTTCATGGCGGCGGCGCTGTCGCAGCGCGTGACCGGCGAGACCGTCGAGGTGGAGGACGTCGACTGATCGTGGCGAAGCCTCTGCCCGGACGTGGATTCCGTCGCGCGGCGCTTGCGGGCGCGGCGATGGCGGGGCTCGCCCTCGCGCTGGCAGGGTGCGACGCGACCGCGCCCAAGCTGCCCGAGAAACCGTCGGAGGCAAAGGCATCGGACTTCCCGGTCGCAGACCGGCCGGTTGCGACCATCGTGTCGGCGCGCTGGTCCACCGAGGAAGCGCGCGACCGGCTGAACGAGTCCGAAGAAGTGATGGACGGTGCCGGCATCGCCAAGGGGATGACGGTCGCCGACATCGGCGCGGGTGAGGGATATTACACCATCCGCCTGGCGCAGCGCGTCGGCGCGGACGGGCGGGTGCTGGCAGAGGACATCGTGCCGGAAGTGCGCGACGCTCTGGCTCGGCGCGTCGCGCGCGAGCGGCTCGACAATGTCAGCGTCCGGCTGGGCAAGGTGGACGACCCCCGCCTGCCCGAGGCGAGCTTCGACCGGGTCCTGATGGTGCACATGTACCATGAGATCGCCGACCCGTACGCGTTCCTGTGGCACCTGCGCCCGTCGCTGCGGCCGGACGGGCTGGTGGTGGTGGTGGACGCCAATCGCGCCACCCAGAACCACGGCACGCCGCCGGCGCTGCTGCGCTGCGAGTTCGAGGCGGTGGGCTATCGCCAGGTGGCGATGCGGCCGATGCCGTCGGCAGGCGGCTATCTGGCTACATTCCAGGCGACGGGGCCGCGGCCGGAGCCCCGCGCGATTCGGCCGTGCCGGCTCGATCCCGCAGCCAAGGCAGCCGCCGCCCGCTGACCGCGAGCGACGCCCCGGCGGATCAGCCCACTGCTGGCTGGCGCCCAGGCGCGTTGGGATTCCTGCCCCCGCCTTGGATCCAGAGGTCGATCTGCTGTTCCAGCACCGGCAGCGGTACGGAGCCCAGGCCCAGCACCACATCGTGGAACCAGCGCTGGTCGAAGTCGGCGCCAAGCTGCCGTTCCGCATCGGCGCGCTTGCGGCGCAGCGTCATCTCGCCGAGCTTGTAGGCAAGTGCCTGTCCCGGCCAGCTGATGTAGCGGTCGACCTCGGTCTCGATCTCGTGCTGTGACAGGGCGGTGTGCTGCGCGAGGTAGGCGATCGCCTGCTCGCGGCTCCAGCCCTGGTGGTGGATGCCGGTGTCGATCACCAGCCGGCAGGCGCGCCACATTTCGTAGGAAAGCCGGCCGAAGTCCTCATAGGGCGTGCGATAGATGCCCATCACGGTGCCCAGCCATTCGGTGTAGAGGCCCCACCCCTCGCCATAGCCCGAGAAATAGGTCTGACGGCGGAAGGCCGGGCGCTCGGGGCCTTCGAGCGCAATCGCCGCCTGAAGGCTGTGGCCGGGATTGCATTCGTGCAGCGTCAGCGCCGGGATCTGGTAGAGCGGCCGCGACGGCAGAGCATAGGTGTTCATCGAGCAGGCATCGAGCCCACCGCGCCCCGCGGTGTAGAAGGGCGCGATCGCGTCCGGCACCGGCACGATGGTGAAGCGGGTGCGTGGCAACAGGCCGATGGTGTGCTTGAGCTGGCCGTCGACACGCTTGGCGACGTACGCCGAGACGCCGAGCAGTTCGTCGGGCGTGCGGGCATAGAATTGCGGATCGGTGCGCAGAAAGGTCAGGAACTCGGCCATGCTGCCGGAAAAGCCCGCCGCAGCCTTGGTCTTCTCCATTTCCGCGTCGATGCGCGCGACCTCCTTTAGCCCGAGCGCGTGGATCTGCTCGGCGGTAAGATCCAGCGTCGTATATTCGCGGATCTGCGCCTGATAGAATGCCGTGCCCTCCGGCATCGCCTCGGCCGCCAGCGTGGTGCGGGTGTGGGGCAGATATTCCGTGCGGAAGAAGCGCAACAGCCGGTCATAGGCGGGCGCGACCTGATTCCCAATCACGCCGCGCGCCTCTTCGCGCAGGCGGGCCTGCTCGGCCTCCGGAATGCTGGCCGGCATCTTTTCGAATGCGGCGTAGAAGGGGTTTCTGGCGGCATCGGCGACCGCGTTCGCGGCGATCGAGGCGTCCCGCCCGGCAAGCGTCACGCGCGGAACGCTGAACCCGCGCTTCAGGCCTGCGCGCATGTTGGCGATCTGCTCGTCGAAATAGCGGGGCACGTCGCGCATGCGGCCGAGGTAGCGGCGATACTGCTCCGCCCGCGCATAGGGCTGGCGGGCGGCGAGCCCGGACCAGAAGTTGCTGTCCGCGTTGAACGGCATTTCCCAGCTGCGGAACTGCTGGTTGGCAATATTGGCTTCCAGCGTGGTGCGGAACACCGCAGCGTTGATCCGCTCCTCGGGCGAGAGTTGCTGGACCGGGATGCGGCTGAGCCGAGCCTGGATCCCCTGCCAAGTGGCGAGGCGGCGCTGCTGGGTGGCGGCATCGACATGCGGCAGGTGGTCGCCGCTGGCGCTCCAGCTGTCGTCTTCGGCGACGCGGGCATATTCCTTCTGCCGCCATGCCCATTCCTCTTCATAGAGCGCGCGCAGCTGCGCGTCGGCAGGAGAGGTGGTCGTGGCCCGTGCATGCGCGGGGGCCGGTGTCAGCGGCGCGAGCGACAGCAGAACGGCAGAGGCGAGGATGCGCATGGGCGGAGCTTCCCGGTTCTGGAGGGGCGTCAGGATGGCGGGCGGGCCGAGCGCAGCCAGCCGGTGATCGCGTAGCGGCGGTATGCCGCCTCCGGCCCGACCCGCGACACGCTGTGCAGCTGGGGCACGGCAAAGACGTCGAGCGTGTTGAAGCCAGGTGTCAGGCCGCGCACGGTGCCATCTTCGTCGTGGAACAGCAGCAGCCCACCCCATTCGGTCCGCCACTGCGGGGTCAGGCCATAGACGTATGCGGCGTGGCGCTGCTTGCCCGGCACTTCGTCGGTGTGGCCGGTAAGGAAATCGCCGGGGGCATAGGCGGTCGCCTGTCCATCGGCGAAGTCGATTGCCGGGATGCCGGTCAGGCGGCGCAGGCATTCGCGGGCAGCACCGCTCGACAGCCAGCGGGGAAAGGCCGACAGCGCCGCGTCGCCGGCCGTGCCGCCGCCGTCGCCATCCGTCAGCCGCAACGTCTCGTAGCGATATTGGAAGCCGGTGCGCGCACCCGCCTGCACCGCCGCCTCCAAAGCGGCCGCCTGCTCGGCGGACATGCCCGTGCGGGTCGCGCGATCGAGTTCAAAGATCTTGTCGCCGCTGTTGATCAGCTGGCGCCAGTCCTCGCGGTCCCGCAGGACGGCGTGGAGGCGCGTGGGGAGCGGGTCGGCCAGGAAGCCGTGAATGCGGATCCGACCCGTGGCGGCGAATTCACGGGCGAGCGCGTCCCAGTCGAGCGCCGGGTTGAGCTGGAGCCCGTCGAGCAGGCTCATCGATCGCGGAACCAGCCGGTGATCGCATAGCGGCCAAGCGGCGCGAACGGCGGCACATAGCTGACATTGTGGCGCTGGGGCACCTGGAAGAGGTTGAGGGAGTTGAACCGCGGCTTCATGCCCGCGATCACCTCATCCTCGTCGTCATAGAACAGCAGATAGCCGCCCCAGTCCGGGCGCCAGTCGCGCGTGAGGCTCAGCACATAGGCGATCTGCCGCCCCTCCTCGCCGGTACCGCGATCGTCGTGCATGGCAAGGAAGTGGTTGGGCGCAAAGAGCGTCGCCTGGGCGTCGGCCTTGATGAGGCTGGGCATGCCGGTGATCGCGCGAACGAAGTCCAGGAATTCGGGTGCGTTGATATATTCGAGCACGAACTCGAGCGGGTGACCGGGCGCCCATTTGCCGAGATAGGCGTCGAGCATCGGATATTGGCCGTAGACGAAGCCATAGTCGCCGCGACCGACCCCCTGGCCGGCTGCCTGCCAGATCCGCGCCTGCTCCGCCTGGGGAAGTCGCCGGCTCGCGTCGGCGCGCAACGACTTGGGCGCCGCACCCGGCTCGCGATAGGCCAGGCCATAGGGTGTCTGCCGCTGCACCACATCGGCGAGCACCTCTGCCGAGCGCGCGGTCAGCAGATCGCGGACCTGAAGGCGCCGGGTCCTGGCGAACTCCTGCGCGAGTGCCGCGCGATCATGCGCGGGATTGAGGTCGAACAGCGGCAGGGCGTCGGGCATGCCGCATCTTGCCGTTGTTGTGCCGAAACATTCAAGCGATCCCATGTGCTCCGCTGGACAGCCGTGCAGAAAGTGAAACACACAAGAGCATGAGCATGGATCTTCCCCGAACGTTGGCCTCCGCCGAAGCTGCCTATCGGGCGGGCGACCTGCGCGGAGCGCGGGCGCGCCTGACCGAGATGGTGGCACATGCGAAGGCGCCCGCCGCCGCCTTTCACCTGCTGGCGATGGTCGCGCGCCGGGAACAGCGCGATGCGGAGGCCCGTGCGCATTTCGGCGAAGCGCTCGCCCGGGCGCCCGGGGATGCCGAGATCCACAACAACTATGCGAACTTCTGCGGCCAGCAGGGCGATGTCGAAGGGGCGTTGCGCCATTATGCGGTGGCGGCGGCCACGCCGGGACCGGTGCGCGCAGAGGCGTTGGTCAACCGCGCGGTGCTGCACCAACAGCGTCAGGACCCGGTTGCGGCGCTGGCCGACATCGAGGCGGCGCTTGCACTGGTCCCGGCACGCGGCAGCGCGCACAGCATCCACGGCACGATCCTGCGCGATCTCGACCGGCTGGACGAGGCCGCGGCTGCATTCGACCGGGCGCTGGCATTCGAGCCTTCGCGCGCCACGGCGCTGCGCGGCCGTGCTCGCGTGGCGCTGGAGCGCGGCGAGCCGGACGCGGCCGGGCGCTTCCGCCATGCGGCAAGCCATGGTGCGGCCGGGCCGGACGTGCTGCTCGGCCTCGCCAACGCGCTGGAGGCGCAGGGCGACCCGGCCGGCATGGCGCTGCTGGAAAATGCGGTAGTCCAGGTGCCGGGCTGGGTGGAGGCGCATGAGGAACTCGCGCGCATGCGCTCGGAAGCGGGGCTGGCGCATCGGCTGACCGAAAGCCACGACGCGGCGCTTGCGCGGGTGCCGACGGATCCGGTGCTGCACCGGTCGCGCTGGCGGCTGCTCGGGACGGCCGGGCGGCACGTCGAGGCGCTCGCCGCCCTGGACGAGGGGCGTGCGGCACTCGGCAATGGCCCGGACCTGCTGCTGGAGGAGGCGAAGCTGGCGACCGAGGCGCGGGACCTCACGCGGGCAGGGTACGCGCTGGCGCAGCTGCCCGAGGACGGGGCGTATGGGCTCGCACATGCGCGCCATGCGCTGGCGACGGGGCAGCCGGACCGGGCCGCGGCGCTGCTGGAGCGATTCGTGCAGGCAGACCCTGACCATGTCGGCGCCTGGGCCTTTCTCGACCTTACCTGGCGGCTGCTCGGAGACCCGCGGCACGCGTGGCTGAGCGGCCAGCCGGATTTGTTTGCGGCACGCCGGCTGCCGATGGAGGCGGAGGCGCTCGCCGATCTTGCGGCCCTGTTGCGCGACCTCCACCGCAGCCGCTCGCATCCGATCGGCCAGTCGCTGCGCGGCGGGACCCAGACGCGCGGACGATTGCTCGCCCGCACCGAGCCGCAGTTGCGCGCGCTCAAGGTCCAGCTGCTCGACGCGATCGCTGCGCACATGGCGTCGTTGCCGCCGGCGGACCGGAAGCATCCGCTGCTGCGCCATCGCGACGCGCAGCCGGGGCTTGCGGGATCCTGGTCGGTGCGGCTGCACGGGGCCGGGTTTCACGTCAGCCACATTCACCCGCGCGGGGTGCTGAGTTCGGCGCTGTACGTGGCTGTGCCGGAGGCGCTGGACGGGCAAGCGCGCGAAGGCTGGCTGGAGCTCGGCCGGCCCCCGGCGTCGTGCGGGGTGGCGCTGGAGCCGCTTGCGCAATTCGAGCCGCAGCCCGGACGCCTGGTGCTGTTCCCGAGCTATCTGTTCCACGGCACCCGCCCCTTTGCGTCGGGCGAGCGGCTGACAGTAGCGTTCGACGTTTTCTTCTAGGGTGGCCCTGAACAGGAATGGCCCGGAGTTTCCTCCGGGCCACGCCTGTTTGCGACAGGTCGTACGCGTCAGAAGCGGAAACGCACTGCTGCGTAGAAGTCGCGACCCAGCACGTCATAGACGCCCGGATAGGTGTTCGCCTGCTGCTGATCGCTGCCGATCAGCTGCGGCTCCACATTGCCGATGTTGTTGACGCCGAAGCTGAAGTTGTAGGTGTCGGTCAGGTCGATCGAGAAGGCCAGGTCGACATAGTTCTTGGCCTTGAGCTTCGGCACCGCCAGCTCGGACGCGCTCACGGGATCGCCGTTGACGAGCGAATCCGCCTTGACGCTCGACAGATGGCGCCAGCGCAGGCTGGTCGTCACCGGGCCGTCGATCAGCGACAGGCGCGACGTCCACTTGTACTTCGACTGTGGGTTCCCTTGCGGGTCGCTGCAGTAGTTGACGCCGAAATAGCCCGCGCAGGTGTACGCCTGCTGGCCGACGACAGGCGCGAACTCATACTTCTCCGTCCAGGTGCCCTGGAAGAAGGCGTTGAGCTTGCTCTCCGCCCCGAACAGTCCGAAGCCGAGCGACTGAGTATAGTCGACCGAAAGGTCGACACCCGAGGTCTTCAGGTTCGCCGCATTGGCGTTGACGGCCGTGACGAAGCTCGGATTCTGGATGGTGCCGTCGTCGTTGCGCGAGATCGCCTGGCAGTAGATGCTGTTGACGTCTTGGAAGACGTTATAGCACAGGTTCAGAATGCCGCCGACGCCGCCGCCCAGCGAGGTGATGACGTTGTCCACCTTGATGTTGAAATAGTCGGCGGTCACGTGCAGGCCGGGCAGGAAGCTCGGCGCCAGCACCACACCGGCAGTGTAGGTGTCGGTGACTTCTTCCTGAAGATTCGGATTGCCGCCGAACAGACCTTCGATCTGGGCGTTCGGCTGGAGCGACGTGCCCGTACCGATCGCACTGGCTGGTACGCCGGTGGCGGTGCAGATCGCGACGAGTGCCGCATCGTTCTGTGCCCCTGGGGTCGCGCAAGGATCCGTCGCACCCGGGAAGCCGTTCGACTGGCCACCGAACAGCTCGGACACGTTCGGCGCGCGAACGGCGCGAGAGTACTGCCCGCGGAAGGTGATGTCGCGCACCGGAGCCCATTGCGCACCGCCGGTGTAGGTCCACACGCCGCCGACGCCGCCGAGCGAATAGTCGGAATAGCGGAAAGCACCGTTCAGCTCGAGCTTCTCGGCAAACGGGTGGCCGCCGAGCAGCGGCACGCTGAGCTCGCCAAACACTTCCTTGACGTTGTAGCCGCCCGCCGTCGGATCGCCGCCGTTGAAGCCGACGACGTCGCCAGACGACAGCGCCTGGTCCGGGATAAACTGGCTCTCGACCGAGCGATATTCGCCGCCGAGCGCGAAGCCGACGGCCCCGCCGCCCAGGCCGAAGTCGAACAGCGAGCCCGAGATCGAGGCCTGCGCGACCTGAAGCTCGGAAATGTCCGTGTTCTGCGTGGTGATCGAGATCGCGGAGATCTCCTCGGCCGACAGCATGTTCGGGCCAAAGATGTTTAGGCGGTTCGCCAGCAGCTCCGCCGCGAATGCCGAGCGCGAGATGTTGCCGTACTGGATGTTCGAGTTCCGGGTACGGGCATAGCTGTAATAGGCGTCATACTTGATGTCGCTGGTGATCGCGCCGGTGCTGCCGATCAGCACGCGGAAGGCGTTGCGCTCGTCGAGCGCCTGGCGGGACGACACCGCGTTGGTACGCGACGCGAGGCTGACGCCGACCACGCCCGGGTTGTTGTAGCGGGCGGTACCGCCTGCCGCGACCAAGGCCGCGTCGATCGCTGCTTCCTGTGCGTCAATCGCCGCGATCGATGCGGCATCGGACGCCGACAGGAACGGGTTGTCGACTGCGATGTCGAAGGTGCCGCTGATGGGGCTCGCCGCCAGTTCGTTGGCGACGCGGTTGTTGACGAAGGACAGCTCCATATACGGGTTGAACCACTCGTTCACCTCGTAGTTGGCGTACGCCCCCAGCATCCAGCGCTCCTGCGGAACCTGGAGGTAGTTGTCGGGCGCATAGTTGTAATAATCGTCGGTCGTGAACGGGCGGGAGGTGTTCGCACCGGTGTAATATTGTCCAAGCGTGCCGTTGGAGGACAGCGACCCGGCGCCGCGGGTGAAGTTCGTGCCGCCGGTGCAGGCCGCACCGGTCCCGCCAACGCAGACCGTGCCCGGGTTCACGTAGAAGCGGCCGTTCGGGACGGAGGAGCTGCCAAGCGGCACCAGGCTGGTGCCGCTGTCGCCCAGCGCGACGGCCGAGAAGTCGCGTGCGCCCTGGAAGATCGCCTTGCGCTGGTAATATTCGCCATAGGCGGTGATGTGGCCGCGGCCTTCGTCGAAGTCGGTGCCCATCGCGAGATAAGTATCCCAGCGCTGGCCGTCGCCTTCCTCGGTGATGCTGTACTGGCTGCCAGCTTCGACGCCGTTGATGTCGGTGCGCAGGCGGAAGTTGACCACGCCCGCGATCGCGTCCGACCCGTACACTGCCGAGGCGCCGCCGGTGACGACATCGACGCCGTCGATCAGGAACGCGGGGATCGTGTTAAGATCGACGACCTGCGAGGTATCGTAGAACATGTAGCGGCGGCCGTTGACCAGCACCAGGTTGCGGTTGCTGCCCAGACCGCGCAGGTTCAGCGTCGCGACGCCGCCGCCCGGGTTGTTCGAGAAGCCGGTCGAGCCCGGAATGACCTGCGGCAGCGTGTTGAGCACGCTTTCGACGTTCACGGCGCCCGAAAGCTTGAACTCTTCCTGCGAGACGACGGCCAACGGGCTGTCGGAGGTGAGATCGCGGCGCGCGATGCGCGAGCCCGTGACGACGATCCCGCCCTGGTTCTCATCGACGCTCTGGTTGGGTTCTGCGCTGCCGGTGGGAACGGCGCTTACGCCGACATTCTGGCTGGTAGATGTGCTTTCCTGCGGCGTGTCCTGTGCAAATGCCGGCGCGCCCCAAGCGGCCGCAATCAGGACAAGCGGTGCCACCCCGGCACGCAGTGCCGAGCGACGTTCTTGCATCATCTTCATGAACTTCCCCTTGTTACCCCCGAGCCAAGACGGCCCAAATCTTTCAGGATCATCCACTCTCTTGTTTTATTCTGCCCAGATGATGCACTGCGGTGGAATAGTTGCAAGGCGCCAATCTTCCTGGAACTAAATGGCGCGCCGGTGTCGTAAAAATGCAACGTTCCGATCCGGGGCCGCAAGGGGAGGGGAATCAGTAGGATGCACGATCGACAAAGGATGCTTTTCCAGGTGCTTGCGCTGATCGCGACAGGTGCAAGCGGCGCGGGATTCGGCCAGGCCGCGGCCCAGGATCCGGTGCGGGACCTGCTCGGCTGCCGGTCTGTCGCAGAGGATGCGGCGCGCCTGCAGTGCCTGGATAGGCGGGCAGCCGAACTGGCTCAGCGGCTGGAGCGTGGCGACGTTACCGTCTCGACCCGGGCGGAAGTCGCACAGGTACAAGCCGCACAATTCGGCCGCAGCGCGCCGGCTACGATCCATTCCGAACCGGCGCGCCAACCGGCAACGGAGCCTCCCAGGAGCATCGACACGACGATCCGCAGCGCTTCCCGTACGGCCGATGGCAAGTGGGTGATGATCCTGGCGGACGGGGCCCGGTGGCAGCAGATCGACGGGCGCACGCTGTCCCAGGATCCCCGCGCCGGGATGCGACTCGCCATCCGCCGCGCGGCGATGGGCAGTTTCCTCGCCAACGTCGCCGGACAGACTGCGATTCGCGTGCGGCGCCTCGACTAATTGGTGTGGCAGCAGGGTGTTGCGGTCAAAGCACGGCCGCGACACCCGGCAGGCGATGCTGCACCGCACACGGCCAGCAGGCACCAGCCACTCAATCGGGCGAGCGAGGACGGGCGGCAGCGATGCCGCCCGTCCCGCGCCCCATGCACTCAGGGATTGCCGCTGCCGCCGTGGGCGCCAACAGCAGTGCCGGACGAATAGCTCGCCTCATCCGATGCCAGGGCGACGTAGAGCGATGCGAGTTCGGCCGGCTGGCCGGCGCGCCCATAAGGGGTGTCTTGGCCGAACTCGCCCATCTTGCCCGGTAGCTGGCCGCCAGCGACCTGCAGCGGCGTCCAGATCGGGCCGGGCGCCACGGCGTTCACGCGGATGCCCTTCTTGGCCAGCTGCTTGGCCATGCCCTTGGTCAGGTTGAGGATCGCCGCCTTGGTGCTGGCATAGTCGATCAATTCCTCGCCGGGGTCGTAGCTGTTGACCGAAATGGTGTTGAGGATGACCGCGCCCGGCGGCAGGGACGGGATCGCCGCCTTGCTGAAGCGGAACACGTGGAAGACATTGGTTTCATAGGTACGGACGAACTGCTCGTCCGTGATCTCCAGAATGTCGGCCTTGCTCTGCTGATAGGCGGCGTTGTTCACCAGGATGTCGAGCCCGCCCAGGCCGGCGATCGCCTTGCGCACGGTATCCTCGCAGGCCTTTTGCGTGCGGATGTCGGCGGGCAGCAGCACCGCCTTGCGGCCCGCCTGCTCGATGAGCTGCTTCACCTCGCGCGCATCGGGTTCTTCGGTGGGATAATAGTTGATCGCCACGTCTGCGCCCTCGCGCGCATAGGCGATGGCCGCCGCACGGCCGATGCCGCTGTCTCCGCCAGTGATGAGCGCGCGCCGCCCCGCAAGCTTGCCCGATCCGCGATAACTGGTTTCGCCATGATCCGGGCGCGGGTTCATCTTGCTGGCGAGGGCGGGCCAGGGCTGCCGCTGCTCCGGAAACGGCTCGCGACGGTATTTGGTGCGCGGGTCGCGCAG
The DNA here is from genome assembly GCF_020707215.1 of Sphingomonas sp. PL-96. Lineage (GTDB taxonomy): Bacteria > Pseudomonadota > Alphaproteobacteria > Sphingomonadales > Sphingomonadaceae > Sphingomonas. The sequence goes on from NZ_JAJFET010000006.1 coordinate 27,482, forward strand.
CACAGGCCCGGTTCCGCCAGCTGCCGACTGGGTCCCCTGCGCCGCCGCGGGAGCGGCGGCCGCCGCAAGTCCCGCTGCCGCGCCGGTCAGAACCGCACGCCGCGATGCCTCATAGTCGTTCATCATGTTGCTCCTGTTGATCCTGCCGCCAACGAGTGAGCGCGCGTTTCTGTTCGTGGGCGCCGATGCGACGCCGCGTTTTCTCCGAAAGGATCTGTTTTCGCATTGCGCGCAAGGCACCGTTTCCAAAAACGACGGGATCCTTGACGCATCTCGACCGGTTGTTCGGGTTCGCAGCCAGAAAACGGGAGTTCGCGCGTGCAACGTCACCCTGCCGATCCATGCCTCACGCGGGCAGCAAGCCTTGGATGGGACGGCGTCCGGCATACGCAACTGGCCGGCTCCACGCTGGGATGACCGGCGTTCTCAAACGATTGACATCGCAGCACAATCAAGCTTCGCAACCCGGCACACGGCGCGACGGCTATCTTGCGCTGCAGGATTATGCCGCGCTTGGCGAGGGACGTTCGGTGGCGCTTTCGGGCGCCGACGGGTCGATCGACTGGTGGTGCGTGCCCAACATGGACTCGCCGCCGCTGTTCGACCGGCTGCTGGACGCCGAGGAAGGGGGGCATTTCTCGCTGGTTCCCGACGCGCCGTTCACGTCGGAACGCGCGTACCGGGAAGGCAGCAACGTCCTGGAGACGATCTTCACGACGGCCGGCGGCCGCGCCAGGATCACGGAATCGATGAACAGCGGTCCTGCCGGGCGGCTTCCCTGGGCGGAACTCGCACGACGGATCGAGGGGCTGGACGGCACCGTGCGGCTCCGCATGACGATGCGGCCCGGACGGCGTGGCGATACCGTCAGCCCCTATCACGCGACCATCGGCAAGCAGACCGTCTTTCATGTCGAACGGGTGCTGGGGCTGCTGCTCCACAGCGATGGGGTAAGGTCGAGCTGGGCGGACGAGGGCGTGACCGGGCATGTCTCGGTCAGTGCGGGCGATCGCGAGGTGGTGGCGATCGTCGCTGGCCGTGACGAACCGCTGGTGGTGCCGGGGATCGACGAGATCGATGCCCGCATCGACATCTCGGACGCGGAATGGCGCGTCTGGGCGGACAGCGTGCGCTACGATGGTCCCGACCGCAGCGCCTTTGTGCGGTCCGGCCTTGCGCTCAAGCTGCTGCTCTTTTCACCCTCCGGCGCGATCGCGGCGGCAGCGACGACCTCGCTTCCGGAGCGGATCGGGGGCACCAAGAATTTCGACTATCGCTTCGCCTGGATCCGCGATGCCGGGTACACGATCAAGGCGTTCCTCGCCGCGGGTGCGGAAGCCGAGGCCAAGGCCGCGTTCACCTGGCTGCTCGACCGGCTCGCCAACCAGGGCACAGCCGTGTTCTACACGCTGGGCGGCGAGGAAGTCCCGCAGGCGCGCGAGTGGAAGATGCCGGGCTACCGCGGCTCGACGCCGGTGGTCACGGGCAACATCGCGACCGAGCAGCTGCAGCACGGCGTCTATGGCGACATCTTCGAGACCGCAGCCCGGTTCGTGGACAGTGGCAACATCCTCGACAGTGCCAGCGCGCAGCTGCTGTCGGAACTGGCCGACGAATGCGCCGATCGCTGGCGGACGCCGGATGCGGGCATCTGGGAACTGCCGGACCCCCAGCATTTTACGATGTCGAAGATCAGCTGCTGGCAGGCGCTTGCCCGGGCGGTCGAGCTTGCCGACCAGGGGCAGCTGCCGACGACCTGCCGCGACCGCTGGCGCCGCGAGCGGGACCGGATCGCGGAATGGATCGACGCGAACTGCTGGTCGGAGAAGCGGCAGGCGTTTGTCCTGCACCCCGGCAGCGACAGCCTCGATGCGTCGCTTGCGCTGGCGGTACGGTTCGGGTTCGACGGGCGCGAGCGGCTGGCCAAGACGCTGGATGCGATCGACCGGGAACTCGGCGCCGGACCCTTTCACTACCGCTACAGCGGGATGGAGCAGGAAGAGGGCTGCTTCCTGGCCTGCTCCTTCTGGATCGTCGAGGCGCGTGCGCTGTTGGGCGATTGCGAGGGCGCGCGGGCGCGGATGACCGCGCTGACCGAGGCGCTGGCGGGGCATGTCGGCATTTTTCCCGAAATGATCGACCCGGCAACGGGCGCGTTCCTGGGCAACCTGCCGCAGGGCCTGTCGCATCTCGCCCATGTCATGGCGATGTCGGTGCTGAACGAGGAAATGCCTGCGGTGTGACGTTGGCAGCAAACAAGACAAGCAACGCAAAAACAGGAGAACACCATGTTCGGGCACAAGAAGAAGATTCGCTATGCCGTGGTGGCGGGCGGCCAGATCTCGCAGCAGGCGTTCATGCCGGGCATCGGCCGCACGGACAATTCGGAACTCGCCGCGCTGGTAACGGGCGATCCGGTCAAGGCGGAGCAGCTCGCCGGCGCCTACAAGATCAAGGCGTGGTCCTATGAGGAGTATGACACGCTGCTCAAGTCGGGCGAGATCGACGCGGTCTATATCGCCACGCCCAATTTCCGGCACACCCCCTTTGCGGTCGCAGCACTGGAAGCCGGCATCCACGTGCTGCTGGAAAAGCCGATGGCGTCCAGCGTCGAAGAGGCGGAGCAGATCCTTGCTGCCCAGAAGCGCGGTGGTGCCAAGCTGATGGTCGCATACCGGCTGCACCATGAACCGGGCACCGTGGAAATGGTCACGCGTGCGCGCAACGGCGACTTTGGCGAGCTGCGTGCCTTTTCCTCCGTCTTTGCGCAGAATGTCGCAGAGGAGAATTCGCGCGGGCACAATGGCTATTGGGGCGGGCCGGTACCGGACATGGGCACCTATCCGCTGAACGCCGTGCGCAACCTGTTCGGGGAGGAGCCGATCTCGGTCCAGGCGGTCGGGACCAAGACGGCGGGCCGCGGCTTCAACTTCCATGACACGGTGGCAGTGACGCTGCGCTTCCCCAAGGAGCGTGTCGCGCAGTTCACCGTCAGCTATGCGACCGCGTCCGCCGAGAATTTCACATTGGTCGGCACGGAGGCGACCATCCACGCCTCGCCCTGCTTCATGTTCGGGCCGAAGGTCGGCATCTCCTATACCGAGACGACCGAGGCGGGGAGCAAGACCCACAGCTTCGATCCAGTCGAGCAGTTCGGGAACGAGACGCAGTATTTCTCGGACTGCATCCTCAACGACCGCGAGCCAGAGGCCAATGGCGAAGAGGGCTTGATGGACATGCGCGTGCTGGCTGCGGTCGAGAAGTCGCTGGAGAGCGGAGAAGCGGTTGTGTTGCCGGCCGCCCAGCGATCCGGTCAGATCCAGCCGGACCAGGCGCTGAAGCTGAAGCCCGCCAAGGAGCCGAGCGAAGACGAACTGATCAGCGTCATCCCGCAGTCTGCCTGATCCGCCCGGGCGCAGGTGGACGAGGGTTCGCCTGCGCCAAAGGGCACAAGAGAGGGCGGCGAAGTGCTCGCGCGCGCTTGATCCAACCGGCCGATCCGGCAAGGACGTTCTCGCGAACGGCGGACCTGCCGACGTTCGGGACCGAACAATCGCGCGATTGCGCATCGCGCCAGGGGCCGTGACCATGCAGCATCCGGAACATCAGTATCTCGACCTTCTCTCGCAGGTGCTGGAGCGGGGCGACGAGCGACTGGACAGAACCGGCGTCGGCACGCGGTCGATCTTCGGCGCGATGGTCCGGTTCGACCTGTCGCAGGGCGAGGCGCCGATCCTGACGACCAAGCGCGTCTATTGGAAAACGGCCGTTAAGGAGATGCTGTGGTTCCTGACGGGCGGCACCAACATCCAGCCGCTGCTGCGGGAGAATGTGCGGATCTGGACCGACTGGCCGCTTGCCGCCTACCGCCGCGAGACCGGCGAGGCGGTCTCGCAGGAAGCATTCGAGCAACGCATCCTTGAGGACGACGACTTCGCCGCACGCTGGGGTGAGCTGGGGCCGGTGTACGGGAAGCAGTGGCGGCGTTGGCTCGGGGCGGATGGTCGCGAACATGACCAGATCGGCGAGCTGGTCTGGACGCTTCGGGAAAATCCCGCGAGCCGGAGGATGCTGTTCCACGGCTGGAATGTCGGGGAGCTGGGCGGCATGGCATTGCCGCCGTGTCACATGGTCTATCAATATCATGTAACCTCTGACGGACGGCTGAACTGCCTGTTGTTCCAGCGATCGGTCGACCTGCTGCTGGGGGCGGCGTTCAACTTTGTCGGCGCAACCGCGCTTCAGCTGATGCTCGCCCAGCAGGCCGGGCTGCAACCCGGCGAGCTCATCTGGGTCGGCGGGGATGTGCATCTGTACCTGAACCATCTGGAGCAGGCGCGCGCGCAGCTGCTGCGGGAGCCGCGCCCTTTCCCCAGGATGCGCCTGCTGCGGAAGCCGGAGAGCATCGACGATTACCGGATCGAGGATTTCGAGGTGCAGGACTATGCACCGCACGGTGCGATCAAGGCTGAGGTGGCGGTTTGACCCCGAGTGCTGACAAGGCCACGATCGTCTTCCACCTGGCGCGCGCCGACAATGGCGTGATCGGGCGCGATGGCCAGCTGCCCTGGCACCTGCCCGCCGATCTCCGCCGCTTCAAGGCCGGAACCATGGGCAAGCCGATGGTCATGGGAAGGAAGACGTTCGAGAGCTTCCCGAGCCCTTTGCCGGGGCGGCGGCACATCGTGCTGACGCGGGACCCGAGCTGGTCGGCGGCCGGCGCGGAGGTGGCGCGCGATCCGGAAGCGGCGCTGGCGCTGGCGGGTGCGGGTGAGGTCGCGGTGATCGGCGGCGCGGAGGTGTTCGCGCTGTTCCTGCCCCATGCCGATCGGATCGAGCTGACCGAGGTACATGCGGCTCCCGAGGGGGATGCGGTGGTCCCGGCGTTCGAAGGCTGGCGCGAAGCAGCGCGCGAGGATTTTGCGGAAGAGGGCGGGCGGCCGGCGTACAGCTTTGTAACCCTGGTGCGGTAAGAGGGCACGAGTGCGCCGCCTGACGCGCACGCACGGTTTGCCTGCGCGCCGCCTTTCCCTATAGCGCGGAGCCATGGAGCGGCTGGACGGCAGCTCGGCGGTCCCTGCAGGGTTGCGGGGCGGGATCGTCGCGCTCGGCAATTTCGACGGATTTCACCTCGGGCACCAGGCGGTGGTGCGCCAGGCGGTGACGCGTGCCCGTGCCGAGGGGCGGCCGGCGATCGTCGCCACGTTCGATCCGCATCCGATCCGCCATTTCCGCCCGGATGCCGCACCGTTTCGGCTGACGACGCTCGACCAGCGCGAGCGGCTGTTCGCGCAGGCAGGCGCAGATGCGATGCTGGTGTTCGGCTTCGACGCCGCGCTCGCCAGCCTGTCGGCGGTCGCCTTTATCGAGCAGCGGCTGCGTGGGCTGGCCGGGATCGGTGGGGTGGTGACGGGCGCCGACTTCACCTTTGGCAAGGGACGCGACGGTAATGTCGCGGTGCTGGCGGCCCTGGGGGACGCGCAGGGCTTTTCGGTCGATACGGTGGGCGCGGTCGAGGATGCGGGCGGCACCGTGTCGTCGAGCCGGATCCGGGCGCTCCTTCAAGAGGGGCGGCCGGCTGAGGCGGCGGCGCTGTTGACGCGGCCGTTCGCGATCGAGGGCGTGGTGGCGCCGGGTGCGAAGCTCGGGCGCGAGCTCGGGTTCCCGACCGCCAATCTGACGCTGGGTACGTACCTGCGGCCGGCCTATGGCATCTATGCGGTGCGCGGGCAGCTGGCGGACGGGCGCGTGCTCGATGGGGTCGCCAACCTGGGTATCCGGCCGATGATCGAGCCGCCGCTCGAACTTCTGGAGCCTCATTTCTTCGACTTCTCCGGCGACCTGTACGGGCAGCGGATCGAAGTCGCCTTGATCGACTATCTGCGGCCGGAGTGGCGATTCGACGGGCTGGAGGCGCTGAAGGCGCAGATCGCGCGCGATTGCGACGATGCTCGGGCGGTGTTGACGGGGAAGGTGCGCACGTAGCGCGAGCCGTGCTCCTGCGCAGGCAGGAGTCTGAATTGACCCGCGTCGCCCCTTGTTGCCCAGCGCTCCTGCCGGCGCAGAAGCGCGATCAAGGTGCGTCCGGTCGAGCGCCCTCAGGCGGCGCGGCGCATTTCCAGGCGGCCCCAGATTTCGACCAACGCGTCGGTGAGCTCGCGCATCATGATCTCGTCATGGGCGGGGCCGGGAGTGAAGCGCAGCCGCTCGGTGCCACGGGGTACCGTCGGGAAGTTGATCGGCTGCACGTAGACGCCGTATTCGGCGAGCAGGATATCGCTGACGCGCTTGGCCTTTACCGGATCGCCGACCATCAAGGGCACGATGTGGGTGGTCGAGTCCATCACTGGCAGCCCGGCATCGCGGAACATCGCCTTGAGCTTCGCCGCGGCAGCCTGCTGGCCCTCACGCTCGGCCGAGGATGCCTTGAGGTGGCGCACGCTCGCCAGCGCACCGGCGACCAGCACCGGCGAGAGCGAGGTGGTGAAGATGAAGCCGGGCGCATAGCTGCGGATCACGTCGATGATCGTGCGATCGGCCGCGATGTAACCGCCCATCACCCCGAACGCCTTCCCAAGCGTGCCTTCGATGATGTTGAGGCGATCGGCCACGCCATCACGCTCGGAAATGCCGCCACCGCGTGCGCCGTACATGCCGACGGCATGGACTTCGTCGAGATAGGTGAGGGCGTTGTACTTGTCGGCCAGGTCGCAGATCGCCGCGATCGGGGCGATGTCGGCGTCCATCGAATAGACGCTTTCGAACGCGATCAGCTTGGGCGCCTGCGGATCCGCCTCGGCGAGCAGCTCCTCGAGATGGGCGACGTCGTTGTGGCGGAAGACGCGCTTCTCGCAGCCCGAATTGCGGATGCCCGCGATCATCGAGGCGTGGTTGAGCTCGTCGGAAAAGATGATGCAGCCCGGCAGCACCTTGGCGAGCGTCGCGAGCGTCGCTTCGTTGGAGACATAGCCGCTGGTGAACAGCAGCGCGCCTTCCTTGCCGTGGAGGTCGGCGAGCTCGCTCTCGAGATCGATGTGGTAGTGGGTGTTGCCGCCGATGTTGCGGGTGCCGCCCGAGCCGGCACCGACGTCGTGCAGCGCCTCTTCCATGGCGGCGATGACGGCCGGGTGCTGCCCCATCGCCAGATAGTCGTTGGAGCACCAGACCGTGATCGGCTTGGGCCCGTTATGCCCGGCGAAGCAGCGCGCGTTGGGGAACATGCCCTTGTTGCGCAGGATGTCGATGAAGACGCGGTAGCGCCCCTCGGCATGGAGCCTGTCGATCGCCTGGTTGAAGACGCGGCTGTAATCGACCGCGCGAACGGTTTCGTCGCTGGACATGGAGGCTGACATAACGGCGGAGCCCTTGTTTTTCCACTGGGAAAGCCGGCCGGCTGCCCCGAAACGGGCGTGGAATCACAGCGTTTTGATCTGAGTCAGTCCAAAGCGTGCCAAGGCGGCGCGCAACGACTCGGTCTCTGCGTCCGTGCCCGTGAACACCGCTACGCCAGGGGGCGGCGAATCGGGCCATTCGGCATCGCCAAGCAGATGCGCGGTGCGGCGGGCGATGCCTTCGCCGCCGTCCACGAAGCGGATCGGACGGCCGGCGGCGGCCTCCAGTCGGTCGGACACCAGCGGGAAATGGGTGCAGGCGTTGACGATCACGTCGATGCGGCCGCCGTCGGGCTGGTCGAGCAGCCCGGCGAGCACCGCGCGATAGGCGTGGTCGTCGGTCTCTTCGCCACGCAGGCGAGCCTCGGCAAGCGCCACCAGCGCAGCCGAGCCGTGGCGCAGCACGCGGCAGTCGGCGGCGAAGCGAGTGGCGAGGTCGTCGACATAGGGCTGGCGCACCGTCGCCTCCGTCCCGAGCACGCCGATGACGCGCGTGCGGCTCCACTCGGCCGCAGGCTTGATCGCGGGAACGGTGCCGACCACCGGCAGGTCGAGGGCCGCGCGCACGGCCGGCAGCGCGATGGTGGAGGCGGTGTTGCAGGCGATCACGATCAACCGCGGGTGGTAGCGCTCCGCGAGCCGCCCGAGCAGTGCCGGCACGCGCGCAGCAATTTCCGCCTCGCTGCGGGTGCCATAGGGATAGCCGGCCGAATCGGCAGCGTAGACGATCGGGGCCTGCGGCAGCAGTCGCCGCGTCGGCGCGAGCACCGACAAACCGCCCACGCCGGAATCGAAGAACAGGATCGGGCGAGCGTCGGCCATGCAGGGGTCCCTTGCGCGGGCACCGTTCCCGCTTTGATCGAGGTTGTTGCACCCCGATACCGAATTGCTTAGCCTATGAGCAACTGGGGGTCTGAACCAACTTTGCCGACCGATTTCTCCTCGGCGTCGACGATCGGCGCACTGCTGCTCGGGTACCTGCTGGGCGCGATCCCGTTCGGGCTGCTGCTCGCGCGGTGGTTCGGCGCGGGCGACCTGCGCGCGATCGGTTCGGGCAATATCGGCGCGACCAACGTGCTGCGGACCGGACGCAAGGGGCTGGCGGCGGCGACGCTGCTGCTGGATGCGGCCAAGGGCGCCGTGGCCGTTCTGATCGCGGAATGGTGGTTCCCCGGCCATGGCGTGATTGCGGGAGCGGCTGCGTTCCTGGGCCATTGCTATCCGGTGTGGCTGCGCTTTCGCGGCGGCAAGGGCGTGGCGACGATGATGGGGGTCGTGCTGGCGCTGCACTGGCCGAGCGCGCTGGTGTTCGCGGCGGTGTGGCTGGGGCTGCTCGCGCTGCTGCGCATCTCGTCGGTGGCGGGGATCACGGCGTGCATCTCCGCGCCGGTGAGTGCGGCCTGGTTCGGGCGGTTCGACCTGGTGCTGATGCTTCTGGCACTGGCGGCGATCGCGGTGTGGAAGCATCGTGAGAATCTGGGGCGGCTGCTCGACGGCACCGAGCCCCGTATCGGCAGCCGCAAGGGTGGCTGACGCCGACCCGCGGATCGATCGGCTCCGGCTGATCCGTTCCGCGAATGTCGGCCCCGTCAGCTATCGCCAGCTGGTCGCGCGCTTCGGCAGCGCCACCGCTGCACTGGCCGCACTGCCGCAACTGGCCGCACGGGGCGGCGGACGAGCGCCGGTCATTGCCCCCGAGGATGGCGTGCGGCGCGAGATCGCGCGCACCGAGCGGCTGGGTGCGCGCTACCTGTTCCTGGACGATGCCGACTATCCGCCGCTGCTGGCCGAGATCGAGAATGCGCCGCCGGCGCTGATCCTGCGCGGGAGCGAGGCGCTGGTGGCCCGGTCGTGCGTCGCAATGGTGGGCGCGCGCAATGCCTCTGCCGCCGCCTGCCGCTTCGCGCGCCAGCTGGCGGAGGCGCTGGCGGGAGAGGGGATCACCGTGGTTTCCGGCCTGGCGCGCGGGATCGACACGGCGGCGCATACGGGGGCGCTTTCCGGCGGCACGGTGGGGGTGATCGCGAGCGGGATCGACATCGCCTTTCCGCCGGAGAACGCCGCCTTGCAGGAGGCCGTCGCAGAGCGCGGCCTGCTGGTGGCGGAGCAGCCGCCCGGGACCGAGCCGCGCGCGCGGCACTTTCCGTATCGCAACCGGATCATCGCGGGACTGTCGCTGGGCACCGTGGTCGTGGAGGCGGCGCCGAAGTCCGGTTCGCTGATTACCGCGCGGCTGGCGGCGGAGGCCGGGCGCGAGGTGATGGCGGTGCCAGGGAGCCCGCTCGACCCGCGGGCGCAGGGGTGCAATCTGCTGATCCGAGAGGGGGCTACGCTGATCCAGTCGGCGGCCGACGTGGCGGAGATGCTGCGGCCGATCGATCCGCGCAGCGTGCGGTCGCCGGGCGTTCGTTTCGCGACCGAGCCGGTGGCCGGGGACGCGGGCGAGGCGGAGCGGCGCGCAGTGGTGCGGTTGCTGAGCCCGGTGCCGGTGCCGGTGGACGAACTGGTGCGGCAATCCAGCCTGCCGCCGGCGGTGGTGCAGACGGTGCTCTTGGAGCTGGAGCTTGCCGGGCGGCTGGAGCGGCACGCGGGGGCACGAGTGAGTCTGCACAGCGCTTGAAGGGGTTGGGGTAGGTCGGGCAGCTTCGGCAGCCTGGGCTCCCGCCTGCGCGTGGCCTTGCACAGGCCACGCGAACGCTCCTCGACTCATCCTGCGGGCGTGCTGGTCGCCCCCCGCGAGAGGCGGTGCAACGGACGCGCGCGGCCTCAGTCGGCCGCGGGCAGCACCGCCACATTGTCGATCAGGCGGGTGTTGCCGATGCGGGCGGCGGCGAGCAGGCGCATCGGGCGCCCGGGGGCGGGTTCGCCCAGCGTCTCGGCATCGACCAGCGCGACATAGTCCGTCTCGAACCCCGCTTGGGCGAGCATGTCGCGGGCCTGGGCCAGCGCCTCGTCGGCGGAGCCTCCCTTTTCCAGCGTGCGGGCGGCGACGCCAAGCGCGCGCGGGAGGCAGACGGCGCGCTGGCGTTCTTCAGGGTCAAGATAGAGGTTGCGCGACGACAGTGCGAGGCCGTCGTCGTCGCGCTGGGTGGGCACGCCCACCACCTCGATGCCGAGGTCGAGATCGGTCGCCATGCGGCGGATCACCGCCAGCTGCTGAAAATCCTTTTCGCCGAACAGCGCGACGTCGGGACGGACCTGGCCGAACAGCTTGGCGACGACCGTGGCGACGCCATCGAAATGACCGGCGCGGTGCGCGCCCTCCAGAATTTCGCTGACGCCGGAGACGGAGACAGTTGTGGCGAAGCCGTCAGGGTACATGACCTCGACCGGAGGCATCCACAACACGTCCGCGCCTACCTCCATCAGCATGCGCGAATCCTGCATTTCGCGACGGGGATAGCGGGCGAGATCCTCGTTGGGGCCAAACTGCTTGGGGTTCACGAAGATCGACACGACCACGCGGCTGGCGCGGCGCCGCGCGGCGTCGACCAGTGCCATATGGCCTTCATGAAGCGCGCCCATGGTAGGAACGAGCGCGATGCTTTCCCCTGCGGCGCGGAAGGAAGCCAGCGCGTCGCGGAGCGCGTCGAGCTGACGGATGGTTTGCACGGCCCAATAGCCTCCGGTAAGAATAGGAAGGCGGCCTTCTATGGGGGGGGCGCTGCGGGATCAACACCATGGCACCAGCACCAGGGTACCAACAGGGGACAGAAGGCACCTTGAGCAACGGATTGCACGTCATCGTGTTCGCCAATGAAAAGGGCGGCACGGGCAAGTCGACGACCGCGGTGCATGTGGCGATCGCGCTGGCCGCCAAGGGCGCGCGGGTGGCGGCGTTCGATCTCGATCATCGCCAGCGCACGCTCGGCCGCTATCTCGACAACCGGGCGGAAACCGCGCGGCGTCAGGGCGGCAGCCTGCCAATGCCGGTCCATGCAACCCATGATGGCGAGAGCATGGACTTCTTCACCGAGACGCTGGAGCGCCTATCGGAGGAAGCCGATTATCTGGTGATCGACACGCCGGGCCGCGACGATCCGTTCGCGCGCATGGCCGTGACCAACGCGGACACGCTGGTCACGCCGATGAACGACAGCTTCGTCGACTTCGACCTGATCGGCCAGGTCCATCCCGAGACGTTCAAGGTCACTCGGCCGAGCTTCTATTCCGAGCTGATCTGGGAAACCCGCAAGCACCGCGCGCGCGCAGACGGCTCGACCATCGACTGGGTCGTGCTGCGCAACCGGCTGCAGCACATCGAGGCGCGCAACATGCGCCGCGTGTCGGAAGCGATCGAGCAGTTGTCGAAGCGCGTCGGCTTTCGCGTGATTCCGGGACTGTCGGAGCGCGTGATCTATCGCGAGCTGTTCCCCAAGGGGCTGACCATGCTCGACAGCCGCGAGTTCGGCGCGATGGGACTGAGCCATGTCGCGGCACGCCAGGAACTGCGCGAGATGATGGCCGGGCTGGCGCTGCCGGACCCGGTTGTCCCGTCCGCCGCGGCGTGATGCTGAAACTCCTGTTCGTGGCAGCCGTGCTGGTGGCGCTGTGGCTCTACCTGCGGCCGCGCAAGCCCCGGCTGAAGGACGAGGCCGAGGCGCGGCAGGTGCTGGGCGTGGGGCCGGATGCGGACGAGGCGACGATCCGTGCCGCGCACCGCCGGCTGATCGGCGCCGTCCACCCGGACCGCGGGGGATCGGCGGATCTGACGCAGCGGGTGAACGCCGCGCGCGACGTGCTGCTCGGCCGGCTGCGACATTGAACTTTCCGGCGCGTCGGGCGATCTGAGGCGACAGTTTCAGGGAGAATTTCATGAGCCACGTCTTCGACCCCACCTCGCTGCGCGAATATGACATCCGGGGGGTGGTCGGCAAAACGCTGGGCGTGGCGGATGCGACCGCGATCGGACGCGGTTTCGGCACGCTGGTGCGGCGTGCGGGCGGCACGCGCGTGGCGGTGGGGCGTGACGGTCGCGTGTCGTCGGTCGAGCTGGAAGCGGCGCTGGTCGCGGGCCTGACCGCAAGCGGCGTGGACGTGGTGCGCATCGGCCTGGGGCCGACGCCGATGCTCTATTATGCCGAAGCGACGCTGGAGGTCGACGGCGGCATCATGATCACCGGCAGCCACAATCCGGCCGATTACAACGGCTTCAAGATGGTGCTGCAGCACAAGCCCTTTTTCGGCGACGACATCCAGAAGCTGGGCACGATGGCGGCCAATGCCGACTGGGACGAGGGCGAAGGCACCGTCAGCGACTATGACATCGAGGAGACCTATGTCGGCCGGCTGATGGCGGGCTACGCCGGCGGATCGTACCGGATCGGCTGGGACGCGGGCAATGGTTCGGCAGGACCGGTGATCGAGAAGCTCACCAAGCTGCTGCCGGGCGAGCACCACCTGCTGTTCACGGACGTGGACGGCAGCTTCCCGAACCACCATCCGGACCCGACCGAGGAAAAGAACCTGTCGGCGTTGAAGCAGTTGGTGTCGGACAAGAACCTCGACTTCGGGCTGGCGTTCGACGGCGACGGCGACCGCATCGGCGCGATCGACGGCACCGGGCGGGTGGTCTGGGGCGACCAGCTGCTGTCGATCCTGGCGGAGCCTGTGCTGAAGGAATTGCCGGGCGCGACCATCATTGCGGACGTGAAGGCAAGCCAGGCGTTGTACGATCGCGTGGCCGAGCTGGGTGGCGAGCCGCTGATGTGGAAGACCGGCCACAGCCTCATCAAGACCAAAATGAAGGAAACCGGCTCCCCGCTTGCGGGCGAGATGTCGGGGCACATCTTTTTCGCGCACGACTATTACGGCTTCGACGACGCGCCCTATGCGGCGGTGCGGCTGATCCGCGCGGTGCACATGATCGGCAAGTCGATGACCGAGCTGCGATCGGCGATGCCGAACATGATCAACACGCCCGAGATGCGCTTCCAGGTCGACGAAAGCCGCAAGTTCGCGGTGATCGACGAGGTTCTGGAGCGGCTGGAGACGGCAGGCGCCGACGTCAACCGCACCGATGGCGCGCGCGTCACCACGTCCGACGGCTGGTGGCTGCTGCGCGCGTCCAACACGCAGGACGTGCTGGTCGCCCGCGCAGAAGCGCGGAGCGAAGCGGGGCTGGCCCTGCTGATGGCGCAGATCGACGAGCAGCTGCGGTTGAGCGGGCTGGAGCGGGGTCCGCAGGCGGGGCACTGATCGGACAAGCGGCGCGCGGGGCTGGCAATCCGCGCGCCGCTGCCCCATTTCGTAGCCCATGGCTTCCCCCCAGATTATTCGCGTCGTCGACCTCGAGACCACCGGCAATGCGCCGCCCGCCCATGGCGTGTGCGAGATCGGCTGGCAGGATGTGGCGCTGGGCAAGGATGGGCGCTGGGAATTGCTCGGCGAGGGCGGTTCGCAGCTGGTGAACCCCGGCCGGATGATCCCGCCGGTGACTCAGGCGATCCACCACATCCTGGACGAGCAGGTCGCCGACGCGCCCTTCTGGCATGATGTCGCGCGGCGGGTGCTGGATCCCTATCCGCGCCGGATCGCGCTGGCTGCGCACCGGGCCGATTTCGAGCAGAAGTTCTGCACTGCGCCGCTGACCCATGGTGCCGACTGGATCTGTACCTGGAAATGCGCGCTTCGGCTGTGGCCGGACTCGCCGGGCTTTTCGAACCAGATGCTGCGCTACTGGCGGCGACCGCATGGGATGGAGCATGAGCGCGGGTTGCCGGCGCATCGCGCGTTCCCGGACGCCTATGTCACCGCGTTTCACCTGCGCGACATGCTGAACGAGGCGAGCATCGCGCAGCTGATCGAATGGTCGAACCTGCCGGGCCTGTTGCCGCGGGTGCGCTATGGCCCGGATCGCGGGCGCGAGTGGACCGAGATCGACGACGATTCGCTCGACGGCTTCCTGTCGGATCGCGATGAGGACGTGCGCTATACGGCCGAGCAGGAGCTGGCACGACGGCAGGGCGGCGGCGCGGTCGGGCGCACGCGCGAGGACTGGTTGCTGCTGTAGGCCTTCGTCGGCTGGGTGATGAGAGTCGCCGTGTTCCCCGAGCGGGCCGAATCCGCCGAGATAGGGTCAGCGCCGGCCGGCTAGCAGGGTGCGGGCGCCTTCCAGGGCGATGCCATAGACCATGTGCGAGGCGAGGCCGTAGCCGTGGCTGGCAAGCGAGGCTTGCCAGGGTGCGGCGCCGAGGCCGGCGACGGGAACGGCGGTTTCGTCCAGCACCATCGACGTGACGAGGCCATAGGCGCCGCCGAAGCCGCGGCGGGTGGCGGGCTGATATTCGGCAAGCACGCCATAGGCGCCGCCAAGTGCTGCACCGACGAGGAAATGGACCGCCTGGCCCGCGGCGGCGCGGTGCGGCTCGGCGATCGGCTTGCCGGTTGCGGCTTCGCTGACGCGATCGGCGGCTTTCACGGTCGCCGGGTCCTCGTCGCTGCCGTCTGCGGGGACGAAGCGGGCGGCTGCCGACTGGAACGCGGCCATGGCAGCCGAGGCCACGACACCCGCGGCGATGCCGGCGAACAGGCCCAGGAGCGGCCGGGGAGCGGTTCGGGCCATGCGACGTCCTTTTCTGATGGTCCGCCGAGAACGAGCGTTGGCGCCAACCGCTCCCGCGCGTGGATCAATAGTGGATGCGTTCCGCTTTCAGATGATGCGTGGCGAGCTGCGCCTGGACGCTGTCCTTGCCCGCGAGGTGTCCGGCGCCGACCGCCACGAAGACGGTGCCCGGCTTCTTCATGCGATCGGCGATCCATTGTGCCCAGCGGACGTTGCGGTCGAGCAGCAGGACCTTGGCAATTTCCGGGGTGGCGTCGAGGCCCTCGTTCATCGTCTCGGCAAGACCGTCGGTGTCACCAGCGGACCATTGCGCCACCATCTTGTCGATCTCCTTTTCGGAGTCCGGCAGCTGCTTCAGCGTGTCGGCGAGGAAGGCGATCTGCGACTTTTCCGACAGGCTGTCGAAATAGCCGAACTGCTGTTCCAGCGTTTCGAGGCCGATCACGGGCTTTTTGCCCTGTTTGGTGGCGGCGGTGAGCGCCTGTTCGGTGCCGGCATTGGGATCATAGCCGGCCTTGACGAGCTTGAGCACCGACAGGTTGGTGGCGGCGAACCACGGATCGAAGCGGTCGAAGCTGGCGGCGGGGACACCCAGGTCGGCGAGCGCGGCCAGATAGGCCTTGCGTGTGTCAGGGGGGAGCTTTTCCGACAGGCTGGGGCCGGTCGGGTTCACCGCCGTGGCCACCAGCACCTTTTGCACGGTTTCCGGGTCGGGGAGCACAAGTTCCTGCACCAGCTCGTCGCTCTTGTCGAAGGCGGTCCTCACCGCTTCGTCGAACCAGCTGAGGCCGGGCTTCAGCAGATGAATGGTGCCGAACAGATAGATGGTGGTGTCGGCGTCCTTGACCACCCACAACGCGGGATCCGCATCGACCGTCTTTGCGGGCGCAGGCGCCGGAGCCGCCGCCTGTTGGGCGGACAGCGGCATCGTCCAGGCGGCGAACGCGAACAGACCGGCGGTGCGCAGCAGGGTCTTGATCATCCGGTTTCCTATGGTTTGAACAGGGTGGTGTTGCGCCCGAGCGGGCCTTGCGTGTCAAGCGTCGGCGGCTTGCCCGGTTCCGGCATAGCGGCGCGCGATGACGGCGCAGGCGAGCAGCTGAAGCTGGTGAAAGAGCATCACCGGCAGGATCAGTGCGCCGACCTGTGCGGCCGGGAACAGGACGCCGGCCATCGGGACGCCCGAGGCCAGGCTCTTCTTCGAGCCGCAGAACACGATCGCGATCTCGTCCTCACGCGAGAAGCCGAACCGGCGGGCGAGGGTGCGGGTGGCGACCAGAACGACGCCAAGCAGGACGCAGCAGACCGCGATCACCAGCACGAGCTGCCATGCGGGAACGCGGTGCCACAGCCCCTCGATCACCGCGGCGCTGAACGCGGTGTAGACGACGAGCAGGATGGAGCCGCGATCGACGATGGAGACCAGCGGCTTGTGGCGGCCAATGAAGCCGCCGACCAGCGGCCGGGCGAGATGGCCGACCACAAAGGGCAGCAGCAGCTGAAGCGCGATTTCCTCCATCGCCGCCAGCGAGTCGCCGCCGCTGCCGGACACGCCCATCAGCAGCGCGACGAGCATCGGCGTGAGAAAGATGCCGGCGATGTTGGAGAGCGAGGCGCTGCACACGGCCGCGGGGACGTTGCCGCGCGCGATCGCGGTAAAGGCGATCGAGGATTGGACGGTGGAGGGCAGCAGGGTGAGGAACAAGAGCCCCTGTGCCAGCGCCGGCGACAGGAACCAGGAGGTGCCCTGCTCCAGCCCGACGCCGAGAAGCGGGAACAGGACAAAGGTGCTGGCGAACACCAACAGGTGCAGACGCCAGGCGGTGAGCCCGGAGACGATCGCTTCGCGCGAGAGCTTGGCACCGTGGAGGAAGAACAGCAGCGCGATCGCCGCCTGGGTGACGACCGCGAGGACGTCGGCGACTTGCCCGCGGCAGGGGAGGAGCGAGGCCAGCAGGACGGTGCCGACCAACAACATGCTGTACCCGTCGATCGTGGCGGTGAGTCGGCGAAGCTTGGGGAAGGACGTCATGTTGTTCCCCGTACCGGAGGCGGCAGCAGCATCCGAGGGCTTATTGCGCAACGCTTTTGTCGAAGCCGGCCGACGAACCAAACAGGTACAAAGTGCTTGACATCGTCACGCTTATGTGGAACAAGACAGGAACGCTGAGGAATTGCGGGCGGGGCTGGAGCCGGGGGGCTGCGGCCCCGCTTACGCATCTGGGGGATGGGCGATGGGACAGGGGATTGCGACCCGTTCGAAGGCCGCGGCATCCAGGGGCAGGGCGCTGAGCCGGAAGGCGCGCAACGGCTTTCTCGATCACCTGGCGGCAACCGGCAGTGTCGATGCGGCAGCCGATGCGGTCGAGATCGCGCCGCTCCAGGCCTATGCCGCATGCCGCACCGACACGGCGTTCGCAGAGGCTTGGCGCGCGGCGCTGCGGGTCGGCTATGACCGGCTGGAGGCGATGCTGATCGAGCGGACCGGGGCGGTGCTTGCCGGTGAGGCGAGTGGGCCGCTGGAGACGCCGGACGTGCTGTTCGCGTTGCGGCTGATCGAGCGGCAGCGCGAGGCGGAGGGCTCGCCTGGCAAGCGGGCCAGGGCGGGCGCGGATGCAGCCGACAAGACCGATGCCGCAATCCTCAAGCGGCTGGCGATGCTGAGCAAGCGCCATGCGATCGAGGAGGCGCGGGCGCGGCGGGCGCAGGAGGGGGGCGATCCATGAGCCCGGTGGAGGAACGCGACGCGGCGATGCGGGCACTCGCCCGCGCCGATGCGGACACACAGGCAGCAACGCTCGCGATGCTGTCTCCCGCGCAGCGGCGGGAATTGCTGCACCGCTGGGAACGATGGGCGCACCCCGGCCAGCTGCCGACGGCGGAGGGCTGGCGGATCTGGCTGATCCTGGCCGGCCGCGGCTTTGGCAAGACGCGAGCGGCGGCGGAATGGGTGTCCGAATTCGCGCGCAGCCACCCGCAGGCGCGGATCGCACTGGTGGGGGCGACGCTGGATGACGTGCACCGGGTGATGGTGGGCGGCGAGGGCGGGCTGCAGGCGAGTGCGCACGACGACGAGCCGACGCTGTGGAAGGGCGGTGTGCTGCACTTCGCGTCGGGGGCCAAGGCCTTTGCCTATTCGGCGGAGGCGCCGGAGAAGCTTCGGGGTCCCGAGCATCATGCCGGCTGGTGCGACGAGATCGCGAAGTGGCGGCTGGGCGATGCGGCGTGGGACAATCTGATGATGGGCCTGCGGCTGGGCGAGCATCCGCAGCTGGTGGTGACAACGACGCCCAAGCCAGGCGCGCTGCTGCGGCGGGTGCGGACGCTGCCGGGCGTGCACGAGACGCATGGGCGGACGAGCGACAACCCGCACCTGCCCGCGAGCTTCGTCGAGGCGATGGCCGCGCACTATGCCGGCACGCGGCTGGGGCGGCAGGAGCTGGACGGCGAGCTGCTGGAGGATGTCGCGGGCGCGCTGTGGACGCGCGCGCTGATCGAGCGGTGCCGGGTACGGGCGGCGCCCGACCTGGTGCGGGTGGTAGTGGCCGTCGACCCGCCGGCGAGCGCAGACGGCGACGCCTGCGGGATCGTGGCGGCAGGGCTGGGGGTGGATGGGCGCGGCTATGTGCTGGAGGATGCGAGCGCCTCTGGACTGACGCCCGACGGCTGGGCACAGGCGGTGGCGGCGTGCGCGGCGCGGCACGCGGCCGACCGCGTGGTGGCGGAGGCGAACCAGGGCGGCGCGATGGTCGAGACGGTGCTGCGCACGGCCGAGGCCGCGCTGCCGGTGCGGCTGGTGCATGCGTCGCGCGGCAAGTCGGCGCGGGCCGAGCCGGTCGCGGCGCTCTATGAGCGGGACCGGGTGGCGCATGTGGGGGCGTTCCCCGCGCTGGAGGACGAGCTGTGCGGGCTGGTCGCGGGCGGCGGCTATGAGGGGCCGGGGCGGTCCCCCGATCGTGCGGACGCGCTGGTGTGGGCGCTGACGGAGCTGATGCTCGGCAGCCGCGGCGCCGCTTCGGTGCGGAGCCTGTGAGCCCGGATCAGGTGAACAGCGACAGGAACAGGAGCACGACGGCGACGGCGCACACGCTGCCGCCGATGGCGAGGTGGCGCGTGGCGGAGCGGGCATAGGGCTCGCCGCCGGCGGGGCGGAGCTGGTGCCGGCGGATGCGCCAGCCGGCCCAGGCGAACATGCCGCCCAGCCAGAACAGCATCAGCGATGCAGGGAACAGGGCGAAATGAGCGCTTTGCGGCATTCGACTCTCCTTGGCGGAGGAAGCTAACATGAAATGGTTCGGGAAAAAGAGCCTGGGGGCGCAGCCCTCGGGCGAGGGGCGGCGACCGCCGCTGTCGGCGGCGGGTTCAATCCCGGCGCTGGGCAGCTGGCCGACCAGCTATGAGGCGCAGGTGCGCGCCGGTTACCTGGAGAATGCGATCGCGCAGCGCGCGGTTCGGATGGTCGCCGAAGGTGTCGCGGCGGCACCGATCACAGGCGCGGACGAGCGGGTGGTGCGGCTGGTCACGCGGCGCTCGGCGGGACAGGTGCTGGTGGAGACGATCGCCGCCCAGCTGCTGCTGCACGGCAACGCGTTCGTGCAGTTGCTCGACGACGGGCGCGGCGGGGTTGGCGAGCTGTATGCGCTGCGACCCGAGCGGGTGAGCGTGGAGCCGGACGCGAACGGCTGGCCGGTGGCGTTCCGGTACCGGGTGGGCGCGCAGGTGCAGCGGCTGCCGGCGGAGGATGCCCGCGGTCGGGCGGCGGTAGTGCATATCAAGGCGTTCCACCCGCTCGACGACCATTATGGGCTGGGCTGCCTGGGCGCGGCCGCGGGCGCGATCGCGGTCCACAATGCGGCGGCGCGCTGGAACAAGGCGCTGCTGGACAATGCGGCGCGGCCGTCGGGTGCGCTGGTTTATGATCCGGGGATGGCGGCGTCTTGTCGCGCGACCAGTTCGACCGGCTGCGCGCCGAAATGGAGGCGGGCTTTGCGGGGGCTGCCAATGCCGGGCGGCCGATGCTGCTGGAAGGGGGCCTCAAGTGGCAGGCGATGAGCCTGACGCCGGCCGACATGGACTTCAACGGGCTGAAGGCACAGGCGGCGCGGGAGATCGCGCTGGCGTTCGGGGTGCCGCCGATGCTGCTGGGGCTGCCGGGCGACAATACTTACGCCAATTATCGCGAGGCGAACCGGGCGCTGTGGCGGCTGGCGATCCTGCCGCTGGCGGAGAGGATCCTGGCGGAACTCGCCCAGGGGCTGGCGGCACATTTCGGCGACGCGACGCTGTCGGTGGACCTCGACCGGGTGCCGGCGCTGGCGGAGGACCGCGAGCGGCTGTGGTCGCAGGTGAGCGGGGCGGAGTTCCTGACGCGCGAGGAGAAGCGAGCGATGGTGGGCGTCGGGCCGGAGGCCGGGGCGGGGCTGTAGTTCTCGTGCTCCGCGCAGGCGGAAGCACAGAGGCGGGGTCAGCGCGGGTGGGCCGTTGGCAGGGTGCAGGTCATGGTGGTGCGCTCGAAGCGGCCGCCCTGGCCTGCGCATTGCTTGCCGCGGACGAACGGCATCACGAACGCGATCGACACCAGGGCGGCGAGCGCAGCGAACAGGACGATGCGGAGCCGGCGGCGCATGGCCGGGCAGTATCAGGTGGAGGCGGCAATGGACAATGCACAGGTGCTCGCGCAGCTGATGGGGCAGGCGCGCCACGACGGCGCCGACCTGGCGACGCTGCGGGCGATGGTCGAGGAGGCGGGCGAGGTCGGGGCGACGCGCGCGCTCACCCGGCTGGGGCTGGAGGATGCGGCTGCCGGCGGCGACATGAAGGAGCTGCGCGAGCTGCTGGCGGCGTGGCGCGATGCCAAGCGATCGGCAGCGCGCGCGGCGATCGGCTGGGTGATGCGCATGCTGCTGGCGCTGGTGCTGGTGGGGGTCGCGATGAAGACCGGCTTCGAAGGCTGGCTGCGGTGAGCGTGCGGTTCGCCGGCTATGCCGCGATCTTCGATGTGCCCGATCGTGGCGGCGATGTGGTGCGCGCCGGGGCCTTTGCGGAAGCCGGACCGGTGCCGCTGCTGTGGCAGCATTGCGGCTCGCCGGTCGGGCAGGTCGAGATGCTGGGCGAGGACAGCCGGGGTCTGCGCGTCATCGGCCGGGTCGAACTGCCGGAGCTGGCTCAGCTGGTGGAGCAGGGCGCGGTCGGCGGGCTGTCGTTCGGGTACCGGGTGCAGGCGGCGCGGCACGGGCGGTGGCGCGAGCTGGAGCGACTGGACCTGATCGAGGTGAGCCTGGTGCCGGTGCCGATGCAGCCGCTGGCATGGGTGCATGCGGTGGCGCCCGGCTGAGTGCGCAAAAGCTTTCGAAGCGTGGCGAGGGCGTCCCGGTGGGGCGCCCTTTTCTTTGTGGGAGACGGTGATGATCGAGACCAAGGCAGATGCGCTGGAAGCGAGCTTTGCAGGCGTGGAGGGTGCAGGCACCCCGGCGGCGCGGCCGATGCTGGCAGGGGCGGCAGCGCGGCCGGGCGGCGCGGCGTTCGAGGGCTTTGTGCGCAGCGGTGCGACGCTGGAGATGAAGGCCTTTACTGGCACGACCAATGAGGGCGGCGGTTACGCAGTGCCGACCGAGATCGACCGGCAAATCGACACGCTGCTGAAGGTGGCAAGCCCGATCCGCGCCATCGCTCATGTCGTGAAGGTCGGCAGTGCCGGCTATCGCAAGCTGGTGACGAGCGGCGGCACGCCGTCCGGCTGGGCGTCGGAGACCGCGGCGCGGCCCGAGACGGCGACCCCGAGCTTCCACGAAGTGTCGCCGCCGATGGGCGACCTCTATGCCAATCCGGCGGCGAGCCAGGCGATGCTCGACGATGCGGCGTTCGACGTCGAGGAATGGCTGGCGGGGGAGATCGCGGCGGAGTTCGCGGCAGCCGAGGGGCAGGCGTTCGTCAACGGGACGGGCATCAACCAGCCCAAGGGGTTCCTGCGCCAGCCGGTGTCGACCGCGGGCGATGCGACGCGCGCGTTCGGGACGCTGCAATATCTGCCGAGCGGGGCAGCGGGCGACTTCGGCAGTGAGCCGCAGGACCGGCTGATCGACCTGGTGCAGAGCCTGCGCGCGCCCTATCGCCAGGGGGCGGTGTTCGTGATGAACGCGGCAACCTCGACCCGCATCCGCAAGCTCAAGACGTCGGACGGCGCGTTCCTGTGGCAGCCTGGGCTGGTAGCAGGCCAGCCGGACACGCTGCTCGGCTATCCGGTCGTCGAGGCGGAGGACATGCCCGACGTGGCCGCGGACAGCCCGTCGATCGCGTTCGGCAACTTCCGCCTGGGGTATCTGATCGCCGAGCGGCAGGAGACGCAGATCCTGCGCGATCCCTATTCGAACAAGCCGTTCGTGCACTTCTACGCGACCAAGCGCGTGGGCGGCCAGGTCAGCAATTCGGAGGCGATCAAGCTGATGAAGTTCGCCGCGGCCTGAGCGACGCCATGCCGGCGCGGGGAGTGCCCGCGCCGGTTCTTCCTGCCCAACAGTGACGGAGCTGCCCTATGGAGACGCCACCCATCCCGGAGGCGGCGATCGCTGCCGCCTGCGCGGCCGCCCTCGCCCATTTGCGCATGGCGGCGACCAACGAGGCGGCGGTGCTGGAGCAGGCCGCCGCCACTGCCTTTGCCGTGTGCGAGACGTTCACCGGGCATGCGCTGATTGCGCGCGACTGGCAGGCGGTGGTGCCGGCGGCGGCGAGCTGGACACCGCTGCCGGTGCAGCCGGTGACGGCGATCACCCGGGTCGAGGGCCTGCCGGCGGAGGGCAGCGCCTTTCCCCTGCCGGCCGGAAACCATGCGATCGACCTTACCGCCGATGGCGTCGGCTGGGTGAAGGCGATGCTTCCCGGGAGTGCGGGACGGCTGCGCATCTGCTTTCGTGCGGGGCTGGCGGAGGCTTGGGAGACGCTGCCTGCGCCGATCTCGCAAGGCATGGTGCTGCTGATCGCGCACTTGTTCGCAAGCGGCAGCGCGGGCGGGGAGCCGCCGGCTGCGGTGGCGGCGCTGTGGCGGCCGTGGCGGCGACTGCGGCTGGCGCCGGAGGTGAGGCGATGAGGGCGCGGCTGCTGGCGCGCGGCGAGGCGGCGGGTGCGAGGGCGGTCGCGGCGGCGGTGGCGCGGATCGGCGATGCCGCGCGGGAAGGTGCCGCCGGGCTGCGGGGCGTTGGCGTCGAGAGCGACGAGAGTTCCGTGACGATTTCGGGGCGCGGGCTGTGGCGGCGACGGATCGAGGATGCGCGCGTGCGCTGGCTGGGAGCGGAGCGATGAGCGCGCAGACGGTGCTGGGCGAGGCGCTGGTCGCCGCCCTCAACGCGCATTCCGGAGTGACGCGGGTGGTAACGGCGGTGTTCGACGCGCCGCCGGTGCGCGCGGCGCGGCCTTATGCGGAGGTGGCCGAGGCGCTGCTGACCGACTGGAGCACCAAGGACATGGCGGGGCGCGAGGGGCGGATCGCGGTCGTGCTGCGCGACGCCGGGGAGCGGCCGGTGCGGCTGCGCGACCTGGCAGGCGAGGTGGATGCGGCGGTCGAGGCGCTGCCGCGCGACTTGGGCGAGGGATGGCGGATCGCGAGCCTGGTGCCGGTGCGAAGCCGCATCGTGCGCGAGGGCGACGGGCTCTGGGCCGGGACCAACGAATATCGGGTGCGCATGCTGCGGATGCAGTGACAAGGGAGACGGAACATGGCGGCGGAAAAGGGAAGCGCGTTCCTGCTGAAGGTGGGCGACGGCCAGGTGCCGCCCGGCTTCACCACGGTGGCGGGGCTGCGCACGACGCAGCTGTCGATCAATGGCGAGGCGGTGGCGATCACGTCCAAGGATTCGGGCGGGTGGCGCGAGCTGCTGTCGGGCGCAGGCGTGCGATCGGTGAGCGTTTCGGGCGCGGGGGTGTTTACCGGATCGGCGGCGGAGGTGCGGCTGAAGAGCAATGCACTGGCGGGCACGATCGACGATTATCGGCTGAGCTTCGAAAGCGGCGAGACCATGACCGGACGGTTCCTGCTCACCCGCCTGGATTATGCCGGTGATTACAATGGCGAGCGCAGCTACACGCTGGCGCTGGAAAGCTCCGGACCGGTGGTGTCGGCATGAGCGGGGAACCGGCGAATCCGGTGCGCGGCGAGGCGGAGCTGCGGGTGGCGGGCGAGCGGCTGGTGTTGCGGCCGAGCTTTGCCGCGCTGGTGGCCGCCGAGGGCGAGCTGGGGCCGCTGTTCGCGCTCGTGGAGCGGGCGGCGGCGGGGAAGCTGTCGCTCGGCGAGCTGGTGGCGCTGTTCTGGCACTGCCTGCGCGAGCGGCCGGAGGCGCTGACCCGAGAGGTGCTGGGCGAGGCAGTGGTTGCAGGCGGGCTCGCGGCCGCCACTCCCGCATTGCGGCAGCTGCTGGCGCAGATTCTGGGCGGGCGGTGAGCGAGCGTTTCGCCGACGCCGCGGTGCGGCTGGCGGGGTTGGCGGGGCTGTGGTTCGGCTGGAGCCCTGACGCTTTTTGGCGGGCTACGCCGGCGGAGCTTGCGGCGTTGGCGACTGCCCTGGGCGGTGATTCGGGCACGGCGCCGCCCGATGCGGGCACGCTGGCCCGGCTGATGGAGGCATTTCCCGATGGATGAGGAAATCGAGCGGCTGGTGGTGTCGGTGCGCGCCGACACGGCCGGCTTCGCACGCGACGTGGCGACGATGCAGAACAGCCTGGACGGGCCATTCGCGAGCGGCGTGGACAAGGCCGGTCGCGCGCTGGAGACGACGCTGGTGCGGGCGGTGCGCAGCGGCTCGATCGGCTTCGAGGATCTGGGCCGGATCGCCAACCAGGTGCTGGGCGAGATCGCGGCGAGCGCAATGCACAGCGGGCTCGACACGTTGCTGGGCGGCGCGGCGAGCGGGGGCGGGCTGCTTGGCTCGCTGCTGGGGCTGGTGTCGGGAGCGCCGGGGCGCGCCACGGGCGGGCCGGTCAGCCCGCAGCGGCCCTATTGGGTGGGCGAGCGCGGGCCGGAGCTGTTCGTGCCGACCAGCAGCGGCAGCATCGCCACGGCGCAACCCGCCGGCGGGCGCGACGTGCGGGTATCGATCTCCGTCAATGCCGGATCGGGCGACACGCCGCGGGCGCTGGCGCAGTCGAGCCGGCAGGTGGCGCGCGCGGTGAAGGCCGCGCTGATCGACATCGACTGAGCCCCGGGGCGGAGAAAGCACATGGGATATTGGTTGGCGCGCGAGCGGACCGTGCAGGCGGAGGACGTGCTCACCCGCTTCGATCCGCGGTTCTGGACGGTGAACTTCCCGCGGCCGATGATGGCGTCGGTGGTGTCGACCGCGCCCGATGCCTTGCGGGTGGATGCCGTCTTCTATCGTGCGGACGACTTGGCGGGGCTGATCTGGGAGTCGGAGGATCGGCACGATCATCCGCTGCTGGGCTATGCGACGCAGCGCGACTACCGACGCTGCCGACTGCGGTTTCGGTGGCGATCGGGCGGGGTGATGCCCCTGGATGCCGTGCATGGCCCGGTGCTGACGATCGAGGGGCGCGACGCGGCGGGGGTGGCGCGGTCCTGGTACGTGCGGCTGTGGAACCATGCGACGGGGACACCCGAGGATGCGGTGGTGGAGATCGACTTCGCCACCGTGATCGGCGGATACGAACTGCCGCAGGATGCGGACCCGGTCTGGGCGGGGGACGTCGACCGCATGTTCGTATCGCTGGTGGCGCCGGGTTATTCCGGGGCGGACGCGCTGCTTCCCGAGCCGGTGGAAGGGTGGGTCGAGGTGTCGGGCATCGACTGCGACGGACCGGACTCCGTGCTGGCGATCGGCGCGGCCGTTGTGCCGGAACATGGGCTGTCGATCGCGAGCGGCTATGACGACAGCTATCACCTGACGCCTGCGCGATTGCTGCGCAACGTGCTTCACCTGGGGTATCGCGGCAGCATCGTCCATTATGTGGGGATGAGCCATTATTTCCGGCTCGAGGCGAACAGCGGTGGTCTGTTCGCGAGCCTTGCCGGAGGCGTGCTGAACGCGCCCTGCGTGGCGTGGCACCGGCAGTTTGCCGCGGAGGCCAAGGCGCTTGGCTATGGCGTGATCTGGTCGCTTTCGTACGAGTTGCTCGACCAGCATTGCTGGGGTGACTGGAAACAGCGTGCGGCGGATGGGACGCCTGCGCTGACAGGGTGGGAGCCGCCGTCGGCGCTGCTCTCACCGGCGCATGCTCGCGCCATGGCCTATCTGCAGGCCGTGGCGCGAGCATTCGTTGCGATTGGTGCGGAAGCCGGACTGGCGATGCGGTTCCAGGTGGGTGAGCCCTGGTGGTGGGTGATGCCGGACGGGCGGCCCTGCCTGTACGACGACGCGGCGCGGGCGGCGCTGGTCCCGGTGCCTGTAGCAACGGTACGGGGGCCGCTGGATGCGGAGCAGACGGCGCTGCTCGACCGCGCCGGCGCGCTGCTCGCGGCGTCGACTGCGGCGCTGACAGGGGCGGTGCGGCAGGTGGAGCCGGGGGCGGAGACGCTGCTGCTCGCCTATCTGCCGACGGTGCTGGATGCCGCCGCACCCGAGCTCAAGCGCGCGAACCTGCCGATCGGCTGGGCGTCGCCCGCGTTCGATGTGCTGCAGCTGGAAGACTATGACTGGGCCGCGCCTGGCAACACGGCGGCGACCGCGCGAGGCGTGGCTGCGGCCGAGGCGCGGCTGGGCTATCCGCCCGAGCGCCAGCAGTATCTCGCAGGCTTCGTGCTGCGGCCGGAGGATGCCGGGCAGTGGCAGGCGATCGATGCGGCGGCGGAGACCGCGCGCCGGCGGGGCGTGGCCGCGACCTTCCTCTGGGCGCTGCCGCAGGTGATCCGCGACGGCTTCGTGCATTTCGATGAGGGGGAGGATGCGATGCAGGCGTTCGACGACGTGCGCTTTCCGCTGGCGCTTGGCCGCGAGGCGGAGGTGGCGCCAGAGCTGTCGACGGCGATCGTCACGAGTGCCGGCGGCATGGAGAAGCGCAACGCCGACTGGGCGGAAGCGCGGACCCGCTATGACGTGGGGCCGGGGGTACGATCGGAAGCAGACATTGCGACGCTGCTCGCGTTCTTTCGGGCGCGGATGGGCCCGGCGCGGGCGTTTCGGCTGACCGACCCGTTCGACCATGCCTCTGGCGAAGATGTCGCGCCAACGGACCAGGCGATCGGCGTGGGGGATGGCGTCGCCACCGCCTTCCCGCTGCGCAAATATTATGGCGAGGTGGCGCGCCGGATCACCCGGCCGGTGGCGGGCAGCGTCCGGGTGGCGGTGGATGGCGTGGAGAGCCACGCCTTCTCCATAGAAGCGGGCGGAGTGGTCGCGCTGGATGCGGCCCCGCCCGCGGGGGCGGTGGTAACGGCCGGGTTCCGCTTCGACGTGCCCGTGCGCTTTGCCGAGGATCGGCTGACGGTGAACCGCGCGACCTTTCGCGCCGGGGCGGCGCCGTCGGTGCCCCTGGTCGGGGTGCGTGAGGTATGAGTGCCCCCGAGTGGCTGGAGGGCAGCCTCACCACGCTTGCATTGTGCTGGCGGCTGGAGCGGCGCGACGGTGTGACCATCGGCCTGACGGCGCATGATCGCGAACTGACGATCGACGGTCTGCGCTATCGCGCGGCGCCGGGCATGGTGCCGTCCGCGATCCGGCGGACGGACGCGCTGGATGCGGACAGCATGGAGGCGAGCGGGCCGCTTTCCGCCGAAGCGATTGCGGAAGCCGACCTGCTTGCCGGGCGATGGGACGGGGCGAGGATCACCGTGACGGCGGTGGACTGGACCAATCCGGTGGCGCCGCTGGTGCTGGGCACGGGCACGCTGGGCGCCGTGGAGACCAGCGGCGGCGGGTTCACGGCGGAACTGCGTGGGGTGCTCGCGGCGCTGGAGCGGCCGGTGGTGGAGGAAACCTCCCCAAGCTGCCGCGCGCGGCTGGGTGACAGCCGATGCCGGGTGGCGATGGGCGGGCGGCGGCGGTTTGCGCGGGTGGTGGCGATCGACGGATGCAGGCTGACGCTCGACGGGGACGAGCCGGTGGCGGACGCCTATGGCGCCGGGCGGCTGCGCTGGTTCGGCGGGCCCAATGCCGGGTTGGAGGGGGCGGTTGCCTCCTCCGAGGGTGCGACGGTGACGCTGGAGCGGGCGCCGGCGCTGTCCGTGGCGGCGGGTGACCTGGTGGAGCTGGTGGAAGGCTGTGACAAGCGGCTGGAGACCTGCGCCGGCCGGTTCGGCAACGCCGTCAACTTTCGGGGCGAGCCGTATCTGCCGGGGATCGACCTGCTGACGCGCTATCCCGGCGCATGACGCGAGCGAGCATCGTGGCGGCCGCGCGCGCGGCGGTCGGCAGCCGGTTCCGACTGCATGGCCGCAACCCGGCACTGGGGCTCGACTGCGTCGGGTTGGTGGCGGTGGCTTTGGGCGGCCGGAACGTGCCGGCCGACTACGCCCTGCGCTCCGGTGATACGATGCGGGCCGAAGCGGCTTTAAGGGAAGCGGGTCTGCGCCCGGTGAACCTGGCGGACGCGGGCGACGTGCTGCTGCTGCGCGCCGGGCCGGGGCAGCTGCACCTGGCGATCCGGAGCGAAACCGGGATCATTCATGCCGATGCGGTCCTGCGCCGCGTGGTCGAGCGGCCGGGAGCGGTGCCGTTCGCGCTGGTGAGCGCATGGCGCTTCCCCGGCCGAGAGGAGGGAGAGGGCTGATGGCGACGTTGGTGCTGACGGCGGTGGGGGGTGCGGTCGGTGGCCCGATCGGGGCGGCCCTGGGGGCGGCGCTCGGGCGGACGGTAGATGCCAGCCTGTTTGCGCCCAAGGGGCGGCAGGGCCCGCGGCTGACCGAACTGGCGGTGCAGACCTCTTCCTATGCGACCCAGATCCCGCGCCTGTTCGGGACCATGCGCGTGGCGGGATCGGTGATCTGGGCGATCGACCTGGTGGAGGCGCGCAGCAGCGATGGAGCCGGCAAGGGCCAGCCGAGCGTGACCAGCTACAGCTATTCGGCGAACTTCGCGGTGCTGCTGTCGGGGCGGCCGATTCTGGGCGTGCGCCGGATCTGGGCGGACGGCAAGCTGCTGCGGGGTGCTGCCGGCGACTGGAAGACGCAGACCGGGTTCCGCCTGTACCTGGGCGGCGAGGATGAGCAGCCCGACCCGCTGATCGCCGCGGCGGAAGGCATGGCACACACCCCGGCGCATCGCGGCTGCGCCTATGCCGTGTTCGAGGGGCTGCAACTGGCGGACTTCGGCAACCGGATCCCCTCACTCACCTTCGAAGTCGAGGCGGACGCGGGGGCGGTGGCCTTGGGCGGCATCGTCGAGGAAGTGAGCGGGCGCGCGATCACCCAGGGCGAGGCAAGCCTGCCCCTGATCGGCTACTCGGCGCAGGGGGACAGCATCCGCGCCGCAGTTGAGGGGCTGCTGAGCCCCGCGGGCTATTGGATCGGAAGCGACGGAATCCGCGGAGAGCCCGGGGCTGCCTGCCCGATCGAAGATGCGGCAGCGCGCGCGGCAGGCGAAGACGGCGGGCGCGGCATGCGCACGATCGCCGCGAGCGACCGCGCCCCGGCCGAGGTCACGATCGGCTATTATGATGCCGCGCGCGAGTATCAGACCGGGGTGCAAAGGGCGGTCCGCGCCAGTTCGAGCGGACGCGCGCAGCGGATCGAACTGCCGGCGGTGCTGGAAGCGGCGCAGGCGCGCGCCCTGGCTGAGCGGGCCGTTGAAGCGTTGGACCTCCAGCGGGAAACCCGGCGCGTGTCGCTCGACTGGCGGCATGCCGCGATCGTGCCAGGCGACCGGGTCGTGTTGACGGGAGAGGCTGGCCAGTGGCGGGTCAGCAGCGCGACCCTGGATCGCATGGTCGTGGTTCTGGACCTGCATCGCATCGGAAGTGCGGCGCTGTCGCCGCGCAACGCGTCGAGCGGCCGGGTGAGCCCGGCTTCGGATGCGGTGCACGGGCCGACGCTGATTGCGGGGTTCGAGCTGCCGCCGCTGGCCGGAGCGGGGGCTGTGCCGCAAGTCGCGATCCTGGCGGCGGGCCTGCTGCCGGGATGGCGGCGTGCCGCGCTGCTGGCGAGCGAGGATGACGGGCAGAGCTGGCAGGCGATCGGCGGCACTGCGGCACCGGCGGTGCTGGGGACGCTCACCGGGCTTGCTGAAAGGGTGCCCGCGACGCTGGAGGACCGGCGGTCGGTGATGGAAGTCGAGTTCGCCCATGACGAGGCGGCGCTGGCGGGTGCGGATGCTGCGGCGCTCGATCTGGGTGCGAACCTGGCGCTGGTGGGCGACGAGCTTCTGCAGTTCGGCGGGGCGACGCAGGTGGCGCCGCGCCGCTGGCGATTGCGGCGCTTGTGGCGCGGGCGGCGCGGCACCGAAGCCGCGATCGGTACCCAGCAGATTGGCGACGGATTCGCGTTGATCGAGGCGGATGCGATCCGCTGGTTCGAGCCGCGGCGGATTGGCGCTGGGGTGCATCTGAGGGTACGCGCCGTGGGGATCGCGGGTGACGCGGAGGGTGCCAGCACCGAAGTGCCGGCAACCGGCTGGTCGCTGTGCCCGCCATCGCCGGTCCATATAGCGGCCGACATGCAGGCCGGAGCTATCGAGCTTCGCTGGGTGCGGCGCAGCCGCGACGGCTGGTGGTGGCGCGATGGCGTCGAGGTTCCGCTGGCCGAGGATGCCGAGGCCTATTCGGTCCGGCTGTTCGGGGTGGACGGGAGTCTTGGCGACTTCCTCTCCGCCGCGCCGCACATCCGGATCCCGGCAGACGGGATCGCGACAAGACCCGTGCGGATCGAGGTACGCCAGATCGGAACACACGGCGTCTCTGCGCCTGGGGTTCTTCCGCTTTCCTAACCGGAGGTTTGCATGACCGACCTGACCCCTCGCCTTTCCCTGCCGATGCTGCATGCGGGGCAGGCGCAGAAAGAGATCACGCACAACGAGGCGCTGTTCGCATTGGATGTCCTGCTCCATTCGGAAGTGGAAGGTGTGGGCCAGAACGAACCGCCTGTGGCTCCAGCGGACGGCCAATGCTGGATTGTGGGCAGTGCGCCAGTGGGCGCCTGGGAAGGGCAGGCGGATCGCATCGCCGCCTGGTCCGAAAGCGGCTGGCGCTTTCTTCGCAGTTGCGAAGGAATGCTGCTGTGGAGCCGGCATGATGCCCAGCCGATCCGAAGGATTTCAGGCAGTTGGCGCCTGGGTGAGCTGCGTGGTTCGGTGGTGACGCTGGGCGGCATGCAAGTGCTGGGGCCGCAGCAGCCAGCAATTGCTTTTCCGGAGGGCGGAAACGTCGTAGATGCCGAAGCGCGAACCACGCTCGCTGTGCTGCTGAACACACTCCAGCAGCATGGACTGGTTGCGCGCAACGCGGAATAGCTGTTGCAGTTCCGCAACAGTGGCAGTTTTTGTTCGCTTGCGCGGAAACAATGGCCGAAGTAGTGGGTTTGCGCTGTCCGTAGGACAACCATGAAAGGGGAATAGAATGCGGAAGCTTGCCGTCACATTGGCGCTCGCGACCACTGCGCTTTCGGCTCCCGCCCTTGCACGCGACAACGCGTGGTATGTGGGCGTGGAAGGCGGCGCGATGATCGTCGAAGACATCGACTACGACCTCACCGCACCGGCCGGCGGCACCACCACCGTTGACCATGACTATGGCTATGACGTTGGCGGCCTGATCGGCTACGACTTCGGCGCGTTCCGCGTTGAAGCCGAAGTCAGCTATCGCAGCGCGACTGTTGACAGCCTCCGCTCGACCGCAGCCATCCCGGCGTACGGCCCGGCCGGCGGCCTGTCGTCGGTTACCGCAGGCGACTATGACGCAGGCGGCAGCACCTCGGCGCTGTCGTTCATGGCGAACGCCATGCTCGACTTCGGTGAAGACGACGGCGTGTCGGGCTTCGTCGGCGGCGGTGCCGGTGTCGCTCGCGTCAAGGCGAACGACTATCGCGTCAACGAGAACGGCTCGTTCCTCGACGACTCCGACACCGTGTTCGCTTGGCAGGCAATCGCCGGCATCCGCGCGCCGCTGTCCGAGAACGTCGATGTGTCGCTGAAGTACCGCTTCTTCAACGCTCAGGACGTCAACCTCGTCGACGTCACGGGCAATGGCTATGATGCGCGCTTCCGGTCGCACAGCATCCTGGGCGGTCTGACCTTCAACTTCGGTGAGCCGGCTGCTCCGCCGCCGCCGCCGCCGCCGCCGCCTGCGCCGGTCGAGACGGTTTGCACCCCGGGGCCGTACATCGTGTTCTTCGAGTGGGACAAGTCGGACATCACGCCGGAAGCGGCTGGCATCCTCGACAACGCCATCTCGAACTACCAGTCGTGCGGCAACGCGCAGGTCATGCTGGCCGGTCATGCCGACCGTTCGGGCGCGGCCTCGTACAACGTCGGCCTCTCGCAGCGTCGTGCGGATGCAACCCGTGCGTACCTCGAGGGTCGCGGCATCCCGGGTGGCGTGATCTCCTCGGAAGCGTTCGGCGAAGGCCGTCCGCGCGTCGAGACCGCCGACGGCGTGCGCGAGCTGCAGAACCGTCGCGTGGAAATCACCTACGGTCCGGGTTCGGGCATGTAATTCGACCTCTTGGTCGAATGGAAATTGGGGAGGTCGGGCAACCGGCCTCCCTTTTTCTTTGTTCGAAGACCGGAAGCCCCGTCCGCTTGATGCCCGGCCGGGTGCCTAGCGGCGAAAAGCGAGGTGCTGTGAGGGTCCCCGCTAGCCGCGTCGGTGGTGGTTTTCCGGGTGGCCGCGCTTGTAGCACCCGCCGCCCAGCCTCGGTTCGGGAGCTGCGCCCCCGAATACATCAGGTGGTGCTCGCCTCTGCCTCTGCTCCGAGCGCGTCTGCCAGCCATTGCGGCACCATCGCATCGCCAAGCGCCTCGACCCGCCGATGTTCCACCATCAGCGCCAGGTCTGGATAGCAGGCGCGAGTCCGATCGCCTGGGTTCCCAAGCGGCGCCACGACGAGCCGCCGGTTCACCTTGGACCGGTGATGCATGCGGGCAGTATTCTCCTGCCCGACGTAGCAGCCTTTGGTGAAGCTCACGCCATTGAGCTCACGCGCATTGCATTCCAGCCAAAGCGTCTTGTCCTGACCGAGCTCGGCTACGCCTTCCGTGATGCCCAGGCTCAGGCGGTGGGCAAGCCAGCCATCCGCCGGCGTGGACACGGGCGCAAGCCAGCGGTGGCCGAGTTCCGCGAGCCGGGGATCCGGCGCACCTTGCGCGCCATCAATGCTCCAATGAACACCCCCGGAAACCGGCTCGATGGTGATGGGACGCCGTAGCCGGTAGAGCGCCAGCCGCCGCGCGAGCGCTTCCGCCTCGCTTGCCTCGCAGTCGATCAGCACTGCCTCCCCATCGTCCCAGAGCAGGAAGTCGAACAAGGCTTTGCCCTGTGGCGTCAGCAGTCCCGACCAGCGCGGCGCCACCGGCGTGAGGGTCAGCACGTCCTGCGTGAGCAGTCCCTCGAGGAAAGGACGTGCTTCCGCTCCACCGACGCGGAGCAACGCGCGGTCGGCAAGCCATGTGCCGGGTCTGGTTTCCATCATACGGGCAAGGTAGGAGGGCGACCCAGCAGACGAAAGGGCGATCGTGGCAAGCTTTGACCTGAAACTGGCGGGCGGCACCGTCCATCTGCCCGGCGGCCCGGCCGCAGCCGACCTGTGGGTGCATGACGGCCGGGTGGCGCAGATCGGCGGCACGGGCGATGCGGGCGAGGTCGTGGACTGCACCGGGCTGGACGTGCTGCCGGGCGTCATCGACACCCAGGTGCACTTTCGCGAGCCGGGTCTGGTCCACAAGGAGGACCTGGAAAGCGGCAGCCGCGCAGCGGTGCTGGGCGGCGTCACCGCGGTGTTCGAGATGCCGAACACCAATCCCAACACCGACAGCGCCGAGGCGATCGCCGACAAGCTTGCGCGCGCGCGCAACCGCATGTGGTGCGACCACGCCTTCTACGTGGGGGCGACGGCCGGCAATGCCGAGCAGCTGGGCGAGCTGGAGCGGCTTCCCGGCACCGCGGGCGTCAAGATCTTCATGGGGTCGTCGACGGGCAACCTGCTGGTCGACGATGACGCCAACCTGCTGCGCGTGCTGCGCTCCGGCCATCGCCGGGTGGCTATTCATGCCGAGGATGAGGATCGCATGAACGCGCGCGCCGGCGAGCGCATCGCCGGCGATCCGCGCTCGCACCCGGTATGGCGCGACGACGAGAGCGCGCTGATTGCGACGCGGCGCATCCTGCGTCTTGCGCGCGAGGCGGGACGGCGCATCCATGTGCTGCACGTCACCACGCCCGCGGAGCTGGAACTGCTTGGCCAGAACAAGGACGTGGCGTCGTGCGAGGTGACGCCGCAGCATCTGACCCTGGCGGGCGAGGAGGCGTATCCGCGACTGGGCACCCATGCCCAGATGAACCCCCCGATCCGGTCGGGCGCGCATCGCGACGGGCTGTGGCACTGGCTTGGCCAGGGCGTGCCGGACGTGATCGGATCCGATCACGCGCCGCACACGCTGGAGGAAAAGGCCAAGCCCTATCCCGCGAGCCCCAGCGGCATGCCCGGCGTGCAGACGCTGTTGCCCCTGATGCTGGACCATGTCGCTGCCGGCCGCCTTACCCTGCAGCGGCTGATCGACATGACGAGCGCGGGGCCGCAGCGGCTGTTCGGGCTGGTGGGCAAGGGGCGGATTGCGGTCGGCTATGATGCCGACTTCACGGTCGTCGACCTGAAGAAGCGCTGGACGATCGAGGAGCCGTGGTTGGCCTCGCGTGCCGGCTGGTCCCCGTTCACGGGCATGGAGCTGACCGGCAAGCCGATCGGCACGATCGTGCGCGGGCAGCAAGTCATGTGGGAAGGGCAGCTCGCCTCCCAGGCCGGCGGTGCCCCGCTCCGCTTCGACGCGGTGGATTTCGGTTGATCCTGTAGCAAGGGCCGCGGGATCGCTCCCGCGGCCCTTGCTGATCAGGCGGGGCTGCCCGTCAGAAGGGCATCCACTTCGCCTTTTCGCTGAACTTCATATAGCCGATGTTGGCGCCGAGCCGCCAACCGACGCCCAGCCGCACCGGGATCAACACCACGTCCCCCCGCCGCAGGTAGCTCGCAGAGAAGCCGCCGACGAAATAGGCGCGTCCCTCTGCCTGCGGGAAGCGATGGTAGAGTTCCTGCGAGTCGTAGAGGTTGTAGACCAGCACGAATACCTTGGTCGCATCGCCGCCGACGTCGAAGCCGACCGAGGGGCCCGTCCAATACACCGGACGCTGTCCCTCAACCCGGTGGCTCATCACCCCCGAGCCATAGCGCAGGCCGACCACAAAGGCGCCCGCCGCCTCTCGGCCGGCAATATAGGCGTTGGGCTTTCCCTGATCCTTGAGGATGTTCTCGAGGATGCCGGCAAGGCCTTCCGCGCCCTTGCCGAACACCCCCTCTGCCGCGTTGATCAGATCCTCGCGTTCATAGGTGTTCGCCGATGCCATGGTTGCGCCCGGAGCCGCGGGCGCTGGAGCGGCCGGGGCAGGAGCCCGCTGCGCCGGATCGTCGGACTGGGGCGCAACGGACGTGTCCGGCTCGGGGGCAGGCGCCGCCTGCGGCTGCTGCGGCGCCGGAGCGGTATCCAGGTCACCGTCGATCGCCTCGTTCGGGTCAACGGTGCGCATCTGCGCGGCCGCGGGCGTCGCCATCGCGACGGCAACGCTCCCCAGCATCAGCCAAAACCTACGCATGTCACTTCCCCGCTTATCAACCCGGACCCTCTATCCGCGCCTGCCGCTTGCGCTGCAATGAATGGCGCGGTGAGCCGAGTCCTACACGCGCTCGAAAAGCGATGCGACCCCAGTTGATCCCGGCCCACATGCTGTCTATAGCCCCGCCCTCAGAGCCGTTCCCGGAGACGTGGGTGAGTGGCTGAAACCAGCGGTTTGCTAAACCGCCGTACCGGGATTACTGGTACCGAGGGTTCGAATCCCTCCGTCTCCGCCAAAACTGCCTGAATCACTACATTTCACCGAGCCGCAGCCACCGGCCGCGCTGGTCGTGTGTCCTGCGCGGCTCTGCCCCTTTTTGTGCCGCCCCCACGCGCGCGGCGGCGCTTGGGCGGGCGTCCGATCAGTTGAGGCAGATACCCGGCACCTTATCCGTCATGTGAGAATCTTCCCGGATCCCGCGCCCTGACGAACCCACTGCAACAGTGATGTCACAAAAGGGACGCAGTGGCGCCACCGAACAAGGGGTTCGGGGAAGTATCATGGCGAGAGTTTCGGCGCGGCTGCGCCTTCTGCTGGGTTCGGCACTGTTGGTCGCGCCTGTTGCCGCATTCGCAGGCCAGGTCGCGGGCACGGTTTCGGACGCGAGCGGAACCCGCACGCTGGCCAGCGCAGAGGTGACGCTGGTCGAACTCGGCCGCAGCGTCGAGGCGGATCGGGAAGGCCGCTACCGCTTCAGCGACGTGCCGGCCGGCACCTATACGCTGCGCGTCCGCTATGTCGGGGCCGAGCCGGTTGAAATGCCGATCACGGTCGATGCGAGCGGCGACCTGACCCAGGACGTTTCGGTTGGCGGCAACGATACCATTCTGGTGACCGGGCAGCGCGCGAACCTCGCCAGCGCGCTCAGCCGCCAGCGTGGCGCGGACGGCGTTGAGAGCGTGCTGACCCGCGATTCAATCGGCCAGTTCCCTGACCAGAACGTCGCCGAATCCGTGCGTCGCGCCCCCGGCGTCAACGTGCTGAACGATCAGGGCGAGGGCCGCTTCATTGCGGTCCGCGGCCTCGACCCGTCGCTGAACGCCGCGTCGCTGAACGGCGTCCGGGTGCCCGCGCCGGAGGCGGACACCCGCTCGGTCGCGCTCGACGTGGTCGCGTCGGAACTGATCGAGTCGATCGAGATCAAGAAGTCGCTGACCCCGGACATGGATGCCGACACCATCGGCGCCTCCGTCGAGATCAAGACGACCAGCGCGTTCGACCGCAAGAAGGACCTGCTCGCCGCGTCGATCGAGGGATCGTACAACAACTATTCCAACGAGGTGACGCCCAAGGGCAGCGTCAACTTCTCGACCCGCATCAGCGACAATTTCGGCGTGTCGGGTGGCGCATCCTATTACCTGCGCAAGTTCGAGACGGACAATGTCGAGATGGACGGCTGGAACGTCGACGATGCGGGCAACGGCTTTGCCGACACCGTCGAGTATCGCGACTATGATGTGCGTCGCCTGCGCACGGGCGGTTCGCTGTCGTTCGACTGGCGGCCGAGCGACACCACCACGCTGTACGCCCGCGGTATCTACAATCGCTTCTCCGACCAGGAGGATCGCCGCCGCCTGATCTTCGAGATGGACGAGGATCCCGCCACGTCGACGGGCAGCACGGCCAGCTTCGACAGCGCAGACGGCCGGATCCGGGTGGAACGCGACCTGAAGGATCGCTTCGAGAAGCAGACCATCCAGTCCTACAGCGTCGGCGGCGAGACCAACACGGGCCCGTGGCGCCTGCAATATTCTGCGGCATGGTCCCGCGCGTCCGAGCTGGAGAACGGCTCGATCGACCCGATCACCTTCCGCCGTGACTTCGAGGGTGAGGAAGGCGACGACCTGACCGTCGGCTTCGACTATTCCAACTATCTGCTGCCCAGCTTCACCGTCGGCGGCGCCAGCGCGGCCGAGTTCAGCGATCCCAGCGCCTATGCGTTCGACAGCTTCGATCGCACGACGCTGAGCCGATCGACCGATCGCGAGTGGAATTTCCGCGGCGATGTGACTCGCAGCTTCGCGCTGGCGGAAGGCAGCTTCGACGTCCAGTTCGGCGGCAAGGCCCGGCTGCGTCGCAAGCAGTACGACCTGAACGTCGACACGTTTGACGGCTATGACGGCGACTTCACGCTGGCCGACGTGGTGGGAGGCCAGACCTATCGGCTCGCGGAGCTTGGGCCGGTCGTCGCCAAGAAGGGCGAGCGCGGCTTCCTCGACACGAATGCGGGCGGGTTCGAGCTCGACACGCTGGGCTCGGCGTTCGCCTCGGTGGTCGAGGATTATCGCGTCGATGAGGACATCTACGCGGGCTATCTGCTCGGACGCTACCAGTCCGGGCCGCTGCGGATGATCGGCGGCGTGCGCATGGAGCACACGCGCAACGACATCAACGGCAACACCGTCACGCTGAACGAGGACGGCGAAGACGACGAACAGCTGATCGTCACGCCCAACCAGATCCGCCGCAGCTACACCGACTGGCTACCGAGCGCCCTGGTTCGCTATGAGGCGACCGATCAGGTCGTGCTGCGCGCGGGCGTGTTCAAGAGCCTGGTACGCCCCAGCATCGGCCAGCTCGCCCCGCGCTTTTCCGTCGAGCGCGATGGTGACGATGCCGAAGGCGCGTTCGGCAATCCCGACCTGAAGCCCTATCGCGCATGGAACGTGGACCTGGGCTTCGAATGGTATTTCGCCAGCGCCAGCGTGCTGCAGTTCGGCGTGTTCGCGAAGGACATCAAGGACTACATCACCACTGTGACGTTCGAGGGCGACGACGCGCCCTATAACGGCAGCTATCGCGGCATCGCCTTCACCGAAGCCGACATTCCGCTCAACATGGGCAAGGCCAAGGTCCGCGGCATCGAAGTCGCTTATTCGCAGGCCTATACCATGCTCCCGGCACCGTTCGATGGCCTGCTGACCAACTTCAACTACACCTTCACCGACGGCCATACGCAGACGTTCGACGGGGACACCGGGGGCTTGCGCGACATTCCGCTGCCCGCCTCGTCCAAGCACACGTTCAACGCCGTGCTCGGCTATGAAAAGGGGCCGATCAGCCTGCGCCTGGCTGGCACCTATCGCGACAAGTACCTGGACGAGGTGCAGGCAGTCGCGGCCGAGGACCGCTATGTGCGCGAGCATTTCCAGCTGGACGCCAGCGCGCGCTTCCGCCTGACGCCGAACGTCCAGCTGTTCGGCGAGTGGGTGAACATCAACAACGCGAAGTACGTGGCCTATCAGAACGCACCGATCACGCGCCGCCTGCTGCAATATGAAGAATATTCCTACACGCTGAAGTTCGGCGTGCGGGCGAACTTCTGATGCGGGTGTTGTGGGTCGCAGCGGCGCTGCTGTCGGCTGCTCCCGCCCTTGCCCAGGCACCGGCGACCTCGGCGGTGCCGCGCACGCCGGGGCTGCCCTATGCTCCGCGCAACCTTCCCGACCGGATCGTGCTCACCGCGGGCGCCGACCCTGCGCACGAGATGGCAGTCGCGTTCCGGACCGACCGGAACCAGGCGACTGCCGAGGCGCAGATCGCGGTCGCCGTCGACGGCCCGACGCTGGAGCGGCAGGCACGCACGCTTTCTGGCACCACCCGGTCGATCGACAGCGCCAACGGCCCTGCCAACTATCATCAGATCCGCTTCAC
Source organism: Sphingomonas sp. PL-96 (assembly GCF_020707215.1). Classification (GTDB taxonomy): domain Bacteria; phylum Pseudomonadota; class Alphaproteobacteria; order Sphingomonadales; family Sphingomonadaceae; genus Sphingomonas. The sequence continues at coordinate 66,838 of NZ_JAJFET010000006.1, forward strand.
CGGCCTGGAGCCGGACCGGACCTATGCCTATCGTGTGAAGGGGGCAGCGGGCTGGACCGAATGGTTGCAGTTCCGTACTGCCGCTGATCGGTTCCGCCCGTTCCGCTTCCTGTATCTGGGCGATACCCAGAACGGCATCCTGACCTATGCCGCGCGCGTGATCCGGCAGGGCTTTGCCGAGGGCAGGATCGCGCTGACGGTGCATGCCGGCGATCTTGCCGCCCAGCGCGACGACCTGGACCATGACGACGAATGGGGCGAGTGGAACCAGGCGGGCGGCTACAACTACAGCCAAATCCCGCAGCTGCCGGCGACCGGCAACCACGAATATGTCGACCACATGCTCCCCGACGGCCGGGAAAGCCGCAAGCTCGGGCCCTATTGGCCGCTGCAGTTCGCGCTGCCGGCGAATGGCGTCGACCCGGTCAAGGCGACGACCTATTTCGTCGACTATCAGGGCGTTCGGTTCGTGATCCTGGACGGCACCGCCGCGCTCGACCTGAACGCGCTCGACCAGCAGACCCGATGGCTGGACGCGACGCTGGCGGCGAGCACCGCCAAGTGGAATGTCGTGCTGTTCCACCAGCCGATCTTCACCTGCGCGCGGCCCAACGACACGGAGAAGCTGAAGGCCGCGTGGAAGCCGATCTTCGACCGCCGTCGCGTCGACCTGGTGCTGCAGGGCCATGACCATTGCTACAGCCGCCTGACCGCCGAGGCGGGCCGGGAAGCCGGGCGCGCGGCGCGAGCCAAGGGGGCGACGCAGGGGCCGGTCTATCTCGTCTCAGTCACCGGATCGAAGATGTACGGCCTGAACGACCGGGCGCGCACCCAGCCGGATCGCACGGCCGAGGATACCGAGCTGTTCCAGATCGTCGACGTGGACGCCGGCAAGCTCCAGTTCCGCACCTATACCGCCAGCGGCACGCTGTACGACGGGTTCGACTTGGAGCGCGGCAGCGACGGCCGCAACCGGTTGAAGGAACTGCCGGACACGCTGCCGCGGGTGCGGACCTGCACGGGCGAGGTTGGTCCCGACGGCGGGCCGTGCCTGGGCCGCGCGAAATAGCGGCAAAGGGGGTGGTGCCCGCTTCCGGAAAGACACAGGGCCCCTCTTGCGCTACGGTCGGGCATGGACTTCGACCAACTGCTCGTGCGCTTCTTCAACACGGAAGATCTCGCCACCCTGTCGCCGGCGGAAGTTTCCGACGGCCTGGAGCGCCTGCGGATCGAGTTCGGCCTGGAGCAGGACAGCGGCCGTCGGTTCGCGCTGTGGTGCCTGATGTACATGCTGGGCGCGGCGCCGGACCTCGACGTGGCGTTCAAGGACGCGGGCGACCGGGAGGCTGCACGCGACTTCATGGACGCGATCGATCGCGAGATGGAAGAAGACGACTAGCCGCCTGTGCCCGGCCCGTGCAGCATCGCTGCCGGAAGCGCGGTAGTTTCCGCTGGTCCGCTACCGTTTCGGCTCGCGCGACCTGGCCGCACTCCGTAGAGGCTCACGCATGATCCGCACGACCCTCGGCCTCGCCCTGCTCCTGTTCTCCACGGCTGCGGCGGCGCAGCGTTCGGCGGAGCCGGTCGACCTCGTCGATCCGTTTGTCGGCACCTCGGGCGACCATGGCCAGCTCACGCCTGCCGCGACCGGGCCCTATGGCATGGTCCAGTTGTCGCCGGACACCCGTCCGGCCGAACACGCCGGCTATGACTTCGCCGCGACCCAGCTGACCGGCTTCTCGCACACCCGTGCGGTGGGGGTGGGTTGCGGCGGCGGCGGCGGCGACCTTCACGTGGCGGTCGGCTATGCGGGCGATGCGCCGCTGTGGCGCATGGACAAGGCGTCGGAGAAAGCGGCGCCCGGCTGGTATCGGGTGCGCTACGGCAGCGGTATCACCGCAGAGCTTGCAGCGATCGGGGCCGCAGGCATTTCCCGCTTCACCCTGCCGCGCGCCGGAACCGTGCGCGTCGTGCTGGATCCGCGGCACGGCTATACCAAGCGCAAGAGCGCCGAGTGGACGGGGACCGCGGCCCGGGACCTGCGCGGCCGGATGTCGGCCGGCACGGTGTGCGACAACGGCACCTATCACTTGGCCTTCGCCGCTGCGTTGACGCTGAACGGCAAGCCAGTGACGGCCGCCGCCATCCCGCTTGCCGGTGACAAGCTTGCCTTCGACCTGCCGGTCGCGGCGGGTGCGCAGGTCGAGTTGCGCACCGGGCTGTCGGTAGTCGACCCACAATCGGCGCACGGCGTGCTGGACGCGATGATCGGCCGCCGGACGCTGGAACAGGTTCGCGCCGGCGCGCGCACCGCCTGGGCAGCCGAACTGGGCCGAGTGCGCGTTCCCGGTACCGGCGAGCGCGCCCGGCTGGTCTATACGCACCTGTTCAGGGCAATGCAGACGCCGGCGCGGATCGACGACATGGACGGCCGCTATCGCCGATCCGACGGCACGCTGCACCAGGTTCCGCGCGGGCACCATCGCTATGCCGGCTGGGCGGTCTGGGACAATTACCGCACCCAGCTGCCGCTGATCGGCCTGCTCGACACCCCACGCGCTGCCGACATCGCCGCGTCGCTGGCCGAGCTCTACATGGCGGGCAAGGCGCAATGGGCGACCCAGCACGAACCGTTCATCACCGTGCGCACCGAGCATGCCGGCATCGCGCTGCTCGACTTCCGGCGCAAGGGCATCGGCGGGTTCGACGCCGCACGCGTGCTTCCGCTGATGGTGGAGGAACTGCGCGGGCTGCCGCGCGAGACGCCCGACCAGCAGATCGAAACCGCCTATGACGCCTGGGCTGCCGCCGAGCTTGCGCAGGACCTGGGCCAGTCGGCGTTGTCGCAGACACTGCGCGCCGATGCACTGTCCTACCGCCCGATGTGGGAAAAGGTGTTCCGCGAGATCGGTCCCGATTCCGACACGGTGAAGGCGCGCGGGCTCTACCAGGGCACGCTGTGGCAATATCGCTGGGCGCCGGTGTTCGACCTCGACTGGGTGGTGAACCAGGGCCTTGGCCGCGCACGCTTCAACGCCGAGCTCGCGCGGTTCTTTGACGAGGGGCTGTTCAACATGACGAACCAGCCCGACATCCAGGCACCGTTCCTGTTCGCGATGACGGGCCAACCCCAGCGCACGCGGGAGTTGGTGAATACCATCCTCCACCAGCCGATGGACCATTGGTACACCAATGCCGGCAAGCGCCCGGCGCCCTGGCATGGCCGCGCCTTTGCGCTCGACCCGGTGGGCTATGCGGATGGAATGGACGACGACGCGGGCGGCATGGCGTCCTGGTATGTGTGGGCGTCGCTGGGCCTGTACCCGCTGGCGCCGGGCAAGCCCTTCTACGTGACCACGCCGCCCGCGTTTGACCACGCCGAGGTCCAGCTGGGGAACGGCCGCCGCCTGGTCGTCAGGACGACAGGGGCCGCGCGAGCAGGGGCATGGCAGATGCGTTGGAACGGGCAGCCCTTGAAGGGCTATTCCGTGGACCATGCACTGATCGCGCAAGGCGGAACGCTGGAGTTCGTCTTCCGCGACTAGTTGCCGCCGCTGCGACGCAAAGGCCTCACGCGCGACCGGTGCCGCTGATCCGCCCGACCCGGACGCCGCCGATCGCGAGCAGCAGCGCGGCCGCGATCAGCAGCGCCAGCAGCGACGCACTCGGAAGCGAGCCCGACGGAGCGCGTGGCGTGTACGCCGGGATCCGGTCGAAATCGGCGCGGGTGAACGGCCGGTCGGCGAACAGATAAGGATAGAAGAAGCGCCGCAGCCGATCGTGGAACGCGGCGATGCTGTCCTGATAGGCGAACTGGCCGAACGGATCGGTGTCGGCGATGCGGTGCAGCACGCCCTGTGCCGCGACCCCGGGCAGGATCGTGCCGGCGCGCGCAGTCCAGGTCTCGCGCGCGGTCAGGCTGGCGCGATAGGCGGCGGCGTCCCCCGCGACCGCCTCGTCACCGACCTGGTGCATGGCGAAATACCACTTCCAGTGGAATCGGCCTTCGAATCCCTCGCGCCCGCGCCACTCGGGATGGCGGACAAAGAAGCGTGCGAAGGTGTCGGCCTTCGAAGTGTCCCACCCGTGGTGGACGATCTCACGCTGGGCGAGCGTCACGTCGATGCCCTTGCCCGTCGGGATGGCGCGCGCGATCGCCGCATTGGCGAGCGTCGGGAACACCAGGGTGAGCAGGATCCAGCAGCCGATCAGCGACGCCGCCGCGGTGGCGGACGCCCGCACGATGCTGCCGACCAGCAGCGCCACACCGAACCAGAAGCCGAGGTAGAGGGCCGCCGCCAGCAGCATCGCCACCGCACCCCCTACGGGCGCGGTCGTGACCAGCGCGCCGACCAGGAACGGCAGCGACACTGCCCCGAAGCTAAGGGCGAAGCGCAGCCCGATCCGCCGCCGCCACAGGCCACGCCCGGGCATCGACAGCAGGAGGCGGAGGCGCCCGCCCTCGCGCTCGCCGGTGACCAGGTCATGGCTAAGGGCGATCACGATCACCGGGGCGAGGTAGACGAGCACGAACGCCCAGTCGAAGACGCCGGGCAGTGCCAGCTCGGCGTTGATCGCCTCTGCATCATAGAGCTGCTGTTGCAGCCCCAGGGCGCGGACGCGCAGCACGAACGGCTGGATGTCGCGCTGGCCGATCGCAGCAAAGGCGAGCAGCGGGGGTGCGTCATGGGTGAGGAGGAAGCTGTAATAGGCGGCGTAGCCCGCATCGCCGTCCGGCTTTCCGTACGCATCGGCGACGGCGGCGAAGTCGCGTGCCTGCTCGGCCGTGACGCGGGCGATCGTCGCCTCCTGCCTCTCCATCTGCGCGATGCCGGACCAGACGGCGAGCGAGGACAGTGCCAGCAGAAGCGCAAGCGCAAGGACCCCGAGCGGCGAGCGCAGGATCAGGCGGAGTTCGGCACGAACACGGCTCACTGGGCAACCTTTCCGATGCGTCGGGCGGCAAGCGCCGCCAATATGCCCAGGCCGACCAGCCATCCGAGCAGGACGGCAAGGCTCCACCCGATCGTGTCCGGTTCGGCGCGCAGGGGGTCATGCGGGCGATAGGCGAAGCGCGGCACCCGCTTCCAATTTTCGGCCGACACGCGCGGATCTTCCCCGCCGATGTGCGGGATCAGCTCGGCCTGCATGCGATTGAGCGTCTGGACGAAGCGATAGCGAAACGTCTCGGCCTGGTTGAGGAAGTCGAGATGCGCGGCAGGGCCGCTGGCGGTCAGCGTCATCGACAGCTGGCGCATGGCGATCAGCGGGCTGACGGCGGCAAAGCCGTGCACGAAGCGGTTCTGCGTCGCCTCGCGCGCGGCGATGTCTGCCGCGGCACGGGCATAGAGCTCGGTGGACAGGCGTTCGCCCTCCATGCCGACCAGCCCGGCATATTGCACCGGCAGGTCTTCCACCCGCGTCACGCCGTAGCGCGCCAACGTGCGTCGCTTGAAATCGGCAAAATAAGGGTCGTCGGGGTTGTGGCTGTCGCCGATGCTGGCGAGGTCGCGGTGCAGCGCCACCTCGGTCTCGATGCGGGTCGGCAAGGTGGCGCGGCTCGTCGCCACTTCGGGCAGGGCGCGGGGCAGCAAGATCACGCCCACCATCCACAGCCCGATCAAGGCCGCCAAGGCATCGCGCGAGCGCCGTGCCCATGTCGAAACGAGCACCGACAAAAGCGCCCAGAGCAGCAGCCAGGCGGCATAGCCCAGGATCAGCAGCAGCGTAGCGCCCCAGGGGGCTGCGCCCGTGGCCGCAAAGCCCAGCAACACGGCAAAGGCGGGCACCCCGATCGCGAGCGCCACCACGCCGTGGCCGAGCAGCTTGCCGGCGAGCAGCGTGCGCCCGCGGACCCCTTGAGCGAGCAGCAGGCGCAGCGTGCCGCGCTCGCGCTCCCGCGCGACGCTGGTAAAGCCAAGGAAGATCAGCAGCAGCGGCGCCAGCGTCTGGAGCACGAACGCCGGGGTCAGCTGCCCGAAGCGCAGCAGCAGCGACGACTGGCGCGCCTCGGCAAAGTTGGCGCTGTTCTGGCGATGGCCTTCCAGGAAAATGGTGTTGCCGGTGTAGCTGTCGACGCCTGCGTCGAAGAAGGCGAGGGGCGCGATCGGCCGGAATACGAACTGGCCGTAATGGACCATGCGGTGCGGGTGGCGGTCGGGCTGGCGATCGAACTCCGCATCGACGCTCGCCTGATAGCGGGCGCGATCCGCCTCGATCCGCGCGCGCCGTTCCAGGCTGACAAAGCTCGCCACCAGCACCAGCGCGACCAGGAGCACGGTCGCGATCACGCCGGCGCGGTTGCGCAGCAGCCCGCGCCACTCCTCGCGCGCGATCCGCGTCGCGGCACTCATGCAGGCACCTGCGGATGCGCATAGCGCGCGTGCAGCGCGTTTAGGTCGAACCGCGTATCGCCGACGGCCGCCACTCGCTCTTCCTCGATCCGGCCTGCCGACAGGAAGCCGATGCGATCGGCGATGTCGACGGCGCTCAACAAATCGTGAGTCACCATCAGGATGGCGACGTCGCGCGCCCGTGCGGTGGCGAGCAGGCGGTTGAACTCCAGCGTCGCCTGCGGATCGAGGCCGGAGGTCGGTTCGTCGAGCAGCAGCACCGGCACATGCCGCGCCAGCGCCAGCGCGATCGCGACCTTTTGCCGCATGCCCTTGGAAAAGCCGCCGACGCGCTTGTCCCAGGCGTGGCGCGGCAGCCCCACCGCGTCGAGCGCCGGGTCGATCACCGCGTCCCGCCCGCGCTCGGCATCGGCGAGGCCCAGGAAATAGTCGACGTTCTCGCGCGCGCTCAGATGATCGTAGAGCGCGACGCTTTCCGGCACATAGGCGAGCAGCGCACGTGCCTGGGCTGCTTGCGTGACCGGATCGATGCCGCAGATCCGGACCGTGCCCGCTGCGGGCTTCAGGAAGCCGAGCAGCGTGTTGAGCGTGGTCGACTTGCCGGCACCATTGCCGCCCAGCAGCGCATAGACTTCGCCCCTGCCCACGGTGAGGTCGAGGTCGCGCAGCACCATGCGATCGCCATAGCTGTGGCGCACCCCGCGGATCGCAATGGCTGGCTCGGAAGCGGGAATGGTGTCGATCAACGGTTCGCCCTTTTTCGATCTTGCGCTGCAGCACGTCGCCTTTATGAGACGGTGTAACATGACGCAACCCTGTCGCAGAGGCAGGGGCGGATCAGCTAAATGGGGGAAGTATGCGCAACGTTCGGGCGGTTACGCGGGCTGGCGTACGCTGGGGATCCGCGTCGACGCTGGCACTGCTGGCAGGGTTCGCGCCAGCTGCCGCACAGGAAGTGGCGGGCGAGGATCCGGCCGAAGCGCGGAAGCACCGGCACGACACCGTCGATGACATCGTCGTGCTCGGCCGTCGCCGGATCGATCGCGTCAACGGATCCGACGTGGTCACCGAACGCATGTCGCAGGCGAGCATCGCGCTCGATCGCGCGATCCTGGACGACTATGGCGTGCGCCGGCTTTCAGATGCGCTGGAGTTGGTCAGCGGCATTTCGCAGCAGAACAACCTGGGCGGGCTGCGCGACAACTACGCCATCCGCGGGTTCCTGGGCACGCCGGATACGGGGGCGGAGTATTTCGTCGACGGCTTCCTGGCGAACCGCGGCTTCGGCCCGCCGCGCGATCCTGCCAATGTCGAGCGGATCGAAGTGCTGAAAGGGCCGGTCGGCGCGGTGTTCGGCTCGGTGGACCCGGCCGGTGTCGTGAATGTGATCACCAAGAAGCCGCAGTTCCGTACCGGCGGAAGCCTCACCGCCAGCGCCGGCTCCTTTGGCACCTATCGGCTTGAGGGGGACGTGGAATCGCTGCTCGATCCCAGCCTGTCGATCCGGCTGGTGGGTGCCATCGAGAACAGCGACGGCTTCCGCGATCATGTCGATCTTCGCCGCCGCCTGTTCGCGCCATCGGTCAGCTGGCGACCCGCCGAGGGGACGACGCTGACCTATCAGGGCGAGTATATCGAGTATCGTTCGCCCTTCGACCGCGGCATCCCCGCGATCGGCGACGATGCCGAGGCGGTTCCGCGCGAGACGTTCCTGGGCGAGCCGGCGGATGGCCGCGTCGCTTCCACCAACTGGCGGCACGAACTCACCCTGGAGCAGGATCTGGGCGGCGGCTGGTCGCTGGTGGGCGGTGGCGCCTATCGCGACGGCCGCATCCATGGCTTTTCCACCGAGGCTTCTACGCTGCTGGCGGACGGCACGATGCGGCGGCAGCGCCGCCTGCGCGACTGGAACCTCACCGACTGGTCGGCGCGTGCCGAGGTCCGGGGCACGGTGGAAGCGTTCGGAACGCATCGCCCGAGTGTGGGCGCGACCTTCTACCACCTGGATTTCTCGACCTATCAGGAGCGGTTCCGGCCGACCGCGGACCAGCCCTATCCGATCGACGTCTTCAACCCCGTCTACGGCGGCACTGCCGGCCCGCTGGTGCCGTTCACGGTTACCGACGAGCGGCGCAAGGCGGTCGCCCTGTACGCACAGGACATGTGGGAGGTCACCGACTCCCTCAGCGTCGTCGGCGGGATGCGGTACGAGCATCTGAAGCAGACCATCGACAATCTGCGCACGGGGCAGCTCAGCCGCCTGAAGCGCAACCCGCTCGAGTTCCGCGCCGGCGTGCGCTACCGGCCCGACCCCCGCTTCGCCTTTCACGCCAACTGGGGCGAGGGCTTTCGCCCCAACTCCAGCGTGGGACGGGAGGGCAATGCCTTCGCGCCGGAAACCGGCAAGGGCTATGAGGTTGGCGCCAAGCTGGTGCTGGATGCATTCCGCGCCGGCGTCAGCTGGTTCAGTGTGTCGAAGCGCAACATCCTGGCGACCGATCCGCTCGACGTGAACTTCCTTGCGACCGTTGGCCGCATCCGTTCGCGCGGCGTGGAGGTCGATGGCGAAATCGACCTTGCCGAAGGCGTCCGGCTGATCGGCAACTATGCCTATACGGATGCGGAGGCGCGCGATCCGGCCTTTCCGAGCGCGGATGTCCTCAACGTGCCGCGCCACTCAGGCACGCTGCAATTGTTCGCCAGCCTGCCCGTCGCGGGCCGCGACCTCGACCTCAGTGCGGGCGGCACCTATGTCGGCCCGCGCGCAGCGGCGCTGGACGGTGGCAGCCTGCGCCTGGACGGCTATTTCAAGGCAAAGGCGAGTGCGGCATTCCCGCTCACCGACCGCCTGACCGCGCGCGTCGAGGTCGATAACCTCCTCGACCAGACCTATGCGCAGAGCAGCTACAGCGCGCTGTGGATCTATCCGGGCGCACCGCGGTCGGTGCTCGGGTCGCTGACCATGCGCTTCTAGGAACGAGGCAGGGCGGTGACGCGAAGGCCGCCGCCCTGCCATACGCTTACTTCAGCAGCTGTTCGATCGCAGCGGCGGTCACCGGATGATAGCCGGTGCGCGCCTTGGCAAAGGTGCGCCGGGCGATCGGCATGCCCCAGTCGCTCTGCTCCTTCAGCGCGCGATAGACCGGCATGATCAGCAGGCCACGCCCGACGCTGGGCAGGAACTGCTCGGTGGAGGCGACGGCCGGCTGGTAGCGGTTCTGGATGGCGAGCACGAGCCAGGCGGAGCGGACATAGGCGTTGGTCGACTGTGACAGGCCGAACGTCCGGTCGAGCTCGGCCAGGCGCGCAGGCGTCTGGCGGCGGGGCAGGCCGTTCAGGAAGCGCAGCCACTCCTGCGTCGACCAGCCGCCGGCATCGACGGAGGCAATCGGCGCGCCGGCATTCACCCGCTCCAGAAGCTGGTCGATCTTCGCCAGCGTCGCCGACTTCACATGCACCGCGTTGCTGGGAAGCCCCGGCTGGTACACCCAGGCGTCGAGCTGGAGCTTCTGCTCCAGCGCCGCATCGCCCTTGATCAGGTTCGCGCGCAGGTCCTTCAGGAAGTTGGCGCTGGTCTGCGGCTGAAAGGCGTGGCGGTCGAAATAGGAGCGCAGATAGGCGTCCCACGCCTCCCGCCCGACCGTCACCTCGATGGTGCGCAGGAAGGTCGAACCCTTGGTATAGTCGAGCTGGCCATAGGTACCTTCAGGATCGCCGTGCAGCCGGGTCTGCTCGGGCTTTGCCTCCTTCAGGTCGCGCTGCAGGTCGTCCCACGACAGGTCTGCCAGCGTCGCCGCACGCTCCTTGCCATAGAGCTTCTCGTCGATGCGGTTCTCGAAATAGGTGGTGAAGCCTTCGTTCAGCCAGCTGTCCGACCAGGTCGCGTTGGTGACGAGGTTGCCCGACCAGCTGTGCGCCAGCTCATGCGCGATCACGTCGACGTTGGACTTGTCGCCGGTGATGATCGTGGGCGTGGCAAAGGTGAGCGTCGGGTTTTCCATGCCGCCGAACGGGAAGGAGGGCGGCAGGACCAGCACGTCGAACCGACCCCAGCGATAGTCGCCGTAGAGCGACTCCGCCGTGTCCACCATCTTGCCCGTGTCCGAAAGCTCGGTCGCCACCCGGTCAAGCTGACCCGGTTCGGTGAACACGCCGGTGCGGCCGTCGATGCCGCGAAAGTCGATGTCGCCCACCGCCAGCGCGATCAGATAGGGCGGCACGTTGCGATCCATGCGGAAGCGGAAGCGGCGCTGGCCCTTGCCCGCCGGCTCCCCCTTCGGCGTCAGCCGCTCGCCGCTCATCACCGCGACCAGATCGTCGGGGACGGTGATCGCGGCGCTCCAGCTCTGGCGGATGCCGGGGCTGTCCTGGGTCGGGATCCAGCTGCGGTTGTTGATCGCCTGCCCCTGGCTGAACAGATAGGGCTTGCGCTTGCCGGCGGTGAGTTCGGGCGCCAGCCAGCCGAGCGCGCGGGCATCGGCCTGCGAGCTATAGGTGATCACGATACGGCGCGCCTCGCCCATCGCCACCGTCAGCGGCGCGCCCTTGTAGGGGTCCTCGGCGCCGACCGTCCACTGGAGCGGCTTGCCGCCCGCGTCGGTGATGCGGGTGATCACCAGCCCCTTGTCGTCCAGCACGATCTCGCGCGCGTCGGGGCGAGCGAGAATGTCGAGCGTGGCGGTGCCGCGCATCGTGCGGCTGGCAAAATCCGCCGTCAGGTTCAGGTCGACGTGGGTGACGCGCGCGATTTCCGGCCGCGCATAGGTCAGCACGTCGCGTGCGTCCGGCGTCGTCAGGATCGGCGAGGGCTTGTCCGGCGCGGCCATGGCGGGCGCGGCGAGCAGGGCGGAGGCGAGAAGAAAGCGGCGCATGGGGATCCACTATGCTGGTGAAGGCGGTTGTGTCGCCGCTGTCACCCATGCGCGCAAGGGCCATGCCGAGTTTGTCCGGCACGGCCCCCGGTTTGCAGCAACTCAGCGTGCGACGTAGCTGATCGTCGTGATGCGGTGCAGTACGGCGACCGGCCCCGCCGGCGTAGTGTTTGCGCCTTCGTCCTTGAGGGCGGCGGTCAGCAGATAGCGACCCTTGGCAGCGGCCGGCACGGTGACTTCGCCCCTGGCATCGGTTGCAAGCTTGGTGGTTGCCTTGTCCGGCGCGATCGCCGTCACCTCGATCGCCGCCACCGGCTTGCCGTCGCGCACGAGGCGGAAGCGGTCGCCGCCGGGGGTCACGGGGACGAATTCGAACGGCAGCGCCGCACGCGTCTCGGTCCGACCAGCGCGCGCGTAATAGACCACCGATTCCTGCTTGCCGGGCTCTCCCCAGGGGGCGAACACGCTGTCGTCCCAGGCGCGCACGTCGCCTGCCGGGACGGCGGCTTCCAGATAGCCCGCCTTGCGGACCAGCGCCGCCTTGGGCGCGGCGAGCAGCTTGGGCGCCTTGAGCTTGGCGAACTCAGGATCGCCGCCCTCGGGCATCGCCTCGGCCGGTTCGCCCAGATAGATGCGCGCCGGGCCCGTGCCGTCGCGCTCGATCCAGACCTCATGCGCCTGGGCGGTTGCGGGCAGACCCGCCAGCAGCGCGGCGAACAGCATCTTCTTCATGGATTGCCCTTTCATGGAGCGGAGATGGAGGGAGGGGATGCTCACGGATAGCTCACCCGCAGCGTCGCGAACACCGTGCGCGGGCTGCCGTAGTAGTTGCCGCGGCCCGTGGACGAGATGCGCGAGTAGTAGCTCTTGTCGAACAGGTTGTTGACGTTGACCGACAGGCCGATGCGGTCGTTGAGCTTATAGCCTGCGCGCAGGTCCACCACGGCATAGGCACCCTGACGGACGATCGTCGAACGCGTCAGTACGCTGCCATCCGCGCGGTAGATTGCCGGGTTGCCGCCATAGGTCCCGTCGAACCAGGTCACCGCGCCGCCGATGCTGGCGCCCGCCAGCGGTCCGTCGACCGGAGCATAGTTGGTGAAGAGCTTCACCATATGCTCGGGAATGATCGGGGTAAGCGGGATGCCGTTGAACTGCGGCTGTGCGTCTTCCAGATACTTGGTCTTGGTGAAGCTGTAGCCGCCGTTGACGCGCCAGCCGGGCAGGATCTCGCCGCTCGCCTCGGCCTCGATGCCGCGTGCGCGGACCCGCCCGGCCTGGACGAACAGGGTGGCGTCGTCGGGGTCGTTGATGATCCGGTTCTTCTGGACGATCTGGTAACCCGCAAGCGACAGCAGCAACCGGTCGCCGAACAGCGCAAGCTTCGTTCCCGCCTCATACTGGTCGCCGATCAGCGGTTCGGTCTGCCCGCCATCGGCGCGCGCGCGGCCGCCGGGGCCGACCTGCGGAGTGAAGCTGTCGGCGTAGCTCGCATAGACGTTCAGCGTGTCGGTCACGTCCCACAACGCGGCGACATAGGGCGTGAAGCGGCCGTCCACGCCATAGCCGCCGACCGGGCCGGGGGTCGGGCGTGTAACCTGCGTGTTCGTGTCCCAGAAGGTCAGGCGTCCGCCCCCGACCAGCGTCAGCCCCGCGACCGGGCTGATGCGCGTCTGCCCGTACAGGCCGTACTGCTCGACCTGGGTGATCGTGCCGCCATACACCTGAGTCACGCACTGGCCCGCGATCGCGCAGTTCCCGGCGGTACCCTGCACCGGATAGGGCGGCAGCGGGCCATAGGGATCCATCGGCGGCTCCAGCGGCGACACCGGGTTGAAGACGTCGATCCGCGCATAGTTGGAGAGGCGGGTATAATCGCTGGTATAGTCCTGCGCCTGGTAATCCATGCCCAGGATCAGCGTCTGGTCGCGGCCGAACAGCGGGAAGCTGCCGACACCGTTGAAGTCAAAGGCCCGCGTCTTTTGCCGGTTGTCGCCCCGGAACGCGATATGGCTGGTGACGCCATTGTTGGCCGGCGTGGTGCCGACCGGTTCGGTCGTCACCGCCTGGTTGCCGATATAGCTGTACACGTCGAAGCGATCGACGTTCGCAATCGATCCGGTGGCCCGCAGCGTCCAGCGGTCGCTTACCCGGTGCGCAACCTCGACAAAGGCGGACGTGCTTTCGGCATCGAAGCGGTTCCAGTCGGCGCCCAGATAGGTCGAGCGCGCCACGTCCAGCAGCCGGCCCTCGCTGCCGTCCGCGCCGCCGGCATAGCCGGGCAGGCCGGACTGGATCGCCGGCTTGAACCGGTCATAATAGACGCCCGCGGTCAACGTGGTGCGATCGCCGATCTCCAGTTCGCCGACTGCGAACCCGCCCCAGCGCTTGCGATGTGCGACGTCATAGAACTGGTCCTGGTCCTGCAGCATCGCGCCGACGCGGATGCCGGCCTTGTCGCCGAGCCGGACGGATCCATCGGCTTCCAGGCGCAGATTGTCGTAGCTGCCATAGCCGGCGGACGCGCTGATGCGATCCTCGTCCAGCGGGCGCTTGCGCACCAGGTTGATGCTGCCGGCCGGACTTCCCGATCCGCTGAACAGGCCGGCGGGGCCGCGCAGCACCTCCAGTCGGTCATAGGCGAACAGGTCCGGCACCACCCCCGGAAAGCCGAAGGCGAGGGTCGGCACGCCGTCCACCAGATAGTTGGTGATCGCAAAGCCGCGCGACATGAAGGATGGATCCTCGCTGCCGACGCCGGTCACGGTGATGCCGTTGGTCGCGGTCATGGCGTCCTCCAGCGTGAACAGGTTCTGCGCCTCGATCTGCTCGCGATCCACGACGGTGATCGTGTTGGGCACGTCCTTGAGCGGTGTCACCGTCTTGCCGACTTCGCGACCATAGCTCTTGCCGACCACGATGATCTCGTCACCGGTGCGGCCATTTGCCGCGACTTGGCCCGTGTCCTCGTCGCCGGGCGCCGCATGCGCGCTGGCGATCGCCAGGCAGGTGATGGCCGCGCTGGAAAGCAGAGTCTTCGTAAGTTGCATTCGATCCCCCCAATCGGATGCAGCCCCCTAGCGCAGGTACAATTGCGAGTCACTAGCAATATCAACTTCTCCTGAAGTGGGCGGTTGAGCCAAAAGGTCGGACAAGCTGCGGGGGGTACAACTGAGCGGTGGCACCATTGCACCGCCGACACGTTTACGCGGCGCTGTGCGCCCGGTTCTGCCATGAAGGGCGTCCGGCGGTGCGAGCGGGAAACAAAGTGGGCGTTCAAGGCGGATGACGGCGGACCAGGAAGAGCTTCGGATGCGGGTGCAGGAACTGGAAGCGGAGGTTGCGCAGCTGCGCGTCCAGGAAGGTCGGTCGCGCACGATCCTCGACAGCAGCACCGATTTCGCGATCATCACGACCGATTGCGACGGCCGGGTCACCGAATGGAACAGGGGTGCCGAGGTGATTCTCGGCTGGCAGGCGGCGGAGATGCTGGGCGAGACCGCCGAGCGCTTCTTTACCCCCGAAGACCGCGCTGCAGGGCAGATGGAGCGCGAGATGCGGCTGGCGCGCGAGCGCGGCAGCGCCAGCGACGAGCGCTGGCATCTACGCGCCAATGGGCAGCGGTTCTTTGCCTCGGGCGAGATGATGCCGCTGCTCGATCCGGACGGCCGCCACGTCGGCTACCTCAAGATCCTGCGTGACCGCACCGCCGCCCATCAGGCGATGGAGGCCGTGCGCGCCGCCGAAAGCGAAAAGGCGAGCATTGCTCAAGCGCTGGAAGCGAGCGAACAACAGTTCCGAACCTTCGCGCAGGTGATGCCAAACCAGATCTGGGCGGCTCGGCCGGACGGCTCGATCTACTGGTTCAACGACCAGGTTTATGGCTATTCGGGGTTGTCGGCGGACGAACTGCTCGGTGCCGCGGGGTGGCAGCGCTTCGTGCATGCCGACGACATCGAGCCCACCGTGGCGACGTGGCGCGAGGCGCGAGAACGCGGCGACGTGTATGAGCACGAATACCGCCTGCGCAGTGCCGACGGCAGCTACCGCTGGTTCCTGACCCGAGGGGAGCCGGTTCGGGATGCGAACGGCCGCATCACCGGCTGGGTCGGCACCAACACCGACATCGACGACCAGAAGCAGGATGCCGCGACCAGCGTCACGGATCGCAACCGCTTGTGGTCGATGTCGCAGGAATTGATGCTGGTCTGCACCTTCGAAGGGGTGATCACGGCCGTGAACCCTTCTGCCAGGCGGATGCTCGGCTGGGATGCGGGAGAGATGGTCGGCGCGACGCTGGCGGACTTCCTGCACCCCGACGATCTCGCGCAGACGGCGGCGGAAGTGAGCAAGCTGGGCCATGGCTTGACGACGCTCGCGTTCGAGAACCGCTACCGCACCAGGTCGGGCGACTATCGCCTGCTCGCCTGGACGGCGGTTCCGGAGGCGGAGCGCATCCATGCGGTCGCGCGCGACATCACCGAGGAGCGGCGCCTGGCGCTCGAACGCGAGCGGCTCTGGCGGCTCTCGCCGGTGCTCAAGGTCGTCACCGATCCCACCGGCCTGATCACCGACGTCAATCCGTCCTGGACCACCCTGCTGGGGTGGAGCCGGGAAGAGTCGATCGGAAATCCCAGCACCTACTTCATGGTTGGCGATACCGCGGCCTGGCAGGAACGGGTGGAGGCGCTCGGGTCCGGCACGCCGCTGCGCGGCTACCGCACGACCCTGCGACGCAAGGACGGCGAGCACCGGCTGATCGAATGGACCACCGTGCCGGAAAGCGGCACCTTCTATGGCTTCGGCCGCGACGTGACGGCGGAAGCGGCGGCAGCCGCGGCGCTGGGCGAAGCGGAGGCGGCGCTGCGCCAGTCGCAGAAGATGGAGGCGGTGGGCCAGCTGACCGGCGGCATCGCGCACGACTTCAACAACCTGCTCACCGGCATCACCGGCAGCCTGGAAATCCTGGAGGTCCGGATCGCACAGGGGCGCTTCAGCGAGGTGGACCGCTATGTCGCCGCCGCGCGGGGTGCGGCCAAGCGGGCGGCATCGCTGACTCACCGCCTGCTCGCCTTTTCGCGCCGGCAGACGCTGGACCCCAAGCCCACGGACGTGAACCGCCTGATCGACGGCATGGAGGATCTGGTCCGCCGCACCGTCGGACCCGAGATCGAGGTCGAGGTGGTGGGCGCCGCCGGCCTCTGGTCGACGCTGGTCGATCCCAACCAGCTCGAAAATGCGCTGCTCAACCTCTGCATCAACGCGCGCGACGCGATGCCTGGCGGCGGACGGCTGACAATCGAGACGTGCAACCGCTGGATGGACCGTCGCACGGCGCGCGAGCGCGACCTGGAGCCGGGCCAATATGTCTCGCTCTGCGTGTCCGACACCGGCACCGGCATGCCGCCCGAGGTGATCGAGAAGGCGTTCGACCCCTTCTTCACCACCAAGCCGATGGGGGCGGGCACGGGGCTGGGCCTCTCGATGGTCTATGGTTTCGCCCGTCAGTCCGGAGGCCTCGCGCGTATCTATTCGGAGATGGGCGAGGGGACGCTGGTCTGCCTCTACCTGCCGCGCCACCACGGGACGGCCGAGCCCGAAGTGGAGGTCGGCACGCTCGCCGACGCCGAACAGGCTGGTCACGGTGAGACGGTGCTGGTCGTGGACGACGAACCCACCGTGCGCATGCTGGTGATCGAGGTTCTGGCCGAGCTCGGCTACTCCGCGCTGGAAGCGGGCGATGGCGCCGCCGGGCTCAAGATCCTCCAGTCCGATGCCCGCATCGACTTGCTGGTGACCGACATCGGCCTGCCCGGCGGCATGAACGGGCGCCAGATGGTCGAGGCGGCGCGCGACAGCCGCCCCGATCTGGAGGTGTTGTTCATCACCGGCTATGCCGAGAACGCGCTGATCGGAAACGGGCAGCTGGAGCCCGGCATGCATGTCATGACAAAGCCCTTTGCCATGGAGGCGCTCGCCTCGCGCATGCGGGAGCTCATCAGTCGATCAACCAAGGGCAGCCGGATCACCGCCCGGACGGGAGCGCTGGGCGCAAGCGACACCGCCTGATGGAGGGCGTTCAGCGGCCGTGGAGCGCGGCGAGCGCAATGCCGGCCAGGTTCTGGGCGCGCTTGATATAGCGGATGCGCACGCGTCCCGGCGGCTGCGGGAGTGCCCGAAACCGCTCCATGTGGTGGCGATAGGCGGGCGGACAGCGCACCCGGCCGCTGGCCTGCGCGATCACGGCCGCCGCATCGCCGAGCAGCACCGGGTCCACCAGCCCGAGCGCATGCGCGCGTCGCATCGCTGCGATCAGCGCCAGCCACTCCGCATCCATGCTGGTGCCGGAGCCGAGGTCCCGTTCGATCCAGCGCTGCCCGCCTGCGACCACCGCCAGCTCCATGCCCAAAGGTGCAGGGCGACAGCCGCCGTCGAAAAAGACTTTCACGCGGTGCGCCACTGCCCCGGGGGCAGGTCGTCCAGCGACCACTCCCCGATCCGCCAGCGCACCAGCCGCAGCGTGGGATAGCCGACCGCCGCCGTCATCCGCCGCACCTGGCGATTGCGCCCCTCGCGGATGGTGAGCTTCAGCCAGCTGTCGGGGATGCTCTGGCGCACCCGGATCGGCGGGTTGCGTGGCCACAACGCCGGATCGTCGATCCGCTCGACCTCCGCCGGGCGGGTAGGGCCGTCGTTCAGCAGCACGCCGTCGCGCAGCCGGTCCAAGGCGTCCGCGTCGGGTTCGCCCTCGACCTGGACGAGATAAGTCTTGGGCAACTTGAACTTCGGATCGGCGATGCGCGCCTGCAGCCGCCCGTCGTCGGTCAGCAGCAGCAGCCCCTCGCTGTCGCGGTCGAGCCGCCCGGCCGGATAGATGCCGGGTACGTCCACGAAGTCCGACAGGGTAGCGCGCGTGGTCGGCGAGCCGCGATCGGTAAACTGGCTCAGCACGCCGAACGGCTTGTTGAACAGGACCAGCGTCATGCCGCGCCGAGGCTGCGCGCCAGGGCCTCCGCGACCTTGATGCCGTCGACCGCTGCCGACAGGATGCCGCCGGCATAGCCCGCGCCTTCGCCGGCCGGGAACAGCCCGGCGGTGTTGAGGCTCTGGAAATCCTCGCCGCGGGTGAACCGCACCGGCGAGGAAGTGCGGGTCTCGACTCCGGTCATCACCACGTCGGGATGGTCATAGCCCTGGATCTGGCGGCCGAACACCGGCAGCGCCTCGCGCATCGCCGCCACCACGAAGTCGGGCAGGCACTCGGCCAGGTCGGTCGGATGCACGCCGGGACGATAGGAGGGCACCACCGAGCCGAGCGAGGTCGAGGGGCGTCCGGCGAGGAAGTCGCCCAGCCGCTGCGCCGGTGCCTTGTAGGTCGAGCCGCCGGCCACGAACGCGCGTGCTTCCCAATGGCGTTGCAGCGCCAGGCCGGCGAGCGGGTCGCCGGGGAAGTCGCGCTCCGGATCGATCGCCACCACGAACCCCGAATTGGCGTTGCGCTCGTTGCGCGAGTACTGGCTCATGCCGTTGGTGGCGACCCGGCCTTCCTCCGAGGTGGCGGCGACCACGGTGCCGCCCGGGCACATGCAGAAGCTGTAGACGGTGCGCCCATTCGAGCAGTGGTGCGAGATATGGTATTCCGCCGCGCCCAGGATGCGGTTGCCGGCGTCCTGGCCGAAGCGTGCGCGATCGATCCACGACTGCGGATGCTCGATGCGCACGCCGATCGAAAAGGGCTTGGCCTCGGCATGCACGCCGGCTGCGTGCAGCATCTCGAACGTGTCGCGCGCACTGTGTCCGACCGCGAGCACGACGCGCTCCGCCTCCAGATACTCACCGGTGCTCAGGTGCAGCCCGCGCAGCTGCCGTGCGCCCGAACCATCGGTCGAGACATCGAGCCCATCGACGCGGGTCGAGAAGCGATATTCGCCACCCAGCTGCTCGATCGTCTCGCGCATGCTTTCCACCATCGTCACCAGGCGGAAGGTGCCGATGTGCGGATGCGCTTCGGTCAGAATCTCCGGGGGAGCGCCCGCCTTCACGAATTCGGTCAGCACCTTGCGGTTGAGGTGGCGGGGATCCTTGATGCGGCTGTAGAGCTTGCCGTCCGAAAAGGTGCCGGCGCCGCCCTCGCCATATTGGACGTTGGATTCGGGGTTGAGGACGCTTCGGCGCCACAGGCCCCAGGTGTCCTTGGTCCGTTCGCGCACCACCTTGCCGCGCTCCAGCAGGATCGGACGGAAGCCCATCTGCGCCAGGATCAGCGTTGCGAACAGCCCGCACGGGCCGGCGCCGATCACCACCGGCCGCGGCGCATCGGCGGGTGCGGTGCCAACCGGGCGGTAGCGGGTGTCGGGGGTCGGCTGGACATGCGGGTCCCGGCGAAAGCGCGCCAGTACCGGCCCCTCGTTCTTCAGCGTCACGTCCACCGAATAGACCAGCGCGATCTGGGTTCGGTCGCGCGCGTCATGGCCGCGGCGTGCGACCGAGAAGCGCACCAGGTCGCGCGGCGTGATCCGCAGCCGCTTGAGGATGGCGGCGGGGAGCGCCTCATCGGCATGGTGGAGGGGCAGTTTCAGTTCGGTGACGCGGATCATGGCCGCGCCCTTACAATGACTTCGCCGTGGTTGCGAAGCGTGCTCAGCGTTTCGCGGGCTGCGCGAGATCCCAGCCGCCGATCCGGGAATAGAGCGCATCGCGTAGCGCCTGCACCTGGCGGTTGAGTCCCTGCAGCTGCTCGATCGTCTGACCCGACGACGACAGCATCGCGTCGGCGAGGCAGCGCACCTGGGCCAGGATCGCGCGCCCGGCCGGCTCCAGCGCGATCAGCACCTGGCGCTCGTCGTCTGGATTGCGCGTGCGGCCCACCAGCTCGGCGGCCTCCAGCCGCTTCAGCAGCGGGGTCAGCGTGCTCGATTCCAGCGCCAGCTGCTCGGCGATGCGGCCCACGGGCTGGCTGTCCTCATGCCCCAGGATGTTGAGCACCAGATATTGCGGATAGGTGATGCCCAGCGTGTCGAGCAGCGGCTTGTACAGGCGCTGCACCGCCATGCTCGCCGAGTAGAGGCCGTAGCAGAGATGCTCCTCGAGCGGCAGCAGTGAGTCTTCGGTCATTCGTCGTTCCTGCCGGCAACACGCCCGTCGTCTTGGTGCATATCGCGACCGCGGCCAGGCTCGGCAAGCCTCCGGCTGGACAGCATGGGTGCGGCTGCCTAGCGCTGGGCTGTGGCGAAGAAACACTATCTTACCGCGACGCTGCCGGACGGCACGGTGAAGACGATCGGCCCAACGGCGATGCCCTTCACCCATTATTGGCGCATCGTCGCCGAGCTCGCCAATGGCAAGACCGAGGTGTTCTGGGGTCACACCAAGTCGCTGGCGGAGGCCAAGGGCAAGCAGGCCGCCGCCGCCGATGCGGCCGCGAACCGCGGCTGGCGCTCCTATGCCTTTGACGTCGTCGAGGTGGAGCGCACCCGGGGCTAGCGCGCCTCCAGCCACCAGTCCTGGCGCCAGCCGCGCACTTCCTCCACCGGGTTTCCGCTGGCGTCGCGTGCCGGTGCATAGCGGTAGCGGCCCTCGATCAGGCGGCAGGTGGTGGCGTCCAGTTCCGGCGAGCCGCTCGACTGCATCACGGCGCAGCCGCGTGCCCGGCCGGCGACATCGACGGTAAAGCGCACCGTCACGCTTCCCTCGATCCGCGCCCGCCGCGCCGCGCGCGGATAGTCCGGATCGCGGATCGCGCCGCGCAGCAGCCGGGCCGGCGTGCCGCCACCCCGGCCCGTGCCGTTCCCAGAGCCGCCGCTGCCGAGCCCCGAGCCTGCGCCGCCCGCGCCCGTGCCGGGACCGGGCAGCGGGGCGGCGCCTGCCATGCTCTCGGATCCGGTTCCGGCAATCGGTGGCGCCGTCATCGGCGGCGGCGGCAGAGGGATGGGGGCAGGCGGCGCGACCACAGGCTTGGGCCGCGCGCGGCGATTGGCGGGAGCTGCGGCGCCGCTCGGCTGTTGCGGCTGCGCTGCCGGTTCAGGGAGCGGCGGTGGCGGTGCAGGGAGTGGCAACACGTCAAACGCGGACAGCGATTCCTGCGTCCGAACCGTGGGTGTGAACTGCAGCGCCGTCAGCAGCGCCAGGGCCAGCGCGCCATGCAACAGCAGCACCGCCCCCGCCGAAGCGACCCGGTGCCGTGTCCCCTGCGAATCACGATAGGCCATGGCCCTAGAGATCGGCAGGTAGCGGGCGCGTTTTCAACTCTGGTGCGGCATCAGGGCAGATTGCCCAGCGGAAGCCGAACCGTCACCTTCTTCCAGCCCCAGCGCACCAGAGAGGGTTCCTCATCGGCCACCGGCTCCGAAAGCTCGCCCAGACGCCAGCGGCCTTCCTTGCGAGGCACCCGCCGCTCCGTCAGGCGCAGGTCCAGCGTGTCGATGTCGGGGGCCCTTGCCGCGAGCGGGCGCACGTCTTGCGCCAATGGCGCAGCACTCCCGCCGCTCATGGCCAATCCGAAAACGATAGCGGCAAGGCTGCTCATGCGAGGTCGAAACATCCTGAGGAATGGGACGCGGGGTTAAAGCGTGGGGAAGGCTGGTGTTCCGCCTTGGCAAGCCGTGCGTGTGCGTACATTCTGACCTGGGGGGACGTTCATGCACGAGATCACACGCAAGATAGCGGAGCTGTGCGCGGTGGCGGCGGCGCTGGCACGCAACGAGTTCTGGCTCGCCGGAGGCACACTGCTGCTGCTGTTCGGTGCAGGCGTCGCGAGCGATCTGCTGGGCCCCGGGGGAAACCTGATCGGCGCAGCCGTGCAACTGCTGCTGCAATGGGGCCTGTTCCGCCATGTCGCGCGCCGTGAGGGTTGGATCAGTGAGGGCGAGTCCACCGGAGGCGTCTTCGGCCTGATCGGCTTGGGGATCGTCGAGACCCTGGGCGTGCTGCTCGCATGCCTCCTGCTGCTGCTGCCGGGGCTGTATCTCGCCGCACGCTGGTCGGCCTCCAGCGCGATCCTGATCGCGGAGGATGCGCCCGTGATGGATGCGCTTACGGCCAGCTGGAACCGGACCCGGTCCAGCGGGGTGGCGATCGCGCTCACGCTGTGCGGCATCTACTTGCCCGCAGTCGTGGTGCTGGGCGGTATTGTGTTCTGGGGCGATCCCGACGCGGATGCGACGCTGGCGGAGACGCTGCCGATGAACGCAGTCGTTGCCTGGGCCACGGTCGCCAGCTGGTATCTGGCACTGGCCGTGTACGATCGGACCCGCACCCCGCAGGTGGAACTGGAGCAGGTCTTCGCCTGACGCGCCTGGCGCGCTAGGGGCGCTTGACGCGGCCTACCGGCGATCCCCACTCTCGCGCGTACACGTAAGGACCCCGTACACCCCCATGCAGCTTGTCATCGTAGAGTCGCCCGCCAAGGCGAAGACCATCGAGAAGTATCTCGGCAAGGACTATCGCGTCCTCGCCTCCTACGGCCACGTCCGCGACCTGCCGGCCAAGGACGGCTCGGTGCATCCGGACGACGGCTTCGCGATGGAGTGGGAAACCTATGCCGACAAGTCGCGCCAGCTGAAGGCGATCGCGGACGAGGCCAAGAAGGCCGACCGACTGATCCTCGCCACCGACCCGGATCGCGAAGGGGAGGCGATTTCGTGGCACGTGCAGGAAGTGCTCGCCAAGAAGAAGGTGCTGCCCAAGGAGGTCGAGCGCGTCACCTTCAACGCCATCACCAAGCCCGCGATCCTGGCCGCGATGAAGGCCCCTCGCGAGCTCGATACCGACCTGATCGACGCCTATCGCGCCCGCCGCGCGCTCGACTATCTCGTCGGCTTCACCCTGTCGCCGGTGCTGTGGCGCAAGCTGCCGGGCGCCAAGTCCGCCGGTCGCGTCCAGTCGGTGGCGCTGCGGCTGATCGTCGAGCGCGAGCGCGAGATCGAAGGCTTCACCGCCCAGGAATACTGGTCGGTGATCGCCCAAATGGAGCAGGACGGCCAGCCGTTCGACGCCCGCCTGGTCAAGCTCGACGGCAAGAAGCTCGACCGGCTGTCGCTGGGCGACCAGGGCTCGGCCTTCGCCGCCAAGGAAGCCGTAGAGGCGGCACGCCTGTCGGTGGTCTCGGTGGAGACCAAGCCCGCCACTCGCAACCCGCCGCCGCCGTTCACGACCTCGACGCTGCAGCAGGAGGCGGCGCGCAAGCTCGGCTTCTCCGCCAGCCACACGATGCGCATCGCCCAGTCGCTCTACGAGGACGGCGCGATCACCTATATGCGTACCGACGGCGTGCAGATGGACGGATCGGCGATCGATGCGGCGCGCGGTGCGATCGCCAACCGCTATGACGGCAGCTACGTGCCAGACAAGCCGCGCCAATATCAGACCAAGGCCAAGAACGCCCAGGAAGCGCACGAGGCGATCCGCCCGACCGACTTCTCCAAGGATCGCGCGGGTTCGGGCGACCACGGCCGCCTCTACGACCTGATCTGGAAGCGCGCGCTCGCCAGCCAGATGGCGTCGGCGCGGCTGGAACGTACCGCGGTGGAGCTGGAGGACGGCACCGGCCGCCTGGGGCTGCGTGCCACCGGCCAGGTCGTGCTCTTCCCCGGCTATCTCGCGCTCTACGAGGAAGGCCGCGACGATGCGGGCGACGAGGATTCGCGCCGCCTGCCGCTGCTGCGCGACGGCGACGCGCCCGCCAAGAAGGGCGTGACTGCCGAGCAGCACTTCACCCAGCCGCCGCCGCGCTTCTCCGAAGCCTCGCTGGTGAAGCGCCTGGAGGAACTCGGCATCGGCCGCCCCTCGACCTATGCCTCGATCATCCAGGTGCTGAAGGACCGCGCCTATGTGCGCGTCGAGAAGAACCGCTTCTTCGCCGAGGAAAGCGGTCGCCTGCTGACGGCGTTCCTGGAACGCTTCTTCGAGAAATACGTCGGCTACGACTTCACCGCGGGCCTTGAGGAAGAACTCGACGACGTGTCCGGCGGGCGCGCCGAATGGCAGGCGGTGCTGGAAGCCTTCTGGCGCGACTTCAAGCCGCGCACGGCCGAGGTGATGGAGCAGCAGCCCTCCGCCATTACCGCCGAGCTCGACAAGTTCCTGGAAGCCTATCTCTTCCCGGCAAAGGCCGACGGCGGGGACCCGCGCCTGTGCCCGAATTGTGGCGAGGGGCGGCTGGCGCTGCGCGGCGGCAAGTTCGGGGCCTTCGTCGCCTGCTCCAACTATCCCGAGTGCAAATACACCCGGCGCTTCGGTCAGCCGGGCGGTGAAGGCGCGGAGGACGCCGGTCCGGAAGGGCTGGGCAAGGATCCGGAGACGGGTCTGGAGGTCGAGCGCAAGTCGGGCCGTTTCGGGCCGTACATCCAGCTGGGTGACGGCAAGGACGCCAAGCGCGCCTCGATCCCCAAGGACCTGCCGGGCGGTGGCGAGCTGACGCTCGAATGGGCACTCAAGCTGCTGAGCTTGCCGCGCGTGATCGGCAATCACCCGGAGACGGGCGAGCCGATCGAGGCGGCGATCGGGCGCTATGGCCCGTATCTGAAGCACGCCGGCAAATACGCCCGGCTGCAGACCACAGCGGACGTGTTCGAGACGGGCATGAACGCCGCGGTGGTGAAGCTGGCCGAAGCGGCCGCCGGGCGCCCGGCGCGCGGTGCGGCGCGTGAACCGCTGCGCGTGCTGGGTGCGCATCCGCGCACGGAGGCGGAGATCAAGCTGATGGAGGGGCGCTACGGCCCCTATGTCACCGACGGCACCACCAACGCGACCCTGCCCAAGACGGTCGCACCCGAGGCGCTGACGCTGGAGGAAGCCGCCCAGCTGATTGATGCCCGCGCCGCCGCGGCACCGGCCAAAAAGGGCCGCAAGGCACCGGCCAAGAAGGCGGCGGCGAAGAAGCCGGCGGCTGCCAAGGACGCGCCGGCAAAGAAGGCGCCGGTCAAGAAAGCCGCTGCTAAGAAGGCCCCGGCGAAAAAGGCTGCCGCCAAGCAGGAAGATTGACGCGCCGGGCTCACCCGCCCGTTCGGCTCCACCAAACCCGTATCCCTGCGCAAGCAGGGATCCAGGGCCAAGCAGAGCAACCGGCGTTGTGCGTGTAGCCCTGGGCTCCTGCCTGCGCAGGAGCACGGTAGAGCGGCTGGGCAGACGTCTCGCTTCCCGCCCTAAGGCAGAAACGGCGCGCGTACCGTGGGGTGCGCGCGCCGTTCTGTTTCGCCAGGAAAGGAGCGGCGCTTATTCCTCGAACGCGCCCACTTCGCTGCGGCGACCGAGCAGGAATGCGTCCGCCACATGCCGGAACGGCGACAGGTCGACGTCGCTCTCGCGCTTGTCCAGCAGCTCGGCGAAGCGACGGTAGAGCCGGGCATATTCGGCTTCGTCGCCGACGTCCTGCTCGACGCCGTCGACGAACATCTTCGACGCGCCCATCGACAGCTTCAGGCTGCCACGGTCGGTCTCGACGTCGATGTCCCAGGTCTGCGGCCCGCGCTGGTCGAAGTCGAAGAACACCTCGACCGGCACGCCCGCGGTGTCGGTGAACGACAGGTCAGCCGCGATCGGCGCGGGGCGGTTGGACGGAAAGCGCAGCGCCGCCTCCTGCAGCAGCAACGGACGCGGCAGGATGCGGGTGATCACCGACAGCGCATTGATGCCGGGGTCGAACACGCCGATGCCCGGCTCCCAGATCCAGGCCTGGCCCGGATGCCAGACGCGGACGTCCTCCTTCCAGTTGACCTCGACGCGGCGGATTTCGCGCTCTGCAAGCCAGGCGCGGGCGGGCTCGACGGCGGCCGCCTCACGCGAGTGCCAGGTGGTGAAGAGCACGCGGCCGGCGTCGCGCGCCATCCGGACGAAGTCCTCGGCCTCCGACAGGGTGGCGGCCGGCGGCTTCTCGATCATCACGTCCAGCCCGTGCGACAGCGCTTCCTCGATCAGCGCCAGCCGCCCGCGCGGCGGGGTGCAGATCGAGATCGCCTGCACGTCGGGCACTGCCTGCATCATCTCGGTGATGGTGCGGAAGCCCGGCACGCCCTCGGGCGGGGTATGGCCGGTGACCGCGGCGACGAGGTCGAAGCGCGGATTGGCGGCGATGTGGGGGATGTGCTGGTCGCGCGCGATCTTGCCGATGCCGGCCAGCGCGATGCGGACCGCGCCCGCGTCGACGTGGTTGGCCCCGCTGCTGGTGCCATGGGGGTGCAGTGCCGTGTTCAAGTCCGCGTTCCTCTCCGCTCCTCGGGCTTGGCCGCATGGGGCCGCCCTGGTCGATAACTCCGACATATCGGGGCAGCGCCGGCCGATCAATCGGCCGCATCGACGTCACCTCAGCTTTTCGGGCGGCGCAAGCCCCTTGTTCCGCGCCCCCCGGGGCCGCTACCCTGCACCCGGGATGGCGCCCAGCCGAACCGGCAAAGGGCACACCCGGGTAAGGAGATGGGCTTGCGCACACAGGTGCAGGAGCTGGAGCAGCGGCGTGCGGCTGCGCGCGCCGGCGGTGGCGAAAAGCGAGTGGCTGCACAGCATGCCAAGGGCAAGCTGACCGCGCGCGAACGGCTGGACGTGCTGCTCGACCCCGACAGTTTCGAAGAGCTCGACATGTTCGTCGAGCATAATTGCGTCGATTTTGGCATGGCCGAACAGGTCATCCCCGGTGATGGGGTGGTGACCGGATCGGGCACGATCAACGGCCGACTGGTGTTCGTCTTTTCGCAGGATTTCACCGTGTTCGGCGGCTCGCTTTCCGAACGTCATGCCGCCAAGATCTGCAAGGTCATGGACATGGCAATAAAGGTCGGCGCCCCCGTCATCGGCCTGAACGACTCCGGCGGCGCCCGCATCCAGGAGGGGGTGGCCTCGCTCGGCGGCTATGCCGAGGTGTTCCAGAGGAACGTGCTGGCATCGGGCGTGGTGCCGCAGCTGAGCCTTATCATGGGGCCGTGCGCGGGCGGCGCGGTGTACTCGCCGGCAATGACCGACTTCATCTTCATGGTGAAGGATTCGAGCTACATGTTCGTGACCGGCCCCGACGTGGTGAAGACCGTCACCAACGAGGTCGTGACTCAGGAGGAACTGGGCGGCGCCGTCACCCACACCACGCGTTCCTCGGTGGCCGACGTCGCGTTCGACAATGATATCGAGGCGCTGCTCGCCGCGCGTGACTTCATCGACCTCTTGCCCGCTTCCAACCGCGCGGCGGCGCCCGCCCGGCCGACCGAGGACCCGTGGGACCGCATCGAGGACAGTCTCGACACGCTGGTGCCGCCGTCCGCCAATCAGCCGTACGACATGCACGAGCTTATCCGGAAGGTCGTCGACGAGGGCGATTTCTTCGAGGTGCAGCCGACGCATGCCGCCAACATCCTCACCGGCTTCGGACGGATCGAGGGGCGTACGGTCGGCTTCGTCGCCAACCAGCCGACCGTGCTCGCCGGCGTGCTCGACATCAACGCGTCGAAAAAGGCGGCGCGCTTCGTACGCTTCTGCGACGCGTTCGAGATTCCGATCGTCACCTTTGTCGACGTGCCCGGTTTCCTCCCCGGCGTGGCGCAGGAGCACAACGGCATCATCAAGCACGGCGCCAAGCTGCTGTTCGCCTATGCCGAGGCGACCGTGCCCAAGATCACGGTCATCACGCGCAAGGCCTATGGCGGCGCGTACGACGTGATGGCGTCCAAGCATCTGCGCGGCGACCTCAACTATGCCTGGCCGACCGCCGAGATCGCGGTGATGGGGGCCAAGGGCGCGGTGGAGATCATCTTCCGCGGCCGCACGCCCGAAGAGATCGCCGAGCGCACCGCCGAGTATGAGGCGCGCTTCGCCAATCCGTTCGTGGCGGCCAGCAAGGGCTTCATCGACGAGGTGATCCAGCCCCACGCCACCCGCCGCCGCATCGCGCTCGGCCTGCGCAAGCTGCGCGGCAAGAGCCTCGAGAACCCATGGAAGAAGCATGACAACATCCCGCTCTAGGCGTCCCGCCCCGCGCAAGGGTGGCGGTGGCGGCCGGCTGCTCGCGACGCTGCTGGTCGTGGCGGTGACGGTGGGAATGGGGGCGCTGCTGCTGTGGCCGCGCGAGGCCGAGCGCCGCGAGCCGCTGCGCGTCGCGTCGCCGCGCCCGGCTCCTGCGGCACCACCCAAGCCGACCGGCGTCCGCGCGCTGCCCGCCGCCGAGCAACTCGCGCGAGCCGCCAAGGCGGTGTTTGGCCCCAGCGGCAAGGCCACCGAGACGCGCGACGGCGCGCAGGTGATAACCACGCCCGCACGGCTGGTGTGGCGCGGCGACACGGCCGTGCTGGTCAGCGCCGCCGAGATGGTCGACGCTTGCCACGGCTGCACCGGCGCGCTCGACATCGCCTATCTCAAGCCCCAGGGGGACGGCTTCGCGCTCGTGCGCCGCTGGCCCGATGCGGTACCCGGATCGAGCTGGGGCGCGCCGCCCAGCGAGTGGTCGATCTCCGACAGGTTCGGGCCGAACCCGGTCCTCTACGCAAGCGGCGGCGGCACCTGGCAGGGCTATACGTGCAGCGTGTTCACCCTGACCGAGCTCGGCGCCGGCGGCCCGGTCGGCCTTGTCTCGGCGCCGGAAGGCTATGACGACACCGGTGCCGGCACCGCCGAGACGCCCACCACGCTGGAGGGCAAGATCGCCAACATCGTCCCCGGCCGCAGCTTCGACGTGACCTATACGGGCACGCAACACTTCACCGACCAATATGTCCGCCAGGGCGACAAATATGCCGTGCGGGGCGAGATGCGGATGCGCACGTGCTGAGTGCTGCGAAACCGGCCTTGTGCCACCACCCCAGGAGGTTCGATGCGTAAACTGTCCCTGCGCCAGCAACTGATCATGGTGGCGATTTTTGCGGGTAGCGCCTTTGTCGTCTCCTTCCTGCTCGCGCTGTTGGGCAGCGGCGCGCGGCACGACAGCGGGGTCTCGCCCTGGTTCGTCGGCATGACCTTTGGCGTGGTCACGAGCATGATCTACCTGGGCCTTTCGGCAAACCGCCCCGCGCCGCTCGCGGATGCCGCGGCGCGCGCACAGGCGATGGCGCCGGTGCCGCCGCAGATGGGCCGGCTGCTGGTCGTGCGCGAAGGCTTTGTCGGCAAGCTGGCGGGCGTGGACGTCCAGGTCGACGGCAGCGTGCGCGCGCAGCTGCGCAGCCCGCGCTTCGCCGCCTTTGACCTGCCGCCGGGGCAGCACCGCGTGCAGGCGACGCTGCCGAACCGTGAATCCGAACCCCTCGTGGTCGAACTGCCTGCAGGTGAGGTCGCGGCGGTGCGGATCGTGATCGGCATGGGCAAGCCCCGCCTGGAGCGGGAGGCGGACATCGCCGGGTTGCAGCAGCGCCTGCCCGGTATCCCGATGGTGGCGGCATGATCCTGGGCCGCCTCAACCATGTCGGCGTAGCGACGCCGTCGATCGAGCGGTCGGCCGAGAGCTATCGCCAGCTGCTGGGCGACGCTGCCGTGGGCGCGCCCTTCGACCTGCCGGCGCAGGGCGTGCGGGTCTGCTTCGTGGACCCGCCCAACACCCAGATCGAGCTGATCGAGCCGCTGGGCGCAGAGTCGCCGATCCATGGTTTCCTCACGAAAAACCCGGCCGGCGGCCAGCATCACCTCTGCTACGAAGTGCCCGATATTCACGCCGCCAAGGCCTGGTTCGAAGCGCAGGGCATGCGCGTGCTCGGCGAACCGCGCATCGGCGCCCACGGCACGCCGATCTTCTTCGTCCATCCCAGGGACATGGGCGGCGTGCTGACCGAGATCATGGAGAGCCCGCGTGGCGAACATCGAAGATAACACCGGTGAGGACAGCGGCGCGGCCCCCGCTCCCCGCGACCTGCCCGAGCCGGCGGCGCATTCGACCCGCGCCGATTGGGAGGCGCTCGCCGCCAGGGAAGTGAAGGGCCGCGACCTCGACTGGACGACGCCCGAGGGCATCACGGTCAAGCCGCTCTACACCGCCGCAGACGTCGCGATCGACCCAGGGCTGCCCGGCTTTGCGCCCTTCACCCGCGGTGTGCGTGCGTCGATGTACGCCGGGCGCCCTTGGACGATCCGCCAGTACGCCGGCTTTTCGACCGCCGAGGAATCGAACGCCTTCTACCGCCGCAACCTGGCCGCCGGGCAGAAGGGGCTGTCGGTCGCCTTCGATCTCGCCACCCACCGCGGCTATGACAGCGACCATCCGCGCGTGGTCGGCGACGTCGGCAAGGCGGGCGTCGCGATCGACACGATCGACGACATGAAGATCCTGTTCGACGGCATCCCGCTCGACCAGATGTCGGTCAGCATGACCATGAACGGCGCCGTGATCCCGGTGCTCGCCTTTTTCATCGTCGCGGCGGAAGAGCAGGGGGTCGCTCAGGAGAAGCTCGAGGGCACGATCCAGAACGACATCCTCAAGGAGTTCATGGTCCGCAACACCTATATCTACCCGCCCGAGCCCAGCATGCGGATCATCTCGGACATCTTTGCCTACACCTCGGCGCACATGCCGAAGTTCAACAGCATCTCGATTTCCGGCTATCACATGCAGGAGGCCGGGGCGACGCAGGTGCAGGAGCTCGCCTTCACCATCGCCGACGGCATGGAATATGTCCGCTACGGGGTGGCGTCGGGGCTCGACATCGACAAGTTCGCCGGGCGGCTGAGCTTCTTCTTCGCAATCGGCATGAACTTCTTCATGGAGGTGGCGAAGCTGCGCGCCGCGCGCGTGCTGTGGCACCGGGTGATGACGCAGCTGGGCGCGAAGGACGAGCGCTCCAAGATGCTGCGCACGCATTGCCAGACCTCGGGCGTGTCGCTGACCGAGCAGGACCCGTACAACAACGTCATCCGCACCACGATCGAGGCGATGGCGGCGATGCTGGGCGGCACCCAAAGCCTGCACACCAACGCGCTGGATGAGGCGATCGCGCTCCCCACCGACTTTTCCGCCCGCATCGCCCGCAACACGCAGATCGTGCTGCAGGAAGAGACGGGGATGACCAGGGTCGTCGATCCGCTCGGCGGCTCCTACTATGTCGAAAGCCTGACCCAGCAGCTGGTCGACCGGGCCTGGGCGATCATCGAGCGGGTCGAAGCCGAAGGCGGCATGGCCAAGGCGGTCGCCGCCGGCTGGCCCAAGGCGATGATCGAGGAGGCCGCCGCCGCCCGCCAGGCCCGGGTCGATCGCGGCGAGGACGTGATCGTCGGCGTGAACAAGTATCGCCTCGCGAGCGAAGACCCGCTCGAGACGCTGGAGGTCGATAACACCCGCGTGCGCGAGGCGCAGATCGCCCGGATCGCCCGCGTCCGCGCCAGCCGCGACGAGGATGCGTGCGGGGCGGCGCTCGGCGCACTTCACCGCGGTGCTACCGGCGACGACAACCTGCTTGCGCTGGCAGTGGAGGCCGCGCGGGCACGCGCGACCCTTGGCGAGATTTCTGCAGCGATGGAGGCGGGTTTCGGCCGCTACCGGACCCAGCCGGTGCCGGTGAAGGGCGTGTACGGCGCCCCCTATGCCGAGGACGACCGCTGGGCGCAGGTGGTGGCCGGCGTCCAGGCGGTCGAGCGCCGGCTCGGGCGCAAGCCGCGGCTGCTGGTCGCCAAGATGGGTCAGGACGGCCATGATCGCGGCGCCAACGTCATCGCCTCCGCGTTCGGCGACATGGGCTTTGACGTGGTCTCCGGCCCCTTGTTCCAGACGCCGGAGGAGACGGTGGTGCTGGCGATCGAGAGCGGCGTGGACGTGGTCGGCGCCTCCAGCCTGGCGGCCGGGCACAAGACGCTGATCCCGGAACTGATCCGCGGCCTGCGCGAGGCGGGGCGGCATGACGTCAAGGTGGTGGCCGGCGGCGTCATCCCGCCGCAGGATTATGACTATCTGCGCGACGCGGGCGTGCAGGGCATCTATGGACCCGGCACCAACGTGGTCGAATGCGCGGCGGACGTGCTGCGCCTGCTCGGCCACAACATGCCACCTGCCGGACTCGAGGACGCCGCCGAATGATCGACACCCTTCCCCAGCACGCCGCGGACGTGCGCAACGACTGGACGCGCGACGAGATCGCGGCGCTGTTCGACCTGCCGTTCCCCGAGCTGCTGTTCCGCGCCGCCGAAGTGCATCGCGCCAGCCATCGCGCCGACGAGGTCCAGCTCTCCACGCTGCTGTCGATCAAGACCGGCGGCTGTCCGGAGGACTGCGGCTATTGCAACCAGTCGGTGCATGCCGAGACCGGGCTCAAGGCCACCAAGCTGATGGACGTGCGGGCGGTGCTGCAGGCCGCGGCCCAGGCCAAGGACAATGGCTCGTCGCGCTTCTGCATGGGTGCTGCGTGGCGCAACCCCAAGGACCGCGACATGCCCGCCATCATCGAAATGGTGAAGGGCGTGCGGCAGATGGGCATGGAAACCTGCATGACGCTGGGCATGCTGACGCCTGACCAGGCGGGCCAGCTCGCCGACGCCGGCCTCGACTATTACAACCACAACATCGACACCTCGCCGGAGCGTTATGGCGAGGTCATCACCACCCGCAGCTTCCAGGAACGGCTCGACACGCTCGATCATGTCCGCGGTGCGGGGATCAACGTGTGCTCGGGCGGCATCATCGGCATGGGCGAGACGCGCGAGGACCGCGTCGGCTTCATTCATGCGCTGGCGACCCTGCCGCACCATCCCGAAAGCGTACCGGTGAACGCGCTGGTGCCGGTCAAGGGCACGGTGCTGGGCGACATGCTCGCCGACACGCCGATGGCCAAGATCGACGACATCGAATTCGTGCGCACGGTTGCGGTCGCGCGCATCACCATGCCGGCGAGCATGGTGCGCCTGTCCGCCGGCCGCGAGAGCATGTCGGACGCCACCCAGGCGCTGTGCTTCCTGGCCGGCGCCAATTCGATCTTCACCGGCGACAAGCTGCTCACCACCGGCAACGCCGGCGACGACCGCGACGCGGCGCTGTTCGCGCGGCTTGGCCTGCGACCGATGGCCGCGGAAGCGCCGCGGGTACAGGAAGCCTGCGCATGCTGCTGATCGCGCTGGCGCTTGCCACCGCCGCGGACGATTGCGGCGACAAGGACAATCAGGCCGCCATGACGATGTGCGAGAAGGCGGTTGCTGATCGCACTGACGCGGAGATGAACCGCGTGTGGAAGACCGTGCAGGCGTCGATGCAGCAGGCCGATCGCGACGACGGCGGCGACCGGGTGGGCAAGGGCGAGCCGAGCTATGCTCAGGCGCTGCTGGCGTCGCAGCGCGCCTGGCTGGCGTTTCGCGACGCCCAGTGTCGGATCGCAAGCTATGAGTGGCGCGGCGGATCGATGGAGCCGTTCGCCTACAACCAATGTCTTGCCGCGGTGACGGCGGCGCGTACGCAGCAGCTTCGCGAGCTGCTCTGGGATCATTGAGGACGCCGCACCGTTGGCCAGATCGGGGTTGAGCCCGGCGACGGCGGTGCGCGTGAAGGAGAGGGAATGCTGGTAATCCTGTTGGCCGCGGCGGCTGCCGCGCGGTGTACGAACCCCCGGATGCAGGCGGCGCGGATCACCGCCCGCTTCACGCCGCTCGACCGGCAGGGCTAGGCCGATGTTCGCCAAGATACTGGTCGCCAACCGCGGCGAGATCGCCTGCCGGGTGATGCGCACCGCCAAGCGGATGGGGATCGCGACGGTCGCGGTCTATTCCGATGCCGACGCCGATGCCCCGCACGTGCGCATGGCCGACGAAGCCGTGCGGCTTGGTCCCGCACCTGCGGCCGAAAGCTATCTGCGCGCCGAGCTGATCCTGCTCGCCGCAAAGGAGACCGGCGCCGACTGCATCCATCCGGGCTATGGTTTCCTCTCCGAACGCGCCGAGTTCGCGCGCGCCTGCGCTGACGCCGGCATCGCCTTTGTCGGTCCGCCTCCGCAAGCGATCGCCGCGATGGGCGACAAGATCGAGTCCAAGAAGCTCGCCAAGGCGGCCGGCGTCAACGTTGTCCCCGGCTTCCTGGGCGAGATCGCGACCACCGAGGAGGCGGTGCGGATCGCCGGCGACATCGGCTATCCGGTGATGATGAAGGCTTCGGCGGGCGGCGGCGGCAAGGGCATGCGGCTCGCCTGGAGCGAGGCCGATGTGCGCGAGGGCTTTGAGGCCACCAAGCGCGAGGGGCTGGCGAGCTTCGGCGACGACCGCGTTTTCGTCGAAAAGTTCATCGAGAGCCCGCGCCACATCGAGATTCAGGTGCTGGGCGACCAGCACGGCAACCTCGTCTATCTGGGCGAGCGCGAATGCTCGATCCAGCGCCGCCACCAGAAGGTGGTGGAGGAAGCGCCATCGCCGTTCGTCACGCCCGAAATGCGCCGCCGCATGGGCGAGCAGGCAGTGGCACTGGCACGCGCGGTCGGCTATTTTTCGGCCGGCACCGTCGAGCTCATCGTCTCGGGCGCGAACCCGAGCGGCGAAAGCTTCTACTTTCTGGAAATGAACACTCGGCTCCAGGTCGAGCACCCGGTGACGGAGGCGATCACCGGCCTCGATCTCGTCGAGCAGATGATCCGCGTCGCCGCCGGCGAGCCGCTGGGCTTCGCGCAGGACGACGTCACGCTCACCGGCTGGGCGATCGAGAACCGCGTCTATGCCGAGGACCCGTATCGCGGCTTCCTGCCCTCGACCGGGCGGCTGGTCCGCTATCGCCCGCCGCCCCAGCGCGATGGCGTGCGCGTCGACGACGGCGTGCGCGAGGGCGGGGAGGTCAGCATCTATTACGACCCGATGATCGCCAAGCTGGTGACTCATGCCGACACGCGCGAGGCGGCGATCAATGCGCAGGTCCACGCGCTCGACCGGTTCGAGATCGACGGGCTGGGGCACAACATCGACTTCCTCTCCGCGCTGATGCAGCACCCGCGCTTCCGCGAAGGGGCACTCACCACCGGCTTCATCGCCGAGGAATTTCCGGAAGGGTTCACCGGCGCGCCGCCGTCGCCGGAGCTGCAGCGCAAGCTCGCGGCGATCGCCAGCGTGCTGGACGCGACCTATGCCGCGCGTGCGGCGCGGATCGAGGGGCAGCTTGGGAGCCAGCTTGTGCCCGCAACCGACCGCGTGGTTACGCTGGGCGACACGCGGTTCGAGACGGAGGTCACGCCATTTCAGGGCGAGCAGCTCGTGCGCTTTGGCGACGGCAGCACGGTCGAGCTGGTCGGCCACTGGCGCCCGGGCGAGCCGCTGTTCGCGGCCATGCTCGACGACCAGCCGCTGGTGGTGCGCGTGGCGCGGATGCGTGGTGGCTGGCGACTGACCGCCCGGGGCGCCACGCACCGGCTGAGCGTGCTGCCGCCGCATGTCGCCGATCTCACCCGGCACATGATCGCAAAGACGCCGCCCGATTTGTCGCGGCTGCTGCTCTGCCCGATGCCGGGGCTGCTCACCCGCCTGCACGTCGCACCCGGCGACCGCGTCGAGGCCGGTCAGCCGCTCGCGGTGGTCGAGGCGATGAAGATGGAGAACATCCTGCGCAGCCAGAAGGCCGGCACCGTCAAGTCGGTGAACGCCGCCGAGGGCGAAAGCCTGATGGTGGACGCGGTAATCCTGGAGCTGGAGTAGCCGTCCCGCCGTACCCCGCGGAGGCGAGGCCTCCGCGAACGCTCATTTCAGTACTCCCGCGAAGGGGGGAGTCCAGGGTTCCGGACACTGTGCCTGTTGTTCTGCTTGGCCCTGGATTCCTGCATGCGCAGGAATACGGGAGTACTCGGGACGCCTGCCGCGCCTTTCGCCAAGGCCTTGCCAACGCGCGCGGCGTCACTCCCCCAGGAACGGTGCCGCCACCTCCGCCGGCACCCGCAGGATGCGGCCCGTTTCCCGGTCGACGATCGCCCAGGTCGTCTTTGCCTCCACCCGAATGCGGCCATCCTCGCCCAGGAAGCGGATGTGCCGGTCGAAGCGGGCGCCGCGCGGCGGTTCCTCGATCCAGGTCTCGGCGGTCACGCTCTCGCCCTCGCGCACGTTGCCGCGATAGTCGATCTCGTGCCGGGTCACGACCCATAGGTAGCGTTGCTGGTGCTCGGCCGGCGCCACCGCTTCCCAGTGCGCGGTGGCCACGTCCTGGATCCAGCGCACCCACACCGCATTGTTGACATGGCCGAGCTCGTCGATGTCGGCCGGGGCGGCGGTGATGCGGAGGGTGAAGGGCGCCATACCCCAGCCTAGCCGCCGCTCGCCGTTTGAGTCGACCCGTCTCCTCCCCGTCACGACGACGGAGAGGAGACGAAGTCCCTACGGCTTCATCGTCGCCGCGCTCAGCGTCGTTACCGCCGTCAGCTTGCGGTCGGTCGCGTCATGGCCGATCGCCACGCGATAGCGCCCGCCCGCGATCCGCCAGCCCGGCAGCGCGGTGTCATACTCGGCCAGGATCCGCGGCTCGGCCGTCAGCGTCACGCGCCGCGTCTCGCCGGGCTGCAGCTCGATCCGCTGGAAGGCGGCCAGCCGCATCGGCGCGTCCGATCCCTCGCGCGCGACATAGAGCTGCGGCACGTCCGCACCCGCGCGCTTGCCGGTGTTGGCGACCTCCACCGTGACGCTCAGCGTCTTGCCGCCCGTGACCTTGGGCTTGCGATAGGCGAAGCTGGTGTAGCTGAGACCATGGCCGAACGAGAACAGCGGCTTCAGGGCCTGCTTCTCGTACCAGCGATAGCCGACGTCGGCGCCCTCCCGGTACTCGACCGGGAAGCTCTGAAGCTGGAAGTTGCCGGCATTGGCGGGGTTCGCCGCCGCCTGCGCTTCCAGCGAGCCCATCGTCTCCAGCCCGACCGGAGTGGGGCGCGGCGGCTGGCCGGCATCGGCGGGGAAGGTGATCGGCAGGCGTCCCGACGGGTTGACCTTGCCCGTCAGGATGTTGGCGATCGCCTCGCCGCCGCGCTGGCCGGGGTACCAGGCCTGCACCACCGCCGGCACCTTTTCGATCCACGGCATCAGCACAGGCCCGCCGGTTTCCATCACCGCCACGGTCTTTGGCTGGGCGCTGGCGATCGCCTCGATCAGCGCGTCCTGATGGTCGGGCAGGCGCAGGTTGGGGACGTCCTGTGCCTCGGTCGTCCACTGCGTCGCGAACACGATGGCGAGGTCGGCAGCGCGCGCAGCCTCCACGGTCGCATTGAAGTTGCGGCCGTCGACATAGTCGACCTGCACGCCCGGCAGCGCC
Organism: Sphingomonas sp. PL-96; assembly: GCF_020707215.1. GTDB lineage: Bacteria > Pseudomonadota > Alphaproteobacteria > Sphingomonadales > Sphingomonadaceae > Sphingomonas. Next base: position 104,196 of record NZ_JAJFET010000006.1, read on the forward strand.
TTGCGCAGCGCCTCCATGGGCGAAGAGGCATGATAGGTGATGCGCGCGAACGACGAGGCGGCGCCATAGGCGAGCGGCACTTCGACCGGGGCGCCGCCTACGGAGCGCACCTGGCTCGATCCGCCGCCTGACAGCACGCCGACATCGGCATTGCCGCCGATCACGACGATCCGCCGGGCGCTGGCGGCGAGCGGCAGCAGGTCGCGCTCGTTCTTCAGCAGCACGATGCCGGCTTCCGCCGCGCGCTGCGCCACTTCGGCATGCTGGTCATAGGGAATGGCCTGGGCCGCTGCGGGCATCGGCGCGTCATAGGCACCGCTCTCGATCAGCCCGGTCAGGTAGCGCACGACCATGTCGTCCAGTCGTGCGGCCGGGACTTCGCCCTTCTCGACCGCCTGCTTGAGCGCCGGGCCGAAATAGAGCGCCTTGTCGAGTTCCTGGCCCGACTGCTGGTCGAGCCCGGCGTTCGCCGCCTTGGCGGTCGAGTGGACGGCACCCCAGTCGCTCATCACCCACCCGCGATAGCCCCAGTCGCGCTTGAGCACGTCGGTCAGCAGCCGCGGGTTCTCGCACGCCCAGTCGCCGTTGACCTTGTTGTAGGCGCACATGACCGAGCCGGGGCGGCCCTTTTCGATCGCAATCTCGAAGGCGAGCAGGTCGCTCATCCGCAGCGCCTTTTCATCGATGCGTGCGTCGACGACCATGCGGCCCGTCTCCTGCGCATTCAGCGCGAAATGCTTGATTGTGGAGACGATGCGGTTGGACTGGACGCCGGCGATGTGTGCGCCGCCCAGCAGGCCGGCGAGCAGCGGATCCTCGCCCAGATATTCGAAGTTGCGGCCGTTCCACGGATCCCGGGTCAGGTTGACGCCACCCGCCAGCAGCACGTTGAACCGCTTTGCGCGTGCCTCCGCGCCGATCATCGCGCCGCCTGCGCGTGCGATCTCCGGATCGAAGCTGGCGGCAGTGGCGAGGCCCGAGGGGAGCGCGGTGGCGACATCGCCCTTGCGCTGCTCGACCTGGTTGGCGACGCCGAGAGACGCGTCGCTTTCGCGCACCAACGGCACGCCCAGCCGCGCAATGCCGTCGATATGGCCGGCCGATGGGATCAGCTCGTTCTTGGTCTTGCCGGCAGCCATCGGCGGGAACAGCCCGTGGACGAGCGCGATCTTTTCGTCCGTGGTCATGCGCGCAACCACCGCTTCGGCACGCGCGCGGGCGTCGCCGGACGGGGTGGACGCGGGCGCGGCCTGGGGCTCGCGTGCCAGCACCGCCGGTGCGGCAAGGCCCGCCAGCAGCGATCCTCCCAGCAGCACGCCATAGAATTTCGACATCCTCTTCCCCTTTTTTGATGTGAAGGGCGCCTGCGCAAACGGGATGCTGGCGCACAATGTTGTGCCTTTCAGAGCACAGGTTGGGAACGTTCTCAACACCGGTATCGCTCACATTTGCGAGACGCTCGCATTGCTGCTTGACAAAAATTAGCGGCGGAAGTGAACGTTCTCAGTAACGGCGCCGACCATAAGCGCCGACCACAGGGGAGGTTTGGATGCGCGGCTTTGCTGCTCGCTCGCACACGCAGTTGATACTCGGGGTTTCCGCACTGGCGCTGATCGGCGCGCCGGGCACGGCGCTGGCACAGGATGCGGCGGCCACCGTCGGCAACCCTGGCCCTTCCGAAGTCACTGAGTCGCAGAGCCTGGAACCGGGTGAAACAGGCGACGACATCGTCGTCACCGGCATCCGCGCCAGCTTGCGCGAAGCGGTCGACATCAAGCGCGACGCGCAGGGCGTGGTGGACGCCATTTCGGCCGAGGATATCGGCAAGTTCCCCGACACCAACCTCGCCGAGTCGCTGCAGCGCATCACCGGCGTGTCGATCGATCGCTCCAACGGCGAAGGCTCGACCGTCACGGTCCGCGGCTTCGGTCCCGAATATAACCTGGTGACGCTGAACGGCCGCCAGATGCCGACCTCGACGCTGGGCGACGGCGCCAGCGCACCGGCATCGCGCTCGTTCGACTTCGCGAACCTCGCGTCCGAGGGCATCGCGGCGGTGGAGGTCTACAAGACCGGACGCGCCGCGGTTCCCTCGGGCGGCATCGGCTCGACCATCAACATCCGCACGCCGCGCCCGCTCGACAAGCCGGGCATGCGCGGGTCGCTGGCGGTCAAGGGCGTGCTCGACAGCTCGCGTAACGAAGGCAATCCGATCACGCCGGAAGTGTCGGGCATCATCTCGACCACCTTTGCCGACGACCGCATCGGCGTGCTGCTGAGCGGTGCGTACCAGCGGCGTAAGGCGAGCGTGAACTCGGCGAGTGTCGGCTTCCGCGACGGCTTCTTCGGCGACAATGCGCTCAACGTCGCTGCCAACAACACCTGGGGCGCGCTGCCCGATTCCAGCGCGAACATCACCAACCGCCCCGAAGGCACCGACGTCTACGAAGTTCCGCAGAGCGCGGCCTATGACCTGATCGACATCGATCGCGAGCGGATCAACGGCCAGCTGGTGCTGCAGGCCAAGCCGACCGACACGCTGACCGCAACCGTCGACTTCACCTATTCGAGCAACAAGGTGGAGGCGCGCGACAGCAGCGTCGGCATCTGGTTCAACTTCGGCGACACGGCGAGCGCCTGGACCGACGGCCCGAACGCCGGCCCGCTGTTCTATTCGGAGAATTTCACGCCGGGCAAGGACCTGGCGTACAGCAGCGCGCTGACCGCCAACAAGACCGAGAACAAGTCGCTCGGCGGCAACCTCACCTGGGAAGCGCCCGGCGGCGTGACCGTCTCGCTCGACGCGCATCATTCGACCGCGGAGTCCAAGCCGACCAACAAGTACGGCAGCAGCACTTCGATCGGCACCTCGATCTTTGGCGTGCAGAGCCAGACGATTGATTTCGAGCACGAAATGCCCGTGCTTTCCTACAATATGTACCCGGGCATCGATCCGCTCGACGCCTCGCGCATCACGCCGACGGGCAACTCGTTCCGCAACGCCTATTTCCGCGACCGGATCAACCAGGTGCAGCTGAAGGGTCACTATGACCATGACGGCAGCTTCCTCGACAGCATCGACGCGGGCTTCTCGTTCGTCGACAACAAGGTGCGTTCGGCATACGGCTTCATCCAGAACGACACCTGGGGCGGCATCGGCCCGGCATCGGACATTCCGGATGACCTGTTCGAGCAGGTGAGCATCCCCGACAAGTTCAAGGGGCTTTCGGGCTCGAACACGGCGGGCATGATCCCGGCGATGTATGTGTTCAACTTCGAACGCATGGCCGACCTGCTGGAGAGCAACTACGGCATCTGCAGCGATCCGCAGACCGGCACGGCGCAGCCGGGCACCTGCCTGGCCGATTACACCGTGGACCGCCGTCTTTCTGAAAAGACCATCTCGCCGTTCCTCCAGTTCAACACCAAGTTCGACGTGTTCGCGCGGCCGGCGCACCTCATCGCAGGTATCCGTTGGGACCACACCAACATCGATTCGTCTGCGCTGGTACCGGTGCCGACCGGCGTGCGCTGGGTTTCGGCCAACGAGTTCAGCCTGATCTATTCGGGCGAGAGCACCTTCACGCGTCTGAAGGGAAGCTATGAGAACTGGCTGCCGGCGGTCGACTTCGACATCGAGCCGATCGAGAACGTCAAGCTGCGTGCGTCCTACAGCCATACGATCACGCGCGCCGACTATGGCAGCCTGCAGGGCGGCCGTGAGCTCGCGTCCAACCCGCGGATCGGCGGCGGCACCGGCAGCCAGGGCAACGCCGGCCTGCTTCCGTACAAGTCGAAGAACATCGACCTGTCGGCGGAGTGGTACTACGGCGCCGAGAGCTACATCTCGGTCGGCTATTTCAACAAGGACGTGTCGAACTTCATCGGCGTCAACCAGCTCAACACGCCAGCGTTCGAGCTGCGCAACCCGGGTGCGGGTCCGCGTGCCCAGGCAGCGGCGGCGGCGCTCGGCACCACCGACGCGATCCGGGTGCGCGACTATATCCTGCGCAACTTCCCGGGATCGTCGCAGGTCACCGGAACGACCGACGACGGCTTCCTGACCGGCGATATCTTTGCAACCTCGGAAGATCCGCTGCTCAACTTCCAGATCAACCAGCCGTTCAACAACGACCAGACCGCGAACCTCAACGGCTGGGAATTCGCGATCCAGCATCGCCTGTGGGAGACGGGCTTCGGCGTCATCCTCAACTACACGATCGTCAACGGCGACGCGAAGTTCGACAACACGCTCGATCCGAACGAAGGTCAGTTCGCGCTGACCGGGCTGAGCGACAGCGCCAATGCTGTGGTGTACTACGACAAGAACGGCATCCAGGCGCGCGTCGCATACAACTGGCGCGACGAGTTCTACGCCGGCGGCGCATTCGATCCAACCTATGTCGAGGCCTATGGCCAGATCGATGCGAGCGCGAGCTGGGAGTTCCTCCCCGGCCTCACCGGCTTCGTCGAGGCGATCAACCTGACGGGCGAAAGCCGTCGCGGGCATCGCCGCTCGGAGAACTTCGTCACCTTCGCGCAGCCGGGCTATGCCCGTTACTCGGGCGGCATTCGCTTCAGCTTCTGACGCGACCGCACGCCGCCGATCGAACCGGGGAAGGGGCCGCGCCCGAAAGGCTATGGCTTCTTCCCCGCTTCGACGGCAGGGTTTGGCGGCGGTGCGGATGCGCCGCCGCGCTAGGATAGACTTGCCGACATGCCCGACCATGCGATCCTGACTGCCGACGCTCACCGTGACCTGCGGGTGCGTCCCGGTCGCTCCGCCGCAGCCGGCGATGCCGTGATGTGCGCGATCGTCGTGCCGGACGAATTCCGCCAGGTGCAGAACGAATATCCGATCCTGTTCCGCCGCAACCTGGAACACGACAGCTTCGCCGCCTTCGCCATGTTCGGGTTCGAGAATGGCGAGAACCTGTTTCTCGACGGCGATCGCTGGGCGGCGCGCACCCTGCCGCTGTCGGTCGCGATCCAGCCTTTTCTGGTCGGCCGGCCGGAGGGTGCCGAGTCCGCCACCCGCCAGGTCCATATCGACCTCGCCAGCCCCCGCCTCGGCAACGAAGGTGTGCGCCTGTTCGAGGAGGATGGGCAGCCGACGCCCTATCTGGAAACCGTGATCGAGAAGCTCGGCGCGCTCGACGCCGGCTATCAGGCCTCCGCCGATTTCTTCGCGGCATTGCGCCGCTACGAACTGCTCGAGCCCTTTGCCTTGGAAGTGCCGCTCGTCGACGGGTCGGTGCACCGGATGATCGGCTTCCACGTCATCGACGAGGCGCGGTTGCGCGCGCTCGACCAGGTGGCACTCGCCGACCTGCACCAGGCGGGGCATCTGATGCCGATCTTCATGGCGCTCGCCTCCCTTGCCAACATCGGCGCGCTGGTGGCGCGAAAGAACCAGCGGCTGCGGCATGGCTGACGGCGGCATCTTCGCCGACCTCCGCGCGGTGCGTGAGGAAACGGTGGCGGATGCCGCTGCGCTGGACGCGCTGCTGCGCAGCAGCGCCGAGCCGTTCGTGGTGCGCGGGCTCGCCGCCGACTGGCCGCTGGTGCAGGCCGGGCTGCGGTCCGCCCGCGAGGCGCGCGCCTATCTGCTCGAACGCCGCCGCGACCTGCCCTTCACCGTCTCGATCGGCAATGCCGGCTCGGATGGGCGGCTGTTCTACGACGATGCAATGGCGATGAACTTCCGCATGGCGCGCGCCAAGCTGCCGGAGATCTTTGCCAAGATCGATGAGGCGGAGGGGGACCCGTCCATTCCGCCGATCTACCTCGGCTCCGTCGACGTCCACGAGTTCTTCGACGGGCTCCACGCCGCGAACCACATCGAACTCGGCGATCGGCAACTGCTCTCCAGCATCTGGATGGGCACGCCCACCCGGATCGCCGCGCACAACGATTTCCCCGACAATCTCGCCTGTGTGGCGGTTGGCCGCCGGCGCTTCACGCTGTTCCCGCGCAACCAGTTCCGCAACCTCTACCTGGGCCCGGTCGATCACACGCCGGCGGGGCGGGCGGTCAGCATGGTCGATTTCAGCAATCCCGATTTCGAGCAGCACCCCCGGTTCCGCGAGGCGCTGGCGCACGCCCAGGTGGCGGAGCTGGAGCCGGGTGATGCCGTCTACATCCCGTCGATGTGGTGGCACCATGTCGAGGGGCTGGCGCCGTTCAACGTGCTGGTGAACTATTGGTGGCGTGAGACGCCGCGCTGGCTGGGCCAGCCGCAGGACGCGCTCAACCATGCGATGCTCACCATCCGCGACCTGCCCGAGGACCAGAAGCGCCACTGGCGCGACTTGTTCGACTATTATGTCTTCGCCAACACCGAGGAAGTCGTGGCCCATATCCCCGAAGCCGCGCGCAGCGTGCTCGACCCGCTGACCCCAGAGACAGCCGGCCGCATCCGCGCCTTTCTGCTGCGCGCGCTCAGCAAATGAACGCGGACAAGCGGCTGCGCCGCATCGTCGTCGCCGGTGGCGGCACCGCAGGCTGGATGGCGGCAGCGGCGATCGCGCGCACCATGGGACGCGCGGTCGAGGTCACGCTGGTCGAATCCGAAGCCATCGGCACGGTGGGGGTCGGGGAATCGACCATCCCGCCGCTCATCACCTTCAATCGGCTGCTCGGCATCGACGAGGCCGAGTTCATGCGCGAGACCCGGGCGACCTTCAAGCTGGGCATCGAGTTCGAGAACTGGAAGGCGCCGGGGCACCGCTATTTCCATTCGTTCGGCTTCACCGGAAAGGATCACTGGGCAGCCGGCTTCCAGCATTTCTGGCTTCACGGCCGCAGCAAGGGGCATGACGCGCCCTACGAGGCCTATTGCACCGAGCTGGTCGCGGCGCTGGCGGGCAAGTTCGGGCACCTTCCGGGCGACCGCGGCAGCTATGCCTATCAACTCGATGCCACCCGCTACGCCCGATACCTCCGCACGATGGCGGAGGGCGACGGCACCCTTCGGGTGGAGGGGCGCATCGCGCAGGTCGAACTCGACGGCATGTCGGGCGACATCGCCGCGCTGGTGCTGGAGAACGGCTCCCGCATCGAGGGGGACCTGTTCCTCGACTGCACCGGCTTTCGCGCGCTGTTGATCGAACAGGCGCTGCACGTCGGCTTTGACGACTGGACGCACTGGTTGCCGTGCGACGCGGCGATCGCGGTGCAGACCGAAAGCGTCGGGCCGCCCGTGCCCTATACCCGCGCCATCGCCCATGATGCCGGATGGCAGTGGCGGATCCCGCTCCAGCACCGCACCGGCAACGGGCTGGTCTATTGCAGCCGCTACCTCAGCCGTGATGCGGCACTCGACCGGTTGCTCGGAAACATCGAGGGACCGACCCGCACCGAGCCAAACCATCTGCGCTTCACCACGGGTGCGCGGCGCAAGCAGTGGCATCGCAACTGCATCGCGATCGGCCTGTCCAGCGGGTTCCTGGAGCCGCTGGAGGCGACAAGCATCCACCTGATCCAGCGTGCAGTGCTGCGCCTGATCCGCATGCTGCCGCTGGCGCGTGTCAGCGCCCGCGACATTGCCGAGTTCAACGACCAGCAACTGACCGACATGGATCAGATCCGCGACTTCCTGATCCTGCACTACAAGGCCACCGAACGGCGCGACAGCGCCTTCTGGCGGCAGTGCGCGGACATGGAGATCCCCGACAGCTTGGCGCAAAAAATCGAGCTGTTCCGCGAAACCGGCCGCGTGTTCCGCAAGAACGAGGAACTGTTCGCGGAAAACAGCTGGGTGCAGGTGATGATGGGTCAGGGGATCGAGCCGCGGGCCTGGCACCCGATCGCCGAGAAGCTTTCCGACGAGGAACTGGCCCGACTGCTCGATACGCTGCGCGACAATGTCACGCGGACCGTGGAGGGCATGCCGCGGCACGTCGACTATGTGGCGCGCTACTGCGGCGCCACGCGCGAACAGGCCGCCTGAACCCGCATGGCGCGTCGCCCGCAGCGCGTGACGATCAAGCATGTTGCAGCCGACGCTGGCGTGTCGCTGCAGACGGTGAGCCGCGTCATCAACAAGGAGCCCAATGTCCGCGCCGAAATGGCGGAGCGGGTGCAGGCGTCGATCGACCGGCTGGGCTATGTTCCCTCCATCGCCGCGCAGCGGATGGGCGGCTCGCGCTCCTATCTGATCGTGGCACTCAACGATCGCGCGCGCACCATCGCCGACTGGCGCAACCGCCAGGGCAGCGACTGGGTCGACCAGATGCTGCTGGGCGGCATGCTGACCTGTGCCGAGCACGGCTATCGCCTGATCGTCGAGCTGGTGGACACGCACAGCGACCATATCGAGCGCGAGCTTTCGGCGGCCCTGGCCGCGCTGCAACCCGACGGCGTGATCCTGACGCCGCCGCATTCGCACAACCCGCTGATCACCGGGCTTCTGGCGGAGCAGAACATCCCCTTCGCGCGCGTCGGATCGCTGGTGGACGGGCCGGGCTTTCGGCTCACCATGGACGACCAGCATGCCGCGGTGCTCGCGACCGAGCATCTGCTGGAGCTTGGCCATCGCCGCATCGGCCTGATCGCCGGGCCGGGCGAGTATGAGCTGAGCGGCTGGCGCATCCAGGGCTGGCGATCGGCAATAAGGGCAGCAGGGCTTGGCGACGACCTGCTCGCCGAGGGGGATTTCGGCTATGACTCCGGCTATACCGCTGCCGAGCAGTTGCTAGGCCGTGCCGATCCGCCGACCGGCATCATCGCCAGCAGCGAGCAGATGGCGATCGCCACGCTTGCTGCGGCACGCGCCCGCGGGCTGGATGTCCCGCATGACGTGTCGCTGGTGAGCTTCGACGACACGCCCATCGTGCGCTTCACCCACCCGCCGCTCACCGCCGTGGTGCAGCCGATCGCCGAGGTGACCGCGCGCGCGGTGGAACTGCTGATCGCCGCACAGGCCGGGGGCGAGCGCGAGGGCGGACCGGTGGTGGTGCCGGCGCAGCTCACGGTGCGGGGGTCGACCGCGGCGGTGCGGTGAGTCCGGAGCTTAGCTACCGCCACCATCCACCGTTCGTGCCGAGTAGAGACCGAGTAGCTGCGGCAGCAGCGTATCGAGGGCTCGTGTCGAGGTACCGCCCCGCTTCCAACCCTCCCTCGATACGCCCTCTCGATACGCGGCTGGCGCCGCTACTCGATGGCTACTCGGGATAAACGGGATGGAACGGAGGGGAGCGGTGGAAGAGGGGGCAGCGCACTCCTCCAAGCCCTCACAAGTTCAGCAGTGCCGGGTCGCCACCTTGCGCCGTGATGTTCACCGACACCGCGCGCTCGGTCGCATAGCGCAGCAGCGCATGCGGCCCGCCCGCCTTAGGGCCGGTGCCCGACAGTCCCTCGCCGCCGAACGGCTGTACGCCCACGACCGCGCCGATGATCGAGCGGTTCACATAGACATTGCCCGCCGGCACCAGGTCGCGGACCTGCTCGGCAAAGCGCTCGATGCGGCTGTGGATGCCGAGCGTCAGCGCATAGCCAGTGGCGGCGAGCTGGCGGCCAATGCTCTCCAGCTCGTCGGCGCGATAGCGGTAGATGTGCAGGATCGGGCCGAACACTTCCTTGCTCAGGAAGTCAGCACGCGGCACCTCGGCCAGGATCGGCGCAAAGAAATTGCCGCGGCTGCCCCAGGTACCCGGATCGACGCGCTTGAGGATGGTCGCCTCGCGCGCCAGGCGGGCGGCGTGTTCCTCGAGCATCGCCTGGGCATCGGCGTCGATCACCGGGCCGACGTCGGTCGCGGCATCGGCAGGGTCACCGACCACCAGCGTGTCGACCGCGCCGACCAGCGTCGCGATCAGCTCGTCCGCCGATTCCTCGGGCACGAACAACAGCCGCAGCGCCGAGCAGCGCTGACCCGCCGAACCAAGCGCGGAGACGACGACGTCGTCCACCACCTGTTCCTTGAGCGCGGTCGTGTCGACGAACATCGCGTTCAGACCTCCGGTCTCTGCAATGAAGGGCAGGATCGCGCCGGGCCGGTTCGCCAGCTGGCGGTTGATCGCCCAGGCGGTGTCGGTGCCGCCCGTGAAGGCGACGCCGTGCACCAGCGGGTGGCCGACCAACGCCGCGCCCACGGTCGCGCCGTCGCCCGGCAGCAGCGCGAGCAGGTTCGGGTCGAGCCCGGCACGGTGGAACAGCCGCACCGCTTCCGCCGCCACCAGGGGCGTCTGTTCGGCAGGCTTGGCGAGCACCGCATTGCCCGCCGCCAGCGCAGCGGCGATCTGGCCGGTGAAGATCGCCAGCGGGAAGTTCCACGGGCTGATGCACACAAAGGTGCCGCGCCCGCGCAGTTCCAGGTGGTTGGTTTCGCCGACCGGCCCGGTGAGCGGCTGGAGCCCGGAGAACTGCTTTTCGGCGAGATGCGCATAATAGCGGCAGAAATCGACCGCCTCGCGCACCTCGGCGACGCCGTCGTTGAGCGTCTTGCCCGCCTCGCGCGACAGCAGCGCCACAAAGCGATCCATCTCGGCTTCCAGCGCGTCGCCCATCGCGCGCAGCACCGTGGCGCGGCCGGCGCCGCCCAGCCGGTCCCATGCCGGCTGGGCCGCGCGCGCGGTGCGCGCGGCGAGATCGATGTCGCCTTGCGCGGTTTCGCTCACCGCGCCGATCAATCGGCTGCGGTCGACCGGGCTGGTCACTGGCTGCGGCCCCTTGCCTGCGAGCAGGCGGCCGCCGACGATCGGCCCCGCCGAGATCGTGTCGGCAGCGCCCAGCTCGGCGGCGTGGCGCGCGTTCGCGCGTTCGCTGTCACGGCTATAATCGCGGCCCAGCGGGTTGCGGCGGGTGGCGCCGTACAGGTCGCCCGGCACCGGCAGCCGCGGGTGGCGGCCCGGCTGCGCCTGCACCGCGGCGATCGGATCGCCCACCACCGTCTCCGCCGGTACCCGTTCGTCGAGCAGCGCGTGAACGAAGCTGGTGTTGGCGCCGTTCTCCAGCAGCCGGCGAACCAGATAGGGCAGCAGTTCCTCATGCCCGCCCACCGGCGCATAGGCGCGCAGCGTGAAGCGGTCGCCCGCCGAACGGTACAGCGCCTCGCCCATGCCGTGCAGCCGCTGGTGCTCGATCCGCACGCCCGCCCGATCGGCCATGCGCCGGACTGCCGCCAGCGTATGGGCATTGTGGGTCGCGAACTGTGGATAGAGGCTGGGCGCGGCGCGGATCAGCTGCTCGGCGCAAACGAGATAGGAAAGGTCGGTCGCCGGCTTGGTGGTGAACACCGGATAGTCTGGCCGGCCGCCCACCTGGGAACGCTTGACCTCGCTATCCCAATAGGCGCCCTTGACCAGCCGCACCATGATGCGCCGCCCGCTTGCCTGCGCCAGCGCCTCCAGCCCGGCGATCACCGCCCGGCCGCGCTTCTGATACGCCTGCACGACGACGCCAAGGCCAGTCCAATCGCCCAGCGCCGGTTCGCGCACCAGCCGCTCGACGAGCTTCAGCGACAGCACCAGCCGCTCCGACTCTTCGGCGTCGATCGCGAGATTGAGGTCGTGGCGGGCGGCGATCGCCGCCAGCCGCACCACGCGCGGGTACAACTCCTCCCAGACGCGCGCTCCCTGTACCGCCTCATAGCGTGGGCACAGCGCCGACAGCTTGACCGAGACGCCATGCCCGTCCTCGGGCGACAGTCCGGCGCCGCGGGCGCGGCCGACCGCCTCGATCGCATCAGCATAGATGCGCTCGTAGCGTTCGGCGTCCTCTGCCGTGCGGGCACCTTCGCCCAGCATGTCGAACGAGCAGAGATAGCCCTCGCGCTTTGCCCGGCTGAGCGCACCTTCGATCGTGCGGCCGAGTACGAACTGCTCGCCCATCATCTTGACCGCAGCGCCCACCGCCTGGCGGATCACCGGCTCGCCCACGCGGGCAGCCAGGCGCTTGGCCCAGCCCGACAAGTCGGTGCGCGCTTCCTCGTCCACGTCGATCAGCTTGCCGGTCAGCATCAGCCCCCAGGTGGAGGCGTTGACGAACAGGCTGTCGGAGCCGCCCAGGTGGCTCGCCCAGTCGGCGGATCCGATCTTTTCGGCGATCAGCCGGTCGCGCGTCTCCGCATCCGGGGTCCGCAGCAGCGCCTCGGCCAGGCACATCAGCGCCAGCCCTTCCTTGGTGCCGAGCGAGAATTCCTGCAGGAAGCTCTCGACCACGCCCTGCTTGCGGGTCGAGGCGCGCGCCGCCTTCACCAGCGCGACCGCGTCGTCGCCGATCACCCGGCGCTCCTCCAGCGACAGCGGCACCGCGCGCAGCAGCTCGGCAACCGTTTCCTCCTCATCCTGGTACTGAAGGGCGTCGAGGTGGTTCCAGTCGAACGAACGAAGCATGCGGCACTCCGAAAAACGGGGGAATTTCTTCCAGGTTGCACTGCCAGCTATGCGAATCCCCGGCGATTGTGCTTTGCATTTCGGGGCCAGGCGCCGAAGCCTCTGGCCCTAATGGGGTTTCGGGCGAAGGATCTTCAGTGGACGCAATGGACCGCAAGCTGCTGCGCGTGCTGCAGGAGGACGGGCGCATCACCAACCAGGCGCTGGCCGAGCGCTGCGCCCTGTCGCCGGCCGCCTGTTTCGACCGGGTCAAGCGGCTGCGCGCGACGGGCGTCATCACCGGCTACACCGCGCTGCTTGACCCGCGGCAGCTGGACCGCGCGCTAATGATCTTCGTCGAGGTGCTGCTCGACCGCACCACCGACGACGCGTTCGCAGCCTTTGCCGAGCATGTCCGCCGCGTGCCGGAGGTGCTGGAATGCCACATGGTCGCCGGCGGCTTCGACTATCTGCTCAAGGTGCGAGTGGCCGACATGGCCGCCTATCGCGCCTTCCTGGGCGACACGCTGGTGGCGATGCCCGGCATCCGCGAAACGCGGACCTATGCAGTGCTGGAGGAGGTAAAGGCGACCACGCGGCTGCCGTTGTAGGGGAGGGTGCGTCCGCAGGAGCGGTTTACCCCAGCAACTCCCGATACAGGGCCGCATAGCGCGCGCCGCTGTTCCCCCAGGAAAAGTCCGCCGCCATGCCGCGGCGCTGCATCTGCCGCCACCGCGCCGCATCCCGGTACAGCGCCACCGCCCGCGCGATCGCGTTGCGCAAGGCATCCGGGTTTACGCCGTCGAACTGTACCCCCGTTGCCACGCCGGCATCCAGCGCCGCCAAATTGGCGTCGATCACCGTGTCCGCCAGTCCCCCGGTGCGCGCCACCACCGGCACGCAGCCATAGGCCAGGCCATAGAGCTGGGTTAGGCCGCACGGCTCGAACCGCGACGGAATCAGGATCGCGTCGGCGCCACCCTGCAGCAGGTGCGACAAGGGCTCGTCATAGCCGATCTCCACGCCGATCCGGCCGGGGTGGCGCGCAGCCGCGTCGCGGAACGCCTGCTCCAGCCCGGCATCGCCCGAGCCCAGCATCGCCAGGCGGCCGCCCATCGCCACCAGCTCGTCGAGCAGGCCGGCGAGCACGTCCATGCCCTTCTGCCAGGTCAGCCGGCTGACGACGGTGAAGATCGGGCCATCGCCGGTCAGGCCGAACCGCGCTTCCACCGCTCGCGTGTTTGCGCGGCGGGCATCCAGGCTGTTGGCGCTGTAGCGCGCGGCGAGCAGCGGATCGGTCGCCGGGTTCCACACGGCAGGGTCGATGCCGTTGAGGATGCCGGTGACCTGGCTACCTCGCGACGCGATCAGTCCCTCCAGCCCCATGCCGAACTCCGGGCGGCGGATTTCCTGCGCATAGGTCGGGCTGACGGTGGTGATCGCGTCGGCCGCCCACAGCCCGGCCTTCAGCAGGCCGACTGCGCCATAATATTCGACGCCCTCGATGCCCCAGGCGTGTGGCGGCAGCTCAAGCGCTGGAAACACCCCCGCATCGAAGCTGCCCTGGAAAGCCATGTTGTGGATCGTCGCCACGCTCCTCACGCCCTGCGCCCCGCCGGCAAAGCGCAGATAGGCCGGGGCGAGGCCCGCCTGCCAGTCATGAGCGTGGAGCAGGTCGAACCGCCGCTCGCCGACCGAGCCGGCAGCCACCTCTGCGGCCGCCTTGGAGAACGCGGCGAAGCGGCGCCAATTGTCGTCCCAGTCGCGACCCTGCGCATCACCATAGGGTCCACCCTCGCGCGCAAACAGCGCGGGCGCATCCAGCACCAGCAGCGGGTGGTCGCCCAGTGTCCCGGCAAGCAGCCGCGCCTCGATCCCCAGCAGTGACGGCCAGTGCTGGACCACGTCGGCGTCGCCGACATGCGCCAGTACCTTGGGATAGCCCGGCAGCAGCGTGGTCGTGGCCACGCCATGCGGCGCCAGCGCATCCGGAAGCGCGCCGACCACATCGGCGAGCCCGCCGGTCTTGACCAGCGGATAGGCCTCGGACGCGACCGACAGCGCGTGTATCATGCCAGCCGGTCGATCATCGGCTGGGTGATCAGGCACACGCCATTTTCGGTACGGCGAAAGCGGCGGGCATCGAGCTCCGGATCCTCGCCCACCACCAGCCCGTCGGGAATGTGCACCCCGGCGTCGACCACCACCTTCGTCAGCCGCGCATTGCGGGCGATCTTGCAGCGCGGCAGCACGACCGCCTGGTCGAGCGTCGCGAAGCTATGCGTGCGCACGCCGGTGAAGATCAGGCTGTTGCGGATCGACGTGCCCGAGATGATGCAGTCGCCCGAGATCAGCGAGCTGATCGCCTCGCCACGGCGTCCCTCCTCGTCATGGACGAACTTGGCCGGCGGGGTGACTTCCGAATAGGTCCACAAGGGCCAGCTATGGTCGTAGAGGTCGAGCTTGGGGACCACGTCGGTCAGGTCGATATTGGCTTCCCAATAGGCGTCGACGGTGCCGACGTCGCGCCAATACGCCTCGCGCTCCTCGGGCGCGCGGACGCAGGAATCGGAGAAGCGGTGCGCCACCGCACGGCCGTGCTTCACCAGATAGGGGATGATGTCTTTGCCGAAATCGCGTGCCGAATTGGGGTCCGCCGCGTCGCGGCGAAGCTCGTCGAACAGCAGCGCGGTGTTGAACACATAGATGCCCATCGATGCCAGCGCGACATCGGGCCGGCCCGGCATGGCTGGCGGATCGGCGGGCTTTTCGACAAAGGCGGTGATGCGGTCCTGCTCGTCGACCGCCATGACGCCGAAGCCGGTCGCCTCCATCCGCGGCACTTCCATGCACGCGACCGTCACGTCCGCGCCGGACTGGCAATGCTGCTGGAGCATCAGCTCATAGTCCATCTTGTAGATATGGTCGCCCGCCAGGATGACCATGTACTTGGGCGCGTAGCTTTCGATGATGTCGATGTTCTGGAAGACGGCGTCTGCGGTACCTTCGTACCACTGGAACTCGCTGATGCGCTGCGAGGCGGGGAGGATGTCGAAGCCTTCGTTGCGCTCGCGCCGCAGGAAGTTCCAGCCGCCCTGCAGGTGGCGGATCAGCGAATGCGCCTTGTACTGGGTGGCGACGCCGATGCGGCGGATGCCCGAGTTGATCGCGTTGGACAGGGCAAAGTCGATGATGCGCGACTTGCCGCCGAAATAGACCGCGGGCTTGGCGCGCACGTCGGTCAGCTCCGCCAACCGGCTGCCGCGCCCGCCCGCCAGCACATAGGCCATGGCCTCGCGTGCCAGCGGCTGCCCGCGCCTCTCGATCATCGTCTCTCTCCCGTTCGCATTCTTGGTTATGGTTGCTGAACGCTTAACACCGCGTCCGGGTTCTTGGGGTCGTGTCAAGCCACGTGCCAGATCTCGCGGGCATATTCGCGGATGGTCCGGTCGGACGAGAACCAGCCCATGCCGGCCACGTTGCGGATCGCGGCCGCCCCCCAGCCGGCCGGATCGCGCCAGCGGTCGTCCACCTGCCGCTGGGCCGCGGCGTAGCTTTCGAAGTCGGCGGCCAGGAAGAAGCGGTCGTGGTCGTAGAGTTCGCCGACCAGCCCTGCGTAGCGGCCGGGATCGTCGGGCGAGAAGACGCCGGAGGCGATCGCCGACAGCGCCTGGGCCAGCTGCGGGCAGCCCTCGATCATCTCGCGCGGGTGGTAGTTGCGGCTGCGCTCGGCGACCTGTTCCGCGGTCAGGCCGAAGATGACGATGTTCTCGTCGCCCACCCGCTCCTTGATCTCGATATTGGCGCCGTCGAGCGTGCCGATGGTGAGCGCGCCGTTCAGCGCCAGCTTCATGTTGCCGGTGCCCGACGCTTCCATGCCCGCGGTCGAGATCTGCTCCGACAGGTCGGCTGCCGGCATGATGCGTTCGGCAAGCGAGACATTGTAGTTGGGCAGGAACGCGACCTTCAGCAGGCCGCCGACTGCGGGATCGCCGTTGATGCGCCGGGCGATGTCGTTGGTCAGCTTGATGATGAGCTTGGCGTTCCAGTAGCTCGGCGCCGCCTTGCCTGCGAACAGCTTGACGCGCGGGACCCAGTCGCGCTCCGGATGGCTGCGGATCTGGTCGTACAGCGCCACCGTCTCGATCAGGTTGAGCAGCTGGCGCTTATATTCGTGGATGCGCTTCACCTGCACGTCGAACATGGCGTCGGGGTCAATCGCCAGGCCCATTTCCTCGCGGATATGGTCCGCAAGCGCGACCTTGTTCTGGCGCTTCACCGCCGCGAAGCGCTCGCGAAAACCCGCATCGTCGGCGAGGGGCGCGAGCACCGAAAGCTTCGCGGCATCGTCCTTGAACGCCGGACCGATCGCATCGGCGATCAGCGCGGTCAGCCCCGGATTGCACTCGTGCAGCCAGCGGCGCGGGGTGATGCCGTTGGTCTTGTTGTTGATCCGCTCCGGATACAGCCGGTGCAGGTCGGCGAAGACCGTCTTCTTCATCAGCTCGGTATGCAGCGCCGCTACGCCGTTGACGCTGTGCGCGCCGGCAAAGGCCAGGTTCGCCATGCGCACCCGCCGCTCGCCGCCCTCGTCGATCAGGCTGATCTGGGTGATCGCGCGATCGTCGATGCCGGGCGTCTCGCGCGCGTCCTTCAGCAGCCGCGCGTTGATCGCATAGACCAGCTGCATGTGGCGCGGCAGCAGCCGTTCGAACAGCGGCAGCGGCCAGCTTTCCAGCGCCTCGGGCAGCAGCGTGTGGTTGGTGTAGCCAAAAGTCGCGCGGGCGATGTCCCACGCCTCTTCGAACGGCAGGTCGTGATGGTCGAGCAGCAGGCGCATCAGCTCGGCCACCGCCACCGCCGGGTGGGTGTCGTTGAGCTGGATCGCCGCCTTTTCCGGCAGGGTCGTGATGTCGCCGAAATATTGCATGTGCCGGCGCACGATGTCCTGGATGGAGGCGGAGGAGAAGAAATACTCCTGCCGCAGCCGCAGCTCCTGGCCGGCTGGGGTCGAGTCCGCCGGGTAGAGCACGCGCACCAGCGTCTCGGCCGCGACCTGGCCGGCGAGCGCACCCTGATGGTCGCCCGCGTTGAACCGGTCGAGCCGAATGGGATCGAACGCGCGCGCCGTCCACAGGCGCAGCGTGTTGACGCGCCGCCCGCGCCAGCCGACCACCGGTGTATCGACGGCCAGTGCCTCCAGCCCCTCGGCAGGCTTCCAGTGGACGCGGCCGTTGTCCTGGCTCACGACCTCGCCGCCGAAGCCGACCAGATAGGCGCTTTCGCGGCGTTCGAACTCCCAGGGATTGCCGTGCGCCAGCCAGGTTTCGGGCAGCTCGACCTGCCAGCCGCCGTCGATCCGCTGGCGGAACATGCCGTTCACATAGCGGATGCCATAGCCATAGGCGGGCACGTCCAGGCTCGCCAGGCTCTCCATGAAACAGGCGGCAAGACGGCCCAGACCGCCGTTGCCGAGCGCCGCGTCGGGCTCGATCGCCTCGATATCGGCAAGCGCCACGCCCAGCTCGTCGAGCGCGTCGCGCACCTCGGCATCGCGGCCCAGATTGGCGAGCGCATCGCGCAGCAGCCGACCGATCAGGAACTCGAGGCTGAGATAATAGACCCGCTTGGCACCCGCGGCATGCGCGGCGCGGGTCGACTCCATCCACCGGTCGATGATGTCGTTGCGCAGCGTCAGGATCGTCGCGGCGAGCCAGTCGTGCGGGTGCGCCGCCCGCTCGTCCTTGCCGATGCGATGCTTCAGGGTGTCGACGATCTGCGCGGCAAGCGGGGAATGGGTCATGAATGCGCCGTAACAGGGGGCAGGGAAGGAGCTTGTACCGCGCGATCCCGCCCTGTCATTACGGAATGATAAGGATCGCGATCGGTTGGTCGCACAGCAGGGCCGCCACGCGGGTTTCCGCCGTCCCCGGCAGGCCGTCAATGGACGTGTCGCCCCACCACTCGGCTGCGGGTGCTGGCGATCCGGTGCCCGCCGTCGCCGCGGCCGTGCGAAGCGCCACCACGGCCAGCAGCGTCTCCTCGCCTGCCGTGCGGGTGAAGGCGAGAACATGGCCGGCGCGCGCTCCGCGGACTTCCAGCGCTCGATAGTCGCCGGTGCCGAACAGGCCCGGATGCTGGCGGCGCAGGCCCAGCAGGCGGACGATCAGCGCCAGCTTCTCCGCACCCTGGCGGGTCGGGTCGGCGAGCAGCTGCGCGCGCAGGGCATAGTCGACCGGGCGGCGATTGTCGGGGTCGACCAGGCTCAGGTCGGCAAGCTCGGTGCCCTGGTAGCAGTCGGGCACGCCCGGCACCGTGTAGCGCAGCGCCACCTGCGCCAGCGAATTGGCCAGGGCCGGCGCTGCCGCCTTGGCGAGGAAGTCACGAAGATCGGCCAGGAAGTCGGCCGAACGCGCAGGATCGAGCAACGCCCGCACCAGCGCCTCGGCTGCGCCCTCATAGGCTTCGTTGGGCGCCTCCCAGGACGAGCGCAGCTTGGCTTCCCGCAGCGCCTTTTGCTGCCAGGCGATCACGCGCTCGGCAAAGGCGGTGAGCCCGTCCGCATCGTCGATCGCCAGCCCCTCGGGCCAGGCGCCGAACAGCGTTTGGAACAGCATATAGACGTCGCCCGGCTCCACGCCTTCGGCATGGGGCGCGGCCATCGCGTGCCAGCGCAGCACCGCCTCGCGCCAGGCGCCGGGCAGTTCGCTCAGCACAGCGAGACGCGCGCGCACATCCTCTCCGCGCTTGTGGTCGTGGGTGGCGGTGGCGAGCATGCCGGCGGGGAAGCGCTCGGCGCGGCCGACGGCGTCGGCGTGGAACTCGGCGATGCTGGCCGAAAAGCGCGTGGCGTCGAAGCCGACGTCGTTGCGTGAGAGCAGCCGGCCATAGCGGTAGAAGGCGGTGTCCTCGACCGCCTTGGCCGCGATCGGGGCGGAGAGCTGCTGGAAGCGGCGCACCGCCTCTGCCGCGAGCGTCGCATCGCCGGGGCCGTTGCCGGCGAGCCATTCGAACACGCGGTCGACCACGGCTTCCTCGCCCGGCGGCACATGGCGCGCGACCCGGGTGCGGGCGATCTCGCGGATTTCGGCGTCGCTCTCCGGCGCGGCATCGCCGGTGCCATAGGTGCGATAAACCGGAAATACCCACAGCAGCCGCTCGATCGCGCGGCGCAGCATGCCGCCGGTCAGCCCTTCAGTCGGGGGTGCCGAGGCGGCGAGCGCGACGAACGCTGCGACGCAGCGGCTCAGCTGGCCCTCGAACGCCCAGGCCAGCATGTGACGCCGGGCTTCCAGCTCCTCGGCCTCGAAATTGGCAGGGCGGCCGCTGATCTCCTCCCACAGCCGGTCGAGCGGCGCCTCGCCTTCGGGCGCGTGGAGCAGGGCGGCGACCTCCTCCATGAAATCGTATCCGCTGGTGCCGTCGACACCCCAGTCGGCGGACAGCGGCTCACCCGCGCCCAGGATCTTCTCGATCACCAGATAGGCGGGGCCGGGCGGCGCGTCGGCGGGGCGGGGGCAGGCGTCGAGGCGTGCACGCAGGGTGCGGCAATAGCCGGCGGGGTCGGTCAGCCCGTCGACATGGTCGACGCGGACACCGTCGATCAGCCCCTCGGCATAGAGACGCAAGGGAAGCGCGTGGACGGCCTCGAACACCGCGGGATCTTCGATGCGCAGCCCGGCGAGCTCGCTCACCGTGAAGAAGCGGCGCCAGTTGAGGTCGTCGTTCGACGTGCGCCACGAGGCGAGGCGGTAGTGCTGGCGCTCCAGCAGCGCCCGGATCTCGGCTGCGTCGGTGGTGGCACCGCCCGCCTGATCCTCGTCGCGCAGGGGGAAGCGGTGCTCGCCATAGGCCGTGACGAAGCGGCGGCCGTCCTCCAACTCGACCGCGAGCGCGTCCTGTTCCAGCGCCTCCGACAAGGGCGTGCCGAGCACCGGCAGCAGCACCGGCTCGCGCCAGTCGATGTCGAAGAAGCGGGCATAGGCGCTCTGCTGGCCATGGGCGAGCACGTCCATCCACCAGGCGTTCTCGCCGCCCGCCACGCCCATGTGGTTGGGGACGATGTCGATGATGACACCCATGTCGCGCGTGCGCAGCGCCATCACCAGGCTGCGGAACGCCTCCTCGCCGCCCAGCTCCGGGTTGATCCGGGTGGGGTCGACCACGTCATAGCCGTGGGTCGAGCCGCTGCGCGCGGTGGTGATCGGCGAGGCATAGACATGGCTCACCCCCAGCCGCTCGAGATAGGGAACCAGTGCCTCGGCATCGGCGAAGGTGAAGTCGCGGTGGAACTGGAAGCGATAGGTGGCGCGGGGGATCATCCGGTCCTCATGGCGTTGATGCGGGCGACGCGCCGGGCGACTTCGGGCCGGTCGAGCAGCTCGGGGGTGGGCGCCGGCATGCGGCGGCGCCAGTTCGGGTGTTCGTCGATGGTGCCGGGCAGGTTCGGCTGCTCGACGGCGCCGATCAGGTCCTCAATCGGGAGGATCGCGAGTTCGCATGGCGTGCCGGCGACAAAGGCGAGGGCGGCATCCACTGCCGCGGCAGGGTCCTGCGCCGGCGGTGCGTCGGCGTCCGCGACGCCGGCATCCTCGAACGCCTGCCACAGCAGGTCGCGTTCCTCGGCGCGGGTGGCGCGCTCCTCGGCTTCGACCGCGTCCGCGCGGGTGCGGCCGAGCTGCCAGTTCCAATCGATGTCGCGCTCGCTCCACCAGCCGGCGACTGTGGCCAGATCATGGGTGCCGGTCATCGCCGCGGCTTCCGGCGACCAGCGCTCGGCGGGGATGAAGCCGTCCTCGTCGCGCTCGAAGGGCAGCACGCGCATGCCGAGCATGCCGCGCTCGTCCATCTTGGGCCGGAACCCCTCGGGCACCGTGCCCAGGTCCTCGCCGATCACCACGGCGCGGGCGCGGTGCGACTCGATCGCTAGCACGCGCAGCATGTCGTCGAGCGGCATGGTGAGATAGGCACCATCGCGCGGCGACGCGCCCTCTGGCACCACCCACAGCCGGCGCAGGCCGAGCGCATGGTCGATGCGGATGCCGCCGGCATGGTCGAGCGCCGCCCGCAGCGTCGCGATGTACGGCTCGAACGCGGTGCGCTGCAGCGCGCGCGGGGAAAAGCCGGTGATGCCCCAACTCTGTCCCTCGGGGCCGAGCAGGTCGGGCGGCGCGCCGAGGGAAAGCCCGGTGAGCAGGTCGTCGCGGCGGCTCCACGCATGGCTGCCGCCGCCGTCCATGCCCACGGCCAGGTCGGCGATCAGCCCCAGCGCCATGCCGCCGTCGGTCGCGGCGCGCTGTGCGGCGTCCAGGCTGCGCTTCGCCAGCCACTGGCAGAAGAGGTAGAAGCCGACGTCCTCGGCATGCTCGGCGGCAAAGCGCGAGACCGCCTCGCTGGCGGGCTCGTGGAACTCGCTCGGCCAGCCCTGCCAACCCGTGGCGCCGCTCTCGCGGAAGAAGTGCGCGTGGATTGCGTCGAAGCGCGCATGACGCAGCAGTTCGTCGCCGCCTGCGCGGGCATAGTCCGCAACCTGGGCGCGGACCGCATCGTCGCGCGCGTCGAAGGCGGCGCGCAACTGGCGCAGCCGTGCGGGGATCGCGGCGCTCCAGTCGATCAACTCGGCCGACGCGGGTTCTTCCACGGCAGCGCCGGCAAGCGCCGGATCGGCATAGAGGATGTTGAGGAACAGCCGGCTCGATGGGGCATAGGGGCTGTAGCGGCTGGCATCGGCCGGAAAGAGCGCGTGGACCGGGCTGATCGCCAGCGCGTCCGCACCGCCGGCGGCAAAGGCGCGCGCGGTGTCGGCCAGCGCGCCGAAGTCACCAAACGCACGCGAGCTGGCGTCGCGCAGACCGGCGATCTGCACGGCGGTTCCCCACAGCCGCTTGCCGCCGGCCGCGTCGGCAACCCCGAAGCAGCGGCGCGGCGCGATGGCGAGGCGAATGGTGCGCTCGCCCTGCGCCAGCTGGTGGTATCCCGGGGTGTCGATCGCGGGCACGCTCAGGCCGGCTCGACCCTTCGTCACCGTCACTGCGCGCGAGGCACCGCCTTCCAGATGCAACTCTGCCGGACCCTCTCGCAGGCAGCCGGCCGGGAGCACCACGGGCGCGCCCACATCGGCCGACACGAAGCTGCACGAGGCGGCCTGATCCTCGACCAGCCGCTGGCGACTTTCGGCGATCGCGTCGGTACTGTCGGCAGGCAGGCCGAGCGCGGCGAGCACCGCGACCAGCGCGTCATCGGCGACCCGTTGCGGGTCGCCGGCCGCATCTTCCCAGTCGATCAGCAGCCCGGCTTCGGTGGCAAGGCTGTGGAGCGGGCTCATGCCCCGAGCCAAACGGCGACGCTGGCGCGTGCGCCGGGTTCGCCGCGCGCGAACAGCGGCGAGCTCTCGGCCGGGAAGGTGACCGCCTCGTCGCCCAGGTTGAGCGCGATCGTCAGCGTCTTGCCATCCCCCATCTTCCAGCGCGCGACCACGGCGGCCTCGCCGATCGCCTCCGCCCCCAGGCCGGTCGTGCCCTTCAGCCGCGGCACGATCTGCGCGTGGCGCAGGGCAAGCAGCTCGGCGTAGAGCGCGCGCCACTCGGCGGCGTCCGGCCCCGGTTCGGGGCGCGACTGGTCAAAGGTCGACCGCGCGTTGGGATCAGGGATGCGCTCGCGCGCCTCCGGATCGGCAAAGGCGGCGAACTTCGCGAACTCCTTGCGCCGGCCTTCGCGCACGGCGTCCGCGAGTTCGTCGTGGAAGTCGGTGAAGAACAGGAACGGCGCACGGCTGCCCTCGCTGTCGCCCATGAACAGCAACGGGATCTGCGGCCCGAGCAGCAGCAGCGCGGTGGCGGCGCGGAGCTTGTCCGGATCCGCCAGCAGCGTCAGCCGCTCGCCCATCGCGCGGTTTCCGACCTGGTCGTGGTTCTGGAGGAAGGACACAAAGGCGGTGGTCGGCAGGTGCCCGCTCTTGCTGCCGCGCGGCTTGCCGTCGTGGTTGGGAGAGCCTTCGCCCTGGTAGATGAAACCCTCGGCCAGGCAGCGCGCCAGCCGCTCGGCCGGCTTGTCGGCGAAATCCTGATAATAGGCGCTGCTCTCGCCGGTCAGCAGGACGTGCAGCACGTTGTGGAAATCGTCGTTCCACTGCGCATCGTAGCGACCGGAGCCGAGGCGCGCGGCATCGTTTTCCTCATTCTCCAGCACCAGATGGACGTGCCGGTCCGGCCCGATCGCGTCGCGCAATTCGGTCGCCATCGCATCCAGGAATCCCGGATTGCCGATTGCGTGCACCGCGTCGAAGCGCAGCCCGTCAATGCGATATTCCTCCAGCCACATGCGCGCATTGTCGACAAAGAAGCGGTGCACCGGCTCGGCATCTACTGCGACCGCGCCGCCCCAGGGGGTGTCGACGTCGCTGTGGAAGAAGTCCTTGGCATAGGCGCCGAGGTAATTCCCGTCCGGCCCGAAGTGGTTGTAGACCACGTCCAGGAACACCATCAGCCCCAGCGCATGGGCGCGGTCGACCAGCGCCTTGAGGTCGTCGGGGCTGCCATAGGCTTCGGCCGGGGCATAGGGGAGCACCCCGTCATAGCCCCAGTTGCGAGTGCCGCCGAACGCGTTGACCGGCATCAGTTCGATCGCGGTGACGCCCAGTTCGGCGAGCATCGGCAGCCGTTCGGCGACACCGGCGAAACCGCCGAGCACGCCGACATGCACTTCCTCGATCACCGCCTCTTCCCACGGACGGCCGCGCCAGTCGTTGCCGGTCCAGCGATAGGCGTCGGGATCGACCACGACGCTCCAGCCGTTGACCCCGCCATCCTGCGCGCGCGACGCCGGATCGGGCACCGCCAGATCCGCTTCCAGGCGGAAGCGGTAGCGCGCGCCTGCACCCACCGGCGCCTCGGCCGAGAACCAGCCGTCGTCCGCGCGCGTCATGACCACGGCGTCCCCGCCGTCGATCTCCAGCGTCAGCTCTGTGCGGTCCGGCGCCCAGAGGCGGAAGCGAGTCCGGTCTGCGGCGACCGGCGTGGCGCCCCAGCGGCTCACGCCGGCTGCTCCTCCGGCGAGGTGTCGGCTTCCGGCTCCGGCTCGGCAATGTCGGCAACCCAGCGGATGAGCGCGGCGCTCTGCGGACCCACCTCATAGTCGTTGCCGGTCTCGAACGCCGCCTCTTCGGGCCGCGCGCTGTCGACCAGCACGGTGCGCGGCACGTCGGGCGGGGGCAGGTGGAAGGTGATGGCGTCGCCCGATGCGTTCAGCAGCAGCGTCATCGCCTCGATCCGGCCGTCCTCCATCTGGCGCGCACGGCGCATCACCAGGGCGCGGCCTTCGGGGTTGTTCCAATCCTCGTCGCTGAGCTGACGGCCCTGTTCGTCCCACCATTCCAGATCGTTGATCTCGGTGCCGGGCAGCTTGTCCGCGTACAGGAAGCTCGGGGCCCGCAGCAGCTCATGCTCGTGGCGCAGCGCAATCAGCCGCGAGGTGAAGGCGAGCAGCGCCTTGCCCTCGGGCGTGTCGCGCTTGCTCCAATCCACCCAGCCGATCTCATTGTCCTGGCAATAGGCGTTGTTGTTGCCGCCCTGGCTGCGCCCGAACTCGTCGCCTGCCAGCAAGAGCGGGGTTCCGAGCGAGGTGAACAGGGTGGTGAGCATCGAGCGCATGACCCGCTGGCGCGCGTCGTTGATCGCCGGATCGTCGGTCGGACCCTCCGCACCCCAGTTGCGCGAGTAGTTCTCGCTGTGGCCGTCGCGATTGTCCTCGCCATTGGCCTCATTGTGGCGCTGTTCATAGGCAACCGTGTCGGCGAGCGTGAAGCCGTCGTGCACTGCCAGCGCGTTGACGCTCGCCCAGGGGCGGCGGGCACGGCGGTCGAACAGATCGCTGGATCCCGACATGCGCGCGGCCAGCTCGCCGCGCATCGAGGGATCGCCGCGCCAGTATTTGCGCACGCCGTCGCGGTACTTGTCGTTCCACTCGGCAAAGCTGGGCGGGAAGTTGCCGAGCTGATAGCCGCCGGGGCCGATGTCCCACGGCTCGGTCGACAGCTTCAGGCGGCCCAGGATCGGATCCTGGCGGATCACGTCGAAGAAGGCCGCGCCCGGGTTGAAGCCATGTTCCTCGCGGCCGAGCGTCAGCCCCAGGTCGAAGCGGAAGCCGTCGACGCCGAACGAGGTCGCCCAGTAGCGCAGCGAATCCGCCACCATCTGGATGACGCGCGCCTTTTCCAGGTTGAGCGTGTTGCCCGTGCCGGTGTCGTTGATCGTGTAGCGGGGATTGTCCTGGACGTGGCGATAATAGGTCGCGTTGTCGAGCCCGCGCCACGACAGCGTCGGGCCGCGCTCCGATCCCTCGCAGGTGTGGTTGTAGACGACGTCCAGGATCACCTCGAGCCCGGCGGCATGCAGGCGGCGCACCGCCAGGCGCAGCTCGTTGTGGCTGTTGCCGGCAAAGAACTGCTGCTCGGGCGCGAAATAGCTGAGGGTGTTGTACCCCCAATAGTTGCGCAGGCCCTTTTCCTGCAGGAACCGGTCCTGCACAAAGGCGTGGATCGGCATCAGCTCGACCGCGGTGACGCCCAGCCGCTTGAGGTGGTCGATCACGCGCGGGTGGCTGAGCGCTGCAAAGGTGCCGCGCTCGGGCGGGGAGACTTCCTCGAACAGCTTTGTCAGGCCCTTGGCATGCGCCTCATAGATGACCGTGTCGGACCAGGGCGTGTTCGGGCGGATGTCGCCCGACCAGTCGAAATGGGTGTCGACCACCACGCCCTTGGGCATGGCAGGCGCGCTGTCGCGCCGGTCGAAGCTCAGGTCCTCGCGCCGCGAACGTACCTGATAGCCGTGCAGCGCGTCGGTCCAGCGGACTTCGCCATGCAGCTGCTTGGCATAGGGATCGAGCAGCAGCTTGTTCGGGTTGAAGCGATGCCCTTCCTCGGGCGCATAGCGGCCATAGGCGCGATAGCCATAGAGGAGGCCGGGGCGCGCGTCGGGCAGATAACCGTGCCAGACCTCGTCGGTCCATTCGGTCAGCTCGTACCGCTTGATCTCGCGCCGGCCGGTCGGCTCGAAGATGCAGAGCTCGATCTTCTCTGCATTGGCGGAGAAGACGGCAAAATTGACGCCGAGACCGTCGAAGGTCGCGCCGAGCGGATAGGGCGAGCCGGCTTCGAGCCGGTCAGGCAGGCTGTTCAACGAGGACCCCCTTCATATCGAAGCACCACCGCGGCGAGCGGTGGCAAGACGACGGAGGCACTGGCCGGCTGGCCGTGCAGGGCCGTCGATGAAGCGGTAACCATTCCACCATTGCCGATGTTCCCGCCGCCGTAGATTGCGGCATCGCTGTTCAGCACTTCGCGCCACTGGCCGGCACGCGGCAGGCCGACCTGATAGCCATGGCGCGGCTCCGGCGTCATGTTGAGCAGCACCACGCACGGGGCGTCGCGGTCGTTGCCGTGGCGGGCATAGACGAAGACGCTGTTGCCCGCATCGTCGCCGACGATCCAGTCGAAGCCGGAAGGATCGGCATCGCGGGCATGCAGCGCCGGCTCGTTCGCGTAGAGCGCGTTGAGGTCGCGCACCAGGCGCTGGATGCCGGCATGCTCGGGCCGGTCGAGCAGATCCCAGCGCACCTGCGCGTCATGGTTCCACTCGGTATCCTGGGCGAGCTCCCCGCCCATGAACAACAGCTTCTTGCCCGGGTGCGTCCACATGAAGCCGAAATAGGCGCGTAAGGTTGCCAGCTGGCGCCAGCGGTCTCCCGGCATCTTGCCCAGCAGCGACCCCTTGCCGTGCACCACCTCGTCATGGCTGAGCGGCAGCACGAACTTTTCGGAAAAGGCGTACACCAGGCCGAAGGTCAGCTCGCCATGGTGCCAGCGCCGGTACATGGGATCGCGCTCCACATATTGGAGCGTGTCGTGCATCCAGCCCATGTTCCATTTGTAGGTGAAGCCCAGGCCGCCCTGATGGACAGGGGCGGTGACGCCGGGCCAGGCGGTGGACTCCTCGGCAAGCGTGATCGCGCCGGGGCAGCGCTCCGCCACCAACGCGTTCATCCGCTTGAGGAAGTCGACCGACTCCAGGTTCTCGCGGCCGCCATGGATGTTGGGGACCCACTCGCCGGCATTGCGGCTGTAGTCGCGGTAGAGCATCGAGGCGACGGCATCGACGCGCAGCCCGTCGATGTGGAACGTCTCCAGCCACCACACCGCCGAGGCGAGCAGGAATCCCGCCACTTCGCGCCGGCCGAGGTTGTAGATCAGCGTGTTCCAGTCCTGGTGGAACCCCTCGCGCGGATCGGCATGCTCGTAGAGGTGGGTGCCGTCGAACTGGGCGAGGCCGTGCGCGTCGGTCGGGAAGTGCGCGGGCACCCAGTCGAGGATCACGCCGATGCCGGCGCGGTGGCAGGCGTCCACGAAGCCGGCGAAGTCCTCCGGCGTGCCGAAGCGCGCGGAGGGCGCGAACTGCGACAGCGGCTGATAGCCCCAGGAGCCGCCGAACGGATGTTCCATGATCGGCAGCAGCTCGACATGGGTGAAGCCCATGTCCGCGACATAGGGGATCAGCCGCTCGGTCAGCCCCTGCCAGTCGAGCGTGCCAAGCGCGTCGCCGTCGGGCCGCAGCCAGGAGCCGGCATGCACTTCGTAGATCGACAGCGGCGCGTTCGGAGCCTGCCGGCGCCCTCGCTCGTCCATCCAGTCGGCATCGTGCCAGCGATACTCCGGTGCCGGCGCGACGATCGAGCCGGTGGCCGGCGGCGCCTCCGTCTGGCGGGCGAGCGGATCGGCCTTTTGCACCACGCGCCCGTCGGCGCCGAGGATCTCGTACTTATAGTGCGTGCCTGCGCCGATGCCGGGCACGAACAGCTCCCACACGCCGGCACCATGATGGCGGCGCATCGGGTTGCGACGGCCATCCCAGCCGTTGAAGTCGCCGATCACCGACACGCGGCGGGCGTTCGGCGCCCATACCACGAAGCTGACGCCCTCCACGCCCTCGACGGTGCGCGGCTGCGCTCCGAACACGCGTGCCAGATCCCAGTGGCGGCCCTCGTTGAACAGGTGGAGGTCGAGGTCGCCCAGCACCGGGCCGAAGCCATAGGTGTCCTCGATCTCCTGTACCCAGCCGCCCGGCCAGCGGATGGCGAGGGCATAGGGCACGTCCTCGCCCAGCGTGCCCGTCCACAGGCCGTCGTCGCAGCTGAGTTCGCCGAGCGGGCGGCCGTCGTCGCGCGCGATCAGCCCGACCGCCTCCGCACCCGGCTGGAAGCTGCGGACGACCCGGCGGCCGCCCTCATCATGGACTCCCAGCAGCGCAAAAGGGTCGTCCAGCGTTCCAGCGCGCAACGCGCCTGCGAGTGCGCCAACATCGGTCATGCGAAATCCTCGTTGAGCAGGCGGGCCGCGGCGCGGGCGAGGCCCAGCGCCGGCACGGCGATCCAGTCGGGCCGGTTGGCCGCCTCATACGCGACCTCATAGGCCGCCTTTTCGAGCAGGAAGAGGTCGAGCAGCGGGTCGCCGGCTCCGGAGTGGGCAAGCACGCCGCTCTCCGCCGCCGCCTCGCCATAGCCGGCCAGGAACGCCTCGATCGCGGAGCTGCCGAAGCGTGCATAGCGCCGCGTGGCGCGTGCCTCCTCACGTTCGGCGCTGAACGGCAGGTTGCGCTCCGCCACCGCCGCCGCATAGTCGAACGAGCGCAGCACGCCGGCGACATCGCGCAGCGCCAGATCCTTGGCACGACGCTCGGCGAGCGGCTTGGCAGGCTCACCCTCGAAGTCGATCAGCATCACGTCGCTGCCGGTCACCAGCACCTGGCCCAGGTGCAGGTCGCCGTGGATGCGCGTGCGGGCGCGTCCTTCCGCACTGCGGGCGACGGTGCCCACGCGTTCCATCAGCGCGGCACGCTGCTCCGCGAGACGGGCGAGCGCCGCATCGCCTTCCTCGCTGCCGAGCGACACGCCCTCCAGCATCAGCAGCGCGCGGTCGAGCTGCCCCGCCACCCGGCCACCCAGCCGATCGGCTTCCGCCGCGCTCATCGGCTCGGGTGCAAAGGCGGTATCGTCGCTGTCCTGCGCCAGCACCGCGTGCATTTCGGCAAGGCGCCGGCCGAAGTTGGTCGCGAAGTTGCGATAGTTGCTGAAGCTCGCGTCCTCGTCGGTGGCGAGGCGTTCGAGCACGCCCAGCGTCCACTGCCAGCCGTCGCCCTGATTATAGACGAACGCCTGCGCCAGCATCACCAGCGTCTCCTGGTCGCCTTCGACACGGGTCACGGTGCCGAGCATCGGCGGCACGTTGGCAAAGCCGTGGCCGGAGAGATAGCGCACCATCTCCACGTCCGGGTGGATGCCGGGTGCGACCTTGCGCAACAGCTTCAGGACGGCGCGCTGGCCGAGCACCAGGGTGCTGTTCGACTGTTCGGCCGCCAGCCATTCGGGTGCGGCATCCGGCTCCAGGTCGAAGCCTTCGAAGGCGGTGAAGCGCAGCTCGCCCCCTTCGGCAAGCGACACCACCGTGCCTTGCTGCAGGCCCTGCACCACCGAGCGCCCGAAGCTTTCGAGCGCGAACCCGTCGGTCAGCAGGCCCACCGTGCGGCCGCGGCGCACCCGCGCCAGCGCCAGGTTGGACGCGAACGGCCCGGTGGTCTCGCCTTCCCAGGCGATGCCCAGCGGCAGCATGTAGGTGGCCGTGCCGCTGTCGGTCTCGACCTCGATCTCGCCCAGCAGCAGGTCCTCGGCCGCCGGCATGGGCGTGGAACGGACCAGATGGACCGATGCGATCGTCTCGTCCTTCGCTCCGAACCAGCGGCGCTGGGTCAGATAGGTCGGCAGCAGGTCCTTCTCGAGCACGCCGCGGTTGGCACCCAGCGCAATGTCGGCCAGCTCCGGCCGCAGCACGAAGGTGTAGCGTTCGATCTCGCTTGCCGGAGCACCACTTGCCCAGCTCGGCCCGCTCTCGTCGGAGGCGAGGCGGAACCACAGGAAGCCATAGGGTGGGAGCGTCAGCAGATAGGGCAGTTGGCCGACCTTGGGGAAGGGCGTGCTGCCGAGCAGCTCGACGGGGGTGCGGCCCTCGAACTCGTGCAGGTCCAGCTCCACCGCCTGCGCCGTGCGGCCGAGGTTGGCCACGCACAGGATGGCGTCGCCCTCATGCTCGCGCAGATAGGCCAGGATCTTGCGGTTGGCGGGGCGCAGGAAGCGCTGGGTACCACGGCCGAACGCCTGATACTCACGGCGCACCGCCAGCATCCGCTTAAGCCAGTTCAGCAGCGAGTGGCGGTCGCGCTCCTGCGCCTCCACATTCACCGCCTGATAGCCGTAGAGCGGGTCCATGATCGCCGGCAGCGCGAGCGCGGGCGGGTCGGCGCGGGAGAAGCCGCCGTTGCGATCCGGCGACCATTGCATCGGCGTACGCACGCCGTCGCGGTCGCCCAGATGGATGTTGTCGCCCATGCCGATCTCGTCGCCGTAATAGAGCACAGGCGTGCCCGGCATGGTCAGCAGCAGCGCGTTCATCAGCTCGACGCGGCGCCGGTCGCGCTCCATCAGCGGCGCGAGGCGGCGGCGGATGCCCAGGTTGATGCGCGCGCGCCGGTCGGCGGCATAGGTGTTCCACAGGTAATCGCGCTCGGCGTCCGTCACCATTTCGAGCGTCAGCTCGTCATGGTTGCGCAGGAAGATCGCCCATTGGCAGTTCTCCGGGATTTCCGGCGTCTGGCGCATGATGTCGGTGATCGGGAAGCGATCCTCCTGCGCCACCGCCATGTACATGCGCGGCATCAGCGGGAAGTGGAACGCCATGTGGCATTCGTCGCCATCCTCGCCGAAATACTGCTGCGTATCCTCCGGCCACATGTTTGCCTCGGCCAGCAGCATGCGGTCCGGATAGTGCGCGTCGAGGTCGGCGCGGATCTTCTTCAGGACGTCGTGGGTCTCGGGCAAATTCTCGTTCGAGGTGCCGTCGCGCTCGATCAGATAGGGGATCGCGTCGAGCCGCAGCCCGTCGACGCCCAGGTCGAGCCAGAAGTGCATGACCGACAGCACTTCTTCCAGCACGCGCGGGTTGTCGAAGTTCAGGTCGGGCTGGTGGCTGTAGAAACGGTGCCAGAAATAGGCCTGCGCCTCCTCGTCCCAGGTCCAGTTGGATTTCTCGGTATCGAGGAAGATGATCCGCGTGCCGGAGTAGAGCTTGTCGTTGTCCGACCACACGTAGAAGTCGCGCTCGGGGCTGCCCGGGGGCGCCTTGCGCGCGGCCTGGAACCAGGGGTGCTGGTCGGAGGTGTGGTTGATGACGAGCTCGGTGATGACGCGCATGCCGCGGTCGTGCGCCGCGGCGATGAAGTCGCGCGCGTCGTCCATGGTGCCGTAATCGGGGCTGACGTCGCGATACTCGGCGATGTCATAACCGTCGTCGCGCCGCGGCGACGGGTAGAAGGGCAGCAGCCACAGCGTGTTGACGCCCAGGTCCGCCAGATAGTCGAGCTTCGACATCAGCCCCTTGAAGTCGCCGATGCCATCGTTGTTGGCGTCGAAGAACGACTTCACGTGCAGCTGGTAGATGACCGCGTCCTTGTACCACAGCGGATCCTGGTCGTGGCTGACGGTCATGCGAAGTCTCCGGGCGCGATGCGCCAGATGCGATAGGGTTGCTCGGGGTCGAGGCGGATGGTCTGGGTCTTGCCGTGCCAGCGGAAGCGATGGCCGGCGGCGAGGTCCTCGACCGCGATGCTGCCGTCGTCCGGGATGCCGAACTCCCACAGCGGCAGTTCGAAGCCGGTTTCCTGGGCGTGGTGCGGGTCGAGGCTGACCATCACCAGCAGCATCTCGCTGCTATCGGGCGCGGGCTTGGCGTAGAAGATGACCCGGTCGTTGTACGCCGGCAGGAAGCGGGTGTTGAGGTGCGTCTGCAGCGCGGGATACGCCCGGCGCAGGCGGTTCAGCAGCGTGATGTCGTCGATGATGTTGCCCGGCGCCTGCCAGTCGCGCGGCTTGACGATGTACTTCTCGGAATCGAGATATTCTTCCTTGCCGGGCACCGGCGCCGCCTCGCACAGCTCGAACCCCGAATAGACGCCGAACAGGCCTGACAGCGTCGCCGCCAGCACCGCGCGGATGCGGAAGCCGGGCCGGCCCGAGGTCTGGAGGAACACGGGATTGATGTCCGGCGTGTTGACGAAGAAGTGCGGCCGGTAAAATTCCTTGGGCGCGGTCGTCGTCAGCTCGGTGATGTAGTCGACCAGCCCCTGCTTGTCGTCGCGCCAGGTGAAATAGGTGTAGCTCTGCGAAAAGCCGATCTTGCCGAGCCGGTACATCATCGACGGGCGCGTGAACGCCTCCGCCAGGAAGATGACGTCCGGATGCTGGGCGCGCACCTCACCGATCATCCATTCCCAGAAGGGCAGCGGCTTGGTGTGCGGGTTGTCGACGCGAAAGGTCTTCACGCCGCGCTCGACCCACAGGAGGATCACGTCGCGCAACGCCGTCCACAGCCCGGGGACCGCGTCGGGGCCGTAGAAGTCGACGTTGACGATATCCTGGTACTTCTTGGGCGGGTTCTCCGCATATTTCATCGAGCCGTCGGGCCGCCACGCGAACCAGCCGGGATGCTCGGTGAGCCAGGGATGGTCGGGCGAGGCCTGGATCGCGAAGTCGAGCGCGATTTCGAGCCCATGGGCGCGTGCCGCTTCCACCAACCGCGCGAAGTCGTCGGGGCTGCCCAGCTGCGGGTGGATCGCGTCGTGTCCGCCCTCGGCGCTGCCGATCGCATAGGGGCTGCCGGGATCGTCCGGACCTGCGGTCAGCGTGTTGTTCGGGCCCTTGCGATGCGTACGCCCGATCGGGTGGATCGGCGGGAAATACAGCGTGTCGAATCCCATGTCGCGCACTGCGGGCAGCCGCGCGATCACGTCGTCGAAGGTGCCGTGGCGGCTGGCGTCCTCCACCTGCGAGCGCGGGAACAGCTCGTACCAGCTGGAGAAGCGTGCCGTCAGCCGCTCGGCATCGACGATCTGCGGCTCCGAACGCAGCCGGTGCGGGCGATCGTCGGCAGCATCCATCAGCCCGGCAAGCTCGGGCGAGAGCAACAGCGATGCGCTGTCCGCGCCCTCGGCCGCCGCTTCCAGCCGGGCATGCCAGTCGGACAGCGTCGTGCGGGCGTCTCCCTGCGAGCGCGCCACCGCCTCGGCGACCAGCGCGCGGCCCTCGGCATGGTCGACCGGCTGCGCCACGCCGGCATCGAGCTTCTTGGTGAAATCGCGGCGGAAGCCGCCGAACCGATCGAGCCAACCCTCGACGGCATACTCGTAGCGGCCGAGCCGTTCGAGCGTGAAGCTGCCCGTCCACAGGTCGTTGGGCCGCTGCGTCATGCGCGCCACGTTCCAGTTCGCTTCGTCCACGGCGCGCCAGTGAAGCTCGACCGCAAGCTGCTCATGCCCGTCGGTGAACACGGTGGCCTCGACGGGCACCTCCTCGCCGACCACCCGCTTCACCGGGAAGGCGCCGCCGTCGACACGCGGGTGCAGTTCCTCGACCACCAGCCGCGGCGCGCCGGTGCCGACTTCGACGGAGTTGGCGGAAATCGCGGCCCGGATCGGCGTCGCCCGGCGGGCGGTGTGCAGGCGCACTTCGCCCGGGGCGAGCGGGGCGCCGCCCTGATCCGGACCGACCGGCTCGAAGCCCTCGAGCGCGGTACCCATGAATTCGCGCAGCGTCGCAGGGCAGGGAAGGGGCTGGGGCGTGTCGGTGCGGTTGACCGTCACCAACAGCACCGCATTGGCATCGCGTACGTCGCCGGAATCGGCACGCAGCAGTACGCCCACCGACGCCTGCGGACCGGTGAGCGGGCGCATCTCGCCCCCGAACCGCTGCGCAGCCTCGGCAATCGCAAGAGCGTGGCGCACGGCGTGCTCGGCGTCCTCGCCGCCTGCGACCAGTTCGGCGGGAACGATCACGCCGTTGCCGGTCGCCGCCGCCATCGCCAGCGTCCGCGCCATCGCCGCCGGCGCATCGGCATCGCTGCCCGCCTCGGCAGGAATTTCCGCGAGCAGCGGTGCCTGGCCGCGTAGTTCCTCATATTCCTCGATCAGCCACGGCGCGCGCAGGTCCCACCAGCCGAACGAGGAGGTGACCGCGTCGAGGCCGGCGGGGGCGAGCGCGCGCACCTGCGGCCGCGACAATTCGGGCGCACCGCCGATGAAGCGCGCGTCCGGATGGCGTTCACGCACGGCCGCGATCAGGCGCGCCAGCGTCTCGGTCGGAATGCGATCGACGCCGACCAGGCGGAAGCCGTCGACACCCGCTTCGATCAAGGCCGACAGGCGGTCGACCAGCAGGGGGAGCAGCAGCGCGGCGGCCTCGGGCGTGCGCAGCCGCGCGCGCGCCTCACCGGTAGCGCGCGCGGGCACGCGCGGGTCCACCGGGCCATCGCTGCCACTGCCGGCGCGACGAATTGCAAAGGCTTCCGGATGGCTGGCAAGCAGGGGGTGATCGATCGGCGCGCGGTCCAGCGTCAACGCGACCAGCAGCGCGAGCCCCGCTTGCGCACAAGCGTCCGGCAGCGCGGGCGGAACGAGGTCCGCGTCGCCCAGCAGGACTGCGTCGGAGCGCCACAGCACGCCGTCGAAACCGGCGGCGGCCGCATCGGCCAGCAGGCGTTCAGGGGCGGGGTAGGAGGAGATCGAGAGGAGGCGGGAGACGAACTGCGGCAAAAGTGACCTCCATCACGGGAACCTAGGCTGAACATCGGCAGACGCGCATCGTTCCGCCCCGGCCGCACCCTTTTGCGGCCGAAGCTGAGCAATCCTGCGAACAGGCTGCCCCCCGGCCGCTCGGTGCGGTCGGCAGGGCGCGGAACAGTCAGGCCTTGGCGCTGCCCGGCTTGCGCTTGGCGGGCTTGGCAGCGGTCTTGGCGCCGGTGCTGCGCTTGGGCTTGGGGGCGGCTTCCTCGGCAGTGGCTGCAGCCTCGACCGGGCTGGCAGCCTTGGTCGCGGCAGCGCGCGGCGCGCGCGCCTTCTTGGGCGCAGGCGTCACCTCCGCGTCGGTCGAGGCAGCGGCCTGGGCGTCGATCTCGCGGCAGGCCGCGTCCCAGTGGCGCTCATGCTGGCCCTCGGGCTCGCCCTCTTCGATCCACATCGCATGAGCCCGGTCACGGATACGCTGCTCTCGATCGTTCAACTTCAGTCTCCCTGTCCGGCACTGGGCCGGGATTGTTGCCGCAATCGTTGCGCCTGCGAAAGGGCTTTACAGGATCGGCGTACCGCCCGTCACCGCCACCGTCGCGCCCGAGACATAGCTCGCCTCGTTGCTGGCGAGCATGACATAGACGGGCGCGAGCTCGGCGGGCTGGCCGGCGCGACCCATCGGCGTCTGCTTGCCGAATTCCTTCACCTGCTCGGGCGGCATGGTGCTGGGGATCAGCGGGGTCCAGATCGGTCCCGGCGCCACGCAGTTCGCGCGGATGCCCTGCTCCGCCAGAAGCTGCGACAGTCCGCCGGTGAAGTTCTGGATCGCACCCTTGGTGGTCGCATAGGCGAGCAAGGTCGGCTTGGGATTGTCGGCGTTGACCGAGGTGGTGTTGATGATCGCCGAGCCCGGCTGCATGTGCGGCACCGCCGCCTTGGTCAGGTAGAACATCGCGTGGATGTTGGTGCGGAACGTCCTGTCCCACTCCTCGTCCGGAATGTCGGTGATCGCCTCGAACGTCATCTGGTGGGCGGCGTTGTTGACCAGGATGTCGATGCCGCCGAACGCCTCGACTGCCTGGTCGATGATCGCGCGGCAATGCGCCGGGTCCCCGATGTCGCCCGGCACCAGCACCGCCTTGCGCCCGGCCTCCTCTACCAGCCGCGCGGTCTCCTGCGCGTCGGCGTCCTCATTGAGGTAGGAGATCAGCACGTCCGCGCCCTCGCGCGCATAGGCGATGGCAACGGCCCGGCCGATGCCGCTGTCGCCGCCGGTGACGATCGCGCGACGCCCCTCCAGCCGGCCGGAGCCGCGATAGCTCTGCTCGCCATGGTCGGGGCGCGGGCTCATCTCGGCAGTGGTGCCGGGAGGCGTCTGCTGCTGCTCGGGCTGCGGCGGGGTGGGGCGATCGGTCATGGGGAACTCCTTCGCCACGCGAACGGCCGACGCTGGGGCGAGTTCCGTGGGCCCGGCCCGGGAAAAAGGCCGATCAGCCTACCGCTTTTTCCAACTGCGCCTTGCTCATCTTTGACCGGCCGGCGATGTCCTGCTTCTTGGCCCGCTCGTATAATTCGGCTTTGGTGGGGGCGTCGTCGCGCTCCTGCCGCTTCGTTTTCGCAAGCCGGCGCTTGTTCTCG
The DNA here is from genome assembly GCF_020707215.1 of Sphingomonas sp. PL-96. Taxonomy (GTDB): domain Bacteria; phylum Pseudomonadota; class Alphaproteobacteria; order Sphingomonadales; family Sphingomonadaceae; genus Sphingomonas. The sequence goes on from NZ_JAJFET010000006.1 coordinate 140,803, forward strand.
GACGGGCTTTGCTGGTTGGACGCGCCCGCCTCGCTCAGCGCGATCGCGACCGCCTGCTTGCGGTCCTTCACCTTGTCGCCGGAACCGGACTGAAGCTCGCCTTCCTTGAACTCGTGCAGGACGCGCTCGACCGTTTCCTGCTGTGCCTTGCTCTGCTTCGCCATTGCCTTCTCCTCGCACGGACAACGCACGGGTTGATGAAACAGGGGCGTTCGGAAGGATCAGGGCGCAATCGGTCGCGGCCGCGACACGCCGACGCCGCGGCTGCTGACGGTGGCGGTCGCGCCGAACATGCCGCATCCTTCGAACGAGGTCGAAAGTCCGCAGGTGATCGGGATCACCTTTACCAGCCGTTCTCGTTCGGCGATCGCATCCACGATCTTGGGATCGCCGGGCGTCGGCTCCAGGATCGGCACGCGATAGTGATCGGCGTCGCGCAACGCACAGACCACCACCTCGTTGGTATCAGCCGTAGGCTCGCAGCGATATTCGGCGCGTGTCGCCTCCCGATATCGCGCAAGGGCGGCGTCCACGTTCGCCTGTTGCGCCATCACCACCAGCAGCAGTTCGAACGGCATCGGCACCCCCTCGGCGCGAGTCTGGACCGACGGATAGTGCCGCATCCGGTGCAAAACACCAGCGGCTTCCTCGACAAGCGGGTGCGCCTCACCTATCGCCACCGGCATCATCATACGGAGCACGAGCACAGCCATGCAGACCGCCAGCCACGTTCTCGATCGTGTCCTCGTGCTGGAGATGGTCCGCGTGACCGAAGCCGCCGCGATCTCCGCCTCGACCCTGGTGGGCCGGGGCGACGAAAAGGCCGCTGATGCCGCCGCCGTGGAGGCGATGCGCGAGGCGCTCAACGGCCTCGACATGGACGGCACGGTCGTGATTGGCGAAGGCGAGCGCGACGAGGCGCCGATGCTGTTCATCGGCGAAAAGGTCGGCACCGGCCAGGGGCCCGCGATCGACATCGCGCTCGATCCGCTGGAAGGCACGACCATCTGCGCCAAGGCCGGGCCGAACAGCCTGGCGGTGCTGGCGATCGCGGAGCAGGGCGGGCTCCTCAACGCGCCCGACGTCTATATGGACAAGATCGCGGTCGGCCCGGGCTATCCGGCGGGCGTGATCGACCTCGACAAGACGCCGACCCAGAACATCGAGGCGATCGCCGCGGCCAAGGGCGTGAAGCCCAGCGAGATCATTGCCTGCGTGCTCGACCGTCCGCGGCACGAGGCGCTGATCACCGAGCTGCGCGCCATCGGCTGCGGCGTGGTGCTGATCGGCGACGGCGACGTGGCCGGCGTGATCGCGACCAGCAATCCCGACACCACCATCGACGTCTACATGGGCATCGGCGGCGCCCCCGAAGGCGTGCTCGCGTGCGCTGCGCTGCGCTGCGTCGGCGGCCAGTTCAAGGGCCGGCTGCTGTTCCGCAACGACGACGAGCGGGCGCGCGCTGCCAAGTGGGGCGTGACCGAACTCGACAAGCAGTATGACCTGACCGAGCTGGCGCGCGGCGACTGCATCTTTGCCGCGACCGGGGTCACCGACGGCTCGCTGCTGGCCGGCGTCAAGCGGATGCGCGGCAAGATGACCACCGAAAGCGTGGTGATGCGCGCCAGCTCCGGCACCGTGCGCTGGGTCAAGGGCGAGCACCGCATCGACGCATGACCGCGGCGCTGCTCGCGCTGACGCTCGCGGGCTATGCCTGGTTCCTGAAGGGGGAGGCGCTGCTGCGGCGCTGGCGCGGGGCGCCCCCCGCCAGGCCGCGCATTGCGCGGCAGCGCCGCTGGATTGTGCGCGCATGGTTGTGGTTCGGGGCGTTGCCGCTGGCGGCGCTGGCGCTGCTCGCGCGGCTCGACCTCCTGTGGCGAATGCCGGCAGAGTTTGCAGCGCTGGCCGCCGCGGTCGGCACCTGGCTCGCGGGACCGGGTGCGGCACCCAGGAGCATCGGCCTGCTGGCTGCGGCGGTGGTCGCCGGGTTCGGCGGCGGCGCGGTGCTGGGCCTCGCCATCGCTGCATGGCGGCGCCGGCGGGGCAGGGGCGATCTGCATATCGGCCGGGTCGGTGCGCTGCTGCCGCGCACCCGCGCGGAACTGGGCTGGGCTGCGGCGCTCGCAATCACTGCGGGGGTGGTCGAGGAACTCTTCTTCCGCCTGGTGCTGCCGCTGCTGGCCGCGCAAGTGACGGGGAGCGCGGCTGTGGGCTTCGCGGTTGCGACGCTGCTGTTCGGGGTGGCGCACGGCTATCAGCGGCTCGCCGGCGTGCTCGCGACGACGCTGATCGGCGCACTGTTCGCGGCGCTCTACCTTTATGGCGGCGCCCTGTGGCTGGCGATGCTCGCGCATGCGCTGCTTAACCTCAACAGCCTGGTGCTGCGTCCCGCCGTTGCCGGCGCGTGGCGGCATTGACCATCGGGGGTGCTGCATGGATGCTACGGCTGGATCGGGTGGGAGGATGCGGATGTTGGGACGGGCGCTTACGGGATTGGCGCTGCTGCTGGCGAGCGCTGGCGCGGCATCGCTGGCGACGGCCCGTGTGCCGCAGGGAGCACCGGCCGCCCCGCAGGCGCGCTACAGCTACGAGGAGGTGATGGTGCCGATGCGCGACGGCACCCGGCTTCAGACGGTGATCCGGCGTCCGCTCGACAAGCAGGGGCCGCTGCCGATCCTGCTCCAGCGCTCGCCCTATGGCGTGCCGCCTGAAAGCGCCGTCGGACCCGAGCGCAGCCTCGAATTCATGGAGCCGGACGGCTACATCCTCGTCAACCAGAACATGCGCGGCCGTTTCGAAAGCGAAGGCCAGTTCACCATGTCGATGGCACTTCAACCGAAGGGCTCAAAGGGCGTGGACGAGGCGACCGACGCCTACGACACGATCGACTGGCTGGTGAAGAACGTGCCCGCCAACAACGGCCGGGTTGGCATGATGGGCGTCTCCTACCCCGGCTATGCCGCCGCCGTCGCGCTCGCCCGCCCGCACCCGGCGTTGAAGGCGGTCAGCCCGCAGGCGGCGTGGAACGACTGGTGGATCAACGACGACCTGCATCGCTACGGCGCGATGCGGCTCTCCTATGCGACCGACTGGCTCTACCCGCTCCAGAACAACAAGGGCGGCGAGAGCTTCGACTATGGCGCCTATGACACCTACGAATGGTTCCTGAAGCTCGGGCCGATCGAGAACCTCGACAAGCTCTACTTCAAGGGCACCGTGCCGCGGCTCACCCAGATGATCGAGCATCCGGATTACGACCGCTTCTGGAAGGACCAGCACTGGACCGACCGGCTTGGGCGGTCGAGCGTGCCGACGCTCCATGTCGCCGGCTTCTGGGACCAGGAGGATCCGCTCGGCAGCTGGAAGATCTATGAAAAGATGGAGGCCGATGATCCGGCCAACAACAACATGATCGTCGCCGGCCCCTGGGCACATGGCAGCTGGCGCCAGGCCGCCAGCGACATGGGGCATTTCCCGATCCCCGGCACCAGCGGCACCGATTTCCGCCGCGACATCGAGGCGCCGTTCTTCCGCTACTGGCTGCACGGCAAGGGCGCCAAGCCGACGTTGGAGGCAAGGATGTTCCAGTCGGGCAGCTGGACATGGAAAAGCTATGCCAAATGGCCGGCCCCCGGCGCCACGCCGAAGGCGCTCTACCTGCGCGCGGACGGAACCCTGTCGTTCGCCGATGCGGGCAGCGCGGGCCAGTGCCGCGACTTCGTGTCCGATCCGGCCAATCCGGTGCCGTTCCGCCAGCGGCCGATCTCTCCTACCTATCCCTCGCTCGAATGGCGGTGGTGGGAAGCGGCGGACCAGCGCTTTGTCGAAAACCGGCCGGATGTGCTCAGCTGGACCAGCGCGCCGCTCGAACGCGACCTGACGGTGACCGGCGAAGTCGCCGCCACGCTGATGGCCTCCAGCTCGGGCACCGACAGCGACATGGTGGTCAAGCTGATCGACGTCTATCCCGACGATGCCGAGCCCGTGCCTTCGCCGGCGCAGATGGGCAATTACGCCCGGTCGCTCAACGGCTATCGCCTGCCGATCGCCATGGAGGTGCGCCGTGGCCGCTGGCTCGACAGCTATGAGACGGCAAAGCCGCTCGTTCCCGACCAGGTGCGCGCCTGGAACGTGCCGCTGCGCGACCATGACCATGTGTTCAAGGCCGGCCACCGCATCATGGTGCAGGTCCAGTCGAGCTGGTTCCCGGTGATCGACCGCAACCCGCAGAAGTTCGTGCCCAACATCTACAAGGCGACGCCTGCGGACTTCGTGAAGGCGACGCAGCGGGTGTGCACCGGCAGCAAGGTGACGCTGCCGATCATGCCCTAAACGCTTGCGAGTGTTTCGCAGGAGGAAATAGCGGCGCACCCCGGCGTTGCAGGCGTTCGAGGGAGAAGGCGCCATGCAATTCCGGATCAACGGTCAGACCTATGAAGCGGAGGTCGACGTGCGCACCTCGCTGCTCGACCTTGCGCGCGAGCATCTGGGGCTGACCGGCAGCAAGAAGGGCTGCGACCACGGCCAGTGCGGCGCCTGCACGATGCTGGTCAACGGCCGCCGCATCAACAGCTGCCTGAGCCTGGCGGTGATGCACCAGGACGACGAGATCACGACGATCGAGGGGCTGGGCACGCCCGACGCGCTCGCGCCCCTGCAGGCCGCTTTCGTCAAGCACGACGGCTATCAGTGCGGCTATTGCACGCCGGGCCAGATCTGTTCGGCGACCGGCATGCTCGACGAAGTGGCCAAGGGCTGGCCGAGCCATGTCACCGCCGACCTCGACACGGTCGAGTTCAGCGACGCGGAGATCCAGGAGCGCATGAGCGGCAATCTCTGCCGCTGCTCCGCCTATCCCAACATCATCGCCGCGATCCGCGAGGCGGCCGAGAGCCAGAAGCTGGCGGAGGCGGCGGAATGAAGCACTTCCGCTACGAACGGGCGACCACGCCCGAAGAGGCCGCCCGCGCCGGTGCTGCCGAGGCGACCAAGTTCATCGCCGGCGGCACCAACCTGCTCGACCTGATGAAGCTGCAGGTGGAGACGCCCGAGCAGGTCGTCGACATCAGCCGCCTTGACCTGAACGAGGTGGAGGAAACCGAGGGGGGCGGTCTGCGCATCGGCGCCCTGGTCCCCAACGCCGATCTCGCCGCGCATCCGCTGGTACGGCAGCGCTACGAGGCACTGTCGCGCGCGCTGCTGGCCGGCGCCTCGGCCCAGCTGCGCAACAAGGCGTCGACCGGCGGCAACCTGCTCCAGCGGACCCGCTGCTATTATTTCTACGAGACCGGCGACCCGTGCAACAAGCGCACGCCCGGCAGCGGCTGCGCGGCGCTGCGCGGGTTCAACCGCATCCATGCAGTGCTCGGCGCATCCGAACACTGCATCGCGACGCACCCGTCCGACATGGCGGTGGCGATGCAGCTGCTCGACGCGACGATCGTGACTCAGTTGCCCGACGGCGACCGCCGCCGCCTGCCGATCGGCGACTTCTACCGCCTGCCGGGCGACACGCCGCATCTGGAGAATGTGCTGCGCCCCGGCGAGCTCATCACCCATGTCGAGCTGCCCGCACCCCCCGCCGGCCGGCAGCTCTATCGCAAGGTGCGCGACCGCGCCTCCTACGCCTTTGCGCTGGTGTCGATGGCCGCGGCGATTGCGGTCGAGGACGGGCGCATCACGGCTGCCCGGCTCGCGTTCGGCGGGCTCGCGCACATGCCGTGGCGCGACCCGGCGGTCGAGCAGCTGCTGGTCGGCCAGGCGCCGTCGGATGCGCTGTTCGAGCAGGCCGCGGACGCGCTGGTGCGTGATGCCCAGGGCCATGGCCATAACGACTTCAAGATCCCGCTCGCGCGCCGCGTGCTGATCGCGACCCTCAAGGAGCTCACCCAATGAGCGACAGCCCTGTGCTCAAGATGGACAAGCCCGTTCCCGTCAGCCTGCTCGACACCGGCGCGCAGGGGCTGATCGGGCGTCCGCTCAACCGCGTCGACGGTCCGCTCAAGGTCGCGGGCAAGGCGACCTATTCGGCCGAATATGCGTTGCCGGACCTCGCCTATGGCTATCTGGTGCAGGCAAAGGTCGGGCGCGGGCGGATCACTGCCATCGACACCGCCGAAGCGCTGGCGATGCCGGGCGTGATCGACGTGGTGGTCGACCTCGACACCTTTATCCGCAACCCGCAGCAGGGCGGCTCCAAAAAGGCACCGACGCAGGGCGTCGAGGAGATCCATTATTTCGGCCAAGCCGTGGCGATCGTCGTCGCCGAAACCTTCGAACAGGCGCGCGACGCCGCGGCGCGCGTGCGCGTCAGCTGTGAGGAAAAGGAAGGGCTGTTCGACTTCGATGGGCGGCTGGACCAGGCGCACAAGCCCAAGGGCGGATCGACCGAGCCCCATGTCGCGACCGGCGACGTGGATACGGCGATCGCCACGGCTGAGGTCGTGGTCGACGCGGTCTGGACCACGCCCAGCCAGAACAGCGCCGCCATGGAACCGCATGCCTCCACCGCCGTGTGGGACGGCGATGCGCTCACCATCTATGGCTCGTACCAGATGCCGGCCAGCGACAAGCAGCAGCTTGCCCAGGCGCTGGGGCTGAAACCAGCCAAGGTCCGCATCCTCTCCGCCTATGTCGGCGGGGGCTTCGGCTCCAAGCTCGGGATTTCGGCCGAAGCGGTGGCGGCCGCCATTGCCGCGCGCAAGGTTGGGCGGCCGGTGAAGACCGTGATGAGCCGCCAGCAGGTGTTCGACGCCACGGTGCGCCGCTCCAACACGCATCAGCGCATCCGCCTGGGTGCCGGACGCGACGGGCGGATCACCGCGGTCGCGCACGAGACGTTGTGCAGCAACATCGACGGCGAGGAGTATTTCGAGCCCGCCGGCGTCTCGACCCACTTCCTCTATGCGGGCGAGAACCGCCGCATCACCCACGACCTGGTGCCGATGAACTGGCTGCTGTCGGGATCGATGCGCGCGCCGGGCGAGGCTGCGGGCATGCTGGCGCTGGAAGGGGCGATGGACGAGCTTGCCGAGACGCTGGGCATGGATCCGGTGGCGCTGCGCAAGCTGAACGATCCGGAGCGCGATCCGCTCAAGGATGTGCCCTTTTCCACCCGCCAGCTGTCGCGCTGCCTGGACGAGGGCGCCGCCGCGTTCGGCTGGGCCGACCGCAATCCCACGCCGGGCCGGCGGCGCGAGGGCGAGTGGCTGATCGGTCATGGCATGGCGGCGTCCGCACGCTCCAACCAGCTGCAGGAGTCGCAGGCGCGGGTGTCGATCGGGCCCGACGGCCGGGCCACGGTTGAGACCGACATGACCGACATCGGCACCGGCACCTATACCGTGCTGGCACAGATCGCCGGCGAGCTGCTGGGGCTTCCAACCGACAGCATCGATGTGCGGCTGGGCGACACCGATCTGCCGCCGGGCGCAGGATCGGGCGGCTCCTGGGGCGCCAGCAGCAGCGGCTCCTCGGTCTATCTCGCGTGCGAGGCGCTGCGCGCAAAGCTCGCCAAGGCGATGGACTGTGCCGAGGACGAACTCACCCTCAAGGACGGCGTTGCCATCGCGCACAACCACAGCAGGCCCATTGCCGAGCTGGTCGGCGCCGGGATTTCGGCCGAAGGCACGATCAAGCCGGGCAAGCAGGAGAAGGAGCGCCGCCAGGCATCCTATGGCGCCCATTTCTGCGAAGTGCGGGTGAATGCCGTGACGGGCGAGGTACGGGTGAAGCGCTTCGTCTCCACCTTTACCGCGGGACGCATCCTCAATGAAAAGACTGCGCGGTCGCAGTGCATCGGCGGCATCGTGTTCGGCATCGGTGCGGCGCTGACCGAGGAACTGGTCCACGACCCGCGCTCCGGCCGTGTCGTCAACCACGACCTCGCCGAATATCATGTGCCGGTGCATGCCGACGTGCCGCACCTCGAGGTGCATTTCCTGCCCGAGCGCGACGAGCACGCGAACCCGCTTCATTCGAAAGGGCTGGGCGAGCTCGGCATCTCGGGCGCGGGCGCGGCCATCGCCAACGCCGTCTACAATGCGACCGGCGTTCGGGTACGCGACTATCCGCTGACCCTCGACAAGCTGCTTGCCGGGCTGCCGGCGGTATGACGACGGGAGGTTGCGTCCCCCGCGCGGGTCTGCGAGCGGTCGCGCATGGCCGATAACGACAGCGTCCTTGCCGCCGCGCGCGCCTGGGCAGGCGAACCGCTTGCCCTGGCCACCGTGGTCTCCACCTGGGGGTCGGCGCCGCGCCCGCGCGGCAGCCACATGCTCGTCCACGCCGATGGCCGATTCGAGGGTTCGGTGTCCGGCGGCTGCGTCGAAAGCGACATTCTGGCGACCGCCGCCGAGGTGCTTGCCGGCAGCGCCTTCCAGCGCAAGCGCTACGGCATCGCCGATGCGGCGGCGTGGGAAGTGGGCCTGCCGTGCGGCGGCGAGATCGAGGTGATGGTGCAGCCGGTGTCCGCCACCGGCTTCGACCCCGAGCTGTTCGACCGCATCGCCGAAGCGCGGGCGGCAGGCCGGGCGCTCACCGTCGAGACCGATCTGGAAACCGGGCACAGCACCCTGCGGGAAGGCGGCGCGGCGGAAGTGTTCCGCAACCGCTATGACCCGCCCCGCCGGCTGCTGATCGTCGGCGCGGTGCAGATCGCCCAGTCGCTCGCAGCGCTTGCCGCGACGCTTGGCATCACGACCGTGGTGATCGACCCGCGCGCGCGCTTCCTCACCCAGGAGCGCTTTCCCGGCGTGACGCTGGACGATCGCTGGCCGGACGAGGCGATTGCGGCACTGCGGCCGGACCCCGCCACTGCGGTCGTGACGCTCAGCCACGACATCAAGATCGACGACCCCGCTCTGCTCGCGGCGCTGGCGAGTCCGGCGGCCTATGTCGGCGCGCTGGGATCGAAGCGCAGCCACGCCGCGCGGCTGGAGCGGCTTGCCACCGCCGGGGTCGCGCCCGACGCGCTGGCGCGGATCGACGGACCGGTCGGCCTGTCGATCGGTGCGATCGGCCCGGCGGAGATTGCGCTGTCGATCGCGGCGGCGATGGTCCAGGCCTTTCATGCTCCGCGCTGAGGATACGGCGCTGGTGCTGCTTGCCGCCGGGCGCTCCCGGCGGTTTGGCGAAACGGACAAGCTGGCCGAACGCTTCCTCGACCAGCCGCTCGCCTATCACGTCGTGACCGCGCTGGAGGCGGTGCCTTTCCAGACCCGCATCGCGGTGGTTAGCCAGACAGCGCTCGACTTTGCGGCGCGCGGCTACACCGTGATCGAGAATGCTGCGCCCGAGGAAGGGCAGGCCGGTTCGCTGCGGCTCGGCGTGGCGGCAGCCCAGGCACGCGGCGCATCGGCCGTGCTGGTTGCGCTGGCGGACATGCCGCGGGTGACCGCGACGCAGATCTACCGGCTGTTCGACCTGGCCGAGGGGCCGGATGCGGTGATGGCGTCGAGCAACGGCGTCCACCCGACGCCCCCGGCGCTGTTCGGTGCGAACCGCCTGCCCGAGCTGCTGCGCTGCGCCGGCGACTCAGGCGCGCGTGCGCTGGTGCAGGCGGGGCGCCATGTCGTCACCCAGGCGGACGAATTGATCGACATCGATACGCCTGAGGACTTGGCGGCGTTGCGCGCGCGTTACGGCCTGCCCTCAGGCGCTGCGGCTATTCGTGCCGCAGCGCGTCGATCGGGTTGAGCGCTGCTGCCCGCCGCGCCGGGAAATAGCCGAACACCACGCCGATCAGCGCTGCGATCGCAAAGGCGATCAGGTTGATCTGCGGCTCGAACAGATAGGGCACCTGCATCACTGGCGCGAGCCCGAGCACCGCCAGCTGCGCGATCACCAGCCCCACTACGCCGCCCAGACACGACAGCGCGATCGCCTCGACCAGGAACTGCATCAGCACCTCGCGCGCGACGGCGCCGATCGCCAGGCGGATGCCGATCTCGCGCGTGCGTTCGGTCACCGACACCAGCATGATGTTCATGATGCCGATCCCGCCGACGATCAGGCTGATTGCGGCAACCGCAGTGACGATCCCGGTCAGCAGGGTCGTCGTACCCGTCAGCGTCGCGGAAATCTGCGCAGTGTCGAAGATGTTGAAGTCGTCTTCCTTGCCGCCGGAGATGTTGCGGCGTTCGCGCAGCAGTTTGCTGATCGATGCCTGCACCGTGCTGCTTTCATAGGCTGCATCGACGCCCACCAGCATCAGCCGGATGTCGCGGCTGCCGGTGAAGCGGCGCTGTACAGTCTTCATCGGCATGATGACGACATCGTCCTGGTCGCCGCCGAAGCCCGCCTGGCCACGGGTCGACAGCGTCCCGATCACGTCGCACGAGACGTTGCCGATGCGGAAGCGCCGGCCGATCGCCTCGCCGCCGCGGAACAGGTTCTGCCGCACCGTGTTGCCGATGATGCAGACGGCCTTGCCCGCCTGTTCCTCGGCCGGAAGGAAGGTGCGGCCGGAGGTGAGCGGCCAGGGCTGCACCTGGAAATAGTCGCTCGTGGTGCCGTTGATCGTCGTCGACCAGTTGGCGCCATTGTAGATCGCGGTTGCGGTCGACTGGGCCTGGGGCGCGACTGCGGTAACGCCCGCCACCTGTTCGCGGATCGCCTCGACATCGGCTTCCTCGAAGTCCGACGGGCGCGGCCCGCCACCGCCACGGCCGAAGCCCTGGCCGGGACGGATTTGCAGGATGTTGGTGCCGAGCGCCGCGATTTGCGACTGCACGGCCGACGTCGTCGCCTTGCCCAGCGTTACCATGGTGACCACCGCGGCGACCCCGATGATGATGCCCAGCGTCGTCAGGAACGAGCGCAGCTTGTGCCGCAGGATCGAACGGACCGCGAGCAGGATGGTGGTGCCGAGCATCAGTCGACCACCTCGCCCTGATGGTGGTTCTCGTCGATGCGTTCCACCAATCCATCCTTGAAGTGGACGACGGTGCGCGCGAACGCGGCCATGTCGGGTTCGTGGGTGACCATCAGCACGGTGATGCCGCTCTGCGCGTTGAGTTCGGTGAGCAGCTTCATGATCTCCACCGACCGCTCCGAATCCAGGTTGCCGGTCGGCTCGTCGGCAAGCAGCACGTCGGGCTGAGTGACGATCGCCCGCGCGATGGCGACGCGCTGCTGCTGGCCGCCCGAGAGTTCTGCGGGGGTGTGGTCCCACCATTGGTCGAGCCCGACCTTCGCGAGCGCCGCCATTGCCGCCTCCCGCCGCTCGGCCTTGGCATCGCCGCGATAGAGCAGCGGCAGCTCGACATTCTCCAGCGCGCTGGTGCGGGCGAGCAGGTTGAATCCTTGGAACACGAAGCCCAGGTAGCGCCGCCGCAGCAGCGCCCGCTCGTCGCGGCCCAGCGTCTCGACATGATGACCACGGAACAGAAAGGTCCCGGCCGATGGCACGTCGAGGCAGCCGAGGATGTTCATGGTCGTCGATTTGCCCGACCCCGAAGGACCCATGACCGCCACGAAGTCGCCCGCCGCGATGTCGAGGTCGACGCCCTTCAGCGCCTGGAACTGGGTCGCGCCCTCGCCATAGACCTTGGTGACTCCGCGCAGGCGGATGAGCGGATCGGCGGCGTCACTTGCCACGCTGGCCTCCGCCGCCCGCCTGCCCACCGCCTGCCGGCGCGGTCTGACCCGCGGCCAGCTGGCCGGTGATGACCTTCATGCCCGGCTTCAGTCCGCCGCCGATGACTTCGGTGACCTGGCCGTTGGTGTTGCCGGTCGCGATCTGCACCGGCTGCGGCTTGCCGTCGCCGCCCAGGATATAGACCGTCTGCTGGCCGCTGCGGCTCGGCGTCGCGCTTTTTTCCGCACCGCCGCCATCACGCCGACGCGGTCCCGGCAGCAGCGCACCGGTGATGCCGCCGCGTCCGCTGCCGCCGGAGGCGCCGGCGTCCGCCGCGGCGGGCGTGAAGCGCAGCGCCGCGTTGGGCACCAGCAGCACCTGCGGACGCTCCACCGTGACGATCTCGGCAGTCGCGGTCATGCCGGGACGCAGCTTCAGCTCCGGGTTCTCGACGCTCAGCGTTGCCGCATAGGAGACTACCTGGCCGGTCGTGCTGGTGGTGGTCGTGCTCGTGGACGAGCTTGAGCTGGTCGTCAGGTTCGATCCCAGGTCAACGCGGGTGATGCGCGCCGGGAAGGTGGCGCCGGGGAATGCGTCCACGGTGAAGTCGGCGCGTTGGCCTTCCTTCACCTGGCCCACATCCGCTTCGTCGATCGCGACCTCCAGCTTCATCGACGACAGGTCCTCGGCGATCACGAACAGCGTCGGGGTGTTGAACGACGACGCCACCGTCTGCCCCGGCTCGATCTGGCGCGCGAGCACCACGCCGTTCACGGGCGAGCGGATGATCGCGCGGGTACGCTGGGTCTGGTCGGAATTGAGCTGGGCGCGGGCGGACACGACGTTCGCCTCGGCCGCGCGGACGGCAGCGACCGCGCGCGACGCGGCGGCGCGCGCCGTCTCCAGCTCGGTCTTGGCCGGCACGCGACCGCCCGAAAGGCGGCTCACTTCTTCCAGCCGCGAAAGCTGCGCGCGCGCCTCCTGCTGGGTCGCCCTGGCGGTCGCGACATCGGCGAGGCGCGCGTTGACCGTCGCCTGGCTCTGCTGGATCGCATCGTCGAGCCGCTCCGGGTCGATCAGCGCGAGCGGCTGGCCAGCGGTCACACGATCGTTGACGTCCGCCACCACCTTGGTGACGAGGCCCGACAGTTCGGAGCCGACCTCGACCTGGTTGGTCGGCGCGAGCTTGCCGGTCGCCGACACCGTCACGGTCAGTGCACCGCGGTTCACCGCCTCGGTTGCATAGGACACGCCATCTGCACCGCGGAAGCAGCGCGACAGCGCGAAGATCAGCAGCAGCAGGACGACGGCGACGACCACCCACTTCAGCCGCTTGCGCCAGCGGGGCACGGGCTTTGCGCCCAGGAAGTCGTTGAGTTCGGTGGAGGTGGGTTCGGCCATCAGCGGTCCTGCGGGGTCTGGTCGGTCGGGGCGACGGCGGGGAAGCTGCCGGTGATGCGGGGCGCGGCGCGGGTGTCGCCGCTGGGGATTCCGGCCGCGTCCCAGCCGCCGCCCAGTGCCGTGAAGAGCTGCACCAGCGCGCTCGCCTGGTCGGCCTGCGCCTGGGCCAGGCCGTTGCCGGCAGACAGCAGCGAGGCTTCGGCCTGGTTGAGCGTGGTGAAGTCGGTCAGCCCGGCGCGATACTGGCTGCGCGACAGGATCGCGCTGTTGCGCGACGCATCCAGCGCCACCGCGAACTCGCGGGCACGGCGCTGGGCCGCATCGAGCGCGACCACCGCATTCTCCACATCCTCCAGCGCGGTAAGCACCGTCGAGCGATAGGTAAGCAGTGCCCCTTCGGCCGCGGCTTCCTGCGATCGGACCTGCGAGCGCAGCCGGCCGCCGTTGAAGATCGCCTGAGTGAGGCCGGCGAACAGCCCGCCGCTGATCACATCGGCAAGGTTGCTGAAGCTGGTCGCGTTGGTGTCGATGCTGCCGCTGATCGCCAGCGCCGGGTAGAGCTGCGCGCGGGCGACGCCGATCTGCGCGGTCGCCGCCGCCAGGCTGCGCTCGGCCGCCAGCACGTCTGGGCGCTGGCGCAGCGTGTCCGCGGGAATGCCGACGCCGACCGGGGTCGCGGCGATGGGGATGGGGCGGGTGGCCGCCATCGACTCCTTGAGCGCCCCCGGCGCGCGGCCGGTCAGCACCGCCAGGCGCGACACGGCGGAATTATAGCTCGCCTCGATCGTCGGGATGGTGGCGGCGGTCTGCGCGCGCTGCGCCCGTGCCGTCTCCTGGTCGAGAGAGGAGACCAGCCCCGCCTGAACGCGGAAGCCGGCGATTTCCAGATTGTCGTCCTGGAGCGCCAGCGAACTGCGCGCGTTGGCGAGCTGCGCCTGGGCAAGCCGCGCCGAGACATAGTTGCGGGCGATCTCCGCCTGCTGGGCGATCAGCACGCTGGCATAGTCGAAGCGGCTGGCTTCCTCGCTCGCGCGGGTCGCCTCGATCGTGCGGCCCACACCGCCGAAGATGTCGGCCTGGTAGCTCGCGTCCGCGCCCAGCGAGAAGCTGTCGCCCGCACCGCGGCTGATGTTGGTGACCGTGCCGTCCGGAAGCGTCACCGCCGCACTGCCGCCACGCAGGTTGAAGTTGCGCGAATAGCCCGCCGATCCGGAGAGGGTCGGCAACAGGCTGGCGCGCGACTGGATCAGCGATTCGCGCGCCTGGCGGATGCGGATCACCGCCTGCGCGACGTCGAGGTTGGTGGCCGCGGTCTCCGCCACCAGCTGTTCGAGAAGGGGATCGTTGAACCGCTCCCACCAGCGGCCGAGGTCCTCGCGCCGGTCCTGGTCGGCGGCAACCGAGTAGCGGTCGGGCACGCCCAGTTCCGCAGGGGCCGCGGGGCGATAGTCCGGCCCGGCCGCACAGGCGGAAAGAACGGCAGGGGCGGCGAGGAGGAGCGAAAGACGCCGGATCGACATGGTGGCGACTTGAGCCGCGGATCGCGGCTGCGTCCACCCTTTTCTTGTCGCAAGCTGTAACGGCCGCGTTCTGACTGGCGAACCCGGGGCGCCGTGCGGCGCCCCGGTCCGGATCAGCGCGTCTCGTTGCTGGTATTGAAGCCGGCCGCCTTGGGCTCGCCGATCTCCGCCTCGCCCGCCAGCGCATGGTCGACATCGTCGCCCAGCGTGTCGAGGTGCATCAGCCGCTTTACGAACGGCGCCAGCGCCAGCACCACCACGCCGATGGCAATCGTCCACCAGCCGATGGTGTTGTAGACCGCGAGCGTCCCCTCCTTGGTCATCTCGCCACCTTCGCCGCCGGTCGCCTCGCCGATCTTGCCCGCGACGAACTGGCCGACCGCGGTCATGTAGAACCACGCGCCCATGATCAGGCTGGCCAGCGTCTTGGGCGACAGCCGGTTCATCGCCGACAGGCCGACCGGCGACAGGCAGAGCTCGCCGGAGGTCTGGAACAGGTACACCAGGAACACGAACAACACCGGTGTCGCGACCGCCGGACCCACCGAGTTGGCGCCCCACACGAACACGAGGAAGGCGAAGCCGACCTGCAGCAGCGCCAGGCCGAACTTGGCCGGGGTCGACGGCTCCAGGCCCCGCTTGCCCAGCCACACCCACAGCCAGGCGAAGATCGGGCCCAGCAGCACGATGTAGAGCGGGTTGATCGACTGGAAGATCGATGCCGGCACGCCCTGTCGGTCGACGAAGCGGTCGGTGTAGAGGTTGAGCGAACCGCCCGCCTGCTCGAACAGACCCCAGAACACCGGGTTGAGCGCGATCAGGAACAGGATCACCCACAGCCGGTGGCGCGCCTCGCGATCGACGCGGAACGATTCGAACAGCACATAGCCGAGCAGCGCGACGCCACTCACCGCCAGCAGCACCTCGATCACGTCGCGGTACTGGATCAGCGCCCAGGCGACCGCGATCGAGGCGATGCCGAGGCCGTAGAGCAGATGCTCAAAGCGCACGCCGCCGACCTTGCGCGCCAGCGCCGCCGGGTTCGGGCTCTCGCCCTTGCCCAGCAGCAGCGGCTTGAAGCCGACGAACACGATCAGGCCCAGCAGCATGCCGACGCCCGCCGCGCCGAAGCCGTAGCTCCAGCCATAGGTCTCGCCGAGCCAGCCGGCGAGGATCGTGCCCAGCGTCGCGCCGGTGTTAATGCCGATGTAGAAGATGGTGTAGGCGCCGTCGCGGCGCGCGTCGGTGCGCGGGTAAAGCTGGCCGACGATCACCGAGATGTTCGCCTTGAGGAAGCCGGTGCCGACGATGATGAAGGCCAGCGCCAGCCAGAAGACGTTGATCGCGCCGCCGCTGTTGCCGCCGCCGTCGCCCTCGAAGCCCATCATCATGTGGCCGATGGTGAGCAGGATGGCGCCGAACAGCACCGCCTTGCGCTGGCCCAGATAGCGGTCCGCGAGATAGCCGCCGAGCACCGGCGTGACGTAGACCAGGCTGTTGTAGGCGCCGTAGATCAGGTTCGCCTCGCCGTCGCTGAACAGCCAGTGCTTGGTGAGGTAGAACACCAGGAGCGCGCGCATCCCGTAGTAGGAGAAGCGCTCCCACATCTCGGCGAAGAACAGGACGTAGAGGCCCTTGGGATGGCCCGCGAACTCGGGCTTGCTGCTCAGCGCGATGGACGCGCCGCCGACCAGCAACACCAACAGAAAGGCAACGGCGATTGCCGGAATAACAGCCACTAGATTCCCCTTTGAAGCCATGGCGGCGCCCCGGATCCCGGGCGCCAGGCGTGCATGGCGCGCGAGACTAGCGGAGAATCGCGGCGTGCCAAGCAGTTGTTGCCCTTGACGCATGGCGCTAGGCCGGGCCCATGACCTTCAACGATCGCACCACGCCGCTTTCGCTGCTCGCCACCCGCCGCTCGGGCAAGCCGCGCGAGATGGTCGCGCCCGGCCCTGACGACGCCCAGATCGACGCCATGCTGGCGCTGGCCGCGCGCACGCCCGACCATGGCAAGCTTGCGCCGTGGCGGTTCGTGGTCGTGCCGCAGGGCCGGCGCGCGGCGTTCAACGGTATGCTGGTGGACGCCTATCGCGCCGAAAAGCCGGACGCTGCGCGGCTGGAGCTGGAGGCGATGGCGACGTTCGGCGCGCCGGCGCCCGCCCTGGTCGTAGTGCTGTCGGCGCCGCGGTCCGAAAGCCACATCCCGCTTTGGGAGCAGCAGATGTCGGTCGGGGCGGCGACCATGAACCTGTTGCACGCCGCCCATGCGATGGGATTTGTCGCGAGCTGGATCACCGGCTGGCCCAGCATGTCCCCCACCGTGCGGGACGCGTTTGGGGCCGATCCGGAGCGGGTCGTCGGCTTCGTCTTCATCGGCACGCCGGGCAAGCCGCTGGAAGAGCGGCCGCGGCCCGATCTCTCTGCGGTGGTGACGCGCTGGCAGGGATAGGGGGCAGGCCCGCCCAATCACCCCCGGGGTGGACCCACCGCCCGGTTGCTGTATTAAGGCAGCATGGCAGCGACTGAGAACGACGACAGCCCCGTGTACCTGAAACTGCGCGCGATCGTGGCTGCGGCGATCCTGCGCGGCGAATATCGAGCCGGCGATCAATTGCCGTCGGTGCGGGCGTTTGCGGCCGAACAGGGTGCCAATCCGCTCACCGTCGCCAAGGCCTATCAGACGTTTCAGGACGACGGCTATGTCGAGGTGCGCCGCGGCGTCGGCATGTTCGTGCTGGCCGGTGCTGCCGAGCGGCTGCGGCTGGCCGAACGGGACCGGTTCCTGGCCGGCACCTGGCCGCGCGTACGCGCGCAGATCGCGTTGCTGGGCCTCGATCTCCGCGACCTGCTCGAGCACGCCTGACGCTTTGTCGGGAACCCGACACGGTTCACCGACGTTCTTCCCCGTTGAAATAGGGGAAGTATCATGCCGCAGGTCAGCAGTTTCGTGCCCGGCGCGACCGGGTATCGTGTCGCTTACCGGCTTTCCGAGACCAACCACTGCCCTGGTTGCGGCCAGAGCCACTGGTTCGTCGGGCGGATGTCGGCGGAATGCGCCTTTTGCCACACGGCGCTTCCGATCAGCGGCATCCACAGCCTGGGCAATGGCGTGACCCGGGCGTCGCCACGTTCGCCGCTGCTCGCCGCCTGAGGACGGCGCGATCGGCTCTTGTGGGCGCCGATTTCGGGCGATAGCGGCAGCATCGTGTCCTCTGCCGCTTCTTTGCCAGCGCCGCGCTGCCTGCCTTTCGGTCCGGAGGCGATTGCCGAAGCCACGCGCGCCATCCTGGACGGACAGTGCGTGGCCGTACCCACCGAGACCGTCTATGGGCTGGCGGCCGACGCGACCGATGCCGGCGCAGTGGCCGGTATCTACGCTGCCAAGGGGCGGCCAAGCTTCAACCCGCTGATCGTCCACCTGCCCGACCAGGCCGCGGCCGAGGCGCTGGCGAGGTTCGACGCACATGCTCGGCGCTTGGCGGAGGCGTTCTGGCCGGGGCCGCTGACGCTGGTGCTGCCGCTGCGCGAGGGAGCGGGGATCGCGTCGCTGGTCACCGCCGGCTTGTCGAGCGTGGCGCTCCGCGTGCCCGCGCATCGCGCGATGCACGCGCTGCTCGCCGCGACGGGCAAGCCGCTCGCCGCACCGTCGGCCAATGCAAGCGGCGGCATCAGCCCGACCCGCGCGGCGCATGTGGTGGCGAGCCTTGGCGCGCGCATCCCGCTCGTGATCGACGACGGCGCGACGGAGCGCGGGCTGGAGTCGACGATCCTCGCCTGCACCGACGGCACGGTGCGGCTGTTGCGGCCTGGCCCCATCGCGGCCGAGCAGGTGGCCGCGATCCTCGGCGCGATGCCGGGCGGTGCGGGAGAGGGGATCGAAGCGCCGGGGCAGCTCGCCAGCCACTATGCGCCGGGCAAGCCGGTGCGCCTTGACGTGATCGAAGCAGAGCCCGACGAATGGATGATCGGGTTCGGCGCGACGGGCGGCGACGACACGCTGTCGGCGACCGGCGACCTCACGGAGGCAGCGGCGCGGCTATTCGACTGCCTCCACCGCGCGGATGCCGCGTCGAAGCCCCGGATCGCAGTGGCGCCCGTACCCCGCCACGGCCTGGGCGCGGCGATCAACGACCGGCTCGCGCGAGCGGCGGTGTAGGGGAGTTCTCACGGCACCGTTCGTGCTGAGTAGGGGCTGAGCGAAGTCGAAGACCCGTATCGAAGCACCTGCGGCGATCCTTCGATACGCCATTTCGACTTCGCTCAATGGCTACTCAGGACGAACGGCTGGGATTGGCCTGAGGCGTCGTCCGCGCCCGCTCGCTCAAGCCGCAGTCGGCGCCGCTGCCTTGGATCGCGCCGCGAAGCTCTTGCGCAGCTTCTGCAGCTTCGGCGGGATCACTGCCAGGCAATAGGGGTTCCGCTGGCCTTCGCCCTCCCAATATTCCTGGTGATACCCCTCGGCCGGGTACCATTCGCCCAGCGGCTCGATCGTGGTGACGATCTTGCCGCCGCTCTCGCCCGCACGCTCGATGCCGGCACGTGCGCGCGCCTCCTGGTCGGCGTCGTGCGGGAAGATCGCCGAACGATATTGCGTGCCCACGTCGTTGCCCTGGCGGTTGAGCTGCGTCGGATCATGCGTCGCGAAAAAGATGTCGAGCATCTGGTCGTAGCTGATCTGGTCGGCGTCATAGGTGATGCGGATCGCCTCGGCATGGCCGGTGTCGCCGCCGCAAACCTGCTTGTACGTCGGGTTGGGCACGGTGCCGCCGATATAGCCGCTTTCGACCGACTCCACGCCGATCACGTCGCGGAACACCGCCTCGGTGCACCAGAAACAGCCGCCCGCAAGGGTCGCGACTTCGCTAGCCATCAAATATCTCCTGAACAAACATGGCGCACGGGGTGACCAGCAGCAGCGCTTCCGATCGCAAACCCGCGTTCGCCTCAAGATAGGAACGCCCCCGCGCGACACAATCGCTGCCGGCGGATGCCCTGGTGCGGACCGTTCGGTCAGCCGCCCGCCGCGGCGCGCTGACGAGCGCTGCGGAACAGCATCAGTTCGGCCTGCCACCAGCCCAGCGCCCACAACGCGCCAAAGATCCAGCCGGCGAGCACGTCGCTTGGCCAGTGCACGCCCAGATAGACCCGGCTGACGCCGATCATGCCGACGATCGCCATGGTAGCAGCAGTGACGAACAGCCGTACGCGCCGCAGCGGGATCAACGGGAACAGCAGGGTCGCGACCGTCAGATAGACGATCGCACTGTTGGCGCTGTGCCCCGACGGGAAGCTGTTGGAGGTTTCGCGCATCAGATGCTCGACCAGGTCGGGGCGTGCGCGCGCAAACAGCTGCTTGAGGAGCGACACCGCCGTGCTGCCGCTTAGCGTCGCCACAACGGCCAGGGCCGCCGTCCGCCACATACGATGCAGCAGCAGCAGTGCGGTCGTGACCACCACCACCAGCGTGAGCACCGTTCCGCTGCCAAGCGCCGTGATGTCGCGCGCGATCGACGGCAGCTTGGGCGGCCCGATCGGCACTGCGGGATGGCCGGGCACGCGCATCGCCAGGATCAGGGTCCGGTCGAACGCGAGCACGTCGCCGCGCGCGATCGCCGAGGCGAGGAACAACAGCGCAAGCAGCGCGATCGCGACGAGCACGCCCGCGATCAGCGGCCACGGCCGCCGGCGCGACGCATGCGCTTCCGGATCAAGGGGCAGGAGAGGGGGTGCCATGGCCTGCATGTCGCAGCGGATCGTGGCCGAGGCAACCGCGCGGCGGCTGCGCTTAAGGCCGGGGATGGTGGGCTCGCCGGGATTCGAACCCGGGACCTACAGATTAAAAGTCCGTTGCTCTACCGACTGAGCTACGAGCCCATACCCTTGCACCGGCGATCTTTCCGATGCCGCACTGGGCGCCGCACGATGATGCCACCGCCGCGACAATGCCTGCCGCGCGCCCTACGAAGCCGAAGCGGTCCGGTCAACTACATGCGGCCGCCGCAGGCCGTACGCCAATTGCCGGATCGTACGCCCGCTCACCGGATCGCGCCAGTCCGGCACCAGTTGGCTAAGTGGCTCGAGCACGAAGTCGCGCGCGCGGAACGCCGGGTGGGGTATGATCAGGCCGGGGCTGGCCCAGGCGCCTTCGGACCAGAGCACCAGATCCAGGTCGAGCACGCGTGCCCCCCATCGGCGTCCGGGACGACGGCCGAAACCGCGTTCGATCGCCTTGCAGCGGGCGAGCATCTCGGGCGGAGAGAGGGCGCTTTCGACCAGCGCGACCGTGTTGGCATAGCGGCGCAGCGAAGGGCCCAGCGGCGCGCTGCGCATCACCGGTGCTGCGGCCACGACGCCGCCCAGCGCGACGAGCGCCGCGGCGACCTCCTGCTCGGGTCGGCCGTGCCGTCCGGGACGATTGGAGCCGATCGCGATCGCATAGCTTGCCCTTGCCATGCCAGCGCGCCTACCGCAGCGTCATGCCTGCTGAAAGCCCGCTTCGCGCTACCGAACCGCCCCATGATTGCCCGCTCTGCCCACGCCTTGTCGGCTTTCGCGATGCCCTGCGCCACGAATATCCCGACTGGTGGAACGCGCCGGTGCCGGCGTTCGGCGATCCCGATGCATGGCTGGCAGTCGTGGGCCTCGCCCCCGGCAAGCACGGCGCCAATCGCACCGGCCGGCCCTTTACCGGCGATTACGCAGGGACGCTGCTTTACGACACGCTCGCCAAATACGGCCTGTCCGAGGGGGTGTTCGACGCGCGGCCCGACGACGGGCTGGCGCTTCGGGGCGTGATGCTGGTCAACGCGGTGCGCTGCCTGCCGCCTGAGAACAAGCCCACGCCCGAGGAGATCCGCACCTGCCGCCCGTTCCTGGAGGCGCCGATCGCGGCGCTGCCGCGCGTGCGCGTGTTCGTGGCGCTCGGCCAGATCGCACACCAGTCGGCGGTCAAGGCGCTGGGGGGCAAGCTGCCCAAGGCCAAGTTCGGGCATCTCGCCGAACACCGCATGCCCGACGGACGCATCCTCCTCGATAGCTATCACTGCTCGCGCTACAACCAGAACACCGGCCGGCTCACGACCGCAATGTTCGAGGCGGTGTTCGAGCGGGCACTGGCGCTGCGCGACGGCGCATGAGGCGTCAAACGTCCTGCGTCAGCCGGCCGTAGAGTTCCGGCCGGCGATCGCGGAAGAAGCCGAACGCGGCGCGGTGGCGCTTCACCCGATCGATGTCGAGCGTCGCCACGATCACCCCCTCTTCCTCGCGATCGAGCTCGGCCAGGATGTCGCCGCGCTCGTCGCAGATGAAGCTGGTACCGTAGAAGTGCTGGCCGTGTTCGGTGCCGATGCGGTTGGCGGCGATCACCGGCACCACGTTCGACACTGCATGGCCGACCATCGCGCGGCGCCACAGCCGGGCGGTGTCGAGGCTGGTGTCGTGCGGCTCGCTGCCGATCGCGGTCGGATAGAAGAGCAGTTCCGCGCCCATCAGCATCATCGCGCGGGCGGTTTCGGGATACCACTGGTCCCAGCAGACGCCGACGCCGATCTTGGCGGCCGGGCCGTCCCACACCTTGAACCCGGTGTTGCCGGGGCGGAAGTAGAACTTCTCCTCATAACCCGGGCCGTCGGGGATGTGGCTCTTGCGATAGACGCCCTGGACCTGTCCATCAGGGCCGATCATCGCCAGCGAGTTATAGTGATGCGGGCCGTCCGCCTCGAAAAAGCTGGTCGGAATGTGGACCTTCAGCTCGGCGGCGAGCGCCTGCATCGCCAGCACCGCCTTGTGCTCGCCGACCGGCTTGGCGTTGGCGAACAGGCCCTCGTCCTCGACGCGGCAGAAATACTCGCCCTCGAACAGCTCGGGCGGCAGGATCACGTGCGCGCCCTTCGCATGCGCCTCTCGCACCAGGCGAGTGACGTTGGCGATGTTCGCATCGATGTCGTTGGAAAAGGCGAGCTGCAGCGCGGCGACGGTGATTTCGGTCATGGCGCGCTATGTAGTCGAACTGGCCCGCGTTGCCAGAGGCGGATACGGGCGCGGCGACCGACCGCCGCACCCGAATGCGATCAGCGGCTCGGGATCTGCTGGCTGATGCAGTGGAAGCTGCCGCCGCCGGTCAGGATATGGTCGGCGCGCAGGCCCACCACCTTACGATCCGGGAAGATCGCTGAAAGCGCCGCCACTGCCGCATCGTCGCTCGGCTGGCCATAGACCGGCACCACCACCGCGGCGTTGCCGATGTAGAAGTTCATGTAGCTTGCCGGGATCACCTCGTCCTCGGACTCCACCCGGCCGGGAGAGGGGATGCGAACGAGTTCGACGCCGGCTGCTGCCGCGCGCTTGGCGGCGTCGCGGTACACCTCAGCGTTGGGATCATCCTCGGCTGGCTCGGGGATCGCCAGCCGGTTCGGGCCTACGAAGCGGGCGAGATTGTCGACATGGCCGTCGGTATGGTCGTTGAGCAGCCCGTCGCCCAGCCACAGGAAGCGCGTGTAGCCGAGGTCGGACCGTAGCAGCGCCTCTGCCTTGTCACGCGTAAAGCCCTCGCCATTGCGGTTCGGGTTCAGCAGGCACTGCTCGGTGGTGACGACCAGGCCGGTGCCGTCGCCGTCGATGGCGCCGCCCTCGATGATCCAGTCGTGCGTTTCGGCCGCGATCCCGCGCTGGCGGGCAAGCCCGGCGCCGACGCTGTTGTCGCCTGGCAGGTCGTACTTGCCGCCCCAGCCGTTGAACGCGAAGTCGTGGGCCTTGCCGTCGCCGTCCAGGATTGCGGCAGTGTCGCGCAGCCAGATGTCGCCGAACGGCTCCACCACCACGTCGGCGACGTCGCCGGCGAGCGCCCGCGCGGCCGCAGCGGCTTCCTCGTCAGCGGCGACCAGCAGCACCCGCTCGCCCGCGCCATCGGCGTGCACCGCGCGCGCAAAGGCGACGACTTCCGCACGCGCCGGCTCGAGATCCTCGAGCCAGAGTTCGGGATGGCTGGGGAACCCGATCCAGACGGCATCGTGGCGGGCCCATTCGGCAGGAGGCGGCGTAGTCATGGCGCCGTCCTTAGCGGCGCCGTCCCGGGTGGGGAAGGGGCGCCGCCTGCCCGCGGGGCGGCTGCTGCGCAGCAAGGCGTCCGCCGCCGCGCACGCCGCTTGCCAAGCCGCGGAAGCGTCGACATCCTGATGTGGGGAAGAGGGGGATTTCCGAATGAAGTTCGTGCATTGGGTTTCCGGCGCATCGCTGCTGTGCGCCGGCATGTCGGCCTGGGCGCAGGCGCCGGGGCCGGCAACGGATGCAGACGCAACGCGGCTGGCCGCGGCGTTTGGCGCCCGGGAGCAGGTGCAGCAGATCAGCATCTCGCCGGACGGTCGCAAGGTGGCCTTGCTGGCTCCGGCCGGCGCGCGCGGCGTCGGCTTGCTCGTCGGAGATCGCGACAAGGGTGGCGAGCCCAAGCAGATCCTGACGTCAAGCGGGGAACCGGAGCGGCTGACGCACTGCTTCTGGTCCACCAACGAGCGGATCGTGTGCGGCATCTATTCGGTCGTGCCCGGACCCGACCTGCTCGGGTTCACCCGCCTGATCTCGCTCAACAGCGATGGTGGCGACATGAAGGTGCTGAGCGCGCGCACATCCACCCGCGCCCTGGGAACGCTTTATGACGGCGGACGCCTGATCGACCGGCTGGCCGACGACAAGGGCGGCACGGTGTTGATGACGCGCAGCCACGTACCGGAAAGCACGACCGGCACGATGCTGGCGAGCAGCGCGAAGGGCGTGGGCGTCGAACAGGTGAACACCACCACGCTTGCGCGCCGGCAGGTGGAGCAGCCGCGCGGGAATGTCGTCGACTATGTGAGCGACGGGCACGGTACCGTGCGCATCATGGGCATCCAGTCGGCGCGAGCGTCCGGCTACAACGGCGATCAGGTCAACTATTCCTACCGGCTGCCGGAAAGCCGCGGTTGGCAGCCGCTCGGCACGTTCAACGTCAGCAGCCGCGCCGGCTTCAACCCCTATGCGGTCGATCCGGACCTGAACGTCGCCTACGGCTTTGATCTGTACGATGGCCGCAGCGCCTTGTACCGGCTGGCGCTGGACGGCAGCGGCAAGCGGGAGCTGGTGCTGGCGCGCCCGGACGTGGACGTCGACGGATTGATCCAGATCGGGCGCCAATCGCGGGTGGTGGGCGCAAGCTTCGCCACCGATCGCCGCCAGGCGGTGTTCTTCGATCCGGAGATCAAGGCGCTGCAGGGCGCGTTGCAACGGGCGCTGCCGGGGCAGCCGCTGGTGACCTTCCTGGATGCAAGCGCCGACGAGAAGCAGTTGCTGCTCTTGGCAAGCGGCGATGTCGATCCCGGCATGTACTATGTCTATGACAAGCAAAGCCGGGCGCTGGAGCAGATCCTGCCGGCGCGCCCGCAACTGGCCGCTGCCACGCTCGCACCGGTCAAGGCGATCACCTATCCGGCTGCCGACGGGACGCAGATCCCGGCCTATCTGACGATGCCCGCCGGCGGTGCCGCCAAGACCGTGGGTGCGATCGTGCTTCCCCACGGCGGGCCGGGTGCGCGCGACGAATGGGGTTTCGACTGGCTGTCGCAATTTCTTGCCGCGCGCGGCTTTGCGGTGCTCCAGCCGAACTTCCGCGGATCGGCCGGCTATGGCGACGCCTGGTTCCAGAAGAACGGCTTCCAGTCGTGGCGGACCGCAGTCGGCGACGTCAACGATGGTGGTCGCTGGCTGGTGCAGCAGGGCGTTGCCAAACCGGACAAGCTTGCCGTGCTGGGGTGGTCCTATGGCGGCTATGCCGCGCTCCAATCGGCGGTTCTCGACCCGGCGCTGTTCAAGGCGATTGTCGCGATAGCGCCGGTGACGGACCTCGACCGGCTGCGCGAGGAGTCGCGCCAATTCACCAACTTCCTGCTGGTGGATCAGTTCATCGGCCATGGAGCGCATGTCCGCGAGGGATCCCCCGCGCAGAACGCGGCACGCATCCAGGCGCCCGTGCTGCTGTTCCACGGCGACCTGGATCGCAACGTCGGCGTCGCCGAATCGCGGCTCATGGCCGACCGGTTGCGCGATGCCGGCGGCAAGGTCGACTTTGTCGAGTTCAAGGGCCTCGACCATTACCTCGACGACAGCGATGCGCGTACGCGCATGCTCGCGCAGACCGACGCCTTCCTGCGCACCAGCCTGAAGATCGCGCCATAGAAAAAGGGCGGCCCGCAGGGGCCGCCCTCTTCGTGTCGCCGGTGGGCCGCGGCGGGTGCCGCGGTCCGGATCCGATCAGCGCGAGTAGAACTCGACGACCAGGTTCGGTTCCATCTTCACCGGATACGGCACCTCGTCGAGGCTCGGCACGCGGGTGAAGGTGACCTTGGCCGCACCGTCGGGCGCGACATAGTCGGGGATGTCGCGCTCGGCGAGGCTCTGCGCCTCAAGCACCAGCGCCATTTCCTGCGCCTTGCTGCCCAGCGTGATTTCGTCGCCCGGACGGACGCGACGCGACGCGATGTTGCACTTCACGCCGTTCACGCGGATGTGGCCATGGCTCACCAGCTGGCGGGCGGCCCAGATCGTCGGCGTGAACTTCGCGCGATAGACGATCATGTCCAGGCGCTGCTCGAGCAGGCCGATCAGGTTCTGACCGGTGTCGCCCTTCATGCGCGACGCTTCTTCATAGGTGCGCTTGAACTGCTTCTCGGTGACGTCGCCGTAGTAGCCCTTGAGCTTCTGCTTGGCGCGCAGCTGGATGCCGAAGTCCGACATCTTGCCCTTGCGGCGCTGACCGTGCTGGCCGGGGCCGTACTCGCGCTTGTTGACCGGGCTCTTCGGACGGCCCCAGATGTTCTCGCCGAGACGACGGTCGAGCTTGTACTTGGCGCTATGGCGCTTCGACATTTGGTATTCCTTGCAACTGCAACAACGGTGATCGCTCGGAAGCGATCGCGATTCCCGGTCTTTCGCGCTGCTGGGATCGAAGAACGACCGGCAGGGCTGCCGCTTCACCGGGGTGCGGAGCCGATTGCGAAGGCGCGCGCCTAGCGCCAAGCGAGTGCCGGAGTCAAGCTGGACAGGCCGTATGGACAGATCGGGGGCCGCTCGCCTAGGCGCGCTGCATGACGATCCTTTCCGGTCCCGACTGCACCACCATGCGCGAAGTCCGCGCCGGCGTAGACCAGCTCGACCGCGAGTTGCTGGCGCTGCTCGCCCGCCGCTTCGCCTATATGGACGCCGCCGCCCGCATCAAGCCGGAGCGCGGCCACGTCCGCGACGAGGCGCGCAAGGCCCAGGTCATCGCCAACGCGCGCGCCGAGGCGGCGCGGCTCGGCGTGCCGGAGGACGTCGTCGGCGAACTGTGGGAGCAACTGGTCGAAGCGTCGATCGCGTACGAGCTGGCGGCGTTCGACCGGCGGTAACGCCCTCCAGCGTGACGACGGATGGGAGCGCCTACCGCTGACGCGGTCGCGCCAGCGTCGAGAGGATCCCCCGCACCGTGCGCACTTCCTGCGCGTTCCAACCCGGCTTGGTGAGCAGCGTGCGCAGCATCCGTCGCGTAGTCGGCACGCGATCCGGCGGGAAGAAATAGCCGCCCTCCTCCAGCATGCCGTCCAACTGGGTGATCATGCCCTCCAGTTCCTCCTGCGGCGCTGGCGGATCGAGTTCGGTTTCCGGCGGGCTCGCGAGGTCGGCGCCCTTGGACCATTCGTACGCAACCAGGATCACCGCTTGCGCCAAGTTGAGTGAACCGAACTCCGGGTTGATCGGGACGGTCACGATGGTGCGCGCCAGTGCCACGTCGTCGGTCTCCAGCCCGGAGCGCTCCGGCCCGAACAGGATCGCGGCGCGGCCGGCATCGCTGCGGATGGCGCGGGCGGCTTCCTCCGGCGTGACGACGGGCTTGGTGACGCCCCGCTTGCGCACCGTGGTCGCAAAGACGTGGGTGCAGTCGGCGACCGCGTCCGCAACGGTTTCGAACACCTGGGCCTTTTCCAGCACGACGTCGGCGCCGCTGGCCGCGGGGCCCGCCTGCGGGTTGGGCCAGCCGTCGCGCGGGGAGACGAGGCGCATCTCCACCAGCCCGAAATTGAGCATCGCGCGCGCGGCCTTGCCGATGTTCTCGCCCAGTTGTGGACGCACCAGCACGATGACGGGGGGTGGGGACAGTGTTGGTAAGGAGGAAGGGTCAGGTGCTTCGTTCATGGTTCCGTTCGTCCTGAGTAGGGGCTGAGCTTGTCGAAGCCCCGTATCGAAGGACTTGCGCGCCGACGCCTGCACGCGGTCCCAATCGCCCGCGATCAACGCCTCCTTCTTCGCTCGCGACCAGCCTTTCAACCGGATTTCCGCGGCGACGGCTTCTTCCCGGCTGTCGAAGGTTTCACTCCAGACCAGCGTCACGGGTCGGCGTTCGGCAGTGTAGCCGCGAAGGGTGCCGGACTGATGCTGGGCCATCCGGCGGTCTAGGTCATCGGTATGGCCAGCATAATAGCTGCCGTCGGCGCAGCGCAGGAGGTAGGCTTGGAAGGACATCGGCGTCTCCGTCCTTCGATACGCGGCTTCGACAGGCTCAGCCGCTACTCAGGACGAACGGAGGTATAAGTGGCGGGCCAGCGGTTGAGGAGTGTTACTCCCGCCCCACCTCGGCCACGTTCCCCGCAAATTCCTCAAAGTCGCGCGCCTCGCGGAAGTCCTTGTAGACGCTCGCGAACCGGATGTACGCGACTGAATCGAGGCCCTTGAGCGCCTCCATGATCATCTCGCCGATGCGCTGGGCGGGGATTTCCGTGTCGCCGGTGGTCTCCAGCTGGCGCTGGATGCCCGACACCAGACGCTCGATCTGGGCCTGTTCGACCGGGCGCTTGCGGGTCGCGATCGCGACCGAGCGGAGCAGCTTTTCGCGATCGAACGGCTCGCGGCGGCTCTCGCTCTTCAGCACCCACAGCTCGCGCAGCTGGATGCGCTCGAACGTGGTGAAGCGCGCGGCGCAGGCCTCGCACTGGCGGCGGCGGCGGATCGCCGCCCCATCGTCGGTGGGGCGGCTGTCCTTTACCTGGCTCGCATCATGTCCGCAGAAGGGGCAGCGCATTCAGGCCTGCTTCTTGCCCTTGTAATAGGCATAGCCCGCACCCGCAGCGGCACCGAGGACCGAGCCGACGAAAGGCAGCGGAATGGCGACCACGGCGCCCAATGCGGCCCACTTCGCCATGCTCTTGCCCAGCGACTTCTTGGGCATGTCGTTCGGATAGTCGGTCATGATCAGCCTCCGTAGATCGGGAACCGTGCGCACAACGCACGAACCCGCTCGCGGACCCCGGCCTCGACCTGCGCATCGCCGGCTTCACCCTTGGCGGCGAGGCCGTCGAGCACGTCGGCGACCATGTTGCCGACCTCGCGGAACTCGGCCGTGCCGAAGCCGCGGGTGGTACCCGCCGGCGAACCGACGCGAATGCCGCTGGTCTTGACCGGGGGCAGCGGGTCGAAGGGGATACCGTTCTTGTTGCAGGTGATGCCCGAACGCTCCAGCGCCTCGTCCGCGTCGCGGCCGGTGACGCCCAGCGGGGAGAGGTCGATCAGTGCCAGATGCGTGTCGGTGCCGCCCGACACGATGTCGCTGCCGCGCTCCTTGAGGGTCGCGGCGAGCACCTTGGCGTTCTCCACCACCGCAGCGATGTAGCTCTTGAACTCCGGCTGCAGCGCCTCGCCAAAGGCGACCGCCTTGGCGGCGATCACGTGCATCAGCGGCCCGCCCTGAAGACCCGGGAACACCGCCGAGTTGATCTTCTTGGCAATGGCCTCGTCGTTGGTCAGCACCATGCCGCCACGCGGCCCGCGCAGCGTCTTGTGGGTGGTGGTGGTGACGACATGGGCATGGCCGAACGGGGTCGGGTGGAGTCCTGCGGCAACGATGCCGGCGAAATGCGCCATGTCGACCATGAACTTGGCGCCGACCTCGTCCGCGATCGCGCGGAAGCGGGCGAAGTCGATGTGACGCGGATAGGCGGAGCCACCGGCGATGATCAGCGTCGGCTTGTGCTCCTTGGCCAGCTGCTCGACCTGGTCATAGTCGATCAGATGGTCTTCGCGGCGCACGCCATATTGCACGGCGTTGAACCACTTGCCCGACATCGCCGCCTTGGCGCCGTGGGTCAGGTGGCCGCCGGCATCCAGGCTCATGCCCAGGATGGTGTCGCCGGGCTTGGTCAGCGCCAGCATCACCGCGCCATTGGCCTGCGCGCCCGAATGCGGCTGCACATTGGCAAAGCCGCAGCCGAAGATCTGCTTGGCGCGATCGATCGCCAGCGTCTCGACCTCGTCGGACGGGGCGCAGCCCTGGTAATAGCGCTTGCCCGGATAGCCCTCGGCGTACTTGTTCGTGAACACCGAGCCCTGCGCCTCGAGCACCGCCTTGGAGACGATGTTCTCGCTGGCGATCAGTTCGATCTGGGTCTGCTCGCGCTCGAGCTCATGCGCGACGCCGGCGAAGATGGCCGGGTCTGCATCGGCCAGGGTGCGGGTGAAGAAACCGTCGGGCTGGACCTGATGGGTCTGCGGATTGCTGCTCATGAATGCGCCTCCTGGGGCTCGGGCTGGCCGGTCGCGCGAGCCTTTAGGACGCCGTGCGCGCGAACGCTACCCGTTGTTGGGGCCGTATGTTGCTTCGTCCGTGCATGTCCGTTTGCCTCGAGAAGCCGTCGAGCTTGTCGAGACGGCGTGCCGAGAGGTGGGCGGCTCTCTCGATACGGGCTCTCGACAAGCTCGATCCCTACTCGAGACAAACGGGGTTGAGGAGCGGCGTGGGGAGGTGCCCGGAAGGCCTCAGTCCAGCGTCGGCTGGCTCAGCTTGTCCACCCGCCGCTGGTGGCGCTCGCCACCAAAGGGCGTGGCGAGGAACGCCTCGATGCAGGCCTTGGCCATTTCGATGCCGACCAGCCGTGCGCCCATCGCCAGGACATTGGCGTCATTGTGCTCGCGGGCGAGCCGTGCCGACAGCGGCTCGTTGACCAGCGCGCAGCGGCAGCGGGCGTGGCGGTTGACCGCGATCGAGATGCCGATGCCCGATCCGCACAGTGCGACCCCGAACTCTGCCTCGCCCGTGCTCACTGCCCGCGCGAGCGCATAGCCATAGTCGGGATAGTCGACGCTCGCCTCGCCCTCCGGCCCCAGGTCGACCACCTCGTGCCCGGCTTCGCGCAGCCAGGCGACGAGCGCTGCCTTCAGCGACACGGCGGCGTGATCGGAAGCAAGGGCGATGCGATGGGACATGGTGAAAGCCTTGGCAAACTGGGTCGGCTGCTGCCTAGCCGTGTGCGCCTGCGAACGCTAGACAGGCGGCACAACGCGGGAGGAACGCGATGCGCGCTACGATCTTTGTGACGATGCTGGTGATGCTGGCAGGATGCGAACAGCGGGCCGAGCGGCGCGCCGAAGGGGAAGCCGTGGAGCGCGCGGTGCACAACAGCAGCCTTGCCGCCACCGAGACGCCGGCTCCTGAACCGACTCCCACACCGACGCCCACGCCGTCCGTCACGCCGACACCTGCTGCCACCAGCGCCGCGACCGCCGACGCCTGGATCGGGCGGTGGCGCGGGGTGGAGGGCCTGTTCCTCGACATCGCCGCCGATCCGGAGCGCGGACCCCGCCATTATACGGTCGCGATGCAGTATACGCTCGACGACAAGGGCAGCTTCGACGGCGTGGCGGAGGGCGACACCATCCGCTTCACCCGTCCGGACGGCGCGCACACGTTGCGCGCGACCGATGGCGATGCCACCGGTTTGAAGTGGCTGGCAGGCAAGAAGGACTGCCTGACCGTGTCGCTGGGCGAGGGCTATTGCCGCGACTGATCGCGGCTGGGACGGCGGCCTGACACTTCGCGCTTCACCCCCGGCCCCGCATCCTCTAATCGGCGCGGTTCCATGACCGACGAACCGAACGCGAAGCGCGACTGGCGCGACACCGTCTTCCTGCCGAAGACCGACTTCCCGATGAAGGCCGGCCTTGCCGCCAAGGAACCGGCGATCCTCGATCGCTGGGCGCGCATCGGGCTGTACGACCGCCTGCGCCGCGAGCGCGCGGGCCGCGAGCGGTTCATCCTCCACGACGGCCCGCCCTACGCCAATGGCGACATCCACATGGGCCATGCGATGAACAAGGTCCTCAAGGACATCATCGTCCGTTCGCAGACGCTGATGGGCAAGGACGCGCCCTATGTTCCCGGCTGGGACTGCCACGGCCTTCCGATCGAGTGGAAGATCGAGGAACAGTATCGCGCCAAGAAGCGGTCCAAGGACGAGGTGCCCCCGGCCGAGTTCCGCGCCGAATGCCGCGCCTATGCCGCGCATTGGGTCGACGTGCAGAAGGGCCAGTTCCAGCGGCTGGGCGTGCTCGGCGACTGGGAAGACCCGTACCTCACCATGAAGTTCGAGGCCGAGGCGACGATTGCGGGCGAGCTGCTCAAGTTCGCCGAGTCGGGCCAGCTCTATCGCGGCGCGAAGCCGGTCATGTGGAGCCCGGTCGAAAAGACCGCGCTCGCCGAGGCCGAGGTCGAGTATGAAGACATCGTCTCCACCCAGATCGACGTCGCGTTCGAGATCGTCGAGGCGCCCAACGCGCCCGAGCTGGTCGGTGCGCATGCGGTGATCTGGACGACCACGCCGTGGACGATCCCGGTGAACCAGGCTTTGGCTTATGGCCCGGAGATCGAGTACGCGCTTGTAGAACTCGGCCGCATCCGCGTCCTCGTCGCAGTTCCGCTCGTCGAAGCATTCTTGACGCGGCTGAGCGGCGGAACGCTGCCTGCCCGGAAGGACCGTCTTGGCGTCGAGCCCGGTCTGAAATGGGGTGACATCTTCAAAAGCTTCACCGGCGCGCAACTCGCCGGCGCCGTTGTCCGCCACCCGATGCACGCGCTCGGCGGCTTCTTCGCCAAGCCGCGGCCGATGCTGCCGGGCGACTTCGTCACCACCGACGCGGGTACCGGCCTCGTCCACATGGCGCCGGACCATGGCGAGGACGACTTCGCGCTGTGCAAGGCGTACGGCATCGACCCCGTGTTCGCGGTCACCGGCGACGGCAAGTATCGCGACGACTGGGCGTGGCTCGGCGGCCAGGGCAGCGTCATCAACCCCAAGTTCACCGCGTCCGGTAACGGCGCGAAGCTGGAGGAAGGGCCAATCTGCCGCGACCTGCGCGAAGCGGGCGCGCTGCTCGCCGCGTCGGACGACTTCCGCCACAGCTATCCGCATTCGTGGCGCTCCAAGGCCAAGGTGATCTTCCGCGCGACGCCGCAGTGGTTCATCCCGATGGACCAGAGCGCGGCGGACACGGTGGAGCAGGGCGCCGAGACCGCCGCCGGCAACGGTGCCACCCTGCGCGAACTCGCGCTCGACGCGATCGCGCAGACCCGCTTCGTGCCGGAAAAGGGTCGCAATCGCATCGCCTCGATGGTGTCGGGACGTCCCGACTGGGTGATCAGCCGCCAGCGCGCCTGGGGCGTGCCGATCGCGCTCTACGTCCATCGCCAGACCGGTGCATACCTGCGCGACCCGGCGGTGAACGCGCGCATCCTCGACGCCTTCCGCACCGGCGGCGCGGATGCCTGGTTCGCGGCCGACCACCAGGCGCTGCTCGGCCCTGACTATGCGCTCGCCGACTATGAAGTCGTCACCGACATCCTCGACGTGTGGTTCGACTCGGGCTCGACCCACGCCTTCGTGGTCGAGGCGCGCTACGGCGCCGGCACCCGCGCGAACCTGTACCTGGAGGGGTCGGACCAGCATCGCGGCTGGTTCCAGTCGTCGCTGCTGGAAAGCTGCGGCACCCGCGGCCGCGCGCCGTACGACGCGGTGCTGACCCACGGCTTCGCGCTCGACGGCAACGGGCGCAAGATGTCCAAGAGCCTGGGCAACGTCGTCGATCCGCTGAAGGTGATCGGCGAGTCGGGCGCCGACATCCTGCGGCTGTGGATTGCGCAGACCGATTATTTCGAGGACGTGCGTATCGGCAAGGAGGTGCTGGCGGGCACCGGCGACACCTATCGCAAGCTGCGCAACACCTTCCGCTATCTGCTCGGCGCGCTCGACGGCTTTACCGACGCGGAGCGGGTCGCGGTCGCCGACATGCCCGAGCTGGAGCGCTACGTGCTCCACCTGCTCGGCAAGCTTGACGTCGAGCTGCGCGCAGCGGCCGAGGCGTACGAGTTCAACCGCTATGCGCGCGCGCTGACCGATTTCGCCAACGAGGATCTGTCGGCGTTCTTCTTCGATATCCGCAAGGACTCGCTCTATTGCGACGCCGCGGACGATCCCAAGCGCCGCGCCTATCGCACCGTGCTCGACCTGCTGTTCCACGCGCTGGTCCGCTATGCCGCGCCGATCCTGGCCTTCACGGCCGAGGAAGTGTGGCAGGCGCGCTATCCGAGCGAGGACGGTTCGGTCCACCTGCTCGAATGGCCCGAGCTGCCGGCGCTGCCCGCCGACGACGCGGTTGCCACCAGCTGGGACGACGTCCGACGTCTCCGCGAGCGGGTCACTGAGGCGATCGAGCCGCTGCGCCGCGAAAAGATCGTGCGCTCCAGCCTGGAGGCGGATGTGACCGTGCCAGAGCTTCCGCTCGCCGAAAGCGCGTTGACGGAGGCGTTCATCGTGGCGTCGGTGGCCAAGGGCTCGGAGGACGGCGTGGGCGTCGCCCGCACGCACAAGCTCAAATGCGGTCGCTGCTGGCGTCACCTGCCGGAAGTTGCAGAGGACGATGCGCTGTGCCACCGCTGTGCAGAGGTAGTATCCTGATGCAACGCACCCGCTTTCACGGCTTCCTGCTCGCAGGGCTGATCTTCATCGTCGACCAGCTGGTGAAGTTCGTCGTCACCGGTCCGCTGGGCGTGGCCCGGCCGGGCGACGAGCGCATCCTGCTGCCGATCTTCGACCTCCGCTTCGTGCCGAACGTCGGCGTGTCGCTGGGGCTGCTTCCGGCCGACAGCAGCGTGATGCGCTGGCTGCTGGTGCTGCTCACTGCCGCGATCGCGTGCGGCGTCGCGTGGTGGATGCTGCGCGAAAAGAGCCGGCCCGACCTGTTCGCGCTTGGGCTGGTGCTGGGCGGTGCGCTCGGCAACATCCTCGACCGGGTGCGGTTCGGCTATGTGGTCGACTTCCTCGACCTGCACTTCGGGACGTGGCGCCCGTTCCTGATCTTCAACGTCGCCGATGCCGCCATCACCATCGGCGTGCTGATCCTGCTTGTCCGCGCGGTGCTGGTGCGCGACAAGCCTGCCGAAACGCCCGCTGGGGAGAAGGTAAATGCGTAAAATTCATGCCGCCGCGAGCGTTGCGCTCGCCCTTGCCCTCGCGGGCTGCGGCTCGTCGGGGGGGCTCAACCGTGCCCGTCCGGACGAGTTCGCCGTCGCGCGTCAGGCGCCGCTGGTGATCCCGCCCGATTTCGCGCTGGTGCCGCCGCAGCCGGGCGCGCCGCGTCCGCAGGAAGCCGGCGCTTCCACCCAGGCGCTCCAGGCGATGTTCGGCGGCGAAGCCCAGCGCAGCGCCGGCGAGCGCGCCGCGCTCCAGCAGGCCGGCGGCACTGCCGCGGCCGATGCTGGCGTCCGCTCGGCCGTCGCCGATCCGGACACGGCGGTGGTCGACAAGGGCTCGACCACCCAGCAGATCATCGCGGCGCCGGAAGGCGACGGCCAGGCCGCGCGCACCACGCCGTAAGCGGTTCGGCAGCCGGAAACGGAAAAGGGCCGCGACGCGAGTCGCGGCCCTTTTTATGTGCCCGTCACACCTGCCCTGTGACCGGCGAAGGGCGACATCTTTGCGCAGCCTGTTTCCGTGCTCCTGCGGAGGCAGGAGCCCAGGGCGTCATACGCGGTCGGCTGTTCTGCTTCGCCCTGGATTCCTGCCTCCGCAGGGTTGCGGCAGCTTTAGCGGCGGTTGTAGCGCCTACGGAGAGGCCTTGTCGGACAGGCGGCCAGGGCCACGCGCGACAACGCCCGTGGCCCCGTCCTCAGAACGCTGCGGTCAGCGACACCACCACCGTGCTCGCCGCGATCGGGCTGCCGTCCTTGGTCTTCGCAAAGCCGGAGCCGAGATAGGCCGACTCGCGGCGGCTGATGTCGGTGTCGACATAGGCGACGCCCAGCGTCAGCTGCTTCCACGTCGCATCCACGCCCAGCAGCCAGTCGAAATATTCACCGGTTGGCGCCAGGCTGGTACCGTTCGGCCCCAGGCCCGGATTGCCGTGCGAATAGCCGATATGCGCCTTTGCCGTCAGCGGCGTCGTGGGAATGCCGACCGTGCCATCGCCCGACAGATAGAGATTGTCGCCGCGGTCGCCGTCGGGATGCGCCATGAAGTTGCCAAGCGACGTCTGCTTGGGCGCGTAGAACACGCCTGCGGTGAGGTTCGCCGGACCTGCAGTGCCGGACAGCTTGCCATAGAGCTCGACGACATCGGTCTCGTCCGCCCCGCCGGGATAGGTGTACCAGGTCACGCCGACGTCGACCGCGCCGTTGCCGACCTCTCCCTTGTACCCCGCGATCAGGTCCAGCTCGAGGTTGGCGCCGCCGAACGTGCCCCAGCCGGCCAGGTTCGAGCCCCAGGTGCCGATATAGAAGCCGCTTTCATGTGCGATGGTGAGGCCG
Organism: Sphingomonas sp. PL-96; assembly: GCF_020707215.1. Taxonomy (GTDB): domain Bacteria; phylum Pseudomonadota; class Alphaproteobacteria; order Sphingomonadales; family Sphingomonadaceae; genus Sphingomonas. Next base: position 176,930 of record NZ_JAJFET010000006.1, read on the forward strand.
CCCTGGACCGCCACCTGCTTGTCGCTCTGGGAGACGCCGCGAAAGCGATAGTCGGACGCGACGGTCGCGCTGCCGCTGACGGTGATGGGTTCGGGCGGATCGGTTTCCTGCGCCCAGGCTGGCGCAAGGCTAGTGATGGCAGCAAAGACAGAAAGAAGTAACTTGGAGAAACGCATCGCAACCTCCCTGAGGTGATGGTTCTCCTCCTGCTTGCGGCCTGGGACGTCGTGCGCGTCCCCTGTGCCGCGACACCAAGGTGCCGCTGGCAGGGGCGGCGCACAACGTCTGTTTCCGGGATGTTACATTTTGCAGGGCGTAGTTGCGCTGCAGCAACAACGTGCGGTCAGCGGACTTCCAGGATCGCGTCCACTTCCACCACGGCACCCAGCGGCAGGACGGGCACGCCGACCGCGCTGCGGGCGTGCTTGCCGGCGTCGCCGAACACCGCGACCATCAGCTCCGACGCGCCGTTGGCGACCTTGGGCTGGTCGGTGAAGCTGCCTGCGCTGTTGACGAACACGCCAAGCTTCACGACCCGGCCCACGCGGTCGAGGGTGCCGAGCGCCTTTTCCGCCTGTGCCAGCAGCATCAGCGCGCAGCGACGCGCTGCCTCCACGCCATAGTCCAGGTCGCGGTCCTCACCCAGGCGGCCGGTCATCAGCGCGCCGTCCTGGAACGGCAGCTGTCCCGAGATGTGGAGGAGGCCGCCCGCCTCGACGGCGGGCACATAGGCGGCGACCGGCGCCGCCGCTTCGGGGAGGGTGAGGCCGAGTTCGGCCAGCTTTGCAGGGATGTCAGTTGCCATAGAAAGGGTCATCCCGCGGGGCTGGACAAGGGTCAAGCCTCTGCCGGCACCCCCGCGTCGAACCGCCGGCCGATCCACGCCGCCGCCTCGCGCCAGTCGTCGATCCGCGCGTGGGCGGCGGGCGCAGGGGCGACGTGCGACGCCAGCTGCGGTTCGGCGATCATGTGCAGCCGGTGAACGCCGGGCACATGCTCCGCGACCGATTCGTGGTGGCTGGGCAGATCGTCCACGAACACGGTGACCGGATTGCCATGCTCAGCCACCAGCCGGGCGACCGCTGCGCCCTTGGGCCCCTGGTTGCATTCGACCCGGTGCTCGATGCCGTGGGTGGAAAGCTGGGCAATCCGCGACTCGCGGCAATGATCGCGCAGATTGGTCAGGATGACGATGTCGGCCCGCTCGGCAAGCAGCGCCAGCGCCGTGTCCGCATGCGGAACCAGGGTCTGCCGTTCCAGCTCGGCCGGAAAGAAGCCGTCGACCATCGACCACATCGTCTCGCGCGTAACCGGCGCACCGCCGTCGCGGTGGCGCATCGCGGTCTCGAAGCTCGGTTCGTCCATGCGCAGGTCGATGTCGTGATGTTCGCCAAGCCAGTCGCCGAAGTGGCGCACCATGTGGAGAAGGACTTCGTCGCAATCGGTAATCAGCAGTGGCTTCATCATTGCTCCAGAACGCGGCGTGCGCGGGTCAGCTGCTCCGGCGTCACCTGCAGCGCCTCCGCGCAGGCGATCAGGTCGGGCTCATGGTTTTCGAGAAAGCCGATCACCGCCGCCAGAAAGGCCGGCGTACCGGCGCTGGCGCGCAGATCATCGGGCGTGATGCCGGTGATGTCGAGGAAGCGGCGCGCCCGCTCCGAATCGGCGAGCACCCAGCTCAGCGCGCCGAGTGCCAGCGTGGCGGCGGCTTCGGCATTTGTTTCGTCGGGCGGCATGCCCTACATCCCCTGGCATCAATGAAGCGGGCCTGGGACGTGACAAAAAGGGTGCTCGTTGTCGAGGACAACGAACTCAATCTGAAGCTGTTTTGCGACCTGCTGCGCGCACACGGGTTCGCGACCGAGCCGGTGCGCGACGGGCGCGAGGCGGTGGCACGGGCGCGCGCGTTCGTGCCGGACCTGATCATCACCGACATCCAGCTGCCGCACATGACGGGACTGGAGCTGATCGGGCGTCTGAAGCTGGATGCAAAGCTGCGGCACATCCCGATCATGGCGGTGACCGCCTATGTGGGACGTGAGGACGAGGAGCGGATTCGCGCAGCCGGCGCGAATGCCTATGTCACCAAGCCGATCTCGGTGGTGCGCTTCGTCGAGGAGGTGCGGGCGCTGCTGCCGCGTCAGGCCGAGGGATCGGCGGACGCGGCGCTGGCCGGCTGAGGCCGCTCCGTCGTGGGGAGCGGCAGGCCGATTACTTGATCTTGGCTTCCTTGAACTCGACGTGCTTGCGCACGATCGGGTCATACTTGCGGAAGCTGAACTTCTCGGTCTGGGTGCGCGGGTTCTTCTTGGTGACATAGAAGAAGCCGGTGTCGGCCGTGCTGACGAGCTTGATCTTGACGGTGGTCGGCTTTGCCATGACCCTGAAATCCTTCGGTTCGCGGTACCGGACAGCGTGGAAAAAACAAAAAAGCGGCGCGCGCAAACCGCGGCCGCCCACAGGCTGGGCCGCATGCGTCACTCGCCCGCAGATGTCAAGGCCGAGACGGTGCTTGCGTGTACTGGCACTCCTGTTTCATCGTTCCTTCACGCAAAGACGGCACATTGCCGCAGCACCCAAGGAGAGGGCCCAAGCGATGATCGAGGCAGGTGTCGGCACGCCCATCGAATTCCAGCACGGCCTGGCGGCGCTTCGCCTGAGCGGCAGCCCGGTTCGCCAGCTCGCCGCGGAGGTCGAGGGGATTCGTCGCCTGGCCGCGGCGCAGGGGCTGGTGGCGGCGACGCCGGTGATCCGCGCGATCGACTCGGCGCTGGCGCGCGGCGAGTGCGGCCCGTTGCTGCAGGGGCTGGTCTCGATCCTTGAGGATGCGCTGGCCCAGCGTGGCGCGGGCGACTCGGGCTCGGTCTATGCCGCGGCCTGTTCGGTGCGACTCGCCGGCTGAACGCCGGACCGCGGATGGAGACACTGGTTCCTGCCTTCGTCGCGGTGCTGCTCACCCAGGTCTTTGATCCGCCGGCCCGGCTCGCAGCCGTGCTCGGCGACCGGTTCGGCGCCAGAGGAAGCGTGATTCTCGGCCTGGTGGTGGCGCAAGGTGCCGGCTTCGCGCTGGCAGCGGCCGGCGGCGCGCTGCTGGCACCGGGCATGAGCCCCAATGCGCGCGCGCTGCTGCTGGCGCTCGCGCTGGTATTCGCGGGGGCGGGCGGCTTTCTCCGGTCCAGGCTCGCCGACCGGCTTGCGGGCTGGCGCATTGGCAGCTTCGCAACCACGCTGCTCGGCATTTTCATCCTCGCATTCGGCGACCGCAGCCAGTTCCTGGTGGTCGGGTTCGCCGCCTGGGGCGCCAGCCCGGTGCTTGCCGCGATCGGCGCAGGCGTGGCGGCGGTGGCAGTCGGGGGCGTGGCCGTGTCGCTGGGCGAGCGGACGTGGTGTGGCTGGCCCGGACGCGACGCGGCGCGGATCGGGGTTGCCACGGTGCTGCTCGTCACCGGAGCCGTGCTTGCCCTGCGGGCACTGCGGCTCGGCTAGGCGGGGTTTTTTGACGGCTGCCCTTGAACGGGAGCGATTCGGGGCAGAATTCGTTGCCCTACCGAACCATACACCCGGAGGACTCCATGGCCGACACGAACCCGGCGCTCGACACCCCCACCGACCTGAACAGCAACAAGGTCCGCTCCGTCGCGGACGCGCTGAACGGCACGCTGGCGGATTGTTTCGCGCTCTACCTCAAGACCAAGAACTTCCACTGGCATGTGTCGGGCCCGCACTTTCGCGACTATCACCTGATGCTCGACGATCAGGCGGCGCAGATCCTGGCCATCACCGACGTGATCGCGGAGCGGGTTCGCAAGACCGGCGGTACCACGCTGCGCTCGATCGGCGACATCGCGCGCCGCCAGCAGCTGGCCGATGACGACCGCGACTTCGTGGCGCCGGGCGAGATGCTGACCATCCTGCGCGACGACAATCTCAAGCTGGTCGAATCGATGCGCGCCGCGCGCGAAGCTGCCGAGGGGGCGGGCGACACCGCCACCAGCAGCCTGGCCGACGAGTGGATCGACCAGGCCGAGGAGCGTGCCTGGTTCCTGTTCGAAGCCGGCCGCCGCAGCTGAGCGCGCTAGGCCGGCCGATGGAACGATCGGCCGGCCCGCTCGGTTGAGGGCTCAGGCAACAGGAGGAGACATCATGCTGCGTTGGGCCATCATCTTTCTGATCGCGGGGCTTGTGCTCGGCGTTCTCGGCTTTGGCGGGATCGGCGGCGCGTTCGTCGATATCGCAAAGGTCCTGTTCTACATCGCGGTCGCGATCTTTGTCGTGCTGCTGGTGCTCGGGCTGCTTGCCGGCAGGGGCATCAAGAAGGCGATAGACTAGCCCGCATTCCGATCTATTCTCCCCGCCGGTTATGCCGGCGGGGAGAGGCGCTGTGGGGCTGACGGAAATCGTCGCGGGCTTGCTGGTGCTGGCCGCAGCCGATCCGCAGACCCGGGCGGCCCTTCCTGGAACGCCGCCGCCGCACGCCCGCATCGCCGATCTCGCATGGCTCCAGGGCGAGTGGCACGGGGACGGCTACGGCGGCCCCGCGACCGAAGTCTACTCGGCGCCGCAAGCAGGCGGCATCGCCGGCCATTTCCTGCAGGAGGACGGCAAGGGCGCAGTCCTCTTTTACGAGCTGCTGCAGATCGTGCCACGCGGTCAGACGCTGGTCTACCGCCTGCGCCACTTCAACGCTGACCTGACGGGCTGGGAAGACGCCAAGGGCGGCAAGGCAGTCGAGTTCCCGCTGGTGGCGGTCGAGGACAATCGCTTCTTCTTCGACGGATTGACCCTGGTGCGGGAGGGGCCGGACACATTCACCGTCTGGGTGAAGATCGCCGAGGACGGCAAAGCTGCGCAGGACGTGCCGTTCCGGTACCGCCGCATTCGCTGAGCGTCGCGCAACCAAGCGCCGGGCCGGCGGGTTGATCGATCATGCGTGCGTTCGCCGACCTGCTCGACCGGTTGATCTACACCCGGTCGCGCAATGCCAAGCTCCGCCTGATCGGCGATTATCTGCGGACCACGCCGGACCCCGACCGCGGCTGGGCGATCGCGGCGCTGACCGGCGACCTCGATCTGCCCGCGGTGAAGCCCGCCATCATCCGCCAGATGATCGAGGCGCGTGTCGACCCCGTCCTGTTCGGCATGAGCCGCGACTTCGTCGGGGACACTGCGGAAACGGTGGCGCTGCTCTGGCCCGAGCCGGTCGCCGGGAGCGCGGCTGCGCGCGAGGCAGGGCCGCTGCCTTTGGGCGAGGTGGTCGACACGCTGGCGGCGCTGTCGCGCGGCGATGCGCCGGCGGTGCTTGCGGCCATGCTCGACCGGCTGGACTCGGACGAACGTTTCGCGCTGCTGAAGCTCGCGACCGGCGGGCTGCGCGCCGGCGTCTCGGCCCGCCTCGCGAAAACCGCGCTCGCGCAGGCGTTCGGGCTGGACGTGGATGCGGTGGAGGAGGTCTGGCATGGCCTCACGCCTCCCTATGGCCCGCTGTTCGCATGGGGGCAGGGGCAGGCGCCGCAGCCCCACAGCGCCGAGCTGCCCGTGTTCCGGCCGTTCATGCTCGCCCATCCGCTCGACGACGGGCGAGTCGACCTCGCCGACTATGCCGCGGAGTGGAAATGGGACGGGATCCGCGTGCAGCTGGTCCATGCCGGCGGCGAGACTCGCCTCTACAGCCGTGCCGGTGACGACATCACCGGCAGCTTTCCAGAGGTTGCGGAGGCGTTTCGCACGCCTGGCGTGCTCGATGGCGAGCTGCTGGTGAAGGGCGAGGCGCAGGGTCATGCGCTGGGCGGCGCCGATGGTGCCGCAAGCTTCAACGCGCTCCAGCAACGGCTGGGGCGCAAGACCGTGTCGAAGCGCATGCTGGCCGACTATCCGGCGTTCGTCCGCCTCTACGACATTCTGTTCGACGGAACGCAGGACCTGCGCGCGCTGCCCTGGACCGAGCGGCGGGCGGCACTCGAACGGTTCGCGGGTGCGCTGGACCCCGACCGGTTCGACGTCTCCCAGTTGATCGAGGCGCCTGATTTCACCGCGCTGGAGGCGATCCGCGAGGGCGCGCGCGACGCCGCGATCGAAGGCGTCATGCTCAAGCGCCGCGACAGCCCTTATGTGGCGGGCCGGCGCGTGGGGCTGTGGTACAAGTGGAAGCGCGATCCGCTCACCGCCGATTGCGTGATGATGTACGCCCAGCGCGGCAACGGGAAGCGGTCGTCCTTCTATTCGGACTATACCTTCGGCTGCTGGACCGGCGACCCGGCCGAGGGCGGCGAATTGCTGCCGGTAGGCAAGGCCTATTCGGGCTTCACCGACGAGGAGCTGAAATGGCTCGACCGGTTCGTGCGCACCAGCACGGTGCAGCGCTTCGGCCCGGTACGCGAGGTCGAGAAGACGCTGGTGCTGGAAGTCGCGTTCGATTCGATCCATGCCTCGAAACGCCACAAGTCGGGTCTGGCGATGCGGTTCCCCCGGATTGCGCGCATCCGTCGCGACAAGCCGGCGGCGGAGGCGGACCGGATCGACACGCTGCTGGGGATGGCGACGTGAGCTTCCCCTCCGTTCCGGCTGGTGCCGCAAGGATCTGGCACAACCGTTCGTGCTGAGTAGGGGCTGAGCTTGTCGAAGCCCCGTATCGAAGCATCCGTGGCGGTACTTCGATCCGCGATTTCGACTTCGCCCAATGGCTACTCAGGACAATGGGCGGGGTTCGCTCGCAACCTAGTGCGATGCGAAGAATCGCCTATTCCGCCTCCAGTGCGATCTCGAACACGGTAGGCCACAGTTTGCCGGTCACGAACAGGCGGCGCTTCACCGGGTCCCAGGCGATGCCGTTGGCCACGGCTTCCGGATCGGCCGCCCCGATCTCCGCCACCAGCGTGGAGAGGTCGACCAGCCCGGTCACGGCTCCGCTCGCCGGATCGATGCGGATCAGATAGTTGCGGTGCCAGACGTTGGCGAAGATCGCGCCGTCGATCACCTCCAGCTCGTTGACGTTGCGGACGGGCCGGCCGTTGGCGGTGACGGTCAGCTCGCGCCGCACGGCGAAGCTCTTCGGGTCGCGGAAGCGCAGAACGGCTGAGCCGTCCGACTGGACCAATGCCTGTCCGTCGCTCGCCAGGCCCCAGCCTTCGCCGCTGTAGCGGAAGCTGCCGAGGTGCTTGAGCGTGGCGGCATCCCAGCGATGGCCGATGCCGGTGGTCCAGGTCAGGCTGACCAGCGTGTTGCCCCATAGCCCGAGCCCCTCGCCAAACTGGCTGGCGGGCAGCGTCGCGCGGGCGAGCAGCTTGCCGTCCTCCAGCCGCACCCGGCGGACCTCCGAACGGCCCTCCAGCCCGATGCTCTCGTAGAGCGCGCCGTCATGCCACAGCAGGCCTTCGGTGAAGGCCGACGGATCATGCGGGTATCGCGCGACGATCCGCGCGGTGATCGGATAAACGGGCGCCGGGGCAGGCGCGGGTACAGGCGCCGTCTGCCCGATCGCGGCAACGGGGGCAGGGGCGCCCGAAACCAGTGTCGCCGCGATGGCAAGGACCATCGCGGCGACACGGTTGCGGAACCGCCTGGCCGACGGGCGGCCGGACGGCATTCCGGATCAGCCCTTGGGCTGGAGGTTCACGGCGGCGTGCTTGCCGCGGCGGTCCACCTCAAGCTCGAATTCGAGCTTGTCGCCCTCGTTGAGCGTGGGCATGCCCGCGCGCTCGACGGCCGAGATGTGAACAAACGCGTCCGGCTGGCCATCGTCGCGCTGAATGAAGCCGAAGCCCTTCATCGCGTTGAAGAACTTGACCGTGCCTGAAGCACGCTCGCCGGTCAGCTGACGCTGCGGGCCGCCCATGCCGCCGCCACGCGGGCCGGCATCACGGTCGCGCGGTGCACCGCCGCCGCCTTCGGTCACCGGCATCGGCTCGCCGTCGATCTTCAGCTCGGTGGCCGAGATGCGGCCGCCGCGATCGACCAGGGTGAAGCCGAGCGGCTGGCCCTCGGCCAGACCGGTCAGGCCTGCCTGCTCGACTGCGGAAATGTGAACAAACACGTCCTCGCCGCCGTCGTCGCGCACGATGAAGCCGAAGCCCTTCTGCCCGTTGAAGAACTTCACGACACCCGTGGCTTCGCCAACGACCTGCGGGGGCATGCCGCGGCCACCGCCGCCGCCACCACCACGGAAGCCGCCACCGCCGCCGCCACCGCCGAAGCGATCCCCGCCGCCGAAGCCGCCGCCACCACCGCCGAAGCGATCGCCGCCGCCGAAGCCGCCGCCACCGCCGCCGAAGCGATCGCCGCCGCCGCCGTAGCTGCTGCCGCCGCCGAAGCCGCCGCGGTCGCTATAGCCGCCGTAGCTCTCGTCGCCAAAACTGTCGCGCTTGTCCTTGCCGCGCCCGCCGCGATCTCCGCGGCGCCCTCGATCGAAACTCATTGCCCTGTTCGTCTTCCCGGCTCGCCCAAATCCTCACCATCAGAACCCAAGCGTCGGACGAATGACGCAGGTCTCTGGGCGCACAGGCAGATGCGCCACGTCGCCACCATAGCCGAAACGCCCCAAGGCGAAAACCTTTTCGACATTTTTGCGGCAATGGGTGCACGATCGGGCCTGAACCGTGGCGGAGACGGCACAGCTTGGCTCTTTGAACCGGTATTTCTACCGATCGGCTGGCGACTGCAAGCGCCCTTGGACCGCGTCCCTGCCGCGCGGCCGCTCGAATCGGGATTGCCGACTCGAAGAAAACTTCCGGCCATTGAGCCCGCCCCATGAAGCGTCTAGGCGTGGCACATGGCTGTATACCTGCACGAAGAAGACCTGCCCGCCGACGTGTTCGCGCCGGGCGCCGACGTTGCCGTCGATACCGAAACCATGGGGCTGCACACCCACCGCGACCGGCTGTGCGTGGTGCAGATCTCCGACGGGCGGGGCGACGAGCACCTGGTCCGCTTCGCAGCCGGCAGCGATTATGCAGCGCCCAACCTGCGCGCCGTGCTGGGTGATCCCGACCGTGTGAAGCTCTATCACTTCGCCCGCTTCGACCTGGCGGCGATCCGCCACTATCTCGAAACCGTCGCCGCGCCGGTGTATTGCACCAAGGTCGCCTCCAAGCTGGTGCGCACCTACACCGACCGGCACGGGCTGAAGGAACTGGTGCGCGAACTGCTGGGCCAGGAAATCTCGAAGGCGCAGCAGTCGTCGGACTGGGGCGCGCCGGTGCTGAGCGATGCGCAGAAGGAATATGCCGCGTCGGACGTGCGCTACCTGCACGCGATGCGCGAGGAACTCGACCGCCGCCTGGCACGCGAAGGCCGCAGTGCGCTGGCCAAGGCCTGCTTCGACTTCCTGCCGCATCGCGCTGATCTCGACCTCGCCGGCTGGCCCGAAGTCGACATCTTCGCACATATGTAAGGGTCGCCCATGTCGGAGATTGCCCGCCGCGAACGGACCGAGCGCCAGCGATGGGCGCTTCCCGGCAGTCGCCATGACCGGCTGATCCGGCTGTCGCTGGTCGCGTTGCCGGTGGGGATCGGGATCCTGGCGGCGTTTCTGGTACTGGCACCGCTGTTCATGCGCGGCGACGTCAGCTTCGTGCTCGACAAGAACAAGGTGGAGGTCGCCAAGGAGCGGCTGCGTATCCAGTCCGCGCGCTATTCGGGTCAGGATAGCAAGGGCCAGCCGTTCGCGCTGACCGCGGGTTCCGCCGTCCAGAAGAGCTCGGCCGAGCCGATCGTGCAGCTCGACAAGCTCGCGGCCGAGATCCAGCTGCGGGACGGCCCCGCCAGGCTCAACGCCAACCACGGCCGCTATGACCTGGACAGCGAGCAGATGGCGATCGACGGGCCGATCGCGTTCCGGGCCGCCGACGGCTATCGGCTCGACACGCGCGACGCGACGGTCGATCTGAAGACTCGCAAGCTGCGCAGCGGGGGTGCGGCCGACGGCACCACGCCGCTTGGAACTTTCAGCGGCGACCGGCTTTCGGCCGACCTGGAGGCGCGAACCGTGCGTCTGGACGGCAATGCCCGCTTGCGCATTCAGCCCGGGCGAACGAAGTAGGCAGCCATGAACCGTGTTTCGCACCTCCTGCTCGTCGCGGCACCCGTAGTACTGCTGGTGGCGCATGCCGCCTCGGGACAGGTGAGTCACAATTCCAGCGCGCCGATCGACTTCAGCGCGCAGTCGATCGAGCTGCAGGACCGTGCCAACCGTGCGATCCTGACCGGGGGCGTGACCATCCGACAGGCCACCATGACGCTGACCGCGAACCGCGTGACTGTCGCCTATACGGGCCAGGTGGCCTCCGGATCGCCACAGGCATCGCGGCTGGACGCCGCCGGTGGTGTCACGGTCACCCGCCCGGATCAAACCGCCAAGTCGAACTTCGCCGTCTATGACGTCAATCGCCGCGTCGTGACGATGATCGGCAATGTGACGCTGACGCAAGGAACCAACCGGCTGAACGGCGGACGCCTGTCGATCGACCTCGACACGGGCCGTGCGACCATCGACGGGTCGGGCGTGGCGAGCGGCAGCAGCAGCGGGTCGGCCGGCGGCGTGACGCAACAGGGCGGTCGCGTGAGCGGCAGCTTTTCGGTCCCCAAGCGCAACTGACGCACGGCCAGGCGAAGGGGGGCGGTGTGCCCCCTTTCCCTGCGCCCCAGAATCATGCACCACCCTTGCCAGCTGCGTGCGTGTCCCGGGCCCTGACCCGCGGCATGCCAGCAGGGAGCCCCAGATGGACGATGTGACCACCCTCGCCAGCCCGACCACGGCACCCCAAGCGGAGCCGACGATGGCGCATGGCCTGTCGGTCGTGTCGATCGCCAAATCCTATGACAAGCGCGTGGTGCTGTCGGACGTGTCCATGTCGGTCGGCCGCGGCGAGGTCGTCGGCCTGCTCGGCCCCAATGGCGCGGGCAAGACGACGAGCTTCTATTCGGTCATGGGTCTGGTGAAGCCGGATGCCGGGCGCATCATGCTCGACGGCGACGATATCACCAGCCTGCCGATGTACCGCCGCGCGATCCTGGGTCTGGGCTATCTGCCGCAGGAAACCTCGATCTTTCGGGGTCTTACGGTCGAGAAGAACATCCTGGCGGTGCTCGAACTCGCCGAGCCGGATGCAAAGGCGCGCGGCGCGCGGCTGGAACGGCTGCTCGACGAGTTCGGCCTCACCCGGCTGCGTGATGCGCCGGCGATGGCACTGTCGGGCGGCGAGCGGCGGCGCGCCGAGATCGCGCGCGCGCTTGCGGCCGATCCGTCGATCATGCTGCTCGACGAGCCGTTCGCGGGCATCGATCCGATCTCGATCGCCGATATCCGCGACCTGGTCGGGCAGTTGAAGCAGCGCGGCATCGGCGTGCTGATCACCGACCATAATGTGCGCGAGACGCTCGACATCGTCGACCGCGCCTACATCATCTACGATGGCCGCGTGCTGTTCACCGGCTCGCCCGAAGAACTGGTGGCCGACGCCAACGTCCGCCGCCTGTATCTGGGCGAGGGCTTCTCGCTTTAGAGCCATGGCACAGGCCGGGCGCCTTTTGCGTCTCGCACGGCACCGGCAGGCTGATCGCGCTCGAGCGGGGCAGGGTTGATGGCGCTCGGTCCCCGCCTCGATCTTCGCCAGTCCCAGTCGCTGGTGATGACGCCGCAGCTGCAGCAGGCGATTCGCCTGCTCGCGCTCTCCAACCTAGAGATCGAAGGCGTCATTGCCGAGGAGGTCGAGCGCAACCCGCTGCTGGAGGCGGGAGGCGGTGAGGACGCGGGCGACGGCGAGGCGACCTCGCCAGCCGACGTCGCGGTCGTGCGCGACGAACCTGCGGGCGCCGACGAGCTGGTGCTGGTGGGCGAAGCAGGCGGCGAAGCGCTTGACGTCGACATGGCGGCAGAGCGGTTCATCGACGATGGCCCCGGCGACGCGATCGGCGCCCTCGACGGCGGCCTGGGGGCGAGCGGCGCTGGCGCGGGCGGCTCGGGCGAAGAGGGGATCGACCTCGACGGGCTCGCCGCGGACGGTCCCTCGCTTGCCGACCATCTGCTGGCACAGGCGGGGGCGGCGCTGTCCGGCCCCGCGCTGTTCGTGGCGCAGCAGCTGATCGACCAGATCGACGAGTGCGGCTATTTCACCGGTTCGCTGCTGGACGTCGCCAACCGGCTGGGGGTGCCACTCGCCGAGGTCGAGGCGGCGCTCGCGACCATCCAGAGCTTCGACCCGACCGGCGTGGGGGCGCGCACCCTGGCCGAATGCCTGATCCTGCAGGCGAAGGAGGCCGACCGCTACGACCCCTGCATGGCGCGGCTGATCGACAATCTCGATCTGGTGGCAAGGGGCGCGCTGCCGCAGCTCAAGCGGTTGTGCGGGGTGGATGACGAGGACCTCGCCGACATGATCCGCGAGCTGCGCGGCTATGATCCCAAGCCCGGCTGCCGTTTCGGCGGGGAGCGGACGCCGGCGGTGGTGCCGGACCTGTTCGTGGCGCCGCGCGGGGGCGGCTGGGCGGTGGAGATCAACGCGGCCACGCTGCCGCGGCTGCTCGTCAACCGCGCTTACTATGTCGAGCTTGCGGGCGGGCGGCAGGACAAGGCGTCGCGCGCCTGGCTGTCCGAATGCCTCGCCAGCGCCAACTGGCTGGTGAAGGCGCTCGACCAGCGCCAGCGCACCATCATCAAGGTCGCCGCCGAAATCGTGAAGCAGCAGGAGGGCTTCTTTCGCAAGGGCGTGACACAGCTGCGCCCGCTGACGCTGCGCCAGGTGGCCGATGCGATCGAGATGCACGAATCGACCGTCAGCCGCGTGACTTCGAACAAATATCTCAGCTGCGCGCGCGGGCTGTTCGAACTGAAATATTTCTTCACCTCCGCGATCCAGTCCGCGGACGGGGGCGAGGCGGTGTCGGCGGCCGCGGTGAAGGATGCGATCAAGACGCTGATCGCCGCCGAGGATCCCCGCAAGATCCTGTCCGACGACACGCTGGTCGAGCTGCTCAACGCGAAGGGCTTCGACATCGCCAGGCGGACGGTGGCCAAGTACCGCGAGTCGATGGGGATCGGCTCCTCGGTGCAGCGTCGCCGGCAAAAGGCGCTGCAAGGCGGCTGAAGCGGGGGTTTCCCGCGAATCGCGGTTTTCGTCGCAACCGATCTGGCCCAAGAGCCGCAGCATGCCATTCCTGTCCGATCGCACGCGCCGCCTGTGGCGAATCCGTACCCGGCGCGGTGCTCTGGGGCAGTGGCCGATCCTCAAGCGGCGGATCGCAACCGCGGCCGGTGCGGTGCTGCTCGGACTGGTGGCGCTCGCCTTCGCTCGCGCGAGCGACCTTGCGCAGGAGCTGTTCGGCCATGCGGTGGCGCGCTGGCCCTATGCGCCGCTGGTGGCGACGCCGCTCGCCTTTGCGGCGATCGTCTGGGCCACGCGCCGCTGGGCACCTGCTGCGCGAGGGTCCGGCATTCCCCAGGTGATTGCGGCAGGCCAGGCGACCGACAGGATGGCAGCGCAGCGGATGCTGTCGCTGGGCACTGCCGCCAAGAAGCTGGTGCTGACGGTGGGCATGCTGCTGTTCGGCGCGTCGGTCGGGCGCGAGGGGCCGAGCGTGCAGGTCAGCGCCGCGATCATGGTCGCGCTGCATCGCGTGCTGCGCGTGCCGGTCACCGCCGGGGTGCTGATCGCAGGGGGTGCGGCGGGTGTCGCCGCCGCATTCAACACGCCGCTTGCCGGCGTCGCCTTCGCGATCGAGGAGCTTGCCGCCGCCTATGAGCAGCGGGTCGCCATTCTGGTGATGGGCGCGGTGATGATCGCCGGCATGGTCAGCCTGGGCGTGGCGGGCGACTATGTCTATTTCGGCGCCGTCCACCAGACGCTGCGATTCCATCGCGTGCTGTTGCTGGCGCCGCTTGCCGGCGTGCTCGGCGGGATCGCGGGTGGTTTGTTCACCCGGTCGGTACTGGGGTTCAGCGACGGTCGGATCGGTTGGGCGCGCGCACTCAAGGCGCGCCCGGTGCTGTTCGCCGGGCTGTGCGGCGTGGTGGTGGCAGTGCTGGGCGTGGTGACCCACGGGGCGACCTGGGGCACCGGCTATGGCGCGACCCGCACGCTGGTGGAGGGCGGGGCGCTCTCGGGGTGGTTCGGGCCTGCCAAGCTGGTGGCGACGCTTGCCACGACGCTGACGGGCGCGCCGGGTGGCATCTTTGCGCCCTCGCTCGCGATCGGCGCGGGCTTCGGCAATCTGCTGACCGCGCTGTTCCCATACTCCCCGCCGGGTGCGGTGGTGGTGATCGGCATGGTCGCCTATTTCGTCGGCGTCGTGCGCGCGCCCTTTACCGCCGTCATCATCGTCAGCGAGACGACGGCTGCCCGCGGCCTGATCCTGCCGATGTTCGCGGCCGCGTTGATCGCCGACTGGGTGAGTGCTCAGGTGTGTCGCGAACGGCTCTACCACGGCCTTGCCCGCCCGTTCGTGGCGGAGACCAACGCCGCGCCGCCGACCGCACCGGCTCAGTCGTCGTCCTCATCCTCATAGCCGACCAGGTCGAGCGCGCGGGCGCGGATCTGGCGCATGCTGCACCAGTGGACCAGCGCGTCCTCGCGGCCATGGGTGACCCATACTTCCTGGGGCGCGATCTCCTCGATCGTGCGGGTGAGCTCGTCCCAGTCGGCATGGTCGGACAGGATCAGCGGCAGCTCGACGTTGCGCTGCCGGGCACGCTGGCGCACGCGCATCCAGCCGGACGCCATCGCGCTGATCGGATCGGGCAGGCGGCGCGACCAGCGGTCGTTGAGCGCCGAGGGCGGCGCCAGGATGATGCGCCCGGCCAGCTCGGCCTTGGTCGCGCCGGTCGCCGGCCGCAGTTCTCCCAACTCCACGCCATGTGCGACATAGAGGTCGCATAGCCGCTGGAGCGCGCCGTGCAGGTAGATCGGGTCGTCGAAGCCCATCGCCCGCGCCTCTGCGATCACCCGCTGCGCCTTGCCCAGCGCATAGGCACCGACCAGCACGCACCGCTCGGGCTCGGCGCGCAGGGCTGTGAGCAGCTTGTCGATCTCGTCGCGCGTTTCCGGGTGGCGGAACACGGGCAGGCCAAAGGTCGCCTCGGTCACGAACACGTCGCACGCCACCGGCTGAAAGGGGGTGCAGGTGGGATCGGGCCGGCGCTTGTAGTCGCCCGACACCACCACCCGCTCGCCGCGATGCTCCAGCAGGATCTGCGCCGATCCCAGCACGTGTCCTGCGGGCACATAGGAGACCTGGATGTCGCCCAGCCGGACCGTCTCGCCATAGGCGACCGGCCGCCCGTTTTGCGCCCCGTAGCGCGCGTCCATGATCGCAAGCGTCTCAGGCGTCGCCCATACCGTCTCATGCCCCCCGCGCGCATGGTCGGCATGGCCATGCGTGACCAGCGCGCGTGGCACCGGGATCGACGGGTCGATCCACGCATCGGCGTGCGGCAGGTAGATGCCCTGGGGCTTGGGTTCGATCCAGTCGGCGAGGCGCGGCATACAGGACAAACGCACGAGGTCTGCTTCCGAGCCCCAAGGGGATCGAAGCAGCCGTTTGCGTCGTTTAGGCCGGGCGTTCTTCGGGAGAGGAGACCCAGACCGTGGCGGACGAAGTAAGCCTGTGGGGTGTGTTGACGATCATCGGCCCGATCGTGCTGCTGGGCGTGATCATCTGGGCGGTGCTCAACAACCGGGTCTCGCGCCGGCGGCACGAAGAAAGCGAGCGCGCGACGGCCAATCTCTATGACGAGCAGGACCGGATCGACCGCGAAAAGCGCCTGCCCTGAGCCGATCCCTTCCGTTACGCCCGGCGGATCGCCACATCGGCGACGTGCCTGGTGACTCCTCCGATCTTCCGCTTGCCCTTTCCAACTGGTTTGCCGCACGCGGCTGGTCGCCGCGACGCCATCAGCGCGAGATGCTGGCGGCTGCGCGCGCCGGCCGCCACGCGCTGCTGGTCGCACCGACCGGCGCGGGCAAGACGCTTGCCGGCTTCCTGCCGACGCTGGCCGAGCTTGCCGAAGCGCCGGGGGAGGGGCTGCACACGCTCTACATTTCACCGCTGA
The DNA here is from genome assembly GCF_020707215.1 of Sphingomonas sp. PL-96. Taxonomy (GTDB): domain Bacteria; phylum Pseudomonadota; class Alphaproteobacteria; order Sphingomonadales; family Sphingomonadaceae; genus Sphingomonas. The sequence goes on from NZ_JAJFET010000006.1 coordinate 192,966, forward strand.
AGGCGCTGGCTGTCGATGTGCAGCGCAACCTGCTCACCCCGATTGCCGAGATGGGCCTCGACATCCGGGTCGAGACGCGGACCGGCGACACGCCGTCGGACCGCAAGGCACGGCAGCGGGTGAAGCCGCCGCACATCCTGCTGACCACGCCCGAATCGCTCAGCCTGCTGCTCTCCTATCCTGACGCCGACCGGCTGCTGGGGAGCCTCAGGACCATCGTCATCGACGAGGTGCATGCCTTTGCGGCCGGCAAGCGCGGCGACCTGCTCGCGCTCGGCCTCGCCCGGCTGCAGCAACTGAGCCCCGGGCTGCGGCGGGTGGCGCTGTCGGCGACGGTGGCCGATCCGGACGATTACCGCGCATGGCTGGCGCCGCATGGCGACATCGACGCGGTGACGCTGGTCGAGGGCGATCCGGGCGCCGATCCGCGCATCGAGATCCTGCTGCCCAGCGACCGCATCCCCTGGTCCGGTCATTCCGGCCGCTATGCCGCGCCGCAAGTGATGGCGGCGATCGAGGCGCATGCCACCACCATCGTCTTCTGCAACACGCGCAGCCTCGCCGAACTGATCTTTCAGGATCTTTGGAAGTCGAACGAGCGCAGCCTGCCGATCGGCGTCCACCACGGCAGCCTGGCGGTGGAGGCGCGCCGCAAGGTCGAGCAGGCGATGGCGGACGGGCGGCTGCGCGCGCTGGTAGCGACGGCGAGCCTCGACCTTGGCGTCGACTGGGGCAACGTCGATTGCGTGATCCAGATGGGCGCACCCAAGGGCTCGTCGCGGCTGTTGCAGCGGATCGGCCGCGCCAACCACCGGCTCGACGAACCGTCGGAGGCGGTGGTCGTGCCCGGCAATCGCTTCGAATATCTGGAGGCGCGGGCGGCGCTCGACGCAGTGGAAGCCGGCGAACTCGATGCCGAGCTGTTCCGCCCCGGCGCGCTCGACGTGCTCGCTCAGCATCTGATGGCCTGCGCGTGCGCGGAGCCGTTCGATGCTGCGGATATGCTGCAGGAAGTGCGTGCAGCATCACCCTATTCCGCGCTGGATGCGGAGACGTTCGACCGCGTGCTCCACTATATCGCGGAAGGGGGCTATGCGCTGCGAGCGTACGACCGGTTCAAGCGGCTGACCCAGGGCGCGGACGGGCTGTGGCGGGTCAGCCATCCCCGTTTTGTGCAGCAGCATCGCCTGAACGCTGGCATCATCGTCGACGCGCCGACGCTTGACGTACGCTTCCGCAACGGCCGCAAGCTTGGGACGGTCGAGGAATATTTCGCCTCCACGCTTTCGACCGGCGATACCTTCTTCTTTGCCGGCCTCAGCCTGGAGGTGGAGCGGATCGAGCTCACCGACCTGGTCGTGCGCGCGTCCAGCCGGCCGGCGCGCATCCCCACCTATGTCGGCACGCGCATGGCGCTGTCGACCAACCTGGCCCAGCGCGTCCGCAGCTTCCTGCACGACCGGACGCAATGGCAGCGCTTTCCCGACGACGTGCGCGACTGGCTGGAGATCCAGGGCCGCCGCTCGCGCCTGCCGGAACCCGGGCAGCTGCTGGTCGAGACCTTTCCGCACAAGGGGCGGCACTTCATGGTCGCGTACAGCTTCGAAGGCTGGAACGCGCACCAGTCGCTCGGCATGCTGATCACGCGGCGGATGGAGGCGCTGGGCCTCAAACCGATCGGCTTCGTCTCCAACGACTATGCCCTGGCCTGCTACGGGCTGGAGCCGATCACCGATCCGGCCGCGCTGTTCTCGCCCGACATCCTCGAGCATGAGTTCGTCGAATGGGTGCAGGGCTCCAACCTGCTCAAGCGCGCCTTTCGCGAAGTGGCGGTGATCGGCGGGCTCGTCGAGCGCCAGCATCCGGGCAAGCGCAAGTCGGGCAAGCAGGTCACCTTTTCCACCGACCTCATCTATGACGTGCTGCGCAAATATGAGCCGACCCATCTGCTGCTCCAGGCGGCATGGGAGGATGCGCGCGCGCGCATGACCGATGTCGGACGCCTCGCGACGCTGCTGGAGACGGCGCAGGCGCGGATGCTGCACGTCACGCTGGAGCGCATCAGCCCGCTTGCGGTGCCGGTGATGGTGCTGATCGGTCGCGAGCAAGTGCCGCAGGGCAGCGCCGAGGACGCGCTGCTCACCGAGGCGGAAGAGATGGCGGCAGAGGCGATGCGGCTGGATTGAGGTTGGGCTTGCTTCGGGCCGTTCTTCCGTCCCGCACCCGTCCCTCCTCCACGCCCGTTTGTCTTGAGCAGGGATCGAGCTTGTCGAGAGCCCGTATCGAGAGAACCGCGACCGCCGATCTCTCGACACTCCGTCTCAACACGCTCGACGGCTGCTCGAGGCAAACGGGTGTGGCACAGGTCTCGGCCGCAGGACTTGCCGTTCTCGCACCACCGCGGCATAGCGGCTTCATGGTTCGCTTTTCGTTCTCGGGGCACGAGCTGGTCGCGCTGGCCGCGGGCGCGCTGTACTGGCCGGCACGGCGCGCGCTGCTGGTTGCCGATCTCCACTTCGAAAAGGCGAGCTGGTTCGCCCAGTTCGGCCAGATGCTGCCGCCCTACGACACGCTCGCCACTTTGGACGCGCTGGAGGCGGTGGTCGCACGGGTTCAGCCGGCGGAGCTGTGGTGCCTGGGCGACAGCTTCCACGATCCCAAGGGCTGCGCGCGCCTGCCAGTCGCGGCGCAGGAGCGGTTGCGGGCGCTGACCGCGGCATGTGACTGGACCTGGATCACCGGCAACCATGACGCGGGCTTTGCCACCACCTGCGGCGGTGCCGTGCTGGAGGAGGCGGTGGTGGACGGCCTGGTGCTGCGCCACGAAGCCGACCCGCGGGAGTCCCGCCCTGAACTGTCCGGGCATTTCCACCCGAAGCTGCGCGTCACCGTGCGGGGGCGAACGATCGCGCGGCGCTGCTTTGTCGCGACCGCCAGCAAGCTGATCCTGCCGGCCTTCGGATCGCTGACCGGCGGACTGGAGCCGCATCACCCGGAGATCGTGCGTGCGGTCGGTCGCGGCGCGGAGGCGCTGGTGGCGCTGGAAGACCGGCTGCTGCGCTTCCCCGTCGCCGCCTGAGCCTCAGTCCTTCCCGCAGCGCACCGCCGCGGTGCCGCGGACCTGGCACTTCGGCGTTCCCTCCACCGTCACGCTGCCGGCGCCGTTCGCCGTCACGTCGGCGGTGAAGCGGGCGCGGAAGCGGCCGTCGCCCGCACCCTCCTGGCGCAGCACCAGCTCGCGGGCGTCGAGCGCTGCCGCGTCCACGCTGCCCGATCCGGAGGCGGCGACCCGCGCCTGGCGCGCGCTGCCCGCGAGGCTGAGGGTACCGCTGCCCACCAGCGTCGCGACCAGCTGTTCGGCCGCAATGTTCGCCACCGTCAGCACGCCCGTGCCGTTGAGGGCGACCTCCGCACGGGTGCCGGCGAGCCGGTCGGCGCTGAGCTTGCCGCCGCCCAGCAGCGTGATCGCCTGGAGCGGCGCGGTGGTCCGCACGCGGATGGTCACGGGCGCGCGGGCGACTGCAAAGCCGTCCTGCGTCCGCGGGGCGGGGCGGATCGTCAGCACGCCCGAATCGACCTGCACGTCCACCAGCTCGGCGGCCCTGCGGTCCCCAAGCAGCTCGGCACCGGTGCGCCCGCCGGTGACGACCTCCACCACATAAGGCCCGCTGACGCGCAGTCGATCGAAGCGGGTGAGCATCACTGTGCGGGCGGGCGCCTGCGGGGGAGGAGCCGCGCCGGTCATCGCCAGAAGGAGGGGCAGCAGGAACATGGCCGATGCTTCGCACCGCCACCGTCCGGCTGGCAAGTCACGCGTCGTAGCCGCTCGCCGTGCTCCCGCGCAGGGGGGAGCCCAGGGTTGCGGGTGCTACCCGGCGTGCTTCTGCTTGGCCCTGGGTCCCCGCCTGCGCGGGGACAGATGGTGGAGGGTGCTATTGGCCGCACGAGCCCGTTCGTCTCAGGGAGCCGCCAAGCTCGAGGTGGCGCCCCGGGAACCGGCCGCGGCTCTCTCGACACGGGCTCTCGACAAGCTCGATCCCTGCTCGAGATGAACGGATTGGGAGGAGGGGAGGGAAGGGCGAACTCGCGAGATGTGCGCCCCAAAAGAAAAAGGGCGACCACAGGGGCCGCCCTCCTTTTCCATTCCCAAGGATCAACCGCAGCTCAGGCCGCGGTCTTCTCCTTGTTGTAGATCGCGGCCGAGGCACGCAGGATGTCGAGGATCTTGTCGAGCGCCTTGGGCTCCTCGACCTCTTCCATCGCCGCCAGTTCGCGAGCGAGGCGGCTGGCCGCCGCTTCGAAGATCTGCCGCTCGGAATAGCTCTGCTCGGGCTGGTCGTCGGCGCGGAACAGGTCGCGGACCACTTCGGCAATCGACACCAGGTCGCCCGAGTTGATCTTGGCCTCATATTCCTGAGCGCGGCGCGACCACATGGTGCGCTTGACCTTGGGCTTGCCCTTGAGCGTGTCGAGCGCCTCACGCAGCGTCTTGTCCGACGACAGCTTGCGCATGCCGACGCTCTCGGCCTTGTTGGTCGGGACGCGGAGCGTCATCCGCTCTTTTTCGAAGCGGAGCACGTACAGCTCCAGCTGCATGCCCGCGATTTCCTGCTTCTGAAGCTCGATGACACGGCCAACGCCATGCTTGGGGTAAACGACATAATCGCCGACATCAAAGGACAGCGCCTTGGCAGCCATTGGTAGCCTTTCGTGACCGGTTCGCCCCGGGGTCGCGCCTGGACGGGAGGGGCTCAGGCCGATCCGCGCCGCGCTGGGGCTATTCTAAGGGTGCGTCTCCACCGGCGGGCAACCAAATGCCGCCGTCGCGCAGGGATATAGCGCGTCCGGAGCAAAATTGCCAGCGGCGAGTTGCCGTACCCGCACGAAACGGCCCGGAAAACCGCGCTTTCTTCCCGTACGTAGCCGCGCGGGGTGGCGCCGGGGGCTTAGTCGCCCTTGCCGGGTTCGGGCGAGAAGAACTGCTCGTACTTGTTCTCGACGCCCTTCATCGCATCCGCGTCGGGCGGCGTCTGGTCGAGCTTGCGCGTGACGTTGGGCCACTGGGCCGAGAAGGTGTTGTTGAGCTCCAGCCACTGTTCCAGGCCGGATTCGGTATCCGGCAGGATCGCCTCGGCCGGGCATTCGGGCTCGCACACGCCGCAGTCGATGCACTCGGACGGGTTGATGACGAGCATGTTCTCGCCCTCGTAGAAGCAATCCACCGGACAGACCTCGACGCAGTCCATGTACTTGCAGCGGATGCAGGCGTCGGTGACGACGTAGGTCATTGGGGAAAAGGCTCCAGGGGTTCGAACGGGGATGCGTTATGCGGGCAGTCCCGCCTCGTCAACGGGCACGGCGGGGGCGGGTTCCAGCAACTGGTAGCTCTCGGCGGCTTCGGCGGCCGGTCCGCGGCGCCTGGGAAGGGCCAGCACGCGCAGCACCAGCACGCGTCCGTTGCGGGGAAAGGCGACCACCACCCCGGGTCGTACGGGGCAATGCGCGCGGTCGATGCGGCGGCCGTCGATGCGCAGCAACCCGCCCTCGGCAAGGCTCTGCGCGGCGCTGCGGGTCTTCACCAGCCGCGCGAACCACAGGAAACGATCGAGCCGCATCGACTCGGCACCGTGTGGGGTGGGATCAGCCACGCGAAAGGTCCAGCCCGGCAAGTGCGGCAAAGGCATTGCCGGGGCGGGGTGCCGCCGGCGTGCGCGGTGTCGGCGCACGCGGGCGGCCGCGCCACGCCCAGCGCGGCTGGTCGCCCTCGGGCTTGGCGCTGCGGAAGCCGAGCCGCGCCATCAGCTTGGCAATCGTCTCCGCCTGGAGCCCGATCGAGGTCGCCAGCGCTGGGTCCGGGGCGAACGGCTTGTGCCCCTCGCGCGCGTCATGCGCCGCGCGGGCGATGCGCTCGACCAGGTCGACGCGCACCGCCTGGGCACCCAGCCGCCGGAAGCCCCAGGCGCGGGTGTCGCCTGGCAGCACGGTGGCGCCGGCGGGCGGCAACGGCTCGACCGGGCGGCCGTCGCGCGCCGCCAGCAGGGCCGCGCGCCAGCGGGCGGCGGCAGGGCGGAACAGGCGCGCGTCGAACAGGTCGAGCGTGCCGACCGTCACGCCGGCCTGACGCAGGCGGCGGCGATCCTCGGGCGCGAGCACGTCCAGCGCAGGGTCGGCGCTCTCGCGCGGGCTGATCCCGCCCACTTCGGTGAGCGCTGCCGCGACTGCGCGGAGGGGCGCGGTGGCTTCAGGGTCACGCGACAGTGCGGCCAGGCGGGCGAGGACCGGCGCCCGGCGGGCAATCTCGCCCTCCACCCACGCGACGATCCGCTCGCGCACGGCGGTCTGGGCGGCACGGTCGAGGCAGTCGAGGCTGCGGTCGAGCTTGACGGCCGGACGGTCCAGCGTCGGCCCGTTGACGAGCGTCGCGACAGGGAGGCCGTTCCAGCGGATCGCCGGTCGCTCGCCCGGCTCGGCATCGAGCACGAAGGCCTCGTCCGCCGCGCCCGCTAGCGCGGCACCCCGGCGGCGCAGCTCGCCCGCCAGGCCCTTCTCGGCGGCCGAGATCAGCAGGCGCTTGTCGGCGACGCGCGCGTCGGGCGCGACATGGAAGCGGAAGCCTTCGAGGCGCCCGAGTACATGCGCGTCGACGCTGACCTCGCCGTCCTCGCTGACCTCGACCGGCAGGTTGCTCGCGTCCGCACCGATGCGGCGCAGCAGCACGGTGGTGCGCTGATCGACGAAGCGCTGGCGCAAGCGATCGTGGAGCGCGTCCGACAGCCGCTCTTCGATCGCGCGGGTGCGGTCGGCCCAGTGCGCCGGCTCGGCCAGCCAGTCGGCGCGGTGGGCGATATAGGCCCAGCTGCGCGCGGCGGCGATGCGCCCGGCGATCGTCTCGACATCGCCGCCGACATTGTCGAGCCGCGCGATCTCGTCGGCGAACCATTGGTGGGGGATGTGGCCGCGGCCTTCGCTCAGATGCTGGAAGATGCGCCCGACGAAGCGCGCGTGCGGGTCGACGCCCAGCTTGCGGAAGTCGGGCAGGCCGCATGCCGACCACAGCCGTGCGACCATGGCAGGGTGGCGGGCGCGGGCGCGTACCCAATCTTCTTCGGCCAGCCGCTTGAGCACGGCGAGGTCGATCGCCTGGGGCGCGGCGCGCAGCGCGGGGTGGCTGGGCTTGCGCTCCAGGCTCTCGATCAGCGCGTCGATGCTGGCGTAGCTGGGGCTGCCCTCGCGCCAGTAGAGCTGTTCGAGCGGGGGGATAACGTGCCCCTCGATTGCCAGCACTTCCTCCGGCGTAAAGGCGCTCGGCCCTTCCTCGACCAGCCCGCCGAAGGTGCCGTCACGCTGGTGGCGCCCGGCGCGCCCGGCGATCTGCGCCATTTCCGAGATGGTCAGGCGACGCTGGCGGCGGCCGTCGAACTTGCGCAGCGAGGCGAAGGCGACGTGCGCCACGTCCATGTTCAGGCCCATGCCGATCGCGTCGGTGGCGACGAGATAGTCGACCTCGCCCGACTGGAACATCTGCACCTGGGCGTTGCGGGTGCGGGGGGAGAGCGCCCCCATCACCACCGCGGCGCCGCCGCGCATGCGGCGGATCGTCTCGGCCACCGCGTACACTTCCTCGGCCGAGAAGGCGACGATCGCGCAGCGGCGGGGCAGGCGCGACAGCTTGCGCGCGCCGGCATAGGAGAGGGTGGAGAAGCGCGGGCGGTTGATGATCTCCGCATCGGGTACCAGTGCGCGCACCATCGGCCGCAGCGCCTCCGACCCCAGGATCATCGTCTCCTCGCGCCCGCGGGCGCGCAGCAGCCGGTCGGTGAAGACATGGCCGCGCTCCGGATCGGCACCGAGCTGCGCTTCGTCCAGCGCCACGAACGCGACCTCGCGGTCGAGCGGCATGCTCTCGGCCGTGCACAGGAACCACCGCGCGCCCGGGGGCACGATGCGCTCCTCGCCGGTGATGAGCGCCACCTGATGCGCCCCCTTGATCGCCACCACCCGGTCATAGACCTCGCGCGCGAGCAGGCGCAGCGGAAAGCCGATCATGCCCGACGCATGGCCGCACATCCGCTCGATGGCGAGATGGGTCTTGCCGGTGTTGGTGGGTCCCAGCACGGCGGTGAGCGGGCTACGCGCGAACTGGCTCATATCATGGAGAAACATCGGCCTTGGCCGCGCGAAGTGCAAGGGGAGGCGGGGGCGAACCTCCTGCTTGCTCGTCGTCCTGAAGGAAGCCGGAATTCACTGCTGCACCGCTCACGCATTCAGCTGTGCGTCTGGATGCTGACTCGTGTCAGCATGGCGCGACGGGGTTAGTAGCGGGCGTGCCGTGCCGGCCAACGGTGAAAGGGTTCCCGGAATTCCGCGTGCCCGCTCGCCGCTGACCGCCCTGCCGGCACGGCCCGCCGCGCAAGCGGCTGCTCAGGTCGCGCGTTCATTTGACTTTAAATCCTTGGTTGCAGAGGGATCTGGCTCGACCGGGTCGGGCGGTCGGCACAAGGGGCGCGCTTTTCTTGTTTCTGCGCAGCGATCACGAACTGCACTTCGCCGGTGGCGCCAGCGCGCGCTCGTTCGGCCGGATGGAAGCACCCGCACGGGCGCCGACATTGGGCGAGCGGCTGCAGCTGCGCTTCCCCCACTTTGAACTGGCGCCTGATCTGGGCGCGCAGATCGGCTCGCGCGAATGGTGGCGGGGTGCTGCGACCTGTGCGGCGCTGCTGGCGACCGGCTGGATGTTTGCGCCCGGCATCGGCCAGCCGATCCGGGCAGCGGTTCCGGCCGCACTCGAAGGCCGGGACTGGGAAGAGGCGCGCGCGCAGGCGTTTGGCGCGCGGGCGCTGGGCGCCACCAGCGGCATGCGCATGGCAGCGACCCCGGGCGTGCGCCCGCTGGCCGACACGCCCGAGCGCCCGCGGATCGAACTGACCGCAAGCCTGGGCAATGGCAGCGGGCTGGCCGGCGTGCTCAAGCGATCGGGCGTGGGAGCGGACGACGCCGCGCGCGCCGTGGCGCTGATCGACAGCCGTGTCGGATCCGGCGACCTTAATCCGGGTACGCGGCTCGATATCACGCTCGGGCGGCGGGCGAGCAAGTCCGAGCCGCGGCCGCTGGAGAGACTGGCGTTCCGGGCGCGGTTCGACCTGGCACTGGAACTCGGGCGCGGCGAGGCCGGACTTGCGCTCAAGTCGATCCCGATCGCGATCGATCGCACGCCGCTGCGCATCCAGGGGCGGGTCGGCAGCAGCCTGTACCGCGCTGCCCGCGCGGCCGGCGCGCCCGCAAAGGCGGTCGAGGCCTATATCAAGTCGCTGTCGACGCGCGTGCCGATGGGCCGCATCGGCAGCCAGGACCGGTTCGACCTCATCATCGAGCGCCAGCGGGCGGAAACGGGCGAGGTGGAGCTAGGCAAGCTGCTCTATGCCGGGCTCGACCAGGGCAAGCGCTCGGTGCAGCTGCTGCGTTGGGACGAGGACGGCAAGAGCCGCTGGTTCGACCCCAAGGGGATCGGGGAGCGGCGCGGCGGCATGACGATGCCGGTAAGCGGGCGGCTGACGTCCAACTTCGGCGTGCGCGTTCATCCGCTGCTGCACTTCCGCCGCATGCACAAGGGGCTCGACATCGCAGCACCCAGCGGCACGCCGATCCGCGCGGCCGCCGACGGTGTGGTCGCGCGTGCCGGGCGTGCGGGCGGCTATGGCAATTTCGTGAAGCTCAACCACAATGGCGGGCTTGCCACCGGCTATGGCCATATGAGCCGGATCGCGGTGCGGGCGGGCCAGCGGGTGCAGCAGGGCGCGGTGATCGGCTATGTCGGCTCGACCGGCATCTCGACGGGTCCGCACCTCCACTATGAGCTGTGGAAGAACGGGGCTGCGGTGAACCCGCGGTCGGTGTCGCTGGCGAGCGTCCAGCAGCTGACGGGCGCGGACCTGCGCCGGTTCCGGTCGATCTATGCGCAGCTGATGGCGGTGCCGACCGGGGCTGCGAAGGCGGACTGAGGGGTAGCGCCACTCCGCACCCATGTGCTCCTGCGGGCACGAGATCTTTGCAGAAGTTCGCGTCGTGCTCCTGCTTTCGCAGTAGCTGAGCGGGGTTTGGGCGCGCGGTGGGCGTTCATCGCGCAGCCTCGCCTTCGCTAGGGTCCGAGCGGGTGGTTGAGCCCTACCGCCCCGCGCGCCAGCGGCGGATGGTGCGTTCGAGGATCGCCTCCTCGCCGCCGGTTTCGCGCCAGAGTTGCGAGAAGACCGGATCGCCCGAGGCGGGGCGCTGGTGTTCGTCAAGCGAGTCGAACCGCACGCGCACCGGCGTAGTCACGCCTTCGCCCGAGATGATGCACTCGCGGTTGCGCAGCGCCGGGATGGTGTCGAGGAAGCCGCGCGCGCCCTCCGGCATCGCCGCGCGCACGAACGCCTGGTCGCGGTCGTTGTTGAGGCGCATCGAGAGGATGGTGCCGCATTGCGACAGCACACCCTCGGCCAGGTCCGACGGGCGCTGGGTGATGAGGCCCAGCGACACGCCGTATTTGCGGCCTTCCTTGGCGATGCGGCTGAGGATGCGGCCGACCGAGGAGCTGTCGGCGTTGCGCTCGTTAGGGACGTAGCGGTGCGCTTCCTCGCACACGAGCAGGATCGGCCGCTGCGGCTCGTTGCGCGACCAGATGGCGAAATCGAACACCATGCGGCTGAGCACCGCGACCACCACCGAGGTGATCTCGCTCGGCACGCCCGACACGTCGATGATCGAGATCGGCTTGCCGTCGGAAGGCAGGCGGAACACGCGCGACAGGAACGAGGCCATCGTGTCCGCCACCAGCATGCCGGAGAACATGAAGGCGTAGCGGGGATCGGCCTTGATCTCGTCGATCTTGCCCTTGAGCCGCAGGTAGGGCGCGGTGTCGCCCGCGCGGTCCATCTTGCCCATCTCTTGGGCGAGGATGCTGGACAGGTCCGACAGCAGATAGGGGATCGGCGCGTCGACGGTGAGCTTGCCGATCTCCTGCGCCAGCCGGTTCTTGGAGCGGGCGGCGAGCAGGCATTTGGCGAGGATGTCGGCATCCACCTGCCGCTCGGAGCCGGAGGTGGTAAGCAGCACCTCGCAATGCTCCTCGAAGTTCATCAGCCAATAAGGCATCTGCAGGTTGGACACGTCGTAGAGCGCGCCGATCCCGGAAAAGGCGGCGGAATATTCGCCGTGCGGGTCGATCATCACGATGTGTCCCTCCGGGCTCAGCGCGCAGATCCGGTGGAGGATGAGCGCAGCCGCGGTCGACTTGCCGGTGCCGGTCGAACCCAGCAGCGCGAAGTGCTTGCCGAGCATGGCGTCGATCTGAAGCGCGGCACGAATGTCGGTGGTGGGGTAGACGGTGCCGATCTCGATATGCGCACCGTCGCCTGCGGCATACATCTGGCGCAGGTCGGCGGTGCTGAGCGGGTATGCCGGCGTGCCCGGCATCGGGAAGCGGGTGACGCCGCGGCGGAAGCCGCGGAGGCCGCCGCCGCGTTCCTCGTCCGCTTCGCCCAGGAAGTCGATGGCGGCGAGCGCCTGGCGCTCCTCGTCCGGTGCGGCGCGGATCGCGCGCACGTTGGCGATCAGCCAGTTGCCGCCGGCGCGGATCTTCACCTGGCTGCCGATCTGGCCAGCGGCGGCGATGGCGGTGTCGCCGTCATTGGTGAGCGCGGCCACCGTTTCCAGATCCAGCAGGATCTGGCTGGCCGAGCCGGCAACCTCCGTGACGGCACCGATCGCGCGCAGGGGACCGGAGCGCACGCTGCCGGCATCATAGGATCGTGCGCCCATCACGTCTGTCACCGGCAACTCCTTGGGTTCGTTGCCCGACAGATGCATGGTGGAGGGTAAAGATTGCGTTGGCGTAGAGGCTAGAAGCGCCGCCAGATGGCGCCGGCAGCCCAGCCGAACAGCACCGAAAGCGCGACGGCGACCAGGCCGTAGAGCAGCGAATCATGCTCGGCCGCCTGTTCGACGAAGCGCTCGAAGCCCGACTTGCGGATGTCGATCTCCCGCACCGCCGCTGCCAGCACGCGGCCGTCGCGGATCAGGAAGGTCTCGGCGGTGAAGCGCCCGACCGGTACCCGTGCGGGAATGTCGACGCGGGCGCGGTAGAGCACACCATCGGTGATCTCGACTGCGCCCGGTGCCTCATAATACAGGCCGGTGCGGCGCTGAAGGTCGACCAGGCCGGCCGCAAAGCGGGCCTGCTCCTCGGCGGTCGCGGCAGAGGCGGGGGAAAGCTGAAGGCTGTCGAGGCCGAGCTCGTAGATTGCCCGGGTGCGGTCGTCGACCAGCTGGGCGATCGGCTTGGACGAGGCGATCGCGTAGAAGGAAGGCGCGGAACGGAAGCGGGTGCGCGACGCGTTGACCCAGATGCCCGCGACCTTTTCCTTTTCGCGCATCATGATCGACTGCGACGGGCCCTTCACGACCACGACCACGTCGGCGGGATGAGCGGCATCGGGTTCGCGGCCGCCGGGGTAGAGGATCGCGCCGAACAGCAGCAGTTCGGCACCCGTGAAGCTGTACGCGATCTGGATGTCGCGACGCGACACGTCAGGCACCAGCACCGGCTTGGGCGCAGCGCTCAGCAGCAGGGGTGCCAGAAGGAGGGCGAGCGCGCGCCTCACGACAGCTCGATCGTGTAGATCTCGTCCGGGCGCCAGCCGAGGCCCAGTGCCATGCGTCCGGCGACGGCGAGCACCATCAGCGCCAGGATCAGGCGGAGATATTCGGGCTTCAGCACCTGGGCAAAGCGCGCGCCGATCTGCGCGCCCGTGACCGAGCCGATCAGCAGCAACACCGCGAGGACGATGTCGACCGCCTTGGTGGTCATGGCATGGACCAGCGTGGCGGAGGCGGTCACGAACAGGATCTGGAACAGCGACGTGCCGACCACGACGCGCGTGCCCATGCCGAGCAGATAGAGCATCGCGGGCACCAGGACGAAGCCGCCGCCGACGCCCAGCAGCACCGTGAGGATGCCGACGCCGAAGCCCAGCAGCAGCGGTGCGAACGGCGAAATGTACAGGCCCGAGGCGTAGAAGCGCCAGCGCAACGGGAGGGCGGCGACCAGTGGATGGTGGCGGCGGCGTGCGGCCGGCGGTGCCTTTGCCCCGCGCAGCACGCGGATGCTGCCGATCGCCTCCTTCAGCATCAACCCGCCGATCGAGCCGAGCAGCAGCACATAGATGATGGCGATCACGGTATCGATCTGGCCGCTCGCCTGGAGCAGCCGGAAGATGCCGGCGCCCGCGATCGATCCGACCACGCCGCCGACCGTCAGCACGCCGCCCATCCGCACGTCCACCCCGCCGCGACGGAAGTGGGCGAACACGCCCGACACGCTGGCGCCGGTCACCTGACTTGCGGCCGAGGCCGCGGCCACGGTCGGCGGGATGCCGTAGAAGATCAGCAGCGGCGTGGTGAGAAATCCGCCGCCCACTCCGAACATGCCCGACAGGAACCCGACGCCGCCGCCCAGCAGGATGATGACGAGCGCGTTGACCGAAAGGTTCGCGACGGGGAGGTAGAGATCCATCCCCCTCTCGATAGCCGTTCGGCGGGGCGGGACAAAGCCTTCAGAAGTCGGTGCCGAGCGTGAGCGCCGGGCCTGAGCCGGGCGCGGCGTTGCCGGCGACGCGCTGGCGCCATTCGGCGGCGACTCGCAGCGTCGGGCCGCCGGTGGGCACGGTCGCGACGACCGCAGGGCCGACGTCGAGTCGGCGGGCGCCGCGCTGGGCGCCGCCCCAGGTCCCGGCGCCGAGCGACAGCCGGAAGCGCCGGTCCTCGACTAGCGGGTACAGCAGGCGCAGCGCCCCATCGGCATAGAGCTCCCGCCGGTTGCGCACGACCACGCCTGCCTGGCCATAGCCCTCCAGCTCCAGCGGCCCGTAGACTCGCGTCGGATTGATGCCGGTGATCGCGCCAAGGGCCGTGCCGCCGGGTCCCGAATCGAGCGCGAAGCGGCGTTCGAGCAGAAAGGACAGGGGGATGGGCGAGGTCAGCGGCTGCCATTCGAAGCCGAGCCCGGCCTCGCGACCGATGCCCTTCAACGGGGTCGAGAGGCGGCCGGACAGCGACAGCGTCCGGGCAAGCGCATAGCGGATGCGGGCGCCGGCCTGGCTGCCGCCGAGCTGCGCGGGACCGAACACGCCGTTCCCCGCCATGCTGCCGCCGCGCACGACTGCCCAGGCGCTGGCCGACCAGCGACCGGGTCCGGGTGGACGCGGCACGAGCGCGGGTTCGACCGGAGCGGCGTTCTGGGCGGGCGGTGGCGAGCTGGTGGCTGGCGCGGGTGCAGGCACAGGTGTGCGCGGCGGGTCCGCGGCGGCGGCCAGGATGGTGAGCGGCTCAGCCAAACCCAGGGTCGGTGTCGTTCCAGGCGGCGGCGGCGGCGCTTCCGCGACCAGATCCTGCGCCGTAAGAAGCGTCACTTCCGGATCGGTACCCGCATAGGGCGGCACGGCCGCGTCCGCCGATATGCCTGCCAACGCGCGTGCCGCCAGTGGGCGTGTGGTCGGAAGCGTGTCGGCCATGGCGGGCAGGGAGGCGCTTGCCGCGGCGGGCACCGCAAGCGGCGCGCCGGGCCACAGCAGTGCGGCTCGCGCGCCCGTCCAGCCGGCGAGCACCACCAGCAGGAACTTGAGGGGCTGGCCGCCCCTCATGGCACGACTCCGCCGGGCGAGTCGGGCGCCAGCTCGGGGAAATGATGCGCGGTCTTGTCCCAGCGCAGCTCGGCGCCGCGCAGCATCGAGAGGTAGCGGAAGATCGCACGGCGGGCGGCTAGCAGCGCGACCAGATTGGCGATGATCGCGCGCGGGATGGAGCGCGCGCCTTCCTTCCAGCCGCACCGGCTGCCGACGAAATGGGCGCGCATGGCGATGCGCCACGCCAGGAGTGCGCTGTTGCACATCAGCAGGAGGCGCATCGCGGGCGAGACATCCGGCCGATGGGATGCGGTGAGCCAGTGCGCGGCTTCGGTGATGCCCCAGCCGACCAGCGCGACATAGGCGGCGGCGAGCACGGGGATGGCGAGGATGGTGCGGCGATCGCGCATCCGCATCCAGTGGTCGGTCGCACGCCCGCGCGCCGCCCAGCCGGTGCGGTCCCAGCCGGCCAGCGCGATGCCGACCATCCACCGCGCCTTTTGCCGGACGGCGGCGTCGAGTGTCGCGGGGAAATAGGCGTGCACGCCCACGGGCTGGTCACCGCCGCGTTCGCGCACGTTCAGGAACAGGCCCCGACCGCCCAGCATTGCGATGGTGAGCCCGAGTTCATAATCCTCGGTCAGGCTCGCCTCGTCGAAGGGCATGCCGCCCCGCGCGATGGCGATGCGCGACAGCATCGGCACCGCAATCGCGCAGCCGGTGCCAGCCAGCGGCAACCCGGCACCGAGCGCCTGGCGTACCGGCATCAGCTTGCCATGGGCTTCGGCGAATTCGTCAATATAGTGGCCCGAGATCCAGCGCGAACGCGGATCGGGCAGCGGCAGCACCGGCAGCTGCACGGTGGTGGCATGGTCCAGCCCTCGTCGAGCAGCCGCAATTCTTCGGGATGGACCAGATCCTCCGCATCGTGGAGCACCACGCCCTTGAACGGTCGCGCTTCGGCGCGCTGGTCGGCGAGCAGGGCGTGCCACAGGGCGTTCAGGCAGTCGGCCTTGGTGGTGGGGCCGGGGCGCGGACAGACCACCAGCCGGACCCGCCCATCCAGTGCCGCGACCGCCTGGATGGCAGCGATGGTTGCGGGATCGTTGGGATAGGCGCCGGCATAGATGCGATAGTCGGGGTGTTCGAAGCGCGCGAGCGCGCTGCGCAGCATCAGGCCGATGACGGCCGACTCATCCCAGGCCGGCACGAAGATCGCCAGCCGACCCGGCAGGGAGGATCGGGGAGGGCGCGGCGTCTCGATCGCAGGGCGACGAAAACGTCGTCCGAAATGAACCAGATCGGTCCCGAGATCGTCGATCCCGCCGATCAGGAAGCCAAAGGCGGCGAACAGCACAACCTCGTGCAGCGCGCCGTCGAGCAACCCGAGTGCCCCCGCCAAGCCCCCCAAGCGAACCCCCTCCGATTCGGTTGAAGTAACTATGTAGTAAACACGATATTAAGCAAGTCGCGGAAGCCGGACCCGAAGTTTCAGAATTGTCCCGCCACGAACAGGTTTCGCAGGAAGCGTGGACGTGCGCGGGAAGGCTTATGCTTCACACACCCGTTCGCTCGACTGCCATCGCCGTTGCCTCGCCGCCGCCGATGCACAACGTCGCAACGCCGCGCCGGGCGCCACGCGCTTCCATCGCCGACAACAGCGTGGCGAGCACCCGCGCACCCGAGGCGCCGATCGGGTGGCCAAGCGCCGTCGCCCCGCCATGCACGTTCACCCGGTCCTGCGCGATTCCCAGGTCCTGCATCGCGATCATCGCCACGCAGGCGAACGCCTCGTTGATCTCGAACAGGTCGACATCGGCCACCGACCAGCCCGCCTTGTCGAGCACGCGCTGCACCGCGCCCACCGGGGCGGTGGTGAACTGGGCGGGTGCGCGGGCATGGGCGGCATGGGCGACGATGCGCGCGATCGGCGTGAGCCCACGGGCCTCCGCCACGGACTGGCGCGTCAGCACCAGCGCCGCCGCCCCGTCCGAGATCGAGGAGGCATTGGCCGCGGTGATCGTGCCCTCCTGGGCGAACGCCGCCTTCAACGTCGGGATGCGCGCGACGTCGCCCTTCGCCGGCTGCTCGTCAGCGGCGACAGTGACGCTGCCCTTGCGGCCGACCACCTCGACGGGAACGATCTCCCGGTCGAACGCGCCGGAGGCCTGCGCCGCCTGCGCCCTCGTCAGCGATTCGATCGCGAACGCATCCTGCGCCGCTCGCGTGAACTGATATTCGCGCGCGCTGTCCTCGGCAAAGGTGCCCATCGCACGGCCCGGCTCATAGGCGTCCTCCAGCCCGTCGAGCATCATGTGGTCGTAGATCGTGTCATGGCCGATGCGCGCGCCGGCGCGATGCTTGGTCATCAGGTAGGGCGCGTTGGACATGCTCTCCATGCCGCCTGCGACGATCAGGTCGCACGACCCGGCCGCCAGCGCGTCGGCGGCCATCATCGCCGCCTTCATGCCCGATCCGCACATCTTGTTGACCGTGGTCGCCTCGACCGACTGCGGCAGCCCGGCATGGAGCGCCGCCTGCCGCGCCGGCGCCTGGCCCAGCCCGGCCGACAGCACGCAGCCCATATAGGCGCGCTCAATGTCCTCCGGGGCGACGCCTGCGCGCTCGACGGCCGCACGGATCGCGGTGGCGCCCAGCCGAGTGGCGGGCACGGCCGCGAGCGCCCCCTGGAACCCGCCCATCGGCGTACGGGCATAGGACAGGATCACGGTCGGGTCGGCGGTCATGGCATCTCTCCTGCGCAGGCGTCGTTGCGCCTGCCGGGCCGATATAGGGCGCGCCGTTCCCGCTGTCGCTACTCGTCCACCCAGTCGCGCGGCAGCACCCGCGCCGCCGCCGCCATCAGCGCGCCTGCCAGCAGATAGAACACCAGCGCCGCCAGCAGCGCATAGCGCAGCGCCTCATCGCCCAACTGCGGCGTCAGCGCCTTTGACAGCGCGCCCACCAGCCACGATCCCAGCCCCAGCCCGATCAGGTTGTTGATCAGCAGGAAGCACGCGCTTGCGGTGCTGCGGAGGGCACCCGGCACCAGCTGCTGCACCGCGGTCAGCAGCGGCCCGGGCCAGGCATAGACCAGCGCCTGCGGCACGACGAACAGCGCGAACGCCGCGGCCCAAGACGCCGAGAGCAGCCCCGCCGCCATCAGCGGCACGCCCGCGACATAGGCGATCGCCGGCACCAGCGTATAGGCACGCTTGGTCCGCCTTCCCCAGCGATCGGCGATCCCCCCGCCCAGCAGGATGCCCGCAACCCCGCCGGTGAGCAGCAGCGCCCCGACGAACCGCCCGGTCTCCGCCAGGTCCAGCCCGAAGCTGCGCATCATCAGGCTCGGCAGCCAGAAGGCGATGCCATAGCCGGCGGTCGATCCGGCGGCGCCGCCCAGCGAGAGAAGCCAGAAGCTCGGCTTGCGCGCCAGCATCCCGAACACCGGCCGCATCGCGCCGCGCTCGACGGGGCCGCCTCGCGGCGGATCGCGCACCAGCAGCCGGAACACGGGCGCGGTAAGCAGCCCTGCGACGCCCATCACCACGAACGCCGTGCGCCATTCGACCGCCGCCGCGATCGCGCCGCCCAGCAACACGCCGACGGCCGACCCGATCGGGATCCCCAGTCCGTAAATGGCCAGCGCCCGCGCGCGCTTGCCCGGCGGAAAGGTGTCGGCGATCAAGGCATAGGAGGGCGCGACGCCCCCCGCCTCGCCGACGCCCACGCCCACCCGGAACAGGAACATCTGCGCAAAGCCTTGCGCGGTCCCGCACAGCGCCGTGAACCCGCTCCAGACGGCCAGGCTGACGGTGATCACCCAGCTGCGGCTTGTCCGGTCGGCCAGCATCGCGAGCGGAATCGCCAGCGTGCAATAAAGCGCCGCAAAGGCGAGCCCGCCCAGCATCCCCAGCTGCGCATCGGAGAGGCGAAGGTCCGCCTTCACCGGCATCGCCAGGATGCTCAGGATCTGCCGGTCGAGGAAGTTGAAGCTGTAGACGAGCAGCAGCATCGCCAGCACCACACCGGGCCGGCGGTGCGGCGAACCAGCAGGTGCCGGCACCTTACTTCAGCTTGTCCTTGAGCACCGAGAACGCCGTGAACGGCTCGACCTCGTCCTCTCGCACCACGCCCGCCTCACGCAGGATTTCATCCGCGTTCGGCGCGCGCGGGAACGGATCAAGCGCCAGCGCCAGCGTCTCTGCCGCCGCCTCGCCCAGGTCGATCGCCCCGCCTTCGAAGAACATCGTGTCGCATTCCTCGGCCGACAGCTCGAGCTCGTCGCCCTCGGGCGTGCCCTCGGGCAGGAAGCGCAGCTGGAAACGCTCGTCGATCTTGGCCGGCACCGGCTCGGCGGTCGCCACGCAGCTTTGCACCACCGCCCCCTTGAGGGTCCCCGACGCGATCACCCCCGCCGCATCGCGCCGGAGCGTGAAGTCTGCAGCCAGCGCGTCGATCGACACGAGCCGGAACCGCTTGGCCAGTGCTGCGCGCTCCTCGGGCGTCGCCTCTACCTGAACTTCGCTGTCGCCGGTGCCGATGCGGTCGAGCCGGTGGGGTCGGCTGAATTCGGGCGTGGGGGTCATTGGGGAAGCCTTCCAGCAAGCAGGGTGTCGATCGCCGTCGCTGCCAGTCCGGCGTGCAGCGCCTCCAGCGACGTCACGGCGTGGGTGAGCGGCGCTGCGCCCGGGTTCTCGCCCCGGTAGAGGTTGCGCAGCAGCGCGGGCGCCAGCGCGCCTGCCGCCAGCCCCTCGCGATAGGCGCCAAGCCGGCCGCCGAGCATCGCCATCATCCGGCCGATATGCTTGCCGACCACGATGTCACCGATCCCGGACTGGCGCAGCTGTCCGTCCATGTCGTCCACGAACCGCTCGGCCAGCCGCACTGCCGGCATCGCCCCCTCGGCCGTGTCCTCCAGCCGCAGAAGCACCATCGACAGCACCGCCGCCAGCATGTCGAACCGGCCGTCGGTAGTGTCAGGCACTGCCCCCTCGACATACCAGTGCGGCTGCCGGGCGCGTGCGACCACCGCGTTGTACAAGGGGTCGAGCGGATCGGGCGGCGGCGTACGGAACAGGTCGAGCAGGCGCATGACGGCTTTCGAAAGACATATGGAAACGGCGGGCGGCCTTGTCGCGCACCGTCAGCCCGCATATTGAGGCGATCGGCGCGCGATGCAATCGCCCGCCGGGTTTGCTGGAGGAAGTCGATGAAGCTGTTTGCGCACCACGGCGTTGCCGTTGCAGCCGTGGCGCTGGCCGCACTGTCCCTTGGAGGCTGCACGCGCGTGCGCACGCACCAGGGCTATGTGATCGATGCCGACCTTGTGAACGCCGTCCAGCCAGGCGTCGACAATCGCGACTCGGTGACCAGCACGCTGGGCCGTCCGACCTTCACCAGCCAGTTCGGCGGCGGCGACAGCGAATGGTATTACCTGTCGCGCGACAGCCGCAACCTGGCGTTCAACCGGCCAAACCCGGTCGAACAGACCACGATCCGTGTCCGCTTCGACCAGAACGGCACGGTTCGGGCGATCGATCGTACGGGCCTCGACCAGGTCGCGTCGATCAGCCCGACGGGCAAGAAGACGCCGACGCTGGGCCGCCATCACAGCTTCTTCCAGGATCTGTTCGGCAACATCGGCACCGTGGGCGCCGCCGGCATGGGTGGCGCGGGCAGCGGCAACCCGAACCAGCAGTAAGAACGGCGGCTGCGCCGCGTGGCGCAGCTTTCGTTTCGCTGACCAGGCGGTTTGCCGCCCGTTCAGCGACGCACGCCTATTCCTCTTCGCATCGGGCATGGTCCCGCTGTGTAAGAGGAGGTTGTGATGCGTACCCTGATCCTTGCTGCCTTGGCCGCCGCTACGACGCTGTCGGGCGTGGCGAATCCTGCCGCGGCCAGCGCCCAGTCCCGCTATGATCCCCGGTTCGAGCGACCCGGCGACCGGCATGTCGAGCGGCGCGGCGAATGGCGCCGGGACGATCGCCGCTATGCCCGCGACCATCGCTGGGGCCGCAACGACTGGCGTGACTATCGCACTCAGAACCGCCGGCTCTATGCCCGTGGCGGCTGGCAGGCGCCGTTCCGCTATTCCACCTTTCGCGCCGGCGGCCGCATCGCGCCGTCCTATTACGGCACGCGCTACGTGATCGCCGATCCGTGGCGCTATCGCCTGCCGCCTGTGCGCCCCGGCCAGCGGTGGGTGCGCCACTATGACGACGTGCTGCTGGTCGACCAGCGCCGCGGCCGTGTCGTTGACGTGATCCGCGGCTTCTATTGGTAACGGCGAGCGGCCGGGGTTGCGATCCCGGCCGCCCGTGCGGGGCTACAGGATTCCCGGAAAGGCGCCGCCGTCGATCAACAGGCTTTGACCGGTGATGTAGCCGGCCTGGGCCGAGCAGAGAAAGGCGCAGGCAGCGCCGAATTCGGCCGAGGTGCCGAGCCGCTTTGCCGGGATCGAGGCTTCGCGCCTGGCGCGTTCCTCGGCCTCGGTGGCGCCGGATTTTGCAGCCGCCTGGGCGACGATGCTGGCGATGCGGTCGGTGTCGAATGAACCCGGCAGCAGGTTGTTGATCGTGACGTTCGCGTGGGCGACCGACCGCGCGACGCCCGCGACCAGCCCGGTGAGCCCGGCACGCGCGCCACTCGACAGGTCGAGGCCGGGGAGCGGCATCTTCACCGAGCCGGAGGTGATGTTGACGATGCGGCCGAACCGCCGCTCGATCATGCCGGGCAGCAGCGCGTGGATGAGCAGCGTCGGCGTCACGAGGTTGCTTTCCAGCCCGGCCCGGATCTTGTCAGCGTCCAGCTCTTCGAACGGGCGCAGCGGCGGGCCGGCATTGTTGTTGACCAGGATGTCGGCGTCCGGTGCTGCGGCGAGCAGCGCCTGTCGGCCCTCCTCGGTGCCGACGTCGGCGGCGATCGTGATGACCTCCGCACCCGTTTCGGCCCGGAGTGCCGCTGCCGTCGCTTGGAGCCGTGCCGGGTCGCGGCCGTTCAGGACGACGCGGGCGCCGGCGCGGGCCAGCGCCTCCGCACAGCCGCGGCCGAGCCCCGCGCTGGAGGCACAAAGAATGGCCGTCCGGCCGGCGATACCAAGATCCATGCTCTGCTCCCGTCTGTTGTCCATCCGGCGACGCGCGCGGACATTTGCGTTACCAGCCCGCATGCGGCATTTTAGACGCCGGTCAATGGGTAGAGTAGCGCGTGACGACGGTTGAGAAGTTCCAGAGTGACGCGCCGCTTGGCCAGGATCTTACCGCCTGCGATCGGGAGCCCATTCATCAATCGGGTGCGATCCAGCCGCATGGATTGATGCTGATCGTCGATGCAGCGACGCTGCGCACCGTGGCGGGTGCGGGCGATCTGGAGACGCGGCTGACGCCGGACTGGCTCGACCAGCCTATCGAGGCGCTGATCGATCAGGACGTCGGCACGCTGTTGCAAGGGGCGGACGTGGGGCCGGGCGGAACGCTGCGCCTGGCGCCGGTGGCTGCGCCCGAAGGTTTGCTGGAGGCCAGCCTGCATCGGTCCGGCGACATGCTGATCGTCGAGCTGGAGCCGACGCCCCTTCCCCCGCGATCGGCGGGCGAGGTGCTGGTCGGGCTGGAGCGCTCGGCCGCCACGTTCGAGCGTGCCGCCGACCTGTTGCAGCTGTGCGAGCGCGCTGCGCTCGCTTTCCGTCAGCTCACCGGGTTCGACCGGGTAATGATCTACCGCTTCCTGGACGATGGCGCGGGCGTCGTGCTGGCGGAGGATCGCGCGGAGGGCCTGGACAGCTTCCTCAACCATCATTTCCCGGCGTCCGACATCCCCCGCCAGGCGCGGGCGCTCTACGTGCGCAACCGGGTGCGAGTGATTCCGGATGCGGACTATGTGCCGGCGCCGATCCGGCCCCGTTCGGCGAATCTGGCGGGCATCGACCTGTCCGACGTGGCGCTGCGCAGCGTGTCGCCGATCCATGTGCAGTACCTGCGCAACATGGGGGTCGGGGCATCGGCGTCGATTTCGATCGTGCGCGACGGCGTGTTGTGGGGGCTGGTCGCCTGCCACCATAGCAGCCCGCGCCGGATGGACCCTGAGGTCCGCGCTGCCGCACGAGCGCTGGCAAGCGGTCTCGCGCGCCAGATCCGCGCGCAGGAGGAGGCCGAAAGCTATCGCGAGCGGCTGCGGCTGCACGCGGGCGAGGACATGGTGACGGCGCGGCTGACCGACGACGTGCCGCTGCGGATCCAGTTGGGCAAGTGCGGCAAGGAAATGGCGGATTTCCTGGACGCGGACGGCTTTGCGCTGGTCTGCGGCGAGACCGTCACGCGCAGCGGCCACTGTCCGGAAGCACCGGAGTTGCTCGAGCTGGCCGAATGGGTGATCGGACAGGGCGGCGGATTGGTCGTCAGCCGGGAACTGGCCACGGTGTTTGCGCCGGCCGAGCGCTATGCCGCGGTGGGGAGCGGGCTGCTCGCCATGCCGATCGACGGCATTGATTGCGTGGCCCTGTGGTTCCGCATGGAAGAAGTGCAGCGCGTCAATTGGGCGGGCAACCCGCACAAGGCCGTCGAGGCCGTACCGGGGGCAGTGCTGACGCCGCGCGCCTCGTTCGAAAGCTGGTCGCAGATCGTGCGTGGCCAGTCGCGCCGCTGGACACTTGAAGAAGTAAACGCCGCCCACCGGTTGCGCGGCGTGCTGCACGACCTGCGCCAGAGTGCGCGGCTGCGCGAGCTCAATCGCCAGCTGTCGGTCGCGAACCAGGAGCAGGAGCTGCTGCTGCGGCAGAAGGACGTGCTGATGCACGAGGTGAACCATCGCGTGCAGAACAGCCTGCAGCTGGTGTCGGCGTTTCTGGGCATGCAGGCGCGTGCGGTGGGCGATGCGGCGCTGACCAGCCACTTGACCGAGGCACAGGCGCGGCTGTCGGCGGTGGCGCTGGTGCATCGCCGCCTGTATCGCGACGATCAGGTCGAAGCGGTGGAGCTGAGCCGTTACCTCGATGAGCTGATGGCCGACATGCGCGGCTCGCTGGGCGCGGATTGGGGATCGGCGCTGCGCGTCTACCTGGCGCCGGTGCTGGTGCCGACCGGTCGTGCGGTGGATATCGGCCTGATCGCGACCGAGCTGGTCATCAACGCGACCAAATATGCCTATCCCGGCAGCACCGGTCCGATCACCGTGATGCTGGAGCAGCACCGCGCCGACCTGCGGCTGATCGTCGAGGATCAGGGCCGCGGCAAGAGCGGCAATGGCGAAGGCTTTGGCAGCCGGATGATGAGTGCGCTGGTCGGGCGCCTGGGCGGGGAATTGATCTATGAAGACAACAAACCCGGGCTTCGCGTGATCCTGTCCGCGCCGATCGAGGACCGGCGGGGCTGACCCTGCCGTCAGGCGGCTTCGGCTGCCTGCTGAAAGAGCGTGAAGCCAGCGGCGGCACCGGCGAGCGCCTGCGTGATCCAGGCGTTGCCCCCGTTTTCGCCTGCGCGGTCGAGCCAGGCGAGCAGCGCGCGCCAATCCCCCTTGCCATGCGCGGCGGAGAGATAGCGGGCCGGGAGGCCAGTGCCGACCTGCCGCGCGAGATAGACGCCGCCCAGGCGGGATCCTTCGATCACATAAGTGAGGCCCGCGAGGGCAGCGGCACCGGGCGGGAGCGCCAGCGGCAGCCGGGGCGGCAGCGCCCAGCCCAGGTCGTGGAGGTCTGCCTCCAGCAGCGGGGTGCGTGGGCTCCAGGCGGGCAGGCTGGGCTCGGCGGCCATCGCCGCTTCGGCTGCGGGGAGCGCGCGGGCGTGCGCCACCAGCATGGCGGCGTAGCGGTCGCGGCTCTGCAGGTCGAAGCGCGCAAAGGCGGCATCGACCCGGTCGTGGGCGGCGCGGGTGGTTTCGCGGAGGGTGGCGCTGGCGAGCATGCGCGCGGTCTAGACAGGGGCGGCGCCGCGGTCGAGCCTGATGGGTGGGGAGGGGGATTGCAGCCTAGTGTCCTGAGTGCCGTATCCCGGGATCAGCTGAAGCGGCAGAACAGCGCGAGGCGCTCTGAAACCCTGGGCTCCTGCCTGCGCAGGAGCACGGATTGGGAGTAAGCAGGTCTCGCGAACGCCGCGAGCCGAGCCGGCGGCTCAGTTCGCGAGCGGACGAACGGCGTGATCTCTCAGGCGCTTGCGTGCTCCTGCGAAGGCAGGAGCCCAGGGTTTCTACACGAGGACCGCTGTTGCTCTGCCTGCCCTGGATTCCGGCCGTGCCGCGGCTGGATTGGAGGCGCAGCGTCCCAGCTTTCCGGCGCAGGCAACGGAGGGCCGCCGCTACCCCAGCCGTGCCGCCGCGATGCGGAGGTCTTCCACGAAGCGGGCGTATTCTTCCTCGGCCTTGGGCTTGTCGGGGATGCGCAGGAGGTAGCTGGGGTGGACGGTGATCCATGCTTCGCCGCCGCTGGGGAGCGCGATCGCCTGGCCACGTTCGCGGCTGATGGTGACGGTGCGACCCAACAGCGAGCGGGCGGCGGTGGCGCCAAGGGCTACCGTCACCTGCGGCTTCACCAGCGCGGTTTCCTGTTCGATCCACCAGCGGCAGGCGTCGATCTCGCCCGCATCGGGCTTGGCGTGGATGCGGCGCTTGCCGCGCGGCTCGAACTTGAAGTGCTTGACCGAATTGGTGACGTAGACGGTGCTACGGTCCACGCCGGCTTGGGCGAGCGCGCGGTCGAACATCTGGCCCGCGGGGCCGACGAAGGGCTTGCCGGCCAAGTCCTCCTGATCGCCGGGCTGTTCGCCGACGAACATCAGCCGTGCGTCGACCGGGCCTTCGCCGAACACGGTCTGGGTTGCGGGTTTCCACAGGTGGCAGCGCTTGCAGCCCATCGCCTCTTCGCGCAGCGCCTCCCATGCGGCCTGGATGTTGCCGCCCACCTGGGTGCGGGCCTTGTCGATCATGCCAGCCTCTCGTGCCTGGGCGCCCGCGATCAGCTGTCCGACCAGCGCGGTCTCGGGCATGTTCTTCCAATATTTGCGCGGCATCTCCTTCAGCATCGCGCCCTTCTTGAGCCGCGCCGGGTTGAAGATGGAGGCGTAATAGGTCTTCCACACCTCCTCGACCGGGTCGCCCTCGGGCGCGTCGGCCCGGGTGGCGCCGGGGCCTTCGGTCAGCAACTCGCCGTCCCAGTGCAGCGACACTTCTGGCGTCAGGATCGACCAGCGCATGCTGGCGAAGCGGTTTACGAAGAAGGCGGCGTTGGCGCGCACGATATGGTGCTCGGGCTCGAACCAGGCGACGTAGCGGCTGGTGCCGTCGTCCTCCGGCACTTCGCGGAAGCGCAAAAAGGCGCGCATCTTGTGGATGTCGCGGCGGACTTCCTTGGCCTGGCCTTCCAGCTTGCGGACGAGCGGGTCGGCGCGGTCCTCGATCAGCCGGGGCTGGGTGCGGAGGCGACACAGCAGCGTGTAGAGCAGCGCGAAGCGATCGGGCGCCGAGGACATGACCACGTCGCGGGCGAGATCGAGGAAGGCGCGCGGGACCGAGAAGCCGGGGCCTGCGGGGGAGGCCGCCGGGGGTGCTTCGGGCGCCCCTTGCGCGAACAGGTCCGCGACCGCGTCGCCGGTGCGCCACACCACCTGGTCGGGCGCCACCCCCTCGGCCGCGAGCCCGCGCGCGGCGTCGCGCCACGCGTCGAAATCATCGGGGGCCGGAAGGGTGACGCCGCGCACGTTACTCGCGCTCGTCGCTGCCGGGCGGGTTGGCGCGGGCTTCCTCCAGCTCCTTGGGCTTGCGGTCCTCGTAGATGTCGGCGAGCCTTTCTTCGGTCGCGTCGTCCAGCTCCTCGGCGGCGGCGGGGAACATCTCTTCCTCCTCCTCGTCGATGTGGTGCTCGTAGCGGCGGCGCATATGGAAGAACTTCTCCTTCCATTCGTCCGAGTCGAACTCGAGGTTCATGAGTTCGCCCAGCACGTCGTCGACTTCCTTGTGCTCGGAGACCGAGTGGCGGGCGTCGTCGCGAAGTTCGGGGTCGCCGAGCATGGTTGCGTAGAGCGACTCCTCTTCGGCGGCGGCGTGGCTCTGCAGCTCGAGGCGGAACTCCTCGAACAGCTGCTGGCGTTCTTCGGCAGGCGTGGTGAAGTCACCGAGCTCGGCGAGCATGGTGCGCTGCTTGTCGTGGTCGCGCTTCAGATCCTGGTAGATGCGGGCGTCCGCCATGATGATCCTCCCTGGGTTCGACGGGACAACCGGCGGCGGCGCGCGGCGTTTCACCCGCGAATCACTCTCAGGCGGCGAACAGCTCCAGCTGCTGCTTCTTGGGCGCGACCAGTGGCTTCAGCTCCGCACGATCGGCGAGTGCGAGCGGTCGCCAGTCGTCGGCGATGAGGAAGGGGCGAAGCTTCTTGATCGAGACGGTGAGGCGGGCGACGTCGTCGAGGCGCAGGCGGCGCCAGCGACGGGCGGACAAAATCGCGTTGACCGCCTTCACGCCCAGCCCGGGCACGCGCAGCAGCGCCTCGCGGGGGGCGCGGTTGACGTCGACGGGGAAGTTGTCGCGGAACTTCAATGCCCAGGCGAGCTTGGGATCGATGTCGAGCGGCAGCATGCCGGTCGCGTCGTCGGCGGCGGCGCGCACCTCGTCGGGCTTGTAGTCGTAGAAGCGCATCAGCCAGTCGGACTGGTAGAGCCGGTGTTCGCGCATCAGCGGCGGTCGCTGGAGCGGCAGCACGGCCGACGCCTCGGGGATGGGGCTGAAGGCGGAGTAATAGACGCGGCGCAGCTCGAACCGGTCGTAGAGGGTGGCGGCGCGGCCGACGATGTCGCGGTCGGTTGCGGCATCGGCGCCGACGATCATCTGGGTGGACTGGCCGGCGGGCGCGAAGCGGGGGGCGCTGCGGTAGCGCTTGCGCGCATCGGTGCCGTCGGTGATCGCGGTGCGCATGCCGTCCATCGCGCCCTCGATCTGGGTCTCCGACTTTTCTGGCGCGAGGCGCTTGAGGCCGCTGGTGGTCGGCAGCTCGACGTTGATCGACACGCGGTCGGCATGGAGCCCGGCCTGGTGGATCAGCTCGGGATCGGCATCGGGAATGGTTTTCAGGTGAATGTAGCCGCGGAAGTCGTGGTCTTCGCGCAAGGAGCGGGCGACCTCGACCATCTGCTCCATCGTGTAGTTGGACGAGCGGATGATGCCGGAGGAGAGGAACAGCCCCTCGATGTAGTTGCGGCGGTAGAAGCTGAGGGTCAGGCGCACGACCTCTTCCGCGGTGAAGCGCGCGCGCCGTACGTTCGAGCTTTTGCGGTTGATGCAGTAATGGCAGTCGAAGATGCAGCTGTTGGTCAGCAGGATCTTGAGCAGCGAGATGCAGCGGCCGTCAGGCGCATAGGCGTGGCAGATGCCCATGCCCTCGGTCGAGCCCAGCCCCTTGCCGTCGCGCGAGTTGCGCTTGGCGGTACCGGAGGACGCGCAAGAGGCGTCGTACTTCGCAGCGTCCGCGAGGATCGTCAGCTTTTCGCGGGTGTCGAGCTGCGCCATCTGTTCTATCTATGTTCGAACGGGTGGTGGCGCAAGGCTGGAAGATCAGCGGGTTAGGTTGACGAGCGCTTCGCATCCACCGTTCGTGCTGAGTAGCGGCTGAGCTTGTCGAAGCCCGTATCGAAGCATCCTTCGATACGCCATTTCGACTACGCTCAATGGCTACTCAGGACGAACGGCTTTCTGTCGTGAGAGAGCGACAGAACCGCCGTCGGCGCGCCATGCCAACCACGCGACGAATCCCAGCAGCGGCAGCGCGACCAGCGCCCAGATGCCCAGGCCTTCCCACGGCGTGAAGCCCAGCCATTCGTCGGCGACGGTGCGGAGGTAGCCAGGCGCGAACCGCTCCAACAGGACGGAGCGCCAGACCGCGTACTCGAAGAAGTCCGGCGCGGCGATTTCGGCCGAGGCGATCATCAGGTTGATCGCGATCGAAATCGCCAGCAACTGGGCTGCGAGCAGCTTGCCGACCGGCGTGCGCAGCAGCGACCAGAAGCTGGCGAGGCCGATTGCTAGGAAGCCGAGCGCGGGGACGGCATGGCGCGGGCCGGTCGAATGGCCGCCGTCCCAGTAATAATAGGCGGCGTTGTAGAGGAAGGGCAGAATGCTCAGCGTGATCGCGAGCACGGCCAGGTCGCGGTGGCGGCGATCGCCGTAGAGCCAGGCGAGGCCGATCGGCGCCAGCACCAGCACCGGCGAGACCCACAGGATGCCCCGGCGCGGGCCGAACACGATCTCCCACAGCACGTGCGGCTTGGGATAGGTGAGGCCGAAGAACCCCTGCTGCATGCCGGCGAAGTCGGTGACCCCGGAATAGCCGGATTGGAACGGCGATCCGAACGCAAAGGCGTTGTAGGCGAACAGCGGCAGCACCGCGACGAGGGCGACGCCGGCGGCAGCGAGCATCACCGGCAGCCGCTGCGCCCAGGCCCATCCGCGCATCCGCCACAGCGCCCACAGGCCGATCGGCAGCGCCTCCAGCACCAAAGGCGGCTCGATCACCGCGCCCCAGCCGAGCGCCAGACCGGCGATCGCGGCATAGCCGATGCTGGCGCGGGTGCCGCCGGGCGTGCGGGTGCCGCGCCACACCGCCCAGACGGCGATCACCAGCATCGCGCCGGACGCGGCATGGCCGAAGATGGTGGTCGCCCAACCCCAGGCGATCGAGCCGAGCGCATAGCCGGCTGCCCCGAATAGCCCTGCCTCGCTGCTGCCGGTGATGCCGCGGCCCAGGTCGAACAACAGCATGGCGGCGATGGCGACGAACAGCGCGGAGGTGAAGACGGCGGTCAGGCGGACCCGGATCTTGATGAAGCGGTTGAAGCCTGGATCTTCGTTGCGGATGCGGTGGAACTCGGCATTGTCGCCGGTCACCGCATCAGCGAGCGCGACGAAGGGCACCGCCATCAGCGTCATGCCCGGTGCCTTGTCGGTGTAGAAATGGTCGCCGAACTGCGCGCGGTCGATCGTCAGCGCGGCATATTCATCGATGGTGGCGTCGCCCTGCTCGACCAGCGAGACGGCGGCGTACATGCGGGTGGCGTTGTTGGGATTGAACTCCCACGAGCCGAACCAGCCGCAGGAGAACCACACCAGCACGAACAAGGCCCAGGCGATCGGATCGCGTCTCAGTCCCGTCTGCCGCGTCATGCCGTCGCCGTCACCCACCGTCCAAGAACGGTGCGGCTACGACGGCAGCGGCGACAAGGCAATGCGCCGCGGGTTGGACGCCGCTTAAGGCGCGTCAGCCTCTGCCTGAGCCTTGGCGGCGCGGCGCTCCGCCTTCCAACGGTTGGCGTTCTGGACAAAGCAGCCCGACTGGCCGCTGGCGCCCACGGTGCTGCAGCTGCCGACGCCGGTGGCGCCCGCCTCAAGCCCCGACTGCTGGCGCACGGCCCAGCTCTGCTGGTCGGGCGAGGCCTCGGTGGTGCGCAGCTCCTTGGGAATGCGGAACCGCTCTTCCTCGCCGCGGCGCACGCAGACGACGATTTCCTCGCCATTGGCGTTGGTCGGGCATTTGTCGTTGCCATAGATGACCAGCACGCCGTTCTGCGCGGCATTCTGCGCGACCGCGGGGGCGGACAGGCCCAGCACCGGCGCACCCAGCCCGATCGCCGCCATCACCATCCACTTCGCCATCGGTCGTTCTCCTGTTGCCGCCGTCACAACGCGGCACATCTCATATGCGTTTCGATGCGGCGATTGCCACCCGGCAGCCGAGCCGGATCACGGCCGACAGCACCGGATAGCCGATCGCCTGTTCGGCGCCATGGGCAAGCGCGGCTTCCTTGTGCTCCAGCTCCTCGGCCTGGAACTCCAGCACCGCGGCCGACAGCTCCGGTTCCTCATCGCGAAGTTCAACGAGCTGCTGGTCGTAATGCTTGTCGATCTCGGTCTCGACCGCCGCGGTGCAGGCCATTGCCGCCTCCGGGCCGATCGCGGCAGTGACCGCGCCCAGCGCAAAGCCGGCGACGCTCCAGAACGGCTGGAGCAGGGTCGGGCGGACGCCGCGCTCGGCGATCATGCCGTCGAACCAGGCGCGGTGGCGTTCCTCCTGCTTGGCCATGCCGACGATCTCGCGCGCGAGCGGCGTGCGATCGCCCATCACGGCGAGCTGCCCCGCATAGATGCGCGTCGCGCCAAATTCGCCCGCCTGATCCACGCGGATCATCTGCGAGACCGGTTCCCGCCGGTCGCCGGGTCGCCATCGCTTCATGCGCGTTTTCCTGCCAGCACAAAGATTGCCAACGCACCGGCGAGCGAAAAGATCGCGTTGAACCCGGCGAGCGAAATTCCGGCCAGCGTCCATTGCGGCACGTCGCAGCGGATCACCGGCGCCTTCATGATCGCGTCGAGCATGTCGCCACCGCTGCCCGAGAACGGCGTCGCGCAGCCGGTGATGCCCTGCCACCACCCATATTCGACGCCGGCGTGAAAGACGCCGACGCCGCCGCTGATCGCAATGGCGACGCCGGCGAGCACCACCAGTGCGACCCGCGCGGAGGTGCGAGGTGCCACGAAGCTCAGCAGCGCCAGCACGATGGCGGCATAATGCGGCCAGCGCTGCCAGTGGCACATCTCGCATGGGTAGAGCCCGCCGAGATATTGCGACCCGAGCGCGCCCGCCATCAACGCCACGGGGACGAGCAGCGCGAGCCAGCGCGCCGCCTGAAGATTGCCGCCGCGCATCAACGCTTCCGGGCCGGCGTCGCCGTCGCCACCGCCCGCGGCGCAGGGCCCAGGCGGCCGAGCGTCTGGAGGGCGTAGTGGAGCTGGAAGTCCTCGATGCCGCGCTTCTTGAGCGCCTCGGCGCTCTCGGTGAAACGGGGATCGGGCTTGCCGTCGTCCTCCAGCACCGAATTATCGACCTTGGCTTCGTTGATGAGGTGGCGGCGCAGGTCCGCCTCGCGGAACACCGGCCGGTCCTTGTAATCGGGGTCGGAGATCTGCGGCACCTTCAGGTCGGGCTCGATGCCGCCCTCCTGCACCGAGCGGCCCGAGGGCGTGTAGTAGCGCGCGGTGGTGAGGCGCAGCGCCGTCTCCGGCCCGAGCGGCAGCAGCGTCTGGACGGAGCCCTTGCCGAAGGTCCGCTCGCCCATGACGATCGCGCGGTGATGGTCCTGAAGCGCGCCCGCGACGATCTCGGACGCGGATGCCGTGCCCGCATCGACCAGCACGATGATCGGCAGGCCCTGGGTCAGGTCGCCGGCCTCGGCATAATAGCGTTCGATGTCGGTCTTCTCGCGGCCGCGCTGCGAGACGATCTCGCCATGGTCGAGGAACACGTCGGAAACCTCGATCGCCTCGTTCAGCAGGCCGCCACCGTTCTCGCGCAGGTCGACGATATAGCCCAGCGGCTTGTGGCCGAGCGCCTTGTCGATCGCGGCGACCGCGGCGCGGGTGTCGGCGCCGGTCTGGGCGGAGAACGTGTTGATGTTGATGATGCCGATGCCGTCCTTCACCTCCCACTTCACGGGCTTCTGGACGATGATCTCGCGCGTCATGGTAGCGGTGATCGGCTTTTCCTGGCCCGGGCGGACCAGCGTCAGCGTGACCTTGGTATTGGCGGGTCCGCGCATCTGCGAAATCGCCTCGTCCAGCGAGCCGCCGTAGATCAGCTTGCCGTCGATGTGCGTGATATAGTCGCCGGCCTTGATACCTGCGCGTGCCGCCGGCGTGTCCTCGGTCGGGGCGATGACCTTGATCGCGCCGTCGATCATGGTGACGGTCAGGCCCAGGCCGCCGTAATTGCCTTCGGTCGCGATGCGCATGTTGTCGAAATCGAGCGCGTCGACATAGGAGCTGTGCGGGTCGAGCGCCGCGAGCATGCCCTGGATCGCCCCCTTCACCAGCACCTTGTCGTCGACCTTGTCGACATAGGAGGCACGCACGCGATTATAGACATCCATGAAGGTGTCGAGCTCGCGGTAACTGTCACTGTCGACCTGCGCCATCGCGCCGTTGGCGATCGGAACCAGCGCCAGCGCGCCCACGATCGCAGTGGCCTGAAGGAACGGGCGAACCATGCGGGGAACCTTATGAACGGACATGCTGCACCGGAATAGCGTCAAAGCGAGGCTGCGTAAAAGGAACTCTGGGCGTGGCCTCAGCCGAGCATGGTGGCGAGGTCGATCGCCTCGCCGTGGCGGCGCAGTTCGATGGTGATCCGGGGCGCGTCTCCGCCTGGCGCAATGCCGAGCGGCGTACCGGCGGCGACGTTCGTGCCCCGCGCGACGCTGGCGCGGCTGAGCCCGGTGATCAGCGTGGTCCAGCCGTCGCCATGGTCGATCAGGAGGATGGTGCCATAGCTGCGGAAGCTGCGAGCAAGGAGCACGCGTCCGGGGAGCGGGGCGACGATGCGGGCGCCGGGCTCCACCGCAAGCGTCAGCCCGCGGGCGCGTACGCCGGCGTCGGAGATTTCGCCAAAGCCCGTGACGACGCGGCCGGCGACCGGCAGGCGGTAGGGCGAGCGGTGGAAGGGCGTGGCGTCGGAGCCGGGGCGCAGCAGCGGGCCGGACAGCGTTTCCAGCTGGTGCGCGGTGACGGCGGCAACCTCGCTCTCCTCCATCTGGTCGACGATGTCGCGGGCACGTTCGCCAAGCGCGATCGCGCGGTCCGATTCGACGAGCGCGATGCGGCCGAGGTCTCGCGACCGCAGCCGTTGCTGCGCCTCCACCCGCACCAGCTGCAGGCGTTCGTCCTCCAGGCGGCGGCGGCTGGTGCCGAGCGCCTGGAGGGCAAGCGCTGCCTGATGGCGGGTGCGCTGCACCTCTGTCACTTCCGCCCGGATCGCGCCGGTGCGCTGGCGGACGGCGGGCAGGACGGTTGCGAGCACGGCACGGACGTGGACGGCGTCGGCGGTGGAGCCGGGCTGGGCGACGGCCGCCACCGCAGGACGCCTGGCGAGCGACTGGAGCGCTGCCATCAGCCGCACGATCGGGTCGCGGCGGCGGGCAAGCTCGTCGCGGCGCTCGGCAAGCAGGCGGCCGACCAGCGCGACGCGGGCTTCGGCAGCGCGATGCTCGGCCTCGGCTGCCTCGATTCGCGCGGCCATGCGGCGCTGCTGCGCGGCGGCGCGATCGGCGGCGGTCAGCGCGGCCGCGGCCTGGCGTTCAAGCGCCTGCGCCCGCGCTTCCGCACGGTCTGCCTCCAGCTTCGCCACACGCAGCCGCTCGCGCGGGGCGTCGAGCGGGGAGGGGGCGGCAACTCCGGCGGCGACGCCCAGCATGGCCACGCCGGCGGCGAGCGCGAGCAGGGCCGCCGCGACGGTTCCGCCGCGGCGCATCAGCCCTCGCGATGATAGGGGTGGTTGGAAAGGATGCTGGCGGCGCGCCACAGCTGCTCGGCAAGCATGGCGCGGGCCATCATGTGCGGCCAGGTAAGACGGCCGAACGAAATCAGCAGGTCGGCCTCGCGCCGGTCGGCATCGTCGAAGCCGTCGGCGGCGCCGATCAGGAACCGCGCCTCGCGCACCCCGTCGTCGCGCCAGTTCCCCAGGATCTGTGCGAATTGGCGGGACGGCATGTCACGGCCGGTTTCGTCGAGCATGACGATGCGGGTGCCGGGTTCGCGCGGCGGCACTTTGCCGCCCTTGTCGGGCAGCTCGGTAACGCGGGTCGGCCAGGTGACGCGTTTGAGATAGCGGTCCACCAGCTCCGCTTCGGGACTGCGCCCGATGCGCCCGCGCGCGACGATATGCAGCAGCACGGGCGCGAAAGGTCAGGCGGAGGCGGGCGGGTTGCCGGTTGACCCCATCGTCGGCGTGTCGCCGAACGCCCACATCCGCTCCAGATTGTAGAAGGTGCGGACCTCCGGGCGGAACAGGTGGACGATCACGTCGCCCGCGTCGATCAGCACCCAGTCGGCGGTCGGCAGGCCTTCGACGCGCGGGCTGCGGCCGAACTCGGCCTTCACCTTGTCGGCGATCTTGGTGGCCATGGAGGCGACCTGACGGCTCGAACGGCCGGAGGCGACGACCATATAGTCGGCGATGCTGGACTTGCCGGCGAGCGGGATCGAAACGGTTTCCACCGCCTGATCGTCATCCAGCGAGGTGAGGACGAGGCGGTGGAGCGCCTCGACGTCGTCGGTACCGCCTTCGCGTGCGGAAGAGGGGTTGGGCAACTTGTCTCCTAGCCTTTCATGGCCGTGCGCGTGGGGATGTGGTTCGGCGTCGGGTGCCGGTGCCAGGCGGGATCGGCGGCCCGGATGCCGGTCGCCGAGGTCGGATCGGGGCGGAAGCGCAGCAACACAAGTGCCGGCAAACTCCAATTCGTCCATCGTTTCGCCTGGCCTGCGGGCCGCGCATGGCGCCGCAGCCAGCCCATCGCGACACTTGCGCGGGCTCGTCGATCATACCCCGGACGCGCGACAACCGCAATCGGCATGGTGCGCGCGATTTCGCGCCACCCGCGCCAGCGATGGAACTGGGCGAGATTGTCGGCGCCCATCACCCAGATGAAGTCGTGATCGGGGAAGCGCGCGCGGAGCTTGCGCAGCGTGTCGAGGGTGTAGCGCGTGCCCAGCCGCCGCTCGATATCGGTAGCGCGAATGCGCGAGTGGCGTGCCATGCGGGTGGCGGACGCCAGGCGCGCGGCGAAGGGCGCCATGTCGGTCGCGTGGTCCTTGAGCGGATTGCCCGGCGACACCAGCCACCACAGCGCGTCGAGCTCCAGCGCGCGGATTGCTTGCAAGGAGATGCCGCGGTGGCCGCGATGCGCTGGATTGAAGGAGCCGCCGAGAAGGCCGATGCGGGACATGGCCTGGCGATGCCAGTGTTGCGCCGCGGGTGCAACGGCGTGGGTGCTGTGGTGGGAATCGGGTCGCACCACGTGCGGTACCCGGCGAAGGCCGGGGTCCGGTTGCGGTGACTGCTGTTCGGCGTGCCACGCAGCCGCCTTCTCCTGGACCCCGGCCTTCGCCGGGGTACGAAGCATGTTCGGGGGTGCGGCAGCGCGGGCCACCCCCGTTTGCGCGCGCCGTGCTCCTGCGCAGGCAGGAGCCCAGGGTTCCGCGCGCACCGGTCGTTGTTCTGCTTGGCCCTGGATCCCTGCCTGCGCAGGGATACGGTTTTGCTCGGGGCGGGGGTTAGCGCTTGCGGGCCGCCGCGAGCGCCGGTGCGCGGTATTCGGCCTGACGTTCGATCATCCAGCCTGGATATTCTGGCGCCAGCTTGCTCGCCGCGTCCAAGGACGCGAGCTGGTCCGGGGTGAGCTGGACGTCGACTGCGGCGAGGTTGTCCTCCAGCTGGTCGACCCGCTTGGCGCCGACGATGACGCTGGTCACGACCTTCTGGTGGAGCAGCCAGGCGAGCGCGATGCGGGCGACCGACACGCCATGCGCTTCTGCAATCGGGTCGATGGCGGAGAGCACCGCCTCGCCGCGGGTCTGGTCGACCGGCGGGAAGTTGAAGTTGGTACGACGCGCGTCGCCATCTCCGCCGCCGGCGCGGTACTTGCCCGAGAGATAGCCGCCGGCAAGCGGGCTCCACACCATCAGGCCGAGCCCTTCGGACTCCATCATCGGCGCAAGCTCGCGCTCCAGGTCGCGGCCGGCAAGGGTGTAGTAGGACTGCACCGTCTCGAACCGGGCAAAGCCGCGGCGCTCGGAGATGCCGAGCGCCTTGGCGATCTGCCACGCCGCCCAGTTGGACACACCGACATAGCGGACATGACCCTGTGTCACGAGATCGTCGAGCGCGCGCAGCGTCTCCTCGATCGGAGTCACCGAATCCCAGCCGTGGATCTGGTAGAGGTCGATATGATCGGTGCCGAGCCGCTTGAGGCTGGCCTTGACTTGATCGAGCAGGTGCCCGCGCGAGGCGCCGCGGTCATTGTGGCCCGGACCCATCGGCCCGAATGCCTTGGTGGCGAGCACCACATCTTCACGCCGCAGCCCCAGGTTGCGGATCGCCTGGCCGGTGATCTCCTCCGACAGGCCGTTGGAATAGACGTTGGCGGTATCGATGAAGTTGACGCCGGCATCGACCGCGGTGCGCAGCAATGCGTCGGCATCCGCCTGCTGCACCTGGCCGACCGCCTTGAACATGCCCTCTCCACCGAAGGTCATGGTGCCGAGGCAGAGTTCGGACACGAACAGGCCGGTACGGCCGAGCTGGTTGTAATGCATGGAGCCTCCTGAGCGACGCGCGCCCGGCAGATGGGGAGGCCATTTCGCCCGTGCAACCGATCGGTACGAAAAAGCTCCGCGTCAGGGCAGGACCTAATCCCGCGCCGTGCTCCTGCGGAGGCAGGAGCCAGTGTTTCGCGCGCTAACGGCGGTTGCGCTGCTTCGCCCTGGATCCCTGTCTGCGCATGGATACGGCAGAACTGACGGGACTGTTGCGTCCTGGGAAAAGGTCGCGTCAGGGGCGGGTCTGGCCGGTGCCGGTGACGGTCCATTTATAGGTGGTGAGCCCTTCGAGCGCGACGGGGCCGCGCGCGTGGAGCCGGCCGGTGGAGATGCCGATCTCCCCGCCCAAGCCGAACTCGCCGCCATCGGCAAACTGGGTGGAGGCGTTCCACATCACGATCGCCGAATCGACCCCGTTGAGGAAGCGTTCGGCCGTGGCCGCGTCCTCCGTCACGATCGCATCGGTGTGGCCGGAGCTGTGGCGGGCGATATGGGCCAGTGCGCCTTCCACGCCGTTGACCCGTTTCACCGACAGGATCGCGTCGAGATATTCGGTGTCCCAGTCCTCGTCCGCCACCGGGCGCACGCGTGGGTCGATCGCCTGCACGTCGGCGTCGCCGCGCAATTCGCAGCCAGCGTCGAGCAGGGCCGCGAGCAGCGGCGCGGGATCGGCAAAGCCGTGGTCGATCAGCAGCGTCTCGGTCGCGCCGCAGATGCCGGTGCGGCGGAGCTTGGCGTTGACCACCAGCGCCTGCGCCATCGTCGGGTCGGCGGCGCCGTCGACATAGCTGTGGTTGATGCCGTCCAGGTGGGCGAGCACGGGCACGCGCGCCTCCGCCTGGACGCGCGCGACCAGGCTCTTGCCGCCGCGCGGCACGACCATGTCGATCAGGCCCTCGGCGGCGAGCATTGCGCCCACGGCGGCGCGATCGGTGGTGGGGACCAGCTGGATCGCATCGGCCGGCACGCCACCGGCGACGAACCCGCGCTGCATGGCCGCATGGAGCGCGCGGTTGCTCTCGATCGCTTCCGACCCGCCGCGCAGGATGGCGGCATTGCCGGCCATGACGCACAGCGCGCCCGCATCGGCGGTGACGTTGGGGCGGCTTTCATAGATGATGCCGATGACGCCGATCGGCACGCGCACGCGGCGCAGCACCAGCCCGTTGGGGCGGCGATCCTCCGACACCAGCGCGCCGACCGGATCGGGCAGGCCGGCGATCGCCTCCACGCCGGCAGCCGCGCCTTCGAGGCGCGCCGGGTCGAGGCGAAGGCGGTCGAGCAGCGCGGCGCTCAACCCGCGCGCCTCGCCGGCCGTGACGTCACGCGCGTTGGCGGCGAGGATCGTGGACGCGTCGGCGCGGATCGCGGCGGCGGCGGCGCGCAGGGCGGCGGCTCGGGTTTCCGTCGGCAGCGCCGCGAGCGTCCGGGCGGCGGTGCGGGCGCGGGTGCCCATCGCACGCACCAGGGCGACGGGATCTTCGGGCAAGGCGGCGGAGGCGAGTTCGGCGGACATATGCGTCACGCTAGCATGTCCGCGCGCGCCCCCCAAAGCCCCTCGACAGCCCTGGCGGACGTGATAGCCTTCCGAGCATGGGGGAAGTCGAAACAGGGGGCGACGTCGTCGCCGGGGGGCTGGTCGCGCGCGCGATCGAGCCGAGCGCGGGTGAGGGCCGGGCGCACCCGCCCGCGCACCTGGGGGGCCACGCGCACGGGCTGTGCCTGAACTGCGGGACCGCGCTGATCGGGGCGCATTGCCACCGCTGCGGCCAGGCGGGGCATATCCATCGGACGTTGCATTCGGTCGGCCACGACCTGCTGCACGGCGTGTTCCACTTCGAGGGCAAGATCTGGGACACGCTGCCGATGCTGGTCACGCGTCCGGGCGCGCTCACCCGCCGCTATGTGGAGGGCGAGCGGGCGCGGTTCGTGTCCCCGCTGGCGCTGTTCCTCTTCACCATGTTCCTGATGTTCGCGGTGTTCGGCTGGGCTGGTGTGGGCAGCTGGATGCAGAACGAGACGTTCCCGGCGCACATCGTCAAGGTGGATGCCGGGGATGCCGAGCGCCTGCAGGCCCGCATCGCGGAGCTCGATCGCGCGATCGCCCGCGGCGATGCCAGGGGAGAGGCGGCGCGCACGCTGCAGATCGAACGCTATGCGACGGAGCAGGAGCTTGCCGTCGCGCAGGGGCATAGCGGCATTCCCGCGATGCTGCGCCGGCTGGGCGTGCAGCTGGAGGGCAACGGCTACAAGAAGCTCGGCCACAAGCTGCAGAACCCGGAGCTGCTGCTCTACAAGATCAAGTCGAGCAGCTATAAATACAGCTGGGCGTTGATCCCCCTGTCGCTGCCGTTCATGTGGATGCTGTTCGCCTGGCGCCGGCAGTATCGCATGTACGACCACGCGATCTTCGTGATCTACTCGATCAGCTTCATGAACCTGCTGTTCGTGGTCATGGCGCTGTGCAGCCTTTCGCCGCTGCTGTCGTGGCTGGATGCGTGGCTGCTGCTGGTGCCGCCGATCCACATGTTCGCGCAGCTGAAAGGGGCATACCGGCTGCGCACGTTCAGTGCTGCTTGGCGGACGGTGGCGCTGCTGTTCGTAACGACGCTGGTGCTGTCTATTTTCGTGTCGCTGCTGGTGGTGCTCGGGGTGATGGGGTGAGGCGGCGCTGCTGCGAGGGCGGCGGCAGGAGGTGGGGAATACGGTGACGGCAGCGGTCGAGGCCCTGGGCTCCTGCCTGCGCAGGAGCACGGCTAGGTCGTAGAGTCGTCAAAGCGGACGGGCGGTAATCGCCCGGTAACCGACATTCAGCGCCTTCAATCTGTTAGCTTTTGAACGGGTTCTTTTCCTTCATTGTGCCGCTGAGAGCTGCGCATGTCACATCGAAGCGTAACGTCCGCATCGGGAGACCGGGGGATAACGAGTATGGCGAAGAAGACTTCTCGTTGGCTGATCTGGCTTCACCGGCTGGGCTATCTAACGACTGCAATCATCGTCATCGAATTTGGCATCGTCAGTTCTGTCCTCGGGCGGGAGTGGCTCCGGCACCGCGAGTTGAGCGCCAATCTGGTCGAGCGTAGTCGCACTCAGGAGACTCCGCTTCGGAAAGATGGCGAGCCGTATGTGCGCGGCCCCGCCGTCGAGTTGTTCGCGAAGCTGCCGCCGCTGCGAACCCTCCACGGCGACGGCCTGCGCTTCGTCGCGATGCCGTCGTTCGGCACGAGCGACTATGCCCTCGCAGTCTCGCTACCCTCGGGAGCGCCATACGCCAGCGGTGTGCTGATCGTGATCGACAAGACCAACGAGAGCCGAACCGCTTCCAGCCGTGAGTTTCGTATTCCGTCGCCGGTCTATCAGCGGCTGGTAGCTGACCTCGACCGCCTCACTGATGGTTGGCCGGGGGACGACGATCAATGTCTAGACGGTGCCCCGGCGGCGTTCGAGCGGGTGCGCGGCGCACGTATCACCTCTGGCATCGGGAACTGTAGCCCGCACTATGACCGCGTGAAGCTGCTGGTGCTGAACGCGACCAGGCGTTTCGCTCCCGGTCCCGACCTGCCCACTGAAGACGACTGGCACAGGTTTGAGCCGGAGCAACGAGCGAGGCGTGTAGCCTCGCCTGTGTCCTCATCCGCGACCCGCAGAGCGGCAAGCGATCGCTAAGGGCCAAAACGCTCATCACGTGAGCGTAAATGATGGCTGCACTTAGATCGCCGCCCGCTGAAAGTCCGCTTACCACCTACGAGCCGACGTTCAGCGCTAGATCCAGAAGCGGCCGTTTGGGTTTACGAGCCAGTTCCACAGGAGCCGCAGGCAAAGAAAAACCCCTCCGCGAGGGTGTCGCGGAGGGGTTTTCTGTTCGTGCCGGACCGGATCAGGCGCCGGCGGGGCTCGGCTGGCCGAAGGGGCCTTGCGGGCGCCGGGTCTTGGGGATCGAGGTGCCGGCGGCGACCACCGGGCGGGTCGGGCCGTCGGTCGGTCGGCCGAGGTCCTCGCCGGCGATCAGGCGCTTGATCTCGTCGCCGCTCAGCGTCTCATACTCGAGCAGCGCACCGGCCAGCGTGTGGAGCTGGTCGACATGCTCGGTCAGCACGTCGCGGGCGCGGGTGAGGCCGCCTTCGACGATGCGCTTGATCTCGCTGTCGATCAGTTCCGCGGTCTTGTTCGACATGCGGGCCGGGGCCGACTGCGAATAGCCAAGGAAGCTCTCGCCCTGCGGTTCGGCATATTCGACCGGGCCGACGGCGTCCGACATGCCCCAGCGGGTGACCATGTCGCGCGCGAGGCTCGTCGCCTGCTGGATGTCGCCCGAGGCGCCCGAGGACACCTTGTCATAGCCGAAGATGATCTCCTCGGCGATGCGGCCGCCCATCGCCACGGCCAGGTTCGCGTACATCTTGTCGCGATGATAGCTGTAGCTGTCGCGCTCCGGCAGGCGCATCACCATGCCCAGCGCACGGCCGCGCGGGATGATCGTCGCCTTGTGGATCGGGTCGGACGCCGGCTCGTGGATCGAGACGATGGCGTGGCCGGCCTCGTGATAGGCGGTCATGCGCTTCTCGTCGTCGGTCATCACCATGGAGCGCCGCTCGGCACCCATCATGACCTTGTCCTTGGCCTCCTCGAACTCGAGGTTGGCGACCAGGCGCTTGCCCTTGCGCGCGGCCATCAGCGCCGCCTCGTTGACGAGGTTGGCGAGGTCCGCGCCCGAGAAGCCCGGCGTGCCGCGCGCGATGGTGCGGGCGTCGACGTCGGGTGCCAGCGGCACCTTCTTCATGTGGACCTGCAGGATCTTGATGCGGCCCTCGATGTCGGGGCGGGGCACCACGACCTGACGGTCGAAGCGGCCCGGACGCAGCAGCGCTGGGTCGAGCACGTCGGGGCGGTTGGTCGCCGCGATGATGATGATGCCCTCGTTCGCCTCGAAGCCGTCCATCTCGACCAGCAGCTGGTTGAGCGTCTGCTCGCGCTCGTCGTTGCCGTTGCCGAGACCCGCGCCGCGGTGGCGACCGACGGCGTCGATCTCGTCAATGAAGACGATGCACGGCGCCGACTTCTTGGCCTGTTCGAACATGTCGCGCACGCGGCTGGCGCCGACGCCCACGAACATCTCGACGAAGTCCGAGCCGGAGATGGTGAAGAAGGGCACGCCCGCCTCACCCGCGATGGCGCGGGCGAGCAGCGTCTTGCCGGTGCCGGGCGAGCCGACCAGCAGCGCGCCCTTGGGGATCTTGCCGCCCAGCCGCGCGAACTTGGTCGGGTCCTTCAGGAACTCGACGATCTCCTCCAGCTCCTCGCGCGCCTCGTCGATGCCGGCGACGTCGTCGAAGGTGACCTTGCCTTCCTTCTGCGTCAGCATGCGCGCACGCGACTTGCCAAAGCCCATCGCGCCGTTGGCGCCGCCGCCCTTCTGCATCTGGCGCACCACGAAGAAGGCGATGCCAAGGAACAGCAGGAAGGGAAGCGCCTGGACCAGCATGTACTGCCAGATCGACGGGCCTTCCTCCGGACGCGCGGTGATGCTGACGCCCGCCTTGCGCAGGCGCTCGGTCAGCTGCGGGTCGTTCATCGCATAGGTGCGGAACTTCTCGCCGTTGGACTGGGTGCCGGTGATGACGTTCGCCGCGACGTTGACGTCCTTGACCGAGCCTTCCTCGACGCGGTCGAGGAACGCCGAATAGGGGATCGACGTGCCGGCGTTCTGCCCGCCGCTGCTGGGGAACAGCGAGACGAACAGCGCCAACCCCATGAGGATGCCGACCCAGATCAGCAGGCTCTTCATCCAGGGATTGCCGTTGCCGCCGTTGTCGGGGCCGGGCTGCTTGTCGTTGTCGTTCATGAAAGCGCGTACCTCTTCGTCCCTGCAAGATAGGCTGCGGGGGATGAATGGCAATGGAACATCCTCGATCAGGGTGATCGACGCGGCGGCGCGAGTTGGAAATGCCACCGGCCCCCGCGTGCCGAGGCGGCGACGCCTGCCCGGGTAGCGCCGGAGCCTGCTTCGAGCGCGTCGAGCAGTGGTTCGATATTGGCGGCATCGGACCAGCTGCCTTCCGCCTCGGCCGCCAGGTCGCGAACGCGGGCGATCGCACGGCGCACGAGTCGCCGGCGAAGCTCACGCGGGAGGTCGGCCATGTCGAAAGCGCACTCGCCCGCTGGAGCCGGCAGCGTGCGGCTGCGCTCCAGCCAGGCGACGGTCTCGACCAGGGCGGCGTCGCTCTCCGCGCAATGGCGGGCAGCGCGGGCGAGGCCGTCGACGTCCAGCAGCGGGGCTCCGCCAAGCAAGCCGCGAAAGCCGGTACGGTCGTGGCGCGGGTCGACGTTGGCGGGATCATCGACGAACGGCAGTCTGGCACCCTTCGCAAGCGTGCGCAGGGTCGCGCGCCGCCAGCCCAGCAAGGGGCGGACGACCGGAAGGCCAGGTCCTGCCGCTTCGCCGTCGCCGCGCCAGCGCGGGGCGTGCCAGATCCAGCGGGCGCGGATGCCCGCCAGGCCCGCAGGCCCGGATCCGCGGACGGCACGCATCAGAAACGTCTCGGCCTGATCGTCGGCGTGATGGGCGGTGAGCAGCGCTGTCGCACCCTGTGCCAGTGCCCAATGCCCGAGCAGGTCGTAACGCAGCTGGCGCGCCTGAGCCTGGATGCTGGCGCCTGCCGGCGGACGATCGGGGCGCAGGGTCGTGTGGGGGATGCCGACGGTGGCGCACCAGCGGGCGACCATCGCGGCTTCCTCCGCGGCGTCGGCGCGCAGGCGGTGGTCGACGGTGGCGGCGTGCACGCGGCCGGGAAGGGCGGCATGGGCCAGCGCCAGCATCGCCATCGAATCCGCGCCGCCCGAAACGGCAAGCGCGACCGGCCCCTCCGGCGTGCCGATCGCGGCGGCGAGGTCGTGCGCGAACCGCGCGACCGCCGCCGGATCAAGGGTCACCGGATCAGCTGCACTTGGCGGCGGTGCGTCCACGCTGGATGTCCGCCTTCATGCTGGCCGCGATGCGATCTCCATAGGCTTCGGACAGCTCGGCATAGACCTGGCACGCGTCCTTGGGCTTCTTGAGCTGCACCAGTGCCTCGGCAAGATAGAAGAGGCTGTCTGGCGCACGCTCGCCTTCGGGCATCTTCTTGTAATTGTCGTACAGGGCAATCGAGGCGAGACTGGGCTTGCCGTCGTCCAGATAGGAACGGCCGATCAGGTTCTGCGCCCAGCTGGCACGGCGGTGCTTGGGATATTTGTCGACCACGGTCTTGAGCTGGGTAACCGCCTCGCCATAGCGCTTGGCCTGCCACAGGCGGAAGCCATAGACATAAGCGTCCTCAGCCGGATCGCCGCTGGGCGCCGGCTTGGCGACGCTGCCGGCCGCGGCCGCAGCCGCAGGGGTCGACGCATTATCGGCCGTTTCGCCGGGCGCCTTCAGCGTGCCACCGCCGTTGCCGGGACCGCGAACGGGGGCGGGGGGCGCCTCTTCCGCTCCTTCTCCGCCGCCTGCAGCGGGTGCTGCTGCGGCGCCGCCACCCTCGACGGCGGAGAGCCGGCCGTCGGTGGCGCGGCGATAGGCCTCGAACGCTTCTTCCAGCTGGCGCAGCTTATATTGTGCCTGCTCGACCTGGCCGGTGAGCGTCATCTGCTGCGATTCCAGTGCGGCGACGCGGGATTCCAGGTTCGCGATCGGGCTGCCCGCGGGCGAGCCGGGCGCTTCCAGCGGCGTCTGCGGCGCGGTGATCTGCGGCTCGACCTGGGCAAGCGCGCCGTTCGGGAACACCTTGCGCTGCACGGCGCGCATCTCGCGCTCGAGCTTGTTCACTCGGCCTTCGACCGCGGTCTGCGCAGTGGCGGGAACCGAAACCGCAAGGCCGGCGGCGAGAAGCGG
The DNA here is from genome assembly GCF_020707215.1 of Sphingomonas sp. PL-96. Classification (GTDB taxonomy): domain Bacteria; phylum Pseudomonadota; class Alphaproteobacteria; order Sphingomonadales; family Sphingomonadaceae; genus Sphingomonas. The sequence continues at coordinate 237,607 of NZ_JAJFET010000006.1, forward strand.
AAGCGTCATGAGGATACGCATGTCGTCACCCCCCGGTGGGAATTGGAAGATAGGGGGACCCTAATGGCCCGGCGAAGCTGTCGCCAGCCTTAAGCGCGCGGAAACCAGCCCCGCGCGCGCAAGACGGTCAGCCCTGCGGTGCCGCCGGCGGCACCGCGCCTGCGGCTGCGTCCGGAGCCGGTGCGGGCATGGCACCGCCGTCGCGGGCGCGGAGCGCCTGGGCGCTGATGCCGATGTCCTTGATCGGGCGCGCGCCGGTGCCCAGCGGCGCCACCGACGAACCGTTGATGGTGACCGCCAGCTTGTCCGGCCGGCCGACGTTGATCATCGGGCCGTTGGCGTCCAGCGGAACGTCATAGCGCTCGCCCGCCGTCATGGTCTTCTGCATCAGCGTCTTGCCCGCGGCGTCGTAGATGCGCACCCAGACCTCGTCGGTGGCCGCCAGCGTCACCTGGCTGCCGGTGACGGGAGCCTCGGCAGGGGTGGCCGGCGAGGCGGTCGGTACCGGCATGACGCCAAGCTCGCTTGCTGCCGTCGCCGGCTGGGCCGGTGGCGTGTCGTCGCCGCGAAGCAGGCTGGTGCCGAACCAGATCGCGAGCAGCAGCAGGATGATTCCGCCCGCGATCAGTCCGCCGTTCGCAAGACCGCGCGAGGGCAGGCGGGGCGGGGCGTGCGGCTGAAGATCGGGCTTGGGCTCACGGCGCTGGTAGTTGACGTCGAGTTCACGGCGCAGATCGCGCGCCAATGCCACCTCGTCCACGCCGACCGCGCGTGCATAGGAGCGGCCGAACCCCATCGCATAGGTGGCGGAGGGGAGCTGGGAGAAGTCGGACGTCTCGATCGCCTCCAGATGCCGCTGCGGGATCCGGGTGCGCGCCGCCACTTCGGCAAGGTCGAGGCCCTGTGCCTCACGCGCCTGCCGCAACCGATCACCGGCCTTCAATGCTCCCGGGGCCCGATCAACGGTGCCCTCGCCCTCACCCATTCCGATCTCCATGCGGGGAAAAATACATTCATGTTAGCCCCGCGTCTGCGGGAGGTTTCCGACAGCCGCCAACCTGTGTCAACGGCGACACAGGCGCTTCTGCCGCCGTTTCACGCCAGTTCAACCCCATTGTCCGCTGCCCAGGCGCTCAGCGTCGCCCGCATGTCCGCCGGGGGGCGGGTGAGCAGCGTCTCCATCTGCGCGGTGATGGCAGCGCGATCGAGCGAGTGGATCATCGCCTTGATCGGGCCGACCGCGGCCGGCGTGATCGACAGCCGGTCGATGCCAAGGCCCAGCAGCGCCATCGCCTCCAGCGAGCGCCCGCCCATCTCGCCGCATACGGTGACGGGAATGTTGGCCTCGCGCGTCGCACGCACGACGCGGCGCAGGAAGCGCAAGATCGCGGGGCTCAGCCAGTCGTAGCGCAGCGCCAGCTGGGGATGCGCGCGATCGGCGGCAAACAGGAACTGCGTCAGGTCATTGGTGCCGATCGACAGGAAGTCGAGCCGCGGGAACAGGATGTCGAGCGTTTCGGCCAGCGCCGGCACCTCGAGCATCGCGCCATAGAGGATCTCGAGCGGCAGCTTGCGCCCGCGCGAGGCGACCCAGTCGCGCTGGCGTTCGAACAGCGCACGCGCCTGCTCGAACTCCCAGGGCTCGGACACCATCGGGAACATGACCCGCAGCGTCCGGCCGGCCGCCGCCTCGATCAGCGCGCGCGCCTGCGCCTTCATCAGCCCCTCGCGGGTCAGCGCCAGGCGCAGCGCCCGCCAGCCCATCGCCGGGTTCTCCTCCTCATGGTCGCCGGTCGCCAGATAGGGCAGCGCCTTGTCGCCGCCGATGTCGACGGTGCGGAACACGACCGGGCGGTCGCCCGCGACATCGAGCACCTCGCGGTACAGCCGCTGCTGGCGCTCGCGCGAGGGCAGGGTGGAGGAGACCAGGAACTGGAATTCGGTGCGGAACAAGCCGATGCCGTCCGCGCCCGTCAGGTCGAGCGCGGCGGCATCGTCACGCAGGCCCGCGTTGACCAGCAGGGTGATCCGATCTCCGTCGCGGGTAACCGGCGGCTCGCTGCGCAGTGCCGCAAAGGCGGCGCGGCGGCGCTGCGAATAGAGCAGCTTGGCGTCGAATGCCTCCTCCAGGTCGCTGGTCGGGCGGATGACGCAATAGTCTTCGGCGGCGTTGAGCAGCAGCCGGTCGCCCTCGGAAATCAGGCGGCGCACATCGCGCACCCGGCCGAGCACCGGCACGCCCATCGCGCGCGCGACGATGGTCACGTGCGCGGTGAGCGAACCCTCCTCCAGCACCACGCCCTTGAGGCGCCGGCGGTCATATTCGAGAAGCTCGGCCGGACCCAGGTTGCGCGCGATCAGGATCGTGTCCTGGCGCAGGCCCAGCTGGGCGGCGGTGCCGAGCTGGCCGGAGACGATGCGCAGCAGCCGGTTGGAGAGATCCTCCAGGTCGTGCATGCGATCGGCAAGCAGCGGGTCGGCGATCTCGCGCATGCGCATGCGGGTGCGCTGCTGGACGCGCTCGATCGCGGCCTCTGCGGTCAGGCCGGAATCGATCGCCTCGTTGATGCGGCGCGACCAGCCCTCGTCATAGGCGAACATCTTGTAGGTCGCGATGACCTCTTCATGCTCGCCACCAACCCCGAACTCGGCCTGGCTGGTGATGCGGTCGATCTGCTCGCGCATCTTGTCGAACGCGGCGTACACGCGGTGGCGCTCGGCCTCGGTATCCTCGGCGACCGTATGCTCGACGGTGATGCGCGGCTGGTGGAAGACGGCGACGCCGGCGCCCATGCCCTCGACCAGCTTGAAGCCGTTGACGCGGGCGGTGCCGGTCGCCTGCGGGCGGCTCGTGGCGGAGGGGCCGGTGGCGTCGATCAGGTCGGCGTTGGCGATCAATTCCGACAGCACCATCGCGACGGTCTGCAGCGCCTCGATCTCGACGCCGTCGTAGCGGCGCGGCTCGGTATGCTGGACCGCGAGCACGCCCACCGCGCGTTCGCGCCGAATGATCGGTACGCCGGCAAAGCTGTGGAAGCGCTCTTCCCCCGTTTCCGGGCGGTAGGCGAAATCCGGATGAGACGCTGCCTCGGCAAGGTTCAGCGTCTCGACATTGGCGGCGATGGTGCCGACCAGGCCTTCGCCCGGCGCCAGCTTTGTGACGTGCACCGCCTCTTCGGCAAGGCCCATGGTGGCGAACAGCTCGAACAGCCCCTCGCGCAGGAGATAGATCGAGCAGACCTCGCTATCGAGCGTCTGCCCGATGATGTTGACCACGCTGTTGAGCTTGGCCTGCGCAGGCGCGCGCGACGCCATGACGTCGTGGAGGCGGGTGAGGATCTCTCGGGCGGAGGCGGCGGCCGATGCGGGCATGGAACCGGTTACCATGTCGCGGGGGCCTGCGCCATCGCAGGACGGTTGCCCGCGGCTGCATTTCCGGCTTGCATCACAGCGTCCGCACGAGGCGCACGGCCATGGCGATCCAGGCCGGATCCGCGACGCTTTGCGGGCGACCGTCGGCCCCGGGTGGGAGCAGTTGCAGCGTGCCGCCCTCTGCGGCCAGCAACCGGCCGAAGACAAAGCGGCCGGCGGGGCGCGGCACCAGCACGTCGCGGTTGAGCGCGCTGCCGAACGCGTCGGGGGCGAGGCGCGCGCACCAGATCTCGTCGCCGCTGCGATAGTCGCCGACGCTGCCGGAGACGGTGACGGCGACCAGGCTAGGATCGATGCGCGGGGCGGCGACCGTGGCGGGGCGGCGAGGCGCGGTGGCGCCGCTCGCGTCCAGCACGGCGGCGACGGCGACATCGGGACGGTCGGGCAGTTTCACCAGATCGGCGGTGTCGACGCCCAGCGCCTCGGCGATGCGGTTGAGCCAGCCGATGGAGACGGTGCGCGTGCCCGTCTCCAATCGGCCGATCGTCTGAGCGGTGGTGGTGGGGCGGCAGCGCTGCGCCACTTCCTCCAGCGTCAGCCCCTTTGCGCGGCGCACTTCGCGAATGGCGGTGATCATGTCGGGCTCCCGCAAACCATATCGGTTTGTCTCTGTCCTACAAACAAGCCGTTGTGGCAAGCAGCGAGTCGGCAGGATTGGAGATGGCACGATGCGCGAACTGGTCGAACGGGCGATGGAAGGCGAGCGGGTGGCGAGCGGTCCTCCGGCACGCGGTCGGCGCGGGGTGACGGTGAACCTGGCCGAATCGCCGCTGTCGTGGCTGCGCGCGCGCGGGCTGGTGACGCCGCGGCAATATGATGCGGGTGAGCAGCTGCGCGATGATTATGAGCGCGCGTCGCTTGGGCCCAGGGTGACGATGCGCTGGGATGCGGGGCCGCGCGGCGGCAGCCGTGGCGCGCCCCAGGCAGTGGAGCCCGGCGGCCCCCAGCTGTCGGCCAAGCGCCGCTTCGACGCGGCGATCGCGGCGGCGGGCCCCGGCCTCGCCAACGTGCTGTGGCGGGTGGTGTGCGCGGGCGAGGGGCTGCCGGCGGCGGAAAAGGCGCTCGGCTGGCCGGCGCGGGCCGGGCGGCTGGTGCTTACGCTGGCGCTTGATCGGCTGGCGGAGCACTACCGGCTTCCGTGAGGAAGCGGCGATAGGCCCAGCCGATGCCGATCAACGCGAAGCCGAGGCCCAGGAAGGAGAGGATGCGCAGCACGCCCTCCAACGCGGCGGCGTCGATCAGGAACACCTTGAGCGTCGTGGCGGTGAGCAGCAGCAGCCCGAGCAGCCGCAGGTCTGCCGCCTTGGCGGCGATGCCCCGCCACAGCCAGAACAGCGACAGGCCGAGCATGGCGGCCGAATAGCCCCAGTTCTCGCCCGTGCCGATCGGGCCAGTCATGACGCTGCCGTGCGTCGCCTGGCGCACCGTCGCGACGAGCGCGAGCAGCGTGAGTGCTGCGGCGAGTGGGCGGATGCCGCGCCGGGGCGGGAGCGTCCAGAAGATCTCCGCGGCGAGCGCGGTGTGGAGCGTGGCGGCGTTGAGCAGCGGAAGGGCGCCGACCGCCTGCGCCACCCAAGCCGGGTTGAAGAGCAGCAGGTCGAACCAGAGGATGCGCGCGACGCCGAGCGCAAGCAGCACGCTCGCCTCGCGCGGGAAGCGGCCGCTGCGGACCAACGCCCAGCCGGCGAGGAGCAGCGCCTGGGTCAGCACGGCACGCTCGATAAAGCCATAGGCGGCAAAGGCGGGCGGCTCGGCGATGGCGAGCGGCTGCTTCAGCAGCAGATAGGCGAGCAGCGGGACCGCAACGCCGGCTATGGCGACGGCAATGTTCCGCGTGCGGCCAAAGCTCTGGCGGTCGGTGAACAGGATCGCGGCCAGCGCCGCAGTCGGCAATGCCAGGAAGCGCAGAATGTCGCGCAGCGGCGGCAGCAGCCGATAGGGCAGCATCTCGCCCAAGAGCGAGCGGCCGATCGCTTCGCCCACTTGGCCGAGCGGGATCAGCGCGAGCAGGAGCAGCCCCAGCAGCGGCAGCAGGGTCAGCCGGCGAAGCGTCGTGTCGCCGCTGTGGCGGCTCCAGCCGGCAAGTGCGGCCATGGCGGCGACCAACGGCAGCGCGACCAGCGCGCCGGGCACGACCTGCTGGAGCCCGGCCCAGAGCAGCAGCGCGGCGGCGAGCGCACCGCCGACGAGGCCGATGTCCTGCGTGTCGATGCGGTCGCGGTGGCGCCAGCTGAGCCACCCGCAGGCGCCGGCCAGCAGCAGGTCAGCCGAGCACCACGCCATCGGCGCGAGCAGCGGCGCTGCGGCAAGCTGGGCCGCGAGCACAGGGCCGGCGGTGCCGACGACACCAAGCAGCGCCCAGCCGCGCCCCTGCCGCGACAGCCATTGGCCAGGCACAGCGAAGATCAGCGTGGCGAGCACGGCGGCGGTCGGGGACACGCCGGGTTCGGGGCGCATCAACCCCAGGCCGATCAGCACCAGGACGAGGCCGAGCGCGGCAAGCGGCGCCGGCATCAGCCTGCGATCGCGCCACGCCAGGAACAGCGCGGCGGCCGAAAGCACCAGGTAGAAGCCCCAGGCGAGCGGACCGAAGTCGAGCAGTGGCGCGGCGATCAGCAGCTGGGCCAGACCCGCCACCATCGGCGCCGCGCGCAGCCACGGGCGCTCGATGCCGGCGGAGGGAAGCGCCAGGGTGACGCCGAGCGCGAGCGCGACGATGAAGGCGGCGACGCCGGTCACCTCGCTGGCGCTCACGGCCGCGAGCAGGAACCCGGCCCAGCCAAAGGCGCAGGCACCCGCCGCAAGCGCCAGCCATGTCCAGTCGCGTGCCGTCGCCAGCCACAGCAGCGCCGCCACGAACAGGCCCAGATAGACGAGCAGCGGCGCGATGCCGGCCGCGTCGAAGCCGGCCACCAGCGGTGCGGCGAACCCGCCCGCCAGTGCCATGACGGCAGTGGGCGATCCGTGGCGCAGCGCCAGCCCCAGCGCCACGCCGGTGATCGCCAGCATGACCGCAAAGCCGGCGAGCGGGCTCACCAGGTCATAGAGCGCGGCTGCGAGATAGAGCGTCGCATAGGCGCTGGCGATGCCGGCACCGGCGAGCACCTGGGCGATGCGGGGGTCGCCGCGCGTGGCGGACAGGCGGCGCGCACCCTCCCCGCCGGCGAGCAGCAGCAGCGCGAACAGCCCCGCGAGCGCGGTGCGGATGCCCGGTGTGAGCAGGCCGCTCTCGATCGACAGGCGCACAAGGAAGACGCCGGCCAGCACCAGCGCGGCACCGCCGACCCAGACGGGCAGGCGGCCACCCACCAGTGCCTCGAAGCTCGGCATTTCGAAGCGCGGCCTGGGCGGCGGGACAGGCTTGCGCGGGACCGGGGGGACGCTTGCCGTGGCCACGGGACGGCGGACGACGGCCGGCTCGTCGCGGCGTTCGACCGGAGGCGGGGCGACGGGCCAGGCGGCGGCCGGCGGCTCGGCGGGCGCGCGCTGCGCCTCGGCAAGCTCGGCGCGCAGGTGTTGGACCTCACGCTCCACGACCGCCAGACGGCGCCACATCGCAAGGATCGCCACGACGATGCCGGCGAAGGTGAGCGTCATCAACAGGTCCACGGACGGGATAGTGGCACAGCCGTGCGCGCAAGTCCGCATGCAATCGCGTGGACGCGCGCGTGGGCGGGCCTATATGCGCGGGCGTCCATCAGGAGTGTCCCGCCATGCAGATCGCGTTCGTCAAATGCCACGGGTCCGGCAATGATTTCCCGCTGGTGGACGCGCGCGACCTCGATCTGCCGGAGGACGCCTGGGTGCGGCTGGCGCTGGGGCTGGCCGACCGCAAGGGGCCGGTGGGCGGCGACGGGCTGCTGCTGCTGACGCGCGGCGACGCGACCCGTGCGTTCGGCATGCGCATGTTCAACTCCGACGGGAGCGAGGCGGAGACGTGCCTCAACGGCGTGCGCTGCACCGCGCGGCTGGGGTTCGAGCGGCTTGGAATCACCGAGGCGCGCGTGCTGCTCAAGACCAGCGATGCCGAGGCGCGGGTGCAGCCGGAACTGGCGCCGGGCGTCACCACCATCCGCACGCGGGTGGGACCCGTGTCGACCGTGGCTGCGGATGTCGGCCTGCGGATTGCCGAGCGCGAGGTGATTGATGCGCCCATCGCCGGCCTGCCGAGCAACCGCGCCTTTACCGCGGTGGCGATGCCGAACCCGCATCTGGTGAGCTTCGTCGAGCAGGTCGACGAGGCGGAGCTGGTGGCGCTGGGCGACTGGTGCGAGGCGGCGCCGGCGCTGCTCCCTGCGCGCGGCAACGTCAGCTTCGTGGAGGTGCGCGGCAGCGACGCGACACCCGCGCTGTTCGTGCGCACCTATGAGCGGGGCGTTGGTCTCACCAACAGCTGCGGCAGCGCAATGGCGGCATCGACCTATGCCGCGGCGCGGACCGGGCGCATCCCGTTCGATTGCGAGACGCGCGTGTTCAACCGCGGTGGGATGGTGCGGGCCAGTGCAACCGAGGCGGCCGAGGTGACGATCGCCGGCAACGCGACCTTCGAGTGGGAGGGCCGGATCGAGTTCGATCCCGCGACCGGCGCCTTGGGCACGCTAGAGGTGGTCGCGCGGCGGCCTGCGGAGGTCGCCGCGTGGGCGGCGATGCTTGCCGGACTTTGAGTCCTGATGAAGCCGGTTCTCGCCGTTTCTCATCGGTGCCAATGCGCGAAGTCGCTACGCCCCTGCGACAAGCTCAGCCCCGGCGCAGCACGAACAGTCTCCTGAAGGTGCCGCCGGCGTCAGGATGATGGAGGCGGGGAAGCCGGCGTCGCAGCGCCGTCCTTGCGCGCGCGCAGCTCGTCGCGAATCTCGCGCAACAGCGCGATCTCGGGAGGATCGGCGGCGGGCGGGGCGACGCCTGCCTTCTGCTCCTCATGCACCACGGCGATCGCTTGGTTCACGAACTTCACCAGCAGGAAGACGATGAAGGCGAGGATCACGAAGTTGATCACCACGCTTACGAACTGACCATAGCCGAACAGCGGTACGCCTGCTGCCTTGAGCGCGGCATAATTGTCAGGGGAACCGCGATATGTCGCCGGGATCGGGCCCAACTTCAGAAAATAGCTGGAAAAGTCGAACCCGCCGAACAGCCAGCCGATCACCGGCATGATCAGGTCGTCGGTCAAGGACTTGGTGATGGTGCTGAACGCGGCGCCGACGATCACGCCCACCGCCAGGTCGAGCACGTTGCCGCGCGCCACGAACTTCCGGAACTCGTGCAGCAGCGTCATTCAAGCCTCATTGATCGATTGCCCTTCGCGGAGCGTTCCTGCCCCGCTACAAGCGGTTCTGACAAGGCTTGAGGAGAAAGCGATGCGTTTCCGGACGGTGCTGACGATGCTGGGTGCGGGCCTGCTCGCGGCGTGCGGGGTGAACAGCGTGCCGACGGCCGAAGAGAATGTGAACGCGAAGTGGGGCGAGGTGCAGAACCAGTATCAGCGCCGCGCCGATCTGGTGCCCAATCTGGTCGCGACGGTGAAGGGCTATGCCGCCCATGAGTCCGGCACTCTGACCAAGGTGACCGAAGCGCGGTCGCGCGCGACCTCGATCAACATCACCACCGACGACCTGTCGGACCCGCAGCAGTTCGAGAAGTTCAGCCAGGCGCAGAACCAGCTGACCCAGGCGCTCGGCCAGCTGCGCACGGTGGTGGAAGCCTATCCGCAGCTGACCGCCAACCAGAACTTCATGGCGCTGCAGAGCCAGCTGGAAGGCACCGAGAACCGCATTTCGATCGCCCGGCGCGACTATAATGAGGCGGTGCAGGCCTATAACACCCGCATCCGCACCTTCCCCGACGCGGTGGGCGCACGCGTCTTCTACGGCGCCAAGCCCAAGGTGCCGTTCCAGGCGCAGGCGGGCGCGGAGACCGCACCCACGGTCAACTTCGGCAACACCAACTGAGCCGGGTCATGGCGCTGCTCCGATTGCTGCTGGCGACGCTGCTTGCGCTTGGGCCGGCGGGAGCGGCGCAGGCGCAGGAGTTTCCCAAGTTCACCGGCCTGGTGGTGGACGCGGCGAACGTCCTGCCGCCGCAGCAGGAGGCGGCACTTACCCAGAAGCTCGAGCAGCTCCAGCAGCAGACCAACCACCAGCTGGTGGTGGCGACGGTGCCGGACCTGCAGGGCTATCCGATCGAGGATTACGGCTATCGGCTGGGCCGCGCCTGGGCCGTCGGCCTCAAGGACGCGGACAATGGCGCGATCCTGCTGGTCGCGCCCAGCGACCGCAAGGTGCGCGTCGAGGTCGGCTACGGCTTGGAGCCGGTGCTGACCGACGCCTTTTCGAGCACGGTCGTCAACGGCACGATCCTGCCGCGGTTCAAGGCCGGCGACCTGCCGGGCGGCATCATCGCGGGCGCGGACGCGCTCGCCCAGCAGCTGTCGCTGCCGGACGCCGATGCCCAGGCGCGCGCCAAGGCGGCGGCGGACGAACATGACCGCACCCACAGCACCGCCGCCCGGCAGAGCAAGGGCGGGGGCATCCCCTTTGGCCTGGTGTTCTGGGGCATGGTGTTGCTGTTTGTGCTCTTGTCGCTGATGCGTGGTCGCGGCGATGGCGGCAGCCGGCAGCAGCGCCGCTATCGCTCGCGCCGTAGCAGCGGCGGCAGCGACTGGCCGATCGTGCTGTGGACCATCGCCAATGCGATCGAGCACAGCTCGCGCGATGACGA
>NZ_JAJFET010000007.1 GCF_020707215.1 Sphingomonas sp. PL-96
CCCCGCCACAGAAAAGCGCGCTTGCCGTTTGCGGCGGCGGCAGGGGTCATGTATCGGAAACCCAAATCGCCCCGGGGCGCCCGCGTCGCCCCACTGCATCCAGAGCTGACGGAATCCGCGCAATGGCCGAATTTTCCCTGCCCAAGAACAGCAAGATCACCGGCAAGTCCCGCGAGCACAAGGCGGCTCCCGACGCCGGTCGTGTCAAGAAGTTCAAGGTCTATCGCTACGATCCGGAGACGGGCGAGAACCCGCGCTACGACCGGTTCGAGATCGACCTCGATTCGTGCGGCCCGATGGTGCTCGACGCGCTCATCAAGATGAAGAGTGAGCAGGACCCGTCGCTCACCTTCCGCCGTTCGTGCCGTGAGGGCATCTGCGGCTCGTGCGCGATGAACATCGACGGCCGCAACGGCCTCGCCTGCACCACCGCGATCGAGGACATCAAGGGCGAGGTGCAGATCACGCCGCTGCCGCACATGGACGTGATCAAGGACCTCGTTCCCGACTTCACCCACTTCTACGCGCAGTACAGCTCGATCAAGCCGTGGCTGCAGACGGTCACCCCCGCCCCCTCGGGCAAGGAGCGGCTGCAGTCGCCAGAGGACCGCGCGAAGCTCGACGGCCTCTACGAGTGCATCCTGTGCGCCTGCTGCTCGACCTCGTGCCCCAGCTACTGGTGGAACAGCGACAAGTTCCTGGGTCCGGCGATCCTGCTCCAGGCCTATCGCTGGCTCGCCGACAGCCGCGACGAGATGACGGGCGAGCGACTCGATGAGCTGGAAGATCCGTTCCGCCTCTATCGCTGCCACACGATCATGAACTGCGCGAACGTCTGCCCCAAGGGCCTGAACCCGGCCAAGGCGATCGCCGAGGTCAAGAAGCTGGAACTCGAGCGCACGCTCTGATCCTCTCGGGGCCGCCTGCGGGCGGCCCCTTTCCCTTTTGTCGGTCGCAGTCGCGACACCTAGCGCCCGCTTGGCGGCGCCCGACGCACCGTTGCCGACTGCGCGAACCGGCGGTGCGGGAGTGTCCCGCTTGTCCCAGGTTCTCGCCCGCTACGACTCGCTGATCGCCGCCGGCGAACTGCGCGCCGATCCCGATCAGCGCGCCGCCGCCGTCCGCCTGGATCGCCTCGCCACCGAACTCGAAGCCCCGCCCGCGCGGGGGCTGCTCGCGCGCCTCACCGGCCGCCACGCCCCGCCGCCCCGCGGCGTCTATCTCTGGGGCGGGGTCGGCCGCGGCAAGTCGATGCTGATGGATCTGCTGTTCCATTGCGTCGCAATTCCGGAAAAGCGCCGCGTCCACTTCCACGAATTCATGCTGGAGGTGCACGACCGCCTCAACGTCGAGCGCAAGCGCGAGGCCGGCAATCCCGTGCCCCCGGTCGCCGCCGCGATGGCGGAGGGCCTGCGCCTGCTCGCCTTCGACGAGATGGTGATCAACAACACCGCCGACGCGATGGTGCTCTCGCGCCTGTTCAGCGAGATGATGACGCACGGCCTGACCGTGGTCGCGACCTCCAACCGCCCGCCCGACGATCTCTACAAGAACGGCCTCCAGCGGCAGAGCTTCCTGCCCTTCATCGCGCTCCTGAAGGAGCGGCTCGACGTGATGCCGCTCAACGGCCCCGTCGACTATCGCCGCGACCGCCTGGGCGTGATGGACACCTGGCTGGTGCCGAACGGGCCGGAGGCGACCGCCAAGCTTTCCGCCGCCTTCTTCCGCCTCACCGACTATCCCGTCGAGGATCGCGAGCATGTGCCGAGCGAAGAGCTTGCCGTCCACGGCGGCCGCACCCTCCACGTGCCCAAGTCGCTGAAGGGCGTTGCCGTGTTCAGCTTCAAGCGGCTGTGCCGCGAGGCACGCGGCGCACCCGACTATCTCGCGATCGCGCGCCACTATCACACGGTCATCGTCGTCGGCATCCCGCGCCTGGGCCCGGAGAACCGCAACGAGGCGGCCCGCTTCGTCACCCTCATCGACGCGCTCTACGAGCACAAGGTGAAGCTGCTCGCCGCTGCCGATGCCGTGCCCGAGCACCTCTATGAGCAGGGCGATGGCGCCTTCGAGTTCGAGCGCACCGTTTCGCGCCTGAACGAGATGCGATCGGAAGACTATCTCGCGGCCGGCCACGGCGAGGGCGAGAGCGACTGACCCTCCGCCTTTCGCGGTCATGGGACGTTGGGCAGGATTCTTCCCCGCTGCCGGTGAACGTCTCACGCCGGCTTTTGTCCCCACGACGCGCTTGGCAGGGGGAGCCATACACCACGCCGGAGAGGCAACCGAACCCACCGCCGCGCGTTATTCACCAGCCAGTAAGCTTCGGTTTTCCGGGGCGGATGATGCTTATTGCGAATACTTCGCAGTCGCAAAGATAGTCGGTTTGGCGGGTTGTTCGCCTTCCGCAAACCGGGTAATGCGCTGGCCGACTGCGGTTCGGTCTGAACCGTCGCATCCACCGGGAGGATTCATGGCCCGCAAGAAGATCGCGCTTATCGGCGCTGGTAACATCGGCGGCACGCTCGCCCACCTCGCTGCCCTCAAGAACCTTGGTGACATCGTCCTGTTCGACGTCGTCGAAGGCGTTCCGCAGGGCAAGGCGCTCGACCTCAGCCAGTGCGGCCCGGTCGAAGGCTTCGACGCTCAGATCACCGGCTCCAACGACTATGCCGACATCGCGGGCGCGGACGTCATCATCGTCACCGCCGGTGTCGCTCGCAAGCCGGGCATGAGCCGCGACGACCTCCTGGGCATCAACCTGAAGGTCATGAAGGCCGTCGGCGAGGGCATTGCCGCCAACGCACCCGACGCATTCGTGATCTGCATCACCAACCCGCTCGACGCGATGGTGTGGGCGCTGCGCGAATTCTCCGGCCTTCCGCACAACAAGGTCGTCGGCATGGCCGGCGTGCTCGACTCGGCACGCTTCAGCCACTTCCTCGCCGAAGAGTTCAAGGTGTCGGTCAAGGACGTGAACAGCTTCGTGCTCGGCGGCCACGGCGATACCATGGTGCCCGTGCTCGAATATTCGACCGTCTCGGGCATCCCCGTGAGCGACCTCATCGAGATGGGCTTCTCGACCAAGGAGCGCATCGACGCGATCGTCCAGCGCACCCGTTCGGGCGGCGGCGAGATCGTCGGCCTGCTCAAGACCGGCTCCGCCTTCTACGCGCCCGCAACTTCCGCGATCGCGATGGCCGAGAGCTATCTCTACGACAAGAAGCGCGTCCTGCCGGCCGCAGCCCATCTGACGGGCCGGTACGGCATCGACAACCTCTACGTCGGCGTGCCGATCATCATCGGCAAGGACGGCGTCGAGAAGATCGTTGAGATCAAGCTCTCCGAGGAGGCTCAGGCCAACCTCACCGTGTCGGTCGACGCGGTCAAGGAACTGCTGGTCGCGTGCAAGGGCATCGACTCCAGCCTGAACTAAGGTCCATCCTGCCCTTCTCCCGGTCCTCGCCGTACCCCGGCGAAGGCCGGGGTCCAGTTGGGAGCGGTTGGAGATGGATCGTGCCGGCTACGTCTACATGGTGGCGAACCGGCGCAACGGCACGATCTACATCGGGTGCACCAGCGATCTCGCGAAGCGCATCTGGGAACATCGCACCGGCGCCGTCGCGGGTTTCACGCGGCAGCATGGGTGCAAGCGCTTGGTCTGGTATCAGGCGTGCGAGGACATCGACGCTGCGAGGCTTCGCGAGCGGCAGATGAAGGAATGGAAACGGGACTGGAAGTTGCGGGAGATCGAAGGGCTCAACCCGGACTGGGATGATCTTTTCGAGCACATCGCCCGCCCCTGACCTTTCCCAACTGGGCCCCGGCCTCCGCCGGGGTGCAAGTGGAGCGAGAGACTAGATGAGCATCCTCGTCAACAAGAACACCAAGGTCATCACCCAGGGGATGACCGGCGAGACCGGCAGCTTCCATACCAAGGCGGCGCTGGAATATGGCACCCAGATGGTCGGCGGCGTGACGCCGGGCAAGGGCGGCACCGAGCACCTCGGCCTGCCGGTCTACAACACCGTCGCCGAAGCCAAGTCGAAGACCGGCGCCGACGCCTCGGTCATCTACGTGCCGCCGCCCTTCGCGGCCGACTCGATCCTGGAGGCGATCGACGCGGAGATCCCGCTCATCGTCGCCATCACCGAGGGTATTCCCGTGCTCGACATGGTCCGCGTCAAGCGCGCGCTGTCGGGTTCCAAGTCGCGCCTGATCGGCCCGAACTGCCCGGGCGTGCTGACGCCGGGCGAGTGCAAGATCGGCATCATGCCGGGCTCGATCTTCAAGAAGGGCTCGGTCGGCGTCGTGTCGCGCTCGGGCACCCTCACCTATGAGGCGGTGTTCCAGACCTCGAACGCAGGCCTCGGCCAGACCACGGCCGTCGGCATCGGCGGCGATCCGGTCAACGGCACCAACTTCATCGACGTGCTCGAGCTGTTCCTGGCCGACGACGCGACTGAGTCGATCATCATGATCGGCGAGATCGGCGGCTCGGCCGAGGAAGAGGCGGCGCAGTTCCTCCTCGACGAGGCCAAGCGCGGCCGCAAGAAGCCGATGGCAGGCTTCATCGCCGGCCGCACGGCGCCTCCGGGGCGCCGCATGGGCCACGCCGGTGCGATCGTCTCGGGCGGCCAGGGCGGCGCCGAGGACAAGATCGCGGCGATGGAAGCAGCGGGCATCAAGGTCGCGGCGTCTCCCAGCGAGCTCGGCTCGACGCTGCTGGAAGTGCTGAAGGGTTAAAGACACCGCCGCGTGTTCCCATCTTGCGTGTTCGCCAAGAACACGCCGGAGCGCGCGGCACGTCCCTCGACGGTTTCTCGGGACGAACGGACGGACAGGACGCACCATGGGCTACGAAGGCCAGGATTTCTCCGATATCGCAGCCGGCGTCAGCCCGGCGTTCGTGGAGACGCTCTACACCCGCTACAAGGCGGATCCCGCCAGCGTCGACGCTGGCTGGCGCCAGTGGTTCGACGGGCTCGAGGGTGCAGTCTCCGGCCCCAGCTGGCAGAGCAAGCGCTGGCCGCTCACCGAAACCGATGCGCTGACCGCAGCCCTCGATCCCACCCAGATGGAGCCCGCGCCCAAGCCCGCAAAGGGCGGCGGCAAGCCCGCGCCGGCACCGGCCGCGGCCCCTGCGCAGGCCTCCACCGCCGACATCGCCAAGGCAGCCGGCGACGCGATCCGCGCCCAGCTGCTGATCCGCACTTATCGCGTGCGCGGTCACCTGGCGGCGAACCTCGATCCGCTCGGCCTGTCGCCGCATCGCGAGCTGCCGGCGGACCTCACCACCGAATATTACGGCTTTGCCGACAGCGAGATCGACCGTCCGGTCTATCTCGGCGGGGCGCTGGGCCTTGAGACCGCGACCATCCGCGAGCTGGTGACGATCCTTCGCGCCAACTACTGCGGCAACGTCGGTCTCGAATACATGCACATCGCCGACGTGGAGGAGCGCCGCTTCCTCCAGGACCGCATGGAGGGCAAGGACAAGGCCATCCAGTTCACGGTCGACGGCAAGAAGGCGATCCTCTCCAAGGTCATCGAGGCCGAGCAGTGGGAGAAGTTCCTGGGCCGCAAGTACGTCGGCACCAAGCGCTTCGGCCTGGACGGCGGCGAGTCGATGATCCCGGCGCTGGAGTCGGTGATCAAGTACGGCGGCCAGATGGGCGTCCGCGAGATCGTTTACGGCATGGCCCACCGCGGCCGCCTGAACGTCCTCGCCAACGTGATGGCAAAGCCGTTCCGCGTGATCTTCCACGAATTCTCGGGCGGCTCGGCCAACCCGGAGGACGTCGGCGGCTCGGGCGACGTGAAGTACCACCTCGGCACCTCCACCGACCGCAGCTTCGACGACATCACCGTCCACATGTCGCTGGTCGCCAACCCCTCGCACCTTGAGGCGGTGAACCCGGTCGTGCTCGGCAAGTCGCGCGCGATCCAGACGGTCCGCAAGGACCTGGAAAAGCATGAGCAGGTGCTGCCGGTGCTGATCCACGGCGACGCGGCCTTTGCCGGCCAGGGCATCGTCTGGGAGTGCCTCGGCTTCTCCGGCATCCGCGGCTACAACACCGGCGGCTGCGTCCACTTCGTCATCAACAACCAGGTCGGTTTCACGACGAGCCCGCAGTTCGCGCGTTCCTCGCCCTATCCGTCGGACGTCGCCAAGGGCGTCCAGGCGCCGATTCTGCACGTCAACGGCGACGATCCCGAAGCCGTGACCTTCGCGTGCAAGGTCGCGATCGAGTTCCGCCAGACCTTCAAGCGCGACGTCGTGATCGACATGTGGTGCTATCGCCGCTTCGGCCACAACGAGGGTGACGAGCCCTCGTTCACCCAGCCGCTGATGTACGCCAAGATCAAGAACCACCCGCCGGTCTCGGAAGTCTATGCCAAGCGCCTGCTGGCCGAGGGCGTGGTCGACCAGGCGTTCGTCGACGGCAAGACGCACGAGTTCACCACGCTGCTGGAAGGCGAGTTCGAAAGCGCCAAGAGCTACAAGGCGAACCGTGCGGACTGGTTCGCGGGCCGCTGGTCGGGCCTGCACATGCCGGCCGACCCGGAAACCGCGCGTCGCACCGCCGACACCGGCATCGAGGGCAAGCTGTTCGACTCGCTCGGCCGCACGCTGACTGAAGTTCCGGCCGACCTGGAGATCCACAAGACGCTCGGCCGCGTGATCGAGGCCAAGCGCCAGATGTTCAAGGCTGGCGAGGGCTTCGACTGGGCGACGGCAGAGGCGCTGGCGTTCGGCTCGCTGCTGTCGGAGGGCTTCGGCGTCCGCTTGTCGGGCCAGGACTCCGGTCGTGGTACCTTCTCGCAGCGCCATGCCGTCTGGGTCGACCAGAAGGACGAGCACAAGTACGTGCCGCTCCAGCAGGTCGAGCACGGCCGGTTCGAGGTGCTCGACTCGCCGCTGTCCGAGTACGGCGTGCTCGGCTTCGAATATGGCTATGCGCTGACCGATCCGAAGGTGCTGGTGCTGTGGGAAGCGCAGTTCGGCGACTTCGTGAACGGCGCGCAGATCATGATCGACCAGTTCATCGCGAGCGGAGAGTCCAAGTGGCTGCGCGCCAACGGCCTCGTGATGCTGCTGCCGCACGGCTATGAAGGACAGGGTCCGGAGCACAGCTCCGCACGCCCCGAGCGCTTCCTGCAGCTGTGCGCGCAGGACAACATGCAGGTCGCCAACGTCACCTCGCCGGCGAACTACTTCCACCTGCTGCGTCGCCAGATGCACCGCGCCTTCCGCAAGCCGCTGGTGCTGATGACGCCGAAGTCGCTGCTGCGTCACAAGATGGCCGTGTCGAAGGCGGACGAGTTCCTGGGCAGCAGCCAGTTCCACCGCCTGCTGTCGGATCCCTCGGCTCCGGCCGACACCGACGTCACCCGCCTGGTGCTGTGCACCGGCAAGGTCGCCTACGACCTGATCGAGGCACGCGACGCGGCCGGCGACAAGAACACCGCGATCGTGCGCGTCGAGCAGCTCTATCCCTTCCCGGGCGAGCCGCTGGTCGAGCGCCTGAAGCGGATGCCGAACCTCCAGGACGTGGTCTGGGCGCAGGAAGAGCCGAAGAACAACGGCTACTGGTTCTTTGTCGAGCCGCTGATCGAGGAAGCACTCGGCAAGGCCGGCACTCGCGTGCCGCGTGCCCGCTATGCGGGCCGCTCGGCCGCAGCCTCGCCTGCGACCGGCCTGATGAAGCGTCACACTGCAGAGCAGGGTGCATTGGTGGCAGACGCGCTCGGCCACAATGTGCGCGAGGAAATCCGCCGCACGCGCAAGTCCGACGAACCCGTCGTCGGCAAGCCGACGTCCTGATCCGAACCCAATGTCTGCGTCCCCTGGCGGGGAACCAAGAGGAAGACCCATGGCAACCGAAGTCCTTGTTCCCGTACTGGGCGAATCGATCACCGAAGCCACGCTGGGCGAATGGCTGAAGCAGCCGGGCGACCCGGTGCAGGCCGACGAGCCCATCGCCAGCCTTGAAACCGACAAGGTGTCGGTCGAAGTCCCCTCGCCCGTCGCGGGCGTGATGGGCGCCCATGCCGTCCAGCCGGGCGACACCGTCTCGGTCGGCGCGCTGATCGCCACCATCGACGCGGGCGACGGCGCCCCGGCCAAGACCGCAGCTCCGGAGGCTGGCAGCACCGCCGCCCCTGCGGCCGCTCCGGCCGCAGCGCCGGAGGCCGGCAGCAGCGTCGACGCCGCCGCGCTCTCCCCGTCGGTGCGCCGCGCGATCCTGGAGCATGGCGTTGATCCCGCGAGCGTAAAGGGCAGCGGCAAGGACGGTCGCCTGACCAAGGAAGACATCGTCGCTGCCGCTTCGAACAAGCCGGCCGCCGCCCCCGCGGCTGCTCCGGCCGCAGCTCCTGCGGCAGCAGCCCCGGTCTCGGCCGGCGGTGACCGTCGCGAGGAGCGCGTCAAGATGACGCGCCTGCGCCAGACGATCGCCCGCCGCCTGAAGGAGGCGCAGGACACCGCCGCGCTCCTCACCACCTTCAACGACGTCGACATGACCGCCGTCATGGAAGCGCGCGCCAAGTACAAGGACCTGTTCGAAAAGAAGCACGGCGTTCGCCTGGGCTTCATGGGCTTCTTCGTGAAGGCCGCTTGCATGGCCCTCAAGGACATCCCCTCGGTCAACGCCTATATCGAGGGCGACGAGATCGTCTATCACGACTATGCCGACATCTCGGTCGCGGTTTCCGCGCCGCAGGGCCTGGTCGTGCCGGTGATCCGCTCGGCCGACCAGATGTCGGTGGCGCAGGTCGAGAAGACGATCGGCGACTTCGGCAAGCGCGCCAAGGAAGGCGCGCTCAAGATGGACGAGATGAAGGGCGGAACCTTCACCATCTCCAACGGCGGCGTGTTCGGCTCGCTGATGTCGACCCCGATCATCAACCCGCCGCAGTCGGCAGTGCTGGGCCTCCACCGCATCGAGGAGCGCCCCGTGGTCCGCAACGGCCAGGTCGTCGTCCGCCCGATGATGTACCTCGCCCTCAGCTACGACCACCGCATCATCGACGGTCGTGAGGCAGTGACCTTCCTCGCCGCGCTCAAGAACGCGATCGAGGACCCGACCCGCCTGCTGATCGACCTGTAAGCTCCCGCAACCGTACCCCGGCGAAGGCCGGGGTCCAGTTGCGCCGCTGTTTGTAACGACACGAGACGCGCCCCAGATACGTCTCGAAACTGGGCCCCGGCCTGCGCCGGGGTACAAGGAAGAGAACAATGGCTGAATACGACTTCGACGTTCTCGTGATCGGTGCCGGCCCCGGCGGCTATGTCGCCGCGATCCGCGCCGCACAGCTCGGCCTCAAGACCGCCTGCGCCGAGGCGCGCGAGACGCTGGGCGGCACCTGCCTCAACGTCGGCTGCATCCCGTCCAAGGCGCTGCTGAACGCGTCCGAGAAGTTCGACGAAGCGATGTCGGGCGTGCTCGCCAAGCATGGCGTCAAGTTCTCGGGCGTCGAGCTCGACCTGTCGGCGATGATGGCCGACAAGGACAAGGCCGTGACCGGCCTGACCGGCGGCATCGAGTATCTGTTCAAGAAGAACAAGGTCGAGTGGGTGAAGGGTCTCGCCACCTTCCAGGACGCGCACACCGTCCAGGTCGGCGACCGCACCGTCACTGCCAAGAACATCGTCATCGCCACCGGCTCGTCGGTGACCCCGCTGCCGGGCGTGACCATCGACCAGACGGTCGTGGTCGACTCGACCGGCGCGCTGACGCTGGAGAAGGTGCCCGAGCACCTCGTCGTCATCGGCGGCGGCGTGATCGGCCTGGAGCTGGGTTCGGTGTGGAAGCGCCTGGGCGCCAAGGTGACCGTGGTCGAATATCTCGACCAGCTGCTGCCGGGCATGGACGGCGAAGTCCGCAAGGAGGCCGCCAAGATCTTCAAGAAGCAGGGCATGGAGCTCAAGCTGTCGACCAAGGTCACCGGCGTCGCCGTTGACGGCGGCCGCGCGACCGTGACGGTCGAGCCGGCAGCAGGCGGTGCTGCCGAAACCCTCGAAGCGGACGCCGTGCTCGTCGCGATCGGTCGCCGCCCGAACACCGAGGGCCTCGGCCTCGACAAGATCGGCCTCCAACTGAACCAGCGCGGCCAGATCGAGACCGACCATGACTTCCGCACCGCCGTGGACGGCGTGTGGGCGATCGGTGACGTGATCCCGGGCCCGATGCTCGCGCACAAGGCCGAGGACGAGGGCGTCGCGGTGGCCGAGAACATCGCTGGCCAGACCGGCATCGTGAACCACGACGTCATCCCCGGCGTCGTCTACACCCACCCGGAAATCGCCGGCGTCGGCCTGACCGAAGAGCAGGCCAAGGAGCGCGGCGAGATCAAGGTCGGCAAGTTCCCGATGATGGCGAACAGCCGCGCCAAGGCGATCGACGACACCGCGGGCTTCGTGAAGGTGATCGCGGATGCCAAAAGCGACCGCGTGCTCGGCGTCTGGATCATCACCTCGGTCGCCGGCACCATGATCGCCCAGGCCGCGCAGGCGATGGAGTTCGGCGCCACCAGCGAGGACATCGCCTACACCTGCCACGCGCACCCGACCCACTCAGAAGCGATCAAGGAAGCGGCCATGGCCGTGCAGGGCAAGCCGATCCACATGTGATCGTGGAGCCTCTGATCTAGCGAAACGGCGTCGGTGGTACCCCACCGGCGCCGTTTCTGTATCAGCACCCCCGCGTTTACGGGTGCAGGTGCCCGCCCCTCATTTTCCCTGCTCCTGCGGAAATCTGATGATCTGCGAGGCTGCGCAGGCGTTAGGCAGTGCCGCCATCATGGCTGCAAGTCATACGCCTTCATCAGATCATAGAGCGTCGGCCGACTGATCCCCAGCAGTCGCGCCGTGCCGGAGATGTTGCCTTGCGCCCGTGCCAGCGCGTGGCGGATGGCCCGGCGGTCGGCCTCCTCGCGGATCGCCTTCAGGTTGATCGGTTCCGCCTCGCGGTCGTCCAGGTCGAGGTCGGCGGCGGTGACCTGCTTGCCGTCGGCCATGATGACGGCGCGCTTCACCCGGTTTTCCAGCTCGCGGACGTTGCCGGGCCAGCCCCAGGCGTCGATCGCCGCCAGCGCATCGGCCGCAAAGCCCTTCACCCCTGCGTTCATCTGGCGGGCGTAGCGACGCAGGAAATGGCGCGCGAGCAGCGCGGCATCGCCCGGCCGTTCGGCCAGCGAGGGGATGCGCACCACGATCTCGGCCAGGCGATAGTAGAGATCTTCGCGGAACCGCCCGTCCGCGACCATCGCGTCGAGATCCTGGTGCGTCGCGCACACGATGCGGGTGTCGACCGGGATGGCTTTGCGCCCACCGATGCGTTCGATCACCCGTTCCTGCAGGAAGCGCAGCAGCTTGACCTGCAAGGGCAGCGGCACGTCGCCGATCTCGTCCAGGAACAGGGTACCGCCATGCGCGCTCTCGATCTTGCCCGCGGTGGTCTTGATCGCGCCGGTGAACGCGCCCTTTTCGTGCCCGAACAGCTCGCTTTCGAGCAACGTCTCGGGGATCGCGGCGCAGTTGATCGCGACGAACGCGCCCTTGGCGCGTGGGCTTGAGTCATGCAGCCCGCGGGCCAGCAGTTCCTTGCCGGTGCCCGATGCGCCGAGCAGCAGCACCGACACGTCGGCCGGCGCTACCCGCTCGATGGTGCGGGTGACCTTCAGCATTTCGGGCGCCGCGGTCAGCATGCCGCCCAGTGCCGTTTCCCCCTCGATCCGCGCGGCGAGCCGGCGGTTCTCCGCCTCCAGCGCATGGACGTGAAAGGCGCGGGCGACGATCAGCCCCAGCGTGTCGATGTCGATCGGCTTGGAGTAGAAATCGAACGCCCCCATTGCGATCGCCTTCAAAGCGCTTTCCCGAGCCCCGTGGCCGGACGCGACGATGATCTTGGTGTCGGGCTTGAGCGCCAGCATCGCCTCCAGCGTGGCGAAGCCCTCGCTGGTGCCGTCCGGATCGGGTGGCAGTCCCAGGTCGAGCGTCACCACCGCCGGCTCCTCCGCGCGCAGGGCAGCCAGCGCCGCCTCCCGGTCGCCGACGGCGGTGATCGCATAGCCCTCATACGCCCAGCGCAGCTGGCGCTGGAGGCCCAGATCGTCTTCCACGATCAGCAGCCGTCGCGTCTCGGCACTCATGCCGCCTCCTCCATGCTCGCTTGGCGTACGCGCGGCAGCAACACGCGAAACGTCGATCCCTGCCCTTCGCGACTCATGACCTCGATCCGCCCGCCCATCGCCTGCGCGAGCTGGTTCGCCTCATACGCCCCGATACCGAAGCCGTTGGGCTTGGACGAGACGAACGGCTTGAACAGCCGATCGCGCACAAACGCCGGCGACATGCCGCGGCCCTGGTCGATCACCTCGACCAGCGCCATTTCCTCGACATGGCCGACGCGCAGCAACACCGGGGCGTCCGGCGCGCTCGCATCGATCGCATTCTGCACCAGATGCCCGAGCAGCTGCTCCAGCCGCGCGGCATCGGCGACGGCGCGCACTGGTTCCGGCACCTCGGCGAGAACGGGGTGCTGCGCGCGCCGTGCTTCCGCCATGGTGCGGACCACCGCCGCCAGGTCGACCGGCCGCGGGGCTCCCGCCGGCGTCGGCTGGCGCTGGGCAAGCCGGCCGAGCAGATCGTTCATGCGCGCAGCCGATTCCTGCAGCGTCGCCACCATGTCGGCGCGAAACTCGGGGTTATCCGCATGCCGCTCGGCATTGCGCGCAACCAGGCTCAGCTGGCTCACCAGATTCTTCAGGTCGTGGAGGATGAACGCGAAGCGCCGGTTGAACTCGTCGAAGCGCTGCGCCTCCAGCAAGGCTTCGGTCGCGCGCGCCTCGGCCAGATAGCTTGCCACCTGGCGCCCGGCGATCTTGAGCAGATCAAAGTCCTCCCAGTCGAGCGCGCGGCCGAGCGGCGGCCGCGCCAGCAGGATCACGCCCACGAGCTGCCCCAGATGCGGCAGCGGGACCAGCACCCACGCATCCGGCAGGTCCAGCATCCACGCCGGGATCGCTTGCGCGTCCATCGCCTCGGCGGTGCCGGCGCGAACGGCGTCGAGTTCGAGCACGCGCCCGGTGTCGGACAGATGGCGGGCAAGTGCGCCGGCAGGTTCCGGAGCGGAACCGTCCGCGGGCCAGTTCCAGCCGGCCGCCCGCTCCAGCCCCTCATCGCCCGCGATCAACAACATGCCAGCGGGCGACTCGGTCAGGTCGGCGATCGCCTTGGCCACGCGCTCTGCAAGCGGTGCGCCGCCCTGCGGCCTGCCCAGCGTCTCGGTGAAGCGCGCCCATTCGACACGATAGTCATAGCGGTGCTGAAACAGATGCTTGGTCAGCATCACCCGCATCCAGGCACGCAACCAGGTCGAGGACATGAGGGTCAGGATCGCAGCACTTGCCCCGAACACGAACGCGGTCTGCAGCAGGCGGGCATGTACGCCGCCGATGGCCGCCAGCACGCTGTTGCCGACCACCATCATCAGCACATAGCCGAGCAGCCCGAGGGCGGAGAGCGAGTGCAGGGTCGCCTTGCGCGACACCCGCAGCTCCCGCCCACCGCTGCGGTGGAACGCAAGCGCGATCACCCCGGCGAGAAGCGCCAGCGCGAAGCCGCGCATCGCTTGGAATTCCTGCGGTGCCTGGCCCGACAGATAGCGTACTGCGCTCAGATTGACGTCGATCAGCCAGAGCGCGCCGATCGCCGTCATCGGCAGGCGGAGCCCCGAACGGCCGAGCCCCGTGCTCAGGCCATAGAGCAGCACCAGCCCGCCGGCGGCCGCCAACGCCCGCATCAGCAGCGCGGTCCGCATCAGCCCGACGCCAGCCGCCTCGGATTGCGATCCCGTGGCGAGCAGTTGCAGGATGATCTGCAGCACCACGACCAGCGCCACCATGCCATAGGCGACCGGCAGCGTCAGGAAGCGAGCGCCGCCCCAGCGGTGGATCACCAGCATCACCGACAACCACGCAAGATTGCGCGCGCCCTCCATCACCAGCGTTACCGGATCCTCGGTGCCGATGCCGGCGACGGCGAGCGCCCACAGCCCGGTCAGCACCAGGGCGGCGGCGAAGTTCACCCGGATCGCCCGGGGCAGTTCCGAAGCGCGGGCCGCCAGCAAGGCCAGCATCCCGAACAGCAGCGCCGCAAGCGCATGGCTCCACAGGATGAGGTTGGGCAGCACTCAGCGCGCCCCTTCGGGCCAGATCACCACGCGCACCGTCTGCAACAGGATCAGCAGGTCCAGAAAGGGCGAGTAGTTCTTCGCGTAGTAGAGGTCGTATTCCAGCTTCTGGCGCGCATCCTCGATCGAGGCGCCATAGGGATAGTTGATCTGCGCCCAGCCGGTAATGCCCGGCTTCACCATGTGGCGCTCGGCATAATAGGGCAGCTGCTGCTCCAGATCGTCGACGAACTGGGGCCGTTCCGGACGCGGGCCGACGAAGCTCATGTCGCCCTTCAGCACGCTCCAGCACTGGGGGAGTTCGTCGATGCGCAGCTTGCGCAGGACGCGGCCGACGCGGGTGATGCGCGGATCGTCCTTTTCGGCCCAGACCGCATTGCCGCCGGTCTCCGCATCGACCCGCATCGAGCGCAGCTTCAGGATGTTGAAGGCGATGCCATACAGGCCGATCCGGCGCTGACGATAGAAGACGGAGCCGCGGCTATCGAGCTTGATGGCAAGCGCCGCCACGATGAGCACGGGAAACACGAGCACCAGCAGCAACAGGCTGACCGTCACGTCGAACAGCCGCTTGAACATGCTGGAGAACATGCGCCCGGACGAGAAACCGTCGGAAAAGATCAGCCAGGACGGGTTCACGCTGTCGAGATCGACGCGACCGGTCTCCCGCTCCAGAAAGGTCGACAGCTCGTTCACATGGACGCCGGTGGTCTTGATCCGCAGCAGGTCCTTCAGCGGCAGCGAATTGCGCCGCTCCTCCAGCGCCAGCACCACTTCGCCCGCGTTGAGCAGCACGACGTGATCGGCCAGGTTGTTGATCGCTTCCCGCCCGATCGCCTCAGCCATGGCGGGCTTCGCCTCGCCCATGCCGACATAGCCGACGACCACGAACGCAGCGCCGGGCGACGCGGCCAGGGCCTTCAGCCGCGCCGCGCGAGGACCGGCCCCCAGCACCACCACCCGGCGCTTGAACGCATGGCCCCCGAGGGTCCGTCCGAGAAGGATGCGCAGCAACATCAACAACAGCGCCGCAAAACCCAGCCCATAGAGCAGGTTGGATCGCCAGAAGGTGATCGCCGGCATCACAAAGAACAGCACCGCCAGCACGATCGCGCCGAGACCGATGGCGACCAGCAGCCGCGCCGCCGCAAAGCGCAGCGATTGCAGTGCCTCGGCGCCATAGACGCCAACCGCGATCATCGCGAGCTCGAGCGCGCCTGCGAAACTCAACAGCCTGGGGATCCGGGTCTGGATCGGCTCCACCGCCATGCCGATCTGCCCCGCACGCACGATCCAGCCGAGCTCCGCCGCCCCCATCAGCAGCGCGAAATCCAGCAGGCCGAGCAACAGCACGGCATAGGGAATATAGTGTTTGAACAGCCTGATCATGACGCCCGGTTTCCTGGCCGAAGACTTCCTCGGCCGGCACCCCTTCCCTGTTGCACCAAGACGCAAAGAAACGCTGAACAGACGGGCCAACCAGGCGTTGTGCAGCGCGTCATCCTGACGTCTAATAAGGCGCTTACCATAGCGACCGCCTTTTCTCACTGGAGAACGCCACATGCCTTCACAGACCGCGATCGTCCCCGTCATCCTGTCGGGAGGATCCGGGACACGGCTGTGGCCGATATCCACGAGCGACCGGCCCAAGCAGTTGCTGAGCCTGACGGCGGAAGAAACCATGCTCCAGCTGACCGCACGCCGTGCGTCGGGCCCGCGATTCGGCGCACCGATCGTTGTCGCCAATGTCGCTCATGCCCAGGAGATCGAGGAGCAGCTCGGCGAGGTCGGCGCCGCCGCACAGGCGCTGGTGCTGGAGCCGGCTGGCCGCAACACCGCACCCGCAATCGCGCTTGCCGCCGCGGCAGCTGGGAGCGGCGCCACGCCGCTGCTGGTGATGCCGTCGGACCACGTCATCGCCGACGTACCGGCCTTTCACGCGGCGATCGAGGCGGCGCTGCCGCTGGTTTCCGAAGGGTGGCTGGTCACCTTTGGTATTGCGCCCGATGCTGCGGAAACGGGCTATGGCTGGATCAAGGTCGGCGAGGAGATCGCGCCCGGCGCGCATCGCGTCGAAAGCTTCGTTGAAAAGCCTGCGCTGGAGCGGGCAGAGGCGATGCTGGCGGACGGCAACCATGCGTGGAACGGGGGCATCTTCCTGTTCCGCGCCGACATGTATCTGGAAGCGCTCGGCACCTATGCGCCCGATATGCGGGAAGCAGCCGAAACCGCGATGCGCCGCGCCCGGCATGAGGGCAAGCGAGTCTATCCCGATGCAGAGGCGTTTTCCGCCTCGCCTGCCCAGTCGATCGACTATGCGGTGATGGAAAAGGCGGAGCGCGTGGCAGTGGTGCCGGTCGCCATGGGCTGGAGCGACGTCGGCAGCTGGGACGCGCTGCACGCGATCAGCCGGCGCGACGAGAACAACAATGTCTGTGGCGGCGAGGTTTTGACGCTCGACACCAGCGGCTGCCTGGTCCGCACAGACCGCGCCCGCATCGCCATGGTCGGCGTGAAGGACCTGATCGTGGTCGCTAACGGCGAGGACATTCTGATCCTGCCGCGCGGCC
Source organism: Sphingomonas sp. PL-96 (assembly GCF_020707215.1). Classification (GTDB taxonomy): domain Bacteria; phylum Pseudomonadota; class Alphaproteobacteria; order Sphingomonadales; family Sphingomonadaceae; genus Sphingomonas. The sequence goes on from NZ_JAJFET010000007.1 coordinate 16,769, forward strand.
GCTCGCAGGAAGTGAAGCGGCTGCTGGAAGCGATGAAGGAGATCTGAGCGTCCGCCGGGCTCTCGCAGGCCGTGAGCCGGGCTCCCGCCCGGGCCGGCGCGGGGCTCAGGCGGCTGCCAGTTCCTCGGCCGTGGCGTCGGCCAGGCTGGTGCCGTCGAGAATGCGCGCAGTCTCGTCGCGCACGCGCGCCATCGCGATGCGGATGGCGCAGGCCGCCTCGTCCTTGCAGTCGTTGCACGGCCGATAGGCAGTACGGCTGACGCAGGGCACCAGAGCGAGCGGCCCTTCGATCACGCGGATGATCTCGCCCAGCGAAATCAGGTGGCTGGGACGGGCGAGCCGATAGCCGCCGGCCTTGCCACGCGTGGACAAAAGGAAACCGGCCTCGCGCAGGTCCGCCAGGATCAGCTCAAGGAACTTGCGCGGCACATTGGCCCCGGTCGCGATCCGGTGCATCGGGGTGGGTGCGACGCTCGGCGGTTGGGCGGCCAGGAACAACATTGCGCGCAGCGCATAACGGGAACGCTGGGTCAACATCTTACAGAAGCCCATGCCAGCGCATTGTGGCCGTGAAAAGACCATCGCAGGCTTTAATTAACCGAACCGAGCCGCTATATGCGCTTTGTCGGCTTCGGCCGGATATGGCGATAAACTGCGGCGTAGACTAGGCGCAGCGGACCCGGGGGCAGTACCCGGCGGCTCCACCAGAACCAGCCTTCCAGGCCGGTCCTGACGGGGCCGAACCAGGATCGACGTGTGTTGAAAGGCGCTGTTTTCGCTCGGAATGGGACCACCGCAACGGCCCATTACACAAGTGCCAACGATAACGAAGCACTCGCTATTGCGGCCTAACCCCACGGCTTAACGGCCTAAGGTTAGACTAAAATGCGCGGTTGGACCGCACCGGGCAACAGAAGCGGATTCCAGCGGTACGGGGAGCACCGGGCAACAGAAGCTCCCCACTCACCACCTTCAGCCTTCCCTGGCCTCCGCGACCGGCGGCGGCGTCTGCTGATGTTGGACCACGCGCCACTCCTCGTGCGCCAGGCGGCGATAGGTCGAGGTGCAGTGCGCGACATAACGCTCCTCGCCCCGCACAGCCTCTGCCGTATAGCCGATCACGATCAGGCCTTCCTGCGGCCGCATGACCTGCTGGTTGGAGAAGGCGACGGATTCCCACCGCGGCGTATCCGAAACCGCGTCCGCAGCCTGTGCGCCGGTGACCACGAACGGCTTGGCGGGTAACACCATCACGCTCTCGTCGTCGATGGAGGCGCGATAATGCTCCGCATCTCCCGTCCACAGGCTTTCCTCAAATTGCCAGACCCGTTCGTCGTCCACGGCGCGCCTCCTTCGATAAGGGTGTTCGCGGTCAGCGCATGGGCGGGTGCGCAGTTCCCTTGGCAGTTCAGGCCGGCAGCAACAGGCGTGCGGTGGTCACCTTCTCCCGGACGAGGTCGAACCGTCCGTTGAGCTGGCTCGCTAGCATGGTCGCGATCCTGAGGCCCAGGCTGTCCGATGCCTCGATGTTGAACCCTTCCGGCAGGCCGTGGCCATCGTCGCGGACCTCGACCTTCACCATGTCCCGGCCATCCCGCGCCAGATGCACCTCGATATGGCCCGTCGCGCGGTCGCGGAAACCATGTTCGATGGCGTTGGCCATCGCCTCCGCCACGATCAGCGCCAGGGGCACGGCGGCATCCGGCGACAGGGGCGCGTCCGCTGCGACATCGATCGTGCAGCGGATGCCGGTACGCCCGCTTGCCTCGATCACATCGGCGCACAGCGGTTCCAGGAACTCGCGCATCGTCCGGGTGGCACCGCCCGCATCGTAGAGCTGGCGGCTGATCCGGCCGATCAGCGCGAGCCGGCGTGCCGCCTCGTCCAGCGCGGCGCGCGCGGCGCTGTCGGACACCTGCCGCTTCTGGATCGACAACAGGCCGGCTGCGACCTGCAGATTGTTCGAAACCCGATGTTGCAGTTCGTTGAAGAGCAGCTCGCGCGTATCGGCAAGCGCGCGGCTGAGCTCGCGTTCGCGCGCCAGATTTCGGTTCGCGCGCTGCATCCAGTGGACCAGCGCCATGTCGGTCACGACCACGAAGACATAGAACAGCAGCGCAAGCGTGGAGCCGGGCGTCAGCGCCCAGGTGTCGTACGGCGGGATAAAGAACCGCCACGCCAGCAGTCCGCACAGCACCGCTGCCAGGGTCCCGAACCGCACCCCGAACAGGAACGAGATGAGGATCACGACGGGGAAGAAGCTGACAAAGGGAAAGCCGGACGGCAGCACCGGATCGGCAACCCACCGCACCACAAAGCCGATCACCACGCTCACCAGCGTCACCGACACGCCGATCCATGGCCGATCCGCCGCAATGGGCAGCCGCTCCAGCAGGCGAGTCGTCGGGCTTTGCGGCGCCCGCTGTGTCGACATTGTTCCCATTCCCCCTTTGTACCACTCCTGCCCGAGCCGGAGCCTGCGGGCAATCTCCCGCCCGCGCAGGCCGCCGCGGCCCCTTTCATGAAAAAGGGGCCTGCGTCGCCGCAGGCCCCCTTCTCAGGACAGGAGATCAGACGATCACTTGTCGGTGATGAACGACGGCAGGCCGATGTCGCCACCGTTGTCGCCGCCCTGGCCTTCACCCTCGCTGCGCTCGCGGCGCGGGCCGCGCTCGCGACGGCGCTCGCCGCCACGCTCGCCACCCTCGCGGCGGGGGCCGCGGTCGCCACGGTCACCACCCTCACGGCGCGGACCGCGATCGCCGCGCGGCTCGCGCGGTTCGCGGGCCGGACGCGTGTCCTCCAGCTCGGCACCGGTTTCCTGGTCGACGACGCGCATCGACAGGCGAACCTTGCCGCGCTGGTCGACTTCGAGGACCTTGACCTTAACTTCCTGGCCTTCGGTGACGACGTCACCCGGCTTCTCGACGCGCTCGTTCTTCATCTCGGAGACATGGACGAGGCCGTCCTTGCCGCCCATGAAGTTCACGAACGCACCGAAGTCGACGATGTTGACGACCTTGCCGGTGTAGATCTTGCCGACCTCGGCCTCTTCGACGATGCCCTTGATCCAGTTGATCGCGGCCTCGATCTGCGCGGTGTCGGACGAGCTGACCTTGATCACGCCCTCGTCGTCGATGTCGACCTTGGCGCCGGTGGTGGCGACGATCTCGCGGATCACCTTGCCGCCGGTGCCGATGACGTCACGGATCTTCGACTTGTCGATCGTGAAGGTCTCGATGCGCGGGGCATGGGCCGAAAGCTCGGTCCGGGTCTCACCCAGGGCCTTGTTCATCTCGCCCAGGATGTGCGCACGGCCTTCCTTGGCCTGTGCCAGCGCGACCTTCATGATCTCCTCGGTGATGCCGGCGATCTTGATGTCCATCTGAAGGCTGGTGATGCCCTCCGACGTGCCCGCCACCTTGAAGTCCATGTCGCCCAGGTGATCTTCGTCACCCAGGATGTCGGAGATCACGGCGAAGTCCTTGCCCTCCAGGATCAGGCCCATCGCGATGCCCGAGACCGGACGCTTGAGCGGCACGCCCGCGTCCATCATCGACAGCGAACCGCCGCACACCGTCGCCATCGACGAGGAGCCGTTGGACTCGGTGATGTCCGACAGGACGCGGATCGTGTAGGGGAACTCTTCCTTCGTCGGCAGCACCGGGTGCAGCGCGCGCCAGGCGAGCTTGCCGTGGCCGACTTCGCGACGACCCGGCGCACCGAAGCGGCCCACTTCACCGACCGAATAGGGCGGGAAGTTATAGTGCAGCATGAAGTGCTCGTAGTGCAGCCCGTTCAGGCCGTCGATCATCTGCTCGGCGTCCTTGGTGCCAAGCGTGGTCGAGCAGATCGCCTGGGTCTCACCGCGGGTGAACAGTGCCGAACCGTGCGTGCGCGGCAGGAAGTGCACCATCGCCTCGATCGGACGCACCGTCTTGGTGTCGCGGCCGTCGATGCGGCGGCCGTCCTTCAGGATCGCGGTGCGCACCACGTCCGCCTCGAGCTTCTTCACGAGCTTGAGGACGCCCAGATACTGCGCGGGATCGCTTTCCTTCAGGTCCGCGAATGCTTCGCGCGCCTTGGTACGGGCGTCGTTGATCGCGTTCTGACGGTCCTGCTTGCCGGTCAGCTTGTAGGCTGCGGCCAGATCGGCGCCGATCAGGTCCTTGAGCTTCTTCTTCTGCTTGGACTGGTCGGCGACCGGGGTCAGCTCCCAGGGGTCCTTGGCAGCCTGCTCGGCCAGGTCGATGATCGCGTTGACGATCTTCTTCGACGCGTCATGCGCGAACACGACGGCGCCCAGCATGACCTCTTCCGAAAGCTCCTTGGCTTCGGACTCGACCATCATCACCGCGTCGCCGGTGGCGGCAACAACCAGGTCGAGCTCGCCGGCCTTGGTCTGCTCCAGCGTCGGGTTGAGGATGTACTCGCCGTCCTGGTAGCCGACGCGGGCAGCGCCGATCGGGCCCATGAACGGCACGCCCGAGATGGTGAGCGCGGCCGACGCGGCGATCATCGCGACGATGTCCGGCTCGTTCTCGCCGTCATAGCTCAGCACCTGAGCAATGACGTTGATCTCGTTGTAGAAGCCTTCCGGGAACAGCGGACGGATCGGGCGATCGATCAGGCGGCTGGTCAGCGTCTCCTTCTCGGTCGCACCGCGCTCACGCTTGAAGAAGCCGCCCGGGATACGACCCGCAGCCGAATACTTCTCCTGATAGTGAACGGTCAGCGGGAAGAAGTCCTGGCCTTCCTTCACCGAGCGCGCGGCGGTCACGGCGCACAGCACCACCGTCTCGCCGAGGGTCGCGATCACCGCGCCATCGGCCTGGCGGGCGACGCGGCCCGTCTCGAGCGTCAGGGTCTTGCCGCCCCACTCGATGCTGGTCTTCTTGATATCGAACATGTCGTTTCCTTCACTCCGGCGGCCCGATGCCGGCCGGGGCAGCTTGCGGGCACCGCCCGCAGGGATGAGCCGCGTAGGGCTCGGGACCAGATCGCCGGATTGCGCCCGGTCCTGCTTGCTCCTTCGTGTCCTGCTTCAGCAGAGAGACGTCGGAGGAATTTTGTGGGTACCGCCGAAGGCGGCGACGCCCTTGTGCCATATCCCCGGCAGTCTGGGGATAAGAAAACGGCGCCCCGCGGGGCGCCGTTCCTTACTTGCGAAGACCCAGCTTCGCGATCAGCGCGGTGTAGCGCTCGGCATCCTTCTTGCGGAGGTAGTCGAGCAGCGAACGACGCTTGTTGACCAGCATCAGCAGACCGCGGCGCGAATGGTTGTCCTTCGCGTGGGTCTTGAAGTGCTCGGTCAGGTTGGAAATCCGCTCGGTCAGGATCGCGACCTGAACCTCGGGGCTGCCGGTGTCCCCGCTCTCGCGGGCGTGTTCGTTGATCAGCGCTTCCTTGCGCTCCGGGGTGATCGACATCGTCGTCCTTTCTATTCGAGGTTGAAGCCGCGAACGACACGGGCGACCCCGTGCTGGACCTCGACCAGGGCGACCGGAACCGCGTCCAGCGTCGCAAAGGCCTGACCATCGTCAGCGGCGATCCCGACCAACTGCTGCCCCTGGCGGAGCCGCCCTGCCTGGTCGGGGGTGAGGGAAAAAGCCGGGATGTCGTCCAGCCCTGCCCTCAATGGCAGAAGCGCTTGTGCAAGCGCGTGGCCCTTACCGAGTTCCGCCAGTTTGTCCAGCGAAATGGCCGTTTCCAGCCCGAACGGCCCCGCCTTCACCCGGCGCAGCATCGTCACATGCCCGACGGTGCCGAGCGCCAGCGCGATGTCGCGCGCAAGGCTTCGGATATAAGTGCCCTTCGACACATGGGCGGTAAGGGTTGCCTCCTCCAGCGCGCCCGCGCCCGCCTGGGCGATCGTCAGCGCGTGGATGGTGACGTCGCGGCTCTTGAGCACCACCTCCTCGCCGGCACGAGCGAGATCATAGGCGCGCTGTCCGTCCACCTTGAGCGCCGAATAAGCGGGTGGCACCTGGGCGATCGGGCCGGTGAAGCGCCCCAGCACCGCCTCCAGCGCGGCGCGGGTCGGGCGCACGTCCGACTCCGCGATTACCGCGCCCTCCAGGTCGAGCGTGTCGGTCTGCGCGCCGAACTGCACGGTGAAGTCATAGACCTTGTCGCTGTCGAGCATCCGCCCGGCAAGCTTGGTCGCCTCTCCCAAGGCGATCGGCAGCACGCCGGTCGCGAGCGGGTCGAGGGTGCCGCCGTGACCCACCTTGAACTTGCCATATCCGCCGTCGCGCAGCGCGCGTTTGACCGCGCTCACCCCCTGGGTCGATCCGAGCCTCAGCGGCTTGTCGAGCAAGATCCAACCGTGCATCGCTCAGCCCCCCAGCCCGACGAGGCGCAGCAGCCCCTCGGCCAGGCCGAACACGATCGGCGAGACCACGCGCTCAACCACGTTCAACTGCGGCGACAGCATCGGCAGTACCAGCAGCAGGATCAGCAGCAACGGCATGCCGAAGCGCCCGAGCTGCGCATAGCGCCAGGCGAGCGACCGCGGCAGCAGCCCCTGCACGACATGCCCGCCATCGAACGGCGGCACCGGCAGCAGGTTGAACACCGCCAGGAAGAGGTTGATCAGCACGAAGTTGATGAGGTTGCTGACGATGAAGCGGGTCACCGCCCCCGCCTCACCGCCAGTGACGCTCGACACCACCGCGATCAGCAACGCGGCGGTGAGTGCCAGCAGCAGGTTGATGCCCGGTCCGGCAAGCGCCACCAGCACCATGTGCCAGCGCGGATTGCGTAACCGCCGCGCGTCGACCGGCACCGGCTTCGCCCAGCCGAACACCGGCGCGCCCGACACCGCCAGCACCAGCGGCAAGGCGACGGTGCCGATCGGGTCGGCGTGGCGGATCGGGTTGAGGGTCAGCCGCCGCTGCTCGGCCGCGGTCGGATCGCCCAGCCAGTTGGCGACCACGCCATGCGCGACCTCGTGAAAGACGATGGCGATCACCAGCGGCACGAGCCACACGGCAATGGTCCAGGCGGTTTGTGCAATGTCCATGATGGGTTTGTCAGTGGCGATGCGCGGCACCCGCCGCAAGGCTCTCGACAAGCTCGATCCCTACACGAGGCAAACGGGGGAGGAGCGTCGGTCGCTCCTAACCCCGCATCGCCTCGCAGAAATGCCGGCGGCAGAGCGCGATGTAGCGGTCGTTGCCGCCGATCTCGGTCTGCGCGCCTTCGCGCACCGCGCGCCCCGCCGCGTCGACGCGCAGGTTCATGGTCGCCTTGCGCCCGCACACGCACACCGACTTGATCTCCACCAGCGCATCGGCGATCGCGAGCAGCCGTGCAGAGCCAGGGAACAGCACGCCCTGGAAATCGGTGCGCAGGCCATAGGCGAGCACCGGCACGCCCAGTTCGTCGGCCACGCGCGCAAGCTGGTCGACCTGCCCCGGAACCAGGAATTGCGCCTCGTCTACCAGCACGCAGCCGACCGGCTGGGGTTCGGCGGCCACCGCGGCGTGGAGGTCGGTCGCCGCATCGAACATCGCAGCCGGTGCCGACAGCCCGATCCGCGACCCGATCGTCCCCGCGCCCGCCCGGTCGTCGAGCGCCGCGGTGAACAACAGCGTGGTGAGCCCCCGCTCGCGATAGTTGAAGTCGGCCTGGAGCAGCGTGGTCGACTTTCCCGCATTCATCGACGCGTAGTAGAAATACAGCTTGGCCATCAGGCGAGGGTCTCGATCGAAAGGGGCGGCGCCTCGATCCCGGAGATCGCCTGGTCAAAGGTCACGAAGCGGTCGGCGACTCCGCGGGCGGCGACCAGATGGAGACATCACCCCAGTCTGCGCCTTTGCGATACCGATCGACCGCCCAGAGCAGGCCGTCGCGATCGGCGACATGAACGGTCTCCAGCATCAGCAGCGTTTCCAGCGCATCAGCCACGATCACACGGTCGAGTCGAAGCCGCCTGCCGAGCACCCAGCCGAGCTCGATCCACACCGTGTGCGACACCCATATCGGCTCCCGCACAACGGTTTCGGCAAGCCGCGCCTGGTTCGGCTCGTCCTGCAGGATCAGTCGGGCAAGGACGTTGGTGTCGACTGCCTTCACGCCGGATCGTCATCCACATCCGGGGACCAGCTCAGCATGTCGGTGGCGACCGGCGGTCCCTCATGCTGGTACAGCTGACGCAGCCGCGAGATCGCCTCCTCCACACCAAGCCGGCCACCAGAGCGGCGCGGACGCAATGTGATCGCATCGGTTGTCTCGACGATTTCCAGTTCGGTGCCGGGAATCCACCCAAGGCGGTCCCGCGCCGCCTTCGGCACCACCACCTGCCCCTTTTCGGAGATCCGAGTATGCGCGCCCATGTTGGTAAGATGCGTCTTACCGGCGGCGCCGTCAATCGTCGCCGCTGGTCTCGTCGCCCAGATCCTGCGCCACCTTGGGCGCGCGCAGCAGCGCGTCGATGTGGCTGGCTTCCTCAAAGCTGTCGTCGGCCAGGAACTTGAGCCTGGCCGCGTACTTCATCTTCACCCGATGGGCGACTTCGCGCTGGAGATAGGCGGTGTTGGTGCGCAGTGCCTTCAGCACCGCTTCCTCGTCCTTGCCCAGCAGCGGCTTCACGAACACGGTCGCGTGGCGCAGGTCCGGGGACATGCGCACCTCGGTCACCGATACCATGTGCTTGGCCAGCGTCTCGTCATGGACGTCACCGCGCTGCAGGATCTCGGACAGGACATGGCGCACCTGCTCGCCCACGCGAAGCGTGCGGACGGAGCGTTCCTGCGGTTCGTTCTTCATGATGCAATCTTAGCAAAAAGGCGTGTCACCCCGGCTTCCACCAGGGTGACACGGATACTCAGAGCGTGCGCTCGCGCATCTCGACCTCGAAGGTCTCGAGGAAGTCCCCGGCCTTGATGTCGGTGAAGTTCTGCGTGAACGTCACACCGCATTCCAGGCCAGCGCGAACCTCGGCGACATCATCCTTGAACCGGCGGAGCGAGGCAATTTCGCCCTGGTAGATGATGACGTCGTTGCGCGTGATGCGCGCCTTGAGCGCCTTGCGGATGACCCCTTCGACCACCAGCAGACCGGCAGCCTTGCCGGTCTTGCCCGCGGAGAAGACGTCGCGGATCTCGGCGCGGCCGACGACGGTCTCGAACGCCTCGGGTCCGAGCTCGCCCGCCATGCCGGCGCGGATCTCGTCCACCAGGTCGTAGATGACGTCGTAATACTTCAGTGCCACCTTGTTCCGCTCGGCGATCTCGCGCGCCTTGCTGTTCGGGCGGACGTTGAAGCCGATGATCGGCGCGCCGGACGCACCCGCCAGCGTGACGTCGCTCTCGGTGATGCCGCCGACGCCCGAGTGCAGGATGCGCACCCGGATCTCGTCGGTCGAGATCTTGTTGAGCGAGCCCACGATCGCCTCGACCGTACCCTGGGTATCGGCCTTGACCACCAGCGGATATTCGATCGCCTGCTTGTCCTTGAGCGCGGAGAACATGCTCTCCAGGCTCGCGGGTGCATTGGTGGTGCGCTTCTGCTGGATCACGCCGGCACGATATTCCGCGACCTCGCGGGCACGCGCCTCGTTCTCCACCACCTGCAGCAGGTCCCCGGCCATCGGGACGCCCGACAGGCCCAGCACCTCGACCGGCATCGCAGGCCCTGCCTGCTTCACCTGGCGACCCTTGTCGTCGATCAGCGCGCGGACCTTGCCGCTCTCGGCGCCGACGACGAACACGTCGCCGACCTTGAGCGTGCCGCGGTTGACGAGGATCGTCGCGACGGGACCACGGCCCTTGTCGAGCTTCGCCTCGATCACCGCACCCTCGGCCTGACGGTCGGGGTTGGCCTGCAGTTCAAGCAGCTCGGCCTGCAGCTGGATCTTCTCGATCAGCGTGTCGAGACCGATCTTCTTGAGCGCGGAGACTTCGACGTCCTGCGTCTCGCCGCCCATTTCCTCGACCTGGACGTTGTGCTCGAGCAGACGCTCGCGCACCCGCTGCGGGTTCGCCTCGTGCTTGTCGATCTTGTTGATCGCCACGATCATCGGCTTGCCCGACGCCTTGGTGTGGTTGATCGCCTCGATCGTCTGCGGCATCAGCCCGTCGTCGGCCGCCACCACCAGGATGACGATGTCGGTGACGTCGGCACCGCGTGCACGCATCTCGGTGAAGGCTTCATGGCCCGGCGTGTCGAGGAAGGTGATCTTCGACTTGTCCTTGAGCGTCACCTGATAGGCACCGATGTGCTGCGTGATGCCGCCGGCCTCGCCGCGCACCACGTCGGTGCCGCGCAGCGCGTCGAGCAGCGAGGTCTTGCCGTGGTCGACATGGCCCATGATCGTGACCACCGGCGGACGCGGCTTCAGCTGCTCGGCCGAATCCTCGGTCGTGTCCATCGACAGGTCGATGTCGGCGTCCGACACGCGCACGATGTTGTGCCCGAACTCGGTCACCAGCAGTTCGGCCGTATCCTGGTCGATGGTCTGCGTCATGGTGACGGGCATGCCCATCTTGAACAGCGTCTTGACGAGGTCGGCGCCCTTTTCCGCCATGCGGTTGGCGAGTTCCTGGACGGTGATCGCCTCCGGAACCTTGACGTCGCGGACCTGCTTGGCCTGCGGTTCACGCGGGCCGCCGTAGTGACGCTTTTCCTTTTCGCGGGCACGCTTCAGCGCAGCGAGCGAACGCGCACGCGCGCCATCACCATCGCCCAGCGCGCGGGTAACGGTGAGCTTGCCCGACTGGCGACGATCGTCGCCCTTGCGGTCGCGTGACGGCGCAGGCCGGCTCGGCGCATCGTTGCGGCGCGGCGGCAGGGCTGCGCCCGTCCGGTTAGCGGCAGGCGACGCGTTGTTCGAAGCAGGCGAAGCACTCGGCGCTGGCGTGGGGGCCGGAGCCGGCTTGGGCTCGGGCTTCGGGATCTCGGGACGCTGCACCGGAGTGAAGCGACGCGGCGCCGGCAGCGACGAGTCGAACTGCACCGTCACGGGCTGCGCCGGCTGTGGCGGACGCTGCGGTGCGGCCGGGCGACGCGGCGCCTGGGCGGCAGGCGCCGCGGGCCTGGCAGCCGCCGGTGCGGGTGCTGCCGGTGCGGGTGCCGCCGGCTTCGGAGCCTGTGCTACCGGAGCCGCCGCCGGGGCCGGCGCGGCAGGTGCCGGTGCAGGCGTCGGCGCGACAGGTGCCGCCTCAACCGGAGCCGGCACCTCGGGTGCTGCCGGTGCGGGGGCCGGAGTCGCAACCGGGGCAGGCGCTGCCTCGACCATGGGCTCGGGCGCAGGTTCGGGAGCCGCCGGTGCGGCAGGTGCCGGCGCGGGCGCTTCCACGGCACGACGGTTTTCCTCCGCGCGGCGCTGTTCCTGCTCCAGCGCTTCCTGGCGCAGGCGCTCGTCACGACGGCGACCCTCTTCAAGCGCGGTCATGCGGGCCTCTTCGGCCTCCCGCAGCAGCTTTGCCTGGATCTCGTGGCGCGACAGGCCGGCGTTCGCCGCAACCGGGTTCGGCGCGGGCGCACGCGGTGCCGCCGGAGCGGGTGCCGGTGCCGGAGCAGCCGCAGGTGCAGCCTCCGGAGCAGCGACAGGTGCACCCTGCTGCTGCTCTTCGCCCGGGCGGCCGAGCACGCGGCGGCGCTTGACCTCCACGACCACGGTGTTGGAGCGGCCATGGCTGAAGCTCTGCTTCACCTTGCCCGTCTCCACCGTGCGCTTCAGCCCCAGCGGTGCCCGCGCGCCCAGCTTCGGCTTGTCGTTGTCCGTCTCGCTCATGCGTTACCTGAATTCCTGCTTCGTCGTCGTCTGTGCGGCGGCCGAGGTTCCGGCAGCCGATGCGCCCTGCGATTCGGTTTCGCAAGACACGGAGGAGGGTACGGGTCCGATAAAGTGCAGCCATCGGGCGATCACGTCGCCGACCCGACTGGCCGCTGGTCTGTCGGTCACGCCGACATGTACCACATTTTCGCGCCCCAGCGCCAAGGACAATATGGTGCGCCCGACGGGCAATTCCAATCCCCTGACGCCGCTACCTTCGCGATCGGACCCCACGCGCCATGCCTGGGCGAGCTTGCCCGCCCCATCGGCACCTGCGTCGGAGGCATGGTAGAGCGCGTGCAGCTGGCCGCTGCGCGCCGCCTTCACGATCCGCTCGCCGCCCGTCACCAGCTTGCCCGAACGCGCCTCCAGCCCGAGCCGTTCGAGTGCCGCGCGTTGCAGCGCCTGCTCGATGCGGTCGGACAGATCGTCCGGAATGGTGATCGCCTGCGTCTTGAAGGCTCGCGACAATGCGCCCTTGAGCCGGCCCTTGGCGATTGCCGCGTCCAGTGCTGCACGATCGACGCCGATCCAGGCGCCGCGTCCAGGCGCCTTGGCATGGACGTCGGGCAGCACTTCCCCATCGGGAGACAGTGCCAGGCGGACCAGCGCGTCGCGCGCGCCCGTCTCGCGGGTGAGGATGCAGCTGCGCTCCGGCCCCTCGTGCGGTTCGCGCGGGGGACGGGGCGTCGCAGGATTGCGCTGGCCGCGGTGCCCGGAGGCGCGCGGAGTTACCGAAGCGGCATCATTGCGAGGGTTCCGCATGCGCGTCCTCCCCCGCTTGGGACACCTTGCCGGCGTCGCGATCCGCAATCAGCTGGCCACCGGCACCATAGTTTTCGGTGGACAGTTCGGTGATGTTGATCTGGACGGCGGCCGGGTTCTTGCCCAGCCGCTCGACCAGCGAACGCGTGACGTCGGCGACAATCGCCGCCTTCTGCTCGCGCGAGGCGGCGCCGGCCAGGCGAATGTCGACGAACGGCATCAGGCCTCGGCCTCCTCGCCGGTGGACGCTTCGGCCGGAGCCTCCTCGTCATCGAACCAGTGCGCACGCGCGGCCATGATGATCTCGTTGCCCTGTTCGTCGCTGAGACCATATTCGGCCAGGATGCCGCCCTTGGGCTCGCTGCGCTTGGCGGCATCGTCGTTGCGGCGACGCGGCTCGGCGCGCTTCTTCTCGACCAGCTCGTCGGTGGCGAGATCGGCCAAATCGTCGAGCGTCTTGATGCCCGCCTTGCCGAGCGTCACCAGCATGGCCTCGGTCAGGTACGGGATGTCGGCCAGCGCGTCCTCGACACCCAGCGCGCGGCGCGCCTCGCGGTTGGCTTCCTCGCGGCGCTCGAGCGCTTCCTGGGCGCGGTTCTGCAGCTCGGCGGCCAGATCCTCGTCGAAGCCCTCGATCGCGGCGAGTTCGTCGACCTCGACATAGGCAACTTCTTCCAGTGCGCCGAAGCCTTCGGCCACCAGCAGCTGAGCCAGCGTCTCGTCGACGTCCAGCTCGCCTTCGAACATCGCCGAACGCTCGACGAATTCCTTCTGGCGCTTCTCCGACGCATCGGCCTCGGTCAGGATGTCGATCGCCTTGGCAGTCAGCTGGCTGGCCAGGCGCACGTTCTGGCCGCGGCGGCCGATCGCCAGCGAAAGCTGATCGTCAGGGACGACCACCTCGATGCGATCCTCTTCCTCGTCGATCACGACGCGGCTGACGTTCGCCGGCTGCAGCGCGTTGACCACAAAGGTCGCCGTGTCTTCCGACCAGGGGATGATGTCGATCTTCTCGCCCTGCATTTCCTGGACGACCGCCTGAACGCGGCTGCCCTTCATGCCGACGCACGCGCCGACCGGGTCGATCGAGCTGTCGCGGCTGATGACGCCGATCTTGGCGCGCGAGCCCGGATCGCGGGCGGCCGCCTTGATTTCGATGATGCCGTCGTAGATCTCGGGCACTTCCTGCGCGAACAGCTTCTTCATGAAGTCGGGGTGCGCACGGCTGAGGAAGATCTGCGGCCCGCGGTTCTCGCGGCGGACGTTCAGGATCAGCGAGCGGGTGCGATCGCCGACGCGAACTGCTTCGCGCGGGATCTGCTGGTCGCGGCGGATCACGCCCTCGGCGCGGCCCAGGTCGACCACGACATGACCGAACTCGACACGCTTGACGACGCCGGTGATAATCTCACCCACGCGGTCCTTGAATTCCTCGAACTGGCGCTCGCGCTCAGCGTCACGGACCTTCTGGAAGATCACCTGCTTGGCGGCCTGCGCCGCGATGCGGCCGAACTCGATCGGGGGCAGCGGATCGACGATATAGTCGCCGACGACCGCGCCCTTCTGGAGCTTCTGCGCCTGGGCGACGTCGACCTGCTTGAAATAATCGTCGACGGCCTCGACCACCTCGACCACGCGCCACAGGCGCAGGTCGCCGGTGTTCGGATCGAGCTTGGCGCGGATGTCGTTTTCGGCGCCATAGCGCGCGCGGGCGGCGCGCTGGATCGCGTCCTCCATCGCCTCGATGACGATGCCCTTGTCGATCAGCTTCTCGCGCGCGACCGAATCGGCAATGGCGATCAGTTCGGCGCGGTTGGCGGTAACGGCAGTGGCCATGGGCTTACCCTTCTACTTCGATGATGTCGTCCGCCCCGCTCGCGTCGAGCGGCTGGGTGGCGGCGAGGAGCTTGTCGGTGATGGTGAGCTTGGCGTCGGCGACCGCGGCGAACGGGATCGTCATCGCGCGAAACTTGCGGACGTCGATCGTGATCTGGTCGCCCTCGACCCCGACGAGATCGCCGGTCAGCTGCTTGCGGCCCTCGATCGGCTCGACCAGCGTGATGCGCGCTTCCTGCCCTGCCCAGTCGGCAAAGTCCTGAAGCCGCGTCAACGGACGGTCGATGCCGGGCGAGGAGACCTCCAGCCGATACGCACCCTCGATCGGGTCGCGACCCTCGGCCTCCAGCGCGTCGAACACGTCCGACAGGCGCCGCGACAGCGTGGCGCAGTCGTCGATTGTCAGCTGGCGGGTGTCGGGGCGCTCGGCCATGACCTGCAGCGTCGGGTCCGACTTGCCGCCGAACATCTTCACGCGCACCAGCGCCAGCCCCAGGGCCTTCGCCTCGGGCTCGATCAGCCGGTTGAGTTCGGCGATGTCCGCCAATCCACGCTCCAGTTCGTTGCGGCCGGCAGTCGCCGGTCCTCCAAAGTCGGTTCGAACCAAGGTACGCCCCGTCGTCGCCGGACCCGTGGGGTCCGACCTCGCCAAGGTTTCCAATGTCGAGAACAGCCGCGATATAGGGCGTTCGCCGGATCAGGACAAGCGCGAAACGCGCGGGGATCCGCGCAACGCCGCAGCGCCGCCCGCGTTGAGGCACCAACAGGGAGATCTTCATGCGCCGATTCATCGCCTGCACCACCGCCGCTATCCTGGTCGCCGCATGCGGCACTCCCAATGATCCGGCCAACGCCGGCGGCAACACCGCCGCACCTCAGGCTGCCGGCACGGCAGAGGGTCGCCCCTTTCAGGTGACCCCCGTCACCAGCCTGGACTCCCCTTGGGCGATGACCTTCCTGCCGGACGGACGGATGCTGGTGACCGAAAAGGGCGGCCGCATGCTGCTGGTGCAGCAGGCCAGCGGAAGCAACACGGTTACTTGGCCGGTTACCGGCATTCCCGCCACAGACAGCGAAGGACAAGGCGGCCTCATGGACGTGGTCGCTGCCCCCGACTTCGTGCGCAGCAAGCTCGTCTATTTCTCGGGCTCGGTGACCGGCCCCGGCGGCAAGGGAGTCAAGCTGTGGCGCGGCCGCTTCGTGCATGATGCCGAGCAGGGCGCGCGGCTGGAGGGCGTCACCGAGCTGTTCAGCGCAACGCCCTTTGTCCCGGGCGACGGCCACTACTCGGGCCGTATCGCTTTTGCGCCCGACGGCAAGCACCTGTTTTTCACCAACGGCGAGCGGCAGAAGTTCGATCCCGCCCAGGACCCCAAGGCCACGCTCGGCAAGGTCCTGCGCCTGACCCTGGACGGCAAGCCGGCCGGCGATCCCGCCCTCACCGCGCGCGGCTTCCACCCCGCGGTCTGGTCCTATGGCCATCGTAACCTGCTCGGCCTCGCCTTCGATGCCCAGGGCAATCTGTGGGAGCAGGAGATGGGTCCCAAGGGCGGCGACGAGGTGAATTTGGTCCTGCCCGGCCGCAACTATGGCTGGCCCAAGGCGTCGAACGGCAGCCACTATGATGGCCGCGACATCCCGGACCACAAGCCCGGCGACGGCTTCGAACCGCCCAAGGTCTGGTGGAACCCCGTGATCTCGCCGGGCGGGCTGATGGTCTATTCGGGCGCGATGTTCCCGGAATGGCAGGGCGATCTGTTCATCGGCGGACTGTCGAGCGAGTCGCTCGTGCATGTCGACGTGAACGGCACCGACGCAGCCAAGGGCGACCAGTGGCCGATGGGCAAGCGCATCCGCGACGTCGAGCAGGGCCCGGACGGCGCGATCTGGCTGCTGGAGGACGGCGAAGGCGGCCGGCTGCTGAAGCTTTCAAAGGCGGGATGAGGCCGGGAGGCTCACGCAGCCCCCCTTCCATTTGCCTCGAGTAGCCGTCGAGTAGCTGCGAAGCAGCGTATTGAGACGGCGTATCGAGAGGTCGCCTCCCCGGGCGGCACCTCGATACGAGCCCCCGATACGCTCCTTACGGAGCTACTCGGTCTCTACTCGGCACGAACGGGGAAAGGGAGGAAAACCTCTCACCCCAGCGCGACCGGGCCTGCATCCCCTAGCCGATGCGTGCACAGCTGCGCCTCGGGCGTGTCGTCTGCGGTCAGCGCCGCGACCGTCACCCAGCCCTCGGCCCTGAGCGCCGCGCCGGCTGCGACCGGCGTCCCGAACGGCAGGAACAGCCGCCGCCGCGCGTCCGCGCCGATGCCCGCGTCGAGCAGCACGTCGGCATAGAGCGAGAAGCCCACCGCCGGCTCGGCGCGGCCGTCCTCGCCGACCACGGCATAGGCGCCGCCGCGGCCGATCTGTGCGCGCAGGTCGCGCGCGAACAGCGAGAAGCCGACCCAGCTCTGATATTCGAATCCATGCCGCTCCGTCGGATCAAGCGTCAGCGCCGCGCTGCCGCGGATCGCCTCGGCGATCGCCTCCAGCCCGTCGAGCCTGGTGCGCAGCGTTCCCGCCACATCGCTCGCGCGCAGCCCGGCGAGCGCCTGGTCAAACGGCCCCGCCGCCTGGATCAGCGGCAGATAGGCCGGGTCGATCGCCGCGACCGCACTGGCGTCCTTGCCGTCGAGCGCCTCGCGCAGCGCGGTCAGCTGCTCGGGCGCCAGCGTGTCGCCGGCCAGCGCGTCGAGCAGGTCCGGCAGGGTGAAGTCGACCGACACGTCCGAAAGCCCGGCAGCCGCCAGTGCCTCCACGGCGACGGTCACCACCTCACGCACCGCCGCCACGCTGTCGAGGCCGATCAGCTCGGCACCGATCTGGCGCAGCGCCCGGCGCTGGTCGAGATCGGCGGCGCGCAGCCGCAGCACCGGGCCAGCGTAGCACAGCCGCACCGGACGCGGGTGATGGCCCATGCGAGTCGCGGCGATGCGGCCGACCTGCGCCGTCATGTCAGGGCGGATCGCCAGCGTGCGCTGCGACACCGGATCGACGAAGCGGACGGCATCCTGCGCGCGCGCCGCCTTCAGCCGGCGGCCGAGCGCGTCCTCATATTCGGCAAGCGGCGGATCGACCTGTTCATAGCCATAGCTGCGCGCGACCGACAGCACGCGCCCTTCGAACCGCGCCACCGCATCGGCAGCGGGCGGCAGGCGGTCGTGGAACCCTTCGGGCAAAAGGCCGGTCATCGCAAAATCCTGTTGGGCGCAGCCCCGATCGGCGCGCCTCGGCCAGCTACGGGATGCATGCGCGCCCGACAAGCTTGGTCGGCGCGGCCACCCCTTGCAGGCCCGTACCCCGGCGAAGGCCGGGGTACGATGCTAGGTTGCTCCTTAGAACGCCAGCGCCATCGCGGTGCGCACGCCCGGCAGGCTGCGGACCCTGGTGGCAAGCTCCGGCGTCACCGGCTCGTCGACCGACAGCAGCAGGATCGCCTCGCCACCCGCATTGCGGCGGCCGAGGTGGAAGGTGCCGATGTTGACGCCCGCCTCACCCAGCGTGGTGCCCAGGCGGCCGATGAAGCCCGGCGCGTCCTCGTTGACGATGTAGAGCATGTGCCCGGCCAGATCGGCCTCGACCTTGATGCCGAACAGTTCGACCAGACGCGGCGCCTGGTTGCCGAACAGCGTGCCTGCGACCGAACGGTCACCCGCCTCGGTCCGCACCGTCACGCGCACCAGCGTGTGATAGTCGCCCTCACGCTCATTGCGCACTTCGCGCACTTCCAGCCCGCGCTCCCGGGCAAGGAAGGGCGCGTTGACCATGTTCACCGTGTCCGAATGGACGCGCATCAGGCCCGCGAGCACCGCGCCGGTGATCGGCTTCTGGTTGAGCTCGGCGGCCGCACCCTCGACCTCGATCGAAATCGAGCTGAGTGCGCCATGCGCCAGCTGCCCCACCAGGCTCCCGAGCTTTTCGGCCAGCGCCATGTACGGCTTGAGCTTGGGCGCTTCCTCAGCCGACAGCGACGGCATGTTGAGCGCGTTGGTGACGCCGCCCGATACCAGGAAGTCGGCCATCTGCTCGGCGACCTGGATCGCGACATTGACCTGCGCCTCCGTGGTGGACGCGCCCAGATGCGGCGTCGACACGAAGTTGGGTGTGCCGAACAGCGGCGATTCCTTGGCCGGCTCGGTCACGAACACGTCGAGCGCGGCGCCTGCGATATGGCCCGAGTCGAGCCCCTGCTTCAGCGCCGCCTCGTCGATCAAGCCGCCGCGCGCGCAGTTGATGATGCGCACGCCCTTCTTGGTCTTGGCAAGATTCTCGGCCGACAGGATGTTGCGGGTCTGGTCGGTGAGCGGGGTGTGCAGCGTGATGAAGTCGGCACGCGCGAGCAGCGTTTCGAGGTCGACCTTCTCCACGCCCATCTCGATCGCGCGCTCCGGTGTGAGGAACGGATCGAATGCCACGACCTTCATCTTGAGGCCACGCGCACGGTCGGCGACGATCGAGCCGATGTTGCCCGCACCGATCAGGCCGAGCGTCTTGGCGGTCAGTTCGACGCCCATGAAGCGGTTCTTTTCCCACTTGCCGGCCTGGGTCGAGGCGTCGGCCTCCGGCAGCTGGCGGGCGAGCGCGAACATCAGCGCGATGGCATGCTCGGCGGTCGTGATCGAGTTACCGAACGGGGTGTTCATCACCACCACGCCGCGGGCGGAGGCGGCGGGGATGTCGACATTGTCGACGCCGATGCCGGCGCGCCCGACCACCTTGAGGTTGGTCGCAGCGTCGAGGATTTCCTGCGTCACCTTGGTCGAGGAGCGGATGGCGAGGCCGTCATACTGGCCGATGATGGCCTTCAGTTCGTCGGGCGTCTTGCCGGTGATCTCGTCCACCTCGACCCCGCGCTCGCGGAAGATCTGGGCGGCCTTGGGATCCATTTTGTCGGAGATGAGGACTTTGGGCATGGGTCGGTCCTTGGAAATTTTGTGCAGTGCTCCTGCGCAGGCAGGAGCCTAGAGTTTTCAAGCGAGACGCGTGTGGCCCTGGGCTCCTGCCTTCGCAGGAGCACGTCAGAGCGCGCAGGATCAGGCGGGCTTGACCTGTTCCCAGGCCCAGTCGAGCCACGGGCCAAGCGCCTCGACATCGGCGGTGTCGACGGTCGCGCCGCACCAGATGCGCAGGCCCGCCGGGGCGTCGCGATAGCCGGCGATGTCGAACGCAGCACCTTCCGCTTCCAGGAGCGAGGCCATCTTCTTGACCATCGCAGCCTGGGCCTCGGCATCCGCATCGGTGACGAGCTTCAGGCAGACGCTGGTGTTCGAACGGATCGCAGGATCCGCCGGCAGATGGTCGAGCCAGTCACGCGCCTCGACGATGCGGCCAAGCGCGGTGGCATTGGCGGTGGAGCGCGCGATCAGGCCATTGAGCCCGCCGGCGTGCTGCGCCCATTCCATCGCAAAGATCGCGTCCTCGACCGCCAGCATCGACGGCGTGTTGATCGTCTCGCCCTTGAACAGGCCCTCGATCAGCTTGCCGCCCTTGGTCATGCGGAAGATCTTGGGCAGCGGCCAGGCCGGGGTGTAGCTCTCCAGCCGCTCGACCGCGCGCGGGCCCAGGATCAGCACGCCATGCGCGCCCTCGCCGCCCAGCACCTTCTGCCACGAGAAGGTGACCACATCGAGCTTGTCCCACGGCAGGTCCATCGCGAACACGGCCGAGGTCGCGTCTGCAATGGTCAGGCCGCCGCGGTCGTCCGCGATCCAGTCGCCGTTCGGCACGCGCACGCCCGAGGTGGTGCCGTTCCAGGTGAAGATCACGTCATGCTCGGGGCTGACCTGCGTCAGGTCGACGATCTCGCCATAGGGTGCCTTGAGCACGTTGGGCTCGATCTTGAGCTGCTTGACCGCATCGGTCACCCAGCCCTCGCCAAAGCTTTCCCAGGCGAGCAGCGTCACCGGGCGTGCGCCGAGCAGCGACCACATCGCCATTTCGACGGCACCCGTGTCGGAGCCCGGAACGATGGCGATGCGGTGGGTGTCGGGGACCTGGAGGAGTTCGCGGGTCAGGTCGATCGCGCGCTGGAGCCGCGCCTTGCCGAGCTTCGAGCGGTGCGAGCGGCCGAGCACCTCGGTGGCGAGCTTCTCGGGCGACCAGCCCGGGGGCTTGGCGCAGGGACCAGAGGAAAAATGGGGGCGCGCCGGCTTGGTGGCGGGCTTCGCGGGTGCGGTGGACGCACCGGTGGCGGGAACCGAAATCATATCCGTCAAAATAGTCTCTCCTCACAGAGAGCACGCGCTGCGTTGGGACAGCGTGGCCCGCCGACGGCCCTAGCGGCGCGACGAGGCTTGTCAACGGTGGCACGTCCGAACCGGACGAACTTGCCCGCAAAGGCGACGGGGCGAGCCTCCGCCCGCGCGAGCCGGGAAGCGGCGGGTGGCGCGGATGGCGTCCACTCCGCTACACCGCCGGCCATGCTCGTTTTGCGTCGGTTCCTCGCCCTGCTGCTGCCCCTGATGCTCGCAGGGTGCATCTTCGGCGGAGGACGGGAGGAGCGCCGCCCGGCCCCGCGTCCGCGCGGCAGCGGTCCGGTGACGGTGGTCGGTCAGACGCCGCGCGATACCCAGCAATGCTATGCCGACCTGTCACGCGCGGGCGTGCGGTTCAGCCCGCTACCCGACCGCGACTATGGCGGCGGCTGCCTGGTGCTGGGCGCGGTGCAGCTGATCGACTTCGGCACGCCGACCGCAGGCCTGAAGGCGATCCGCTGCCCCACCGCCCGCGCCTTTGTCGGCTGGGTCCAGCACGGCGTCGGGCCGGCCGCCCGCCAGATCCTGGGCAGCGACGTGGTGCGGATCGAAAGCTATGGCAGCTATGTCTGTCGCGGCATCGTCGGCCAGGGATCAGCGGGTTCGGCCAAGCTGTCGCAGCACGGGCTTGCCAACGCCATCGACATCGGCGGCTTCGTGCTCGCCGACGGGCGTCGCATCAGCATCGAGCGGGACTGGCGATCGAGCGACCCGGCGGTGCAGCAGTTCCTGCAGGTGGTGCATCGCTCCGCCTGCAGGCGCTTCAAGACGGTGCTCGGGCCCGACTATAACGCCGCGCATTACAACCATTTGCACTTCGACATGGGCGGTCGCGGCGGCTTCTGCCGGTGAAAGGCTCCGCATCCCGGGTCCCGCGCAGGCGGAGACCGAGTGCCACGCAGACCGGTGCCCGGCGGCGTCCGCGGCCCCAAGCTCCCGCCGGCGCGGGAGCACGAAGAAGGAAGCGAGTGCCAGAACAGCCTCCACCTACCCGCACTGCCCCGCTTGCGCCGCGCGGCAGCCGCTCTAGATTGGTCCGCTTTCGTCCGGCGCGCGTTCCGTTTGCCCCGGCTGTTGCAGGAAGTTTCATGACCGATACCCGAGTCCCGTCGCGCGTGTTTCGCGACGCCAAGCGCGAAGCGGAAAGTGCTCGCACCCAGGTTTCCACGCCGCAGACCGAGCATCCCTCCTACCGCCTCGCATTCCAGGACATGGACTTCCTGCTGCGCGAGGACCTGCGTCCCGTACGCTTCCAGCTCGAACTGCTGAAGCCGGAACTGGTGTTCGACGCGGCCAACATCGCCTCCACCTTCGTGATCTACGGTTCGGCGCGTATCCCCGAGCCTAGCAAGGCCGGGGCGCTGCTCGACCTCGCCCAGGACGATCGCGCCAAGCGCATCGCCGAGCGGCTGATCGCCAAGTCCAAATATTATGACGTCGCCCGCGAGCTCGCCGGTCTCGCCAGCAACTTCCCGCTGGCCGAGGACGGCAAGCGCCACTTCGTGGTGTGCTCGGGCGGTGGGCCGTCGATCATGGAAGCGGCGAACCGCGGTGCGACCGAAGCCGGCGCCGAGTCGGTGGGCCTGAACATCGTGTTGCCGCACGAGCAGGCGCCGAACCCGTACGTCACCCCGTCGCTGTCGATGCAGTTCCATTATTTTGCGCTGCGCAAGATGCACTTCCTGCTGCGCGCCCGCGCCGTGGCGGTGTTTCCGGGCGGCTTCGGCACCTTTGACGAGAGCTTCGAGCTGCTGACGCTGATCCAGACCGGCAAGATCGAGCCGATCCCGGTGCTGTTCTACGGCCGCGAATTCTGGGAGCGCGTCATCAACCTGGAGGCGCTGTGCGACGAAGGCGTGATTTCGCCGCGGGACCTGGACCTCATCACCTTCTGCGAAACCGCGGAAGAGGGTTGGGACGCGGTCAAGGCGTTCTACAAGGCCCGCGGCGACGAACTGCCGATGTAAACGGAACGCCGTAGTTCAACGGGTGCTCCTGCACAGGCAGGAGCACCATGCCTCCAACCCGGAGGTCAGAAGTCCACGGCGACGCCCTTCAGCTCCCAGTCGCCATAGCGCACCGGATTGTTGCCGAGCGGGTCGTCGGTCGGCGGCACCACCGGCTCGGGCGTGGGCACCGGCGGACTTTCCGAAAGATGCTCGGGTGGCTTCACGTGGGGCGGTCGCTGGCCCATGGGACTCTCCGATGATGATTCAGCCCCCACATTGGCGGCGAAAGGCTCGGGATCAAGTGAACGACAGCAACACCATGCGGCAGCGCGCACCCGGACGGCGGCACTGATGGCGCGGCCCCAGCTTGCGCCCGAACCGCCCGGCGTTCCCGCCCGGCGCGCCGCGCTCCGCCTGCTCGACGCGGTGCTGCGCCGCGGTCTGGCGCTCGAAGCCGCACTCGACCGTGCCACCGCCGAGCTCGACCGGCGGGAGGATCGCGGCCTGGTCCATGCCATCGTCAGCGAGGCGCTGCGCCGGCTCCCCGACCTCGACGCGCTGATCGACTCGGCCACCGCCCGACCGCTGCCCGAAGATGCCAAGGCGCGCTTTGCGTTGCGCATCGCGCTCGTTCAGGCGCTGGCGCTCGGCACGCCGCCGCATGCCGCGATCGCAACCGTGCTGCCGCTGGTCGACGGCGGTCCGCGCAAGCTGGTGCATGGCGTGTTCGGCACGCTGATGCGCCGGAACGCGGCGCTGCCTGACCTTCCCGAACTGCCCGCCGCCGTCTGGCTGCGCTGGCAAGCCGCCTGGGGCGAGGACGTTGCCGAGGCCGCCCGCGTCGCCATCGCCGCGCCGCCCCCGATCGACCTCAGCCTGCGCGGCGACACGACCGCCGCAGAGGGCACGACCCTGCTGCCGCGCCACCGCCGCCTGCCAGCCTTCGCAACCGTGCCCGAGCTTCCCGGCTTTGCCGAGGGCGAATGGTGGGTGCAGGATCTCGCCGCCTCGCTGCCGGCGCGGCTGATCGGCGACGGGCCGGGCACCGCGCTCGATCTGTGCGCGGCGCCCGGCGGCAAGACGCTGCAGCTCGCCGCCGCCGGCTGGGACGTGACCGCACTCGACGTTTCCGAGAAGCGACTCGCGCGCCTGTCGGAGAATCTGGAGCGCACCGGACTGTCCGCCAGGGTCGTCGCCGCCGACGCGCTGCGCTGGAAGCCGGACGCAGCCGTCGACGCGCTGCTGCTCGATGCGCCGTGCAGCGCGACCGGCATCTTCCGCCGCCACCCGGACGTGCTCCATCGCGTCCGCCCGGCGGTGATCGCCGAGGCCGCCGAGCTGCAGGCGCAACTGCTCGCGCGCGTCGCCGACTGGGTGAAGCCCGGCGGGCGGCTGGTCTACGCCACCTGCTCGCTGGAGCGCGCCGAAGGCGAGGCGCAGGTCGAACGCTTCCTCGCCGACCGCGGCGATTATCGTCTGGTGCCGGTCGCGCCCGAGCTGCTGCCGGAGGGCATCGCGCCCGATCCGAAGGGCTGGGTGCGCACCTTGCCTGGGATGCTTGCCGAACAGGGCGGCTTGGACGGCTTTTTCATCGCGCGGCTCGATCGGGTGGGCTGAGCGGGCGCTTTCGCGTTCTTCTGTACCCCGGTGAACGCCGGGGCCCAGGTGCCCAATCGGACACCACCCCAACTGTGCCCCGACCCCCGCCGGGGCACAACGAGTGTGCAGAGGGCCTCCGCCGCGACAGCCCGCCCCCGGAAATCGCCAGCCGCCACCCGCACCCGGTTGCGGGCGGGGGCTGCCATGCTAGAGGTCGCTCGATCATGAGCAGACCCGTCCGCATCGCCCCCTCGATCCTTTCCGCCGACTTCGCCCGCCTGGGCGAGGAGGTGCGCGCGATCGACGCCGCCGGCGCGGACTGGATCCATGTCGATGTGATGGACGGGCATTTCGTGCCCAACCTCACCATCGGGCCGATGGTGGTGAAGGCGCTGCGCCAGCACAGCGCCAAGCCCTTTGACGTCCACCTGATGATCGCGCCCGCCGATCCGCTGCTCCAGCCCTTTGCCGAGGCCGGCGCCGACATCATCTCGGTCCATCCCGAGGCCGGGCCCCACCTCCACCGCTCGCTTCAGGCGATCAAGGCGCTCGGCAAGCGCGCGGGCGTGGTGCTGAACCCCGCCACCCCGGTCGAGATGGTCGACCCGGTGCTCGACCTGGTTGACCTCATCATGGTGATGAGCGTCAATCCGGGCTTTGGCGGACAGAAATTCCTGTCGAGCCAGCTCGCGAAGATCGCGGCACTGCGCCAGCGGATCGATTCCACCGGCCGCGATATCGACCTGGAGGTCGACGGCGGCATCGACCGGGTGACCGCGCCGCTCGCGGTCGAGGCGGGCGCCAATGTGCTGGTCGCCGGCACCGCCACCTTCACCGGGGGGCCTGCCGCCTATGCCGACAACATCCGGGCGCTGAAAGGCGCGTGACCGACCCGCTTCCCGAGGACACCGCGCCCGACGGGATCGAAGCGGGCAAGCGGCTCATCCGCCAGAGCGGTGGCAAGGGGCTGTCGCTGGCGGAGCGGCTGTCCGAACGGCTCGAGCGGCTGACCTGGCGCACTCCGTTCCACGCGCTGCGCCTGCGCGGCAAGCATCCGCTGAAACTGATCGCGGTCGCGGACGACCCGTTTTTCGGCGAAGTCGAGCGCGGCCATGCGCTGCTCGACGGCGTGGTGCTGTTCCGGGGCGAGGCGGTGCCGATCGCCGCGCTGTCGCTGCCGCGCCCAAGCTTTTCCACGCCGTTTGCCGAATATCTCCACAGCTTCGCCTGGCTGCGCGACCTGTCGAGCGTCGCCACCCGCGCCACCGCTGCACCGATTGCCGAAGCCATCATGCGCCAGTGGCTGGCGGCGCATGAAACCAGGGTCTCCGACCCGGCCTGGCGCGCGGACCTGTGGGGCCGGCGCCTGCTGTTCTGGACCGCGCATGCACCGCTGATCCTGTCCAGCACCGACCTCGTCTATCGCTCCAAGGTGCTGCACGCGCTCGCGCGTGGTGCCCGTCACCTCGACAACAGCGCCGCCAAGGTTGCCGCCGGCGTGCCGCGGGTTGCCGCCTGGTGCGGCGTGGTCGCGGCCGGGCTGATGATCCCGGGCGGCGACCCGCGCCGCGTGTTCGGAGAGGCCGGGCTTGCCCGCGCGCTGGGCACGGCGGTGTTCGAGGACGGCGGCACGCTTGGCCGCTCGCCCGCCGACCAGCTCGACCTGATCCAGCTGCTCACCATGTTGCGCGAGACCTATGCCGCGCGGCGCATGGAGGCGCCCGACATGCTCGGCGACACGCTGACGCGGCTGGTGGCGGCGCTGCTGGGCGTCTGCCACTCGGATGGGGGTCTGGGCAGCTGGCAGGGATCGGTGCCGATCCCGGGCGAGCGCATCGAGCAGATCGTCGAGGCGACCGGCGTGCGCACGCGTCCCTTACGCCAGGCGCGCGACTGGGGCTATCAGCGCCTGTCGGCCGGCAAGACGGTGGTGGTGCTCGATGCCGCCCCGCCGCCTGCGAACCGCCAGGCGACCGGCGGCTGCGCCTCCACCCTCGCCTTTGAGCTTTCCGACGCCGGGCAGCGCATCGTCGTCAACTGCGGCGGCGCCAATGGTGCGCTGCTGACGTTGCCGCCCGGCCTCGCCCCGGCGCTGCGCACCACTGCTGCACATTCCACGCTGGTGCTGGGCGACTCCAACTCGACCGCGATCCATGCCGATGGCGCGCTGGGCCGTGGTGTCGGCGAAGTCGAGCTCAGCCGCCAGGAAACCGACGAACTCAGCCGCATCGAGGCGAGCCACGACGGCTATGTCCGCCGCCTGGGGCTCATCCATCGCCGCTGCATCACTTTGTCCACCGACGGCCGCGACCTGGTGGGCGAGGATACGCTGCTCGCCGCGTCCGCGCGCGGCGGCAGCGGCGGCAAGCACGGCGACGTGGGCTTTGCCATCCGCTTCCACCTGGGGCTCGGCGTTGAGGTCGCGCCGACCGCCGATGGCCTCGCCGCCTTTCTCCGCCTGCCCGACGGGCGTGCGGTCTGGCAGTTCCGCTGCCGCGGCGCTGCGCTCGCCGTCGAGGACAGCCTGTGGATCGACGGCGAGGGGCAGCCGCACGGCACCCGCCAGCTGGTGCTGACCGGCGTGGCCCAGCCCGGCGGTGTTGGTGTCGGCTGGCGATTCCACCGGGCGCGGTAGGCGGGCGGCCTCCCCCAACCCCCTCTCTGGTGAGTAGCGGCTGAGGTTGTCGAAGTCTCGTATCGAAGCACTCCGAGCCGTCCTTCGATACGCCGTTTCGCCTCCGCTCAACGGCTACTCAGGACAAACGGTCGGGTGAGCGGATCAGGAGCCCATCCCCCTTGCCTCCCCGGCGAATCGGGGCAAAGGAGCCGGCCATGAACGTCACCGTCACGCGCGCGCTGCTCTCGGTCTCCGACAAGAGCGGCATCCTCGACCTCGCCCGGGCGCTCGACCGCCATGGGGTGGAACTGGTCTCCACCGGCGGCACCGCCAAGGCGATCCGCGAGGCGGGGCTTCCCGTCCGCGACATCTCCGACCTGACGGGCTTCCCGGAGATGATGGATGGCCGGGTGAAGACGCTGCACCCGGTGGTGCACGGCGGCCTGCTCGCGGTCCGCGACAATCCCGAGCATGTCGCCTCGATGACCGAGCACGGCATCGGCCCGATCGACCTGGTGGTGGTGAACCTCTATCCCTTCGCGCAGACGGTGGCCAAGGGCGCCGACCGCGACGAGATCATCGAGAACATCGACATCGGCGGCCCCTCGATGGTGCGCTCCGCCGCCAAGAACCATTCCCACGTCGCGATCGTCACCGATCCTGCCGACTATGCAGCACTGGTCGAGGAACTCGACGCCAACGCCGGCGCCACCAGCCTCGACACCCGCCGCCGCTTCGCCGCCAAGGCCTATGCCGCCACCGCCGCTTATGACTCGGCGATCGCGGGCTGGTTCGCCAGCGTCGATCAGGGCGAGACCCTGCCCCAGACGCTGCCGCTCGCCTTCACCCGCGCCGACACGCTGCGCTATGGCGAGAACCCGCACCAGACCGCGGCGCTCTACCTGCCCAACACCGGCGCCACCCGCGGCATTGCCCAGGGCCAGCAGCTCCAGGGCAAGGAGTTGAGCTACAACAACTACAACGACGCCGACGCTGCGCTCGAACTCGTCTCCGAGTTCCGCGACGGCCCGCCGACCGTCGTCATCGTCAAGCACGCCAACCCCTGCGGCGTCGCCACCGGTGAAACGCTGCTGGAGGCCTATCAGGCGGCCCTCGCCTGCGACAGCGTCTCGGCGTTCGGCGGCATCATCGCGCTCAACCGCCCGCTCGACGGCGAGACCGCCCGCGCGATCAGCGGCATCTTTACCGAAGTGGTGTGCGCACCCGACGCGGACGAGGAAGCGCGCGCTGTCTTCGCCGCCAAGAAGAACCTGCGCCTGATCGTGACGGGCGAGCTGCCCGATCCGGCGCGCGGCGGCCTTGCGATCAAGTCGATCGCCGGCGGCCTGCTGGTCCAGTCGCGCGACAACGGCTTGCTGGCGGCCGAGGAACTGAAGGTCGTCACCAAGCGCGCACCGACCGAGCAGGAACTCGCCGACTGCCGCTTCGCCTGGACGGTCGCCAAGCACGTCAAGTCGAACGCCATCGTCTATGCCAAGGACGGCAGCACCGCCGGCGTCGGCGCCGGGCAGATGAACCGCCTGGAGTCCGCCCGCATCGCCGCGTGGAAGGCCAAGGACGCTGCCGACAAGGCCGGTTGGGCCGAGCCGCGCACGATCGGCTCCGCCGTCGCATCCGACGCCTTCTTCCCATTTGCCGACGGCCTGCTTGCTGCGGTCGAAGCCGGCGCCACGGCGGTGATCCAGCCGGGCGGCTCGATCCGCGACGCAGAAGTGATCGCGGCGGCCGACGAAGCAGGGCTGGCGATGGTCTTCACCGGCATGCGCCATTTCCGCCACTGAGACGGCGCACCACCAGCACGCGAAAAGGGGCGCCCGCGGGCGCCCCTTTTTTTGTGTCCGCCGCCAGCAGGAACGCGGATCGCGCCGGAGCCGGGTGACCTCCAGTGGAGCCGTTCGTGCTGAGTAGGGGCTGAGCCTGGCGAAGACCCGTATCGAAGCACCGCCGGCAGTCCCTCAGTACGCCATTCGAGTGCGCCTGATGGCACGGACGGACGGGTGTACCCGCCGTCGCCGCCCCCCTAGCTCTTGTGCTTCTCGGTCGGGATGGTCGCCGTTATGGGCGCCTTGTGGAACAGCGCGCGGTCGGCGGGGCCGAACGCCCAGCGCCACAGCACAAAACCATAGGCGAGCAGGATCGCTGGGATGCCGAACAGCATTTCCGCCCATTCCAGCCGCGGCGGCAGCAGCATGATCACCGAGCCCACGGCCGAACCCGCCGCGATCGCGACCACGAACGGCCGGCGGATCTCCGCCACCCGATGGTCCAGAATCCGGGCCAGCAGCCGCGACTTCAGCCAGGAACTGCAGGTGACCGAGATGGTGAGCGCCACCGCCGGTCCCGCCGCCTGCCATGGCTGCGGAAAGCCCAGCCAGCGCATCAGCAACACCAGCGCAAAGCTCAGCACCACCTGGAAGGCGAGCAGGCCGATCGACAACATCAGGTTGCGATGGCGCGCGACATAGACGAGCGCAGCCTCCGACACGGCGCCGGTCGAGGCGAGCACTTCGGCGACCAGCAGGAACGACAGTGCGCCCGCACCGCTCACGAACTGCGGCCCGACGATGCCCATCACGCCTTCCGCCGGGATCGATCCCGCCAGCGCCAGCGCCGCCTGCGCCGCCATGATCCAGAAGCCGACCTGCAGCACCTGGCGCGCGACCGCCGCCTTGTCGCCCTCTGCCAGGCTCTTGGTG
The DNA here is from genome assembly GCF_020707215.1 of Sphingomonas sp. PL-96. Classification (GTDB taxonomy): domain Bacteria; phylum Pseudomonadota; class Alphaproteobacteria; order Sphingomonadales; family Sphingomonadaceae; genus Sphingomonas. The sequence continues at coordinate 46,333 of NZ_JAJFET010000007.1, forward strand.
ATGACCGGGCCGAGCACCGGGTCGAAGCTGGTCTTGAGCTTCTGCGGCAGTGAGGAGACCTGCTGCGCCATGTAGTAGACGCCGACGATCGCGGGCGGGAACAGCACGCCCAGGATGAAGCGATCGACGTTGCGCGATCCCCATTCCACCGCATCGGCACCGGCGAGCGGGATGTTCTGCTTGGCGAGCGCCAGCATCGGCCGCAGGTGCGGCGTCCAGCCGCGCGGCAGGCCATAGCTGCGCAGGAACGGCACCAGCGACGCGACCAGCGCCGCCGCCATCGACAGCACGTAGGACAGGATCAGCCCGTCGCGGGTCGAGACATAGGACAGCGCCCAGGCGGCGATCGAGATCGTCCAGGGTTCCACCACCGCGCGCGCCGTGACCGCCGCCTTCACGTTCAGCCGGTAGGCGAGTGCCGCCAGGCTGACGTCCGACCAGGCGATCGCGAACACGATCAGCGGCAGCAGCCGTTCGAACCCGATGATCTGGCTGTTGGGATACATGATCTGCGGGAAGACGAAGAGCACCGCACTGGCGACCATCGACACGACGAATGCGACCACCATCGCATCCCATACGACATGGACGTGCGGCCGGTCGGTCGAGGACAGTGCCTGCGCCAGCCCGCGCTTCAGCCCCAGTGTCGCGAGCAGCGCCGCAAGTTCGACCACCAGCACCGCAAGCGCGAACCGGCCTACGGTGTCCGGCCCATAGACCCGACCGGCGATGAACAGGAACGGCAGGCGCGCGAGCAGCCGCAGGACAAAGCCGAACACATTGGTGCGGCCCCCCTTGGCAAGCGCGGCGATGTCACCATCGGAAGAAGAAGTCGTCGGTCCGTCTGCGCGGTTCATGCGCGCCCCATAAGCAAGGGGAGCGCAACGCATAAGCCCTTGATGCAGAAAGACACCGCGCTGCGGCTTTCAGGTGACGGTCCCGGCGAAGTCCTGTGTTCCCGCGCACCCGGGAACACAGGATCCTACAGAACCGGAACGGCGATCCCAAAGGCGCCTTAGTGCGCGGCGCCCCAGCTCGGGCCAACGCCGATCTCCACAGCCAGCGGCACCGTCAACGTAACCGCTGGCTCGGCCGCAGTCGCCATCACCCGCTCGATCACCGCGCGCGCCGCCTCGGCATCGGCTTCGGGCAGCTCGAATACCAGTTCGTCGTGCACCTGCATCAGCATGCGTACATGCCCCAGCCCCGCCTCCGCCAGCGCGGGCTCCATGCGGATCATGGCGCGCTTGATGATGTCGGCGCTGGTGCCCTGGATCGGTGCGTTGATCGCCGCGCGTTCCGAGCCCGCACGCTCGGCCTGGTTCTTGGACTTGATGCGCGGGAAGTGCGTCTTGCGGCCGAACAGCGTCGTCGTGAAGCCGCGCTCCTTCACGCCCTCCAGCGTTTCCGCGATGTAGCGGTTGATGCCGGGAAAACGATCGAAATAGCGGTCGATCATGCCCTGCGCCTCGTCCGCCGACACGTCGAGCCGACCCGCCAGGCCCCAGCGCGAGATGCCGTAGAGGATCGCGAAGTTGATCGTCTTGGCGCGCGCGCGGGTGTCGCGGTTGACCTCGCCGAACAGCTCGGTGGCAGTCAGCGAGTGGATGTCGTCGCCGCGCGCGAACGCCTCGCGCAGCTGCGGCACGTCGGCGATATGCGCGGCGAGCCGCAACTCGATCTGCGAATAGTCTGCCGCCAGGATGACGTTGCCCGGTTCCGCCACGAACGCGTCGCGGATCTGGCGGCCCGTCTCGGTGCGGATCGGGATGTTCTGCAAGTTGGGATCGGTCGACGACAATCGCCCCGTCTGCGCACCCGTCAGCGAGTAGCTGGTGTGGACGCGGCCGGTCGCCGGGTTGATCTGCGCCTGCAGCGCGTCGGTATAGGTGTTCTTGAGCTTGGTCAGCTGGCGCCACTCCAGCACCTTGCCCGCGATCTCGGCACCCTGGGGCTGGTCCTTGTCGGCCGCCAGCCGCTCCATCTCGTTGACGTCGGTCGAGTAGACGCCCGACTTGCCCTTGCGCCCGCCCTTCAGGCCAAGACGATCAAACAGCACGTCGCCCAGCTGCTTGGGGCTGCCGATGGTGAACGGGCCGCCGGCGAGCGCGTGGATCTCCGTCTCCAGCCCCGCGATCTGCCCGGAGAATTCCTCCGACAGCTTCGCGAGTGCGCCCGCATCGACCTTGACCCCGCGGCACTCCATGTCGGCGAGCACCTGCACCAGCGGCCGGTCGACCATTTCGTACACGCGCGTCGCGGACTCATAGGGCAGCCGCGGCTTGAACCGCCGCCACAGCCGGAGCGTCACGTCCGCGTCCTCCGCGGCGTAGCGGGTGGCGGACTTGAGGTCGATCTCGTGGAAGCCACGCTGGTTCTTCCCCGTGCCGACGACCTCCTTGTAGGCGATGCAGCTGTGCGACAGATGCGTCGCCGCCAACTCGTCCATGCCATGGCCGTGGCGCCCAGCATCGAGGTCGAAGCTCATGACGATCGTGTCGTCATAGGGCGCGACGCGGATGCCGCCCTCGCCACAGCGCGCGAGCACGATCATGTCGTACTTCAGGTTGTGGCCGATCTTGAGGACGGTCGGGTCCTCCAGCAGCGGCTTGAGCTTGGCGAGCGCCACCGCGCGGTCGAGCTGCTCGGGCACCTCGGCCAGCAGATCCTGCCCGCCATGGCCGAGCGGAATGTAGCAGGCGAGGTTCGGGTGCAGCGCCAGGCTGATGCCGACCAGCTCCGCGCGGGTCGCGTCGAGGCCCGTCGTCTCGGTATCCACCGCGACCCAGCCCTGGTGCCGCGCACGCTCGATCCAATGGTCAAGCGCTGCCTCGTCCACCACCGTTTCATAGCCGTCGTGGTTGCATGGCGCGTCGGCATCGTCGTCGACAGGCGCGACCGGCGCCTCGGCGGGCGGATCGGCGACTGCCGACAGCCGGTTGAGCAGCGTGCGGAACCCGTGATGCTCCAGGAACGCGCGCAGCGGCGCATCGGGGATGCCCTGCAGTTCCAGTCCATCGAGCGGCTCAGGCAGCGGCACGTCGCAGGCGAGCGTCACCAGCTTGCGCGACATGCGCGCAGCCTCGGCATGCTCGACCAGATTGTCGCGCATCTTCGACTTCTTCATCGAACCGGTAGCGGCGAGCACCGCTTCGACATCGCCATATTCGGTGATCAGCTCGGCCGCGCGCTTCGGACCGATACCGGGGACGCCGGGCACATTGTCGACGCTGTCGCCCATCAGCGCCAGCACCTCGCCGAGCTGCGTGGGCGGCACGCCGAACTTCTCGACCACGTGGCTGGAGTCCAGCCGGCGGTTGTTCATGGTGTCGAGCATGTCGAGGCTGCCGTCCTCGATCAGCTGCATCAGGTCCTTGTCGGAACTGACGATCGTCACCTGCCACCCTTGCGCCAGCGCCGCCTTGGCATAGCTGGCGATCAGGTCGTCGGCTTCCCAGCCCTCCTCCTCGATGCACGGCAGCGAAAAGGCGCGGGTGGCATCGCGGATCATCGGGAACTGCGGCTTCAGGTCCTCCGGCGGCGGCGGACGATGGGCCTTGTACTGGTCGTACATCGCGTTGCGGAAAGTGCTCGACGACTTGTCGAGGATCACCGCCATGTGCGTCGGGCCCTCCGCCTTGTGGAGCTCGTCGGCCAGCTTCCACAACATGGTGGTGTAGCCATAGACGGCGCCCACCGGCTCGCCATGCTTGTTGGTGAGCGGCGGCAGCCGGTGATAGGCGCGGAAGATGTAGCCGGAGCCGTCGACGAGGTAGAGATGGGGCATGGCCGCGGAGATAGCAGCGCGGCGGGCTGGTTACGAGGGGTGCGGGTGCTGTCGGCGCAACGCCTCGCCGTCATGCTGACGCGTCCGACAGCTCGGAGTGAGCGGCGCCTTCCCTCCCGTTCGTGCTGAGTCGGGGCTGAGCGAAGTCGAAGACCCGTATCGAAGCACCTGTGGCGGTCCTCCGATACGCCGCTTCGACTTTGCTCAATGGCTACTCAGGACGAACGGGGCGGCTTGAGGAATGGGTCAGGAAGGCGCCGCCCTCAGCCGTGCTCCGCCACCAGCGCGTGGACGACCTGCTGGATCAGCGCCTGGCGGTCGCGCATCGGGGCACGCGTGTCGCCGATCATCACCGCCACCGCATAGCTGCGCCCATCCGGCGCGGTCAGCACGCCGACGTCGTTGAAGCCGGCGTTGCGCGACAGGAGATCCTGGCCGGTGCCGGTCTTGTGCGCCAGCGTCCAGCCGGGCGGCAGCGCGGCGTGCAGCCGCGCACGTCCGGTCCGCGACGCCGCCATCGTGTCGAGGAGGTGGCGGGTGGACGCCGGCGACAGCAGCCGCCCCTGCTTCAGCCGCGCCAGCGCATCGGCAATCGCCGCAGCCCCTGCGCCGTCCGGCGGGTTCGCGACATAGGCTTCAAAGGCAGCCTGACGCACGCTCTGCGGCAAGGCGTTGCGGGCCTGGTTGAAGCCGCCCGCCTGCGCATATTCCTGCCGCCACGTCAGCCCCGCGGTGCCGCTCTGCAGCAGCCGTTCGCCCGGGCCGAAGCGAATGTTCGCAATGCCGTGCCGCGCCAGGAACGCCCGCACCGCATTCGGCCCGCCGACATAGGTCAGCAGCCGGTCGTTGGCGGTATTGTCGCTCATGGTCAGGGCGCGACGCATCAATTCGCCGACCGTCGTGTGATAGCCGTCGCCCTTCACCAGCGCGGCGATCGGCTGGTGGAACAGCGTCAGATCCTCCGCCCGGACCACCACCGGATCCTCAAGCGTAAGCCGGCCCTGGTCGAGCAGGTCGAGCGCCGTCATCGACACCCACAGCTTGCTCACGCTCTGCTGCGGCATCGGGCGGGCGCCGTTGTAGGTGACGGCCCAGCCCTGATCGACGCTGGTGATGGCAGCGGCCGCGGTGCCGTTGAAGTTGGCGAGCAGCGTGGTGATCGTGCGGTTCAGTTCGGCCGGCGCCTGCGGCAGCGGCGGCGGAGGTGGCGGAACCGGCACGGCGACCCGATAGCTGGGACCGGCGGCTGGGGGCGGCAGCATCGCTGCAGTCTGCTGGCTCGCCTCATGGACCGCGCAGCCCATCATCACGAACGGCGCCGACGCGAGCAGGATCAGGACCCGTTGGGTAGCGGTGAATTGCTGACCGGACGTCACGATGTTCTGGGCCCCTCGCACCGTGCGACCATGGTGTGCCGGGATGCACCCCGGCAAGCATCGCCATCTGCCGCTTGCGGTGAACGCCGGGATTGGCGCGCCGAACGGTGGGGACGCGCGAAACCAGCCCGAATTCCAAGGGCTTCCGTCCCTTACATCCGTTCAGAGACTCAGGGCACCAGCACCGTATCGGTCGCGTCCGGCAGGGTCTCGGGATAGTCGAGCGTATAGTGCAGCCCGCGGCTTTCCTTGCGATGCAGCGCCGATCGCACGATCAGCTCGGCCGATTGAAGCAGGTTGCGAAGCTCGACCAGGTCCGGGGTCACCCGGAAGTGGCCGTAATAGTCGTTCACTTCCTCGGTCAGCATCGCGATGCGGTGCTGCGCGCGCTCCAGCCGCTTGGTGGTTCGCACGATGCCAACGTAATTCCACATGAACCGGCGAATCTCGGTCCAGTTCTGCTTGATGACCACTTCCTCGTCCGAATCGGCGACGCGGCTCTCGTCCCACGGCCGGATCGGCGGCGGCGGTGCGAGCTCGTCCCAATGCGCGGCGATGTGCCGGGCCGCTGCCTCTCCGAACACGAAACATTCGAGCAGCGAGTTGGAGGCGAGGCGGTTCGCGCCGTGCAGCCCGGATTCGGTGCACTCGCCCGCGGCATAGAGGCCCGGCAGGTCGGTGCATCCGTCGAGGTCCACGACGATCCCGCCGCAGGTATAATGCTGCGCGGGCACCACCGGGATGGGCTCGCGCGTCATGTCGATGCCAAGCCCCAGCAGCTTGTCGTGGATGTTGGGGAAATGCCCGCGCACGAACTCCGGGGCCATGTGGCTGATGTCGAGGTGGACATAGTCGAGGCCGAAACGCTTGATCTCCGCATCGATCGCGCGCGCCACCACGTCCCGCGGTGCAAGCTCGGCACGCGGATCGATGTCGGGCATGAAGCGGTGGCCGGTGCGCGGGTTGCACAATCGCCCGCCCTCGCCGCGCACGGCCTCCGTGATCAGGAAGTTCTTGACCTCCAGATTATAGAGGCAGGTCGGGTGGAACTGCATCATCTCCATGTTGGAGACGCGGCACCCCGCCCGCCACGCCATGGCGATGCCGTCGCCGGTCGCCCCGCCCGGTGCGGTGGAGAACAGATAGGTGCGCCCCGCCCCGCCGGTGGCAAGGATCGTCGCGCGGGCGGTGAACAGCGCTACCCGCCCGGTATTGCGGTCGAGCGCATAGGCGCCCCACACCCGGCCGGCGCCCGAGTAGCGCATCTCGTGGCGGCTGGTGGCAAGGTCGACCGCGACCATGTCGGGGACCAGCGTGATGTTGGGATGCGCCTGGGCGGCGGCGATCAGCGCCTCCTGCACAGCGCGGCCGGTGGCGTCGTCGACATGGACGATGCGTCGATGCGAATGCCCGCCCTCGCGCGTCAGGTGCCAGCGCTCGTCGCCGTCGCCGTCGTTGAACGGCACGCCGAGCTCCGCCAGCCGTTCGATCGCCGCCGGGGCATTCTCGACCACGAACTCGACGGTGGCGCGGTCGTTGAGGCCGGCACCGGCCACCATCGTGTCCTCGATGTGGTTCTCGAAGGTGTCGCCCGGCTCCAGCACCGCGGCGATGCCGCCCTGCGCCCAGGCGGTCGATCCCTCGTCCAGCCGCCCCTTGGCCAGCACCGTCACCCGGAACCGCTGCGCCAGGTTGAGCGCCGCGGTCAGCCCTGCCGCCCCTGATCCGACGATCAGGACGTCGCTGCTACGGGGATCGCTCACCCGTGGGCGCGCGTCAGGTTGAGGAACACGTCCTCCAGATCGGCCTCCTTGGTGGAGACGTCGACGATGCCATAGCCGTCGCGCGTCACCGCCGCGAGCACCTCGCCCGCGTTGGCGATGTCCTTTCGATAGGTGATCGCCAGCACGCGGTCGGACTTGCGCTCCACCTTGCTGAAGCAGCTCGCCTCCGGTGGGGTGAGGATGTCGCGGTCGACCGTCACCTCGACCTGCTTTTCCTGCGCCATGCCGACCAGCGCGCGAGTAGGCTCGTTGGCGATCAGCCGGCCGTGATTGATGATCGCGATGCGATCGCACAGCTCCTCGGCCTCCTCGAGATAATGGGTGGTCAGCACCACCGTCACCCCGGCGTCGTTCAACTGGCGGACATAAGCCCACAGCTGCTGGCGCAGTTCGATGTCCACGCCCGCCGTCGGCTCGTCGAGCACCAGCACCGGTGGGGTGTGGACCATCGCCTTTGCAACCATCAGCCGCCGCTTCATGCCGCCCGAGAGGCTCCGGGCATAGGCGTCGGCCTTGTCCTCCAGATGCACTGCACGCAGCAGTTCCATGGTCCGGCGCCGGGCCTTGGGGATGCCGTAGAGGCCCGCCTGGTTCTCCAGCGTTTCCGACGGCGTGAAAAAGGGATCGAAGGTGATCTCCTGGTTCACGATGCCGATCGACGCCTTGGCATTGCGCGGGTGCTGGTCGATGTCGAAGCCCCAGATCTCGGCCGTCCCGCTGGTCTTGCGCACCAGCCCGGCCAGCGTGTTGATCAGCGTCGACTTGCCCGCACCATTGGGACCCAACAGTCCGAAGATCTCCCCGCGTGGCACGTCGAACGTGACACCGTCGAGCGCGCGCTTGCCCCCCGCATAGGTCTTGCAGAGGTCTCGGATGCTGATGGCGGCCTGAGTCATGGCCATGCGGATAGGCGTAGCCGCATCGATCGCCAATCCCTGGCGTGCGAAACCCTCTCGGTCGGCTGACCTGCAGCATTGTCGAGCGCCGAGCGCCTTGCTACGGGTTTGCCCATGATTCCGCCGTCTGAACTCATCCGCGTCACCACTCCCCGCGTCGCCTGCGACGGTGCCGGGGAGATCGCCCCCGCGCTCGGCCATCCGCGCGTGTGGCTGCAGATCGACGAGCATGGCTATGTCGACTGCGGCTATTGCGACCGCCGCTTCGTGCTGATCGGCGGCCCCGCCGACGGCGTCGACCCAGCGACGCTGCGCGACATCCCGTCTGGCGCCAGCGTCTGACGCGCCTATATCGGAGGGCATGACAGCCTCCGATCCCCGCGCCTTCCTCTACCGCGACGGCTTCGACCCCGCCGCTGCCCCCCGCCTCGCCGCGCGCACGCTCGCGCAGGCCGACGACGGAGAGCTCTACCTGCAATATCGCCGGTCCGAGGCATTCGGCTTCGATGACGGGCGGCTGAAGACGGCGAGCTACGACACCGCCTCGGGCTTCGGCCTGCGCGGCGTGTCGGGCGAAACCACCGCCTTCGCCCACGCGAACGAGATCAGCGAAGCCGCGATCCTGCGCGCGGGCGAGACCATGGCGCTGATCGACCCGGCCAAGGGTGCCAAGGCGCCGCCGCCGCGCGGCAATAACCGCCACCTCTATACCGCCGCCGACCCGCTCGACCTGGTGCCATTCGCCGACAAGGTGAACCTCTGCCAGACGATCGACGCCGCCGCCCGCGCACGCGATCCCCGGGTCGTGCAGGCAAGCGTGAGCTTGAGCGGCTCGTGGAGCGTGGTCGAGATCGTCCGCCCGGACGGCTTCGTCGCCACCGACGTGCGTCCGCTGGTGCGATTGAACGTCTCGCTGGTGGTCGAACAGAACGGCCGGCGCGAAACGGGCAGCTTCGGCATCGGCGGCCGTTACCTTTACGACGACCTGTTCCTGCCCGAGACCTGGAACCGGGCGATCGACACCGCGCTCGCGCAGGCTCTGGTGAACCTGGATGCCGTCGATGCGCCGGCCGGCGAGATGACGGTGCTGCTCGGACCGGGCTGGCCCGGCGTGCTGCTGCACGAGGCGATCGGCCACGGCCTGGAAGGCGACTTCAATCGCAAGGGTACCAGCGCCTTTTCGGGTCGCATCGGCGAGCGCGTCGCGGCACCCGGCGTGACGGTGGTCGACGACGGCTCGATCGCCGATCGTCGCGGATCGCTGTCGATCGACGACGAGGGCACGCCGACCCAGGAGAACATCCTGATCGAGGACGGCATCCTCAAGGGCTATATCCACGATCGCCTGAACGCCCGGCTAATGGGCGTGGCGCCGACCGGCAACGGCCGGCGCGAGAGCTTCGCCCACGCCCCCATGCCCCGCATGACCAACACGTTCATGCGCGGCGGCAACGATGATCCCTCGGAACTGCTGTCGCGGGTGAAGAAGGGCATCTTCGCCAAGTCGTTCGGCGGCGGCCAGGTCGACATCGTCTCGGGCAAGTTCGTCTTCTCCTGCACCGAGGCGTACCGCATCGAGAACGGCAAGCTCGGCGCGCCGATCAAGGGCGCGACGCTGATCGGCGACGGCCCGACCGTGCTCACCAAGGTGACCGGCATCGGCAACGACTTCGCGCTCGACGAGGGCGTCGGCATGTGCGGCAAGGGTGGGCAGAGCGTGCCCGCCGGCGTCGGTCAGCCGACCCTGCTGGTTGAGGGGCTCACCGTCGGCGGCACGGCCGCCTGATGGCCCTCGCCGAAGTCGGCCGCTTCGCCCGCATCGAGGCGCAGATCCTGGTCGGCCGGCTGGAGAGCGAGGGCATCCCGGCGGTCGCCTTCGACGGCGAGGCGAGCATCGCCGACGGCAGCTGGCTGCTGATCCCCACGCGCGTGATGGTGGACGAGGACGACCTCGCCGCCGCCCGCGCCATCGCCGAATGCCCGGAATGATGCGCGCAGCTGCCTGATTTTTGGGCAGCTGCCTAAAGCTAGGTCGCCATGCGCATCCGCAGGGACCGGATCACCCGTTCCAGGGTGTTTCGATCCGTGCTCCGGACAAGCCGGATGTACGGATCGGCGCAGGCTATGACGCCGTATTCTCCCCCCGACGCCGCATTTGGCACGCCGCTTGCTAAGCATTCCCCAGGGACCATAGCGGGGGGCTAGGGCATGAAACTCGTTATCGCCATCATCAAGCCGTTCAAGCTTGACGACGTGCGCGAGGCACTGACCGAAATCGGCGTGGCGGGCATGACCGTCACCGAGGTCAAGGGATTCGGGCGGCAAAAGGGGCAGACCGAAATCTATCGGGGTGCCGAGTACAGCACCAACATGGTGCCCAAGATCAAGATCGAGATCGTCTGCGCGTCCGACATGGCATCGCGCGTCATCGAGGCCGTGCAGGTCTCGGCCAACACCGGCGCGATCGGCGACGGCAAGATCTTCGTGCTCGACGTCGGCCAGGCGGTGCGCATCCGCACCGGCGAAACCGACGAGACCGCGCTGTGAGGATGGGGGACATCATGAAGCTTCGGACGACGCTCGCGGCTGCCGCGGGCACGACACTCTTTGCCGCACTGCCGGCCTGGGCGCAGGACGCGGCCTTGCAGGCACCGGCCGCCGCCGCATCGGCGGCCACCGTCAACAAGGGCGACACCGCCTGGATGATGACCTCCACCGTCCTGGTGCTGGCGATGATCCTGCCCGGCCTGGCGCTGTTCTACGGCGGCCTTGCCCGCACCAAGAACATGCTGTCGGTGATGACCCAGATCGGCGCCGTCGCCTGCCTGGCGATGCTGGTGTGGGTGATCTACGGCTACAGCCTCGCCTTCGGACCGGAAGGTGCACTGCCGGCCAAGTTCATCGCAGGCTTTGGCAAGGCGTTCCTCGCCGGGGTCACGCCGGCGTCGCAGGCGGCGACCTTCACGCCGGGCGTCGAGATCCCGGAATATGTCTTCATCTGCTTCCAGATGACCTTTGCCGCCATCACCATCGCACTGGTGCTGGGATCGGTGGTCGAGCGGATCAAGTTTTCCGCCGTCATGCTGTTCGCGCTGGTGTGGCTCACGATCGTCTACCTGCCGATCGCACACATGGTCTGGGCAACGGGGGGCTGGTTCTTCGACCTGGGCGCGCTGGACTTCGCCGGCGGCACGGTGGTGCACATCAACGCGGGCGTCTCCGCGCTGGTGCTGGCGATGCTGATCGGCAAGCGCATCGGCTTCCCGACCGAGCGCATGGCGCCGCACAGCCTGACGCTCACCATGGCCGGCACCGGCCTGCTGTGGGTGGGCTGGTTCGGCTTCAACGCGGGCTCCGCGCTGGAGGCCAATGGCTCGGCTGCGCTGGCGATGATCAACACCTTTGTCGCGACCGCCTCGGGTGCGCTGTTCTGGATGCTGGCGGAGCGCTTCTCGGGCCACAAGGGTTCGGCACTGGGCTTCTGCTCGGGCATCATCGCCGGCCTGGTCGCGGTGACGCCGGCGGCCGGCAACTCCGGCCCGTTCGGCGCGATCGTGCTCGGCGCCGTCGCCTCGATCATCTGCTTCTTCGCCGTGACGGTCCTGAAGCCCAAGCTCGGCTATGACGACTCGCTCGATGCGTTCGGCATCCACGGCGTTGGCGGCATGGTCGGCGCGATCGGCACCGCGATCGTCTATGCGCCCTCGCTCGGGGGCCCGGGTGCAGCCGACTATGACATGGGCGGCAAGCTGGCCATCCAGCTGCTCGCGGTGGTCGTCACCATCATCTGGGCGGCGATCGGCACCACCATCGCCTTCTTCATCGCCAAGGCAGTCACCGGCGGCCGCGTCAGCGCGGAAGTCGAGATCGAGGGCCTCGACCTCGGCGAGCATGGCGAGCGCGCCTACAATTATTGAGATCGGCGGGGGGCATGCCCCCCGCCCACGACGTTCCTCCTGCGGACGACCTGGGCCGGTACGGAAACGTACCGGCCACTTTTTTTGGCCACGCGGGCGCAGTCCACCTGCTGCGACGCGTCGGCATCCAGATGCGGTTTGGCTGGGTCCTCGGTGTCTACGCCTGCAAACCCGACGGTCGCGGGTGAGGGGAGGCCTGAGAGTGGCCCGCGCTCCTGCCCGAGCACGGAAGCCAACGTCGGCTCACCCCGCGTCGCGTAGCCGCGCGACCGCCTGCTCGCGGCCGATCAGCGGCAAAAGCGTCGCCATGTCCGGCCCATGCTCGCGCCCCGTGAGCGCCAGCCGCAGCGGTAGGAACAGCGCCTTGCCCTTGCGCCCGCTCGCCTGCTTGAGCGCACCCGTCAGCGCCGCCCATGCCCGGTCGGGCCAGTCGATCGCCTCCGCGACCTCGGCCGCTTGCGCGACAAAGGCGCGATCCTCGTCCGGCAGCGCAGGGGCCGCGACCGGCCCAGTCACCACCTGCCACCAGTCGGCCGCCTCGGCCACGGTCGACAGATTTGCCCGGATCGCTTCCCAGCCGTTCCGATCCAGTCCCACGGGCAGGTCCGCCCGCACCCGCTCCCAATCGAGCTGGTGGACGATGCGCGCGTTCAGCGCCTGCAACTCCCCCTCGTCGAAGCGCGCCGGGGCGCGTCCGAAGCGCGCGAAGTCGAAACCCGCGATCAGCGTCGCGCGGTCGACCAGCGGCTCGACGGGATCGCTGGTGCCTAGCCGCGCGAGCATCGCCACCACCGCCTCGGGCTCGATCCCCATCGCGCGGAACTCGTCGACGCCGGTGGCGCCCAGCCGCTTCGACAGCTTGCCCTCGGCACCCGTCAGCAGCGCGACGTGCGCGAACTCCGGCAGCGCTGCACCCAGGCTCTCGAACATCTGGATCTGCGTCGCGGTGTTGGAGACATGGTCCTCGCCGCGGATCACCGTCGTCACGCCCATGTCGATGTCGTCGATCACCGACGGCAGCAGGTACAGCCAGCTACCGTCCGCACGCCGCACCACCGGATCGCTCAGCCGTGCCGCCTCGAACCGCTGCTCGCCGCGCACCAGGTCGTGCCAGCCGATCGGCGCGTCATGGTCGAGCCGGAAGCGCCAGTGCGGCCGCCGCCCCTCTGCCTCCAGTCGGGCCCGGTCCGCCTCGGTCAGCGCCAGCGCCGCGCGGTCGTACACCGGCGGCAGCCCGCGCCCCAGCAGCACCTTGCGCCGCAGGTCCAGCTCCTCAGGAGTCTCATAGGCGGCATAAATCCGTCCACCTGCGACCAGATCGGCAAAGCACGCTTCATAGCGGCCGAACCGCGCCGACTGGCGTTCTTCGCCGGCCACGTCGATCCCTAGCCAGGCGAGGTCGGCGCGGATTGCGTCGACGAACCGCTCCTCGGATCGCGCCGCATCGGTATCGTCGATGCGCAGCAGCAGCCGCCCGCCATTCGCTTTGGCATGGAGCCAGTTGATCAGCGCCGCGCGCAGATTGCCGAGGTGGAGCCGCCCGGTAGGGCTCGGCGCGAAGCGGGTGGTGACGGTCATGCCCTGCCCTCTAGAGCCTTTGCCGGGCCGGTGGAATTCCCCCGCCTGCGTCGAACCCCTCACGCTGCTATTGCGAGAATATTTACGTACTTTCCCTTACGGGACCCTATCAAAGGGGATCCGGCTTGTTCGACGTCTACCAATGCATTTGGCACGACCATGATGTCCGGCTGGTAGCGCTCGCGGCGCTGATCTGCGTCGTCGCCGCCGCTGCCACCGTTCTGTTCCTCCGCCAGGCACGCGACGCGGGGGATGGGGCTCGCACCCGCTGGCTGGTAGCTTCCGGAGCGGTGAGCGGCTTTGCCGTCTGGGCGACGCACTTCACGGCCATGATGGGGTACGACCCGGGGGTGGTCATCGGCTACGCCATCGTGCCCTCGATCCTGTCGCTGGCGGTTGCCATCGGCGCTACGACGCTGGGCTTCGCGATCGCGCTCCACGTCCGCAGCCTCTGGGCACGCATCCTGGGGGGCATGATCACCGGCGCCGGCGTGGCGGCGATGCACTATCTCGGCATGCATGCGCTCCAGATGGGCGCCGATTTCCGCTGGTCTGCGGGGATGGTGGCGGCTTCCGTCCTCCTGGCGATCCTGCCGGCGCCGGTCGCCCTTTCGCTGGCGATCGATGGTCGTGGCCGTGCAAGCGGCATGGCGGCAGCGGCCCTGATCGTGCTCGGCGTTCTGGTGCTGCATTTCACCGGCATGGCCGGCCTGACGCTGCTTCCCCACCCGGGCGAGCTGCCCGAAGACCTGCTGCTGTCGTCGCCGCAAATGGGCTTGGCCGTCGCGATTGTCGCCTTGGGCCTCCTGGCCCTGTCGATCATGGCGGTGCTGTCGCACACACGGCTGCGCGCTGCAGTCGACGCCAGTGAGCGCGAGTTCAAGATCCTTGTGGAGGGGATCACCGACTGCGCCATCTACATGTTGAGCAGCGACGGCCATGTCGCCTCGTGGAACGCGGGCGCCCAGCGGCTCAAGGGTTATACCCGTGACGAGGCGATGGGGCTGGAGCTCGCGACCTTCTACTCGCCCGAGGATCGCGCTGCCGGCGTGCCCGAGCGCGGGATCGAGACCGCCCGGCGCGAAGGCAAGTTCAAGGCCGAGGGCTGGCGCTATCGCAAGGACGGCAGCCGCTTCTGGGCGCATGTGACGATCGAGTCCGTCTATGACGAGACGGGCGCGTTTCATGGCTTCGCCAAGATCACGCGCGACATGACGCTGTTCAAGGAGCACCAGAGCAACCTCGATGCGGCACTTTCGAACATGCACCAGGGCCTGTGCCTGTTCGGTCCCGACGAGCGGCTGATCCTGTCCAACGACCGTGTCGGCACGATCTTTGGCGTCACCCATGCCGAATGTCCGCCCGGCACCCTGTTCTCGGACGTATTCCGCATTGCCCTTGGAAAGCACCTCGGCGACGCCTGCACGCCAGAGATCGTGCGGGAAGCCGTCGACCGCCACCGCGCGATCATCACGGGTGGGGACGGAGGGACGGTGATCGTTCCCTTCTCCCCCGAGATCACGCTGTCGGTCACGCATCGTCCGACCGCAGAGGGCGGCTGGGTCACCACCTTTGACGACATCACCGAACGCCGCCAGGCGCAGCAGCGGATCGAACACATGGCGCTGCACGACGCGCTGACCGGTCTGCCGAACCGCGCGAACTACACCGAGCGGCTCGACGTGGCGCTGGCCGCCGCCGGCCGCACCGATACCCATGTCGCGGTGATCGGCATCGACCTGGACCGGTTCAAGGAAGTGAACGATCTCCACGGCCATGCTGCGGGCGACGCGGTGCTGCGCCTGCTGGCCGAACGCCTCACCGACATGCTGGAAGACAGCGAAGTGGTCGCCCGGTTCGGCGGCGACGAGTTCGCCGCGTTCAAGCCCTTTGCCGATCAGGCCGATGTGACCGATTTCGTCAGCCGGCTGGAGACCTGCCTCACCATCCCGGCCGTGATCGACGACCTGACCGTCCATCTGGGTGCCAGCCTCGGCATCGCACTGTTCCCGGCGGATGGCCGCACTCGCGAACAGGTCGTCAACAATGCCGATCTTGCCATGTACCGCGCCAAGACGACGGTCGGCCGCCACATCTGCTATTACGAACCCGGGATGGACGAGGCGGCACGCGTCCGCCGCACCATCGCCAACGATCTGCGCGAAGCGATCGCCCGCGACGAACTGAGCCTCGTCTACCAGATCCAGAAAACGGTACCGACCGAGGAGGCGGTGGGGTTCGAGGCGCTGCTGCGCTGGCAGCATCCGCGGGACGGCTGGATCTCCCCCGCCCATTTCATCCCGATCGCCGAGGAAAGCGGCGAGATCATCCGGCTGGGCGAATGGGTGCTGCGTCGGGCCTGTGCCGAGGCGGCGCGCTGGCCCCAGCCGCTGCGGGTGGCGGTCAACCTGTCGCCGGTGCAGCTCATGCACGTCGATCTGGTGCAGGTCGTCACCTCCGCGCTGCTGGAAAGCGGCCTGCCCGCCCATCGCCTCGAACTGGAGGTGACGGAAACCGCCTTCATCGCGGACAAGGCGCGCGCGCTGCACGTCCTGCGGCAGATCAAGGAGCTGGGCGTGTCGATCGCGATCGACGATTTCGGCACCGGCTATTCCTCGCTCGACACCCTCAACTCCTTCCCGTTCGACAAGATCAAGATCGACCGGTCCTTTCTGCTGAACTCGGATACCAACCACCAGGCGCGCGCCATCATCCGCGCCGTGCTCGCGCTCGGCCACAGCCTGGACGTACCGGTGCTGGCGGAAGGGTTGGAGACCGACGCCCAGCTTCGCCTGTTGCGCGACGAGGGCTGTGACGAGGCGCAGGGATTTCTATGGGGCCGGCCAATGCCCCTGCCGGAGCCGGTCCCCGAGTAGCACCGGAACTGCGGCGGGTCCGCTTGCTGCCGGATCCGCTCCAGACTTCCTTGTTCGTCGCAGTTTCCGAGCCGGCAAGTGATTCACCTGCCTCGACGGTCTAGGAAGCCGAGGCGCCCTGGGTCAGCGCATGAACCCGCAGGCGCGGGAACACCTCTTCCAGCGGCTTGGTATCGGGCAGCACATAGACATAGCCACCCTTTCTGCTGAACTGCGGGCGCAGGAACTTGCCGTAAAAGGCCTTGGGCACGTTGATGCAGCCAAAGGTGATACGGTTGTCGTCGGGCGTCGCCGACAGCATCCGCTCGCGCCGCCGATCCTTCTTGGCCGCGTCCGCCGGGATCGTGTGCATCGCCACCGAAGTGGCATAGTCCACCCACAGGATCCGCTCCTTCCGGAACGGGATCCCGAACTTGGCGAGAAAGCGTCCGGCGGGCGTCGTCTTTTCAGCCGGGCCAATCTCGGCCAGCTTCTTGCTGCCGACACCGGCGGTCGCCTCGTCTCCGGCCGCGATGCCGATCAGCACCGGGACCTGGTCCAGCGGCTTGCCCTTGGCGTCGAACAGCAGCAGCGTCGCATTCTGCTTGTCGACGATCGCGTAAGGAAGCGCGTGATTGTCGCCCGACGCGGCGATCCAATCGGCGACACGGGTCGCTGCCTCGGAAATGATGGTGCCGGTTTCGGCCTCGGCCGGCGCTTCCACGCGAGGGGGCTCGGGTGGGCGCGCACTTGCCGCAGCCGGAGCGACCAGCGCGATCCCCGCCAGCGCCCGAAGAACAAAGGTCATGGATTGAAGATACTCGAAATCCGGCCGTCCCCAAGGGGACGACCGGATGATGATACACAGGTGCAGGCGATCAGTTGCGGGGGCGCTTGGGGCGCGACTCCTGCGCCTGCAACCGCTGCTCGACGCCGTCGACACGGCCGTTGAGCTGGTCGAGACGCTGGCCGCTGGCCTGCAGCTGGCCCGATGCCGCCTGCGCCTCGGCCAGCGCCGCCTTGGCGGTGCCGTCGGTCTCCTGGAGCCGCGCCTCAAGCGTATCGACCCGCTGGCTCACGGGCGCAATCTGCTCGCGCACATAGGATTTGGTCGCGCACCCACTGAGCCCGACGCCACCCACCAGGATGAGCATCGCGGGCACGAACTTTGAGGCAACAGAGGACATCGCATTTCTTTCGTCGTTGATCCGTAGCAACAACAAAGCTGAGCGCTGGGCGTTCAACAATCCGTATGTGTTCGGATGTGCATCTTCTTCGATGAAGCGACGCTGTTGCACATCTCCAACACTTTCCTGAACAGTTGTTCATCTACCTGAACGACTGTTCATCTACCTGAACATATGTTCATCTGGCAGATGCGCTCCGGGGATTACCTTACCACCTGAGCTTGCGCCCCGAGCCGCCGGCGAAGGGATCGAGCGGGATTGAGCCGGACGATCGCTCTTCCGCGGCAGCCTTCCCCGCCGGCTTCTCCCGCTGCGCCTCGACGCACCGGCGCAGTTCGGCAACCGCTGCGCCGCTTCCCGTCAGGTTGAGTCGCTCCACGGGCACGTCACCGCGAAAGATGTCCAGGCTGGGCGATGCCGCAAACAGATTCGGGAATTTCGCACCGAAGTTCGTCACGAACCCCTGCTTGCCCGCCGAGGCAAGCCCGACCGCAAAATGCTTCGGAAAGCTGCCCTTGGCCAAGCGGAAGGTGAGTTCCAGCCGCTCCTTGGGCTCGATCGACCAATTGGCGTTGAGCACCGTCAAATGGTTGGTGCCATCGACCTCCAGCCCCAGCAACAGCGTCGTGTGCCCGGTGCGGTCGAACTCCCGCGTCACGAAGCAGCCCTCGCCATCCCGGCTCGCCGCCACCGTCCAACCGCCGACATCGCGCGTGGTGTAGTCGCGGGCGACCGCCTGCGTGCTCGCGAATAGCGCGGCGGCGCCAAGCACCGCCACCGTGAGGGCAGACTCCGGCCGTAGCGTGGCGCTGAGGGGTCCGAAGGGGTGTGACGTTGCCATGCGCATCCTTCTCCAACGCGGTCAAGCCGGCGGTGTACCGACTGCAATAGCCGTTGCCCGCCGGCCTTGAAGAGACACTGAACGAAGAACGCCGCCAATCGCTTCCCGCCGGAGTCAGCGGCCATAGTGCATCCAGCCGCCGGGCGTGACCGGACAGGGCCGACTTAGCCCAGGTTCGGCGCAGAAGTCAGGACGCCCGCGAAGCCGCACCCTGGCCTGCGTCAACCCCTGCTGCCGCAAGAAGCGGGGAAAACGGGCATCCGCACGGAACGGCTCCATAAACCCTTCGAACCACGCCCGGCTGAACCCGGCATCCGCAGGTAGAGCCGCAGCGATGCGATAGGCCTCGTCGAGCCGCCGGAGCTGGACCAGCTGGCGGATAGCGGTGACCTGCGCCTCAAGCGGCGCGCCGGACGCGTGTGCCAGGATCGTTTGCACCGCTCCTTGTGTTTGGCCCGGATCGATCCGCGCGTTCAGGAACGCCCGCCACAGTATCGAAAAGGGCGGCCGGTAACCGGAATCACCTCCCGAACTGTCCAGCACCGCCAGCGCCTGGCGCGCATCGCCCCAGCGCGCGATCGTCTCGAAGCGCACATAGCTGGTGGCCGGCTCGCCCGGCCAGGACCGGCGCGCGTCGTCCAGCAGGTTGAGCGCGTCCGGAACACGGCCGTTGAACGCGTAGGTTTCGGCCAGCGTTGCGACCGTCCCCGGCGAAAGCGTATCGAGCGCCAGGGCACGCTCGCATTCGGACTGGCCGTCGGCTCCGAAGCCAAGGCTTCGCAGGACCATGCAGCGGGGCGCTCGCAACTCGGCCGAGACCGGATCCGCGGCAATCCCGCGCCGCAGGATCGCGTCCTTGTCGGGGAGTTGCGCGGCGGTGAACGGGATCACGGCCGCGAGCGCACCATAGGCGCTGCCGATATGAGGGTCGTCCCTGAGCGCCTGACGCGCCTGGGCAACCGCTTCGCGCTTCAGGCGGTCGCGCTGCTCGGGGCCTGCCCCCGAAGGAGCCAGCCGAGCCAGAACGTTGGCATACATGCCGCGCGCCTGAGCGAAACGGGGCGCCCCCTCGACGAGCCGGGCAAGCACCGGCCGCGCAGCGGACCAATCGCTGTTGTACGTCTCGCACGCGGCCAAAAACGGCCGAAGCGTTGCCAAGTCGGTGCCCGCGGGTCTCCGCGATCGGGCGCCAAAGGCACACACCAGCACTTCCCCGGTGCGAACGGCCATCTGCTGTCGAAGACTCGCCAGCTCCTGGGCGGGGGCGGAGAAATCCCGCGACCACAGGATCTGCCGGGCGCCGTCGATCAGGCGGACGGCGACGTGCCACGCGCGACCGTCGTTCTGGACCTCCCCGGCAAAAATATAGTCCGCAGGCGCAGTCGCAGGATCGCGCGCATCGCTGATTACGATCGTCGAGTTGTTCGCCACGCCGAGGCGGGACAGCTCGCTGGCCAGGTTCTGGCTTAGTAGCCGCGCTACCGGATTGTTTCCGATCACCCGCAAGGGCTCAATCCTGACCCGTGTCCCGCTGGCGTCCGGGCGCTGCAGGAACCAGATACTTGCGATCACCGCCGCCGCCACGGCTCCCAGCCCTGCGAAGCGCCAGCTGGAATTGCGCCAAAAGACCCATTCAATAGCCTCCGTGTCGCCCTGCACCGCGGGTTGGCGCTCGCTCGGCGGCGGCTCCTCGCCCGCCGGTTCGTCTTTGACCGGCGCCAGGAAGCGATAGCCCCGGCCATACACCGCCCCGATGAAGCGCGGCGCCTTGGAATCGTCACCCAGCGCGCGGCGGAGTTCCTTGATCACCGAGGTAAGCGCCGACTCGGACACGCGCGCGCCGTCCCAGACGGTTTCGAACAACTCTTCCTTGGTCAGCAGGCGCCCGCGCATGGCGGCCAAGGCCCGAAGGACTCTGAATGCCTTGTTGCCGATCCGGATTGGCCCGCCAGGTCCGATCAGACGCTCGTCCGCCAGATCCAACAGGAATTCGCCGAACCGGACGCGGACAGGCTCTACCGTGTTGGCCATCACGTGCCCCAGGGTACCTCGGTCACGGGAAACCTACACCCTGTCGCTCGACAAAGCACGCCGGACGCGTGGGCGCGAACCGCGGCGACAATTTTGGAAACATGCTGGCTCAGCATGTTTCCCGCAGCTTGCCGGGATCGCAAGCGCGTCTGGACGTAGGAATCAGAGCACCGGCGCAAAGCCGTGCATCCGGAGTATGCAGCCATGCTGAAGTTCGTCGTTTGTACGGCGGCTCTTGCCGCTACCGTCGTCACGCCCGCACCCGGTCTCGCTCGGCAGCAGGAACAAGGCATTGTCATCGTCGCCGAGCCCGTGACGCTCTCCACCTGGTCGCAGCGCACCACCAAGCTGCTCGAGCGCCATATGGTATATCCGCACTATATGCTCGGCGCGCTGCCCCGCGAAGGAGTAGTTCGGGTGAGCTTCTTGTGCAGCGAAACGGGCAAACCCAAGTCCGTCGCCATCGCCGATTCGTCTGGATTTTCCGAGCTCGACGCTGCCGCGCTGCGTGCGGTTCGGATGATCCCGACCCTGCACCCGCTCCCCCAGGGGCTGAAGCACGATCAACGCTACCAGGCCGTGCTGCTGTTTGCGACCAGCCAGGCGAGTCACGATCGGCAGCTCGTCGGGATCCCTGAGGATGCCGCGCGCCGCAACGCCTGGTTCGGCGATGGCGGCACGCCGATCGCGCTGGGCGTGAGCCTGATGCCGGTGGGGTGATCGCCGCGCCAGACGGCGTCCCAGCCCGCGGCACGGCTGCGGCCAGGATGTGATCTACCGCCGATGCCCTTGCGGTGTCGGCGGCCGTCGCGGGGATCCCTGAGCTGGACCGGAGCGCGAGCGCCGGTGCCGTCGGCCGCAGTCCTTACTTCCCGACGCTTGCCACCGCTTCGCGATCGTCCCGAAGCCGCAGGTACAGCGGCCCCTTGGGGATTTCCAAACTCGTACCCGTAAACCCTTCCGGCACGCGCACCGGCTGGGCGAAGCCGCGGTCGCTCGCCACGGCGTCCAGCAGGAACAGGTCGCTGCCGGTCAGCGTGCAGCGCTCCTGACCGTCGGCGCAGGCGATGGCGGCAATTCGCGGCAGCCGGACAAGGGTGCCGAGCGGCGCCCAGGGGCCGGCCGCATCGCCCTGCACCACCCGGAAGCGCAGCGGGCCATAGGCGGAGCCGCCCAGCGCCTCGGCGGGGGCGATGCTCGCGATCGCGATCGTTGCGTCCTGGAGCTTCACGGGCAGCAGCGTGGTCGCGCGGCCGTCCTCGGTCGCGACCTCCACCCGCTCGCTGCCGGAAAAGCGGGTCGAGCCCTGCCCCTTCAGCGCAAAGGTCAGCCGCGCGTCGTTGGGGATCACCGTGTCGCCATCGATGCGGATCGCCAGCCCCTCGCCGCCGCCGCGCGCGACGGTGCGACTCACCACCGCCGCCATCGGCCGCTGCGCCTCCACCGTGCCGTCGATCGACAGGGTGCGCCCGTCCGCGAGCACGGCCTTTGCCTGGAACGGCTGGCCCGCGGCCGGCGCCGCCACCGGGGCGGCCGCGCGCAGCACCAACCGGTCGGCCTTGCCCTCGCGGCCCAGGTCCGCGGGCTCGAACACGGCATCGCCGATGGTGAGGCGCGTCACCTTCTCCAGCCGCGCGCCATAGAGCGTCGCCTCGGCATCGCCGGCGTGGAAGCGCAGGCGGTCGATCCGGCTCGCCTCGGCCAGCGCGGCGATCGCGATGCTCTCCGGCTGGGGCATGCCCTGCTGCTCGACCAGCAGCGTCAGCTTGCCGGGCTTCGCCTTGGCCAGCGGCAGGGTGGCGGCGATGCTGCCGTCGCCCGCAGCCTTCCACGCGACCTCCTGCACCGCGCCCGCCGCATCGCGCAGGGTCACGCGGGAAACGCAGGCGGCGGACCCGCCCTCCAGCGTCAGCGCATTGTCGCGGCCGACCACGACGCCCGCGCCGTCACCCGCGATGCGCCAGCCGCCGCGCGGCGGCTGCAGGCGAAAGCTCGGCCCGTCCATCGGCGCAAAGCCCCAATTGCCGTGCAGCTGTGCCTCGACGGGCCCTTGCTGCCCCGCCAGCAGGTTGGTCGCGACGACATAGCCGCCGCGCAGCACGTCGGCGCGCGCCGGCAGGTCGACGGTGGCGCCGTTCGGCCCCTTGATCCGCAGCGCCATCGCATGGGCATAGTCGGTCGCGTACACCAGCGGGGCGCCGGTCACCGGCAGCACCAGCTCGCCCGGCGGCGCGCACAGCAACTGGTCGGCCCCGCTGCGCAGAAGCGGCGGATCGACGGCACGCACCGGCGGCAGGCCGACGACCATCACCGACTTGGGGCTGGCAAAGGAGGGCGCGGTGTTGAGCAGCAGCCCCGCGCGCTCGCCCTCGAGCTGCGCCAGCGCCGGGATATAGGTGAAGCGCGTCGTCTGGAACGCGCCGAACAGCCGCGCCACGTCGCGCACCACGCCGATGTACGGGCTGTAATAGCCGTATCCGCCCTCGGGCGTCGCGGCGATCTGGAGCGCCAGGTCGGTTGGCGCCCCGACCAGCGTCTCGGTCAGCGAGGTGCGGGTGCCATCGGTCAGCAGCAGCGTATTCTCGCTCTGCCCCATGCAGGCGGCGCGCTGCTCGACCGGCTGCTGCAGGCATTCCTCGCGCACCTTGATCGACAGGTTGCGGGTCAGCTGCTCGGTGCGCTGCGTAAGCTCCCCCGGCCGATGGCGCTCGGCATCCTGGATCCCGTCGAGGAACAGCTCCAGCCGCGCCCGATCGCGCGAGGCCTGAGAAAGCTCGATCGAGGCGCGCACGAAGGCTCCGGGCTGGCGCTGCACCGTGTCCACCACCGCGTCGAAGCCGCCGCCGGTTTCCGGCACCACGAACAGCACCAGCTGCTCGGCGCCCTTGGGCACCTCCAGGTCCAGGCTGCCCTTCTTGCGCTCCCAGCTCTCCGCCTTGAAGAACCAGCGCTTGGGCGGCGGGTTGGTGGCGCCGCGCAGGAAGGCGGCGACCAGCAGGTAGCGCACGCCCTGGCTCTCGGGCAGCTCGGCGGCGATCCGGACGCGGTCGCCCGCGGCGATGCTCGGCACCTTGGCGATCGGAAGCGTGACGGGACCGCGCGTGACGGACATGCGCAATGCCGGACCCGACAGGTCGAACTGCTGGTTCTCCGCGCACACCGCCGCAGGCAGCGCCATCGCCACCGCCGCCAGAAACGTCCCGATCCGCTGGAAAGTCATGCGTACCGCCACTCCGATGCTCTGCCGCGCAGGCCCTGCGGACGCGCAGTGTCGATTTTAGGGCACACCCACGCTACCGCTGCGGCAACCCGCCCGCCGCCGCAGCCTGCGCAAGGTCTTCCTCTGCTTGCATGTCCAGCGCTTGGGTCGGCACTGCATAGAGCACGAGATCGCTCGCATAGAGCAGAAACAGGCGCGGCGTGCGCTGCCATGCGATATACTGGTTCCAGGGATAGGTAGTCACGCCGTGAGGCGTACGCCAGCAAATGCCGGCTGAGTCCCACGTTACCTCAACAGGGTGGTGCAGCATGCGTTGTTGCGTGAACAACCGGCGTGCGCGGCGGGGCAACAGGAGGAAATGGCCCCCGATCACGATGCTCAGACCTATCGTTCCCGCGAGCAGCGTCAACACGCCCAGCCAAGCCGCTTCCTGCAGCGGCTCGCCGGCCATCACGAAGAAAAGGAGGCTTGCGGTAAGCACCGCTGCCTGTAGCAGCGAGAGCCGAATGGCAAAACGTCGGGAACGCAGCTGGCGGACGAAGACAGTGCGTTGCATTGAGACGTAATCGTCCGCCGAAAGTGTGAATGCCGCAATCCCAGCCATCGCATTCCTCTTTCATCAAACCGTCACCGTGCCTAAGGAGCGCCGCATCGGTGGGCAACGAAAGTCGGTCATGAAACTCCTCGCGGGCAACTCCAATCTTCCTCTCGCGCAGGCGATCGCAGGCTATCTGGAGATCCCCCTCACCCGCGCGAGCGTCCGTCGCTTCGCCGACGAGGAGATCTTCGTCGAGGTGCTGGAGAACGTCCGCGGCGAGGACGTGTTCGTGCTCCAGTCGACCGCCTATCCGGCCAACGACAACCTGATGGAACTGCTGATCATGATCGACGCGCTGAAGCGCGCGTCGGCCAAACGGATCACCGCCGTGCTGCCCTATTTCGGCTATGCCCGCCAAGACCGGAAGCCGGGTCCGCGCACGCCGATTTCGGCCAAGCTGGTCGCCAACCTGATCACGGTCGCGGGCGCTGACCGCGTGCTGTCGGTCGATCTCCACGCCGGCCAGATCCAGGGCTTCTTCGACATCCCCACGGACAATCTGTTCGGTGCGCCGGTCATGTCGGCGGACGTCGCGACCCGCTATGGCGAGCACAACCTGATGGTCGTCTCGCCCGATGTCGGCGGCGTGGTGCGCGCGCGGGCGCTCGCCAAGCGGCTCGGCAACGCCCCCCTCGCGATCGTCGACAAGCGGCGTGAGCGCGCGGGCGAGTCGGAGGTGATGAACATCATCGGCGACGTGCGCGGCCGCTTCTGCGTGCTGGTGGACGACATCGTCGATTCGGCCGGCACCTTGTGCAACGCCGCCGCGGCGCTGAAGGCGGCGGGGGCAGAGGGCGTCGTCGCCTATTGCACCCATGGCGTGCTGTCGGGCGGTGCGGTCGCGCGCGTCCAGAATTCGGAACTGACCGAACTCGTCATCACCGACTCGATCGGAAACCACGAAATCATCGCCGACGCCGACAAGATCCGCCACCTGACGATCGCGCCGCTGCTCGCCGAAGCGATCCGCCGCATCGCCGAGGAAGCCTCGGTCTCCAGCCTGTTCGATTAAGAGAGGGGGGAGGGGAAGCACTCCTCCTCCGCGGGCTCCTGCGCAGGCAGGAGCCCAGGGTTACACGGGCCGGCGTTCGCGATTCTAGGCTCCTGCCTCCGCAGGAGCACCAGCTTCGCCGCGCATCACCCCTCCCGCTCGGCGATCCGCGCCATCAGCGTGGTGATGCGCAGCAGCACCAGCAGCCCCGCCGCGGCAAAGCCCGCCAACGCCAGCACGGCATAGGCCAGCGTCTCCAGCGAGTCCGCGATGCGGCTGTCGGCCGCCGCCGACTCGCGCTGTGCGATCGCCTGGGCGACATCGGGCGTCACCTTGCCCATTGGCGTCGGCTCCACGCCGGCAAAGCTGTCCTGCCGCGGATCGACCGGGGGCAGGCCATCCGGCGGGATCGGACGGCTCACAACTGAACCCGGCGGCAGGGTCGGGCCGCGCGACAGGGTGGCGAGCGCCCCGATCAGCGCCAGCGTCGAAAGCCCGCTCAGCACCAGCATCGCAAAGCGGCCGAGCCGGTCGGCCATGCTCATGCGGGCGTATCCTCGGTCAGCGACGCGTCGCGCGGATCGCCCGGCTGGCGCGCCCCCGCATTGCCGCGCCGCCGCAGCTCCGCCTTCAGCGCCTCGGGCTTGGGTGCCCACAGGAAGCCGAAGCTCACCGTGCCCTCCTTGGTGCCCACCGCATGGTGGAGCCGATGCGCCTGCATGATCCGCTTCATATAGGCCGAACGCGGCAGATAGCGGTGCGGCACCCGCTTGTGCACGATCACGTCGTGAAAGCCGAAGTAGATCGCGCCATAGGCCGCGATCCCCGCGCCGATCCACGCCCAGCCCGGCCACCAGCCCAGCTGCACCCCGCCCAGGATCAGCACGAACGACGGTACCGCAAAGATCGCGGCATAAAGGTCGTTCCACTCGAACGCGCCGGTGCGCGGGCGGTGGTGGCTCGCATGCAGGAACCAGCCCGGCCCGTGCATCAGCCAGCGGTGCGCGGCATAGGCGAACAGCTCCATGCCAGCCACGGTGCCGATGAACAGCGCGATGCCGATTGCCCAGTGCATGGCCGCGATATAGCGATGCACCATGATGAGTGCGAGACTTGGATGGATGCTGCCGGCAGCCGCCGTGCTCACCGGCTGCGCCATCCCCGAGGCGCGGGTGCGCACCGGCCTTGAGCGGGCCGGGCTCCCGCCAGGGCTTTCCGCCTGCATGGCCGAGCGCATGGTCGATCGCCTCAGCTTCGCCCAGCTGCGCCGGCTGGGCAATCTGCCGCATGGCCGCGACGCTCGGTCGCTGCCGGACTTCCTGCGCGAGGTTCGCACCCTAGGTGATCCGGAGATCGTTGGCGTGGTCGGCAGTTCGGCTGCGCTTTGTGCGACCGGGCTCACGGGCTGAGACTATATTGAGATCGTTTCGCATTAGCATCAACAGCGTTCAGGGGTGGATTTCCGGCCTGCGCTGTGCGAAAGGCTGGCGGTATTTTCCGTTTCTCGAACCAAGCGAGGCAGGAACTTTTCCATGAACATTCACGAATATCAGGCCAAGGAACTCCTCGCGAAGTTCGGCGCGCCGATCGCCGCCGGCTATGCCGCCTTCACCGTGGACGAGGCTGTCGAGGCTGCAGGCCGCCTCCCCGGGCCACTCTATGTCGTCAAGTCGCAGATCCACGCGGGTGGCCGCGGCAAGGGCAAGTTCAAGGAACTGGCGCCTGAGGCAAAGGGCGGCGTACGCCTCGCCTTCAACCTGGACGAAGTCCGCGCCCACGCCACCGACATGCTCGGCAACACGCTGGTGACGATCCAGACCGGCGACGCCGGCAAGCAGGTCAACCGCCTGTACATCACCGACGGTGCCGACATCGCCAAGGAATTCTACCTGGCGCTGCTGGTCGACCGCGCGACCGGCCGCATTGCCTTTGTCGTCTCGACCGAGGGCGGCATGGACATCGAGGAGGTCGCCCACTCGACCCCCGAGAAGATCCACACTTTTGACGTCGATCCGGCGACCGGCTTCATGCCGCACCACGGCCGTTCGGTCGCAGCCGCGCTCGAGCTGAGCGGCGACCAGGCCAAGCAGGCCGCCAAGGTCGCAGCCGCCCTCTACAAGGCGTTCGAGACGACCGACGCCTCGCAGATCGAGATCAACCCGCTGGCACTCACCGAGCAGGGCAACATCCTCGTACTCGACGCCAAGGTCGGCTTCGATTCGAACGCGATGTTCCGCCACAAGGACATCGCCGAGCTGCGCGACGAGACCGAAGAGGATCCGATGGAGCTCGAGGCGTCGAAGTACGACCTCGCCTACATCAAGCTCGACGGTGACATCGGCTGCATGGTGAACGGCGCCGGCCTGGCGATGGCCACGATGGACATCATCAAGCTCAACGGCATGTTCCCGGCCAACTTCCTCGATGTGGGCGGCGGCGCCAACAAGGAGAAGGTGACGGCCGCGTTCAAGATCATCCTGTCCGATCCGTCGGTGAAGGGCATCCTGGTCAACATCTTCGGCGGCATCATGCGCTGCGACATCATCGCAGACGGCATCGTTGCCGCGGCCAAGGAAGTGAACCTGCAGGTTCCGCTCGTCGTCCGCCTGGAAGGCACCAACGTCGAGAAGGGCAAGGAAATCCTCGCCAACTCCGGCCTCGCCATCGTCCCCGCCAACGACCTGGGCGACGCCGCCAAGAAGATCGTGGCAGAGGTGAAGAAGGTCGCAGCCTGATCCACTAGGCGCCCCCGCCCACGCGGCGGGGGCGCCGAAGTTTAGGCTGAGCTAAGCGGAAACAGCCGGCCGCCCCGGGGACAGACCTAGTACCCCGGCGAAGGCCGGGGCCCAGTTGGGAAAGCGGCTGCAAAAGGGGCTCCACGCCTCCTCGACCACCGCTACTGGACCCCGGCCTTCGCCGGGGTACGGGTTTCCTCGGTTCTACTCGAACTGAACCAAACCTCTCGGGGCCCGCCCCGGCCAAGGACCGGGGCACCGCCTCGAACCATGGCCGCGGCGGGCCCCTTGCTATAGGGTCCCCGGCATTTCCGTTCACGGAGAGAAACACATGAAGCTGTTGGTGCCGGTCAAGCGGGTGCTTGACTATAATGTGAAGCCGCGGGTGAAGGCGGACGGGTCGGGTGTCGACCTCGCCAACGTCAAGATGAGCATGAACCCGTTCGACGAGATCGCCGTCGAGGAAGCCATCCGGCTGAAGGAAAAGGGTGTCGCGACCGAGGTGGTCGTCGTCTCGATCGGCGAGCCCAAGGCGCAGGACACGCTGCGCACCGCACTCGCGATGGGTGCCGACCGCGCCATACTCATCACCGCGGACGTGCGTCCCGAGCCGCTGGGCGTCGCCAAGCTCCTCGCCAAGGTGGTCGAGGAAGAGCAGCCGCAGCTCGTGATCCTGGGCAAGCAGGCGATCGACGACGACAACAACCAGACCGGCCAGATGCTGGCCGCGCTGCTCGGCTGGGGCCAGGGCACGTTCGCGTCCAAGGTCGAGGTCGAGGGCGACACCGCTAACGTGACGCGCGAAGTCGACGGCGGCCTGGAGACGGTGGCGCTGCCGCTGCCCGCCATCGTCACCACCGACCTGCGCCTGAACGAGCCGCGCTATGCCTCGCTGCCCAACATCATGAAGGCGAAGTCCAAGCCCTTGGCGCAGAAGACGCCGGCCGATTACGGCGTCGACCTCACCCCCCGCATCACCATCTTGAAGGTGGAGGAACCCGCCAAGCGCGCCGCCGGCATCAAGGTGGATGACGTCAATGCGCTGGTCGACAAGATCAAGAGCCTGGGAGTGATCGCATGAGCGTGCTGGTACTGGTCGAACAGCTCGATGGCCGCGTGAAGGACGCGACGCTGGCCACCCTCACCGCAGCCGCCAAGCTCGGTGACGTGGTCGCGCTGGTCGCAGGACACGGCGACGCCGCCGTGCAGGCCGCCGACGCGGTCGCGAAGGTTGCGGGCGTCACGAAGGTGCTGCTGGCGAACGATCCGACGTACGCCAACATGCTGGCCGAGAATGTCGCAGCCCTGGTGGTGCCGCTGATGGCCGACCACGACGCCTTCCTCGCCAACGCCACCTCGATCGGCAAGAACGTGGCCCCGCGCGTCGCAGCGCTGCTCGACGTCATGCAGGTGAGCGACATCGTCTCGGTCGAGGGCGCCGACACCTTCACTCGCCCGATCTATGCCGGCAACGCGGTCGCGACCGTGCAGTCGAGCGATGCCAAGAAGGTCATTACCGTCCGCGCCACCGGCTTCGACAAGGCAGCAACCGAAGGCGGCAACGCCTCGGTCGAACCGGTCACCGCGCCGGGCGACCAGGGCAAGTCGCGCTTCGTCGGTGCCGAGACCCAGGAGTCCGCCCGTCCCGAGCTCACCAGCGCCGCGGTGATCGTCTCCGGCGGCCGTGCGCTCGGCTCGGAAGAGCAGTTCCACGCCCTCATCGAGCCGCTCGCCGACAAGCTCGGCGCCGCGGTCGGCGCCAGCCGCGCGGCCGTCGACGCAGGCTTCGCCCCCAACGACTATCAGGTCGGCCAGACCGGCAAGATCGTCGCCCCGGACGTGTACGTCGCGGTCGGCATCTCCGGCGCCATCCAGCACCTTGCGGGCATGAAGGACAGCAAGATCATCATCGCCATCAACAAGGACGAGGACGCCCCCATCTTCCAGGTCGCCGACGTCGGCCTGGTCGGCGACCTCTTCCAGATCGTCCCCGAGTTGACCGAAAAGCTGTAAGCCACAGGGGCGGGAGCAATCCCGCCCCTTTCTTTTGCGCGGGACGCCTGTCCCACCCCACACTGCCGTACCCCGGCGAGGGCCGAGGCCCAGCTGCGGTACCGTCGCAGTAGCGCACTCCATCCGCCACACCCCAACTGGCCCCAGCGTCCGCCGGGACGGGTGCATGGGGCAACGACACCCCTTCAGCGCAACGTGCGCTTGCCCTACAAGGGTCGGGCAACGGGAGCGCCCCCATGATCCACCGCCACCTCTCGATCACCGGCCGGGTGCAGGGCGTCGCCTACCGCGCGTGGATGATCGACCAGGCGCAGTCGCTCGGCATCACCGGCTGGGTACGCAATCGCGCGGATGGCAGCGTCGAGGCGGTGGTCGCCGGCCCGGCCGAGCAGGTCGAGGCACTTCTCACCCGCGTGCGCCACGGCCCGTCGGGCGCACGCGTTGCCGATGTCACGGTTACCGAGACACCCGCCCAGGTCCATGACGACTTCGTCAGGCGCGCGACCGTCTGATCCGGGCTGCCCTGCACGGGCGCAAGCTGCTTGGCGGGCGCCGTGGCGGTCGCACTCTCGCCGGTTGAGGTTTCAGCCCCTGCGAGGTGGGTACTGCGTCTCGGACTAGGCGTTGCGTGGTTTATCCATCGCGCGCTCGGCCCGCGCGGGTGTCTTGCCGGGCGCCAGCCGCAGCACCGCATAGCCGGCAAGCGCCGACAGCACCGATCCGGCGAGCACGCCGATCTTTACCTCGTCGACCAGCAGCGGGTCGTCCGGAAAGGCCAGGCCGCCGATGAACAGGCTCATGGTGAAGCCGATGCCCGCCAGCAGCGACAGGCCCCAGATCTGCACCCAGCTCGCCCCGCCCGGCCGCTTGGCAAAGCCGGTGCGGTCGGCGATCCAGACGCTGCCGAAGATGCCCAGCTGCTTGCCGATGAGCAGGCCGAGCGCGATGCCAAGCGGCAGCGGGTCGAGCAGCACGCCGGCCGAGCTGCCGGCCAGCGAAACGCCCGCATTGGCAAAGCCGAACAGCGGCACGATCGCATAGGCCACCCAGGGGTGCAGGGCATGCTCCAGGCGGTGGAGCGGCGAATCGTCCGCGTCGGGGGCGGCAGGGGTCGGCTTGATCGGGATCATCAGCGCGGTGAGGACGCCGGCGATGGTCGCATGCACGCCGGACAGGAACACCAGGTACCACAACGCCACGCCGAGCAGGAGGTACGGGACAAGCGACGTCACCCGGCACTGACCGAGCACCCACATGACCGCCAATACCAGCGCGGCGCCTGCCAGCGCGAGGGTGGTGATCCCGTCGGTATAGGCGACCGCAATGATCGCGACCGCGCCCATGTCGTCGACGATCGCGACCGTGGTCAGGAACAGCTTGAGCGACGCCGGGGCGCGCGATCCGAGCAGCGCCAGCACGCCGATCGCAAAAGCGATGTCGGTCGCCGCCGGCACCGCCCAGCCCGCCTGCAGTTCGGCCCGCCCGCCCGTCACCGCCAGATAGACCAGCGCCGGCGCAACCATGCCAGCGGCGGCGGCGACCACGGGAAGCCGGCGATTCTTCCAGCTGGCGAGTCGCCCGTCCACGAACTCGCGCTTGATCTCCAGCCCGACCAGCAGGAAGAAGACCGCCATCAGCCCATCGTTGATCCACAGGTGGACCGTCATCGGGCCATATTTGGGACTGAGCACCGGGCCCGTGGCCCAGTGCAGCAGGTGGAAATAGCGCTCCGACAATCCGGGCAGGTTCGCCACCAGCATCGCCAGCGCCGCCGCCGCGATCAGCAGCACGCCGCCGCCCGCCTCGCTCTTCAGGAACTCGCGCAGTGCGGAACGGGGGGAACGGGGCGTGGACGGCATCAGTGCTCCTGTCGGTCGCGCGCCCCGTCAGGCGCGGGCGAGCGCCTCGGCGATCAGCTTGCGGCTGTTGTCGATGCCATAGAGCGCGATGAAGCTGCCCATGCGCGGCCCCTGGCTGGTGCCGAGCAGCGTCTCGTACAGCGCCTTGAACCAGTCGCGCAGGGCTTCGAACCCGCCGGTCTTGCCGATCTCATAGACCGCGTTCTGAATCGTCTCGGCGCTGGCGTCGGCCGGCATCGCGGCCAGTTCACTGTCCAGCCGCTGGAGCGCCGCCACCTCGACGCCTTCCGGCGCGCGCCGCTCCGGCTTTTCGGCCACGTCGCGGGTAAAGGCGAGCGCATGGTCGATCAGCCGGTCCAGCGCCGGATAGGCCGCGGGCGAGGCGTCGGCGACATAGTTCGCCAGATAGCCCCAGACCTGCTCCTTGGTCGCTTCGCCCATCACGCCGACGAGGTTCAGCAAGAGGCCGAAGGTGACCGGCAGCGTTTCTTCCGGCGGCGGGCCGCCGTGGATGTGGTGCACCGGATTGCCGAGCTGCTGCTCGATCGGCTGGCTGGGGTAGTTGCCCCGGAACTGCCAATATTCGTCGATCGCCCGCGGGATCACCCCCAGGTGCAGCTGCTTGGCCTTCTTGGGCTCGCGATAGGCGTAAAAGGCCAGGCTCTCCTCCGGGCCATAGGTCAGCCATTGTTCCAGGCTCAGGCCATTGCCCTTGGACTTGGAGATCTTCTCCCCCTTCTCGTCCAGGAACATCTCGTAGTTGAAGCCTTCGGGCGGACGCCCGCCGAGCACGCGCGCGATCTTGGAGGACTGGACGACCGAGTCGATCAGGTCCTTGCCCGCCATCTCATAGTCCACGCCCAGTGCGACCCAGCGCATCGCCCAGTCGACCTTCCACTGCAGCTTGGACAGGCCGCCCAGCGCCGACTGGACGATCCGCTCGCCCTCATCCTCGAACGCGATCAGCCCGGCCTCGGCATCCACCACCTCGACCGGGACCTGGAGGACGACACCAGACTTGGGGCTGACCGGCAGCACCGGCGAATAGGTCGCCTGACGCTCCTTGCGCAGCGTCGGCAGCATCACGTCCAGGATGCCCTGATAGTGGCGCAGCACGCCCCGCAGCGCCTCGTCGAAGCGGCCCGAAGTGTAATAGTCCGTCGAGGACGCGAACTCATAGTCGAAGCCGAAGCGATCGAGGAATTCGCGCAGCAGCGCGTTGTTGTGGTGCGCGAAGCTCTCGTGGGTGCCGAACGGGTCGGGCACCTGGGTCAGCGGCTTGCCGAGATGCTCGGCGAGCATGTCGCGGTTGGGCACATTGTCCGGCACCTTGCGCAGGCCGTCCATGTCGTCGCTGAACGCGATCAGCCGGGTGGGCGTGTCCGACAGCTCGGCAAAGGCCTGGCGCACCATGGTGGTGCGCAGCACTTCGTTGAAGGTGCCGATGTGCGGCAAGCCCGACGGACCATAGCCCGTTTCGAAGATCACCGGCGCGCCGCCGGGCTTGCCCTCGGGGTAGCGCTTGAGGAGCTTGCGCGCCTCCTCATAGGGCCAGGCCTTGGACGCGAGAGCGGCGGTACGAAGTGCGGGATCGATCATCCCAGCCGTCTAACGCCTGAGCGACGGCTTCGCCAAGCCGGATTGCGCACACGCTGCCGCACTGCAACAAAGCCGCCGGTCCGTGCGTCTCCCTGACGCCCAAGCTCGCAAAAAGGTGTCGTTCCCGGTGATCGTAAGCGCAAGACCCCGCCTCAGTAACCACTTGCGGGACATTTGGTGGCCGCTCTTTTCACTGTTCCTGTGGGACGTGGCCGTCACGGTCTTCTACTTCGTCTCACCGTTCAAGGCGCCTGCGCTGCCGCTCACCCTGTTCGGTAGTGCGCTGGCGCTGTTCCTCGGCTTTCGCGTCAACTCCGCCTATCAGCGCTGGTGGGAAGGGCGCATCCTTTGGGGATCGATGATCAATGCCTCGCGCAGCCTGGCGCGGGGCGCGATGGCGTTCCTGCCGATCGACGACATCGGTCCGGCGCGCGAACTCAAGCGCAGCATCGTGCTGCGCCACCTGGCCTATGTGCATGGCCTGCGCTGCCAGCTGCGGCGCCAGGATCCGGCGCCTGAGGTGCTGCGATTCCTGTCGCCGGCGGAGGCCGAGGACCCGCTCAGCCGCAGCAATGTCGCCAACGGGCTGCTCGACGGGACCGGCCGCCGCATCGCGCGGGCGATGCGCGAGGGCTGGATCGACACCATCCAGCAGACCCAGCTGGAACGCATCCTGGTCGACATCGCCAATTCGCAAGGCGGCATGGAGCGGATCAAGAACACGCCGCTTCCCAACCAGTATCGCTTCCTGCCCACCATGTTCGCGCGGCTGTTCTGCATCCTGCTGCCGATCGGGCTGGTCGAGACGCTGGGGTGGGCGACGCCGATCGGGTCGAGCCTGGCCGGCCTCATGTTCCTGTCGGTGCTGCGGATCGGCGACGATCTGGTCGATCCCTTTGCCGACACGATCCACGACGTTCCGATGACGGCCATGTGCCGCACGATTGAAATCGATCTGCTGCAGGCGATCGGCGACGAAGCGCCAGCGCCGCTGCAGCCGGAACGCGGCGTGCTTTGGTGATCCCGTTCCGCTTCCGTTCACACGAGAGGCGGCTATAGAGGGAGCCATGCTCCCCTACCCCGCGCTCCATGCAAGCCACGGCGGCATCTGGGTCGCCACACCTGACGGGGAAGTGCGCGGGATCAGCCGGGGTGAGGCGATCCGGCTTGCCGCCGATACGCCGACGCTGATGCTCAATGCGCCGCTGGTGGCACAGCGGCTGGGCTATGCCGAGCTGTCGGGGCTCGACCTGCTGGAGCTGTTCGCGTTCCTGCGCCCTGCCCGCTTCATGGTGCCGACCCCCAAGGGGCTTGCCGCCGTGACCGGGCTGGATGCGCCGGAGAGCGATGCGGATGTCGCCCCTTTCCTGCGCGATGCCGCCGCGGCGCTGCTTGCGCTCACCGACGGAGACTGGCCCGAGCGCGAGGGCGCGTGGCATGCCGCCCAATCGCTGTTCCGGCTGCGCTGGACCTGGGCGCCTGCCCTCACCCAGCGCCTGGCGAGGCCGGAACGCGCCGAGCGCTGGCTGTTTGCGAAGCTGCCGGAATGGGAGGAACGCGCGCCCCGCCCCGCCCCGCGCACCATCACCGTGGAGGGTGCCGACGTGGTCGCCCGGCTGGAGGCGCTGACTGGCGCCGGCGCCGAGCAGCGGCATGGCCAACGCAACTATGCCGCGGCCGCAGCCGATGCCTTTGCGCCCCGCGTCGTGCGCGACTCGCCCAATCTGGTGCTGGCGGAGGCGGGTACGGGCATCGGCAAGACGCTTGGCTACCTCGCCCCGGCCTCTCTGTGGTCGGAACGCGCGGGTGGTGCGGTATGGGTTTCGACCTACACCAAGGCACTGCAACGCCAGCTGGCGCGCGAGGGCGAGCGGCTGTTCCCGGACGCGGAAGAGCGCAAGCAGCGGATCGTGACGCGCAAGGGGCGTGAGAACTACGTCTGCCTGCTCAACCTGGAGGACGCGCTGCAAGGCGGGTTCGCCGGGCGCGCGGCGATCCTGGCGCAGCTGGTCGCGCGCTGGGCGGCCTATACTGCCGATGGCGACATGGTCGGGGGCGACCTGCCTGGCTGGCTTCCGACCTTGTTCCGGCGCAACGGCTCGACCGCGCTCACCGACCGGCGCGGCGAGTGCATCTATGCGGGCTGCCCGCACTATCGGAAGTGCTTCATCGAGCGCGCGGCACGCGCCTCGGCTGACGCCGACCTGGTGATCGCGAACCACGCGCTGGTGATGGTCAACGCAGCAAGGGGGCGCGAATCGACCACGCGCCCGACCCGCTATGTGTTCGACGAGGGGCATCACCTGTTCGACGCAGCCGACGCCATGTTCTCAGCCGCGCTGACGGGTGCCGAATCGATCGAGCTCAGGCGCTGGGTGCTCGGCCCGGAAGCCAAGGCGCGCGGCCGGCGCCGCGGGCTCGCCGCGCGGCTGTCCGACGTGGCGAGCTATGACGAGGGTGGCGCGGAGGCCATCGCGGCTGCGGTCAACGCGGCCCAGGCGCTGCCTGCCGACGGCTGGCTGGGGCGTATCCACGAGGGAGCGCCGTTCGGGCCGCTCGAGACGCTGCTCGCGGCCGTCCGCGGGCTCGTCTACGCGCGGGCGCCCGATGCGGGGGAAGCCGGCTATGGCCTGGAAACCGAGCTTGCCGAACCCGACCCGACCCTGGTGGAGGCGGCAGGGCCTGCCAGCGCGGCGTTGGAAGCCCTGCTCCGCCCGCTCGTCACGCTCGGCAAGCGGCTGGAGGCGGTGCTCGCCGAGGCACCCGACTGGATGGATGCCCCGGCGCGCGCCCGGATCGAGGGCGCGATCGCCTCGCTCGGCTGGCGCGTGGAGACGGTGGGCGCGTGGCTGGCGCTGATCGCGCGCATCGGAGGGCCCAGCGACCCGGATTACGTCGACTGGCTCGCCGTCGATCGCGCCGAAGGCCGCGAATATGACATCGGCCTGCACCGCCATTGGCTCGACCCGAGCCGGCCGTTCGCGGAAACGGTGCTGAAACCCGCGCATGGCGCGCTCGTCACTTCCGCCACGCTCAAGGCCGGGGGCGACTGGTCGGTGGCGGAGGCGCGTGCCGGCGCTCCGCATCTGGAACGCGCGCCTGCACGGTTCGAGGCGCCAAGCCCATTCGATTATGCGGGCCAGGCCGAGTTGGTGATCGTCACCGACGTGAAGCGCGGGGATCTTGCCGCGCTCGCCAATGCCTATGCCCGGCTGATCGCGGCGGCGGGCGGCGGCACGCTGGGGCTGTTCACCGCGATCCGGCGGTTGCGGGCGGTGCATGCGCGCGTCGCCGACCGGCTGGCGCGCGACGGGCTGCCGCTGCTCGCCCAGCATGTCGATCCGATCGACACGGGCACGCTGGTCGACATCTTTCGCGACGATCCGCGCGCCTCGCTGTTCGGCACCGATGCGCTGCGCGACGGGGTCGATGTGCCGGGCGATTCGCTGCGGCTGGTCGCGATGGAGGGGGTGCCCTGGCCCAAGCCGACGGTCCTCCATGCCGCACGCCGGCTTGCGGGCGGCGGCAGCGCCTATGACGACCGGCTGGTGCGCGCACGGCTTGCCCAGGCGTTCGGCCGGCTGATCCGGCGGGCAGACGACCGCGGCATGTTCGTGCTGCTGTCGGCGGCCATGCCCTCGCGGCTGCTTACCGCCTTTCCGGAGGGAACGCCGGTGCTGCGCACGACGCTGGATGAGGCGGTGGAACGCGCATCGCGACTTTCCCTCGCCCGCCCCTTGGGGCATGAGGCGGCGACCGCCTGACGCCTCGCCCGACGGAAATGCCATGAAAACCCTGACGCTGCTTCGCCACGCCAAGTCCGGCTGGGACGATCCCGTCGCGCGGGACTTCGATCGGCCGCTCAATGCCAAGGGCGCGCGTGCGGCCGAAACCATGGGCCGGCACCTTCGCGATCTACACCTCGCCTTCGACCTGGTGGTCGCCTCCCCAGCGGTGCGGGTGCGCGAGACACTCGATCATTTCGCGGCGGGGCTGGGCGTGACACTGGCACCCCAATGGGACCGCCGGCTCTATCTCGCGTCGGAAGCGACGCTGCTGGACGTGATCTGTGCGCTGCCGGACGACGCGGAACGCGTGCTGCTGGTCGGCCACAATCCCGGACTGGAAGAGGTCGCGCTGCTGCTCGCCGAAGCAGGTCCGCTGCGGGAGGAGATCGCGGCCAAGTTCCCGACCGCGACGGTCGCGGTGCTGGAAGTGGGTGCGCGCTGGAGCGCGGCACGGCAGCGCACCGCGACGCTCACCCGCTTCATCCGTCCCCGCGATGTGGATCCGAGCCTGGGTCCGGACTTCGGCTGACCTGCGCGGCCGACCTCAGCGCCCGTCGGCGGCCAGGGCGTCGGCCAGCATCGCACGGATACGAAGCAACGGGTTCTCGGCCGCCGCAACCACAGGCTTTCCGCGCTCGGTCGCCAGCAGGTTCTGTACGCCGCGTACGGTGTAGCCCTGCTGGCTCAGAAGCTGGTGGATGCGCCGGACGAGTGCCACATCCTCGGGCCGGTAATAGCGGCGCTGTCCCGCGCGCGTGACCGGGCGCAGGTCGGGAAAGCGGCTTTCCCAATAGCGAAGGCGGTGCTGGGGCAGGCCAAGCTCGGCCGCGACCTCGCCGATCGTGCGAAAGGCCGTTGCCGATTTCTCGGGCACGGCGCCGCTGCTCAGCTGGCTGCGACGATGCGGTCGCGCATCATCTGGCTGGCGCGGAAAGTGAGCACCCGGCGCGGGGCGATCGGCACCTCCACCCCGGTCTTGGGATTGCGGCCGACGCGCTCCCCCTTGTCGCGCAGCACGAAGCTGCCGAAGCCGGAGATCTTGACGTTCTCGCCCTTGTGAAGCGCGTCGCACATATGGGCGAGAATATCCTCCACCAGCTTGGCGGAGTCCGCGCGCGACAGGCCGATTTCGGAGTGCAGCGCCTCTGCGAGGTCTGCGCGTGTCAACGTCCCGCCCGCCGTCATGGCCAACCCTTCCCCACTGGATGCGCAACGGCGCGTACCACAAGGTTACCGCCGGTCAAACCGTCCGCGTGCGGCCGCTTGCCTCGGCCGCCGAGCCGATCAGAAGCGGACCACCGCCGCGCCCCAGGTGAATCCGCCGCCCATCGCCTCCAGCACGATCAGGTCGCCGCGCTGGATGCGGCCGTCGCGAACCGCCGCGTCGAGCGCAAGCGGCACCGACGCGGCCGATGTATTGGCATGCTGGTCTACGGTGACGACGACCTTTTCGGGCGCGAGGCCCAGCTTGCGCGCGGTCGCCTCGAGGATACGGGCGTTGGCCTGGTGCGGCACGACCCAATCCACATCCGCGGAGGTCAAGCCGGCGATGCCCAGCGACTCCTCCATCACCTGTGCGAGATTGACGACCGCATGGCGAAACACCTCGCGGCCCTTCATGCGCAGCTTGCCGACCGTGCCGGTGGTGGAGGGTCCGCCGTCGACATAGAGCAGGCCGTTGTGGCGGCCGTCGGCGTGGAGCTTGGTCGCGAGGATGCCCTGCGCGTCCGCCGCGTCCGAATCGCGCGCCTCGAGCACTACGGCGCCCGCGCCGTCGCCGAACAGCACACAGGTTGCGCGGTCTTCCCAATCGAGGATGCGGCTGAAGGTCTCGGCACCGATCACCAGCGCGCGGGTGTGCGCGCCGGCCCGGATCATGCTGTCGGCGACCTGCACCGCATAGAGGAAGCCCGAGCACACCGCCGCCACGTCGAACGCCACGCAGTCGCGGACCCCGAGAGCGGCCTGGACGGTGGTCGCGGTCGCCGGAAAGGTCTGGTCCGGCGTTGCGGTGGCCAGCACGATCAGGTCGATCGATTCGGCGTCGATGCCAGCCGCAGCGAGCGCCTCACGTGCGGCGTCTGTAGCGAGCGTCGACGTCGTCTCGCCTTCCTCGGCGATGTGGCGGAAACGGATGCCCGTGCGCTCGACGATCCATTCGTCGGTCGTGTCGACACGCTCGGCCAGCTCAGCGTTGGAGACGCGACGCTTGGGAAGTGCGGAGCCGGTGCCGGCGATCACGGAGCGACGAGTCATGCAGCCTTCGCTTCGATCGCGGCGAGATCCTCGGCGATCCGACGGGTTAGGTTGTTGCGGATCAGCTTGGCGGCAACGCCGATCGCGTTGGATACGCCGGCCGCATTGGCGCCGCCATGGCTCTTCACCACCAGGCCGTTCAGGCCCAGGAAGATCGCGCCATTGTGATTGTTGGGGTCGAGATGGTGCCGCAGCAGCTCGGTCGCCGGCTTCGAGATCAGGAAGCCGACCTTGGACCGTACCGAGCTGCGGAACGCGCGCTTGAGCAGGTCCGCCACGAAGCGAGCCGTGCCCTCCGCCGTCTTGAGCGCGATGTTGCCCGAAAAGCCGTCGCACACCACCACGTCCACCTCCCCGCGCGAGAGCCGATCGCCCTCGATATAGCCGGTGAAGGTCAGCGGGAGGTGGGTGGAGGCACGAATCGCAGCGGCGGCATCGCGCACGCTGTCGATGCCCTTCATGTCCTCGGTGCCGATGTTGAGCAGCGCGACGCGCGGGCTCTCCAGGTCGAGCACCGCGCGGGCATAGGCAGCGCCCATCACCGCGAACTGGACGAGGTTGCTCGCGTCGCACTCGGCATTGGCGCCGAGGTCGAGCATCACCAGGTCGTTTTCGCCCAGGCTCGGCAACAGCGCGGCAAGCGCCGGACGGTCGATGCCCGGCATGGTGCGCAGCGCCAGCTTCGACATCGCCATCAGCGCGCCGGTATTGCCCGACGACACCGCAGCGGCCG
Organism: Sphingomonas sp. PL-96; assembly: GCF_020707215.1. GTDB lineage: Bacteria > Pseudomonadota > Alphaproteobacteria > Sphingomonadales > Sphingomonadaceae > Sphingomonas. Next base: position 86,377 of record NZ_JAJFET010000007.1, read on the forward strand.
CGCGCCCCTTTTTCACCAGATCGATGGCGATTCCCATCGACGTGGTGCGGGCGCGACGGATCGCCTGGCTCGGCTTGTCCGAAGACCCGACCAGTTCCGGCGCATGGACGACTTCCGAACCCGCGGTAAGATTGGGGTGCGACTGGAGACCGGCGCGAATCGCCGTCTCGTCGCCCACCAGCAGGAATCGCAAGTCAGGATTGCGGCGACGCGCCTGGGCGACGCCGGCAAGCATCACCGCAAGGCCCTCGTCACCGCCCATCGCATCGACGGCGATCCACGAGTCCTCGGCCACCACGCCAGCGCCTCCGTGTACGGTCAGGCTCAGCCTTCGACCGAGACGATCTCGCGGCCGTTATAGTGGCCGCAGCCCGTGCACAGGTTGTGCGGACGCTTCAGCTCGCCGCAGTTCGGGCACTCCTGGAACGACTCGACCGAGAGCGAGTCGTGCGCGCGCCGCATGCCCCGGCGGGAGGGCGAGGTCTTTCTCTTGGGAACTGCCATGTCGGCACCTTTACCGGAAATCTAAGGATCATTGGCCGTGAAACAGCCAAGAGTGGCCCGGGCAAGCAGTGCCGGAACCCGGCCGCTCGCCGGACCGGCAGCTTGGGCCATGTCACGAAGCGAGCCGCGCCTATAGCGTTTTTGGCCGTGGTTGCAAGCTTCTGGCGGGCATTGCTGCCGCCGGCTGCGCGGACTCAGCCTTGGGCAAGCACCGAATCGGCCACGAACGGGTTGGTACGGCGCTCCTGGCCAAAGGTGCCGGGCTGGCCATGGCCGGGCACGAAGTGCGTCGCATCGCCCATCGGCCACAGTTTGGTGACGATCGAATCGATCAGCGCCTGATGGTTCGACAGCGGAAAGTCGGTGCGACCGACCGAGCCCGAAAACAGCACGTCGCCGACCAGCGCGAACTGGGTAGCCGGATGGTGGAAGACGACGTGGCCCGGGGTGTGGCCGGGCGTCTCGTAGACGTCGAACGCGACTTCGCCGACGGTAACCTGGTCGCCTTCGACCAGCCAGCGGTCGGGCTCGAACGGCACGCCGCGCAGGCCCCAGCGCTTGCCGTCCTCGTCCAGCCGCGCGATCCAGAAGCGGTCGGCCTCGTGCGGACCCTCGATCGGCACGCCCAGCTGGTCGGCGAGCGGCTTGGCCTCGCCGCAATGGTCGATGTGCCCGTGGGTGAGCAGGATCTTCTCGATCGTGACTCCGTTCTGCTCGGCCGCGGCACGCAACCGGTCGAGGTCGCCGCCCGGATCGACAAAGGCGCCGCGCATCGTCTTCGTGCACCACAACAGGGTGCAATTCTGCTGGAGCGGCGTGACCGGCACGATCGCCGCACGGATCGGGGAAGGCGTCATGGCAACGGGATAGGCGCGCATGCGGGGTTGCGGCAAGCGCCGCGCCGCTGCAAGCGGCCGGACGATGCGCTTGCACGACGCCACCCCCTTCGTCCTGCTGGACGACGCCCGCCCCGGCGGCACGGCCCGGCTGTACCGCGCACCGGTTGCAACCGTGCAGGCGGACACGCCTGGGGAGGTCGCGACGCTATTGGAGGCGCTCGATCGCGCGCGGGAAGAAGGTCGGGCAGTCGCCGGCTTTCTGAGCTACGAAGCAGGGCGCGGCGCCGAGGGGCTTAGCGCTCCGCGCGAGGCACCGTTGCCGCTGGGCTGGTTCGGCATCTTTGACGGCTTTGAGGGGGTCGAGGCGGACGCCTTGCTGCCCGATCCCGCAGGGGCGTGGGTGGGCGCACCGCAGCCCGAACTCGGCTTTGCCGACTATGCCCGCGCGTTCGAGCGGGTGCGGGAATGGATCGAGGCGGGCGACATCTACCAGGCCAACCTCACGTTTCGCGCGACGGTGCCGATGCTGGGCGACCCGCGCGCGCTATATGCGGCGATCCGGCCGCGGGCGGCGGCGGGGCATGGCGCACTGGTGTGGACCGGTGCCGACTGGCTGCTGTCCTTTTCACCCGAGCTGTTCTTTCGCCTCGACGGGACGACCCTCTCCGCCCGCCCGATGAAGGGCACCGCGCGTCGCGACCCCGATCCGGTGCGCGATGCCGCCGCAGCGGCGGCGCTCGCTGCCGACCCCAAGCAGCGCGCCGAAAACCTGATGATCCTCGACCTGTTGCGCAACGACATCGCGCGCGTGGCGGTGCCAGGCAGCGTTGCCGTTCCGGAGCGGTTCGTGGTCGAGCGCTATCCGACCGTCCACCAGATGGTATCGGGCGTGCAGGGCACGCTGGCGCCGGACTGCACGCCCGGCCAGGCGCTGGCCGCGCTGTTTCCCTGCGGGTCCGTTACCGGCGCACCAAAGCGGCGGGCGATGGAGGTGATCGAGGCGGTCGAGGGGTCGCCGCGCGGCATCTACACCGGCGCGATCGGGCGCATCGACGCGGACGGCGACGCGTCGTTCAATGTCGCCATCCGTACGCTGCACCTGAAGCCCGCCGCGCAGACGGCCTCGCTGGGGCTGGGTTCGGGCGTGGTCGCGGATTCGACGGCGGCTGCCGAGTGGCGCGAGTGCCACGACAAGGGCCGCTTCCTCTGCCTGGGCCAGCCGCGCTTCGACCTGATCGAAACCATGGCCTTCGATCCGCGCCAGGGCATCCCGCTGCTGGAACGCCATCTCGAACGCCTGAAGGCGAGCGCGCGCAGCCTGGGCTTTGCCTTCGATCGCCACGCAGCGCGCAACGAGTTGCAGGCGGCGACCTTTCGCCTGGAGCGGCCGTCGCGGGTGCGGCTGCTGCTGTCGGCAAGCGGCGCGATCGCGGTCGAGGCCGGGCCACTCCCGCCCCCGCCTGAAGAGCCGGTGTCGGTCGCCGTGGTGCCGCTGCCCGTCCACCCTGCGGACTTCCGCCTGCGCCACAAGACCAGTGATCGCAGCTTCTACGATGCCGCGCGGCGCGAGGCCGGGTGCTTCGAGGTCGCGTTCCTGGCCGCCGATGGTCAGCTGACCGAGGGCAGCTTCACCTCGCTGTTCGTCGGGCGAGGCGGCCTGCTCCACACGCCGCCGCTTTCGAGCGGACTGCTTCCCGGGGTGCTTCGGGCACAGCTGCTGGAGGAAGGCCGGGCGGTCGAAACACCCCTTCATCCGGCCGATCTCGCGCAAGGATTTTACGTCGGCAACGCCCTTCGCGGCCTTATTCGTGCGCGCTTGGTTGCGGAGGCTCCCTCCCCCCGCTAAGGCGCCAGCGCCTTTTCTCCAGCGGGAATTCCGATGAAGACCTCTGCCGCGCTCGACCGTATCAGCCCCTCGCCCACGCTCGCCATCACCTCCAAGGTGCTGGAGCTCAAGCAGCAGGGCGTCGACGTGATTGGCCTGGGTGCCGGCGAGCCCGACTTCGACACGCCCGACTTCGTCAAGGACGCGGCGATCGAGGCCATCCGCGCGGGCAAAACCAAATACACCAACGTCGACGGCACGGCCGAGCTGAAGGCGGCGATCGTCGCCAAGTTCCAGCGCGACAACAACCTCAGCTATGCGCCCAACCAGATCAGCGTGAACGTCGGCGGCAAGCATACGCTGTTCAACGCGATGGTGGCGACCGTGAACCCGGGCGACGAAGTGATCGTGCCGGCGCCCTATTGGGTGAGCTATCCCGACGTCGTCCAGTTCGCCGGCGGCACGCCGGTGGTGGTGCAGGCCGGTGCCGACCAGGGCTACAAGCTGCGCCCCGAACAGCTGGAGGCGGCGATCACCCAGCGCACGAAGTGGGTGATCCTGAACTCCCCGTCCAACCCGACGGGAGCCGCCTATACGGTCGAGGAACTGCGCGCGCTGGGCCAGGTGCTCGAACGCCATCCGCAGGTCTGGGTGTTCGCCGACGATATGTACGAGCACATCCTGTACGACGATTTCCGCTTTGCGACGATCGCCGAGGTCTGCCCGTCGCTCTTTGATCGCGTGCTGACCGTGAACGGCTGTTCCAAGGCCTATGCGATGACCGGCTGGCGGATCGGCTTTGCGGGCGGTGCGGCGTGGCTGATCAAGGCGATGTCCAAGCTCCAGTCGCAGTCCACCTCCAACCCCTGCTCCATCGCCCAGGCAGCAGCGGTGGCGGCGCTGAACGGCGACCAGAGCTTCCTGAAGGAGCGCGCGGCCGCCTTCCAGAAGCGCCGCGACCTGGTGGTCGGCATGCTCAACGAGATCGAAGGCGTGACCTGCCCGACGCCCGAAGGCGCCTTCTATGTCTATCCCGAGATTTCCGGGCTGATCGGCAAGAGCGCGCCCAACGGCCAGGTCATTGCCACCGACGAGGATTTCGCCGGCTATCTGCTGTCGGACGCCAAGGTCGCGGTCGTGCACGGTGCTGCCTTTGGCCTCTCGCCCGCGATGCGCATCAGCTACGCGACCTCGGAAGACGTGCTGCGCGAAGCCTGCACCCGCATCCAGACGGCCTGCGCCGCGCTGCGCTGACCCCTTCCCCCCGCCGCGCACTCGTCGCGGCGGGGTGCTGCACCGCAATGTTTCAGTTTCGTGTCTTGCTAAGACGGCCGCGGCTTGGCAACGGGCGATGAACGGCCAGGCCAGCCGTGGTTCAGACCCGCCGGCCTATTCCCGTCCCATCGAAACGACATTGCGTCGCGTCGTCCCTGCATTCGGCGGGGGCGTTGCCGCGCAGCAACGGAACGACGACCATGACCAACACCCATTCGCGCCCCGGTTTCCTCCGCCTCTTCCTGGGCGGTTTCGCGCTTGGCGCGGTGGCCCTGGTGGGCGTGCAGGTGACTCAGCCGGCACAGGCGTCGGTCTGGGACGCGCCGGTCGAGCGCGCCGCCAGCTGACCTTCGGCGGAGCATCGCTTCGCCACCCCCTGTTGCGGCGCCAAAACGCGCCCATATCAAGGGCATGCGCTACAGCCTCGCCCTGCTCTTCCCGCTGACCGCGTGCAGCCTTGCGGCACCTGCCGAGGCCGAGCATGCGGTCGCGATCCCCGCCATCCAGCAGGACGTGCCCGCCGCCGGCAGCCGCGCCACCGCCGTCTTCGCCGGGGGCTGCTTCTGGGGCCTGGAGGCGGTGTTCGAACGGGTGAAGGGCGTGACGGACGTCACCAACGGCTATGCCGGCGGGACGCAGGCGACCGCCCGCTATGACGCGGTTGCGACCGAGCGCACCGGCCATGCCGAAGCCGTCCGAATCACCTATGACCCGCGCGTCGTCAGCTATGGCACGCTGCTGCGGGTATATTTCTCGGTCGCGCACGATCCCACCCAGCGCAACCGCCAGGGGCCGGACCGCGGGCCCAGCTATCGCTCGGCCATCTTTCCGCAGACGCCCGCGCAACGAACCGCAGCCGCCGCGTATATCCGGCAGCTGGACGCGGCAAGGCGCTTCGACGGACCGATCGTCACCACCCTGGAACGCGGCCAATTCTATCCAGCCGAGGGCTATCACCAGGACTTTGCGCGGCGGAACCCGCGCTATCCGTACATCGTGCGCTGGGATGCGCCCAAGGTGGTGGCATTTCGCGCCGCCTTTCCGACGCTGGCGCGCTGAACCTCAGATCAGCGCGAGCGCGGACAGCTCGCCGATGAGCCGGGGCGGCAGCGCGTTGATGTCGCCCAGTCCTTCGCCCAGGTCCGGCGGCGCATCGGCCGCCTCCAGATAGCGCCAGCCCTGGTGCGCGCGCTTGGGCCGGGCCTGCACCAGCACCAGCTCGGCGGCGAGGTGGATCGCCACCCGGCCACCCTCCGCCTCGCCAAAGCCCAGGATCGGCGAGCGCGCGACCAGCTGGTGCTTCAGGATCCAGAACAGCGATCCGCCGTCGATTTCGGCGGCGCGCTTGGGAAGATAGCGGGTGGTCAGCGCCCCACCCTCGGCCGCGCGCAGGCGCAGCCGTTCGGCGAGGTGGTCGACGCTTTCGATCGCAAAGGCGACCTTGGTAAGATGGAGCGGCACAGGGCTGATCTGGGGATTGGGCCGTCCCGGCTCAAGTCAGCCGGTAAGGCCCGCCGCGGTCGCCAAGCCCAGAAACGCCAGGAACCCCATCGAGTCCGTCGTCATCGTCACGAACACCGACGAGGCGACCGCCGGGTCGGCGCCGAACCGCTCGAGCGTCAGCGGCACCAGCACGCCGGCCAGACCCGCGATCAGGATGTTGGTCATCATCGCCGCGCCGATTACCCCGCCCAGCATCGGATTGCCGAACACCAGGCTTACCCCGACCCCGATCAGCAGGGCGATGGTGGCGCCGTTCATCAGCGCCACCTGGATCTCGCGCAGGACCGATCGGAAGGTGTTCGACTGAGTGAGCTGGTTGGTGGCCAGCGCGCGCACCGTTACCGCCATGGTCTGGGTACCGGCATTGCCGCCGACCCCCGCCACGATCGGCATCAGCGTGGCAAGGGCCACCATGCGCGCGATCGTATCCTCGAACAGCGCGATGATGGTGGAGGCGACCAGCGCGGTGAACAAATTGGTCACCAGCCAGCGAACCCGGGTGCGATAGCTTTCCAGCACCGGCTGGTTGATGTCGCCCTCACCCGCGCCGGAAAGCAGCAGTGCGTCCTCGCCGGCTTCTTCCTGGATGATGTGGACGATGTCGTCGACGGTGATCACGCCCACCAGCCGCCCGCTGCCGTCGGTGACCGCGGCCGAGATCAGGGCATATTTCTGGAAGCGCAGCGCCACTTCCTCCTGGTCCATGTCGACCGGAATCAGCGTCTGCTCACGCTTCATCACGTCGCTGACGGACACCGAACGCGGCGAGCGCAGGATCCAGGACAGCTGGCAGGTGCCGACCGGGCGATGCGCCGGATCGACCACGAAGATTTCCCAGAAGTCGGTCGCAAGCGACTCGCTGCTGCGCAGGAAGTCGAGCACGTCGCCGACCGTCCAATGCTCCGGCACCGCAATCAGCTCGCGCTGCATCAGGCGGCCGGCGGACTCCTCGGGGTAGCTCAGCGCTTCCTCGATCGCAGCGCGATCGTCCGGGTCGAGCGCGCGCAGCACGGCGCGCTGGTCGGTCTCGTCCAGGTCCTCGATGATCGCGACGGCGTCGTCGGTGTCGAGCTCGGCGGCGAGATTGGCGACCTGGTGCGGTTCGAGCGCGTCAATCAGCGCGTCGCGAACCCAGTCGTTCATTTCCGCCAGAACATCGCCGTCCAGGCGATCGGCTACGGCAGAGGCGAGCGGCGCGCGCGCCTCGCCCGGCACCAGCTCGAACAGGTCGGCCAGGTCGGCGGGGTGCAGCGGCTCGACCAGAGCGCGCACCGTTTCGACATCATCGGCCTCGACCGCATCGAGCACCGCACGCACGAACTCCGGCTTCAGCCGGTCGTCGGCGTCCAGTTCGCTGTCGGCGATGTCGTGGGCGGGAAGCTCCGTCTCGCTCATGGCTCGGCTCCCCTTGTTGGCGTTGCCCGCCCGCTCTAGCGGCGGTGGCCGCGGTTGCAACCTCCAGGCCGCCGCTCTACGGACTTGGCTCCTTTTTCTCCTGAAATCCGGAGCGTTTATGTCCGAACTTCCCAGCACGCTCGTGATGACGCTCGACACGGGCGAGGTGCGTATCCGGCTGCGTCCGGACCTGGCCCCCAAGCATGTCGAGCGGATCACCAAGCTCGCTGACAGCGGCTTTTACGACAACGTCGTGTTCCACCGCGTGATCGCGGGCTTCATGGCGCAGGGCGGTGATCCGACCGGCACCGGCACCAGCGGCTCCAAGGAGCCGAACCTGCCGGCCGAATTCAGCCGTGAGCCGCACGTCCGCGGCACCTGCTCGATGGCGCGCACGATGGATCCGAACTCGGCCAACAGCCAGTTCTTCATCTGCTTCGACGACGCCCGCTTCCTGGACGGCCAGTACACCGTGTGGGGCGAAGTGATCGACGGCATGGACGCCGTCGACGCGCTCCCCAAGGGCGAGCCGCCGCGCGAGCCGGGCAAGATCCTGAAGGCCCGCAGCGAGGCCTGATGATAGCGAGCCGGTCACCCCATGGTGGCCGGCTTTGTTTTTGGGGGCTGGCTCGGTCACCATGACGTTGCCCCCGTTTGTCCTGAGTAGCCATTGAGCGAAGTCGAAATGGCGTATCGAAGGACCGCCACGGCTGCTTCGATACGGGTCTTCGACTTCGCTCAGCCCCTACTCAGCACAAACGGCGTGCTCCGGGTCGGCGTTGGTCAGATATCCTGTGCGCCCAGCGCCTCGACCAGCCAGTCGTGAAACAGCCGTGCGGGCTCCTGCTGCATCATGCGGGGCCGGCAGACGAACCAGTGGCTGTAGGTGCTCTCTACCGACATATCGAACAGCCGCACGAGCCGCGTGTCCCTCGCCTCCTCGAAATGCGATTCCAGCATGAAGGCGACGCCCAGCCGCTGTGCGGCGGCCTCCAGCATCAGGGCGCCGGAATCGAAGAAGTCGGTCGCAGCCGGCTCCAGATAAGGCAGCCCCGCCGCCTGCCGCCAATCGGTAAAGGTATCCGGCATGTCGCGGTGAATCAGCGCGGTGAGCTTCGCCAGCTGCTTGGGATCGGTCAGCGGCATCTCCTCCACCAGCGCGCGCGCGGCGATCGCATAGACGCGGTTGCGGTCGAGCCGCCGGGAATAAAGCGCCGGGTCGATGGTGTGGCCAAGCACGATGCCGACGTCGATGCCGTCCCCAAGCCGCGCCAGGCTGTGCCCGGCGGTGTCCACGTCCAGGTGCAGTTCCGGATGGCGGCGCTTGAGGTCACCGAGCCGCGGCATCAGCTTCTGGGTCGCAAACAGGGGCAACACGCCCAGCCGCAGACGCAGCAGGTCCGATCCCGCCGACATGCGCTCCACCGCATCCGAAAGCGTATCCAGCGCGTGCGAGATCATCCCCAGCAGCCGCTCGCCGTCATGGTTGAGGCGCAGCGCCTGGTGCCGCCGCTCGAACAACGGCTTGCCGATGAACCGCTCCAGCGCCTGCACGCGCCGGCTGAGCGCCGGGCTCGACAGCGCCAGCTCCTCGGCCGCTGCCTTGATCGATCCGAGTCGGGCGACATGCACAAAGGCTTCGATCGCCGTAAGAGGAGGAAGACGCCGCATCAGCTCCAACCTGTTGTTGCACCGCACCATGGAACGCGCCGAGATAGCGGTAGCACCCGCACGCACGTGATAAACTAGGTCTTTGGTTGCACAAATTGCAACCGCGCTAATTCCTTTCGCATTTGCACAAAAATGGCCGTCGCCGCATACGGACCAGGCCTTTCAGGCATCCTCTCCTAAACCTTTCACGGCCGGTCCTTGTGACCGGCCTTTTTTTTGCGCCTTGCCCGGCCGACCCCCGATCCTATCTCCCGCACTCGTTTCGAGAAGGTGAAAGGATGCCGATGGCCGACGACCAATCGCAGGCGCGCCGGATACAGGTGGCGAATTCCCGGCCGGAGGACAGCGGCCGCGGCATCGCCCATCTGCCCCGCACGCTTATGGCATCGCTTGGCGTCACCGAGGGCGATGTGGTCGAGATCGTCGGCAAGCGCACCACCCCCGCCCGCGTGGTCGGCCCCTACAGCGAGGATGAGGGGCTGGACCTGGTCCGCCTGGACGGCTTGCAGCGCGCCAACGCCGGCGTCGGTGCCGGTGACTTCGTCGAGGTCAATCGCGTCGAGTCCAAGGCCGCGACTCGCGTCGTCTTCGCACCCGCCCAGCAGAACCTGCGGCTCCAGGGCTCGAGCAACGCCCTCAAGCGGACGTTCCTCGGCCGGCCCTTCTGCCAGGGCGACGTGGTGGCCACGGCGGGCCACCAGCGGGTGACCGATCCCGCCATCCAGCGCTTCGTCAACGCGCCTGCCTATGCGCTGCAGGAGATCCGCCTGGCGGTGGTTTCCTCGACGCCCAAGGGCGTGGTGCACATCGACGAGAACACCGAGATCGAGTTGCGGCCCGAATATGAGGAGCCGCGCGAGGCGCGCCGTGCCGACGTCACCTATGACGACATCGGCGGCATGGCCGGCACGATCGACCAGCTGCGCGAGATGGTCGAGCTCCCCTTGCGCTATCCCGAACTCTTCCAGCGGCTGGGCGTCGATCCGCCCAAGGGCGTGCTGCTCCATGGCCCGCCCGGCACCGGCAAGACGCGGCTGGCGCGTGCGGTCGCAAACGAAAGCGACGCGGACTTCTTCCTGATCAACGGGCCCGAGATCATGGGCTCCGCCTATGGCGAATCCGAAAAGCGGCTGCGGGAGGTGTTCGAGGAAGCGAGCCAGAACGCGCCCTCGATCGTCTTCATCGACGAGATCGATTCGATCGCGCCCAAGCGCGGACAGGTGTCGGGTGAGGCCGAGAAGCGGCTGGTCGCTCAGTTGCTGACGCTGATGGACGGGCTGGAGGCGCGCGCGAACGTCGTGGTGATCGCCGCCACCAACCGGCCGGAGGCGATTGACGAGGCGCTGCGGCGGCCCGGCCGCTTCGATCGCGAGATCGTGGTCGGCGTGCCGGACGAGCGCGGGCGCCGCGAGATCCTGGGCATCCACACCCGCGGCATGCCGCTGGGCGAGGGCGTCGACCTGCGCGAGCTGGCGCGCACCACCTATGGCTTCGTCGGCGCCGATCTGGCGGCACTGACCCGCGAGGCCGCGATCGAGGCGGTGCGGCGAATCATGCCGCGGCTCAACCTGTCCGAACAGACGATCCCGGCCGAGGTGCTGGATACGCTGTCGGTCGGGCGTGAGGATTTCCTGGAGGCGTTGAAGCGCGTCCAGCCGTCGGCCATGCGCGAGGTGATGGTGCAGGCGCCGACCGTCCGCTGGGACGATGTCGGCGGGCTGGACGAAGCGCAGATGCGGCTGAAGGAGGGTGTCGAGCTGCCGCTCAAGTCACCCGACGCCTTCCGCCGGCTGGGCATCCGTCCGGCCAAGGGGTTCCTGCTCTATGGGCCGCCGGGCACCGGCAAGACGCTGCTCGCCAAGGCGGTCGCGCGCGAGGCGGAGGCGAACTTCATCGCCACCAAGTCGAGCGACCTGCTGTCGAAATGGTATGGCGAAAGCGAGCAGCAGATAGCACGGCTGTTCGCCCGCGCCCGCCAGGTCGCGCCCTGCGTGATCTTCATCGACGAGCTCGACAGCCTGGTTCCGGCGCGTGGCGGCGGCATGGGCGAGCCGCAGGTGACCGAGCGCGTGGTGAACACCATCCTGGCCGAGATGGACGGGCTGGAGGAGCTGCAGTCGGTGGTGGTGATCGGTGCCACCAACCGGCCGAACCTGGTCGACCCGGCGCTGCTGCGGCCGGGCCGCTTCGACGAGCTGATCTATGTCGGCGTACCGGATCAGGCCGGACGTCGGCGTATCCTGTCGATCCAGACCGAGAAGATGCCGCTGGCCGACGACGTAGACCTGGATGCGGTGGCGGCCGAGACGGAGCGCTTCACCGGCGCCGATCTGGAGGATGTGGTGCGTCGCGCCGGCCTGATGGCCCTGCGCGAGTCGCTCGCCAACACGGCCGTGCGGATGAGTCATTTCCGCCAGGCACTCGCTGAATCGCGCGCGTCCGTCACTGCCGACATGGAGCAGGAGTATCGCCAGATGTCGGCGCGGCTGAAGCAGGACGCCGTCGCGATCCAGCCGATCGGCTTCATCGCGCCCGGCATGGTGCAGCCGCGGGCCAAGAAAGACTGAGGAACGGGCGCGTCGTCATCCTAAGGGGTGGCGGCGCGCCGGAGATTTTGGCAGGGGCGCCGTTTGCCGCGGGGTGAACCCGCATTGCGTCAGGACGAAACCGTTCGGCTTGCATCTTCGTTTCGGTTTTGCGACGACACCTTCGACGCGGCCCCGGCCGCCCCGCCCAAGGATTTCCATGAACACCAGTTCCACCACCGCCAGCCGACGGAGCAGCAAGCGCGTTCCTTCCCCGGCGGGCATGTTCCTGCGCGGGTTCGTCAAGCATCCTGTGATGGTGGGGTCCGTGATCCCCTCTTCGGGCAAGCTGATCCGCAAGATGCTGGCGCCCGTCGACTGGGCCAACACCAAGGTGTTCGTCGAATATGGTCCCGGCGTGGGTACCTTCTGCCGCCCGATCCTGGAGCGGATGGCGCCGGACGCGCAGCTGATCGCGATCGACACCAACCCCGAGTTCATCGACTATCTGAACGGCACGATTCTCGACTCCCGCTTTTCGGCGGTGCACGCGTCGGCCGCCGACGTGGTCCAGATCGTCGCCGATCACGGCCATGCCAACGCCGATTACGTGCTGTCGGGCCTGCCCTTCTCCACCCTGCCGGCAGGTGTGGGCGAGAAGATCGCCGATGCCACCGCAGAGGTGCTGCGCCCGGGCGGCGCGTTCCTGGTCTATCAGTTCAGCCCGAAGGTGCGCGACTTCCTGGCGCCCAATTTCGAACGCATCGACCACGACATGGAATGGTGGAACGTGCCGCCGGCACAGCTCTACTGGGCCTGGAAGGACTGAGCCACCGGCTCGTCGCCACACGCTGAACATTCGCTTCCAACGCGCCGTGTGGACCTCCACACGGCGCGTGTTCGATTCCGCTAGTTGACGCGGCGGCCGGGGCGCAACACATCTAGCCCCATGGATTATCTCAACCTTTCCGAATCCGAGTGGCGCAAGCGGCTGTCGCCAGAGGCCTATCACGTGCTGCGGGAGGCTGGGACCGAGCGGGCCTATGCCGGCCACTACAACGACAACAAGGCCGATGGCCTCTATCGTTGCGCGGGCTGCGCGAACGAGTTGTTCGACAGCATCGACAAATATGATTCCGGATCGGGCTGGCCGAGCTTCACGCAGCCGATTGCCGAGGATCGCGTCACCAACCATGCCGATACCAGCCATGGCATGCGCCGGGTCGAGACTCGCTGCGCGCGCTGTGACGGGCATCTGGGCCATGTCTTCCCCGATGGCCCGCCGCCCACGGGCCTGCGCTATTGCATGAACTCGGTCGCGCTGGATTTCCGTCCACGCGGACGGACGGACGGCTGATCGCAATAACGGGGTTGGGCGCTTGTGGGCGGCGCCCACAGCGCGTACTCCGGCAGCGCTTCCATGGCCACCCGTACCCGTAAACGCCCGCCCGCGCCCCGGTGGCGCCGAATCCTCCTCTGGACCCTCGGGTCGGGGCTAGCCCTGCTGCTTCTTGCGATGCTCGGCCTGACCGTCGCGGTGATGAACGCACGGGCAAATCTGCCGAGCTTCGCCGAGATGAAGTCCTCGCCCAACGGCCAGATGATCCGGGTGCGTGCCGCCGACGGCACGATCCTGGTCTCGCTGGGCCCAAGCTATGGCGAGTGGATCTCCTATGACGAGATCCCACCGGTGATGCGGGATGCGATGGTCGCGGTCGAGGACCGGCGCTTCCGCTCACACCTGGGCGTCGATCCGGTCGCGGTTGCCCGCATCCTCAAGTTCGCCGTCGACAATCACGGCAATGGCCGGCGCTTGCAGGGTGCCTCCACCATCACCCAGCAGGTGGCACGCACGATCTTCCTGTCGAACAGCTACACCGTCAGCCGCAAGCTCAGGGAAATCGTGCTGGCGCTCGCGCTGGAACGCAAGTTCACCAAGGACCAGATCCTCGAGCTCTACCTGAACAAGGTCTATTTCGGCGGCGGCGCCTATGGCATCGACGCGGCTTCGCGCCGCTTCTTCGGCCATCCCGCCACCACGCTCGACCTGTCCGAAGCGGCGGTCGTGGCCGGGCTCGTGAAGGCCCCGTCGCGCTACTCGCCGACCGCCGATGCCGAAGCGGCGGTGGGACGCGCGGGCGTGGTGCTGGAGCTGATGCAGGAAACCGGCGCGATCAGCGCGAGCGAAGCCGCATCCGCCGATCCGCACGCGGTGAAGCTGGAACCCGAGCCCAAGCAGAACAGCGTGCGCTACTTCACCGACTGGGCGTTGCCGCAGCTGGAGACGCTGATCGACGAGACCGACGCGCCGCTGGACGTGTGGACTACGCTGGACCTGCCGATGCAGCGCGCGGCGGACCAGGCGATCCGCGCCAATGCGCCCGCTGGGGTGCAGGGGGCGCTTGTATCCCTGGACCGCGACGGTGCGGTGCGCGCGATGGTCGGCGGCAAGGACTATGTGTCCTCGATCTACAACCGCGCCACTCAGGCGACGCGCCAGCCGGGATCCGCGTTCAAGCTGTTCGTCTATCTCGCGGCGCTGGAGGCAGGGCATAAGCCCGAGGACCAGGTGGTCGACGAGCCGGTGACGATCAACGGCTGGAGCCCGCGCAACAGCTCTGGCCGGTTCAGCGGGGCGATGAGCCTGCGTTCGGCCTTTGCCTATTCGATCAACACCGTCGCGGCCAAGCTTGGTCAGGAGGTGGGTTATGGCACGGTCGCCGACATGGCACGCCGGTTCGGCATCACGACGCCGGTCGATACGCGCCCGGCCATGGTGCTCGGCACCTCCGACGTGCGACTGATCGACATGACCCGTGCGTTCGCCTCGGTCTCGCAGAAGGGCGTGGCCGTGACGCCCTATGGCATCACGCGCGTGACCGCCGCAGGTGCGGTGATCTACCAGCACCAGGTCGATACCTCGCGCGTGCTGGTCGCGCCCTATGTGGCGGCGCAAATGACCGACCTGCTCCAGACCGCGGTCGCGACCGGCACCGGCCGGGCCGCGCAGATCGGGCGTCCGGTTGCGGGCAAGACTGGAACTACCTCTTCCAACAAGGACGGCTGGTTCCTCGGCTTCTCCAGCGGGCTTACGACCGGCGTCTGGATGGGCCGGGACAATGCCCGGGCTGTGGGCGGGCTTCAGGGCGGCACTGCGCCGGCGCGTGCCTTTGCAAGCTTCATGCAGAAGGCGGTGGCGGATCGCCCGGTCGAGAACTTCGAAACTCAGGTGACTCTGCCCGACTGGCAGGAGGAACCGGACGCCGAATCCTATTATGGCGAACCGGACAATGGCGTGTTCGTCGACGAACACGGCTATCCCGTCGAGGGCCAGCAGCAGCCCGAGCAGGGCCAGTACCCGCAGCCGGATGCTCCGCAGGCGGAGCAGGCGCCGCGCGAGACTCTCGACCAGGATTGGCTCGACCAGGCCATCGGCCGTACCGCGCCGTCGCCCGAGCTCCAGCGGCGGAGCACGCCCTATGATCCGCGGCGCGCGATGCAGGGCGAGCCGCGCCGCCCGGTAGAGCGGCCAGCCTATGATCCGGAAGCGCGTCCGTACCAGTGAAGCGCTGCACCGTGCGCGCGCAGCCAGGCGCGCGCGGGTGCCGGATCCGCCTCCAGCAGCCGGGCTACGGCCGCGTGAAAGGCGGGGCTGTGATCCATGTGCAGGCGGTGCGCGACTTCATGCGCAACCGTCGCGCGGAGCACGAAGCTGGGCGCCAGGATCAGCCGCCAGCTGTAGCGGATCGCACCCGTGGCGGTGCAACTGCCCCAACGGCCGCGCGGATCACCGATCGCCACCTGGCTGACGGTGACGGCCGCGCGCGCGGCGGTGCGTTGCGTTTCCGCCGACAGCACCGCCAGCGATTCGCCTCGCAACCAGCGTTCCACCCGCGCGGGCACCCGCTCCAGCGGCCCACCGCAGCGAAGCGCATCGCCTTCGCGTAACGGGCTGCGACCAGCCGCCGCATCCCAGACGATCTGCAAGGTGGCATCGCCAACCGGAATGGTCTCGCCCGGCGCAAAGGGACGCGCCTGCGGCAGGCGCGCCTGTTGCGCGTCGATCCACGCACGCTTGCTTTCCGCCCAGGCGAGGGCAGGGCGCAACGCGGCGCGCGTGGGAAGGGTGAGGCGCACCCGGCCGGTCGCGGGGTCCACGGACAGGCGGGCACGCCGGGCTCTGGCATGCCGGACGACTTCGATCGGCGCGCCCGCCGGCTCGCTCACAGCGGGCGGTCGACCATGTGGTGCTCGAGATCGCCGGCATCATCCTCGGAAATCGTCCACCCGCGGGTGGACTGTCCCGCGGCATGCACCGCTTCCCGGTCTCCGCAGACGAGATAATGCCAATCCGGCAGCGGCTCGTCATTGGCCCGCAGGCGATAGGCGCAGGTCGATGGAAGCCATTCGATGTGCGGGACCGATCGGGCGGTCAGCCGTACGCATTCGGAGACAAAGGCGTGACGATGGCGATAGTCGCTGCACTGGCCGGAGCGGCGGTCGAGCAGGCGACACGCGACGTTGGTCGCGATCAGCTCGCCCGTATCCTCGTCCTCCAGCTTGTGGATGCAGCATTTGCCGCACCCGTCGCACAGCGCCTCCCACTGCGCTCTATCGAGCTTGGCGAGTGGCGTGTCTTCCCAGAATCGGTCGCTCATCGCACCCACCGTTCGAGTTCGCGGGCGATCGCCTGCGGATCGCCATCGGTCGGCAACAACGCGATCGGCTTGCCGTCCGGGTCCATTAAATAGGCCTGCGTCCCGTGATCCATCAGATATTCGGTCGACCCCGGATCCTGGCGCTTGGCGAACGGGACCGCATAGGTGCGGGCGACTTCGGCGATCGCTTCGGGACTGCCGGTAAGACCGACCATGCGCGGGTGGAACGCTGCGACATAACGGCCGACGACTTCCGGCGTGTCCCGCTCCGGATCGACGGTGATGAAGATCGGCACCACCCTGGCGCCCAGCGCCGGGTGTGCGCCTTCGAACGCCTTCAGCCCGGCAGCGATCTTCTGCAGGTCGACCGGGCACACGTCCGGGCAGAAAGTGTAGCCGAAATAGACGATCCGATAGCGGCCGGTGAAATCGCTGTCGCGAACCGTCTGCCCCTTGCCATCGGTGAGGGCAAAGGCACCGCCGATCCGTGCGCCGGCCAGCGGCGGCTGCTGGGCAGTGCCGCCGGTTCCGCCTCCGCAGGCGGCAAGCAGCAGCGCCAGCGCGAAGGCGGGCAGGGGGGCAAGGCGAGCAAAGCGATCCATGGTGCAATCAGCCATGATCTGATAGCCTTGCGCTTGCAAGCAGCCCCAGCGGATGAGTAACTTTCGACCCATGTCTCGCGCCCTCAGCACCTTTGTCGCCATCACTCTCGTGATCTCCCCCACCGTCGCCACTGCCCAGCAGCGTACCCAAAGCTACGAGTTCCTGGAGGCGGTGCGCAAAGGCGACGGCGACAAGGTCACGGACTTCCTCAACCAGCCTGGGCAGCTGCTGATCAACAGCAAGGATCGCTCTTCGGGCGACGGCGCGCTGCATATCGTCACCAGCCGCAACGACGCGGTCTATCTGCGCTTTCTGCTCGCCAAGGGTGCCGATCCGAACATCCAGGACGCCAACGGGAACACGCCGGCGATGCTGGCGGTGGAGAAGGGCTTCACCGAGGGGCTGGATTCGCTGATCCGCTACAAGGCGAACCTGAACCTGGGCAATGCGCGGGGCGAGACGCCGTTGATCCGCGCGGTGCAGCTGCGGCGGACCGACCTGGTCCGCACCTTGCTGGACGGCGGCGCCAACCCGGATCAGGCCGACATTCTCGCCGGCCTGTCCGCACGCGACTATGCGCGCCGCGACACGCGCACCCCGGCGTTGCTCAAGCTGATGGATGAGGCTCCCAAGGCCAAGAAGCCGGTCATCGCCGGCCCGCGGCTCTAATCGCCACGCCTGGAGCGGCTACCAGCCCTGCACCGCGTCGGGATCGGTGACGCCGATCAGGCGGCGCGCGGCACGTCGGGCAAAAGCCAATGTGCAACGCTTGCGGGTAGCGGCGGCAAGCGGGACGGTTGCCGCCTCCCGCAGCACCGCCGCGTCGTAGCGATCGGCAACCAGAATCCCGCAGCGCTCCGGCAGAAAGCCCTCACCCTCCAGCACCGACGTGTCGAAGCCTGCCGGCACCGCCCAGAAGTAGCGGTCGCAATGGCCGAGATAGTCGGTCCACTTGCCATCGCCCAGCAGGTCGCTGCGCGACACCTTGATCTCGACGATGACGATGCGGCCGCGGGCGTCGAGCGCCATCAGGTCGGCGCGGCGGCCGCCGTCGAGCGGCACTTCGGCCATGGCGGTGCAATCGTGGCGGAGCAGCAGGCGAGTGACACCGCGGGCCACATCCGCGGCGACCAGCGGCCCAGTGTCGGGCACCGGCAGCGCGGACGACCTGTCTGGAACAAGCACGGAACTCATGCCGCGCATGTTAGAACAATCCACGAACGCGGGGAAGCCCCGCGCCGACGCGGAATCAGCGATAGAAGATGTGGTTGCCGACCGACGCGACGCGGGCCTTGCCCCAGCGCGGCGAGAGACGGCGGGCGTGGAAGAACAGCGCGCCATCGGCGGGGCTGTCCCAAAGCGCGCGCTTGGCGACATGCGCCACCGCGACCGCAGTGCGCCAGGCGGTGCTGCCTTCGTTGGGCTGCGGCAGTTCGCCGCCACGTACGAAGGAGAACTGGCCCGGCTGCTTGATGACGCCGCAAGCAGTGGTGGGGAAGCGCCCCGACTGGGTGCGGTTCAGAATGACCTCGGCAACGGCGAGCTGGCCCGAGAGCGGCTCGCCCTTTGCCTCATAATAGATGCCGGTGGCGAGGCAGTCGATCTGCTCGTCTTCACCCACGCTCGACGGCTGGGCGGCGACGGCGGCGGCCAGCGACCCGAAGGTGGCGGTCACGCTCGCGGTGCCGACCGCCTGGACGATCGGAGCCGCCGCAGCAAAGGTGACGGCGGGCTTGGTCAGGGTCGAGGTGGTGGCTGCGGCGGCATTGGCGGCAGCGAACTGGGAAACGGGGGCTGCGGGAACCTTTGCCGCGCTCTCCACGTTGATGGACTCGACGGATGCGCGTTCAGCTTCGAACGCGAAACCCGGAGTGGTGATCGCGCCCAGCAGCGCGACACAGAGGTAGAGGGCCGCAGTGCAGGCGGTCCGCTTCTTGGACGACATTGAACATCATAGTTATGCGGTTGGTGCGCGGGCCGCTCGGCAAGCCGATCGTCCCGGGCTTTCCCCCCGACTGCGTCACCGTCCGGTATCGCACCCCGGCGCGGCACAACGCCACAAAACAGTGGAACTCCCATCAACGGGGCGGGAGTTGGAGTCAATCAGCGTAGATCGTCTCCGCGGCGAGGCGTTGTGCATCTGCGACATTCACCTCCACCACCCACAGGTCCGGATCGCTGCGCCGGCGGCGCTGCCAATAGTCGAGAATCATCTGCGGATCGCCCTGGCTCGGGCCGACCTGCACGACGGCTTGCCTGCCGTCAGGGGCGTAGCCGCGCTCGAACAGCTGTGGCGGGCCGCCGCGATGTTCGGCCACCAGCAGCACGCTTCCGGAGTCGCGATCGCCGCGCGCCAGCACCATGGCGCTGCCCCCCGCCTGGTCGACGAGTCGCACCAGCGCGTTAACCGCCAGACCCGTCGGCAGGCGGTCGCTCATGCGTCCTGGTAGCCGGGCAGGTCGGCGAGCGGGATGCGCGAGCGCATGAAGGTGCCGGTCCCGCGTGCCACCTCTTCGCCGTCCGGGCCGATCAGCCGTGCATCGGCCACAAAGACCCGGCGCTGGCCACTGACCCAGCGCCCCTCGGCCACCACCGGACCGGCCCGCAAGGGGCGGGTAAGCAACAGGTTGAACGCGGTGGTAAGCAGGAAGCGGTCCGTCACCAGGCTGTTCGCCGCGTAGAAGGCGGCATCGTCGAGCATCTTGAAATAGCTCGTGCCATGCGCCGCGCCCGCAGCGTGATAGTGGGCTTCCTCGATGTCGAAATGGATGCGCGCCAGCCCGCTTGTCGGAATCTCCAGCCGCGACTTGAACAGCTGGTTGATCGGCGCTGCCGCATAGAGTGATTCGAGCCCGCGGAAGTGAGTCTCCACCACGGCAGGATCATGCAGCATCCCGTGCCTCCACCCCCGTCAACAGCGCATATAGCGCGTCGGAGGAGCCCGCACCGCGAAGCTTGGCGCGGAAGTCCGCGTCCCGCAGGGCCCGGGAAACACGGGCCAAGGCCTTCAAATGTTCGGAGCCCTCGGTCGGCGAGAACAGCGCAAAGACAAGATCAACGGGCAGGTCGTCGATCGCTGCGAAGTCGATCGGCCGGGGCATGCGGACAAAGACGCCGATCACCTCCATGAGCCCGTCGATGCGGGCATGGGGGGTGGCGATGCCGTTGCCGAAGCCGGTGGATCCCAGCCGCTCGCGCTGCAGCAGCAGGTCGCACGCCGCACGCGCGTCCACGCCGGGCACGGTCGCGGCGACCGTGCCCAGCTGCTGGAACAACAGCTTCCGGTTCGCG
The DNA here is from genome assembly GCF_020707215.1 of Sphingomonas sp. PL-96. Taxonomy (GTDB): domain Bacteria; phylum Pseudomonadota; class Alphaproteobacteria; order Sphingomonadales; family Sphingomonadaceae; genus Sphingomonas. The sequence goes on from NZ_JAJFET010000007.1 coordinate 106,466, forward strand.
GCCGGCACATCGGCCAGCACGCGATCCGGCGTCAACAGATCGCTGAAGTCGATCATCAGGCGATTGGGATCCCCGCGACCTTCAGGCGGCGCGGTTGGGTTCGACCCAGCCGATCGTGCCATCATGGCGGCGATAGACCATGTTGAACGCGCCGGTGCCGCTGTTCTTGAACAGCAGGGCATTGGTGTTGCGCAGGTCGAGCATCATCACCGCGTCGGACACGCTGGCGTCGGGCACGTCGACTCGAGTCTCCGCGATGATCAGCGGTGCATCGGCCTCGATCTCTTCCAGCGCCTCGTTGCCGCCGAACACGGTGTAGCCGGCGTTGTCGAAATCGTCATACGCGCCCACCTGCGCCAGGGCGGCCGCCTCGACGGCGTTGCGATCCTTCAGGCGGCGGGTGTAGCGGCGCAGCTGCTTTTCGATCTTGTCGGCAGCACCGACGAACGCGCCCTGCGCGTCCTGACCCGAGTTATGCCCCTTGAGCACCAGGCCCTGGGTGACATGGGCGACGATGTCGCAGGTGAAGCCATTGTCGTGCGGGCCCTTGCCAAAGGTGGCGGACGCCGAGATCGCACGCGCAAAATATTTGTCGGCGATGCCCTGGAGGCGCTCCTGGACCTGCTGCTTCAGCGCGTCGCCCGTGTCGACCTGATGCCCTGAAACCCGGATGTCCATACTTCTCTCCACTCTATTGAACCGGCCTAGGCACAGTGCCCAGGCCCGTCAATCAGCCGCCCCGGCGTGCCACAGCGGCTGTTTGACTGTCTCTAGAAACGCTGCATGGGCCGCCAGTTCCGCATCGCTGGCTGCGAAAACCCGCGGCGGGCGCACCTTCGGTGCCGCGATCACGATGGCTTCTTCCATCTGCGGCACCACCGAGGCGAGGCCCAGGCCGATCTGGCGACCGCCCATCAGCTCGACATAGACCTGCGACAGCAGCTGCGCGTCGAGCAGCGCGCCGTGCAGCACACGCCGGCTGCGATCGATGCCGAAGCGCACGCACAAGGCGTCCAGCGTGTGCTTGGCGCCGGGGTGGCGGCTGCGCGCGATCAGCAGCGTGTCGACCATGCGCTCCATCGCGATCACCGGGCGCTTGCACAGCCCAAGCTCGCCGTTAAGAAAGCCGAAGTCGAAGGACGCGTTGTGCGCAATCAGCGGGCAGTCGCCGAGGAACTCGAGCAGTTCCTCGATCCCGGCATGAAAGGCGGGCTTGTCGGCGAGAAACGCGTCGGACAGCCCGTGCACCGCCTGCGCTTCTGCAGGCATCGGCCGGCCGGGATTGAAATAGGCGTGGAACACCCGCCCGGTCTCGACCCGGTTGAACAGCTCCACGCAGCCGATCTCGACGATGCGGTCGCCGCCGGAGAAGCTGAGGCCCGTGGTTTCGGTATCAAAGACGATTTCGCGCATGGCGTCGCTATCCGCGCTCGCCGACGGTGAGGCAAGCGATGACGCGCTGAACCGCAGCCCGCGTTTCGGCGAGCGGAACATCGGTCGGGATCACGAAGTCGGCGCGCGCACGCTTCTCCGCGTCGGGCAGCTGGCGTGCCAGGATGACGTCGAGCCGTGCCTGCGTCATGCCGGGGCGGGCGAGCACCCGCTGCCGCTGAACCTCCGCCTCGGCGCTCACCACCGCCACCTTGTCGACATAGCGCTCGCCCCCCGTCTCATAGAGCAGGGGAACATCGAACAGCAGCAGCGACGCGGAGCCATGATCGCGGACAAAAGCGGCGCGTTCCTCCGCCACCGCCGGGTGGACGATCGCCTCCAGCCGGGCGAGCGCCGCCGGATCGCCCAGCACGGCTTCGCCCAGGGCAGTGCGATCGACCCCGGCCACGCCGGTCGTGTCGGGAAACGCCGCCTCGATTGCCCCGACCAGCCGCCCGGCCGGTCCCTGCAACCGGTGCACGGCAGCATCGGCGTCGAAAACCGGCACGCCCGCATCTGCGAACATCGTCGCCACGGTCGACTTGCCCATGCCGATCGACCCGGTGAGGCCGAGCCGGATCATGCCAGCAGCAGCGCGCGCAGTTCCTCGTCCCGGTCGCGCGGGGGCTGGGCGTCGAACAGGATCTCGAACGCGAGCGCCGCCTGGCCGATCAGCATCTCCAGCCCGTCGACCGTCTCCAGCCCGCGCGCGTGCGCGGCGGTGAGCAGCGGGGTTTCGAGCGGCGCATAGACGACGTCGTAAACCACCGCGTCCTCGGGCAGCGGCGCCAGGTCGAGGTCGAGCGGCGGCTGGCCGGTCATGCCGAGCGAGCTCGCATTCACCAGCAGCCTGGCGGCCGGTACGGGCGCGGAGAGGGGGAGTGCGTCGCCCTTCAGGCCAAAGGCGGCGAGCAGCGCCGCCCCCTTCAGCGGGTTACGATTGAGCAGCGTCACCCGGCCGACGCCCAGCTTCGACAGCGCGAACAGGATCGCGCGGGCTGCACCACCCGCACCGACGACGCAGATCGGCGCGCCTTCCAGCTCCAGCCCCGCGATCGGCGCGTAAAATCCGCCGGCGTCGGTGTTGGTGCCGACCAAGCTGCCGTCACCATCGCGGAACACGGTGTTGATCGCGCCAATCGACTGGCGCACGCCGCCGCGATCCTCGACATGGTCGAGCGCCGCCGTCTTGTGGGGCAGGGTGATGTTGCACCCGCGCCAGGCGGGATCGGCGCGCCGCTCGGCGAAATAGGCCTCCAGCCCCTCGGCCGTGACATGGGTCGCGCGATAGTCGCCTTCCATCGCCAGCGCGTCGAGCCAGAAGCGGTGGATGCGTGGCGACTTGGAATGGGCGATCGGATCGCCGATCACTTCGGCATAAGGCTGAGTCACGACAACAACACTCCTCGATCGCGCAGATAGCCGGCAAGCGGCAGCAGCGGCAGGCCGAGAATGGTCCAGTGATCCCCCTCGACGCGGTGGAACAGCTGCGCACCCATTGCCTCCACCCGATAGCAACCGACGCAGCCGGAAATCGCCGGCCATTCGGCCGCCAGATAGGATTCGATAAAGGCGTCGGACAGCGGCCGGACGTGCAGGCGGGCATGGCCGATGTGGCGCCACACCGGCCGGCCGCCCTCGACGATCACCGCCGCGCTGTAGAGATCGTGGCGCGCGCCGGACAGGCGCCGCAGCTGCGCAGCGGCATCGACGCGATCGGCCGGCTTGTCGAGCAGGCTGCCGTCGGGTGCGACGACGACGGAATCGGCGCCCAGCACCAGCCCGCCCGATACTCGCGTGTTCGCGCGGACCGCCTTCAGCTCGGCGAGCGCATCGGCGAAGTCGCGAGGCGCCAGCCCCTCGGCCAGAAGCGCCGCCTTGGCCGCTTCCTCGTCGAGGCCGTTGGCAACCGCGTCATGCGCGATCCCGGCCGCCGCGAGCATCGCTCGCCGCGACGCGCTTTGCGAGGCGAGCACCAGGCGCAGACTGTTGCTCACGATCGGTCGCCCTTTCGTTCCTGATAGAGGGTGATGATCGCCGCCGCCGTTTCCTCGATCGAGCGGCGGGTGACGTCGATCACGGGCCAGCCATTGTCCGCGAACATCCGCCGCGCAAACGCGATCTCGCGCGCGACCGAGTCCTGCTCGACATAGTCGGTGTCCGGCGCCTGGTTGAGCGACAGCAGCCGGTTGCGGCGAATCTGGATCAGCCGGTCGGCGCTGGTGGTGAGCCCGACGATCATCGGCCGCTTCAGCGAATAGAGCGCGGTCGGCGGCGGCGATTCCACCACGATCGGGATGTTCGCAGTCTTGTAGCCGCGGTTGGCGAGATAGATCGACGTGGGCGTCTTGGACGATCGCGACACCCCGGCGAGCAGGATGTCCGCCTCTTCCCATTCTTCCCACAGCACCCCGTCGTCGTGAGCAATGGTGAACTGAATCGCATCCACCCGCGCGAAATAGGCGGCATCGAGCATGTGCTGCCGTCCCGGCCGCGCTTTCGCCTCCTGGCCGAGCAGGCTGGAGAGCGCGTGGCTCACCCCGTCGAGCGGGGCCACCGCCGGCAGCCCCATCGCCCGGCAGCGCGCCTCCAGCGTCTTGCGGACTTCCGCATTCACCAGCGTGAACAGCACGATGCCCGGATTATGGGCGATTTCCTGGAGGATCCGCTCGAGGTGCGTCTGGCTGCGCACCATGGGCCAGAAGTGGCGGAGCGTCTCGACCCCGTCGAACTGCGCCAGCGCCGCCTTGGCGATGTTCTCCAGCGTCTCTCCCGTGGAGTCCGACAGGAGGTGCAGGTGCAGCCGCATGGCTCAGCGGGACAAATCTGTGGACAACATGGGGACAACCGCTAGCGCAACCCGAACCCCCGGCCAAGCCAGCCGATCCGTCCACATTTCCCCGGATCCGTCCACAGCTGCATCGACAGCGTGCGATTCCGCCCCCAGGCTGTGGATAGTGTGGATAACCGAATCCGAATCTGCACGGTCGCGCTGACTCTGTCCCCGTCAAGCTGTTGGCAATTTGGGGACGGAAGCATAAACCCCGGCTTCCCCACGCCAACAACCACCACCTCCTTCATTCTTTGAATCTTCTTTTCTGTAGAGGCACGACGCTGACTCAGACTCCGACGCCCAAGCCGCTGCTCGAAACCCTGCGCGGCACCCGCCAGGCTACCCCGCCGCTCTGGCTCATGCGTCAGGCCGGGCGGTACCTGCCCGAGTATCGCGCGCTGCGTGCCGAAAAGGGCGGATTCCTCGACCTGGTGAACGACAGCGAAGCCGCCGCGGAAGTGACCCTCCAGCCGCTGCGCCGCTTCGGGTTCGACGGGTCGATCCTGTTTTCCGACATCCTGGTGGTGCCCAATGCGTTGGGACAGGACCTGTGGTTCGAAACCGGCGAGGGGCCGCGGCTTGCGCCCAGGATCAACCGCGACACGCTGGAAACGCTGGTTGCGGCTCCCAATCGGCTGGAACCGGTCTATGGCACCGTTCGGCACGTAAAGGCGGCGCTGGACCCCGCGGTGACCTTCCTGGGCTTTGCAGGAGCTCCCTGGACCGTCGCCACCTATATGATCGCAGGCCAGGGCAGCCGCGAGCAGGCGGAGGCGCGACGGCTAGCCTATGCCGATCCGGCGCTGATGGAAGCGATCCTCGACCGCATCGTCACGCTCACGATCGACTATCTGTCGGCGCAGATCGAGGCGGGCGTCGATGCGGTGCAGCTGTTCGACAGCTGGGCGGGAAGTCTCTCCCCCGAGCAGTTCGAGCGCTGGGTGATCGCGCCGACCCGGCAGATCGTCGACGCGGTCAGGGCGCGCCACCCCGACACGCCGATCATCGGGTTCCCCAAGGGCGCCGGCGGCAAGCTGGTCGCCTATGCCGCCGCGACGGGCGTCGATGCGATCGGCCTGGACGAAACGGTCGATCCGGTCTGGGCCAACAAGGTCCTGCCGCGTGACCTGCCGGTGCAGGGCAATCTCGATCCGCTGGCGCTGATCGCGGGCGGCGAGACGCTGGACCGCGCCGTAGACCGGATCCTTGCGGCGTTCGCCGATCGGCCGCACATCTTCAACCTGGGCCATGGCATCCAGCAGGACACGCCGATCGCGCATGTCGAACAGCTGGTGGCACGCGTCCGCAGGAGCCAAGCATGACCAATTTCCTCGGGTCCGCCTATCTTTGGGTCAAGGCGGCGCATGTCATCTTCATGGTGTTCTGGATGGCGGGGCTGTTCATTCTGCCGCGCTACCTGGTCCATCATCAGGAAGGGCTGGACGATCCCGCCGAGCGGCCGCGCTGGATCGCACGCGAGGCGAAGCTGCGCGCGATGATCCTGACGCCGTCGATGATCGCGGTGTGGGTGCTCGGCGTCGCGCTCGCCGCCAATGCGGGACTGTTCGACGGGCAGCCGGGGCTAGGCTGGTTGCACGCCAAGCTGCTCTTCGTGGTGCTGCTGACCGGCTATCATGGCTGGGCGGTGGCCTATACGCGCAAGCTCGCCGCGGGTCGCCCGACCCTCTCCGCCGCGCGGTTGCGGATGTTCAACGAGGTTCCGGCGCTACTGGTCGCGGTGATCGTTGCGCTGGTGATCGTGAAGCCCTTTTAAGCCAAACCCCATCGTTTCGGCGGGCAGGGGGCGCTTTCGGTCGCGTCCTCCCGCGGTCTCTGCTTGACTTGCACAGGGCGCGAACCTAACCCGCGCCAACGAGTGGGCTCCGTCCGGGGACCACGCCGTTTCTTTTCCAGCATCGTGTCGCGCCCTTCTTCTCGCCGATCGACGCTCCTCCCTTTATCCGCATCAACGTCATTCGGATCACATCCATGCACCTCAAGGACCTCAAGAAGCACGCGCCCGCAGACCTCGTCACCATGGCCGAGGAACTGGGCGTCGAAGGCGCGTCGACGATGCGCAAGCAGGACCTGATGTTCGCGATCCTGAAGGCGCAGGCCGAGAACGGCGAGCAGATCATGGGGCTGGGCACGATCGAGGTCCTGCCGGACGGCTTCGGCTTCCTGCGCTCGCCGGAGGCGAATTATCTCGCCGGGCCGGACGACATCTATGTTTCGCCCAACCAGGTCCGCAAGCACGGCCTGCGCACCGGCGACACGGTGGAAGGCGAGATTCGCGCGCCCAAGGATGGCGAGCGCTATTTCGCGCTGACCAAGCTCATCTCCGTCAACTTCGATGATCCCGATGCGGTCCGCCATCGCGTCAACTTCGACAATCTGACGCCGCTCTATCCGGAGCAGAAGCTGACGCTCGACCAGCTCGACCCGACCCAGAAGGACAAGTCGGCGCGGGTGATCGACATCGTCAGCCCGCAGGGCAAGGGCCAGCGCACGCTGATCGTTGCCCCCCCGCGCGTCGGCAAGACGGTGATGCTGCAGAACATCGCCAAGGCGATCACCGACAATCACCCCGAGGTCTTCCTGATCGTGCTGCTGATCGACGAGCGGCCGGAAGAAGTCACCGACATGCAGCGTTCGGTACGCGGCGAGGTCGTCTCCTCGACCTTTGACGAGCCGGCGACGCGCCACGTCCAGGTGGCCGAGATGGTGATCGAAAAGGCCAAGCGCCTGGTCGAGCACAAGAAGGACGTGGTGATCCTGCTCGACTCGATCACGCGCCTGGGCCGTGCCTACAACACCGTCGTTCCCTCGTCGGGCAAGGTGCTGACCGGCGGTGTCGACGCCAACGCGCTGCAGCGGCCGAAGCGCTTCTTCGGTGCGGCCCGCAACATCGAGGAGGGCGGTTCGCTCTCCATCATCGCGACCGCGCTGATCGACACCGGCAGCCGCATGGACGAGGTGATCTTCGAAGAGTTCAAGGGCACCGGCAACTCCGAGATCGTGCTGGACCGCAAGGTGGCGGACAAGCGCATCTTCCCCGCGCTCGACGTCGGCAAGTCGGGCACCCGCAAGGAAGAGCTGCTGGTCGACAAGGCCAAGCTGTCGAAGATGTGGGTGCTGCGCCGCATCCTCATGCAGATGGGCACCATCGATGCGATGGAGTTCCTGCTCGACAAGATGAAGGATTCGAAGACCAACGAGGACTTCTTCGACTCGATGAACCAGTAAGCGCGACCACCGCGTCCTGGGTCGGCCCGCCGGCCGGTCGAATCCTCCGCGGGATCGGCCGGCGTGCGGGCCGATCGTGTATCTGGCGCAGGCGGAGGGGAATCCTGCCGCTTGTGTCACGAAACATTGCTGCGAACGCCGGTGCTCGTCGTTCGGGCTTTGCGCTTGCCCAGCCGCAGACTAGGATTTGCGGATGCTAGACCTTCTTTCGCACCTCAGCATCGCCGCCACGGCGGTGCCGGCCGGGCCGGGATCCCCGGCCGACATCTGGAACCATATCGTCGCGGACTTCAGCAACATCGGCTCGCCTGCGGCGCTGTCGGCGTTCCTGCAGGTCCTGATGATCGACGTGGTGCTTGCCGGCGACAACGCGATCGTCGTGGGCGCGCTCGCCGCCGGCCTGCCGGTCGATCAGCGCAAGAAGGTGATCCTGATCGGCATCATCGCCGCGCTGGTGCTCCGCATCGCCTTTGCGCTGGTGGTGAGCTGGCTGCTCGGCATCATCGGCCTGATCTTTGCCGGCGGCGTGCTGCTGCTATGGGTGGCGTGGAAGATGTGGCGCGAACTCCGCCCCGTCGGCGGCCCGGGTTCGCCGGAGGTCGAGGGCGACGAGACCGAGGGCATTCGCCCCGCCAAGAGCTTCGCCGCCGCCGCCTGGGCGGTTGCGGTGGCCGACGTCTCGATGAGCCTCGACAATGTGCTGGCGGTGGCAGGTGCTGCGCGAGACCATCCGGGCATCCTGATCATCGGCCTGCTGCTGTCGGTCGCGCTGATGGGGATCGCCGCCAACCTGATCGCCAAGTACATCGAGCGCTATCGCTGGATCGCCTATCTGGGCCTCGCCGTGATCCTCTATGTCGCGGTTAAGATGATCTATGAGGGCGTGACCGACCAGCATGTCGGCCTGCTCCAGCTGTTCGTCTGATCGAGCGGCACGAGGAAGAAAAAGGGAAGGGGCGGCCATGGGCCGCCCCTTTTTCGTTTCAGCCAAGCGCCTCGGCGAGGAACGCCGCCGTGCGTTCGTCGGCAAGCCGGGCGGCAGCCTCGGAGCGGCGCTCGCCCAGCTCGGTTGCAAAGCCATGGTCCTCGCCCGGATAGTCGTGCAGCGTCACGCGGGGGTGGTCGTCGAGCCCGGCGTGCATGGCCGCCTGAACCTCAGCCGACACGAAGTGATCGGCGCCGGCGATATGAAGCATCAGCGGGTGCGCGATCGCATGCTTCTCGTCGAGCAGCCCGTCGATGCCCACCGCGTAATAGCCGACGCTCGCGTCGATGTCGGTGCGTGCCGCCGTCATATAGGCGAGCCGCCCGCCCAGGCAGAAGCCGATCGCACCCACCTTGCCGCCTGAGACCAGCGCCCGCGCCGTGCGGATCGTAGCCTCGATGTCGGCGATCGCGGTCGCCTGATCGAACTGGCCCATCAGCTCCAGCGCGCGAGCCATCTCTTCCGGCACGTCGGGGTTGAGGTTGATGCCCGGCGCGATCCGCCAGAACAGGTCCGGCGCAATCGCCAGATAGCCCTGTTCGGCCAGGCGGTCGCACTTGGCGCGGATGCCGGGGTTCACGCCAAAGATCTCCTGGATCACGATCACCGCCGCACGGGGCGTGCCGGCCGGATCGGCGCGATAGGCGGAGAAGCGGCCAGTGCCATCAAGCGTGTCGATCAAAAGCGTTGCCATGGGGGTTCCTCGTGTTTGAACCATGCTTTGTTTGCAGGATCGCCTGCGTCCGGCGCATAGCGAGGCGCACGCTAGGCAATGGCGCCGGGGCCCTCAAGCGGAGACAGGCCGATGAAGATCAACGTAGAGGTGGATTGCACACCGGAGGAGGCGCGGCGCGCAATGGGCTTGCCCGATTTCACGCCCGTCCATGAACGCTATGTCGCGATGCTAAGCGAAACGATCGAAAAGGGGGCGAGCCCGGAGATGCTCAACGAGCTGATGCGCCACTGGGCGCCGATGGGCGAGGCCGGCATGAACTTCTGGCGCAAGATGTTCGAGAGCGCGGGCCGGTCCGGCTGACGCGCGTGGACACGATCTTCGCCGTATCCAGCGGCCAGCCTCCGGCCGCGATCGCGCTGCTGCGGGTAAGCGGACCGGACGCGCTTGCTGTGGCCGAGGCGATGGCGGGCAAGCTCCCGCCGCAACGTCAGGCCGGGGTGCGGGCGCTGCGCGACCCTGCGGACGGAACGCTGCTAGACAGGGCGCTGCTGCTGTGGTTTGCGGGACCCCGGACGGCCACGGGTGAGGATCTGGTTGAGCTGCATCTGCACGGCGGGCGCGCAGTGGTGCAGGCAGTGGAGGCCTGCCTGGGCCGGCAGCCCGGTCTGCGGCGTGCCGAGGCAGGGGAGTTCACGCGTCGCGCGCTGGCCAACGGTCGCCTCGACCTCAGCGAAGCGGAAGGGCTCGGCGACCTGCTGATGGCCGAGACCGAAGCGCAGCGGCGGGCGGCGCTTGCCAATGCCGAAGGCGCGGTGCGCCAGCGGGTCGAGGCCTGGCAGGTCCGACTGCTGATGCTCGCCGCGCAGGTCGAGGCGATGCTCGACCATGCCGATGAAGAGGACGTGGCGGACGACGCCGGAGCATTGGCCGCGGTGCGGGCCGACTGCGCTGCTCTGGGGCAGGAGCTTGCAGCGGTGCTGGCGGCACCGCCGGTCGAACGGCTGCGCGATGGCATCCGCGTCGTACTCGCGGGACCGCCGAACAGCGGCAAGTCGACGCTGCTGAACGCGCTGGTCGAGCGGGAGGCAGCGATCGTCTCCCCGATTGCCGGCACCACGCGAGACCGCGTCGAGGCGGCGGTGGTGCGCAACGGCGTCGCCTGGTTGCTTACCGACACGGCGGGGCTTGCCGAGGCGACCGACGATCCGATCGAGCGCATTGGCATCGCGCGCGCGCGCGAGGCGATGGCGTCTGCCGATCTGGTGCTGTGGCTTGCGGATGTGGCGCCTCCGGAGATCGCGAACGTCACAGTCCTCGCACTCCACCCGCGCGCGGATCTTCCGGATCGCGCCGAGGTGCCGGCGGACCGCCTCGGCCTGTCGGTGGCGAGCGGGCAAGGCCTGGCGGAGTTGTGGGCTGCCATGGAGCAGGCGAGCCAGGTGCTGCTGCCGCGCGCAGATACGCTGGCGCTCAACCGCCGACAACGCGGGCTGCTGGCCCAAGCCGCGGAGGCTCTTTCCGATGCTGCGATGCACCATGATCCGCTGCTGGTCGCGGAGGAACTTCGACGCGCACGGACGGCCTTCGATCGGGTTACGGGTCGCGCCGATGTCGAAGGCGTTCTCGATGCATTGTTCGGGCGGTTCTGCATCGGCAAGTAAGTGTTCCACGTGGAACGCTTTGACGTGATGGCGGCGGCGCAGTAGCGCTGGAGCATGTCTCCATTCGATGTGATCGTGGTGGGCGGCGGCCATGCCGGCACCGAAGCCGCAGCCGCGGCCGCCCGCCGTGGCGCGCGCACCGCGCTGTTGAGCTTCGATCTGACCAAGCTCGGCGCCATGTCCTGCAACCCGGCGATCGGTGGACTGGGCAAGGGCCATATCGTCCGCGAGGTCGATGCGTTTGACGGCCTGATTGCGCGGGCTGCCGACCGCGCGGCGATCCACTATCGCATGCTCAACCGCAGCAAGGGCGCCGCCGTTCAGGGCCCCCGCGTCCAGGCGGACCGGGTCCGCTATGCCGCGGCGATCCAGGCGATGCTTGCCGAGCAGGCCAACCTCACCCTTCTCGAAGGAGAGGCGGAACAGCTGTTGATCGAGCACGGAGGGGTCGCCGGTGTGGTGCTGGGCGACGGTACCAGGCTCTGCGCGCGTGCGGTCGTGCTGGCGACGGGCACCTTCCTTGGCGGACGGATCTATCGCGGCGAGGATCGCGTAGAAGGCGGGCGGGTCGGGGAGCGTGCGGCGACTGCGATGGGGGTGCAACTCCGGGAGCTTGGCCTGCCAATGGCACGGCTCAAGACGGGGACGCCGCCGCGGTTGGACGGACGCACCATCGACTGGGCGATGCTCGACGAGCAGCCGTCGGATGCCGAGCCGTGGACCATGTCGCCGATGAGCAGCGGCCGCGTGCTGCCGCAGCTGTTCTGCGCCGTCACGCGGACGACGGAGCAGACTCATGCGATGATTCGCAGCGGACTGGATCGCTCGCCGCTGTTCAGCGGCGCGATCGGCGCGCCGGGTCCGCGCTATTGTCCGTCGATCGAAGACAAGGTGCACCGCTTCGGCGACCGCGATGGTCACCAGATCTTCCTGGAGCCGGAGGGGCTCGACACGACGCTGGTCTATCCGAACGGCATTTCGACCTCGCTGCCGGTCGATGTTCAGGAGGCGATGGTCCGCAGCATACCGGGACTGTCGCATACCCGCATCGTGACGCCGGGGTATGCGGTAGAGTACGACCATGTCGATCCGCGCGCGCTGGATCCACGGCTTGCCCTGGGGACGCTGCCTGGCCTGTTCTGCGCCGGACAGATCAACGGAACGACCGGCTATGAAGAGGCGGCGGGGCAGGGTCTGGTAGCTGGTGCCAACGCTGCTGCCTGGGCGTGTGATCTCGCGCCGGTGATCCTCGACCGGGCCTCAAGCTATCTCGGTGTGATGGTCGACGATCTGGTGCTGCAGGGCGTGAGCGAGCCTTATCGCATGCTGACCGCGCGCGCGGAATATCGGCTGACGCTGCGCGCCGACAATGCGCCCACGCGGCTTTCGGGGATTGCCGAGGAAGCCGGGCTGCTCGGACCGGAACGGCTAGCCTGGGTGCGGGCGCGAACGGCGGCGCGATCGGCGCTGGAGCAGCAATTCGACGAACGGCTGTCGGCGACATCGGTGGCGGCACGCGGGGGGCAGGTGAGCCAGGATGGCGCCGTGCGCAGCGTCCGCGAATGGCTGCGCTTCCCCGGGGTTTCGCTGGAGCAGGTGCTCCCGGAGGCGCTGGACGGTGCCGAGCCCGCGCTGCTTGCGGAGGTCGTGGAGGATGCGCGTTATGCGCCGTATCTGGAACGCCAGCACCTCGAACTCGCCGAGATGCGCGCCAACGATCACATTCGCCTGCCGGACGATTTTGCCTATGGGGCCGTGCCGGGCCTTTCGGCGGAAATGGTGCAGCGGCTGACGACGGCACGGCCGACCACGCTGGGAGCGGCATCGCGCGTGCGGGGGGTGACGCCGGCGGCGCTCGCGGCGGTGCTGGTGCACGCTCGGAAGATGGGGGCATGATGACCGAAGACGAAGCCCGCAGCTGGTTTGCCGAACGCTTCGCAGCGGAGCGGGTGGAGCGGGTTGCCCGTTTCCTTGAAGTCGTGCGCGACGAGAGCACGCGCCAGAATCTGGTCGCGGCGTCGACGCTGCCGAACCTGTGGTTCCGGCATGGGGTCGACTCCGGCCAGCTGGTCGAGCTTGCCGAAGGTCGGGACGGGGTCTGGGTCGACATCGGCACCGGCGGCGGGTTTCCAGGCATGGTCGTGGCGATCCTGCGCGATGCGCCGGTGTGGCTTATCGAGCCGCGTCAGAAGCGCGCGACGTTTCTCCGCGACGCTGCCGACGCGCTGGGCCTTAGCAACGTGCGGGTCGAGCAGAAGCGGGCGGAGAGCGTTCCGCCTGCGCCGCCTGCGTCGATCGTAAGCGCCCGGGCGGTCGCGGCGCTGCCTGCGCTGTTCGGGGGTGCAGCCCACCTCGTGGATCGGGAAACGCTATGGCTTCTGCCAAAGGGGCGTTCCGCGCGATCGGAGGTGGAAGCCTTAGCGGGTTCATGGCAAGGTGTGTTTCACGTGAAACACAGCCTCACCGATCCGGAATCGCTCATCGTGATCGCACGCGGGATCTCCCCAGCATGATATGCATCACCATCGCCAACCAGAAGGGCGGGGTCGGCAAGACGACCACCGCGATCAACGTGGGAACGGCACTCGCCGCCACGGGGCTGCGCGTGCTGCTGCTCGACCTCGATCCTCAAGGCAACGCTTCGACCGGCCTGGGTATCGGGCGCAACGATCGCGAACGCTCGACCTATGACGTGCTGCTGGGCGACACCACGCTGCAGGAAGCCGCCATCCCGACGCAGGTGCCGCTGCTCGACATCATTCCGGCCACGGTCGACTTGTCCGGTGCGGAAATCGAACTGATCGAGTTCGATGCGCGCACCCATCGCCTCGACCGCGCGCTGCAGCGGGGCGGCGATCGCTGGGATGTCATCCTGGTCGATTGCCCGCCTTCGCTCGGACTGCTCACCGTCAATGCGATGGTTGCAGCCCATGCGCTGTTGGTGCCGCTGCAATGCGAGTTCTTCGCGCTGGAGGGATTGAGCCAGCTGCTCACCACCGTCGAGCAGATCCGCGGGCGGTTCAATCCGGGCCTATCCATTCTCGGCGTGGTGCTGACCATGTATGACCGGCGCAACCGCCTGACCGACCAGGTGTCGGACGACGTGCGGGCGGTGCTCGGCCGGGTCGTGTTCGACACCGTCATCCCGCGCAACGTCCGACTGTCGGAAGCGCCCAGCCATGGCATGCCGGCGCTGATCTACGACCACCGCTGTGCCGGTTCCGAAGCCTATATCGCCCTGGCACGCGAAGTGATCGGACGCTTGCCCCAGCTTGCGGAGGCCGCATGACCGACAACCCCGCACCTACCCGCAAGCCGCGGCCGGGCCTTGGCCGCGGGCTGAGCTCGTTGCTGGGCGACAGCACGCGCGAGGCACCGGTCTCGGGCACCGAGCGGCAGGCGAGCGGCGTCCGGCTTCTGCCGGTCACGGCAATGGGCCCGCATCCCGGGCAGCCGCGCCGGCATTTCGACGAAGCAGCGCTCGACGATCTTGCTGCGTCGATCGCTCTGCGCGGACTGATCCAGCCCATCGTCGTGCGGCCGCACGGCAAGGAATATCAGATCGTCGCCGGCGAGCGGCGCTGGCGGGCAGCCCAGCGTGCGCGCCTCCACGAGGTACCGGTGCTAGTCCGCGACCTCGACGATGCCGAGACGATGGAAATCGCGCTCGTCGAGAACATTCAGCGCCAGGACCTCAATGCGATCGAAGAGGCGGATGCCTATCGCAAGTTGATCGACGAATTCGGCCACACCCAGGATGCGCTCGCCAAGCTGGTGCACAAGTCGCGCAGCCACATCGCGAACCTGCTGCGGCTCCTCGATCTGCCCGCACCGGTGCAGCAGCTGGTGGTCACCCAGCAGCTCAGCATGGGCCATGCCCGCGCCATCATCGGTGCGCCCGATCCCGAGGCACTGGCAGATCGAGTGATCGCCAAGGGGCTGTCGGTGCGCGAAACCGAGCGTCTCGCGCGCGACGCCAAGCCGCAGCCGCTGGGCGGTACCCAGCCGCGTGGCGGTCGGGGTGGCGGCGATGCGTCGGGCGGCGACGCCGACATTCTCGCACTGGAGCAGCAGCTCGGGGACGCCTTGGGACTCAACGTCCGCATCGCGCATGGCGACAAGGGCGGCACGCTGACGATCAGCTATTCGACCCTCGACCAGCTCGACATGGTCTGCCAGCGGTTGAGCGGCGACGTGATCTGACTGTCCCTCCGTTCTGCGGGGCAGGAACGAATCCCGCCTTATAGCTGGTGGCCGGTACGATCGCGCTTGGTCGCCAGATAGTGTTCGTTGTGCGGGTTCGGCGGCAAAGCGTGCGGCACCCGTTCCGCAACGGCGATGCCGGCAGTCTCCAGCGCTGCAACCTTGGCGGGATTGTTGGTCAGCAACCGGATCTCGCGCTGACCGAGCAGTTCCAGCATGCGGCCGGCGGTCCGGAAATCGCGCGCATCGACTGCAAAGCCCAGACGCGTGTTCGAATCGACAGTGTCGAACCCCTGGTCCTGGAGCGCATAGGCACGCAGCTTGTTGACCAGGCCGATGCCGCGCCCTTCCTGCCGCAGGTAGAGCAGGATCCCCCAGCCACTGTCGGCGATCGCCGCGATTGCCGCGTCGAGCTGGGGTCCGCAGTCGCACTTGAGGCTGCCGAGCGCATCGCCGGTCAGGCACTCGCTATGCAGCCGCACCAGCGGCGGCTGACCGTTGGGCGCGCCGATCAGCAGCGCGATATGCTCGCCCGGCGACTCAGGGGTGCGGAAGGCGACGATCTCGGCATGCTCCGCGCCCGCGACCGGGAGCCGAGCCCGAGTCGCGATGGCGAGGCGCAGCGGATCCTCATGGGCTTCAACATCCGCCGGGGTGATCGCTTCGGCGCCCTCCGCTTCGTCCTCTCGGACAAAGAAGGCGGGCAGCACGCCGGCAAGCCTCGCCAGCTGCAGCGCGGTGCGAGCGGCTTCCGGAGCCGGCAGCGGAACGGCGCGGAACGGACCTTTAAGTGGGGTTGCGAGGTCGAGCTGCGGGTCGGCAAGCGCGGTCGCTGCGGCGAAGTCGAGCCATGGTGCACGCTCCACCAGTACCGGCGCATCGGGCACCGCCGCCTCACGCTGGTTGGCGAGCTTCAACGTCGCGGCCCTTCCGGCGGAGAGCAGAACAGCAGCGCTTTCCTCGGGATCGAAGGCAGCCAGGCGGAGTGGGTCGGCCGTCTCGATCGCGAGCAGCGTGATCGCCGTGCTGGCGTCGCGGATGGAGACCGGCCAGCCCCGGCGCAGCGCGTCGATGGCGCGGGCGACAGCGCGCGGATCGGTCAAAGCGCGAACTCGGTAAGGATCGGGATGTGGTCGCTGGGCTTCAGCCAGCTGCGGCAATGCTCGAACACCTTGTGCCCGGTTGCCTTGGCCGCGACATCGCGGCTCGCCCACATGTGATCCAGACGACGGCCGCGATCGGAGGCCGCCCAATCCTTGGCGCGATAGCTCCACCAGGTGAACAGCCGTTCGGGCGCCGGCGCAAAGTGGCGGCCGAGATCGACCCAGTCGTTCGCGGCCTGCAGCCGGGCCAGCGTCTCCACCTCGATCGGCGTATGGCTGACGACGTCCAGCAGCGCCTTGTGGCTCCAGACATCGCTTTCGAGGGGCGCGACGTTGAAGTCCCCCGTGAGCACGGTTGGAATGCCGGCAAGACCTTCCGACCAGCCAATCATTCGTTCAAGAAAGTCGAGCTTCTGGCCGAATTTCGGGTTCACGTCGCGATCGGGAACGTCTCCACCAGCCGGGATGTAGACGTTTTCGAGCCTGAGCCCGTTGGCCAGGCGGACGCCGATGTGGCGGGCCTCGCCATTGGCCTGCCAGTCCAGGCGGTCATCTTCGACGAGCGGCACCTTGCTCAGGATCGCAACGCCATGGTGCATCCGCTGGCCGTTGATCGCGATGTGCGTGTAGCCGAGCGCATGGAAGGGGGCGTGCGGAAAATCTTCGTTCACGACCTTGGTTTCCTGAAGGCACAGGATGTCGGGCGAGATTTCGCGAAGGAACCGCTCGACGATCTCCATCCGGAAACGAACCGAGTTGATGTTCCACGAAGCGATCGAAAGAGGCGCAGTCATCGTTTCGCGATGTAGCGAGGGGAGGGGGGCGATGCCAGAGCCAGGCCCACAGCAAGATCGACGCCGCCGGACATGGAAAGGCCCTCGTTCCGGGGGCATGGAACGAGGGCCGACCTAGCGTTCGTCACGCAGGCAGGAATTGAGAACCCGGGTAACAGGGGGGAAAATCCCGGACGCGCCTCAACTCCGCAAGACACCCTCTAACGGGTGAAAGCTGTCGCCAGAATGAATGGAATCCGCAAATGCGTTCAGCGACGATTCTGCGTGCGACGCGGCTCGTTGAATCGAAAGGCGCTGTCTGCGACCGGCACGTTGAACCGCTGGTTGGACAAGCGGATCGTGGTGCGGTTGTTCTGTGCATCGAGCGTCACCCAGCCCTGAAGCATCAGCCCCGCTGGCGCAGACGCGTTGCGCGCGAAGATCAGCGTGATGCGGCCATATTCCGGGTGCTTGGGGTCATAGGCCTCGACGCTGACGACCCGGGAGTCGCTGTCGGGCAGGACGCGGGCGTAGCGGGAAGCGTCCCTGGACGGATCAAGCAGGATTCCAAGCGGCGAGTTGCCGATCGGCCAGCGCTGCTTCTGACCGACCTGATAATCGAGGAAGTACAAGGACTTGCCGTCCGAGACGACCAGGATCGGCACACCCTTTTCATATTGGAAGCGGATCTTGCCCGGCTTCTTCAGGGTCAGCTTGCCGGTCAGCACCTTGCCGGTTCGGTCGGTCTGGCTGAAGTCCGCCGTCATCGAGTTCGCCTGGGCCAGGTGCTGCTGCACCGTGGCAAGCGTAACGGGCGCCTGCGCGGTCACCGCTGCGGGAGCCGCAAGCGCGATCGCGGCGGCGGGGGCGAGAAAGCGAATGGGGTGTCTCCAGATCATGGGGTCAGACTAGGCGTGGGGGCTTGAACGCGTCGTGAACTCGGCGGTTTCCTGCCGTTCAGCCAGCCAGCCGCGATCAGCTCAGCGGCCGCCCGTCCGGATCCATCAGCACTTCGCGCCGGCCGACATGGTCCGGTCGGGAGACGAGTCCGTCCTTTTCCATGCGCTCGATCAGCCGTGCCGCCGAATTATAGCCGACGCGCAGCTGGCGCTGCAGCCAGGAGGTCGACGCCTTCTGGCTTTCGGCCACCAGCTGGCAGGCCTTGCGATAGAGCTGGTCCTCGGGGCTGTCGTCGCCGGTCGGGGCGCCGTCCAGGCTGAAGCCGCCGTCCTCGCCAGGATCGTTGGTGACGGCATCGATGTAATCGGGCTCGCCCTGCGAGCGCCAGAAGTCGGCGACTGCCTGCACTTCGTCATCCGACACGAACGGGCCATGGACGCGCGCCAGCTGCTTGCCGCCGGGCATGTAGAGCATGTCGCCGCGGCCCAGCAGCTGCTCGGCGCCCTGTTCGCCCAGGATGGTGCGCGAATCGATCTTGGACGTGACGTGAAAGGAGATTCGGGTCGGCAGGTTCGCCTTGATGACCCCGGTGATGACGTCGACCGAGGGGCGCTGCGTCGCCATGATCAGGTGAATGCCGGCGGCACGCGCCTTTTGCGCGAGGCGCTGGATCAGGAACTCGACCTCCTTGCCCGCCGTCATCATCAGGTCGGCGAGCTCGTCGACGATCACGACGATCTGCGGCAGCGGCTGCAGGTCGAGCGTCTCTTCCTCGTACATCGGCTGGCCGGTTTCCGGGTGATAGCCGGTCTGGACCTTGCGCCCGAGCTTCTGCCCCTTGGCCTTGGCGGCACGGACCTTCTCGTTGAAGCTGCCCAGCGAGCGGACGTTGACCGACGCCATCATGCGGTAGCGGTCCTCCATCGTCTCGACCGCCCATTTGAGCGCACGCACCGCCTTGGGCGGATCGGTCACCACATCGGCGAGCAGGTGGGGGATGCCCTTGTACATGCTGAGTTCCAGCATCTTCGGGTCGATCATGATCATGCGGCACTGGTTCGGCGTCAGCCGGTAGAGCAGCGACAGGATCATGCAGTTGAGGCCGACGGATTTGCCCGAGCCGGTGGTGCCGGCGACCAGCAGGTGCGGCATCGGCGCGAGATCGGCGACGACCGGATCGCCGGCGATGTTCTTGCCCAGCACGATCGGCAGCTGCGCATTCTGGTCGGCGAAGCTCTGGCTCGCCATCAGTTCGTGCAGGTTCACCGTCTCGCGGCGCTGGTTGGGAAGCTCGATGCCGATCACGGTGCGGCCCGGGATCGTCGCGACACGTGCGGAGATCGCCGACATGTTGCGGGCGATATCGTCGGCAAGCTGGATGACGCGGCTCGCCTTGATGCCGGGCGCGGGTTCCAGCTCGTACATGGTGACGACGGGACCCGGCGACACCTTCACGATCGCGCCCTTGACGTTGAAGTCGTCGAGCACGCTCTCGAGCAGCCGCGCGTTGCGTTCCAGCGCAGCCTTGTCGACCGAAGGCCCGCTGCTGGGAGGCGGCGGGGCGAGCAGGTCGATGGTCGGCAGCTCGAAATTGTCGCGCAGGTCGAGCGACTGCTGCGCAGTCTTGGGCTGGGCGGCGGGCGAAGGTGCAGCGATGCGGTCCTCGATCGTCGGGGGCGGGCGACGCTCCGGCTCGGCGAGCTTGCGTGGGCGGGGTTCAAAGGGAAGGTCGTCGTCCTCCTCGACATCGATCGCGATGCGGCGGCTGCCGGTAGGCAGCACCTCGGCATCGCTGCCGTCGTCGAGCAGCTCGTCCGGCATCGTCCGGCGGCGGGGCAGACGCAGCGCACCCGCCGGGAGCTCGATCGTCATGCCGCGGCCCCACAGCACGACGCCGGCGATGCCAACCAGCGCGCCGACGACGCGCTGACTCCACAGCACGGCGGTGGCATCCGGGATCATCCGGATCAACCCCTGCAGCAGCGAAGCGATCGACCAGCCGACGACGCCGCCCCAACCGCCCGGAAGCGAGGTCACCGCCTCATGCGAGACAAAGGAGAGCGCAGTGGCCATCAGCGCCACGCCGATCACGCAGTCCCGCAGCATCGCGCCCCAGCGGCCGACCGGAACATCGCGCCACAGCCGGATCGCGATGATGAGGCCGAGCGGGAGCAGCAGGCCGACGGCGACGCCGAACACCATCAGCAGCAGGTCCGCGACATAGGCGCCGGGAAGGCCCATCCGGTTGCCGATGGTGCTGCCGGCCGCAGTGTTCAGCGACGGATCGCCCGAATGATAGGTGACCAGCGCCAGTGCGGTCACCAGCATCAGCAGGAACAGCACCGCCGCGCCGATCATCGCCCCACCGCGAACGGCCCCCGCGCGCATCGCGTCGCGCCACACCATCGGTTGCGCCTGGCTCGCCATGACCTTCTTCCCGCTCAAAATGTCTGAAATGCTTGTTGGAACGCATCGCGCGCGTCGAGTCCGCCGTCAAGGCGAACCCCGGCACGCCGCCCCTTTGCGCAGGGCAACGTAACGCACTACACCGGCGCCATGCAGCAAGCGGACGTCCTTATCCTCGGCGGCGGACTGGTGGGCAGCACGCTCGCCGTCGCACTCGCCGCCCATGGCCTCACCGCGATCGTCATCGATCCCGCCGACCCGGCGGTGATCCTTGCGCCCGGCTTCGACGGCCGCGCCTCGGCGATCGCCAGCGCCAGCCATCGCATGTTCCAGGCGCTTGGCATCGCCCAGCAGCTGGAGGGCAAGGGCTGCCCGATCCGCGCGATCCGCGCGACCGACGGGCTGGCGCCCGGCGCACTCGACTTCGTGCCCCACGCAGACGCGCCGCCGCTGGGCGTCATGTATGAGAACAAGGCGATCCGTCGTGCGCTGCTGGAGGCGGCGGAAGCTGCGCCGAACGTCGACCTTCGGATGCGCACGCGTGCGGTGTCGGTCGAGCGGGGCCCGCATGGCGTGACGGTCGTGACCGACACGGGCGACACGCTCACCGCGCCGCTGCTGATCGCGGCGGAGGGCCGCAACTCGCCGACGCGGGAAGCCGCCCGGATCCGGGTCGCGCGCTGGAGCTACAACCATGTGGCGATGATCGCGACGCTCAACCACGAGCACAGCCACGAGAACGTCGCCTACGAGATCTTTTACCCGGCGGGGCCGTTCGCAATCCTGCCGATGAACGACGATGCCAACGGCCATCGTTCGGCGATCGTCTGGACGGTGGATGCCAAGGACGCACCGGGGCTGCTCAAGCTGTCCGACCGCGGCTGGCTGGCTGAGGCCTCCAAGCGGATGGGCGGGTTCCTGGGGCATCTGGGGCCGCTGTCGCCGCGGTCGAGCTATCCGCTGGGCTTCCACCATGCGGCCACGATCACTGCCGACCGGCTCGCACTGGTGGGCGATGCGGCGCACGGCATCCATCCGATCGCGGGACAGGGGCTCAACCTGGGCCTGCGCGACGTGGCGGCGCTGGTCGAAGTGCTGGTGGAGGGCAAGCGGCTCGGCATGGACCTGGGCGATCCGCACCTGCTCAAGCGGTACGGCCAATGGCGTGGGCTCGACACGCTGGCGGTGGCGACGGCGACGGACGGCCTCACCCGGCTGTTCGGGATCCCGGGCAAGACGGCGAGCGCGGTGCGGCGCTTCGGCCTCTCGGCGGTGGATCGCATTCCCCCGCTCAAGGCGCGCTTCATGGCCGAAGCGCGCGGGGAAACCGGGCAGCTGCCCAAGCTGCTACAGGGCGAGCTGGCCTAAGCGCACTCCGTGCTCCTGCGCAGGCAGGAGCCCAGGGTTACTGATCGCTGCATTCGTGGCTCTGGGCTCCTGCTTTCGCAGGAGCACGGCTGGTTAACGGAGCGGCTACCGTTCCACCGAGTCGCGGTGCTCTGTCTGCACGGGTACCGCTTGCGGTCGCGTCATGATGAAGCTGCCGCCCCAGGCGCCGGGTACCTGCCAGCTGCCGGTGACCTCGTCGCCTTCTGCGCTGACCGTGCCCTGGTAGATCACGGCGTCATAGCCATCGCGCACCGGCGCGTAGAATTTGGTGAACTGCACCGAACGGCCCGTGCGGGTGCCGTCCACCGCCGAGGTTAGGTGGCGGCCAACGAGCACCACCGCGTCGATCTCCTCGATCGTGCCGCCCAACCGCCCGCCTGAATCGGTGAGGGTCGCACGAAAGCTGGTGGCGGGGAGGTCCTCGGGATAGTTGAAGATCCCGATCCAGACGCCGCTCAGATCCACATCGCTCATGCGTCGAGCGGGCGGGCTTCCTCGACCAGCATCACGGGCACGCCGTCGCGGACGGGATAGGCGAGCCCTGCGCCTTCCGAGATGAGTTCCTGCGCATCCTCATCCCAGCGCAGCGGCGTGCGCGTCACCGGGCACACCAGGATCGACAGCAGCCAGGGATCGAGCGTCTTGGTCATTGCAGCGTCCTGTCGTCGTCGTCGCCGTGCCGGCCGAAGAATTGCATCAGCTGCACGATCAGGTCGGCGCGCGCGGTCAGCGTGTCGGCTTCCAGCAGCGCCTGTTTGGAGGCGGGGTCGAACGGCGCGATCTGGGCAATGCCGTTCACCAACGTCTCGTCGTCCAGGCGCGCTACCGATTCCCAATCCACCGCATAGCCCTGCATCTCGGCAAAGCGGCGCGATTCAAGCTCCAGCGACGCGCGTTCGGCAAGCGCCAGCGTCGCCGCGGGCGCGTTGGGGATCAGCTCGGCCTCGATCTGGCGAAACGGGGTGGTAACGTCGAGCTCGCGCAGCAGGCGAAAGCGGGAAACCCCCTCCAGCACGATGTCGAAGCGGCCGTCGTCCAGCGCCTGCACGTCGATGATCTGGCCGATGCAGCCCATGGCGAACAGCGTCGGGCGCTGCCCGGATCCACGCGGCTGAATCATGCCGATGCGGCGGTCGCGGGCAAGCGCGTCCGACACCAGCGCCCGGTAGCGCGGCTCGAACACGTGCAGCGGCAGGTGCATGCCTGGAAACAGCAGCGCGCCCGACAGCGGGAAGATCGAGACGCGGCTCGCCATCGATCAGCCGAACAGGACGGCGGAAAGCTTGCGGCGCTGCTGCGACACCCAGGGATCCTCCAGGCCAACCGCCTCGAACAGCTTGAGCAGCTGCTGGCGGGCAGCGCCCTCGTTCCATTCGCGGTCGGTGGCGATGATCGACAGCAGCGTGGCCGCCGCCGAATCCCGGTCGCCGGTCGCCATCTGCCCACCGGCGAGGCGAAAGCGGGCGTCGAGATCGTCCGGGTTGGCGGCAACTTCGGCCGCCAGGCCGGCAAGGTCGTCGACCGGCTGGGCTTCCCGCGCGAGTGCCAGCGAGGCGCGGGCGCGCTCGACCTCGGGGTTCTTGGCGGCCTCGGCGGGGAGGGCGGCAATCGCGGCCTCCGCCTCGTCGTTCTGGCCGAGCGCCATCAGCGCACGGATCCGCCCGATCGCGACACCGGGATGGTCCGGTGCCAGTTCGGCGACCTGATCGAAGATCGAGAGCGCACGCTCGGCATCGCCGCTCGCGAGCACCTCTTCACCCATCTGCACCAGCGGCTCGATGTCCGGGCCGGCGTCCTCGCCGCCGTCCGCACCCGGCTGCACCGGCAGCTGGCGCAGGATCTGGTCGAGCATACCCTTCAGCTGACCCTCGGTGCGCGCCTGCGTCAGGTCGGCGACCAGCTGGCCCTGGAACATCGCATAGACGGTGGGGATCGACCGCACCTGGAATTGCGAGGCGATGAACTGATTCTTGTCGGTATCGATCTTGGCCAGCACCACGCCCTTGTCGGCATAGGCGGCGGCGACCTTTTCGAGCACGGGGCCGAGCGCCTTGCACGGCCCGCACCATTCCGCCCAGAAATCGATGATCACCAGCTTGGTCATCGACGGTTCGACGACGTCGCGGCGGAAGGCTTCCACGGCTTCCTTCTCGGCGGCGGACAGTCCAAGCGTGGCCAAGGCGTGCTCCTGTTGCGATTGCGGTCTGCGTTGGCCGCCTATGTGGGCGCTGGCATGCGGCAGGCCAAGTCTTTTCGAAAAAGTGCAAGAAGAGGCTTGCCGGGTCCGAAAGCCGCTGCTAATGCCCGCCACCTCGCCGGGACACACCGGCGACACGCCAGAGAGCGGGCGTAGCTCAGGGGTAGAGCACAACCTTGCCAAGGTTGGGGTCGAGGGTTCGAATCCCTTCGCCCGCTCCAGTCGCCGTCATGATGTGACGGCGGCACATCATGAAATGATCGGCGGCACGGCCGGCGCCGCTTGCGGCGACCGATGACGTGGCTTCGCCACGGCGCTCCTCCTCCTCCTTCTGATCTTCCTGCCAAGCGCAACCAGCTTGCGTCTGCGCTTCTCCCGGTCCTAGCTGCTGCAAGCAGTGCGGGAGAGCGGTGATGGCGGATGGCGCGGTGCGGGTCGGGATCGGCGGGTGGAGCTTTCCGCCCTGGCGCGGCACCTTCTATCCCGAAGGCCTGGCGCAAAAGCGCGAGCTGGAGTTCGCATCGCGGGCCCTGACCGCGATCGAGATCAATGCGACCTATCATGGCAGCCAGAAGCCGGCGAGCTTTGCCAATTGGGCGAACACCGCGCCTGAGGGCTTCGTGTATGCGGTAAAGGGCTCGCGCTATGTCACCAACCGCAAGGTGCTGGGGGAGGCGGGCGAATCAATGCAGCGCTTCCTGAACCAGGGAATCGTCGAGTTGGGCGAGAAGCTGGGCCCGATCCTGTGGCAGTTCATGGCGACCAAGCAGTTCGATCCGGAGGATTTCGCCGCCTTTCTGCAGCTGCTGCCCGGAGCCCATGAAGGGGTGGCGCTGCGCCACGCGGTGCAGGTGCGGCACGAGAGCTTTGCAGTGCCCGAGTTCGTCGCGCTGGCGCGGGCGGCGGGGGTGGCGATCGTGTTCGCCGATTCGACCAGCTATCCCGCGATCGCCGATGTGACCGCCGACTTCGTCTATGCGCGGCTGGAGGCGGCGGAAGAGGCGGAGCCGCAGGGCTATGCGCCGGCCGCACTCGACCGCTGGGCGCAGGCGGCGCGGACCTGGGCTTCGGGCGGCGTGCCGGATGGGCTGCCCTATGCCGAGGCGACGCCCCCACCGGCGCGGCCGCGCGACACCTTTGTGTTCTGCATCAACGGGGCGAAGGTGCGCGCGCCGGCCGCCGCGCAGGCGCTGATCGCGCGGCTGGGCTGAGCGATGCCCTTGTACGCCATCGACGGCGTTTCGCCGCAGCTTCCGGCGGACGGATCGAGCTGGGTCGCGCCTTCCGCCGATGTGATCGGCGACGCGCGGCTGGGGCGGGAAGTCGGGGTGTGGTTCGGCGCCGTCATCCGCGCCGACAACACGCCGATCCTGGTCGGCGACCGCACCAACATCCAGGAGGGGGCGATGCTGCACTCCGATGTCGGCAGCCCGTTGACGGTAGGCGCAGGGGTGACGGTGGGGCACCACGCGATTCTGCACGGCTGTACCATCGAGGACGATGTGCTGATCGGCATGGGAGCAATCGTGCTCAACCGGGCGGTGATCGGTGCGGGGTCGCTGGTGGGCGCCGGCGCACTGGTGACCGAGGACAAGGTCTTTCCGCCTGCCAGCCTGATCGTCGGCAGCCCGGCGCGGGCGGTACGGAGCCTGGACGAGGCCGCGATCGCCGCGCTGCGCCGCTCGGCCGATGGCTATGCGGAGCGTCAGCGGCGATACGCGCAGGGGCTGACGCGAATCGGCTGAGCGTCCCGGTCTGGCACGAAGTTGAGGAAGTTGAGGCTCGAACGCATCTTTGTCCTGCCTCTCCCTGACTACACGACTCGTGTGTGCCAGCGCGGAGCCGAGTAGGACAGGGTAGAACGTGGTGACGGCCAGGCCCCGTTCGTCCTGAGTAGCCATCGAGCGACGTCGAAATGGCGTATCGAAGCACGGGTGCTTCGATACGGGTCTTCGACTGCGCTCAGCCCCTACTCAGCACGAACGGGTTCTGCTTGGGGCCGTCCGCCCTAGAACGCCGGAATACCCGTGATCGCCCGGCCCAGGATCAGCCCGTGGACGTCGTGCGTGCCTTCATAGGTGTTCACGGTTTCCAGGTTGATCGCGTGGCGCAGCACGTGGAATTCGGCAGAGATGCCGTTGCCGCCGTGCAGGTCGCGCGCAACACGAGCGATCGCCAGCGCCTTGCCGCAGTTGTTGCGCTTGAGGATCGAGATCGCCTCTGGCGCCAACGTGCCCTCGTCGAACATGCGGCCGCAGCGCAGCGCTGCCTGCAGGCCGAGCGCGATCTCCGTCTCCATGTCGGCGAGCTTGATCTGGACCAGCTGCTTGGAGGCGAGGGGGACGCCAAACTGGTGCCGGTCGAGCGTGTAGGCGCGGGCGGCGCGGAAGCAGGCCTCGGCCGCGCCCATCGCGCCCCAGCCGATGCCGTAGCGCGCGCGGTTGAGGCAGCCGAACGGCCCCTTCAGCCCTTCGGCATCGGGAAGCAACGCGTCTTCGCTGACCTCGACGTCGTTCAGGACGATTTCGCCCGTGACGGAGGCGCGCAGCGACAGCTTGCCCTCGATCTTGGGTGCCGACAGGCCCGGCGTGCCCTTGTCGAGCAGGAAGCCGCGGATCCTGCCGCCATGCGCGTCGGACTTGGCCCAGACCACGAACACGTCGGCGATGGGCGCGTTGGTGATCCAGGTCTTGCTGCCGGAAAGGCGATAGCCGCCGTCGATCGCTTGCGCCCGGGTGCGCATGCCGCCGGGGTCGGAGCCAGCATCGGGCTCGGTCAGGCCGAAGCAGCCGACCCATTCGCCGCTGGCGAGCCTGGGCAGATATTTTTGTCGCTGCGCGTCCGATCCATAGGCGTGGATCGGGTACATCACGAGGCTGGACTGCACGCTCATCGCCGAGCGGTAGCCGGAGTCCACCGCCTCGATCGCGCGGGCGGCCAGGCCATAGGACACATAGCCTAGGCCGGCGCCGCCATATTCCACCGGGATCGTCGGGCCGAGCAGCCCGAGCGCGCCCATTTCGTGGAGGATGTCGCGATCGAAGCGTTCGTGGAGATACGCGTCGGTGACGCGCGGGAGCAGTTTCTCCTGCGCATACCCCTCTGCCGTGTCGCGGACGAGCCGTTCCTCGTCCGTCAGCTGCGCGTCGAGGCCGAAAGGATCCTGCCAGTCGAACCGCGCCACGCCGGCCATGATCGTCTCAGGCGCCGGTCTGGTTCAGCGCAGGGTCGTCGACCGCCGGATCCGCGGGCAGGGTGGCTTCGCCGGACGTGGTGTCGTCCGAGCCAGCCGCAGGCGGCGGTGCTGCCGGCATCGGGGGCAGGGGCAGCGTTCCGCGGCCCTGGATCGCCACCGTCTCGATCGTGTTCAGCGCCTGGCGTGCGGCGATGTAGCGGCGGGCTGCGTCCATCCAGCTCTGCGCATTGGCAGCGCCGGGCATGCGCGCGATCTCGGCGAGCGCACCTTCGACCTGCGCGGCGTCGAGGCGGCGGCGTGCCCGGGCAAGCCGGTCCGCCGGCAGCATGCTGGGGCTCGCGTCCTGGCGGATGATGACGAGCTGCGACAGCTCACGGCGGATGCCCTGCCACCAGCTTTCGTTGGGACCGCCACCCGACAGCTTGGGTGCGATCGTGTCTAGCGCGAGCCGCAGATCCTCCAGCGTCACTGGCTGGCGCGCGGCGGCGATGACGGTTGCCACCGCCTGCGGCTCGGCCGCGGCGAAGCGCTCGCGAAGCTGATCCTCGATATAGTCGAGGGCCAGGCCGCGATCGAGCGCGCGGCGGGCGGCAAAGGCGACCAGCAACCCTTCGGCGCGGGTGGCGAAGCCAGAGGCAACGCGCGAGCTGGTGTCGACGTTGGCGAGCCGCGCTTCTAGCTCGGCGATATGAGCGGCGAGCACGGTCTCCCGCTGCGACAGCGTGTCGACGTCCGGCGTACGGCGGACAGGCAGGCGCGCGCCCTGCGTGGGCGCAGGCTGCGGCTGGCTCTGCAGGGCGGGCGGGGTGGCCGCCGGGCCAAGGCCGATCCGGGCGCCGAAGCGGTGGACCAGCACGGCCATGGCCGCCAGCCCGAGCACAAAGGCGAGGATCGCGACCCACAGCATCGTGTTCCCGCGCGGCTTGCGGGGAGCCCCCGTGGCGGAGGACGCCGTTTCCATCGTCATGACGCCCTTATCCCCGTGGCGACGCGCGCGGTCAATCGGCGAGGCGGATTGCGGCGGCAACCAGCACCGGATCGGTGGGAACGGCCGCGACTTCGATGGCGCCCCAGCCGGGACCGGCGGCTTCGGCCGCGGCGCTGCTGATCGCCGCGAGGCGGAGTTCGGAAGGCGGGATGCCGTATGCGTCGAGCAGGAGGCGAAGCGCGCGCGCGGCGCGGGGGGAGTGGACCAGCACGACGCTGCCAGAGAGGTGGCGGACTGCCTGCGCATCGGGAGCCGTGGGCGCGCTGGCGTAGACGGCGAGGATGCGAGTCACGGCGGGATGGCCGTCGAGCCGCAGCGACTCTCCGCCGAGCCACAGGGCACGACGGATGCCGGAGGCCCAGGCGCGGTCGAGCAGCGCGGCGGCGCCGGTGGTGCCGGTCGCCACGACGGTGAGCCCGGCGGCAGTGGCAGCGGCGGCGGTGGCATCTCCAACCGCCCAGACCGGAAGCGCGCGAAGGCCGGCAAGCTGGGGCCCGGCATGGCGCACCGCATTGGCGCTGGTCAGCACCAGCGCATCATGGTCCGCCGCCGCGGCCGGAGGCCACGCACGTTGCTCCACGTGAAACAATGGCAGGCGGAGCGCGTGGTGCCCGGCGGCGAGGATGCGCTCGACAGTGGCCGTCGCGCCCGGCTCGGGCCGCAGCACCGCGAGCGGACGGCTCATTCGCCGGCGAACAGCTGCCGCACGCTTCCTGGTGCGCGGGCGAGAAGATCGTGCGCGAGCGTCGGCGCAAGCGCGATGTCGCCGACCGATCCCTCGATTTCGCCCGCGACATGGGCACTGCCGTCCTGCGCGTAGAGTTCGGCGCGCAGCGTCAGCCGGTTGCCGTCGATGGTGGCGAGCGCTGCGACCGGTGAATGGCAGTCGGCACCGAGTGCCTCCAGCAGCGCCCGTTCGGCCGCCAAGGCTGCGCGCGTGTCGGCGTGGCTGATGGCGCCGACCAGTTCGCGGGCGCGGGTATCCTCGGCGCGGACTTCGATGCCGACCGCGCCTTGCGAGGGAGCGGGGAGCATCACGTCGATCGGCACCGGGGTTCCGACGTCCGCCCGGCCGAGCCGCAGGAGCCCGGCCGAGGCGAGCAGGGTCGCATCGGCCTCGCCGGCTGCCAATTTGGCGAGGCGTGTGTCGACATTGCCGCGGAACAGGATGATCTTGGCGTCCGGCCGGTGGCGTAGCACCTGGGCGGCACGGCGCGGCGAGCTGGTGCCGACGACCGCGCCCTGCGGCAGCTCAGCCAGAGAGGCGACGCCGACGATCCGGTCGCGGACGTCGGCGCGCGGCAGCATCGCGGCGATGGCGATGCGGGTCGGCCGGATCGTCTCGACATCCTTCATCGAGTGGACGGCGGCGTCGATCTCTCCCTCCAGAAGCGCGCGGTCGAGCTCCTTGGTCCACAGCGCCTTGCCGCCGATCTCGGCCAGGGCGCGGTCCTGCACCCGGTCGCCGGTGGTGCGGATCGGAACGATCGCGATCTGCTCGGGCGACCAGCCATGCGCGTCGGCGAGCGCGTCGCGAGTCATGTGCGCCTGCGCCATCGCCAAGGGCGACCCGCGCGTGCCAAGTCGGAAAAGAGGGGCGGTGTCCATGGACCTTGGGACTAGGCAAGCCGCCGCGCTTCGACAAGCCGCCCTTCGACAAGAAGGCCCTGAGGCGATAGAAGCCAGACCATGTCCGCCCCCCTGATCCTCGGGCTCGAATCGAGCTGCGACGAGACCGCTGCCGCGCTGGTTCGCGGCGACCGCACCATTTTGTCACACAAGCTTGCCGGCCAGGAGGCGCATCACGCCCCCTTCGGCGGGGTGGTGCCCGAGATCGCCGCACGCGCTCACGTCGAGGTGCTGGCGCCACTGGTGGAGGCGGCACTGGCGGACGCGGGCGTGACGCTGAACGAGGTCGATGCGATCGCCGCGACCGCAGGGCCGGGGCTGATCGGCGGGGTGATGGTCGGGCTGGTGACCGGCAAGGCGCTGGCGCTGTCTGCCGGCAAGCCGCTGGTCGCGGTCAACCATCTCGAAGGCCATGCGTTGAGCCCGCGGCTGGCCGACCCGGACCTCGCCTTTCCCTATCTGCTGCTGCTGGTGTCGGGCGGCCATTGCCAGTTGCTTTTGGTCGAGGGCGTCGGCGCCTATCGCCGGCTGGCGACCACCATCGACGACGCGGCGGGCGAGGCGTTCGACAAGACCGCCAAGCTGCTGGGGCTGGGCTTCCCCGGCGGCCCCGCGGTGGAGCGGGCCGCCATGGACGGGGACTCGCGGGCGGTGCCGCTGCCGCGGCCGCTGGTGGGATCGGGCGAGCCGCATTTCTCGTTCGCGGGGCTGAAGAGCGCAGTGCTGCGCGCGCGCGACGCCGGCATCCATGCGACGCCGGACATCGCCGCCTCGTTTCAGCAGGCGGTGGTCGACTGCCTGGTCGATCGCACGCGGCGGGCGCTGGGGCGGATCGCACCGCCGACTGCGCTGGTGGTGGCCGGCGGCGTTGCCGCCAATCGCGCGGTGCGGGGTGCGTTGGAGCAGGTCGCCGCCGAGCATGGCCTGCGCTTCGTGGCGCCGCCCTTGTGGCTGTGCACCGACAATGCCGCGATGATCGCCTGGGCCGGCGCCGAGCGCTTCGAGGCTGGGCTTACCGATCCGCTCGACGTGCCGGCGCGCGCGCGCTGGCCCCTGGATCCGGAGGGCGAGCGGGTGCGCGGCGCGGGGGTGAAGGCATGAGCGTGCTGGGTGTTCTCGGCGGGGGTGCCTGGGGCACGGCGCTGGCGCAGGTGCTGGCGAGCGGTGGCCACGACGTGCGGCTATGGGTGCGCGAGGCGGAGGTGGTGGAGGCGATCAACGGGACCCACGAGAACCCGCTGTTCCTCCCCGGCCGTCGGTTGTCCGACCGGATCGAGGCGACCGGGGATGTTGCTCGGGTTGCGGAGGCTTCGGCCGTGCTGGTGGTGACGCCCGCACAGCACATGCGCGCGGTGCTCGCCGACCTGCCGTGCCACGGCCAGCCGCTGATCCTGTGCTCCAAGGGGATCGAGGCGGGCAGCCTCAAGTTCCTGCATGAGGTGGCGCGCGAGGCCGTTGATGGATCGCCGGTGGCGGTGCTGTCGGGCCCGACCTTTGCGCATGAAGTCGCGGCGGGGCTGCCGACGGCGGTGACGCTGGCGGCCGAGGATGCCGCACTCGCGCATCGGCTTGCGAGCCTGATCGCCCAGCCGACGCTGCGGCCCTATGTCTCGACCGACGTCGTCGGCGCGGAGGTGGGCGGCGCGGTCAAGAACGTGCTGGCGATCGCGTGCGGCGTGGTCGAGGGTGCGGGTCTGGGACAGAATGCGCGGGCGGCGGTGATCGCGCGCGGCTTTGCCGAAATGACGCGGTTCGGCCTGGCGCGCGGGGCGCGGGCGGAGACGCTGTCCGGCCTGTCGGGCCTCGGCGACCTGGTGCTGACCTGTTCGTCCACCAGCTCGCGCAACTTCTCGCTGGGCGTCGGGCTGGGGCAGGGGCGGCCGGCGGAGGATCTGCTTGCCGACCGGCGGACGGTGGCGGAGGGCGCGCATACCGCGCCGGTGCTGGCGCAAGCGGCGGCAGCCGCCGGGGTGGACATGCCGGTCACCGAAGCCGTGTGCCAGCTGCTCGGGGGCGCGGACGTCGGCCGCGTGGTCGAGGCGCTGCTGACGCGTCCGCTGCGCGAAGAAGGCTTTTGACGCGGTGCCGGAGGTGCCGCCCATCTCCGGCCTGCTCGAAACCGCGCTCTATGTCGCCGACATGGCGCGCGCGGCGGACTTCTTTCGCGACGTGCTGGGATTGCGGCCGATGCTCACGGGCGAGCGGCTGACCGCGTTCGATGCCGGCCGCTCGGGCGTGCTGCTGCTGTTCCTGGCGGGAGCATCGACGGAGGACATGCCGGGTGCCGGTGGCGTGATCCCGGGCCATGACGGCAGCGGCCCGGTGCACATGGCGTTCGCGATCCCCGCTGGCAGCGAGGATGCGTGGCGCGCGCATCTGGCGGCGCAGGATGTGGCGCTGCGCAGCGAAGTGGCGTGGCCGCGCGGCGGGCGCAGCCTCTATTTCGAGGACCCCGACGGGCACGTCCTGGAACTCGCCACGCCGGGTCTCTGGCCCAACTACTGATCGGCTCCGGCGCCGTGCCGGAGCCCGGGATCAATCGCTCTTCTTGGAAGCCTGCACGGCGGCTGCCGGATCCACCGACGGGGCGCCCGACGCCGGCGTGGCGGCGTTCTCGAGGTCCGCGGTCGGCGCACCCTCGGCCACATTGGCCTCCGCCTGGGTGGCCGCCTCCGCGCCTGCGGCAGGCGCGGCCGGCAGCGGCAGGTTCGAACCCTGGGAGTTGAGATAGGCGACGACGTTGGCACGATCCTGGGCATTGCCAAGGCCGGCAAAGGTCATCTTGGTGCCCGGCGCATATTTGCGCGGCGAGGTCAGCCACGCGTCCATCGCGTCAAAGTCCCAGTTGCCCGGCACCGACTTCAGCGCGTCGGAATAGGCGAAGTTGGGCAGGTGGCCGTGCGGCTTGCCGACCACGCCATAGAGGTTCGGGCCGATGCCGTTGGCGCCGCCCTGGTTGACCGTGTGGCAGGCGGTGCACTTCTTGAACACTTCGGCGCCCTTGGCCGGATCGGCCGAGGCGAGCAGCGTCGCAAAGGGAACCGCAGCGGCACCGCCGGCACCTTCGCCTTCGACGCCCTCGATCGGATAGCCCATCTTTTCCGGCCGCCCGCCTTCGAAAATCATGCCGCTGGCGACAGTCAGGCCCAAGGCAGCGGCCAGACCCGCCAAAGTCCAGCCCGCGATCGTGTTGATCCGATTGTCCATGCCGCTGCCGATTTCTCGCTAAACAAGGGATGATTGTTACGGTGTACGTCGGTCTGGCCATGCGTCGCAAGCAGGCCTTGCGTCGTTGACATCGCGCAACTAATCGCCTGCCCCCATGCAGAGCTATGCCGCACCGGCGCGAACCCTGGTCGCGCGCATGACCGAGGCGGCGCGCGCAGCGCCCGAACGCGCCGTCGCGTTCCAGGGCGCGCCCGGCGCCAACTCCCATGTCGCCGCCAACCAGGCGGTGCCGGACGGCCTGCCGCTGCCCTGCTTCAGCTTTGCCGACGCGGTGGACGCCGTGCGCAGCGGGGTTGCCGGATGCGGCGTGATCCCGATCGAGAATTCGCTGCACGGCCGGGTCGCGGACATGCATCACCTGCTGCCCGAATCGGGGCTGGCGATCGTGGGCGAGCATTTCCTGCCGATCCGCCACACGTTGATGGGCACCGGCACGCTGGAACAGGTGACGGAGGCGACCAGCCACGAGCAGGCGCTGGGCCAGTGCCGCCGCTGGCTCGCCGAGCGCGGCATCGCGCCGGTCGCCTATGCCGACACGGCCGGTGCGGCAGCGCTGGTGGCCGAGACCCGGGACCCGACGCTGGCGGCGCTGGCGCCGCCGGGAGCGGCCGAGCTCTATGGGCTGAACGTGCTCGCGAGCGACATTGCGGATGCCGCGCACAACACCACGCGGTTCGTGATCCTGGCGCGCGAGGCACCGGCCGGCCGGGTCGAAGGACCGGCGATGACGAGCCTGGTGTTCGCGGTGAAGAACGTGCCCGCCGCACTGTTCAAGGCGCTGGGCGGCTTTGCCACCAACGGCGTCAACATGACCAAGCTGGAAAGCTACCAGCGCGGCGGCAGCTTCACCGCGTCGGAGTTCTTCGCCGACATCGAGGGGCAGCCGGGGGATGTGGGCGTCGACCGGGCGCTCGACGAGCTGCGGTACCACAGCAAGTGGGTGCGGCTGCTGGGAAGCTATCCGCGGGCGCGCGAGGGGCGGTAGGCGAGGGCTCCGTCTACTCCCGTTCGTTTCGAGTAGCCGTCGAGGCTGTCGAGACGGCGTATCGAGAAACCGATTGCGGCGGCTCTCTCGATACGGGCTCTCGACAAGCTCGATCCCTACTCGAGACAAACGGGGTGGGAGGTCGTCAGGGTGCCGAAGAAGTGACCCAGTGCGCCAGCAGGCTGTAGGCGATGGCGTAGTCCGGCGGCGCATCGAAGCGAACGCCTTCGCTGCGGGCGAGGGCGCCGGCGACCTCGTCGCGGGTGGCCCAGAAGGCATCCTCCAACTCGTTGGTGTCGAGGCTGATGGCGTCGTCCAGCGCCTCGGCGACGCAGGCGAGCATCAGCTGGGAGGGGAAGGGCCATGGCTGGCTGGCGACATAGCGCACGGTGCCGACCGGCACGCCCGCTTCCTCCAGCACTTCGCGGCGCACGGCTTCTTCCAGCGATTCGCCCACCTCGACAAAGCCCGCGAGCGCCGAATAGCGGCCGGGCGCCCAGGAAGCCTGGCGGCCGAGCAGGACGCGGCCCTGGTGCTCGGCCAGCATGATGACCACCGGGTCGGTGCGCGGGAAATGCTGGGTGGTGCAGTTGGGGCAGCGGCGCGCCCAGCCGGCGCGGATCGGCTCGGTCGGCGTGCCGCAGTTCGCGCAGAAACGGTGGCGGCGGTGCCAATCGGTGAGGCTGCGCGCGGCCGCATAGGTCGCGGCATCGGCAGCCGGCATGGCGGCGAGCGCGCCCATCAGATTGGGCGAGCGGGTGACTGGCGAGCCATCTGAGTCGAGGCTGGCGACGAAGCGGGGGAGCCCGGCGTCATAGCCCAGGAACAGCGGCGTCACGCCGGCAGGCAGCGTGTCGAGCGTATCCCAGACCATGTGCCCGGCGGCGTCCACCTCCGGCTCCAGCGCGCGCAGGCGCAGCAGCCGGGCGTCCGGGTTGGCGAGGGCGGCGGCCAGCGCTGCGGGATCCTCGCGCTCGCGATCGGCGCGGTCGAGCGTACCGCCGGTGAAACCGATCATCGTGCGAGATCCGTCATCAGCGCGCGGGTGAGATCGGCGCGCAGCGGCCAGCGATCGGCGGGGAAGTAATTGACCATCACCGTGCCGCGCAGCTGCCGGCCGGGATCGACAAAGGCGAGCGTACCCGCCGCACCACCCCAGGCGTAGGTGCCCCTGCCCAGGCCGCCGGGCGCATCCTCCAGCGTGACCGAGCCGCCGGCGCCAAAGCCCATCTTCGGACCGGCCGTGCCGCCGGTGCTCGCGTCGACTCCGCCGAAGGTAACACCGGCCGGCAGCAGGTTCGACATCGCGAGCGCAACCGTCTCCGGCTTCATCACCCGCTTGCCGTCGAGCGTGCCGCGGTTCTGGAGCATGTGGAGGAAGCGGTCATAGTCGCGCGCCGACGAGACGAGGCCGGCACCGCCATAGGGGAAGCTCGGCGCCTGCAGGAAGATCGAGGTTGCGCCCGGATCGAACGGCACTGCGCGATCGCCGACAAACACATAGTTGGTGGCGAGCCGCCCGGCCTGGTCGGGGGGCACCTGCCAATAGGTGGAGGTCATGCCGAGCGGGCCGAACATCCGCGTCTGCAGGAAGCGCTCGAACGACATGCCGCTCGCGACTTCGATGACGCGGCCCATCAGGTCGAGGCCGACCGAATAGCTCCACCGGCTGCCGGGATCGGCGATCAGCGGCAGGGTGGCGAGGCGGTCGGCGAATTCGGCGAGCGATTTCGGTCGCACGCGCAGCATCTCGGCCTCGACCTTGGCGTTGACCGCGGCCGGAACGATGCCGAGCCGCTCATATTCGTGAAGCAGTGGGCCCTTGGTAACGATGGTATAGCCGAGACCCGCCGTGTGGGTGAGCAGGTGGCGGATGGTGATCGGCCGCGCGGCCGGGCGGCTGGCGAGGCCGTGCTCGGGATCGGTGAGCACGCGCATCTTGGCGAACTTGGGCAGGAAGTCCGACACCGGCTGGTCGAGCCGCAGCTTGCCGTCTTCCACCAGCATCATCGCCGCCATGGCAGTGATCGGCTTGGTCATCGAATAGACGCGCCACAGCGAATCCGGCGTCGCGGGAGCGCCGCCGTCGGACAGCACCCCCTTGGCCACGAAGCGCGTGTCGCCGGCGCCACCCAGAGCGATGGCGATGCCCGGCGCGCGCCCGGTGGCGACATAGCGTTGGGCGAGCGCCTCGACGCTGGGGAGCGCGGGCGCCGGGCTTGCGGCGACCTGTGCGCTTGCGATCGGCGGGGCGACGAGTGCCAGCGCCGCAAGTCCCGCCATCCACGCCCGTGCCGTCATCGCAATCCCTCCATCAGCCGCTGCGCGCGGACGAACACCGTCGGCATGCCCGCTTCGTCGAGCGAGTCGATCGGCCACCATTCACCCTCAGGCGGCGAGATGTGGGCCGGCAGCGTGGCCGCCGCAACCATGCAGCCCAGCCGAAAATGGGTGAAGCCGTGCGTGACGGCACCCATCTGCTGCCAGTCGGCGTCGGCCGGCGCTTCGGCCAGGCCCGGCGGGGTGTCGGCCCAGGGGCCGGTCGGCAGCGCGCGCATCCCGCCGAGCAGGCCCTTGGCCGGGCGGCGGACCAGCAGCACGCGGCCGTCGTGTTCCAGCCAGAAGATCGTGCCGTGGCGCTGCGGCTTCTCGCGCTTGGGCGCCTTCAGCGGAAAGGCCTCCGGGTTGCCGGTGGCGAAGCCGTCGCACTGGCTCCGCAATGGACAGAGCAGGCAGCGCGGCGTGCGTGGCGTGCAGATGCCGGAGCCCAGGTCCATCATCGCCTGGGCGAAGTCGCCGGCGCGCAGGTCGGGGGTGATCGAATCGGCGGCGCTGCGGATGGCGGGGCGTCCCGCGGGCAGCGGCTGCGACAGGGCGAACAGCCGGGCGACCACCCGCTCCACATTGGCATCGACCACCACCGCGCGACGGCCGAACGCGATCGCCGCGACCGCAGCGGCGGTATAGGCGCCCAGCCCAGGCAGCGCGCGCAGGCCTTCCTCGGTGTCGGGCAGGACGCCGCCATGCCCGCGCGCCACGGCGCGGGCGCAGGCGAGCAGGTTGCGGGCACGGGCGTAATAGCCGAGCCCGGCCCAGGCGGCCATCAGCTCGGCGTCCTCGGCGGCGGCGAGGCTCGCGAAATCAGGCCAGCGCGCGACGAACTTTTCGAAGTACGGACGCACGGTTGCGACCTGGGTCTGCTGGAGCATCACCTCCGACAGCCAGACGCGATACGGGTCGGGTGCGGGGGCGCCGGGCGGCGCGCGCCATGGCAGGCTGCGCGCATTGGCGTCGTACCAGTCGAGCAGGGCGGGCGCGATTGCAGAAAGGTTGGCGGGCACGCTGCGCCTATGGCATGGGTGGCCTGCGATGACGACGCCCCGCAAAACCTCTTCCGCCAGCAAGGCCCGACCTCCCAAGGAAGAGCCGAAGCGCCACGGCTATGCGCGTGCTGTCGCCGACCTGCTGCCGGATGTCGGTCGTGCGGCATTCCGCAAGTTCGGCTTTATCCAGAGCGCGGTGGTGAGCCGCTGGCCCGAGATCGTCGGCGAGCGCTATGCGCGGGTGTCCGCGCCCGAATCGATCCGCTTCCCGCAGGGTCAGCGCGCCGACGGAGTGCTGACCCTGGTGGTGCATGGCGCGCACGTCACGATGATGCAGCATATCGGCCCGGAGATCATGGAGCGGGTGAACCGCTTCTTCGGCTATGCGGCGGTCGGCCGGATCGCGTTCAGGCAGGGCGACGTGCGCCGTCCCCAGCGCGTGGCGCCGCCACCGCCACAGCCGACGCATGTGCCGGCCGAGCTGGGCGACAGCCTGCGCACCATCGCCGACCCCGAGCTGAAGGCCGTGTTGTCGGCGCTGGCTGCGGGCGTGGCGGCGCCGCCGACGCCACTGGCAATTCCGGTATTGGGAAAGGTTCGTTGATGCGGTTGGTGGGCGTGCTCGCGGGAGTGGTCGCGGGACTGTTGGCGTTGGGCGCGGCCGATGCGCAGCCAGGGCGCGACTGGCGCCAGGTGGCGGTGAAGGCGCCGAGCGGCGGGTTCCAGATCGGCAATCCCAAGGCGAAGGTCACGCTGGTCGAATATGTCAGCTACACCTGCCCGCACTGCGGCCATTTCGTCGAGGAATCCAAGGCGCCCCTCCACGATGGGCTGGTCCGCAACGGGCAAGTCCGGGTGGAAATCCGCAACTTCGTGCGCGATCCGCTGGATCTTGCGAGCGCGCTGCTCGCACGCTGCGGCGGTGCTGCGCGGTTTGCGCGTCAGCACGACCTGATCTTCGCCAACCAGGAAGCGCTGCTCGACAAGGCGGTGGCGTTCCAGAAGCAGCCGGATGCGTTCAAGGGCGCGACCACCCTGGAGGCACGGTTGCGCCGCATGGCCGCCGGATCGGGCTTGACCGCGCTGATGACGCGCAACGGCCTGTCCGCGCAGCAGGCGGACCGCTGTCTCGTCGACGCGGCCGCGCGCCAGGAACTGGTCGCCGCGACGGAGAAGGTCCAGGGCCGCATCCAGGGCACGCCGAGTTTCGAGATCGACGGCAATCTGCTCGCCGCCAGCAGCTGGGCCGAGGTCGAGCCCCCGCTGCGCGAAGCCCTCGCACGCTGACCCCCATTTCCACTCACGGAGCCATTTCCATGCGTATCGCTCTTCCCCTGCTGCCCCTCCTCCTGCTTGCCGGTTGCGGCGGTGGCGACGCGGGCTCCGGCAACAGCGGCGCTCCGGCCGAAAAGGTGGCGGCGGTCACGGCACCGGCCGGCACCAGCTGGACGGAGACCGTGTCGGTGACGCCGGAGGGCGGCTATCGCATGGGCAACCCCGATGCGGCGATCAAGCTGGTCGAATATGGCTCGCGCACCTGCCCGACCTGTGGCCAGTTCGGCCGCGATTCGGTGCCGAAGCTTGCCGACACCTATGTCGCGAGCGGCAAGGTCTCCTATGAATTCCGCGACTTCGCGGTCCATGGCGCGCCGGATCTCGCCGCAGCACTGCTCGGCCGCTGCGGCGGCACCGGGCCGTTCTTCCCGCTGCTCGACCAGATGTACGCCAACCAGAATGCCGTGCTCGACAAGCTCCAGGCGCTGCCGGAGGCGTTCCAGGCGCGCGTGCAGCAGATGCCGCCGGCGCAGTCGCTGACCTTGTGGGCGGACCAGCTGGGCTTTGTCGACTTTGTGAAGCAGCGCGGCATCCCCGAGGCAAAGGCGCGCCAGTGCCTGGCCGACCAGAAGGGGATGGAAGCGCTGGTGAAGATCACCCAGGATGCGGCAGACAAGGTCACCGGCACCCCCAGCTTCTTCCTGAACGACACCAAGCTCGACGCAGTGAACTGGACGCAGGTCGAAGCGGCGCTGCGCGACGCCGGCGCCTGATCTCCCGTAAGACGGGACGCGTGCGGCGATGCGGATCCGGCGGCTGCGCCTGTCCGGCTTCAAGAGCTTCGTCGACGCGTCCGACCTGGTGATCGAAGCGGGGCTGACCGGCGTGGTCGGCCCCAATGGCTGCGGCAAATCGAACCTCCTCGAAGCGCTGCGCTGGACCATGGGCGAGAATAGCGCCCGGTCGATGCGCGGGGCGGCGATGGAGGACGTGATCTTCGCCGGCACCGCGACGCGCCCGCCGCGCGACTTCGCCGAAGTGTCGATCCTCGCCGACGAGGTCGGGCCGGAAGGCGAGGAGGTGGAGGTGGTGCGCCGGATCGAGCGCGGCGCCGGCTCCGCCTATCGCATCAACGGCCGGGACGTGCGCGCCAAGGACGTGGCGCTGCTGTTCGCGGACGCCGCGACCGGCGCGCATTCGCCTGCACTCGTCAGCCAGAACCGCATCAGCGCCGTCATCTCCGCCAAGCCGGCCGAGCGGCGCGCGATGCTGGAGGAGGCGGCGGGGATTGCGGGCCTCCACGTCCGCCGGCGCGATGCCGAGAACCGCCTGCGCGCGACCGAGGCCAATCTGGCGCGGCTGGCCGAGGTGCTGGCCGATCAGGATGGCCGCATCGCGCAGCTGCGGCGGCAGGCACGGCAGGCGGAACGCTATCGGGAATTGTCGGGGCGGATTCGGGTAGCGGAGGCGCGGCTGATCTTTGCGCGCTGGCGCGACGCGGCGGCGGCGGCGGATGCGGCGCGGGCCGAAGCCAAGGCGGCGGACGCGCTGGTGGCCAACCGCACGGCGGAACAGGCGGCGGCGGAGGCGGCGCAGGCTGAGGCGGTGACGACGCTCGCCACCCACCGCAGCAGTGCGCAGGCGGCGCGCGACGCCCTGTCGGAGGCGACCCACCGGCGAGAGGCGCTGGTGGCGCAGCGTGGCGCTGCCGAGCGGCGGCTGCGCGAGTTGGAGGCGGCGGTCGCGCGGCTTGCCGACGATCGCACCCGCGAAGGCGCGCTGGCGAGCGATGCTGCCGAGGCGCTGGCGCGGTTGTCGGCAGAGGGCAAGGCGTTGGAA
This sequence comes from Sphingomonas sp. PL-96, assembly GCF_020707215.1. Lineage (GTDB taxonomy): Bacteria > Pseudomonadota > Alphaproteobacteria > Sphingomonadales > Sphingomonadaceae > Sphingomonas. The sequence goes on from NZ_JAJFET010000007.1 coordinate 146,732, forward strand.
GCGGAGGTCGCCGACGCTGAGGCGGCGCTGCCGGGGCTGGTCGCGGCGCTCGCTGGTGCCGAGCAGGCGAGCCGCGATGCCGAGGTGGCGCTGGCCCAGGCGCTAGCGCGGCAGGCGAGCGAACTGGCGGATGTGCGCGTCGCGCGCGCGGCATTGCAGGCGGCACAGGCGCGGCTGGACCGGGCCACGCGCGACGAGCGTCGGATTGCGGCGGAGCTGGCGGCACTGGCCGATGCGGCGCCGCTGCTTGCCGCGCGCGCAGCCGCAGTCGAAGCGCGCGACAAGGCGCTCGCCGGGATCGAGCAGGCGCGGACCGCGCTGGCAGCCGCCGATGCGGAAGAGCGTGCGCAGGGGACGCGGCGGGAAGCGGCACAGGCGGCGCGCGCGACTGCGACGGCGGAGCTGGCCGCGCTTGACGGTGAGGCGGCAGCGCTGGAGCGCGCGCAGCGGCGCGGCGGACGCGAGCGGCTGCTCGACCGGCTGGAAGTGGCGCCCGGCTATGAACGGGCGCTGGCGGCGGCGCTGGGCGACGATGTCGAGGCCGGCCTGGATCCCGCCGACGAGCGGCACTGGGGCGGGGCGGAGCCTCTGCCGGGCGATCCGGCGCCGCCGCCGGGCGTCACGCTGTTGTCGGGGCAGGTGGGGGCGCCGGATGCGCTCCGCCGCCGACTGGCGCAGGTGTTCGTGTGCGAGACCGACCCCGGCGTGGCGCTGGCGACAGGGCAGCGGCTGGTGACGCTCGACGGTGCGCTCCGGCGCTGGGACGGGTATCGCGCCGCGGCCGGCGGCGGCGCAGCGGCGGCCGAGCGGCTGGAGCGCGCCAACCGGCTGCGGGCCATCGCTGCGGCCCGGCCGCAGGCGGCGGCGGCGGTCGCGCAGGCGGCTGCGATCCTGAGCGAGGCGGAGGCGGCGATCCGCGCTGCCAAGGCGCAGGCGGCCGAGGCGCGGCGCAGCGTCGAGGCGCAGGAGATGGCGGCGCGCGAGGCGGCGCGGGCGGAGGATCGCGCCGCGGCGGCGATCGAGCGCGCCGAATCGCAGCGCGCCGACCTCGCCGCGCGTCAGCGGCGGGCTGCGCTCGACCTGGAGGAGGCGGTCGGGGAAGCGACCCGCGCCGAAGCGACGGTGGCAGCGTTGCCCGATGGCGGCACGACCCAAGCCGAGGTCGCGCGCCTGTCGGCCGAGGCGGAAGCGCGGCGCGGCGGGGTGGCGGACGCGCGTGCAGCAGCGGCCGAGCGCGAGCGGGCGGCCACCGCTGCCCGCGCACGGATCACGGCGGCGGCGGCGGAAGCCAAGGGCTGGAAGCAGCGCGCGGGCGAGGCGGTGCGGCGCATCGCCGACCTCGACAAGCGCGCCGCCGACAGCGCGCGCGAGCGGGACTCGATTGCGGGGCGGCCGGACGCGCTGTCGCGGGATATTGACGCGGTGACCGCCACGTTGCTCGCCGCGCGCGAGGCGGTCGATGCCGCGCAACAGGCGGAAGCTGCCGCCGAACAGGCGCTGCGGGCGGCCGAGGCGGCGCTGCGCACGCTGGGCGAGGCGCTGGCGGCGGCGCGCGAGGCGCGCGCAGGCGCCGCGGCGCGGGCGGAGAATCACGACCAGCGGCGGGTGGAGACGGCGCGGCTGTCGGGCGAACGCTTCGAATGCCCGCCGCCGCTGCTGCCCGAGCGGCTGGGCTTTGCGGGCGACACGGTGGGCGCGCCGGAGGCGGAGGCGACGGCGCATGACCGGCTGACGGCGGAGCGCGAGCGCATCGGCCCGGTGAACCTGGTGGCCGATCGCGAACTGGCGGAACTCGATGCGGCACGGGCGAGCGGGGATCGCGAGCGCGCCGAGCTGGAACTGGCGGTGAATCGCCTGCGCGGCTCGATCGGCATCCTCAATCGCGAGGGACGCCAGCGGCTGCTCGCCGCCTTCCATGCCGTCAACGCGCATTTCCAGCGGCTGTTCGGCACCTTGTTCAACGGCGGCCAGGCGCATCTGGCGCTGGTCGATTCGGACGATCCGCTGGAGGCGGGGCTGGAGATCCTAGCCCAGCCGCCGGGCAAGCGGCTCCAGTCGCTGACCCTGTTGTCGGGCGGCGAGCAGGCGCTGACCGCGGTCGCGCTGATCTTTGGCCTGTTTCTGACGAGCCCGGCGCCGATCTGCGTGCTGGACGAGGTCGATGCGCCGCTGGATGACGCCAACATCGACCGCTTCTGCGACCTGCTGGAGCGGATGACGCAGGAGACGCAGACCCGCTACCTGATCGTCACCCACAATGCGGCGACGATGAGCCGGATGGACCGGCTGTTCGGCGTCACCATGATCGAGCAGGGGGTCAGTCGCCTCGTCTCGGTCGACCTGCGCGGCGCCGAGACGCTGCTGGCTGCGGAGTAGAGGCATGACACGTTGGATGCTGGCCGCGGTGCTGATGGTACCGGCTGCGGTTGTCGCCGCACCGCAGGGGCTGCCCGGCCATTACTACCTGTCGGGGATGACGGAGGTCGGGTCGGAGCTGCTGCTGCGCGCCGACGGCCGCTATCGCTGGATGCTGGCCTATGGCGCGCTCGACCTGGCGGTGGAGGGTAGCTGGACGCGGTCGGGCGACACGCTGACGCTGGTTGCCGATCCGGACATGCTGGCGGAGGACGGCATGGAGTCGATCTTTGCGCGCATGGAGCTGACGATCGCCAAGGACGGCGCACTGGTGCCGGTGGAGAATTTGCGCGGGGCGTATCGGAAAGCGGAATAGAGCGTGTCACCGTGCCCCTGCGGAAGCAGGAGCCCAGGGCCGCAAGCGCCGCGCTGAGTAACCCTGGGCTCCTGCCTGCGCAGGAGCACGGAACTTCGAAGGCTAGTCCAGCCGCGCCTTGGCGATGCGGGTGAGGCGGCAGGCGAGGTCGGCTTCGCCCGAGGCGACGAGCCAGTGGTCGCCGGCGTCGACCATGCCGGTCGTGAACACCACCGGCTGGGGCAGATAGGCCTGGTGCGCGATCGGCGCGATCAGGTCGGGCGCGGCTTCCAGCACCGGCACCGTTTCGTCGCGCTCCAGGATGCGGGTGGGATCGTCGCCGTCGAGCAGCGCGCGATAGGTGCGGTAGACGCCGACCGCGCCCTGCTTCTCGACGCCATGGTAGAGCAGCATCCAGCCGCGCGCCGTGCGCACCGGCGGGGTGCCGCCGCCGAGCTTGGAGGCCGCCGCCGCCTTCAGGGGCCGGATCGCGAAGTCGGCGACCGGGCGCCAGTGCAGCATGTCGGGCGAGGTGGCGAGGTTGATCGACGGGCCGCCGGCGTCCGCATCCTCGGGCGGCATCGCGAACCAGGCGTCCGACAGCGGGCGGGTCAGCGCCAGGTGGCGGTCGCCGGCCAGCCCTTCGAACGGGATCATGTCCTTGTTGCCGTGGTCGAGCACCAGCCCGTGCGAGCGCCACGACAGGCCGTCGTCGGAACCATACATGGCGGTGCACAGCCGCCCGCCGGAGACGCCGCACACCGTCATCCACCAGCGGTCCCCGATGCGGACGATGCGCGGGTCCTCGATGCCATATTCGCCGTGACGCGCGTCAGGCTCGAGTGCGCGGTCATAGTGGATGGCGACGATGCGCTCGCCCGCCGCGTCGAGCTCGACAGGGAGCAGCCACGACAGGGAGGTGAGCCCCAGGAACGGATAGGCGCCGCCCGACAGGATGAAGAAGCGCGGGTCGGTGACGTCGGCACCCGCGGCGTCGAACGCGTCGAGACGGAACCCCGCGGGCGTCCAGCGGATCGAGCGGACCCGGCCGTTGCGGATCGGCTCGACCAGCGCCTCCGCCACGCGCACCATCAGCAGCAGGTTACCGTTGGCGAGCCGGGTAAGGCCGGGATTGAAGGCACCGAGCACAAAGGTCGGCTCGGCGATGCCGCGGCGGAGCGGGGAGCGCGAAAGGTCGACGTCGTCGGGTGCAAAGACGATGCGATCGTCCGCCACCGCCTCAGCCCGCCTGCATCTGCGCGTGGTGGCGGATCACCTCCTCGATGATGAAGCGCAGGAACTTCTCGGAGAATTCGGGATCGAGATCGGCGTCGCGGGCAAGCGCGCGCAGCCGGGCAATCTGGCGCTCCTCGCGGCCGGGATCGGCGGGGGGAAGGCCGGTCTCGGCCTTGTGGCGGCCGACCGCCTGGGTGACCTTGAACCGCTCGGCGAGCATGAAGACGAGGGCTGCGTCGATGTTGTCGATGCTCTGGCGATAGCGGGCCAGCGTGTCGTCTGTCATTTTTCATCCCCCATGAAGCGGCGCGGCTGCGCTTTTCGCGTCGCTTTCCACCGTGCGCAAGCCCGGCGGCCTTGCGTTCGTCCCGCGATGCAGCCACATCGGCGGGACATGAGTGCTACCGTACACCGCCTCACCCCGACCGGTCGCGTGAAGGACCCGTCGCTCGATCCGATGATGACGCTCGTCGCGGAGGACATGGCGGGCGTCAACGCGGTGATCGTCGATCGCATGCAGTCGAAGATCCCGCTGATCCCGGAACTGGCCGGCCATCTGATCTCGGGCGGCGGCAAGCGGCTGCGGCCGATGCTGACGCTCGCGAGCGGGCAGCTGCTCGGGTACGAGGGCACGCGCCACCATCTGCTGGCGGCGGCGGTGGAGTTCATCCACACCGCCACGCTGCTGCACGACGACGTGGTCGACGGGTCGGACCTGCGCCGCGGCAAGCGCACCGCCAACATCATCTGGGGCAACCCGGCAAGCGTGCTGGTCGGTGACTTCCTGTTCAGCCGCTCGTTCGAGCTGATGGTGGAGGCTGACAGCCTGGCCGCGCTCAAGATCCTGTCGAACGCGTCGGCGGTGATCGCGGAAGGCGAGGTCAACCAGCTGACCGCGGTGCGCCGCGTCGACCTGCACGAGGACCGCTACCTCAACATCATCGGCGCCAAGACCGCCGCGCTGTTCGCCGCTGCCTGCCGCATCGCCGCAGTGGTCGCGGACCGGCCGCAGGCGGAGGAGCTGGCGCTCGACGCCTATGGCCGCAACCTGGGCATCGCCTTCCAGCTGGTCGACGATGCGATCGACTATGTCTCGGACGCCTCGACGATGGGCAAGGACGCGGGCGACGACTTCCGTGAGGGCAAGATGACGCTGCCGGTGATCCTCGCCTATGCGCGCGGGGACGAGGCGGCACGCGGCTTCTGGCGGGACGCCGTGTCGGGCCGACGCGCGACCGATGCGGACTTCGCCCATGCGGTCGAGCTGGTGCGCAGCAGCCGCGCCGTTGAGGATACGATGGCGCGCGCGCGGCATTATGGCCAGCGAGCGATCGAGTCGCTGGCGCCGTTTGCCGACGGTGCGGCCAAGGACGCCATGGTCGAGGCGGTCGAGTTCGCGGTCGCGCGGGCGTATTAAACTTGTACCCCGGCGAAGGCCGGGGTCCAGGGCCGAGCAGAGCAACCGCCGGTAGGACCCGCAACCCTGGGCTCCTGCCTCCGCAGGAGCACGGCTAGCGCTTTCGCAAGATTACGAGAACGGGGGCGGCGGGACCGGCCGCTTACGCCGTGCGCTTTTCCAGCGCGGCGGCGGCTTCTTCCATCAGCGTGGCGAGGATGGTGGCGACCGGTTCCTCGGTCTTGACCATGCCGACCGACTGGCCCGCCATCACGCTGCCATGCTCGACATCGCCGTCGATCACCGCACGGCGCAGGGCCCCCGCCCAGTAATGCTCGATCTGGAGCTGCGCCTCGGCCATCGCCAGCGCGCCTTCGTCGAGCGACTGGGCGACTTCGCGCTGCTTGGCGGTGAAGAGCTCCGACCCCGCGTTCTTGAGCGCGCGGACCGGGATCACCGGCAGGCGCGCGTCGATCTGGACGCTGGCGACCGCGTCGCGCGCCGAGGCGCGGAAGAACGCCTTCTTGAAATTGGGGTGGGCGATCGATTCGGTCGCACACGCAAAGCGCGTGCCGAGCTGGACGCCGGCGGCACCCATGTCGAGATAGCCGGCGATCGCCTCGCCGCGACCGATGCCGCCGGCGACGAACACCGGCAGGGCTTCCGCGATCTCTGGCAGCATTTCCTGTGCGAGCACGCTGGTCGAGACCGGACCGATGTGGCCGCCGGCCTCCATGCCCTCGATCACCAGCGCGTCGACGCCCGAGCGGATCAGCTTCTTGGCGAGCGCGAGTGCGGGCGCGAAGCAGATCACCTTGGCGCCGGATGCCTTGATCGCGTCGAGGCTACCTGCCGGCGGCAGGCCACCCGCGAGCACGACATGGCCGACCTGGTGGCGGGCGCAAACCGCGATCAGATCCATCAGCTGCGGGTGCATGGTGATGAGGTTGACGCCGAACGGCTTGTCCGTCAGCGCCTTGGTGGCGGCGATCTCGGCATCGAGCAGTTCGGGCGTCATCGCGCCGCACGCGATCACGCCGAAGCCGCCGGCGTTGGAGATGGCGGCGACGAGGTTGCGCTCGGACACCCAGGACATGGCGCCGCACAGGATCGCGGTTTCGGTACCCAGGAAGGCGGCGCCGCGGGCCATGCGGCGGGCAAGGCGCTCGGCGCCGACGGAGGAAGCGGTGGTCATTGCGCGCCCCTAGAGCGGTTTCGAGGCAGGTGGAACACCTGCCGGCTTCGAAAGCGGGACAAAACCGTCAGGCTGGGTCGTGAACCTAGGAATGACGGCCCCAGATGAAGCACTGAACGTCCGCGGTTGGTGGTTAGCTGCCGTCCGAGGTCTACATTCCACCCGTATATCCAAACAGAAATGGAAGGATGGCAAGACCGATGAAAGCGGAGGGGATCACGATTAGGAGTGGCTTGCGAAAGAGGTTGCCCGCCCAGCCGGCTAACAGGAGTAACACAACAGCCATCATAGGATATACAAGGTAGTAGTCGATCTGCCCTGCGTTAGGTCCGATGCTTGGACCTTGCAGATAGACTCCGCGAATAAGTCCTCGCCCCATCAGAAACAGCGCGAACCATAAGATCGCAACAATCCCGACGAGGAGGTTTGCCGTTCGCATCCGGCGATGCGTAACCCTGAGACGGCATGTCTGCAATTGGGCGATTACCGCCCGTCCGCTTTGAAGAGTCTAGGTCCTGGGGCGGCGATGGTGGATCCGGACCAAGATCAGCTCCACGCGGAGCAGGGGGCGTTGGCAAAGGAGACAAGACCGTGCGGCAGGCGATCGGCGAGCTGGAGGTGCCCACCCGAGGCCAGGGGCTGGTGGAGATGACGCGCGACGTGTGCGGCTGGGTGGCCGAACAGAGCATGGCGACCGGGCTGCTGACGCTGTTCTGCCGCCATACCTCCGCCTCGCTGCTGGTGCAGGAGAATGCCGCGCCGGAGGTGCGGGACGACCTGCTTGCCTATTTCAGCCGGATCGCGCCGGAGGACCGCCATGCCTATGCGCATGATGACGAGGGGCCGGACGACATGCCCGCGCATCTGCGCGCGGCGCTGACCGGCGTGCAGCTGTCGATCCCGGTCGCGAATGGCCGGCCGGTGCTCGGCACCTGGCAGGGGATCTATCTGTTCGAGCACCGCCGCGCAGCCCATCGGCGGCGGATCGCGCTGCACCTGCTGGGGGAGTGAGCCCGCCGCCCGGTCAGGCGGCGGTTTCCTCCGCGTCCAGGCCATAGGCGGTGTGGAGCACGCGCACCGCCAGCTCGGTATAATCTTCCTCGATCAGCACGCTGACCTTGATCTCCGAGGTGGTGATCGCCTGCACGTTGATGCCGCGGTCGCCCAGCGTCTTGAACATGGTGGAGGCGACGCCCGCATGGCTGCGCATGCCGACGCCGACCACCGAAATCTTGGCGACGCGGGTGTCGTGGACCAGCCGCTGATAGCCGATCGTCGCCTTCTCCCGATCCAGCACGTCGAGCACCCGCGGCAGCTCGCTCTGGTTGATCGTGAAGGTGACGTCGGTCGAGCCGGTCGAATGCGCCACGTTCTGGACGATCATGTCGACGTTGATGCCGGTGTCGGCAAGCGGGCCAAAGATCGCCGCCACCGCGCCCGGACGATCCGGCACCTCGGTCAGCGTGATCTTGGCCTCGTTCTTGTCGTGCGCGATACCGGTAATGAGCTGGCGTTCCATGTCGTCCACTTCCTCTTCGCCCACGATCATCGTGCCCGGCTCCGCCGCCGCATCCGCATCGGCGAAGGACGACAGCACCTGGACGCGGACCCCTTCCTTCATCGCAAGCCCGACCGAGCGCGTCTGCAGCACCTTGGCACCGACGCTGGCGAGCTCCAGCATTTCCTCATAGGTCACGCGCTTGAGCTTGCGTGCCCGGGGCACGATGCGCGGATCGGTCGTGTAGACGCCGTCGACGTCGGTGTAGATGTCGCAGCGGTCGGCCTGCATGGCGGCTGCGACCGCGACTGCCGAGGTGTCCGATCCGCCGCGGCCGAGCGTGGTCACGCGGCCGTCATCGGCCAGCCCCTGGAAGCCCGGGATCACCGCCACTTCGCCCCCCGCAGTGGCGGCGTTGAGCGCGGCCGTGTCGATCTCGCCGATGCGGGCGGAGGCGTGCGCGTCCGAGGTGTGGATGGGCAGCTGCCAGCCGAGCCAGCTGCGCGCCGGCACGCCGATTGCCTGGAGTGCGATGGCAAGCAGCCCGCTCGTCACCTGCTCGCCGGCGGCGACCACCACGTCATATTCGCGCGGATCATAGAGCGACGAGGCTTCGCGGCAGAAGCCGACCAGCCGGTCGGTTTCGCCCGCCATGGCGGAGACGACCACGGCGACCTGGTTGCCGGCTTCCCATTCGCGTTTCACGCGCTGGGCAACGCTGCGGATGCGCTCGATCCCGGCCATGGAGGTGCCGCCGAACTTCATCACGATGCGTGCCATGTACCGAGCGCCTCACCCCCTTGGGAACATCGGGTTGGGCTGATAGGGAGGGGACATGGCATTGGCAAGTGAAGCGCCGCTGGCGCAGGCGGCGAACGGCAGCGTGGTGGCGGCGGAGGCTGCGCATTTCGGCAAGCTTGCGGCCGACTGGTGGAATCCGCATGGCTCCTCGGCAATGCTGCACCGGTTGAACCCGGCGCGGCTGGGGTTCCTGCGCCAGGCGATCGACGCGCACTGGAGCGGCGACGGACAGAGCTTCACGCCGCTGGCTGGCCGCACCGCGCTGGACGTCGGCTGTGGCGCCGGGCTGCTGGCGGAGCCGCTCGCGCGGCTGGGTGCGGCGGTGACGGGCGTCGATGCGGCGCCCGAGAATGTCGGTGCGGCGCGGGCGCATGCCGAAGCGCAGGGGCTGGCGATCGAATATGTCGCAGGCGGCGTGGAAGCGGTGGCGGGGCGGCAGTTCGACCTGGTCACCTCGCTGGAGGTGATCGAGCATGTCGCCGATCCGGCCGGCTTCGTCGCAGGGCTGGCCGGGGCGCTGGCGCCGGGCGGGCTGATGGTGGTGTCGACGCCCAACCGCACGCCCCTGTCGCGGCTGGCGATGATCACCCTGGCGGAAGGCGTGGGCGCGATCCCGCGGGGCACGCATGATTGGGACAAGTTCCTGACGCCCGACGAACTCACCGCCTTGCTTCGGGCTGAGGGGCTGACGGTTGGCGAGGTGCGGGGGCTGTCCTTCACGGCGTCGCGGGGGTTCAGCATCTCGGACGACACGCGGCTCGACTATCTCGTCACGGCCTGGCGGGGCTGAGGCGGTGGCTGCGCTCGACCGCTTCGTGGAGGCGCAGGCGAGTGTCTGGCGCGATGCGCTCGCCGAGCTGAAGGCAGGGCGCAAGACCAGCCACTGGATGTGGTTCATCTTCCCGCAGATCGCCGGCCTCGGCCGTAGCGAGACCGCGCGCTTCTTTGCGATCGCCGATGCCGAGGAGGCGCGGGCGTTTCTCGCGCATCCGGTGCTTGGAGAGCGGCTGCGCAAAGCGGCGGCGGCGCTGCTGGCGCATCGCGGGCGATCGGCGGAGGCGGTGCTGGGCGGGATCGACGCCGTGAAGCTGCGATCCTCGATGACGCTGTTCGAAGCGGTGGCGCCTGAGGAACCGGTGTTCGGTGCGGTGCTGGACGCGTTTTTCGCCGGGCAGCGGGATCTGGAGACGCTGCGGCGACTGGGCTAGGCGGAGCGATCTTCTGCCGAACCGTTCGTGCTGAGGCGGGGCTGAGCCTGTCGAAGCCACGTATCGAGAGAGCCACCGCAATCCGCCTTTCGACACGCTCGATGCCTGCTCGGGACAAGCGGGGTGCGGGCAGAACCGGACAAGTGGAGCGCCGCCTGTGAGAGGCTCCGCCCGGCGGAACTTCGAGGCACGCAGGCTCTTGTTCCGGAACGATCGCCAGGAGCCCGCATGACCGACAGCCCAGACGCCCATACCCAGGTCCGGTCGCTTGCCGGGCGCCGCGTGGCGATCACGGGCGGCACCACCGGCATCGGCCGCGCCATTGCGGCGCGGGTCGAGCCGGGCAAGACCGGCAGCGACATGCAGCTGCCCGACGTGCCGGTGGAGAAGCAGCGCGAGCAGATCGGCAAGGAGACCATGCTGCGCGCCGAGGACATCGCGGTAGGCGTTCACTATATGCTCACCCAGCCGCGCCGGACGGTGGTGCAACAGCTGGTGATCGTTCCGCGCGCGCAAGCCGCGGAATGAGCTACGAGGTCGACCGGCTGGTCTTCACCCCCGACGACGTCGATCTGTCGCGCTCGCCACTGGCCGGGCAGCTCGATGCGGAGACGTACGTGCTGGGCGCGTTCAACCCCGGCCTCACCCGGCTGGCGAACGGCAACCTGCTGATGATGGTCCGGGTGGCGGAGGCGCTGCGCAAGCCGATCCACGGCGCCAAGGTGCATGCAATCCGCTGGGAGGGCGAGGAGGGAAGCGCCGGGCGCTATGTGCTCGATGCCTGGCCCCTGGAGCATGCCGACACGTCCGATCCGCGCAAGTTCCTGCTGACCGGCGGTACCTGGCGGGTGATGGCGCTGACTTCCCTGTCGTGGCTGCTGCCGGTCGAGCTGTCGCCGGACGGGCTGGCGGTGGTTGCGGTACACTATGATCGCGCAGTGGCGCCGCAGGGCAGCTGGCAATGCTATGGCGTGGAGGATGCGCGGATCAGCCGCATCGACGACCGCTACTGGATGACCACCTGTTCGGTCAGTCCCGAGCGGCACTCGACGACGCTCTACAGCTCCGACAACGGGCTCGACTGGCGGTTCGAGGACATGGTGCTCGACCACCAGAACAAGGACATGCTGATCTTCGAGGGGAAGGTGGGCGGGCAGTTCTGGGCGCAGACCCGGCCGCTCGGCGACCTGTATTTCGCCTATCCGCCGGACAGCGAATGGCGTGCCGGGCCGTCGATCAACCTGGCGACGTCCCCGGACCTGCTCCATTGGAAGCCGTGCCGTCAGCCCGGCATCCGCCCGCATGCAGCGACCGTGGCGACCGCGCGCATGGGCGGCGGCACTCCGCCGATCCGCACCAAACGCGGCTGGCTGAGCCTGTGGCATGGCGTCGAGCCGCATGAAGTCGTCGGCATCTATCGCACCTATTGGACGATCCTGGATGCGGAGGAGCCGTGGCGGACGGTGGCGACCCAGCACCCGCCGCTGCTGGAGGCGAATCCGGAACTGACCCGGCCGTTCGAGGACAAGATGTACGTCCGGGATGTGGTGTTCACCACCGGCATCGCCGAGCATGGCGACGTCTATGTAGTGGCGTCGGGCGAGGCGGACCTGGCGTGCCGGATCACGCATATCCCGAAGACGGTGTTTGCGTGATTCCTCTTGCGCCAACCGTGCTCCTGCCTGTGCAGGAGCGCGGAAGGGACGCGGCGGATGTCCGCTCCATTTCGATCCACTCCGGCCCGCAAAAACTGCTTTAGTGACGTAGGACACCGCGCTAGCATCCGCATTCCTGGGGTGGGAGGAATGGGATGCTGGAGCTTCGGAACGTCAGCCATGTCTATGGCAATGGCACGCGGGCGCTCGACGATGTGACGCTGTCGGTGCCGACGGGGATGTTCGGGCTGCTGGGTCCCAATGGCGCGGGCAAGTCGACGCTGATGCGCACGGTCGCCACGCTGCAGACGCCGACCAGCGGCAGCATCACCTTTGGCGACATCGACGTGATCGCCCAGCCGGAGCGGCTGCGCGAGACCCTGGGCTATCTGCCGCAGGACTTCGGCGTCTACCCGCGCGTTTCGGCCTATGACATGCTCGACCATATGGCGGTGCTGAAGGGCATCGCCTCGGCCGCGGATCGCAAGGCGACGGTCGAGACTCTGCTCAACCAGGTCAACCTGTGGAGCGTGCGCAAAAAGGCGATCGCCGGCTTTTCGGGCGGCATGCGCCAGCGCTTCGGCATCGCCCAGGCGCTGATCGGCAACCCGCGGCTCATCATCGTCGACGAGCCGACCGCCGGCCTGGACCCGGAGGAGCGCAACCGCTTCCTCAACCTGCTGGCCGAGATCGGCGAGAATGTCGTCGTGATCCTGTCCACCCACATCGTCGAGGACGTGGCCGATCTCTGCCCGCGCATGGCGGTGCTGGCCGGCGGCAAGATCCGGCTGGAGGGTGCGCCGCTGGCGCTGATCGAGCGGGCGCGCGGCACCGTCTGGGCCAAGGCGATCCGCCGCGACGAACTGGACGCGGTGCGCGAGCGCCACGAGCTCATCTCCACCCGCCTGTTTGCCGGGCGGACCATCGTCCACATCCTGTCCGAGGTCGATCCCGGCGACGGGTACGAGCCGGTGCGCGGCGGGCTGGAGGACGTGTATTTCGCGACCCTCGCGCGCACCCGCCGTCCCGTCGACACCGCTGCCATCGCAGCCTGACGGGAGGTACCGAGCGATGTTTCGCAAAATCGCGGGGTTCGAACTCCGCTACCAGTTCGGCAGCCCGGTGTTCTGGGTGGTCGCAGGCCTGTTCTTCCTGCTGACCTTCGGGTCGGTGGCGAGCGAGCACATCCAGATCGGCGCGGGCGGCAACGTCCACGCCAACAGCCCCTTTGCCATCGTCCAGGTCCACGCGATTTTCTCGCTGTTCTTCATGTTCGTGACGACCGCGTTCGTGGCGAACGTGGTGGTGCGCGACGATGAATCGGGCTTCGGCCCGATGGTGCGCACGACGCGCGTCACCCGCTTCCAGTATTTGATGGGGCGCTTCACCGGCGCGTTCCTGGCCGCGGCGGTGGCGTTTCTCGCCATTCCGCTTGCGATCTGGGTCGGCTCGCTGATGCCCTGGATCGATCCGGAGCGGCTGGGGCCGACGATGCCTGCGGCCTTTGCCTGGGCCTATTTCGTGGTGGCGCTGCCCAACCTGCTGCTGACCGCCGCGATCTTCTTTGCGGTGGCGACGGTCACCCGGTCGATGATGGGCAGCTATGTCGGCGTGATCGTGTTCCTGGTGCTCTATGCGGTGATGAGCACCATGATCGGCCGCCAGCCCGAATGGCGCCAGGTCGCGGGCTATGTCGAGCCGTTCGGCGTCGCCGCGATCAGCAATGCGACCCGCTATTTCACCGCGGCCGAGCGCAACGCGATCCTGCCGCCGCTCGACGGGGCGCTGCTCGCCAACCGGCTGATCTGGATCGGCGTCGCGCTTGCAGCCCTTGCCTTTGCCGTGTGGCGGTTCCGCTTTGCCGAGCGCGGCATTTCCAAGCGCCGCCTGCGCAAGCAGGCGCGGCGCGAGGCGAAGCTGGCGCAGACTGCACCGCGTTTGGTCGACCGGCTGCCTGCGCCGCATCCCGAAGCGGCGACCTGGTCGCGGCTCCTCACCCGCTGCCGGTTCGAAATGGCGCAGGTGTTCCGCAGCCCGGCGTTCCTGGTGCTGCTGGTCGTCGGCCTGTTCAACACGGTCGGCGCGCTGATCTTTGCCGGCGAAATCTATGGCACGCCGGCGCGGCCGCTCACCTTTGCGCTGATCGAGACGCTGACTGGCGGTTTCGGGCTGATCCCGATCATCATCGCCATCTATTATGCGGGCGAGCTGGTCTGGCGCGACCGCGACCGCAAGATCCACGAGATCATCGACGCGACGCCCCTGCCCAACTGGGCCTATATGGTGCCCAAGGCGCTGGCGGTGACGGGGGTGCTGTTCACCACGCTGCTGGTGGCCGCCATCGCCGCGATCCTGGTGCAGCTGGCGCGCGGCGGGGGCGACGTGTCGCTGGGCGAATATTTCGCCTGGTACCTGCTGCCGCAGACGGTCGACATGGTGCTGCTGGCGATCCTGTCGGTGTTCGTCCAGGCGCTCAGCCCCAACAAATACGTCGGCTGGGCGATCATGGTCGTCTACATCGTCGCCACGCTGACGCTGAGCAATCTGGGGTTCGAACACCCGCTCTACCTGTACGGCGCGGGGCCGACGCCCAGGCTTTCGGACATGAACGGCGATCAGGTCGGCGGGGCTGCCGCCTGGTGGCTGCGGCTCTATTGGGGCGCAGCGGCGGTGATCCTGGCGACGCTGGCGCATCTGTTGTGGCGGCGCGGGACCGAGACCCGGCTGCTGCCGCGGCTGCGGCGCGTGCCCGCACGGGTGCGCGGGGTGCCGGGCGTGATCCTGGGCGTGGCGCTGCTGGTGTTCGTCGGCACCGGGGCGTTCGTCTTCTACAACACCAACATCCTCAACGAATACCGCACCCGCGACGCCAACGAGCAGCGGATGGCGGATTATGAGAAGAAGTATCTGCGCTACGAAAACGTCCTGCAGCCTTCGCTCACCGACGTACGGCTGGCGATCGACCTGCATCCGTCCGAGCGGCGGATGACGGTCGACGGGCTCTACCGCTTCGTCAACGACAGCGGAAAGCCGATCGAGACGCTGCATGTGCGGCTGCCCGATGCCGATACGAAGCTCACCTCGGTCACGGTTCCGGGTGCGCGTCTCGCCAGCAACGATGTCGAGTTCCAGTACCGGCTCTATCGCTTCGACCGCCCGCTGGCGCCCGGCGCCACCGGCACGCTGGAGTTCCGCACCGTGCGGTCGCAGCGGGGCTTCCGCGCAAATGGGGACGACACGCGGCTGGTCGCGAACGGCAGCTTTCTCAGCAACTTCGAATTCGCGCCGCAGCTGGGGATGAGCCGCGAGGGGCTGCTGACCGATCGCGTCACCCGTCGCCGCTACGGCCTGCCGTCCGAACTGCGCATGGCCAAGCTGGAGGACGTGTCCGCGCGCCAGCGCAACTATCTGGCAAACGCCGACTGGGTGAATTCGGACATCACCGTCACCACCGACGCACCCCAGGTGCCGATCGCGCCGGGGCGTCGCGTGTCCGACACCACCAGCAATGGCCGGCGCACCGCGCATTTCGTCTCGACCGCGCCGATCCTGGCCTTTTTCTCGGTCCAGTCGGCCGATTATGCGGTGCGGCGCGACCAGTTCGGGCCAGTGCAGCTGGAGGTTTACTACCAGCCCAACCACGGCTTCAACGTCGACCGGATGCTCGCCGCGATGAAGCGGTCGCTCGGCTATTATGACCAGGCGTTCGGACCCTATCAGTTCACCTATGCGCGCATCATCGAGTTCCCGGGCTATGACGCATTCGCCCAGGCATTTGCGGGCACGGTGCCCTATTCGGAGAAGATCGGCTTCATCGCCGACACCCGCGATCCCGACGAGATCGACTATGTCACCTATGTCACCGCGCACGAACTGGGGCACCAATATTGGGCGCACCAGCTGATCAGCGCGGACCAGCAGGGCGGCACCATGCTGGTCGAGACCATGGCGCAATATTCCGCGCTGATGGTGATGAAGCACCTGTACGGCGAGGATAAGATCCGCCGCTTCCTGAAGTACGAGCTCGACAATTACCTGGGTTCGCGCGGCGGCGAGGCGATCGAGGAGCTGCCGCTCGACCGGGTCGAGAACCAGCCCTACATCCACTACCGCAAGGGCGCGGTGGCGCTCTACCTGCTGCAGGACCGGCTGGGCGAGGATCGCGTGAATGCGATGCTGCGCGGGCTGCTCGACCGGCACCGGTTCAAGGGCGCGCCCTATGCCAATTCGCTGGAGCTGGTCGACGGCTTCCGCGGGCTGGCACGCAACCCCGGCGAGCGCCAGCTGGTCGACGACCTGCTCGATCGCATCACCCTCTACGACCTGAAGCTCAAGACGGCGCAGACCCGCAAGCTGTCCGACGGCCGCTATGAGACGGTGCTGACGATCGAGGGCGGCAAGGCCTATGCCGACGGCCGCGGCAAGGAGACGCAGGCGGCACTGGACGACCAGATCGACGTGGGGCTGTTCACCGCGCGGCCTGGGCTGGGATCGTTTAACCGCAGCGACGTGCTGATGCTGGAGCGGCGGCCGATCCGGAGCGGCGTGCAGCAGCTGCGGCTGGTGACGGCGAAGCGGCCGGCGTTTGCCGGAGTCGATCCGTACAACAAGTACATCGACCGCAACAGCGACGACAATGTCGCCGCGGTAGAGTAGGAAGGCATCCGCCGGGGGCGAGCCTCCGGCGGAAGCGCCCGAAAAAATTGACATTTGCGCGAGGTTGGCATAGGCGCCACGCCTTTCCTGCTCCGTGCATTATTTGAGGAAGCGACCATGGCGCGCGTCACCGTCGAGGATTGCGTCGACAAGATCCCCAACCGGTTCGACCTGGTGCTGATGGCAGCCCAGCGGGCGCGCCAGATTTCCGGCGGCGCCGAGCTGACGCTCGAGCGCGACCGCGACAAGAACCCGGTGGTCGCGCTGCGCGAGATCGCCGAGGAGACGGTGCGTCCGGACGTCCTCAAGGAATCGGTCATCACCGGCATGCAGAAGGTGCAGATCGACGACGAGGAAGCACCGGACGAGATCGGTTCGCTGTCGGCGTCGGCCGAGGCGCTGCGCCTCACCGCCGCTGCCCCGCCGCGCAACCAGAATGTCGGCGGCGACTACGAGGGCTGAGGCCTTTCCGCCGATCGGCGGGTGACGCTGCCGGCGCGACGGCACGACCGCCAAGGGCGGGCGCCGGGTGACGGTGCGTTTCCCGATGCGGGGCTGAGGTCCGGGGCACGGGGGCTGGTCGCCGCCGGCCCCCGCGCCTATCTGGAGGCGGCATGAAGATCCTGCGCCACCTTTCGCCCGTGCGTGCGTACCACGACCTGCGGCTGTTCCTGTCGCACCGGCGGCCGCACCAATGGGCGTTCCTGGCGTTGGCGGTGACGCTCACGGGTCTGTGGATCTGGGCCTTCGTCCATGATTCGCACTTCGAGCGGCCGTACAAGCGCGAGATCATCTATGTGCAGGACTGGCGCCTGGACCGCACGGACGAAGAGATCCGCGCCCAGCAGAAGATCGACGAGGCCAAGCGCCAGAAGGAGATCGCGGAGCTGGAGAAGCGCCGCGCGCGGATCCAGGCCGAGTTCAAGAAGCTCGACGACGGCATGACCGCCTGGGGGCTTTGACCTCCTTGGCCCACACGACCGACGATGCGCGCTGGATGGGCGAGGCGCTGGCGCTGGCCGAGCGCAGCCGCGGCCAGACCGCGCCCAATCCCAATGTCGGATGCGTGATCGTTGCCACTGGCGACCGCGTGGTCGGGCGCGGCTGGACCCAGCCGGGCGGACGGCCGCATGCCGAGGCGATGGCGCTCGCCGAAGCGGGCGAGGCCGCCCGTGGCGCGACGCTGTACGTGACGCTGGAGCCGTGCGCGCATGTCTCGCCCCGGGGACCGGCCTGCGCCGACCTGATCGTGGCGGCACAGCCGGCGCGCGTGGTGGTGGCGCTGACCGATCCCGACCCGCGCACGAACGGGCTGGGGATCGATCGGCTGCGCGCTGCCGGGATCGTGGTGGAAGAGGGCGTGTGCACCGACGACGCGCGGCGCAGCATGGCCGGGTTCCTCACCCGTCTGCGCCTTGGGCGGCCGCACGTGACGCTGAAGCTCGCGACCTCGCTCGACGGGCGCATTGCGCTGCCGTCGGGCGAGAGCCGCTGGATCACCGGGCCGGAGGCGCGCGCCGACGTGCACCGCGAGCGCGCCCGGCACGAGGCGATCCTGGTCGGGCGCGGCACCTATGACGCGGATGCGCCGCGGCTGGACGTTCGGCTGCCGGGGCTGGAGCATCTAAGCCCGCGCCGGCTGCTGCTGACGCGTGGACCCGCGCCGGAAGGGTGGGAGGCGCTGCAGGATCTTGCCGAGCTGGGCGCGCTGACCGGCGTCGACCATCTGCTGGTCGAGGGCGGGGCGGGGGCCGCTGCCGCCTTTCTGGCCGCGGATCTGGTCGACCGGCTGCTCTTCCACCGCGCGCCGATCCTGATCGGGGCCGGGAAGTCGGCGGTGGGGGACATCGGCCTCACCAGCCTGGAAGCGGCGCACGGCCGCTGGAAATTGCACGAGTCGCGTTCGCTTGGCAGCGACCGGCTCGAAGTCTACGAGCGCGAGCGAGATTGATATGTTCACCGGAATCGTCACCGACATCGGCACCATCGAGGCCGTCGAGCAGACGGGCGACCTGCGCGTCCGCATCAACACCGCCTATGACACCGCAACCGTCGACCTGGGCGCGTCGATCGCCTGTTCGGGCGTGTGCCTGACCGTGGTCGACAAGGGACCGGGCTGGTTCGCGGTCGACGTGTCGGGAGAGACGGTGTCGCGCACTGCGCGCGACCAGTGGACCGCGGGGCGGCGGCTGAACCTGGAACGCGCGCTGAAGCTGGGCGACGAGCTGGGCGGGCACATCGTCACCGGCCATGTCGACGGGCTGGGCGAAGTGCTGGACGTGACCCAGGAGGGCGGATCGCACCGCGTCACCATCCTGGCCGGCCCGGAGATCGCGCCGTATCTGGCCGCCAAGGGATCGGTAACCGTCGACGGCGTGTCGCTGACCGTCAACAGCGTCGAGGACGCAGCCGAAGGCACGCGCTTCGGCCTCAACATCATTCCCCATACGGCCGAGGTCACCACCTTTGCCGGCATCGCCCAGGGCCAGGCCGTCAATCTCGAGATCGACGTGCTCGCCCGCTATCTCCAGCGCATGGAGCGCTATCGTGAAAGGACGCAGCATGACGCTGCCTGAACCCGGCTCCCTCGAACCCGCTCGGCTTCGCCACGGCTTCCTCTCCTCGCCCGAGGAAATCATCGACGAGGCGCGCAACGGGCGCATGTTCATCCTGGTCGACGACGAGGACCGGGAGAATGAAGGCGATCTGGTGATCCCGGCGCAGATGGCGACGCCGGAAAAGATCAACTTCATGGTGACGCACGGCCGCGGCCTCGTCTGCCTGGCGCTGTCGAAGCCGCGGGTCGAGGAACTGGGTCTCGAGCTGATGAGCCGCAACAACGGCACCCGGCACGAGACCGCCTTCACCGTCTCGATCGAGGCAAAGGA
Organism: Sphingomonas sp. PL-96; assembly: GCF_020707215.1. GTDB lineage: Bacteria > Pseudomonadota > Alphaproteobacteria > Sphingomonadales > Sphingomonadaceae > Sphingomonas. Next base: position 165,975 of record NZ_JAJFET010000007.1, read on the forward strand.
AGGCGTCAGCACCGGCATCTCCGCCGCCGATCGCGCGCGCACCATCGCGGTCGCGGTCGATGCGACCAAGGGCAAGGCGGACATCGTGACGCCGGGCCATGTCTTCCCGCTGATCGCGCGCGACGGCGGCGTGCTGGTGCGCGCCGGTCACACCGAGGCGGCGGTGGACGTGTCGCGGCTCGCCGGGCTCAACCCGGCGGGCGTGATCTGCGAGATCATGAACGAGGACGGCACCATGTCGCGCCTCGACGATCTGGTCGGCTTCGCGCAGCTCCACGGCCTCAAGATCGGCACGATCCGCGACCTGATCGCCTATCGCCGCCGCCACGACCATCTGGTCGAGAAGCGTGCGGAAAGCCGCTTCACCAGCCGTTGGGGCGGCGAGTGGACGGCGATGACCTTCTGGAACAAGGCCACGGGAAGCGAGCAGGTCGCGCTGGTCAAGGGCCGCATCGATCCCACCAAACCGACCCTGGTGCGCATGCACGGCCTGTCGCCGTTCGCCGACATCTTTGGCGAGACCGGTAGCCGCGCCGAGCTGCTCAGCCGATCGATGGAGATCATCGGCGAGGAAGGCGCGGGCGTGATCGTGGTGATCAACAAGCCGCGACTCGACCAGTTCACCGTCGCCATGCAGGCGCGCACCGGCGAGCTGGCTGCCGCCGACATGGACCAGCTGCGTGACTATGGCGTGGGCGCGATGATTCTCAACGAACTGGGCGTCGCCGAAATGGTGCTGCTCACCAACACCCATCACACCCTCGTCGGGCTCGACGGCTATGGCCTGTCGATCGTCGGCGAGCGTCCCATCGATACGGAGCGCTGACATGGCCCGCATTCTGATCGTCGAAGCGCGCTTCTACGACCACCTCAACGACCTGCTGCTCGACGGCGCGCGCACCGCGCTGCAGGAGGCCGGGCAGGATTATGAGATCATCACGGTGCCGGGCGCGCTGGAAATTCCCGGCGCCGTCGCGATGGCGGCCGAGACCGGCCAGTTCGACGCCTATGTCGCACTGGGCGTGGTGATCCGCGGCGAGACCTATCATTTCGAGATCGTCGCCAACGAAAGCGCGCGCGGGCTGATGGCGCTGGCCATGGACGGCCTGCCGATCGGCAACGGCATCCTGACCGTCGAGGACGAGGCGCAGGCGCTGGCGCGCGCCGACCGCAACGACAAGGACAAGGGCGGGGAAGCCGCAAAGGCGGCGCTCGCCATGCTGGCGCTGCGCCAGCGTTTCGGCTGAGCCTGGGGCTGCGGCGGATCCGATGACATCGGACAGCCGCGGCACCGCCGGAGGCCTGGCGGCCGCGATCCTCGCCAATGTGGCGCTGGCGATCGGGCCATGGCTGGTGCGGCTGGCGGAGACCGGGCCGGTCGCCACCGGCTTCTGGCGGCTGGCGCTGGCGATGCCGGCACTGCTGATCTGGTCGGCGGTCGCCACGCCGGGAGCACTGCGCCGCGGCTTCGCCTTCTGGCCGGTGCTGCTGGTGGCGGGGCTCGCCTTTGCTGCCGATCTGGCGACCTGGAACGTCAGCATCCATCGCACGACGCTCGCCAATGCGACGCTGTTCGCCAATTCGGCGACGCTGATCTACCCCATCTATGGCTTTCTGATCGCGCGGGCCTGGCCCAGCCGGCCGCAGGTCGCAGCCCTGCTGCTGGCGGCGGTGGGCGGGGGCATGTTGCTCGGCCAGTCGGCGGAGCTGTCGCACGCGCATCTGGTGGGCGACCTGCTCGCGCTGTTCGCGGGGCTGGCCTACGCGGTCTACTTCATCGGCATGGCGCGAGTGCGCGCGGTGGTGCCGCCGATGCCGGCGCTGGCACTGTCGGGGATCGCGACGATGGCGCCGCTGCTGGTGCTGGCGATCGGGTTGGGCGAGCGGCTGGTGCCGACGGGTGTCGCCGGCTGGGGGCCGCTGATCGCGCTGGCGCTGGTCAGCCAGGTTTCCGGCCAGGGGCTGATGATCTACGCGCTCGGACGGCTGCCGCCGCTGGTGATCGGGATCACGCTGCTGCTTCAGCCGGTCGTGGCGGGCGGCATCGGCTGGGCGGTCTATGGCGAGCGGCCCGGCACTCCCGACTGGATCGGCGCGCTGCTCGTCGCCGCGGCGCTGGTGCTGGTCCGGCGCGAGCCGAAGGTTGCGCCTGTCGCCGGGCAGACTAGATCGGATGCCTGACCCCATGAAGGACTCCGTGATGGCGACCGCATCCCTCCAAGACGCAACGCTCGACGAGCTGCGCGCCGCGCTGGCGCCGCTGGTGGCGTCCAACGCCGCCTTCGACGGCTGGGCGCCGGCGGCCGTGACCATGGCGGCCGAGCAGCTGGGCGTGGACCCGGACGTGGCGCGCGCCGCGCTGCCGGGTCCCGTCGACATGATCGACGCCTGGTTCGCACATGTCGACCGGCTGATGATGGAGCAGTTGCCGGCCGATCAGCTCGCCGCGATGAAGATCCGCCAGCGCATCACCGCGCTGGTCGAGGCGCGACTCGCGGCCGTCGCTCCCCAGCGGGAGGCGCTGCGCCGGGCGCTTGCGATCCTGGCGATGCCGCAGAATCTCGCCCGCGCCACCCGGCTCGGCTGGCGCAGCGTCGATCTGATGTGGCGGCTCGCGGGCGACACCGCGACCGACTATAACCACTATACCAAGCGGGCGACGCTGGGGGCCGTCTATGGCACCACCGTGACCGTGTTCCTGGACGACGAGAGCGAGGGCTGGGCCGACACCCGCGCGTTCCTGTCGCGGCGGATCGACAACATCATGCAGTTCGAAAAGGCCAAGGCGCAATGGGTCGGCCGTGCGTCGAGCGAGCGGCGGCTGAGCCTGTCGCGCTTCATCGGCCGGCTGCGCTATCCGGCGGTTTGAAAACGAAAAAGCTGGCCTTCTGCGTCAACTATTGATAATCACTCGCAATGCTTTCGCCCAACGCCAGCCTCTCGCACCTTGCCCAGCGCCAGCATGCGCGCGTGGCGGGTGTGGATTGGGACGCGCTGCAGCCCGCCGAGGCGCGGCGGCTGCGCGAGTTCGGGCTGGACGAGGGCGTGGAGATCGAGCTGCTGCACCGCGCCTGGCTCGGCGGCGGGCCAGTCGCCTGCCGCATCGGCCGGATGATGGTGGCGCTGCGTCCCCATGTCGCCGCCGCCATTCGCGTCAGCACCACGGCCGACTGAGGCCAACTCGGACAGGATCATGAACCACCCACCGCTGGTCGCGCTCGTCGGCAACCCCAATGCCGGCAAGAGCGCCTTGTTCAACGCGCTGACCGGCGCGCGCCAGAAGGTGGGCAATTATCCGGGCGTGACCGTGGAGCGCCATTCCGGGCGCATGGCACTGCCCGACGGGCGTCCGATCGAGCTGGTCGACCTGCCCGGCACCTACAGCCTCGATCCCTCCAGCCCCGACGAGGCGGTGACTCGCGACGTGGTGCTCGGCCGCCAGCAGGGCGAGCGGCTGCCCGACGTGCTGGTGGTGGTGGCCGATGCCACCAACCTCGACAATCATCTGCGTTTCGTTCTGCAATTGAAGGCGCTCGACCGGCCGATGCTGGTCGCGCTCAACATGGTCGACATGGCCGAGCGCGACGGGCTGAAGTTCGACCTGGCGGCGCTGTCGGCGGAGATCGGCTGCCCGGTGGTGCCGACGGTCGCGGTGCGCAAGCGCGGGCTCGATGCCTTGCGCGACGCGCTGGCCGAGGTGCTGGCGGGTGCGCCTGCAACCCTGCCGCCGCCGCTCGACAGCTTCGACGCCGACATCCGCCATTTCCAGCGCGAGGCGCGCCGCGTCGCGAGCGTGGCGATCACCGAACAGCCGCGTGCGCGTGCCGTGACGAAATCGATGGACGCCATCGCGCTGCACCCGGTGTTCGGGCCGATCATCCTGCTCACGCTGATGTTCGTGATGTTCCAGGCGGTGTTCAGCTGGTCGGAAGCGCCGATCGGCTGGATCGAGGGACTGCAAGGCTGGCTGGCCGACACGGCAGTGGCCACGCTGCCGGAGAACTTCCTGCGTGACCTGCTGGTCGAAGGGATCATCAACGGGGTGGGCTCCGTCGTGGTGTTCCTGCCGCAGATCCTGATTCTGTTCCTGTTCATCCTGGTGCTGGAGGCATCGGGATACATGGTGCGGGCCGCGTTCCTGATGGACCGGCTGATGGCGAGCGTGGGGCTTTCGGGCCGCGCGTTCATCCCGCTGCTCTCCTCCTTCGCCTGCGCGATCCCCGGCATCATGGCGACGCGCGCGATCGACGATCCCAAAGAGCGGCTGACCACGATCCTGATCGCGCCGCTGATGACCTGTTCGGCGCGCCTGCCGGTCTATGCGCTGATCATCGGCGCGTTCATTCCGGCGCGGCAGGTGGTGCCGGGCGTCGGCCTGCAGGGGCTGGTGCTGTTCGTGCTGTACCTGTCCGGTATCGTCGGCGCGGTGCTCGCGGCGTTCGTGCTGCGCCGGACGCTGGCCAAGGGGCAGGGCGGCGGCTTCATGATGGAGATGCCGCGCTACCAGATGCCTTCGCTGCGCGACGTGGGGCTGGGGCTGTGGCACCGCGCCTATGTGTTCCTGCGGCGTGCGGGCACGACGATCATGACCGTCACGGTCGCGCTGTGGCTGCTCGCCTCCTATCCGGTGGCGCCGGAGGGGGTGAAGCAGAGCGAATATTCGGCCGCCGGGCGGATCGCGTCGGGGTTGGAAGTCGTGCTGCGGCCGATCGGCTTCAACCATGAGATGTCGCTGGCGGTGATCCCGGCAATGGCGGCGCGCGAGGTCGCGGTGTCGGCGCTCCAGACCGTCTATGCGATCGATGCGGCCGACGAGGAACAGGGCGCGCAGGAACTGGGTGGGCGGTTGTCGGGCCGCTGGAGCCTGCCGACGGCGCTCGCCTTCCTCGCCTGGTTCGTGTTCGCGCCGCAGTGCCTGTCGACGATCGCGGTGGTGCGGCGGGAGACCAATGGCTGGCGGGTGCCGGGGCTGATGCTCGCCTACCTGTTCGGGCTCGCCTATGCGGCGGCGGGGATCACCTACTGGAGCGCGGTGGCGCTGGGGTTGTAGCCGTTCCTGTACCCCGGCGGAGGCCGGGGTCCAGTTGCGGTGCGTCCTGAAAGGATGCGCGCCCTCTCAGCCGCCATCCCAACTGGGCCCCGGCCTTCGCCGGGGTACTAGGTTGGGGGATCAGTCGGGGATTTCGTCGCGGCGAGCGCCGTCGAGGGTGCGTTCCGCCCGGTCCCGATCCTGTGCCTCCGCCGCCTTCTGCGCCTTGGTGCGGCCGAAGCGGTGGCGGTTGACGTCGGCCTCCGCTGCCTTTTCAGCGCGGGCGCGGGCCTTTCGGGCGCGATTGAGGTTGATGATCTCGGCCATATGCTCACTCTAGCGCGCTCGCGCTGCCTGGCATACATCGCGGGGATATGGTGCCACGCGCGCCCGCATTTTCGAGAGTAATGGAGACATCATGGCCGGCAGCGTCAACAAGGTCATTCTGGTCGGCAACCTGGGCCGCGATCCGGAATCGCGCAGCTTTCAGAACGGCGGCAAGGTGGTGAACCTGCGCATCGCCACATCCGAATCGTGGAAGGACCGCAACTCGGGCGAGCGCAAGGAAAAGACCGAGTGGCATTCGGTCGCGATCTTCAACGAAGGCCTGGCGAACGTCGCCGAGCGCTTCCTGCGCAAGGGATCGAAGGTCTACATCGAAGGCCAGCTGCAGACCCGCAAGTGGCAGGACCAGAACGGCCAGGACAAGTATTCGACCGAGATCGTGCTGCAGGGCTTCAACTCGGTGCTGACGATGCTCGACGGTCCCGGCGGCGGTCAGGGTGGCGGCGGCGGCGGTAGCCGCGGTGGCGACGACTTCGGCGGTGGCGACGATTTCGGCGGTGGTTCGGGCGGTCGCGGCGGCAGCTTCAACAGCGGCGGCGGGCGCAGCGGCGGTGGCGGCGGTGGCCGCTCGGGCGGCGGCAGCAGCGGCGGTGGCTTTGGTGGTGGCTTCGGCGACGACCTGGACGACGACGTGCCGTTCTGATTTGCGGCGTCGATGCGATCGGAAAAGGGGGCCGCGTGCCCCCTTTTTTGTGCCTGCGATACGCCCGGCAAGAACCGTATCCCTGCGCAGGCAGGGATCCAGGGCCAAGCAGGACAACGGCTGTTGGCGCCCGGGACCCTGGGCTCCTGCCTTCGCAGGAGCACGTGAGAGGGGAGGCAGGCGGGTGCCCAGTCGAACGAAACCGCAACTGGGCCCCGGCCTTCGCCGGGGTACGGGTTACGTGTGGGGCGGAGCTATCGCCGAAGCAGGAACACCGCGTGTTCGGCGCGGAAGTTGGCGGCGGCGGCGCTGGTGCGGCGGTCGCCTTTCAGGAACCAGGCCTCTTCCACGGTGATGCCGCGTTCGGCGACAAAGGCGCGGAAGTCGTCGATGGTGACGTGGTGGATGTTGGGCGTCGCATACCACGGCACCGGCAGCAGCCGGGTGACCGGCATCCGCCCGCCCCACAGCAGGGACGCACGCACCCGCCAGTGCGCGAAGTTCGGGAAAGACACGAACGCGCGCCGGCCGATCCGCAGCAGATGGTCGAGCACCACGTGCGGGCGCATCGTCGTCTGCAGCGTCTGGCTGAGGATCGCATAGTCGAAGCTCGCGTCTGGATAGCCGGCAAGGTCGGTGTCGGCGTCACCCTGCACCACCGACAGGCCGCGCGCGACCGCGGCGGCGACGTTGCCGGGATCGATCTCCAGCCCGCGCGCGTCAATGCCGCGGGTGTCGCGCAGCGCCGCCATCAGCGCGCCGTCGCCGCAGCCGACGTCGAGCACGCGCGCGCCCTCCGCCACGTTCGCGGCGATGACGGCCAGGTCGGGGCGCAGCGCGGTCATGCCGCGGTCTCCCGCACTGCGCCCGGACGGTGGATCATGTAATCTGCGACGTCGTTGATCGGCGCGAAGCCGAGCGGTGCATAGACGCCATGCGCATCGCGGGTGACGAGCATCCAGCGGCGCAGACCGGCAAGCTCGGGAAGCCCGGTCAGATGCGCCACCATCGCCCGGCCGATGCCTTGACCGCGCGCGGCCTCGTCCACGAACACGTCGGCGACCCAGGCAAAGGTCGCGCCGTCGGTGATGGCTCGGGCAAAGCCGATCTGCACGCCGTCGCGATAGGCGCCAACGCAGGTCGAGCCAGCGATCGCGCGCTCGACCAGATCGCGGGCGATGCCGGGCGACCAGTAGGTGTTGGCAAGCCAGGCGTGGATGCGGTCGAGCTGCAGGCGGCTCTTGTCGGTGGAAATGTCGATCATGCCCGTCCCCAGGTGAGGAAGCCACGCACCACCCGGTCGAGTTCGGGCGAGTCGAGCAGGAAGGCGTCGTGGCCGAACGGGCTGGAGAGCTCGACGAAGCTCGCGCGGGCGCCGGCGGCGTTGAGCGCCTGTACCATCACCCGCGACTCGGCGGTGGGGTAAAGCCAGTCGGTGTCGAAGCTGACGATGCAGAAGCGCGTGGCAGTGTCGCGGAAGGCGTTGGCGAGCATGCCGCCATGCTCCTCGGCGAGGTCGAAATAGTCGAGTGCGCGGGTGATGTAGAGGTAGGAGTTGGCGTCGAACCGGTCGGTGAAGGCGAGGCCCTGGTGGCGTAGATAGCTCTCCACCTGGAAGTCGGCGTCGAAGCCGAAGGTCTTGGCGCCGGCCTGCCCGTCGGGGCGCGCCTGGAGGCGGCGGCCGAACTTGGCGGTGAGCCCGGCTTCCGACAGATAGGTGATGTGCGCGGCCATGCGCGCGACGGCCAGGCCGGCCGCGGGCGGGTCGCCGCTCTCGTAATAGGCGCCGTTGCGCCACTTCGGGTCGGCCATGATCGCCTGGCGGCCGACTTCGTGAAAGGCGATGTTCTGGGCGGAATGGCGCGCGGTGGCGGCAATCACCACCGCTGCCTCGACGCGTTCGGGATAGGTGGCCGCCCAGGACAGCGCCTGCATGCCGCCCATCGAGCCTCCAACGACCGCGGCCAGCCGGTCGATGCCGAGATGATCGAGCAGCAGCGCCTGCGCACGCACCATGTCGCGAATGGTGATGACCGGAAAAGCCATGCCCCATTGCTGGCCGGTCGCAGGATCAATCGAGGCGGGGCCGGACGATCCCATGCAGCTGCCGAGCACGTTGGAGCAGATCACGAACCAGCGGTCGGTATCGATCGGCTTGCCGGGCCCGACCATGCGCGTCCACCAGCCGGGCTTGCCGGTGACCGGATGGTCGGAGGCGAGATACTGGTCGCCGGTCAGCGCGTGGCAGACCAGCACCGCATTGTCGGCCGCCGGCGACAGCGTGCCATAGGTCTCGTAGCCGATCTCGACTGCGGGCAGCGACGCGCCGCCGTCGAGCGGCAGCGGCCCGGCGAGCAGCGCGCGGCGGCGCAGACCGAAGCGTTCGTCCGACATGCTAGCGTTGCTGGCTCACCGGCCGCTCAACGCGTCCAGGGTGGGACGGATGCCCGACAGGTCGTAGCCGGCGCCCGCGGCCTTTTCGACCAGCTCGGCGGAGTCCGTGCCGTTCTTGGCCTCGGCCAGCGCCCACAGGTTGCAGGAGCGGGTGCCCGAGCGGCAATAGGCGAGCACCGGGCCGTCGGCGGCATCCAGGGCTGCGCGCATCGCGTCGAGCTGGCCGTGGCCGAAGCCGGCGTGCGTCACGGGGATGGCGGTATACGCCAGGCCCGCCGCCTCGGCCGCCGCCTGGATTTCGGCGCCGCTAGGCTGGCCCGGCTCCTCGTCGTCGGGGCGGTTGTTGACGATCGCGACGAAGCCTGCCGCCGCGATGTCCGGCATCTGCACAGGGAGAATCTGGGGGGCGACGGAGACCTTGCTGTCGATGGTGCGGATCATGCTGCCTCGCGGATGACCTGGAGAAAGGCGTCGCCATACGCCTCCAGCTTGCGCGCGCCAACGCCGGTGATGCGGCCGAGCGCCTGAAGGTTCGACGGGCGCATGGTCGCCATGTCGCGCAGGACGGAGTCGTGGAAGATCACATAGGGCGGCACCGACGCCTCTTCGGCAAGCTCGCGGCGGCGGCGGCGCAGCGCTTCGAACAGCGGGTTGCCGATCGGATTGGGGGTAGCGCCGGCCGCGCCGCGGCGGCGGCGGTCGCGCTTGGGCGGGAGCACGAGCTTGAGCGTCGCCTCACCCTTCAAGAGCCCGCGCGCGCCGGGGCCGAACTCCAGCCCGCCGTGCGGATTGGCGCGGACCGCGTCGCGCAGCAGCAGGGCGCGGGCGACGGGTTTGAGGAGATGCGCTTCCTCCGCCTCGACGATGCCCCACACCGACAGCGACTCATGCCCGTTGGTCATGCTGCGCTCGGTCGACTGGCCCTGCAGCACCTGCTCGATATAGCCGACGCCGAACATCTGGCCGGTGCGGAACACGGCCGAGAGGAACTTGCGCGCCGTTTCGGTCGCATCGACGGCGGCGGGCGGGTTGAGGCAGTTGTCGCAATTGCCGCAGGTGTCGGGCGGCGTCTCGCCGAAATGGGCGAGCAGGATCGCGCGGCGGCAGCCGGCGGTCTCGACCAGCGCGCCGAGCGCGTTCAGGCGCGCGCGTTCGCCGGGCTGGCGCTCCGCCTCGACCTCACCGATGCGCTGGCGGGCACGAGCGAAGTCGTCGGCGCCCCAGAACAGGTGGGCGACCGCCGGGTCGCCGTCGCGGCCGGCGCGGCCGGTTTCCTGGTAATAGCCCTCGATCGACTTGGGCAGCCCCGCGTGGGCCACGAAGCGGACGTCGGGCTTGTCGATGCCCATGCCGAAAGCGACGGTGGCGACCATCACCATGTCCTCGCTCGCGACGAAATCGGCCTGGTTGCGCTGGCGCACGGCAGGGTCGAGGCCGGCGTGATAGGCGCGGACCTCGCGTTTGGGGGTCGAGAGTGCTGCGGCCAGCCGCTCGGTCGCGGCGCGGGTGGGGGCGTAGACGATGCCGGGGCCGGGGTGCTCGGCGAGGATGTCGGCGATCTGGCGCGTGGTGTTGTCACGCGGAGTGATCGCATAGCGGATGTTGGGCCGGTCGAAGCCGGCGACGATCATGCCCTCTTCGGGAATGCCCAGCTGCTCGAGGATGTCGGCGCGGGTGTGGGCGTCGGCGGTGGCGGTGAGCGCCAGCCGCGGCACGTCCGGGAACTGGTCGAACAGCGGGCGCAGCAGGCGATAGTCGGGGCGAAAGTCATGGCCCCATTCGCTGACGCAATGCGCCTCGTCGATCGCGAACAGGCTGAGCGGTGCCTGGCCGAGGAGGTCGCGGAAATGGCCGCTGGAGGCGCGTTCGGGCGCCACATAGAGCAGGTCGAGTTCGCCGGCGCGGAAGCGGGCGATCGTCTCCTGGCGGTTCTCGTCGACGGACGTCAGCGTGCCGGCGCGGATGCCGACGGCGGTGGCGGCGCGCAGCTGGTCGTGCATCAGCGCGATCAAGGGCGAGATGACCACGCAGGTGCCGTCGAGCACCACGGAAGGCAACTGGTAGGTGAGCGACTTGCCGGCGCCGGTGGGCATGACGGCGAGGGTGCGCTGGCCGGCGAGCACCCGCTCTACCACCTGGCCCTGGACACCGCGGAAGCCGGGAAAGCCGAAGGTGGATTGCAGGACGGACACGGGATCGGCGGGCATGGGGGCGCTGTAGCGGCCGCGGTCGGGGCATGTCGAGGTTTGGGGTGGGCTGAGACCCCGTGCTCCTGCGCAGGCAGGAGCCCAGGGTTACTCAGCGAGGCGCTACTTGGCTCTGGGCTCCTGCCTGCGCAGGAGCATGAGGAGGGTTTGCGAGGCGTTCCCTTACCCTCCGCCGATCGCCGCCTCCACCACCGCCGGGCGGGCTTCTTCCTCCAGCTGGGCGAAGGTACACTGGCCGGGCGCCTTGTCGGGACGCCAGCGCAGCAGCGCGGTGCCGTGGCGGAAGCGGCGGTCGGTGACCTGGTCGTAGCGCACTTCCACCACCAGTTCGGGGCGCAGTGGCTGCCATTGCGCGGAACGCTCGGTCGACCAGCGGCTGGGGCCGCCGGGCGCGTCACCGGTGAAGCCGGGCGCCTCGACGAGCGCCTCCAGCCGTGCGGTAAGCTCGGCGCGCTCGGCCGCCGGGAGGCCGCTGGTGAAGCCGACATGGTGGAGCAGACCGGCGTCGTCATAGAGGCCGAGCAGCAGCGAGCCGACTTCCGGCCGCCCGCTTGCATAGCGGAAGCCGCCGACCACGCAGTCGGCGGTGCGCATGCGCTTGACCTTCACCATCGCGCGCTCGCCGGGGCGATAGGGTTCGGCGAGCGGCTTGGCGACGACGCCGTCGAGCGCGGCACCGGTGCCGCCGAGCCAGCGACGTGCCACCTGCGGGTCTTCGGTGGTTGGCGAGAGGCGCAGCGATTGCGAACGGTGCCGGGCGTGGAAGCGCTCCAGCGCGGCGCGGCGTTCCGACAGCGGGCGATCCGCCAGCGTCTCACCCTCGGCAGCGAGGCAGTCGAACAGCATCAGCCGGGCAGGGGTCTCCACTGACAAACGGCGGATGCGGCTTTCTGCCGGGTGGAGGCGCATCTGGAGCGCGCCGAACGACAGCGTCGTGCCGACCGGGATCAGCAGTTCTCCATCGAGCACGAAATCGCCGGGAAGTGCGGCGAGCATGGTGGCCACTTCGGGGAAGTAGCGGGCGAGCGGCTTGCCGGACTTGGACCAGAGCAGCACGGTGTCGCCCTGCTTGACGGCCAGGCAGCGGAAGCCGTCCCATTTGGGTTCGAACTGCCAGCCGGCGCCCTCCGGCAGTTCAGCGGCGAGCCTGGCTTCCATCGGTTCGAGCGGAGCGGAATCGGCAGTCATGGCGGATCAACGCAAGACCGCGACTTGAGAGCCCGGCTATTCGTGCAAGTCGCGACAAGAAAACGGCTGGTGCCCTGCCAATTCCCCGATAGACTGTTGGGAAAAGAGGGGATTTTTCATGAAGCAGATGCGGTTCGGTGCAGTCCTGAGCGCGCTGGCGCTGTTGTCTGCATGCGGTGGCGGCGGGGGTGACTCGGGCCGCGGCGTGGTCGCCGCCCCGACCCCCACGCCGACGCCGACTCCCACCCAGACCGCGGGCTGCTCGCTGCGCGAGCGTCAGGACTGGGCGGCGGCGCAGCTCAACGAATGGTATCTGTTCCCCGAAACGCTGCCGGCGAGCCTGGATCCGGCGCCCTATGCGAGCGTCGATGCCTATGTCGACGCGCTGACCGCCAATGCGCGGGCGCAGGGGCGCGACCGGTACTTCACCTATCGCACCTCGATCGCCGAGGAGAACGCCTATTATGAGGCGGGGTCCAGCGCCGGCTATGGCTTCCGCCTGGGGCTGACGGACGACAACCGGCTGTTCGTGACCGAGGCGTTCGAAGGGGCACCGGCGCTTGCCGCCGGGATCGACCGCGGCACCGAGATCGTGGCGCTGGGCGCCAGCGCGGGCAGCCTGCAAACGGTGGCGAGCCTCATGAGCTCGGGCACCACCGACGCGCTGAACGCGGCGCTGGGCGACAGCGCGGTTGGCACCACGCGGGTGATGCAGATCCGCGACACGGCGGGCACGCGCAACGTGACGGTGGCGATGGCCGACTTTGCGCTGCAGCCGGTGTCGGACCGCTATGGCGCCAAGATCCTGGAGGATGGCGGCAGGCGCGTCGGCTACCTCAACCTGCGCACCTTTATCGGCACCGCCGACCCGCAGCTGCGTGCAGCCTTTGCGAGCTTCCGCGCACAGGGGATCACCGACCTGGTGGTGGACCTGCGCTACAACGGCGGCGGGCTGATCAGCATCGCCGAGCTGATGGGCGACCTGATGGGCGCCAATCGCCAGACGAGCGAGGTGTTCACCAGGATCACCTTCCGCCCGTCCAAGGCGGAGAACAACGAGTCCAGCACCTTCACGCCACAACCCGAATCGGTCGCGCCGACCCGTGTCGCCTTTATCGGCACCGGCGGCACGGCGTCCGCCAGCGAGATGGTGATCAACGGCTTTGTGCCGTACCTCGGCACCAACATGGCGCTGGTGGGGAGCAACACCTATGGCAAGCCGGTGGGCCAGATCGCGCTCGACAAGACCGCCTGCGACGACCGGCTGCGGGTGATCGCGCTGGCCGTGCAGAATGCGGCCGGCAACGCGGACTATTACAACGGCCTCGCCAGCACGGTGCCGAACAGCTGCCAGGCCTATGACGACATCAGCTACCCGCTGGGCGATCCGCGCGAGGCTTCGGTGCGCCAGGCGCTGGACTTCCTGGCCGGGCGCAGCTGCTCGCCGATCACCGGCATGGCCGCGACCGCCAGCGCTGCGCGATCGGTAGGGCTCGGCCGTCCGCCCGAACGCCAGCTGCTGACGCCGCAGCGGCCGACGCCTGCCCAGCGTGAGGTGCCGGGGCTCTTCTGAGCCCCGCGCGAGCGCATGAGGCCTCGTGTCCGTCGCCTTCGCCAAGGCAGCGGACGCAGTGCCCAAAGCTGATCGAGAATGGTGCACCCGACAGGATTCGAACCTGTGGCCTCTGCCTTCGGAGGGCAGCGCTCTATCCAGCTGAGCTACGGGTGCCGGCCGGTGGATGCGCCTAGCAAAGCGCGCGCGCCGACGCCAGCCGTTTTCGCCGCCGACCTCGTCCGCACGCATCATCGCTTGGCCTGCGCCGCGAACGCGCGTACACTGCTCGCATCCCCGGGGGACCGCTATGCCGCGGTTGAGAGGTGGGCAGGAGCCCACGACCCGCTGAACCTGATCCGGCTGACACCGGCGTAGGGAGGGAGCGGTCGGCCAACGCCCGTTTCCTCCATGTGGAGTGGAACCATGGCAGACATTGAAGCAAATCCGATCGGCGTGACCACCGGCCCCATCCGCGGCTCGCGCAAGGTGCACGTGCCGGCGCCCGGCAACCCGGCCATCCGCGTCGCGATGCGTGAGATCGACCTCGATCCCAGCTCGGGCGAGCCGCCGCTGCGCGTCTACGACACCTCGGGGCCCTATACGGACCCCGCCGCGCAGATCGACATCATGGCGGGCCTGCCGCAGCTGCGCCGCGCGTGGATCGAGAGCCGCGGCGATGTCGAGGCCTATGACGCGCGCGAGATCCGGCCCGAGGACAACGGCCAGCTCGGCCCCGACCGGTCGGGTGGCGTGCCGCGCTTCCCGCGCCTGATCCAGCGCCCCTTGCGCGCAAACCCCGGCGCCAACGTCAGCCAGATGCACTATGCCCGCCGCGGCATCGTCACGCCCGAGATGGAATATGTGGCGGCGCGCGAAAACCTCGGCCGCGCGGCGATGCACGAGGCCGCGACCCGCGACGGCAACAGCTGGGGCGCCGCCATCCCCGACTTCGTGACGCCCGAGTTCGTCCGGGACGAGGTTGCCCGCGGGCGGGCGATCATCCCCAACAACGTCAACCACCCCGAATCCGAGCCGATGGCGATCGGTCGCAACTTCCTGGTCAAGATCAACGCCAACATCGGCAATTCCGCCGTCGCTTCCAACGTCGCGGCCGAAGTCGACAAGCTCGTCTGGTCGATCCGCTGGGGCGCCGACACGGTCATGGACCTGTCGACCGGCCGCAACATCCACGACACGCGCGAGTGGATCCTGCGCAACTCGCCCGTGCCGATCGGCACTGTGCCGATCTACCAGGCGCTCGAAAAGGTCGGCGGCATCGCTGAGGAGCTGACCTGGGAGATCTTCCGCGACACGCTGATCGAACAGGCCGAGCAGGGCGTCGACTATTTCACGATTCATGCGGGCGTCCGCCTGCCGTACATCCCGATGACCGCCAAGCGCGTCACCGGCATCGTCAGCCGCGGCGGCTCGATCATGGCGAAATGGTGCCTGGCGCACCACAAGGAGAGCTTCCTCTACGAGCGCTTCGACGAGATCACCGAGATCATGAAGGCGTATGACATCGCCTATTCGCTCGGCGACGGCCTGCGCCCCGGCTCCATCGCCGACGCCAATGACGAGGCCCAGTTCTCCGAGCTCTACACCCTGGGCGAGCTCACCAAGCGCGCCTGGGACCAGGACGTCCAGGTGATGATCGAGGGCCCCGGCCACGTGCCGATGCACAAGATCAAGGAGAACATGGACAAGCAGCTGGAGGCCTGTGGCGAGGCGCCCTTCTACACGCTCGGGCCGCTCACCACCGACATCGCGCCGGGCTATGACCACATCACCTCGGGCATCGGCGCCGCGATGATCGGTTGGTACGGCACGGCGATGCTCTGCTACGTCACGCCCAAGGAGCATCTGGGCCTGCCCGACCGCGACGACGTGAAGGTCGGCGTCGTCACCTACAAGCTCGCCGCCCACGCCGCCGATCTCGCCAAGGGGCACCCGGCCGCCAAGCTGCGCGACGATGCGCTCAGCCGCGCCCGCTTCGAGTTCCGCTGGCGCGACCAGTTCAACCTGAGCCTCGATCCCGACACGGCGGAGAGCTACCACGACCAGACGCTGCCGGCGGAAGGCGCGAAGACCGCGCACTTCTGCTCGATGTGCGGGCCGAAGTTCTGCTCGATGAAGATCACGCAGGAAGTGCGGGAGTTCGCGGCGAAGCAGAACGCCCCGGTGGAAAGCTTCGTTGCCGCCGAGGATGCCGAAGCCGGCATGGCCCAAATGAGCGACCGCTTCCGCGAGCGGGGTAGCGAGGTGTATTTGCCCGCTGCGGAGTAATTTGCAGCTATTAACCTCCGTCACGGGGTTACTTCTGGTTTCAATTCCCCGTGACGGAAGCCACTCTCGCGGCAATGTTCAGGCATCGAATGAAAGGATCATCGATGCCGACCATTCTCCGGATCGAGGGCTGCCGCTCCTATTTCTTCAGCCACGAACCGAATGAGCCGCCCCACGTCCATGTCGACCGGGGTGGGGCCACTCTCAAAGCGTGGCTGGATCCGATCGAACTCGCACGCAACCGCGGCTTCCGACCGCCCGAGATCAATGCCATATTGCGTCTGGTCGCAGACCACCGGGCGGTGCTGCTGGAGGCATGGCATGAACATTTCGGCTAAGATCGCGGATGAGCGCGTGCAGGATGTGCGCTGTGACGACTCCACTCTCACGGTCGACCTGATCGACGGCCGCACCATTTCGGTGCCGCTCGCCTGGTACCCCCGCCTCCTCCACGCCACCCCGGAGCAGCGCACCATCTGGGAGCCATGCGCTGGCGGCTACGGGATCCACTGGCCCGAGATCGACGAGGACCTGAGCACCGAGGGGCTGCTCAACGGCGTACCGGCGCACACCTCCGTCTAAACGGCGCGCCCGCCGCACAGGTACAAGGATTTTGGGGTGACCCGCGCCCCGCCCGCGCCCTAGCATCCGCCCGCGAAAGGACAGGGAATGGCGGTCATGGCCGACGGGCTCCAGGCACTCACCGAGAAGGAGAAGCAGACGCTTCGCCTGCTGCTGGAGGGGCATGACGCCAAGTCGATGGCGCGTCACCTCGACCTGTCGGTGCACACCATCAACGAGCGGCTGCGGGACGCCCGGCGCAAGCTCTCCGTCTCCACCAGCAAGGAGGCCGCGCGCCTGCTGCGCCAGCGCGAAGCCGTCCCCCAAAGCCTGGGGGACACAAGGTTCGGGGATGCCCCGCCCGTGCCGATCGACGAGCAGTCGGGACAGCCCAGCACCGAGCCGCCTTCACCCCCGAAAGCGGCCTGGGCCATCGGAGGACTCGTCATGATCCCGTTCCTGATCACCCTGCTCGCCCTGTCGACGCCCGGCCAGCCGCCCCAGGCCGGCACGCAGGCGCCCGACGCCCAGCCCGCCGCCGCCGCGCCCGCGACCGAGAGCGCCGTTACCCGCGCGGCGTCCGCCTTTCTTGCCCTGCTCGACGCGGGCAAGTGGCAGGAAAGCTGGGCCGCGACCGGCCAGTCGTTCCAGTCGCTCAATACGGTCGCCGCCTGGCAAGCCGCCTCCGAACAGGCGCGCGTGCCGCTTGGCCGCATGCTGTCGCGCCAGCTGCTGAGTGCAGAGGACGTCCCCGCACCGCCCAAGGGCTACCACATGGTCCGCTTCCGCACCGATTTCGAGAACAAGCGCGGCGCGACCGAAACCGTGTCGCTCGACCGCGAAGGCGAGAGCTGGAAGGTGGTGGGGGTGTATATCCAGTAGGCGTGGGCGCCCCGCCTACACCCGGCGGACGCAGCGGAAGCCGATGTGGGAGGTGGTGCTGTCGAGCGTCTGCGGGTGGCGGGCGGCCGGGCGATAGCGCTGGCAATAGTTGGCGGCGCACAGGTGGGAGCCGCCCTTTACCACCTTGCGGCCGCGGCCCAGGTCCGGGCCGGATGCCTCCATGCTTCCGCGCAGGGTTCCGCCGCGCGGGTTGCGGATGGCGCAGCAACTCGCCTTGCGCGCGCCGCCGCCGGGGGCGGGCCTGAGCGCCTTTGCGGTCGCATACCAGTCGCTTGTCCACTCCCAGACGTTGCCGATCATGTCGAACAGCGCGTGGCCGTTGGCGGGGAAGCTGCGCACCGGCGTCGTGCGATAGCCGCCGTCCGCGCGCTGGTTGGCGAAGGGGAACATGCCCTGCCAGTAGTTGGCGAGGATGGCGCCGCCGGGCGCGAGTTCGTCGCCCCAGGCATATTCGGCGCCGTCGATGCCGCCGCGTGCCGCCAATTCCCATTCCGCCTCAGTCGGCAGCGCCTTGCCCGACCAGGCGGCATAGGCCTCGGCATCGCGGTGCGCGACATGGACCACCGGATGGTCGAGCAGCGCGTCGATGCTGCTGTCGGGGCCGGTCGGGTGGCGCCAATCGGCGCCCGCGACGAACGCCCACCAGCGGCCGTGATCGTCGAGCGGCACCGGCTGCGCGCTGCGCTGAAAGACCAGCGATCCCGGAACGGCAAGTGCGGGGTCCAGGCCCGGATAGTCGCGGGGATCGGGCGCTTCCTCGGCAAGGGTGCGGTATCCCGTGGCCTCCACAAAGGCGGCGAACTGCCGGTTGGTGACGGGCGTCTCGTCGATCCAGAAGCCGTGCACCGCCACTCGGCGGGTCGGACGCTCATCGTCGTAGAAGCGCTCCGACCCCATGGTGAAGCTGCCGCCCGGGATGAAGCGCATCGCTTCCGGATCGTTCGTCGATGACATCCGCGCCTCCATGCCGGACATCATAAGAAATATGATCACTCGGATCAAAGCTTGCGAGTGGCCCGGGTCCGACGCTAGCCTGCACCAAAACATACAAGGGAGAGGGGAGCGATGTTGAAGCTCATTTCGCAGGCTGCGTTGGCAACCGCGCTGGCGGCCATGCCGGTGGTAGCGACGGCGCAATCCACGCCGGCAGGGCAGGCGGGGGCCGCTGCCGCCGGGCAGGCCGATCGCGTCTATACCAGCAACCTGATGACTCGCTGGGGCAGGCAGGTCCGGCCCGACAATGCCTGGCGCAGCTATCCGCGCCCGCAGCTCAAGCGCAGCCGCTGGATCAACCTGAACGGCGAATGGGACTATGCCATCCGCCCCAAGACGGAGGCGCAGCTCCAGGCGCACGACGGCAAGATCCTGGTGCCGTTCGCGGTCGAGTCCAAATTGTCCGGGGTCGCGCGCAAGGTCGGGCCCAACGATCGCCTCTGGTACCGCCGCACCGTCACCATCCCAGCGGACTGGCAGGGCCAGCGCGTCCTGCTGAACTTCGGCGCGGTCGATTACGAGGCCCATATCCTCGTCAACGGCAGCATCGCGGGCTCGCACCGCGGCGGATCGGACGCGTTTGCGATCGACATCACCGACTATCTGAAACCGGGCCAGAACGAGCTCGTCGTCCAGGTCACCGATCCTACGTCCACGGGTGCCCAGCCGCGCGGCAAGCAGCAGCTCAACCCCAACAGCATCTGGTACACGCCCGTCAGCGGCATCTGGCAGACGGTGTGGCTGGAGCCGGTCCCCGCGCTGCACATCCAGGACATGAAGATCACGCCCGACATCGACCGCGGCGTGCTCGACGTCGACGTGGCGCTCAACCGCAGTGCCAGTGACAGCGATGCGGTGCGGATCACCGCTTCGTCCAAGGGGCGCACGGTGGCCAGCACGCTGGTGCGCGGCAATCGCCACGCCAGCCTGCCGATCCCGAACGCGCATCTCTGGTCGCCGGAGGACCCGTTCCTCTATGACCTGAAGGTCGAGCTGGTGAAGGTGCGCAGCCCCTATGCGGACGATGCGGACAAGAGCCCGCACCGCAACCGCGGCGACGCGATCCTGACCGAGCAGGAAGCGGCGCTCTATCGCGCGGCGCAGGTGACCGGCGGCGCCGTGGACACGGTCGACAGCTATTTCGCGATGCGCAAGAGCTCGCTGGGGCCGGGCAAGATTGCCGGCCAGCCGCAATTGCTGCTCAACAACAAGCCGGTCTTCCAGAACGGCACGCTGGACCAGGGCTGGTGGCCCGACGGCCTGCTGACGCCGCCGTCCGAAGAGGCGATCCGCTGGGAGATCGATTATCTGAAGCGCGCCGGGTTCAACATGCTGCGCAAGCACATCAAGGTGGAGCCCGCCCAATATTACTACGAGGCGGATCGCATGGGCATCCTGATCTGGCAGGACATGCCCTCGGGCGAGGAAGACGAGAGCCTGGACCAGTTCGTCCGGCCGAGCTCGCAGGCCGAGGCG
Organism: Sphingomonas sp. PL-96; assembly: GCF_020707215.1. GTDB lineage: Bacteria > Pseudomonadota > Alphaproteobacteria > Sphingomonadales > Sphingomonadaceae > Sphingomonas. The sequence goes on from NZ_JAJFET010000007.1 coordinate 185,555, forward strand.
GTGATGCCGCAGGAGACCACCAACGAGTTCGAATATGAGCTCACGCGGATGATCGCGGACCTGCGCAACCATCCGTCGATCGTGACCTGGGTGGTAAACAACGAGGGCTGGGGGCAATATGCCTCCACCCGCCTCGCCAAGATGGTCCATGAGCTGGATCCCAGCCGGGTGGTGAACAAGGTGTCCGGCTGGCTGGACACGGGCGATGCCGGGTCCGACATCTATGACATCCACACCTATGAGGACGTGCCGCGCGTGCCGACCCCGCAACAGCACCGCGCGGTGGTGATCGGTGAATATGGCGGCATCGGCCTGCCGGTCCCGGGCTATCTGTGGTTCGCCGAAAAGCGCAACTGGGGCTACCAGACCGCGACCGACCAGAAGGACTATGCGGCCCGCTACAACCGCAAGCTCGCCGAGGTGATCCGCCAGGCGCGCGACCTGGGCCTGAGCGCCGCCGTCTACACGCAGACCACCGATGTGGAGGGCGAGGTGAACGGCCTGCTCACCTATGACCGCGAGGTGAGCAAGCTGCCGGTCGAGCAGTTCGCGCGCATCCACGCGCCGCTGTTCGCGGACGACGCGCGTAAGTAAGCGAAGGGGCGGGGCCGACCGGGTCAGCCTCGCCCCTTATCGCCGTTAGTCGCTAAGGCCGCCTGCCGCCGGGGCGGGGGTGCCGATCCGGCCGCCGCGCGCAGGCACGCCGACCTCGCGGGCCCAGGCCATCCACAAGCCGTCCAGCCGGGCGACGACCTCCGGATAGAGCGGGCGCACGTCCTGAGTCTCGGTCCGGTCCCGCTCCAGGTCGTAGAGCGCCCATTCCAGGTCCGGCCGATCGCCCTGCGGTGCGAGCGACACGAGCTTCCACCGGCCGTCGATGACTGCGCGCGCGCCATAATGTTCGAAAAAGAACGGGCGGTTCGTTGGCACAGCCCGGCCCAGGAACACGCCGGCAAGCGAGACGCCGTCCATCGGTGCCTTGTCGGTGCGTGGTGTCACGCCGGCGAGCTCCAGCAGGGTCGGGGTCACGTCGACGATGTGCGCCGGCTCGCGCACCGTGGTGCCTGCACGCCCGGCCATCGCGGCGGGCCAGCTCATCAGGAACGGCGCATGGGTGCCGCCCTGGTAGCTTTCCGCCTTCCAATAGCGCCAGGGCGTGTTGGCGGCGCTTGCCCATTGCGCGCCCAGGCACGCCATCGTCTGGTCGCCGCCGATCTGCTGGTCGGGATATTCGCCATAGGCGACGGGGCGGCCGTCGCGGGTCTCGCTCCAGCGGTCATAGCCTGCCTCCACCATCACCTCGGGCGAGGCGCCATTGTCGACGGTGAAGACGATCAGCGTGTCGTCATATTGGCCGCTGTCCTTCAGCGCCTGCACCAGCCGGCCGATGCCCTGGTCCATCACCTCGATCATCGCGGCATGGGTCGCCATCTTGCGGACCTGGATCGCGCGCTGCTCGGCGGTCAGTCGCTGCCAGGGGATCGAATCGTTGTGCTCGTAGCGGGCCTCCACCGCGTCGAGCCGATCGACCGCCGGGTCGACCAGCCCCAGCTTCACCTGCCGGGCATAGCGGTCCTGCCGGATCTGGTTCCAGCCGCCTTCGAAGCGGGGGATGTACTTCCGGATCAGCGCCTCGGGCGCCATCAGCGGCCAATGGGCGGCGGTATAGGCGAGGTACATCATGAACGGGTCGCGACCCCTGGCGAGCCGCCGCACCTCGCCCACCGCATGGTCGCTGATCGCGTCGGTGAAGTAGAAGTCCTTGGGCACCGATCGTACCGGCTCGAAGTCGTTCACCAGGCTGAACGGGTCATGGTAGTTCACCACGCCCCAGATGATGCCCCAATGGTGCTGGAAACCGCGCGCCACCGGATAGGTGCGCCGGTCGCCGAAGTCGCGATCGAAGTGCGCCTGGTGGTTGAGCCACTTCATGTGCTCGGCCTTGTCGGTCATCGGCACGGCCGCGGTCAGGTGCCACTTGCCGACCATGGTGGTGGCGTAGCCGGCGCGGCGAAGCTCCTCGGCGACCGTGGGCACGTCGCGCGACAGGCTGGAGCCGTTGCCGGCCATGTTGACGCGGTGCGGATAGCGGCCGGTCAGCAGGCTCGCCCGCGACGGGCAGCAGCGCGACATGTTGTAGAAGTTGGCGAAGCTGACCGAGCGCTTCGCCAGCGCGTCGAGGTTGGGTGTGTCGATCTCCCCCCCGAACGCGCCGATGTCCGAATAGCCGACGTCATCGGCCATGATCACGATCATGTTGGGGCGCCGGGCGCCGGTTCGGGCGGGTTCCTCCGGCGCGAGCGGCAGGTCACCCAGCAGTCCCGCGCTGGCCGGGCCGCCCATCGCCGCCAGCGAGCCGAGCAGCGCCAGCTTCTGGAGGAAGCGGCGGCGAGAGCCCGCGATCGAAGGCTGGCTGGCAGGACGCATCGTTTCTTCTCCCAGATGGCGGTCGGGAGCGCGCGACCGCGCTCCCGTCATGTGTCAGAACCGGAACCGCACGCCCGCCGTGTAGCTCGTCTCGTCGTAGCGATATTCGTTGCCGAGATAGGGCTCGGCGAAATAGCCCTGATATTTGTTGCCCAGGATGTTGGTGCCGCCAAGATCGAAGCGGATGCGCTCGTTCATGTCCCAGCTGAGCCCAAGGTCGAGACGCCCGGCCGGCTTCACATAGTTGAGCAGCAGGGGATTGTAGGTCGGGTCGGCGGCGCGGGATTCGTCTTCGAGCGGGCGGATGCCGAGCCCGCCGGTCTCGTCCGCGTCATAGTATCGCGAGCGGTAGGTGTAGACCAGGCGGCCGGAGAAGCCGTATTTCTCGAACAACAGCCCGACGTTGTAGTTGTATTTCGACACGCCCTGCAGCGGCAGCCCGGCGAGCCGGTCGCTGCCCTTCACCTCGGTATCGGCATAGGTGAAGTTGGCCATCAGCCCGAGCCCGGACAGCGCGCCCGGCAGGAAGTCGAAAAACGCCTGTCCGCTCACCTCGACGCCCTGCAGCCGGGCGGAGCCGATGTTGCGGGGGCGGCTGATCGAATAGTTGATGCCGTCGATCACCTCGTTGGCGGAGGCCGTCACCACCCGGTCGGTGATGTCGCGCTTGTAGGCGGCCACCGCCACGAAGCCGCGCGGGAAATAATATTCCAGGCTGGCGTCGTAGCTGTCCGATTTTTGCGGGCGCAGGTCCGGATTGCCGGCCGAACCCGAGTTGAGGAGGTTCGGGTTGGTCGACAGCGAATAGGTGAGGCCGGGGTTGAGCGAGGCGAAGTCCGGGCGTCGCACCGTCTTGGCATAGGTTGCACGGAACTGGAGCCCACCGCCGAACTGCACGCGCGCGCTGGCATTGGGGAGAATGTCGACGTCGGCGGTGCTGGCGGAAAGCGGGCGGATCTCGGTCCGGGCCGGCTGGCCGTTGGCCGCCGGGATGGTAACCACGCTTGACCCGGTGATGGTCCGTTCGGTCCGGGTCGGGCGAACGCCGACGACGCCGTCCAGCGTCACCGCCCCTGCGATCGGCGTCGCATAGCTCAGCTGGGCATAGCCCGCGAAGGTGCGCTCGCTTGCATCGAAGCGGCGTTCTGGCTGGTAAGCGGGATCCCCGGTCGGCACGCCGTAAAAGGCCCGCAGCAGATCGCGTCCTTCGTCCGAGCGCAGGAAGTCCGGATCGGGGACCAGCGCGCCCGCGCCGTTGTTGAAGGTCGGGATGCCCGGCATCTTGTAGAGGTAATCCGCGGGCAGGCCTGAATCCTCGACCCGGATCGCCGTGGCTTCGGTGCCGGTGCCGATGCTGCCGCCCGGCGCGCCCTTGTTGAGGACCGCCTGCTGGAACTTGGCGGAGCGGTCGGCGAAGCGGAAGCCTGCCTGGAACTTGCTCAGCAGGCTGCTGTCGATGTCGAAGCTGCCGTCGAGCCGCGCCTGCCACAGGTCGCCGGTCGATTTGTTGAAATTCTGGTCGAGGCCCTGGGCCACCACCAGGTTCGCGGACGACAGATAGGGGTCGCCGGGCGTGGTGACGTGCGCGCCGTCGCCGGTGTTGGCGGTATATTCGAACACCGGCAGCCGCTGGCTGACCACTGCCAACACCGTTTCCGACGTGTAGGTCGAACGCTGGTAGGACAGCTCCGCCTTGGCGCTGACGCCATCGGCCTCGTAGCGGGCACCGAGCGCGCCCATCCAGGCGTCCGTGCGATTGTCGTAGCTGTAGGTCTTCTGCTCGCTCACCGCGTTGGTGAAGGTCGCGGAGGAGACCTTGCACAGCTCCTGCACCGTGAAGCCGGGCAGCGTCACGGGGGTGCCGCCCGGCAGCGGCGTCTGTCCGCTGTCGTTGCGGCCGCGCGCGGTGATGCACTGGTCCGACACTTCGACGTCGGAGATGCCGGTGCCCGGCAGGAACAGCTGCGCGTTGGCGAGCGACCATTGGCTTTGTGAACGATAGCCGGTGTAGAGCGCGTCGGCATAGACCTGCACGCTGTCCGACGCCTGCCACTGGAGCGAGGCATTGGCCTGCGGCCGCTCGTACCAGCCATAATCGGAATGGCTCTCCACCACGTTCGGCAGCAGCACGCCGGGCAAGTTGAAGGGCAGGCTGGTGCCCTGTGCCGAGCGGCGCACGCCTTCGCGGGTGCGCGGGTGGTTGTAGTGGGTCTTGGCCCAGCTGACGTTCACCAGCGCGCCGATGTCGCCGATCCCGGTTTCCCAGGTGTCGGTCGCCAGGATGCTGACCTGCGGATCCAGCCGGTCGGACTTCAGCCCATAGTTGCCGCGCGCGTTCACCACGACGGTCGGCTTCTTGAAGTTGAACGGCTTGTTGAGCTGCAGGTCGATGATGCCGGCAATGCCGCCTTCGATCAGGTCGGCAGTGTTGGACTTGACGACGTCCACCCGCGCGAGCGCGTCGGCGGGCAGGTCCTGCATCGAAAAGGTGCGGCCGGTGGTGGTGATGAGCTCGCGCCCGTCGACCGTGGTCAGGATGTCGCCCAGGCCTCGCACGCGGACATTGCCGATCTCGTTCGATGCGGTGACCGACACCTGGACGCCCGGCACGCGCTGAAGTGCTGCGGCAGTGGTGGGATCGGGGAACTTGCCGATATCCTCCGACACGATCGAGTCCACGATCTGCGCGGCGCTCTGCTTGATCTCGGCGGCGCGTTCCAGGCTGCGGCGGATGCCCGTCACGACGATGTCGGCGGGGTCGTCGGCCGTCTGGCCGGCAGCTTCTGAGGCGACCGGCTCCGGCGCGGCGGACTGCGCCGGGGTGCCTCCTTGCGCCGACGCAACGCTGGAAAGGGCCAGCATCGATACCCCCAGCAGAACGGTAGACCGCATCGTCCTATCCCCCCCTCGGCGTCGTCTGACGTGACGCACCTTGTCATCCTATTTGTATGACACAGGGGTGGAGCCAAGATCCTGCAAGAAGCGGTTTGCTGCCGTGAAGTTCTCGTTCGTCATCGGTCTTCTGCGCCGGGTTCTCCCGGACACTTCGGCCGGTTGCGAGCGTCATGCGATGGTTTCCATGCCGGACGTCGGGACAAACTTCTTGCTGCGACGGAGCCGGTCCAGCTCAAGACCTGTTGCAACTCCATATAAAGACAGGGATTTTGGGAGCTTGTCGTGCAGGCATTGCCTGACGGACGTTGAAGCCTTGGGTCGCGCAGCTGCGGACCGAAGCGATCAGCGCCCCATCAGCAGGGCGGTGGTCGCGTCTCGATCCACCGGGCGCGAGAAGAGATAGCCTTGGCCGAGCAGGCAGCCGAGCGATGCCAGGTGCCGGGCCTGGGCTTCGGTCTCGATGCCTTCGGCGACCACGCGGATGTCCAGCTTGCCTGCGATGCGGATCAGCCCCTCGATGATCGCCTCGCTGGGGTCGCCGGGAGCGAGACGATCGACGAAGCTCTTGTCGATCTTGATGATGTCGACCGGCACCGTCAGCAGATGGGTGAGGGACGCAAAGCCGGTGCCGAAATCGTCGAGTGCGACGCGCAGCCCCTTGGCCCGCAGCGCCTCCACGGCGCTCTGCACGATGCGGCTGCCCTGCCCCATGTAGACGGACTCGGTCACTTCCAGGATCACGTGCTGCAAGGGAACGCCCTCGGCGGCAAAGGCCGCCTCCAGCACGCGGTCGACGGATCCGTGCATGTCCGCGGACGAGACGTTGATGCCGACATGCTTGAACGGGATGCCCAGGTCGAGCCAGTGCCGCACGTCGGCCGCGATCAGCGCCATCATGCGCGCCGTCAGTTCATGCGCCACGTGCGCGTCGGTCGTGGCTTCGTGAAAGGCCGCGGCGGGCAGGACCCGATCGCCGACGCGCATGCGGCACAGCGCCTCCAGCCCCACGACCTGGCGCGTTTCGAGCAGCACGATCGGCTGGTAATGCGCCTCGATCCGGTTGTCCCGCAGCGCCTCGTCGACGTCGCGAATGGCGGTGAGCCGCCGGGTGATGCTGGTGCCGATCCCGGGCCAGTAGCGGATAAAGCCGCCGCGGCCGCTTTCCTTGGCGTGGTAGAGGGCGAAGTCGGCATTCTGGCGGACCCGTTCGGCCGTGCGGTCGTCCTCGGCGAGCAGCGCGCCGCCGATGGTTGCGCGCGGCACCACGACATGCCCGGCGCAGTCGCTGGGCGTCCGCAGCGTAGCGAGGATATGCTCCGCGGCTTCCTCCGGTGCCTGGAGCATGCTGGCGGACTGAACGATCACGGCGAACTCGTCCCCGCCGATCCGGAAACAGCGGTCTGGCCAGACGGCGTTCGAAATCCGCTCGCTCGCGATCCGCAACAGGCAGTCGCCGGTGTGATGCCCGAAGGTGTCGTTGACGACCTTCAGATTGTCGAGGTCGACCACGAAGATCGCCCAGGCCTCGGGGACCGTGCACGGCAGCTGGCCCAGCGCTGCCTCGAACGCGGCACGGTTCGCCAGGCCGGTCAGCGCATCGGTGTAGGCGCGGCGTTCGCGGTCCAGCACCCGCTGGTCGCGTTCGATCGCGATGACGCCCAGGTGGACGCAATAGCCGACGATCTCCTCCTCGGCCGGGGTAGGGCCGCGGCATTCGCGATAATAGAAGGCAAAGGTCCCGACCGGCGCGCCGTGCGCGTCCAGGATGGGACTGGACCAGCACGCACGCAGGCCCAGCGGAAGGGCCAGGTGCCGGAAGTCCGTCCAGCGATCGTCCGTGGCGATGTCGGTGACGGTGACGGGCGTGCGCGAAAACGCTGCGGTGCCGCACGAACCCACCCGCGGCCCGGTCGCGATGCCGTCGAGCGCAGCGGAATAGGCGCTGGGAAGGCTGGGCCCGGCAAGCGGGTGCAGCAGGCCGTGCGAGTCGACGGTCAGCACCGAGCAGATCGCGCCCGGCACGAGTTTCTCGACCTCAAGGCACAGGCGGGTGCCTGTGCGCTCGAGTGCCTCTCCCTTTGCGATCATCTCAAGGATGACGTTCTGTAGTTCTAACAATCGTTCCATGCGCGCGACGCCATGTTCCAAGGGTCGGCCGGCATCTTTGCCTGCTGCCCCGATCATGGAGGAGCAGGCTTTCCAATGTCTTATCACCCCAGGCACAGGTGCGAGCGGCGGTCCGGGTCTGAAACGGGAACGCTGGTCGCGCTGCTTTTCTCCAGCAGCACATCCGAAACAGGAGCGGCCGCCCCCGGTTGCCCGGGGGCGGCCGCCTGGCCGGTTACAGGCGGAGCGAAACGCCCGCGACGATCTGGCGACCCAGGAGGTCGTAGCCCATGATCGTGTTGCCGCGCAGCAGACCGATCTGGGAACGGCTGTCCGGGATGATCGGCGGGTCACGGTCGAAGATGTTGTTCGCGGCGAGCCGGAACGTCATCTGCTTGTTGATGTCGAAGGTGAACGCCACGTCGAACCAGTCATAGGCCTTGATGCCCGCATACTCGTCGCGACGGGCGCTCTCGTCCTGCGCCGGGATGCCGGTTTCCTCCGGTGCGTAGAAGGTCAGCGGCATCGCACTGCGGTGGCGCCAGTTCAGCGACACGCTGGTGGCCCGGTCCGGGGAGGTCCAGGTCGTGCGGAACTGGTGCTGCCAGGTCGGCATGCTCTCGCCGCAGCCGCTGCCCCAATAGCCGGTGCAGTCGCGCGGCTCGACGGTCGGGGCACCCTGGCTGCCAACCAGCGTCATCAGCGTGCCGTTGAAGTTCATGTCGAGGGAGCCGACGTCGCCCAGGCCCAGGTTGTACTGGCCCTGGAAGTCCCAGCCGTGCGACTGCGACTTGTAGCCGTTGACCGATCCGCGCGACACCCAGCCGGTCGACGGGCTGGTGGCCGGCGAGCTCGACAGCGTGCCGTCCGCATTGCGCACGATGCCGCGGCAGAAATAGTCATTGCCGGTGCCGATGCACTCGTTGATCCAGTCGGCCGGGTTGAGGAAGGTGAGCTGGTCCTCCAGGTCGATCAGCCAGCGGTCGATCGACACGGTCAGGCCGGGCAGGAAGCGGGGCCGCAGGACCACGCCGAACGTCTTGGTGAAGGCGCTTTCGGGTGCGAGGTCGAAGCCGCCCTCGCGCACCGTGCAGCGATCGTCCGGGCAGATCAGCGTCGCGCTGCCATAGAGATTGTCGGCAAGGCCGGTGTTGCGGCACTGCTCCAGCGTTGCGGAGGGCGCCAGGCGCGGGCCGTTGGGGTTCGACGGATCGACGCGTGGCGCGCACGGGTCGGCATAGAAGCCCTGGTTCCAGAAGACGTTGGCAGCACCTGCAGCCGCGCCGACACCCGGTGCCGCCTGCGACTTGTTGTACGATGCGCGGAAGGTGATGTCGTCGATCGGCGCCCAGATGCCCTCTACCTTCCAGGTGCCGAAGCTGCCCTCGAGGCGGTTGTACTTCGACCGGCGATAGCCGGCGTTGAGCTGGAGCAGCTTGGTCCAGGACTGATCCTCGACCAGCGGCGCCTGCACCTCGATGTTGCCCTCCAGGATGTTCTGGGTGACGCGCTGGTTCTCGCCGTAGCCGTTGTTCTCCTGGAAGATCTCGTTGGCGATGGAGCGTTCCATCTCCTCGCGGTATTCGGCGCTGATCGCGATCGCGATGCCCTGCTCCGCAAGCGGCGAGGTGATGCCGTACTTGCCGAGATCGCCGCTGACCGTTCCCACGAACTGGAGCAGGCGGGGGATGCGCGTGTAGATGCCGCCGGTCGCACCGCCATAGAGGTAGTTGTTGAGCGCCACATCCTGATTGAAGGGCGCAAAGGCGTTGAAGGGCACGCAGGCCGGATCGGTGCCGTTGACCACCGAACGACAGGTCGGGGTGCCGCCGACGTTCACCACGTCGAGCGAATTGTTGACGCTTGCGACCTGCGCAAAGGGCGTGTCGATGTTGTCGAGCCGCGCGCGCGAGATCATGCCGGCAACGTCATAGGACCAGACGTCGTTCAGCACCTTGCCGCGCAGGCCGGCGACGATGCGATAGCCCTCGTTGATGAACTTCTGCTGGACCAGCGGCAGCCCGTCGAACCGGTAGCGCACGTCGAGCGGCGCGTACTGCCCCGCCACCCCGGCGTTGGCACCGCACAGCACCTGTGCCTGCGACCCCGACAGGAACGGGTTGTCGCAGTTCACCTGGTACGGCGTGCTGCCAAAGGCGGAGAAGGACAGAACGCGGTTGAGCGACGTGTTGTACGACTTGTCGCGATAGAACAGCCCGTTGCCGTAGAACTCGATGTGATCGGTGAGCTGGGCAGTGATGAAGCCGCCGGCGTTGATGCGGTCGAACGCGCGCTGGAATGCGAAATCGTCGTACGGGTTGGCCTGCGCCGCCGTCGGACCGCTGTTGATGGGAATAAAGGTGCCGTCGCCGTTCGGGTTGTTGACCAGCTGCGTTCCGGCAAAGGCGCCGGCCTGCGGGATGATCGTGCCGGCGGGCGTGTAGCTTGCGCGCGAGCATGCCAGCGGCGCAGTGTTGCTGGTCTGAACCACCTCGCAGACGGCGCCCGAGCGGTCGCGCAGGCGCACCAGATCCGACTGGCGATAGTTGACGAAGCCGCTGATGTTCACGCGGTCGTCGAACAGGTTGGTGCCCGCGGACAGGCTGATGTCGGCGCGCCCGCCGTCATTGGTCATGCCCGTCGCCGAGTCGACACCGATCCGGCTCGCAGCCTCGGTAACGGCGTTGGCGCGGTTGTTGTGATTGAAGAAGCTGTAGTTGGCGTCGATGCGGACGCCTTCGAAGTTCTTCTTGAGGATGAAGTTAACCACGCCCGAAACCGCGTCGGAGCCGTAGACCGACGAGGCGCCGCCGGTGAGCACGTCGATGCGGTCGACCAGCGCGGTCGGGATGATGCCGACGTCCACCGTGTTGGGCAGGCCGATACGCAGGCCGTCGATCAGCATCAGCGTGCGCTCATAGCCCAGGCTGCGCAGCTTGATGCGCTGGCGGCCTTCGGAATCGCTGAAATTCTGTTCCGAGTTCACCTGCACCTGGGGCAGGCGGTTCAACACTTCCTCGATGGTGGTCGCACCTTGCGCGGCGATCTCGGCCGAGGTGGTGGTGACGATCGGGGCTGCGGAACGGTTGTTCGGGCGCTGGATGCGCGTGCCCGTGACGATCACCTCGCCCTCGCCCCCGTCGCGCGATTCGGCGCGCTGGCTGTCGGCGGCAAGCTTTGCAGAGGCGACCGGATCGCCGATCGCGATGGCACCATCCTGTGCCGCAGCGTCCGCGTCCGCCGTCTGCGCGAACGCCGGTTGCGCCACCAGCGCGGCCACGCAGCAACCCGTGGCCAGCAAATGCCTTAACACCATCATCTTCCCCCTTGTGCACAACGCGCCGGAGGAGCCGCATGGCGTCGCCGTCCCTGTCGGCCGCGCCATACACGTGCGCATGTTGGCATTCTGATGCCTTGCCATGCCGCGCCCGCCCCCCGGCGTCGTGGTCGCGAAGCTGTCACAGTGGCTCTGTCGAGACAATACCAATCAAGTAAAAAGGTCAGCAAATGCGCAGTTCTACTTAGACCTGTTGCAACAAGTACACGAACGTCAAGAAGAACGGGGGCTGAGCGGAGGGGCCGGTGCACGAGGCCGGCGCGCCGAGGCGAGCGTCTTTGCGAATGCGGACGGGTCCGCTACGCTGGGCCCATCGAGGCGAGCATGCGAGGTCAAAGGCCCTGCGGATCGCGAACGCTTGCAGGTCCTTGCTGCCACGATGCCTGAAGTCTTTCCGCGTACCACGTTCGTGCCCCCTGCTCCGGAGCTCGCCTTTCTGGCCGGCGGTGGCGCGTGCGCCGCGCTGGTCGCCGAGTGGGACTGGTCGAGGACTCCGCTCGGGCCGATCGAAGCGTGGCCGCAGAGCCTGAAGACCGCGACGTCGATCCTGATGCGCTCGCCCGTGCCGATCGTGATGCTGTGGGGCGAGGACGGCGTGATGCTCTACAACGACGCCTATTCGGTGTTCGCAGGCGGCCGGCACCCCGAACTGCTCGGCTCCAACGTGCGCGAGGGCTGGCCCGAGGTCGCCGACTTCAACGACAATGTTATGAAGGTAGGGCTTGCCGGCAGGACGCTCGCCTATTCCGACCAGGAGCTGACACTGCACCGCCACGGACGGGCCGAGCAGGTGTGGATGGACCTGGACTATTCGCCGGTGCTGGACGAGTCGGGGCAACCGGCCGGCGTCATCTGCATCCTGGCCGAGACGACCGAGCGTGTAGCGGCCGAGCGCCACACTGCGTTCCTGCTGGCGCTGTCGGACGCGTTGCGCCCGCTTGGCACCCCGGCAGAGATCATGGAAGTCACCGCCAAGGCGCTGGGCGAGCAGCTCGACGCCAGCCGGGTCTTCTATGCCGAGATCGCGAGCGGGATGATGACGGTGGAGCGCGACCACAACCGGGGCGTGCCCTCGATCGTCGGCACGCATTCGCTGGAAGCCTTTGGTCCCGACCTGCTGCGCGCCTACCGCCCAGGGGCGCCAGTGGTGGCACACGACGTGCCGGCGGACGAACGATTGAGCGAGGAGGCGCGCGCCGGCCTGTTGGCGCGACACGTGGGCGCGTTTGTCGACGTCGTCCTGTTCGAGGAAGCGCAATGGGTCGGGCTGCTGGCCGTGCAGAGCGCGACGCCGCGGGTGTGGACGCCCGCAGAGGAAAGCCTGGTCCAGGAGGTGGCGGACCGGGTCAAGGCAGTGGTCGAGCGTGCGCGGGCCGAAATGACCCTGCACGAGCTCAAGAACACGCTGGAGCAGCAGGTGATCGAGCGCACGGCCGAGCTGCGCCGCTATCACGAGATCGTCGAGGCGACCGCGGCGCCGATCTGCGCCTTTGACACGGACTATCGGCTGGTCGCGTTCAACCGCGCGCACAATTCCGAGTTCCGACGCGTCAACGGCTTCGACACCAGGGTCGGCGACGTGTTCCCCGACCTGTTCCTGCCGGAGCAGGCGGTCGTGATGCGCGGGTTCATGGCGCGCGCGCTGGCCGGGGAAAGCTTCACCACCGCCGCGGCGTTCGGGCGCCCGGAACTCGGCATGCCGTGCTGGGAGATCAGCTACACGCCGCTGCGCGACCCGAGCGGCCGGGTGATCGGCGCCTTTCACCACGCCAACGACATTTCCGACCGGCTGGTGGCGCACGCCGAACTGGAGGCGGCGCAGGAGGCGCTGCGCCAAAGCCAGAAGATGGAGGCGATGGGCAGCCTGACCGGCGGGGTGGCGCATGACTTCAACAACCTGCTCACCCCGATCATCGGCTCGCTGGACATGCTGGCGCGCAAGGGCCTGGCGACCGAGCGTGAGCAGCGGCTGGTCGACGGCGCGCTGCAATCGGCGGAGCGGGCGAAGACACTGGTGCAGCGGCTGCTCGCCTTTGCGCGCCGCCAGCCGCTTCAGCCGATCGCGGTCGACGTCGAGCGGCTGGTCGAGAACATGGTCGGGCTGATCGACACGACGCTGGGACCGACGATCAGCATGGACGTGTCGGTGGCGCCGGACCTGCCGCCGGCGCGGGCAGACGCCAACCAGCTGGAGATGGCGCTGCTGAACCTGGCGGTGAACGCGCGCGATGCCATGCCCGATGGCGGGACGCTGCGCATCGCGGTGACTCGCGAGACCGCGGGCGAGGGCGATGCCGGCGACATGGCGCCCGGGCAGTATGTGTGCGTGGCGGTGCACGACAGCGGCATCGGCATGGACGAGGCGACTCGCCAGCGCGCGATCGAGCCGTTCTTTTCCACCAAAGGCGTGGGCAAGGGCACGGGCCTGGGCCTGTCGATGGTGCACGGGCTGGTCGCACAGCTGGGCGGCGGTTTGCGGATCGACAGCGCGCCGGGTGCCGGCACGCGCATCGCGCTGTGGCTGCCGGTGAGTGCCGCCGCGGCCGATGGCGCGGCGCTGGTCTCGGACGCGCTTTCCAGCCTGTCGGCACGCGGCACCGCATTGCTGGTGGACGACGAGGATCTGGTGCGCATGAGCACGGCCGACATGCTGGCCGGGTTCGGCTATTCGGTGACGGAGGCGAGTTCGGCGGAAGAGGCGATCGGCCTGGTTGCGACGGGGCTGCGCCCCGACCTGCTGGTAACCGATCATCTGATGCCGGGCATGACCGGTGCGCAGCTGGCGCATGCGTTGAAGGCGAGCTGGCCCGAACTGCCGGTGCTGATCGTGTCGGGCTATGCCGAGTCCGAGGGCGTCGACCCCGATCTCCAGCGGCTGACCAAGCCGTTCCGCGCCGACGAATTGGCGGCGAGCCTGTCGGCCCTGGCGGGCGGGTAAAGGCCTCGCACGCGACGGGAAGGGCGGCGTCCGGCCTGGGCTCAGACCATCTCGTCGACCGAGAGATAGGATGCGTCGAAGCCGGCGATCTGCCGCAGTTCGTGCGGGTCGTGGATGCGCAGCGTGCGATGGCTGAGGGAGATGAGCCCCCGCGTCCGCAGGATCTGAAGCGTGCGGTTCAGGTGGACGGCGGTGAGCCCGAGCGTGTCGCCCAGCTGCTCTTGCGTGAAGGGGAAGGGCGCGGTGTCGTCGGCGGTGAGCCCGACCTGTTCCAATCGCGTCCACGTCTCACACAGGAAGTGGGAAAGTCGCTCCAGCGCATTGCGCCGTGCGATGCTGACAAGGCGCTCGCGCAGGATGCCTTCGTCCACGATGGTCGACCGGAAAAAGGCCTGGCCGATGCGGGGTGAGCTCCAGAGCAGATCCCAGAGGTTCGACAGCGAGGAGGTTGCGACGTTCGCATCGGTCAGCAATCCGACCGAATAGTCCATCTTCCTCGATACAAAGGCATAGACGTCGCAGATGTCCCCGGGGATCAGGAAGCTGATGATCTGCCGCTTGCCGTTGTCCAGGCTCTTGTACCGGTACCCCCAGCCATCGAGCAGGACATAGGTTTTCTCGACCCGCTCATACTCCCGGATGAGGTCCTGTCCCGCCGGGGCGAGCCGAGGCTGTCGGCAGAAGTCGTTGAGCAGCCTCTTGTCCTGAGCATCCAGGCGGACGAAGCTGTCGAACTTGCGGGTAAGCGCAGAGTCACGGCTCGCGAAGTCGCTGTCGCTTGGAGGCAGAGGTGACGAGGGAAGGCGCCGCCACGCAAGAGCAGGCTTGTTCATGACAGTCACCGAACAGGGACACTGCGCCGACCCTATCGGTCCGCGTGACGTCTGTAAGCTCGGCAAAAATGCGTAGGCCCCGGCTTCAGCGGAAGCCATGTCCTGCTCAGAAGCGCAGTGTCTGCACCAGATCACCGGCCGCCCCGGCTGGCGCGTCCGGGGGCCTGCGGACGAGCAGGTCGGCGCGCGCGAGCAGGGCCTGGTTGGAGGCGGCCTGGCGTTCGAGGATTTCGACACCTCCCGCCGTGCGCGCGGCGCAGAGGAAGGACTCGCGCGGGGCCCCGGCTTCGACAGGCGTGGCAAGCGGCGTGGATTGCCAGTCGAGGCCGGCGGCAAAGCCGCGGCCCTCGAGCGCAGTCAGCAGCGGGACCAGGAACAGGCGCGCAACCGTCATCGCCGCGGTGGGATTGCCGGGCAGGCCGAGGACGTGACGCGCGCCGATGCGGCCGTACCAGACGGGCTTGCCGGGTTTGATCGCGACGCCCACGAAGCGGGGGACGAGGCCGAGCGGGGCGAGGCCGGCGCGGGCGAGGTCGCGCTCGCCGCGTGAGGCGCCGCCGGCCATGACCAGGATGTCGCAGTCGGAGAGCATAGCCTCGGCCGCCGCGGTGATGGCGGCAGCGTCGTCGGCAACGCGGCTGGTGCCGCCGGGCTGGCCGCCCCATTGCCGGACCAGGAGCTGGATCGCCTCCGACAGGCTGTCGGGGACCCGCGCCTCGCCCGCCGATGCGTCGCCGGGGGCGACGAGTTCGTCGCCGCTTGCGATCACGTGCACGCGCGGGCGCCGCCACACGGTGACCTGGCCCGAGTCGGCGGCGGCCGCGACCACCAGCGCGCGCGGATCGAGGATGCGCCCCGCATCGAGCACGGCGGAGCCGGATGCGAAATCGGAGCCGCGCGGGCGGACGTGGCGCTTGCGTGGCAGGGCGGCGGGAAGTTCGACCCAGCCGTCGCCTTGCTTGAGCAGTTCGACCGGCACGACCCGGTCGGCGCCGGCGGGCAGGGCGGCGCCGGTGGTGATGGTGACGGCCGCGCCCTTGGCGGAGCCGGCGAAGGGCGAGCCGGCATAGGCGGCGCCGATCACGTGCAGGCGGCGGGTGCCGTCGGCGAGATCGGCGTCGCGCACCGCCACGCCGTCCATCGCGGCGGCGTCGTGGCGGGGTGAGTCGAATGCGGCGCGCACGGGTTCGGCGAGCACGCGGCGCCCGGCCTTGCGCAGCGCCACCTGCTCGGTGCCGAGCGGGAGCGCCCCTTGCGCCAGCAGCGCCTGCGCCGCGTCGAAGCTGAGGTCTGCCCAGCAGGGCTCCGGAGGCGTTTCGACAAGCGACATAGGTGTTGTTCCGTGATTCCGCGCCCCCGCGCTCGTGTGGCGCATGCGCCTGAGGGCTGGCCAGTGGCAATCGCTTGTTTGCGCGGGGCGGGCGCTTGTTTGCGCGGAGCGGGAGGTTCAACAGGGACGACATGACCAGCCAGCAGGATTTCGATGCGACGGGCGAGGCGGTGCGGACCGCAATGGTGGCGATCACGCCCGCGGGCGCGCGCACCGAAGTGGCGCGGCCGATCGCAGTGGAGCGGCCGGTTGCGATCGAGTTCAACGGGCTTGGCTATGCCGTGGTGATGGCGACGCCGGCGGCGCTGGAGGATTTCGCGACCGGCTTTGCGCTGTCGGAGCGGTTGATCGAGCGGATCGAGGAGCTGGTCGACATCGACATCCACCCGACCGAGCGGGGGGTGGTGGTACGGGTGACGCTTGCCCCCTCGCGCGCCGAGGCGGTGGTGGAACGCGTGCGCCACCGGGTGACCGAATCCTCGTGCGGGCTGTGCGGCATCGAGAATCTCGAACAGGCGATCCGGCCGCTGCGCCGCGTGACGCAGGCACCGGCGCCGGCCGATGCTGCGATCTTTGCCGCGGTGGGCGCATTGCGCGATCACCAGCCGCTCAACCGCGCGACCGGGGCGGTGCATGCTGCAGCACTGGTCGCCGCCGACGGGACGATCCGGCTGGTGCGCGAGGACGTCGGCCGGCACAGCGCGTTCGACAAGCTCAACGGCGCGATGCTGCGCGAGGGGCTGGGCTGGGACGGCGGCTTTGCGCTGCTGTCGTCGCGCTGCTCCTATGAGCTGGTGGAAAAGGCGGCGCTGGCCGATTGTCCCACGCTGGTGACGATTTCCGCGCCGACCAGCCTCGCCATCGCCCGCGCGCACGATGCGGGCGTGCGGCTGGTGGTGCTGGCGCGGTCGGACGCGGTGCTGGCGGTGGGCGCGTGAAGGTCCTCGGCGCGATCCTGGCGGGCGGGCAGGCGCGGCGGTTCGGGTCGAACAAGGCGCTGGCGCTGCACCGGGGCGAGCCGCTGATCGCCCATGCCGCGCGGGCGCTGTGCGACCAGGTGTCGGCAGTGGTGGTGTGCGGGGGCGGCGGACTGCTGCCCGAGCTGGCCGAGCTGGCCGACCGGCCCGCACCGGGGCTGGGGCCGCTGGGCGGGCTTGCCGCTGCGCTGTTCCATGCGCAGGCGCACGGTTTCGACGGCGTGGTGAGCGTCGGGTGCGACACGCCGGTGTTGCCCGCCGACCTGGTGCGGCAGTTGCAGGCGGGCGGGGGGCCTGCCTATCTGGAGGCGATGCCGCTGATCGGCTGGTGGCCGAGCGCGCTGTCGCCGGCGCTGGACAGGTTCGTGGTCGAGGATGCACGTCGCTCGCTGCGCGGCTGGGGCACGGCGGCGGGCGCCGCGGCGATCACGATTGCCGAGCCGATCGCCAACATCAACACGCCCGCGGACCTGGCCGCGCTGGAGGCACCGGGCGTCGGTTGAGCGCGGTCGGCCACGCGCCTATGCTCAGCCCAGGGAGAGTGCGCCATGGCCGACGAGAAGCAGGGAACCGTCCACTACACGGGTGCGGAAGGCGGCTGGGGATCGGTCCGCGGCATTGTCGAGACCTGGGGGCGCGAGGTCGACAGGCCGGCGGCGCTGCGCACGCTGGAGCGGCAGAACAAGCCCGGCGGCTTCATGTGCGTGTCCTGCGCCTGGACCAAGCCGGCGCATCCGCATGCGTTCGAATTCTGCGAGAACGGCGCCAAGGCGACCTTGTGGGACCTGACCACGCGCCGCTGCACGCCGCAGGTGCTGGGCCGGCATCGGGTCAGCGAGCTCAGGACCTGGCGCGACCATGACCTGGAGCAGCTGGGGCGGCTGACGCACCCCATGCGCTATGATGCCGCGACCGACAGCTATGTGCAGGTCGGCTGGCAGGAGGCGTTCGACGCGATCGGACGCGAGTTGAACGCGATCGATCCGGGGTCCGCGGTGTTCTACACGTCCGGCAAGGCGAGCCTGGAGACGGCATATCTCTTCCAGCTGTTCGCGCGGCTGTACGGGCACGACAACCTGCCCGACTCGTCCAACATGTGCCACGAGACGACCTCGGTCGCGCTCAAGAAGCTGATCGGCGTGCCGGTGGGCACCAGCGTGCTCAGCGACTTCGACCAGTGCGACGCGATCTTCTTCTTCGGCCAGAACACGGGGACCAACAGCCCGCGCATGCTCCATCCGCTGAAGGAAGCGGTGGAGCGCGGGGTGAGGATCGTGACGTTCAACCCGATCCGCGAACGCGGGCTGGAGGTGTTCCGCGATCCGCAGAGCCCCGCGGAAATGCTGCACCTGAAGAAGCCGACGCAGATCTCGCAGCAATATTGGCAGGTGCGGCCCGGCGGCGACATCGCGGCGATCACCGGCCTCATCAAGCATATCCTAGCGGCCGAGGAGAAGCTTTGGGCCCAAGAAGGGCGCCACGTGCTGGATGTCGACTTCATCGAGCAGCACACCGCCGATTTCGAGGCGCTGAAGGCGCATGTCGCGACCGTCGGCTGGGACGCGATCGAGACGGAATCGGGCCTGTCGCGCGACGATCTGGCGGCGGCGGCACAGGTCTATGTCGAAGCCGACAAGACCATCATCATGTACGGCATGGGCCTTACCCAGCAGGTGCACGGGTTCGAGAACCTGGCGATGATCGTCAATTTGCTGCTGCTGAAGGGTAATATCGGGCGCGAGGGCACCGGCTGCTCGCCCGTGCGCGGCCATTCCAACGTGCAGGGCCAGCGCACCGTCGGCATTTCGGAGAAGCCCGAACTCGTACCGCTCGACAAGCTCGCCGAGCTGTTCGGCTTCGATCCCCCGCGCGACAAGGGGCTGAACACCGTCGAGGCGTGCGAGAAGATCCTCTCCGGCGAGGTGAAGGCGTTCATCGGGCTGGGCGGCAATTTCGTGCGCGCCGTGCCGGAGCGCGAGAAGATGGAGGCGGCGTGGACGCGCCTCAACCTCACCGTCCAGATCGCGACGCGGCTCAACCGCAGCCACCTGATCAACGGCAAGGTCGCCTATCTGCTGCCGTGCCTGAGCCGTGCGGAAGTGGACGAGCAGGCGAGCGGGCCGCAGACGGTGACGATGGAGGACAGTCTGAGCTGCATCCATGGGTCGGTGGCGCACGCCAGGCCGGCAAGCGAGCATCTGTTGTCGGAACCCGCGATCGTGGCAGGGCTCGCCAAGGCGACGCTGCCGGGGAACCCCAAGGTGCGCTGGGACGAATGGATCGCCGACTATGGTCGCATTCGCGACCTGATCGAGGAAACTTATCCGGACGAGTTCGCGCAGTTCAACGCGCGCATGTTCACGCCCGGCGGCTTCTACCGCGGCAATGCGGCGCGCGAGCGGATCTGGAAGACCGAGAGCGGCAAGGCGCAGTTCACGGTGCCCGAGCATCTGTCGGCGGCGGGGTTCGAGGATGCGCCGGGGCGCTACCGGCTGATCACGCTGCGGTCGAACGACCAGTTCAACACCACCATCTATGGCTATTCGGACCGGTTGCGCGGGATCGAGGGCACGCGCGACGTGCTGCTGATGCACCCGGACGAGATCGCCGCAGCCGGGCTGAAGGAAGGCCAGGTCGTGGGACTGAAGACCGATGCGCGCGATGGCGTCCATCGCGCGGTCGGCGGGTTGACGGTCACGCCGTTCCTGCTGCCGCGCGGGTGCGTCGCCTCCTATTATCCCGAGATGAACGTGCTGGTGCCGCTGGCGCACCACGACCAGGAATCGAAGACGCCGGCGAGCAAGGCCGTGCCGGTGCGGATCGTGGTGTGAAGGCGGGTTCGAAGAAGAACGACGGCTCGACTGATTTGCGTTCTTGACCGCGACTGCACGGCGCGCGAGGTTCGGCGGGTGTCGGGCAGGAAACGCTTCCCTTTGCTGGTCGTGTTGGTAGCTGCCCTTGCGGGATGCAGCGCGGAATCGCGCAGCGTCGGTCCGGACCTGCCGCAGACCGAGCCCAATGGCGCGCAGGATCCGCGCGCGGCCCGCTATGAGCGGAACGTCTATCAGGTCGCGCAGGGCGGGCGCTATTTCACCTGGTATGGTTGTGGCGTGTGCCACGGCAGCGATGCGACCGGGACGCGCAACCTCAACGACAAGCTGTGGGCGCATGGCAGCGACCTGGAACAGGTCTATCGCTACATCGCGCGGGGCCATGCCGGAGCGCTGGCGCGCTATGGCGAGCGTATTCCGCCCGAGCAGCTGTGGCAGATCACCGCCTATGTCCGCACTTTGCCCCAGCTGAAGCCGGAGAAGCGGCGGCGGCAGGACGTCGAGCAGGTCGGGGAGGCGCAGGGCCGCAGCTGGACAGGGCCGATACTGCCATGAGCGCGCGCAGGCTGGCACTGCTGCCGTTGCTGGCGCTGTCGGCGTGCGAGGGCGGCTTCCAGTCGCCGCTCGCGCCCGCGGGCGAGCAGGCGGCCAGCATCGGCTCGCTGTTCTGGCTGATGATGGCGGTGTGCGGGTTCATGTACCTGCTGGTGCTGACTGGGTTGGGCGTCAGCGTGCTGCGTGCGCGCCGCCGCCGGGGAGAGGTGCGCGCGCCCAGCATCAACCCGGGTGATCGCGGCCTCAATCGCGGGTTGCTGTTCTGGGCCGGGCTGATCGTGACGGGGCTGACCGTGCTCATCACCGGCAGCTTCCTGGTCGAACGCGGCATTGCCGAGGCGCGAGCGCGCGATGCGCTGGAGATCCGCGTCACCGGGCATCAATGGTGGTGGCGCATCCAGGTACGCGATCCCGCGACCGGCGGCTGGATCGAAACCGCCAACGAGCTACACCTGCCGCTGGGGCAGACGACCCGCGTGTCGCTGGGCTCGGCGGACGTGATCCACAGCTTCTGGATCCCCAACATCGCCCAGAAGCTCGACCTGATCCCCGGCCGCATCAACCAGGTCGACCTGACGCCGACGCGCGCCGGCTGGTTCCGCGGCCAATGCGCGGAGTTCTGCGGCGTCCAGCACGCGCACATGGCGCTGGACGTGAAGGTCGACACGCCGCAGGAATTCGCGACATGGCTCGCGAGCCAGAGGCGCCCCGCCGCGGCCCCGGCCGATGCGGTGGCGGCACGCGGGCTCCAGGTGGTCGCGCGCGGCCAGTGCGCGATGTGCCATGCGATCCGCGGCACCCAGGCGACCGGCCGGGCCGGACCCGACCTTACCCATTTCGGCGCACGCCGCTCGGTCGCCGCCGGTACCCTCACCATGAGCCGCGGCGCCGTGCAGGGCTGGATCACCCAGCCGCAGGCGGTGAAGCCCGGCACGATGATGCCGCCGGTCGCGCTCTCGCCCGCCGATGCCGATGCGGCCTCGCGCTATCTGATGGACCTGAAATGACCGATCCGCGCACCCCAGCTGTCGAACGCGGCAAGCTGCGCGTCTCCTGGGCCGATGCCCCGGGGATCTGGGGCTTCCTGACCACGGTCGATCACAAGCGGATCGCCGCGCGCTATATCCTGACGGTGGTGCTGCTCCTGTTCCTGGCGGGCATGCTCGCGCTCGACATGCGGCTGCAACTGGCCATGCCCGACATGGAGCGGATGACGCCGCAGCTCTACAACGAGAGCTTCTCGCTCCACGGTTCGACCATGTTGTTCCTGGTGTCGGTGCCGGTGATGGAGGCGATGGCGATCTGGCTGGTGCCGCTGATGCTGGGGCAGCGGGCGCTCGCCTTTCCGCGGCTCGCGGCGTTCAGCTACTGGCTGTATCTCGGCGGCGTGCTGATGCTGTGGGTGCCGCATGCGTTCGGCATCACGCCCGACCTCGGCTGGTTCGAATATCCGCCGCTGTCGGGGCCTGCCTATTCGCCCGGCCACCGCGCCGACATCTGGGCGCAGATGATCACCTTTACCGAGGTCGCCGCGCTGTCGGCGTCGGTCAACGTGGCGGCGACCGTGCTCAAGATGCGGCCGCCCGGCATGACGCTGGCGCGCATCCCGCTGTTCGTCTGGGCGATGTTCCTGTCCGCGCTGATGACGATCTTTGCGCTGCCCGCGGTCATGCTGGTCACCAGCATGCTGATTTCGGACCGGCTGGTGTCGACCCAGTTCTTTGCGGCAGGGGCCGGCGGCGACCCGGTGCTGTTCCAGCACCTGTTCTGGTGGTTCGGGCACCCGGAGGTGTACATCATCTTCCTGCCGGCCGCCGGCTTCGTGTCGGTGATCGTGGAGACGTTTTCGCGCCGGACGCTGTTCGGCCATGCCGCGGTGGTGCTGTCGATGCTCGGCATCGCCGCGCTCGCCTTTGGACTGTGGGTCCACCACATGTTCGCGGTCGGGCTGCCGCGGCTGGGCAATGATTTCTACACCGCGGCCAGCATGGCGGTGGCACTGCCCGCCGGCATCCAGATATTCTGCTGGATCGCGACGCTCTGGAGCGGGCGGCCGCGGTTCGACACGCCGCTTTTGTGGGTGCTGGGCTTTATCGTCACCTTCGTGATCGGCGGGCTGTCGGGGGTGATGACGGCATCGGCCCCGCTCGACCAGCAGCTGACCGACACCTACTTCATCGTCGCCCATTTCCACTACGTGCTGGTCGGCGGCGCGATGTTCCCGCTGTTTGGCGCCTTCACCTATTGGTATCCCAAGGCGACCGGACGGATGATGTCGGAGTTCTGGGGCAAGGTGAGCTTCTGGCTGATCGCCGGCGGCTTCAACCTGGGATTCTTCCCGATGCACATCCTGGGGCTGCAGGGGATGCCGCGGCGCATCTACACCTATAGCGAGGGCATGGGCTGGGGGACGCTCAACATGGTGGCCTCGATCGGCTCCGCCATCGCCGTGGCCGGCGGGCTGGTCTTCGTCGCCAACGCGGCCTGGAGCTTCTATCGTGGCCGGGCGGCCGGGCCGAACCCGTGGGACGGCTCGACCCTCGAATGGGCGGTGCCCTCGCCGCCGCCGCCGCATAATTTCGAGGCGACGCCGGTGGTCGACAGCCTGACGCCCATGTGGACGCAGAAAGAGGGGCTCGCGGTGATGAGCGGTCTGGCCGTCGATCGGCGCGAAGTGCTGGTGACCTCGGTTGTGGAGGCGACCCCGGAGTACCGCCAGAAGAGCCCGCCGCCCTCGATCGCGCCACTGGTGGCGGCGATCGCCGTCACCATCCTGTTCATCGGCAGCATCTTCACCCCCTGGGCATTGGTGTGGGGGGCGGTGCCGGTGGGGATCGCGCTGACCTGGTGGTTCTGGCCGCAGCGGGAGCGCGCCAAGACCGGCCCGCTGCGGGCGCGCAGCCGATGAGCGACGCCGTGCCCACCCGCACCGTCGGCGACCTGTCCGACCTGCCCGAAAGCGCGGCCGGCGCCAGCCACCTGGTGTGGTGGGGCAACATCGGCTTCATGGCGATCGAGGGGACGGCCTTTGCGCTGGCCGCGGGCGCCTATCTGTATCTCATGAGCCAGACCGCCGGCTGGCCGCCCGATGGCGTGCGCCCGCCCGACCTGCTGTGGCCCGCGGTGCTCACGCTGGGGCTGTTCCTGAGCGAGATCCCGAACCTGTGGGTGCGGCGCAGGGCAAAGGCGAAGGACGAGCGCGGCGTGCGGTTCGGCACGCTGGCGATGACCGTGATCGGTCTGTTGCTGCTGATCCCGCGCGGGTTCGAGTTCGCGCACCTCAATGTCGCCTGGTATGACAATGCCTATGGCTCGCTCGTGTGGATGCTGATGGTGCTGCATACCAGTCACCTCATCACCGACATCGGCGACACCGCGGTCCAGAGCGTGTGGCTCTTTACCCACGAGGTGGGCGACGACCAGTTCGCCGATGTCGAGGACAATGCCAATTACTGGACCTTCGTGGTGCTGACCTGGCTGCCGATCGGCGCACTGATCCATCTGGCGCCGAGGCTGGGGTGAGCGCGCCGCTTTCCCGCTGGGCGCGCGTGCGACCCTGGGCGGCGCTGCTGCTGCCGCCGGCGGCCTGGTATGTCTTTGAACTGGGGCTGGGGAGCGTGCTCAAGGTCGATTGCGCCCCGGTCGGCACTTGGCTCGGGCTTTCCTGGGGAGCGGCGAGCCTGCTGCTGTGTGCGCTGGCGGCGGCAATCGCCTGGCCCTGCGCGCAGCCGGCGGGAGACCAGACGCCGCCGCGTGCGTGGCTTTCGCGAGTGGCGTTGCTGCTCGCCGGCATCTTTGCGCTCGCCATCGCCTTCCAGACGCTGGCCGTGCTGATCGTCCCGCCATGCGTCAACTGATCCGCCTTCTGGCCCTGCCGGCGCTTGCCCTGCCGGCGCTTGCGCTGCCGGGCGCGGCGCTCGCGCATGGCGGCCACGATCATGGCGAGCCCCCCGGCTGGACCTGGGACCCGTGGATCACGGTGCCGCTGCTGCTATCCGCGCTGCTGTTCGCGCTCGGCTGGCGGCGGTTGTACGCACGGTCGAGCGGGGGGCGGGCGCAGTTGCGCCGACGGGCATGGTGGTTCGCCGCCGGCTGGGTCGTGCTTGCCGGCGCGCTGGTGTCGCCGCTGCACGAGGCGGGGGAGCGATCCTTCACCGCCCACATGATCGAGCATGAACTGCTGATGCTGCTCGCCGCACCGCTGGTGGTGCTGGCCGAACCCTTGTCGGCGATGCTCTGGGCGTTCGCGCCCGGCGCACGGCGCGCGCTCGGCCGGATCAGCGCGAGCCGGGCCGTGTCGGTGCCCTTCACCTGGGCCACCGGCGCGATCGTCGCCACCGTCCTCCAGGCGGCAGTGCTGTGGATCT
Source organism: Sphingomonas sp. PL-96 (assembly GCF_020707215.1). GTDB lineage: Bacteria > Pseudomonadota > Alphaproteobacteria > Sphingomonadales > Sphingomonadaceae > Sphingomonas. Next base: position 210,151 of record NZ_JAJFET010000007.1, read on the forward strand.
GGCACATGCCGTCGCTCTTCGACATCGCGCTGGCGAGCGAGGGCTGGCACGCGGTCCAGCATCTCTGCTTCCTGGTCAGCGCGCTGTTGTTCTGGACGGCAATGCTCGGCCGGCGCGGGGCGGGGGCGAGCGCGCAGGGAGACCGGGCGCTTGCCGCCTTCTGCCTGCTCGTCACCTCCTTCGTCACCGGGGCGCTGGGGGCGCTGATGGCCTTCTCCCAATCGCCCTGGTACGCGGGCTATGCCCGGCTGGCGCTCGCCCCGTTCGGCATGACCCCGGCGGAGGACCAGCAGGTCGCGGGTCTCGTCATGTGGGTGCCCGGCGGGCTCGTCCACCTGGTCGCCGCGCTGGTGCTGTTCCGCACGCTGCTGGTGCCAACGCAAAGGACCGCCGATGCCGTCTGAGCTGCGCTTCGTGCTGATCCTCACCGGCATCGCCACGCTGGCGGGTGCGGCGTCGGTGTTCGGCATCTACCGCCAGGATGCGGCCCAGGCGCGCACCCAGGCCGAAGCGATGACCGGCGGCCATGTCGATGCGGGCAAGGCGGCGATGGCGCGCACCAATTGCGGCGCCTGTCATCGCATCCCGGGGATCGCCGGCGCCACGGGCACGACCGGCCCCGCGCTCAACGGCATCGCGGTGCGGGCCGAGATCGCGGGCGTGCTGGTCAACAACCCCGGCAACATGGTCCGCTGGTTGCGGCAGCCGCAGCAGGTGGTGCCCGGCAACGGCATGCCGAACCAGGGGCTGACCGAGCAGGAAGCGCGCGACATGGCGGCGTATCTCTACACGGTGAAGAAGTAGGGGGCTGCGTCAGCTCGGGTGCGCTTCCGCCAGCGCCTCGGGCGGGGCGGTGTCGGCGGGCAGCGGCGCGTCGTCGTCGTCCTCGGTCGCGGCGATCCAGATCTGCACCATGGCATAGGCCAGCACCCCGGCCAGGCCGGCAAGCAGCACCGCCGGGCGCACGCCGGTGCGGGCCGACACGCGGTGCAGCGCCACCTCGCCGCCGCCGAGTGCGTTGACCACCACGGGTACGACCTGCGTATCCAGGAACAGCTTGGGGGCCGACGGGCCGGACGGCTTCTTCAGCATATAATCGCGATCGACCAGCATGCGGTCCTCCCGGTCCAGGCCTGTGTTTCGAGTTTTTCCACGAACAATTCGCGGCGCTGGCGGTTCCGGTGCAACCCTGGCGGGCACCAGGTGTTTGGCTCCTGTCTCCCGCCGGAGTGATGTCGTTGGAAAAGCCCGAATATAAGCCGTACCGCCTTCCCGCAGGCGGATGGGGTTCCGCCCGGTCGGTGGGCAATATCCTCAGGCGAGAGGGCGTGCTGGGAAGCGTGCCCGTGGCGCTCAGCCGCCACAACAAGGTCGATGGCTATCAGTGCAACAGCTGCGCCTGGGTGAAACCGGCAAGCCCGCTGCCGTTCGAATATTGCGAGAACGGCGTGAAGGCGGTCGCCTGGGAGCTGACAGCCAATCGCTGCACGCCCGCCTTCTTCGCCGAGCATACGGTGAGCGAGTTGCTCGAGTGGGACGACTATCACCTCGAGCAGCCGGGCCGGCTGACCCATCCGCTGCGCTATGACGCGGCGACCGACAAATATGTGCCGGTGTCCTGGGGCCATGCCATCGAGGAGATCGCGCGCGAACTCCGAGCGGTCGAGGACAAGCGGAAAGGGACGGTGTTCTACAGCTCGGGGCGACTGTCGAACGAGGCGAGCTATCTCTACCAGCTGTTCGCCCGCGCCTATGGCAACAACAACCTCCCCGACAGTTCCAACATGTGCCACGAGACGACCTCGGTCGCGTTGCCGCAGAGCATCGGCCAGGCGGTGGGATCGGTGGACCTGGGCGATTTCGCCAAGTCGGACTGCATCCTGTTCTTTGGCCAGAACCCGGGCAGCAACTCGCCGCGCATGCTCCACCCGCTGCAGGAGGCGAGCCGGCGGGGTGTGCCGATCATCACCTACAACCCCTTGCGCGAGCGCGGGCTGGAGCGGTTCCTGAACCCGCAGTCGCCGACCGAGATGGTGACCGGCAAGGAAACGCGGATCAGCTCGCAATATCATCAGGTCAAGGCGGGCGGCGACCTGGCGGCGATCGCCGGCATCTGCAAGGCGGTGCTGGCGCTGCACGAGGGCGCGCGCGGCACCGGCGGGGCGCCCGTGCTGGACGAGGCGTTCATCGCCGAGCACACCCATGGCTTCGACCAGTTCGCCGACTGGCTGCGTGCCCAGGACTGGGCCGAGCTCGAGCGGCATTCCGGCCTCTACCGCGCGGACATGGAGGCGACCGCCCAGGTCTATGCCCAGTCGCAGGCGGTGATCGCCGTCTATGGCATGGGGCTGACCCAGCATCATGCCGGGGTCGAGACGGTGCGCATGCTGGTCAACCTGTTGCTCATGCGCGGCAACATCGGCCGCGAGGGCGCGGGCATCTGCCCGGTGCGCGGCCATTCCAACGTGCAGGGCCAGCGCACCATGGGCGTGACCGAGAAGCCCGAGCTGTTCCCGCTCGACCGGCTGGGCGAGCAGTTCGGCTTCGAGCCGCCGCGCGAGCCCGGCTACAACACGGTGGAGACCTGCGAAGCGGTGCTGAAGGGGGAGGTGAAGGCCTTCTTCATGCTCGGCGGCAATTTCGTGCGCGCGATCCCCGATCATGGCCAGATGGAGCCGGCGTGGCGCAACATCCGCCTGACGGTGAACGTCATCACCAAACTCAACCGCAGCGCGCTGCTGCCGGGCGAGATCAGCTACATCCTGCCCGTGATCGGCCGGCTGGAGATCGACGAGACCGAGGCGGGACAGCAGGCGCTGTCGATGGAGGACACGTCGGGCTGCGTGCACGGCAACCGCGGGTTACGCACCCCGGCCTCGCCGCACCTCATCAGCGAGATGCGGCTGATCTGCGAGCTGGCACAGCGCGTGCTCGACCCCAATCCGCGCATGCGCTGGGACGCCTATATGCGCGACTATGCCGAAATTCGCCGCGAGATCGGCGAGACGCTGCCCGACACCTTCTGGGACTATGACCGGCGGATGTGGGAGCCGGGCGGGTTCCAGCGGCCGCTGCCGGCCAAGAAGCGCGAGTGGAAGACCGACACGGGGCGTGCGAACTTCGTGACGCCCACCATGCTCGACGAGGATGCCGACATGCCGGCGCAAGGCCCGGACGTGCTGCGGCTGATGACGCTGCGCAGCAACGACCAGTTCAACACCACCGTCTATGGCTATGACGATCGCTTCCGCGGCATCAAGAACACCCGCAAGGTGGTGCTGATGAACCGCTCGGACATCGACCGCCTCGGGCTGAAGGTTGGTCAGGCCGTGACGCTGCGCACGGTTGCCGACGACGGCGTCGATCGCCATCTGTCGGGCATGCTGGTCGTGGCCTACGACGTCCCGCTCGGTTGCATCGGCGGCTATTATCCGGAGTGCAACGTGCTGATGCCGGTATGGCACTATGCGGCGGAGAGCATGACGCCTGCGGCCAAGTCGATCCCGGTCACCGTGCATTCCGATGGCCCGGCCGTGCTGGAGCCGCAGCTGGAATATGCGGAAGGCTAAGGGAGAGGCGTCCATCAGGCGGGGGAAGGGGCGCGGTGCGGCTTTTTTCGTCGCCTTGGCGGGCGACCGGAACTTTTTTCAAAAAACTGCAATCGAATCGCTTGACGGTATCCGACCCCTACCCTAAATGCCTGTTCACCGGACGGGGCGGCCTTCACGGCCTGGTTCGAACGGTTCTAAGACGCGAGGTACCGGGCCACTCCCGAAAGGGGGTGACATTCGGCGCCGGCGTTTTGTTCTTTGACATTGTTGGTTTAGATGAAGGGACATGTGGGCGGCGGCTCCGGGTTCTGGCGTTTTCAAGGCGTCGGGTATTCGGTTAAAGCTTAAGCCAGTTCATATGTCCTAT
>NZ_JAJFET010000008.1 GCF_020707215.1 Sphingomonas sp. PL-96
TTCTGGTTCGTCCGCTCCAGAGGTTGGAGCGGACGAACCAGAATCAGGAAGGAACCCCATGGCCAAGGCCCCCGCTTCGCGTCGCCGCACTGCCTCCACCGCCCCCACCCGCTCGCGGCTGGTCACTGCCGGCATCGGCCTGGTCGGCGTCGCGCTGGGCCTCGGCGGCTGGCTGATCGCCCGCCAGCAGCGCGAGACTCGCGCAGGCGACGTCGGCACCGGGGAGCATGTCCCGGTCGACCTCGCCCTCGACAAGCCGCACCCCGGCCCCAACGACCGCGCGCCAGAGGCTTTCCGCCCCGATCCCACCGCACCCGTGCCGGCCGGCGAGCGCGACGCGCTGCGCCCCGCTACCGGCCCTGCGCCCAGCCTGGTCCAGGATCGCGGCGCCATGCGCAGCCAGACCGGCAGCAGCAACGCCTGACCGGTGCCGCCCCCTGCGGGCGGTATCGCTCCCATCGGCGGCGCCCTTGCGGCGTCGCCGGCGGCGGGGCGCTGTCATGTTGCGGCACAGCATTGGCATGCCTTTGTAATATCCCCATGCTTGACGGGGCGTACTGCATGCGCAAAGCCGGAAACCGCTATGAAACGCTCCCTTCTCCCCACCGCCGCCGCCGCCCTCGCGCTGACCCTTCTCGCGGGCTGTGACCAGAAGACCGAGACCGTCGATTCCCGCGCGCCGGACCCGATGGCCTCCCAGCTCGCCAACGCTGCTCCGGTGGAACTGCCCCCGGCGGTGAAGGCGACCAGCACCTTCCGCTGCAAGGACAACACCCTTGTGTACGTGGACTTCTTCGCGGGCGACAAGCTGGCGAACCTGCGCACCGAAAAGGGCGGCACCGCGACCGCGCTCAAGGCCGAAAAGGCGGGCGATCCGCTCACGGCTGAGGGCTACAGCCTGACCGGCACGCCCAAGACGATCACCCTCACCCGCCCGGGCAAGCCGGCGCAGAGCTGCAAGGCCTGATCTTCCTTTTCCGACCTGACCCGAAAGGGCCGGTGGCACGCGCCGCCGGCCCTTTTCTTTGGGCTTTCCTAACGGCTAGGTGTCGGGCATGACCGGCCCCGTCCTTCTCGATCCACAGACGGTGCTGCGCGCCTATGCGATGGGCGTCTTCCCGATGGCCGACTCCCGCGACGCCGACTCGGTCTTCTGGGTAGAGCCCAAGCGTCGCGGCATCCTGCCCCTCGACGGCTTCCACTGCTCGCGCTCGCTGAAAAAGACGATCGCCGCCGACCGCTTCCGCGTCACCGCCGACCAGGCCTTTTCGCAGATCCTGCAGCTCTGCGCCGAGTCGGCCGAAGACCGCCCGGAAACCTGGATCAGCGACCCGATCGAACAGGTGTTCCTCCGCCTGCACGCCCTGGGCTACGCCCATTCGATCGAATGCTGGGACGGGGATCGCCTCGTCGGCGGCCTCTACGGCCTGGCGCTCGGCCGGGCCTTTTTCGGGGAAAGCATGGTCAGCCGCGCGACCGACGCGTCCAAGGTCGCGCTCGCGTGGCTCGTCGCCCGGCTGCGCACCGGCGGCTTCACGCTGCTCGACTGCCAGTTCCAGACCGATCACCTCGCCACGCTCGGCGTGGTGGAGATCGACCGGATGGATTACTCGGTGCTGTTGGCCGCAGCGCTCGGCGCCGGTGCTTCCGACCCCGCGGGTACAGGGGCGGAAGACGCACCGCCCGCCGACTTCTTCGCGCTCGACCGGCTCGCCCCGCCGCTCGGCGCCGCCACCGTGTCCGGCCCCGTCTCCGGAAAGCGCATCGTGCAGCTCTTGGGCCAGACGTCGTAGATCGGGTGCTGCACCACGTTCAGCGCCGGCCGCTCCTTGAACAGCCAGCCCGAGAAGGTCCGCCGCCAGCGACGATCTGCACCGCGCACGTCCAGCTGCACGAACGCGCCGGTATATTGCTCCTGCTCCCACGGCGCCGTGTGCTCGCAGGCGCGCAGGCGGATAACCGCATCCCCGATCCGCCGCGCCTCGCCCGGCTTCATCGTGATGTCGCGAGTCTCGCCGTTGCGCTTGTTGAGGAACCCTAGCACCGCGACCCGCTCGGCCATCGGCGTGGCGCCGGGGACGGCGACCGCCTCGCTGCTCGCATCCACCGTCACCACGTCAGCGGAAGGCGCCCCGCCATCGCCCGCGTCGAAGGCCACAGCTTCCGGGTCCGGCGCCCCTGCAGGACGCGGGCCGCTCGGGCGCAACCAGAACCAGGCTCCCGCCGCGACCAGTACCGCCAGTACCAGCCCGATCAGGGCCAGGCGGCGGTTCACGCGTCGGGGCTCCACGCCTCATAATCGCCAGTCGCACGGACACGGTGGCCGCCCTGGTCGAGCGCACCCGGCGGCCGCCACGCAAGCGGCGTGCCGGTGTGATTGCCCTCGGCCGGCTTCTCCCAGGCACGAACCGGCGGCAGCGCCTCGCTCGGCAGGCCGTCGATCTGGTGGTGGAGCCAACTGAACCAGTCGGGCGGCACCAGGCTCGCATCGTTGTTGCCGGCGTAGATCACCCAGCGACGCGGCTGGCCGTTGGTGTCGCTGCCGCCCTGGTAATAGACGTTGCCAAGCGAGTCGGTGCCCACCTTCGTCCTGCCGCGCAGTGCAAGCGTGGTGCCGATGGTGGCGCCTTCCCACCAGGTGAAGATCGATTTGAGCATGCCCATGCGCTGCCGCTTACCCCTGCCTGCGTCCGCCAGCAACCGGCTTCGCACGTTCCGCACCGCGAAAGCCGCGCGTCCAGTGTCGGTTACTTGGCGGCGACGTCCTTCCAGCGGACCTTGTCGCCCTCGGCAATGCCGAGTTCGGCAGCGCGCCCGCCGCGGATCTCAAGCACGGCGCTGACCGGCTCCCGCGAGGACACGGGCGACTCTGAAAAGGGGATGGTGTTCTCCGCCAGCGTCGCGACCGTGCCGTCGGGACGGATGAACAGGATGTCGAGCGGCGACGGCGTGTTCTTCATCCAGAAGCTCGCGGCACGCGGGGCCCCGCCGCCTGCCGGATACGGCGCGAACAACATCCCGCCGTCCTGCGGGATGCTGGTGCGATACATCAGGCCGTCTTCCTGCTCCTTGGTCGTGCGCGCGACCTCGACGTCGAAGCGGTGCGGGCCGCCCGCGCTCTCGACGGTCACTTCCGTGCGCGGTAACGCAGTTGCCGCCTCGCTGGCCCCCGTGCCGTTCCCCGTGCACGCCCCACACAGCGCCACCGCCGCTGCGACCAGCGCCGCCTGCACGCTCTTCTTGATCACGCCTGTACCCTCTCAACCACCACGGCGAGCAACCCGCGCTCGCCCGTTATCACCCGGGCCTGCATCGGCTCGTCGGGCTCTACTTCCTCGATACCGCCACGGCGCAGTGTTTCCATATGGACGAACACATCGGCTCCGTCGCTTTCGCGCAGCAGGAAGCCATAGCCCTTCAGGCGATTGAACCATTTGACCGAGACGGCCTCAAACGCACCCGCGGAGGCAATGAGTTCTGCGCGATCCGCCCGCAGCGGCGCGCGGGGTCGCCGCTCCTCCACCGCCTCTGAAAGGTCGATGGACAGGATTTCGCGCGCTTGCAGGCCACGCTGCCGCCAGCTTGCCACGCATTCGACGCGCGCACCCTCCGGCAAGGTTCGCCGCCCGTGCGGCTGCAACACCGAAAAATGGACCAGAACGTCCCCGTGTTCCGGATCGTCGGCAACAATGAAGCCAAAGCCTCGAGTCACGTCGAACCACTTGACCACGCCAGAGACGGCCACGGCCGCATCCGCGAGCCGCGCTGATGTTTCCTGATCTTCGCGCGCCTCGCCTTCGTGGTCGAGCGGTGCGCGCTGCGATTCCGCACGCATCTTTCAATTTCCCCCGGCCAAAAGACCTATCATAGCTCCCAGTCGATTGGCGACGTTTTGTTTCGGGATTGCTGTCCCGACACAAATCCATGTTCCTCCCCGGGCTTCAGGCGCACCACCTGCCATGCGAGCGATGGCGAATGCCCGGCCCGCATCATCGCCGCAACATGCTTGCGGATCGTCTCCGGCGCACTCGCCTCCTGAGAAAAGGGGCCAATTCTTCGTCGCTTAGCAAAGCGGATTGCGCTTTCAGCGGCGTCGTTTTCGTCGGCGGCAGTTGCGGCCTCTACGTCCTGCGCCTCTACACCAGCATGGCGGAGCGCCTGCTCCACCCGACGGATACCCAGCCCCTTGCGGCCCATCGACGCAGCCTTGTTCTCGGCAAAAGCACGGTCGTCGACATAGCGTAGCTCTGCCATGCGTTCCGCCAGCGAATCGATCTCGGGCGCATCTGCACCTTCCCACCCGCGCTCGCGCAGCTTACGGGCGAGATACTGGCGCAGCCGTGCCCGGGTGGTGGCATATCGCTCGACATAGCGGAGCGCCAACCGCTCGAGCGCCGCTTTGTCGAGGGGCTTGGGCGAGCGGTCGGGACGGCGGGCGTAGGACATGCGCCATGTTTGTGCCACACTGGCCAGTGATTTTGAACGGGATTGCCGGGGCGCCAGGCTGTCGCGCGTTCGCGCGCTGGATGCGGGCCGTCGCGACAGGAAGGACGCTTTTTTGACAATGAAGACCGATATGGAAGCCACGGCCCCCGCCGGCACGCCCACGACCGACACGCTGCCGCGCCGTTTCGCGGATTTCCAGACGCTGGGCGAGGCGCTGGACTATGCCGCCTCGGGCGTTCGCGGGCTGAACTTCCATGACGCGCGCGGAACCTTGGTGCGCGCCTATTCCTACGCCGAAGTGCGCGAGGATGCGCTGGCCCAGGCACGGCGCCTGATCGCAGCGGGTGTGCATCCGCAAGAGCGCATCGCGCTGGTCGCCGAAACCGGCCCGGAGTTCGCCAGCCTGTTTTTCGGCGTCATCTATGCCGGCGCCTGGCCGGTGCCGCTGCCGCTGCCCACCTCGTTCGGCGGGCGCGAAGCCTATGTCGAGCAGCTGCGCGTCCAGCTTTCGAGCTGCGACCCGCGCATGCTGATCTTCCCCCCGGAGCTGGCGCAGATGGCGGGCGAAGCCGCGCGGGTTGCGGGAGTCGAGGGCATCGACTGGGCCGAGTTCGCCGAGCGCCCCGCGCCCGAAACGGCGCTGCCCCAGGCGAACGGCGACGACATCGCCTATCTGCAATATTCCAGCGGCTCGACGCGCTTTCCGCACGGCGTCGCGATCACGCACCACGCGCTGCTCAACAATCTGGCAGCGCACAGCCATGGGATGGCGCTGGTCGACACCGACCGCTGTGTCTCCTGGCTACCCTGGTATCACGACATGGGGCTGGTCGGCTGCTTCCTGTCTCCAGTCGCGAACCAGGTTTCGACCGACTATCTCAAAACCGAGGATTTCGCGCGACGCCCGCTCGCCTGGCTCGACCTCATCAGCCGCAACACGGGCACCACCCTGTCCTACTCGCCGACATTCGGCTATGATATCTGCGCGCGCCGCATGTCGTCGCAGACCAAGGCGTCGGACCGGTTTGACCTGTCGCGCTGGCGCGTGGCGGGCAATGGCGCCGACATGATCCGCCCGGACGTGATGCAGAGCTTCGTCGACGCGTTCGGGGACGCCGGCTTCCAGGCCTCCGCCTTTCTTCCGAGCTATGGCCTGGCCGAGGCGACGCTGGCGGTATCGATCATGCCGCCGGGCGAAGGCATCCAGGTCGAGCTGGTCGAGGAGACCGAGCTGTCGGGCGGCGATCGCCACGGCGACCGTCCGCAGCGCTTCCGCGCCATCGTCAACTGCGGCAAGCCCGTACGCGACATGGTGGTCGAAATCCGCGAGGAGGATGGCACCCCGCTGCCTGAGCGCGCGATCGGCAAGGTCTGGTGCAAGGGGCCGTCGGTGATGGTCGGCTATTTCCGCGACGAGGCGGCGACCGAGGCCTGCATGGCCGACGGTTGGCTCGATACCGGCGACATGGGCTACATGTCCGAAGGCTATGTCTACATCGTCGGCCGCGCCAAGGACATGATCATCGTCAACGGCCGCAACCACTGGCCGCAGGACATTGAATGGGCGGTCGAGCAGCTCCCAGGCTTCAAGGCCGGTGACATCGCCGCCTTCGCGATCACCACGCCGGGTGGCGAGGAGACGCCCGCCGTGCTGGTACAGTGCCGCGCCTCGGACGACGCCGAGCGCCAGCGGCTGCGCGAGGAGATTCGTGAGCGCGTCCGTGCCGTCACGGGCATGAACTGCGTCATCGAACTGGTGCCGCCGCGTACGCTGCCGCGCACCAGCTCGGGCAAGCTCAGCCGTGCCAAGGCGCGCAACCTCTACCTCAACGGTGAGATCAAGCCCTACGACATCGCGGCCTGATCGCGCGTTTCCGGTCGATTTGCACGCGCACGGCTCTTGCCCCCGGCGGAAACGGGGGATAGAGGGCGGGGCGATAGGAGTGTAGCTCAGTTGGTAGAGCATCGGTCTCCAAAACCGAGGGCCGTGGGTTCGAGTCCCTCCACTCCTGCCAGCATCTGCCGCCGCCTCGCCTGAGGCGGCGGCAAGATCCTCCGCCACCAGCGCTCTGATCTGTGGACGTTCCAGGATCGCTGCTGCGCTCTCCCATCTTCCCGTAGCGCCGCTTGCCTGGCCTCCTTGCGCCGCCTAGGAAGTCGCCGCCTGGCGCAGTTGCGGCAGGGTTTCCTCGGGCGCGCCTTAGCAGCATGTCGCCCGCGCTTTTCGGGACCTGTGGATGTTTCGCGCGCTCTACGACTGGACGCTTCGCCTCGCCAACCATCGCCACGCCGTCCGCAGCCTTGCGGTCGTGTCGTTCTGCGAGAGCTCCTTCTTCCCCATCCCGCCCGACGTCGTGCTGGTGCCGGTGGTTCTGCAGCATCGCGAGCGCGCCTACCGCATCGCCGCCATCTGCACGATCGCGTCGGTTCTGGGCGGGGCGCTCGGCTATGCGATCGGCTATTTCCTGTGGGACAGTCTGGGCCAGTGGCTGATCCACCTCTATGGCCTGCAGGACAAGGCCGACGAGTTCCAGGCGTGGTATGCCAAGTGGGGCGCGGCGATCATCCTGATCAAGGGTCTGACGCCGATCCCGTTCAAGCTGGTGACGATCGCGAGCGGTCTAGCCAAGTTCAACTTCGCGGCCTTCCTGGCCGCGGCCGCAGTGACCCGCGCCTTCCGCTTCTTCCTCATCGCCTTCCTGCTCAAGCGCTACGGCGCACCGGTGCAGGCGTTCATCGAGCGGCGGCTGAACCTGATCGGCATCGCCGTGCTGGTGGCGCTGGTCGGCGGGTTCCTGCTGGTCGGCCTGCTCTGAGGCCGACCTGGGAGGCCCCGCGGCCCTCCCCCGCCCGCTCCCCAAGCACCGCTTGCGCGCTGCGGGCTTCGTCGCTAGATACCAAACCCAATCCGACAGCGTGGATGGCCTGCACCGGTCCTGAGAGGGACCGGGCAGCGGACCCTTGCCCCGCGGTCGGTGACGCACAAGATTTTCAGGTGAAACAGTGGCGAAGACATCTCCGGCAGAGTTCATCCGCCAGGTTCAGACCGAGACCAAGAAGGTCACGTGGCCGACCCGCCGCGAAACGGTCATGACGGCGGTGATGGTGGTCATCATGGCGACGCTGCTGGGTGTCTTCTTCTTCACGGTCGACTCCGGGTTCGACGCGATCGTGAAGCTGCTGCTCAGCCTGGCCGCGTAAAGGATACTGCATGTCGCGCTGGTACATCATCCACGCCTATTCCGGGTTCGAGAACAAGGTCCGCGACCAGATCCTGTCGGACGCCACCCGCCTGGGTCTCGACCGGCTGGTCGAATCCGTCGAGGTGCCGGTCGAGACCGTGACCGAAGTGCGTCGCGGCAAGAAGGTCCAGTCGGAGCGCAAGTTCTTCCCCGGCTACGTCCTCGCCAAGCTCGACATGAACGACGACGTGTATCACCTGGTGAAGAACACGCCGAAGGTGACGGGCTTCCTGGGCAGCTCAGGCAAGCCGCAGCCGATCAGCGAGGCCGAGGCCGCACGCATCCTGAACACCAAGCAGGAAGCCGCCGCTGCCCCCAAGCAGAAGATCAAAGTCGATTTCGAGATCGGCGATTCGGTCAAGGTGCTCGACGGTCCGTTCGCCAGCTTCAACGGCCTGGTCGAGGAGCTCGACTTCGACAAGTCGAAGGTCAAGGTGTCGGTGTCGATCTTCGGCCGCGCCACCCCGGTCGAGCTGGACTTCGAACAGGTCGAGCGAAGCAAGTAAGGCGAAGCCGAACGCGCGACCGCTCCGGAATAGCCCCGCTATTCCGGAGACGGCGCCGACCGGCGGGCGGGTCGGCCCAGCCGAACCCGACCGACGACGCGGGATTCACTCCCGCGTCGGGACGCACGAGAGACATTGAAGGCCGGGGCGAAAGCTCCGGCTTTTTTGTTGGTTGACGGTCGATCCGCTACTTGCAGAGAGCGGCAGCTATGCCGCCCCGCCACGGTTGTTCAAGCTATCGAAAACCGTCGTTGAAAGCCGCCATTTGCGAAGCGGAAACTCAGCGTCATTGTGGCCAGCGGTGCGCGCGCTGAGAAAGCCATTATCTACATCTCTCGGTCTGGTATTACCCCAGGATAATTCCGGGCTGCCGGTAGTTAACGTGAGGCGAAGGCGATCGTCCGGGTGGCGAAGCCAAGCAGTTCTTGGTCATTGATGAGCGCAGTTTCCCAAGCCGGGTTGGTGTCATGGTGAAAGGCGTTTGCGTAATCGAGGAGCGCGCGCAGCTCGGTTGTTGCGGCCGTTGACATTATCTCGCTGGGCCCACCGTGCCGTTGCTGACAGATGGCGATGAATGGGCCAAGCAGCGTGCCTGGCGGAAAGGTTTCGGGGTGAGCCACCCGCATGAACGCTTCCAGGATTGGGCGGAGCGCCGCGGCGACCTCGCGCTCTCGCGCGGGATCGCTGGTCCGGAGATACTCCCGTACCAGCTCGTGCCGTCGATCGTGCGGCGTGAGCGTGTCCTGACGCACGTCCCAAGGGGCGAGCGTGGATCCTCCGGCGCTCCGCACAATCTGGAGGGCGCAGCGAGCAGTCCGATCCGCGCCTTCCCACACGGCGCAGAGGAACGCCTTGGAGTGGGACAGCACGATCATCTGACGCACTCGGCCATACAGCAGGCGCATTTCTTGGACAGTCGTGAGCCGCCGATGTTCATCCAGGCTCGTCATGGGATCATCGATGACCACGACCTTTTCGGCCAAGCGAGCGTCCTGATCGAGCGAGGCGAAGAAGAAGGCTAGGGCGAGGGCGTTTCGATCGCCGGCGCTGAGCGTGTTCTTGAACGAAGGGACACGATCGGCGCTCAACGCAACTGCGACGTTGTTGATGAGGACGCTGTAGCTGGCAGACGACCCGCCCCGGTTGTTCACCGACGTGACGGAGCCAAGCCGAAAGCCGGCATTGAAGCGGCCCAAATATTCGTTAATCGCGGCCTCGTAGGCGGGGAATACACCTGCCCGATATTGGTCGAGCGCGGCGCGCGCCTCGTCGCGGAATTTTTCCGTCGCCTTTTTGGCCGCCTTTTCCGCGAGGTATGCATCGCAAAGGGCGGCGGTGGGTGCCTGGTGCCGCGTCCTGACAGCGGTGAGCTTGGCGAGCTCGTCGGACAGCGTAGCCATGTCGGCGACCGCGACCTGCTCCTTGACGACGACGATCGACAGGTTGCGGGCGAGGAGCGTGTCTGAGAGTTCGGCAACCATCACGCGATGAACGTCATAGGCGTCGATCGCGGTTATGCGATCTGGCGGCAGCTCTACCGCATCGAGGGGCGCAGCGGCTTTCGCGCGTAGAATTGTGAGCACCGCGTCGCGAGCCACGCTCCAGGCGCGGACGATCGCGGCCGTGTCCATGTCGATATCGGGAACGTCGGTGAAGGGCCGCCAGAACTCCCGATTTTCCGCCGCAACGCGCACCGCTCGCTCGAATGCCGCCGGCACGTCGCCTCCATGCGTCGTGTTGATCCCCTTTCCGGTCTGGTTGATCGTGTTGCGGAGCTCGGCATAGGCATCGCTGAAATAGGCTTGGTAATGCCGGATCAGCGGGGAAGCCGCGAGATCCTGCGCACAGAAGGGGCATATTTCGCCGGGTTGGCCTTCCGACGCGCCGGCGATCTGCGTCATGCCTTCCCCTACCCATGCCTCCCCTTCTCGACCGAGGCGGCGGAGGTGAGCCTTTACACGCGCCGCGGCGTCCGCTTCCAACGCCGGTAAGCCGCGCCCAAGCAAGGCATTCAGACCATCGCGATCGAAAGTTGGTAGAGATAGCTCCGTAAAGACCGGCCGCACCCGGACCGCCCCGGCGGCCTGAGCCGCGGATAGGCTTTGCTCTGCCCTAGCGATTCTCGCGTCGATCACCGGATTGACCGCGAGCTTGCAGAAAGCATCGACGGTCAGCGTGCCGCGAGCCGCGGCGGGTATGGCATCAGCCTTCAGGCGCAGCGCGCGGTTATGCTCCTCGATCCGTTCGACATGGCCTTGAAGGGCGCTGTTCAGCGCGACACCGCGGGCTCCTAGGATCAGTTCATGCAGGTTCTGCTTGTGCGCCGTCTCGATCGAGATGCCGGAGCAAACATTGGCGGCGACGAACCCGTCGTCGAACACGGCTATGTCGGGATGAAGCACCGACCACGCGCCGTTCTGATAGGTAAATGGCGCCCCGGCCGAAGCCAGGACGATATGCGGCGCATGAGCGGAACCAAGCCGTCGCCGCTCCTCGATCAGCGCCGTGTCGCCTGTGCCAAGCGAGCGCAGGATAGTGGCGAGTGTCGTCTTGCCACGACCGTTCTCAGCATAGATCAGCGATAGCTTGGCGAGCGGAGCCTGCGCGCCGGCGGTGACGGAACCGAACTGTCCAATGTTCCGCAGAAGTTGAAGTCGCTCGATTGTCATCCTGCCCCCTTCAAGGCAGCATAGCGGCACCACCAACAGCGTGGAAGATCAACATCATATGGACCAGAGCGCACCTGACGACCTCCGACGCATATGGAAGCAGGACGAGATCCCCGTCATTGTCCGCAAGGGAAAGGGGCACAAACTCAGGGTCAAGCTACCTCAGCCCAGTGATGGATTCGAAGAACGACGTGCAGCCTGCTCTTTTTTACAAGCGGTGCGGCCTCAGGGCCGTCAGCCCGAGTGGCTTGATCGCTATAAAGGCTGGGAAGTCACCCAAGACTGGTTCAGCGATCTTGTTGATCACATCCTCAGCCAGCACCCCAAGCTCTACATTATCCAGCCCTATCGTGAGCAGGAGAAGTGCGCTTCGAGATGCATGAACGCTCAAGGGCATGAATGCCAATGCTCATGCATGGGCGCTAATCATGGTGCCGGCGGTCCGGGTGCCGGTTGGTTCGAGGTCTCAGAGACATTTGCGGCCCGTTGGGGTGAGTCATATCTTGCATGTCGGCTGATGGAGAGGACGTCTGCTCCATAGTTAGCCGTTGCGCATCTTCCCCGTTTCAAGACTGCAAGTTCAAAGGATCGTCATTTGAGAGAGGGGGCGAATGTCCATTTGTCGAGATTGACGGCTAATAAGCTGTCGTTCCGCTGACGGCCCAATTTTCGCCGGCGCCAGCACCTCCAACCAACTCCCCTACCCCTTCCTATTCCGCCACGCCGCCCGCTCCGCAATCGTCCCGAACCGCCACCCGCCGAACATCGCGACATCGGGGTCCTGCACGCGACGGTTCTTCGGCTGCTTCAGGTCGCTGTCGTCGTGCGGGGGCAGCACCGGCACCCCCGCCGCCTCCGGCTCGACCGGCGGCGGTAGGTCCGGCAGCGCGGGCTTGCGGCGGGCGCGCTTGGCGCCCTCGCGCGCCTTGACTGCCGCCAGCGCGGGGGGCTGGGGCGCGGTGTGCTCGTGGGGCAAGGGCTGTGCCGGGGCGCCCTCCTTCTCCCAGAGGCGGGCGAGGGCGCGGTTCTCCGCCTCCAGCCCGCGGTCGCGGTACCAGAAGGTGGCGAGCCGCTTGCTGAAGCTGTCGCTGCCCTCCCCCCGGCGATAGCGGCGATCGGGGTCCTCGCGCTCCAGACGTGCGCTCTTCCAGTGGAGGCTGAGCAGCTGGAGCGCCTCGGCCGCGGTCATCGGCGGGATCGGCGGCGGGTTGTTGTGGCGCCAGCCGTCATGCGCGCAGCTTTCCGGGTCCATGTTGGAGAGCAGCGCGAGCTCCAGCCGCTCGTGTCCCAGCTTCAGCGCGAGCCGCATCTCCCGCGCGAAGCACGGGTCGACGCGGGCGCGGGCATAGAAGCTGGCGTGGCTGAACCCGGCTGCCGCCGCCGACAGCCGGACGTTTGCGGTGGCCGAAAGCGCCGCGAAGAACGCCTGCTCCGCCTCGCGGGTGATGCGGCCGGGGAGCGCCCGGCGCAGCTGGAGCCGACCGGTGCTGCGGCCGCGCACGACATGGGCCTCGCCGCCCCGGGTGCGTTGGCCGTGCGAGGGTGCGTCGGCGGGTGCCTCGGGTGCGCGGGGCTGCTGGCTCAACGCGGCATGGGCTAAGGCGAGGGCTGCGTCCCAATCGGCGGCGAAGGCGGCATCTTTGGTGCGGCGCTTGGTAAAGGTGCTGCGGTGGACGTCGAGCTCGCGCGCGGCGAGGCGGACGTTGCCGGTGCGGCGAAGCGCGGCGAGAAAGGCGAGGTTCTGGAGGGCCTGGGCGCGGGTGAACGGACGCGGCATGGCGGGGGTCTCCTGGGTCGGGGAGCGGCCGAGCGTCTGCCTCGAAATCCAACATTTCAAGTAGTTGGATCGGGTTTTGTCGCCGATGTGGCGCGCAGTGGAGACTCGGGCGCCATTTGCGGCTAAGGGCGCGTCACCGAGGCTGCGGCAATCGCGGCCCTAAACGGATTTCACATGGCAGGATATAAGACTCCCGATTTCTCCGAACGCGCCGCTGCGTCGAAGGCCGCCAAGCTCGCGGCCCTTGAGAAGCTGCGCAACAAGCCGGTCGCAGACCCGGCCGCGATCGCGGCCCGCGACGCCAAGGAGGTTGCGCGCAAGGCCGCGGCTGCCGAACGCCGCGCCGAGCGGCTGGCCGCAGCCGAAGCGGAAAAGGCCGCCAAGGTCGCAGCGGCCGAAGCCGCACGCGAGGCGGAAGCCGCCAAGGCGCCCAAGCCCGCCAAGACGGCAGAGGAACTGAAGGCGGCGCGCGACGCCCGCTACGCGGCGCGCAAAGCCCGCAAGCGGTGACCCCGCGCGAGCTGATCGACGTCGCCGAGGTGCCGGGGGGACCGCCGCTCCGGCTGGTCCGCCACGGCGGCGACTTCATCATCATGCTCGAACGCAACGAACTGATGAGCAGCCGGATGCGCGGTTCGGAAATCGCGCTGGGCACGATGACGTGCGAGCGGCTGGGCGGACGGCCTGCGCCGCGGCTGCTGATCGGCGGCTATGGCATGGGCTTCACGCTGCGGGCCGTGCTGGGGGTCGTGGGCTCCAAGGCCGAGGTGGTCGTCGCCGAGTTGGTGTCAGGCATCATCGAGTGGGCGCGTGGGCCGATGGCGGCGCTTGCCGACGGCTGCCTGGACGATCCACGCGTGACGATCCGCATGGGTGACGTGGGTGCCGCGATCGGCGACGCTGCGGTGGGTCCCGCCGCGACACGCTATGACGCGATCCTGCTTGACGTGGACAATGGTCCGGACGGGCTTACCCGGCAGGAGAATGATGGGCTCTATTCGGCACGCGGCCTGGCGCGGGCGCGTGCGGCGCTGCGGCCCGGCGGCGTGCTGGCAGTGTGGTCCGCTGGTACCGACCCGGCCTTTGCCAAGCGGCTCGCGCAGGCGGGCTTTGCGGTGGACGAGGTGCGGGTGCGCGCGCGAGAGAACGGCAAGGGGCCGATGCACGTCATCTGGTTCGCGCGCGTCTGACTGCCAAGTCTCACGCACTGCATTGCCAGCGCGCGCTTTTTCGGCTAGGCGCGCGCCTTCCAACGTCATGCGTGGAACCTTGTGCGGGAGGCGACTGCCCTTTGGGCTGCCGATCGAACCGCTAAACTTGAAAGGGGCGCGGCCGCATGGCCCTGCCCCGTTACAGAGTGAGAAACATGGCAAAGAAGATCACCGGCTATATCAAGCTGCAGGTTGCAGCTGGTGCCGCCAACCCGTCGCCGCCGATCGGCCCGGCGCTGGGTCAGCGCGGCGTCAACATCATGGAATTCTGCAAGGCGTTCAACGCGCAGACCGGCGACCAGGAAAAGGGCACCCCCCTTCCCACCGTCATCACCGTCTATGCCGACCGTTCCTTCTCGTTCGAGACCAAGACGCCGCCGGCGACCTATCTCATCAAGAAGGCCGCGAACCTGAAGTCGGGCTCGAAGGAGCCGGGCAAGGTTTCCGCCGGACAGATCAAGCGTTCGCAGCTGGCCGACATCGCCACCGCGAAGATGAAGGACCTGAACGCCAACGACATCGAGGCAGCGACCAAGATCATCGAAGGCTCCGCCCGCGCGATGGGCCTCGAAGTGGTGGAGGGCTGAGATCATGGCCAAGCTGACCAAGAAGCAGAAGAGCTGGACCATCGACAGCGAGAAGCTGCACGGCGTCGATGAGGCGATCGCGCTGGTGAAGACCAACGCGACCAGCAAGTTCGACGAGACCGTCGAAGTCGCGCTGAACCTGGGCGTCGACCCGCGTCACGCCGACCAGATGGTCCGCGGCGTGGTGACCCTGCCCAAGGGCACCGGCAAGACCGTTCGCGTGGGCGTGTTCGCTCGCGGCGCCAAGGCTGAGGAAGCCACGGCAGCCGGTGCGGACGTCGTCGGCGCCGAGGACCTGATGGAAGCCATCCAGGGCGGCAAGATCGACTTCGATCGCTGCATCGCCACCCCGGACATGATGGGTCTGGTCGGCCGTCTCGGCAAGGTGCTGGGTCCCAAGGGCCTGATGCCGAACCCGAAGCTCGGCACCGTGACCATGAACGTCGCAGCCGCCGTCGAAGCCGCCAAGGGCGGTCAGGTCGAGTACCGCGTCGAAAAGGCCGGCATCATCCACTCCGGCATCGGCAAGGCATCGTTCCCGGCCGAGGACCTGCGCGCGAACTTCGACGCGCTGGTCGACGCCGTGGTCAAGGCCAAGCCGGCTGGCGCCAAGGGCAAGTACCTCAAGAAGGTCGCGCTCTCGTCGTCGATGGGCCCGGGCGTGAAGGTGGACGTGGCCGAAGTCGCCACCGCCTGATCTTCGCCACCAGCGAAACCGAAGAGGGCCGGGAGCAATCCCGGCCCTTTTTGTTTGTGCGGCTCAAAGGCGCAGGCGATTGGCCTAGGCATGAAAAAGCCGCCCAGGACATCCTGGGCGGCTCAATTCTACGTCGTTCCGATGGTTCGGATCAGAATCTCGCGGTCGCCGACACACGGAAATAACGGCCCAACAGACCCGAAAAGTAGGTCTGGGTTCCAAAGCCGCCGGCAGGCACCGGATAGGGCGCCGACTTGTCGAATACGTTGTCGACGATCAGCTTCAAGCCGAACTGCTCGTTCACCTTCACGCCGACCGTGGTGTTGAACAGCCACCAGTCACCCACCCCCAGGATGTCGCGGGCGTTGTCCGCCTCGTCGATGTCGAACCGACCCTTGCCGGTGTAGCGGGCCTGGAACAGCAGGTTGAAGGCATCGCCTTCATAGGTGAGGTTCGCGGTGCCCGAGTGTCGCGGATAACCCACCTCGCCAGCGAGGTGGTCGATGTCGCCGGTGCCGACCTGTGTCTCCAGCTTGTCGCGGTAGAAATAGTTCACCGACAGGCCGAGCACGCCGCTGCTGTCGACGCCGACCCGGTCCAGCGGAAGCCGGTATGCAGCGGTGGCCTGAAGGCCTGCCGTCTCGTAGCTGGCGGCGTTGTAATAGCCTTCGGCGATGTTGGTGATCTGACCGTCGTCGTCGCGCGTGATCAAGCCGCAGAAGCTGCTCGGGAAGTCGGTGGCATCGTAGCAGGCATTCAAGATGTCCGTGCCGTCGAGGGAGGTGATCGCGCCCTTCAACTTGATGTCGATCCAGTCGACGGCAAGCGTCAGGCTGCGCGCGAACCGCGGTTGAAGGATCGCACCGAGCGTCCAGCTGTCGGCCTTTTCGTTATCCAGGTTCGGGTTGCCCGAAATCGTCACCGGGACCGTAAAATTGCTAAAGTTGGACACGAACGTGGTCGGGTTGATCCCGGCCGCGCGGCAGTTCGCCTCACGCGTGGCCGGGTTCGGGCCGCTCTGATAGTAGTTCTGATCGCAGGGGTCGTTGCCGCTGTCGAACGCGCGCGAAGTGGGGTTGAAGACCTCGGTGATCGCGGGCGAACGGATCGACCGGGTGAAGTTGCCGCGGATGGTGAAGTCGCGAATGAACCCGATGCGACCGCCCGCGGTCCAGGTCAGATCGCCACCTGACAGCGAGTTGTCGACATAGCGCGCAGCCCCATCGAACTCGAGCGTTTGGAGCCAGCTGAGCGCATTCCTGCTGGATACGAACGGGATCACCAGCTCGCCGAACACCTCGTTGGTGTGGAACTTGCCGCGGATCGGGTCGATCGGAATCGAACGCCCGTATTGGATGCGTGAGCCGTCGTCCTGCTCCTCGCCGTAATAGAACTCGCCCGGATCGAACGACGTTTTTTCCCGGCGATGCTCATAGCCGGCCGAAATGCTGACGTCGTTGCCGAACAGCGTGGCGATCGGGCCGGTGACGTTGGCGTTAAAGACCAGCTGCTCGTTGACCGAACGCGGGCGCGCGATCGCAAAGATATAGTCGCGCGCGGCCTGGCTGGCCTGGCCTTCACCAAGGATGTTGAGCGGCGCGCAGGTCGAGCTGATCGTCGCGACCGTGGCGCTGGTATAGCCCGGACGGCAGACGATGTTGCCGCTGGCATCGACCACCGCATCAAGCGCGTTTGCGAAGTTCTGCTGGACGAGCTCGTAGTTGCGCCCTTCGGTCACCGAGCGCCCATAGACGGCGGACGCTTCCCAGTTGAAGCGGCGGCTTCCAATGTTGAAGCCGCCGTCGAACCCACCTACGAAGCGGTAGGTCTCCACTGTCGCCTGCGACCGGCCGGTGGTGAGGTCGGTCAGCGCACGCCCGAGGTAGAATTCCTCCTGTCCCGGCTCCAGATTGGCCGCGATGGTCGCCCGGTCGGCCGCGCTCAGATACGGATTGTCCAGGCCGAGGATGATGTTGCCGTCGGCGGTACCTGCATCGTCGAACAGCCAGGTGTTGTAGTTTGGCTGGTCAATCAGATTCACGCCCTTGCTGTGCGAGTACCAGGCTTCGCCGAAGAAGCGGACGTCGTCGGTCAGCTCGTAGCTCAGCTGCGCATTGGCGAGGTACCGCTCCGAATTGGTCAGCAGATTAGTATAGGCCGGCAGGTCGAAGCCGTTGCCGCCGCTGCTGATATAGCCCTGGCGCATCTGGGTTCCGACATCGAGCGGAACCAGCGTACCGTCGCTGCCGAACTGGAGCAGCTGGCCGGCGGCATCGCGGATGCCGGAGCGGGAGACGAGCCCGTCGTCGGCGCTGAACGGAACGCCACCCGAGGTGAAGGCGGTGTAGCGCTGGTCCGGAAACAGCACGCGCTGGAAGTCGGAATCGCCGGTCGGAGAGCCGAAGAAGAGCCCCTGCGCGGTGCGGCTGCGCTGGCTCGCCACCAAGCCGGTCACGCGGTTGTACTCGCCCGACACGACGATGTTGCCGCGCCCGCCGGCGAAGTTCTTGCCGGCCAGCACGCTGATGCGGTTGTCCGGCGCGTCGCCGCGCTGCGAGATGCCGGTCTGACCCTCAATGCTCAGGCCTTCATAGTCGCGCTTCAAAATGATGTTCACGGTACCGGCGATCGCGTCGGAGCCGTAGATCGGCGCACCGCCGATTGCGACCGTCTCCACGCGCTGGACCAGCGTCGTCGGGATGTTGTTGAGATCGACCTGCGTACCGGCGGCGACGGGACCAAAGATGCTGGCCGTGTTCGACGAGACGAAGCGCCGGCCGTTGACAAGCACCAGCGTGCGCTGCGTACCGAGGCCAAAGAAGTCGACGAAGGTCTGCGCCGGGCCAAAGGACGACTGCGCGCCCACGCCGCTGTTGCCGGGAGGACCAAAGGCCGGAATTTCGGTCAGCGCCTGGCCGACATTGGTATAGCCGCGGTTCTCGATCTGCGCGGCGCCGATCACCTGGGTCGGCTGAAGGGTATCGAACTCCGGGCGCGCGATGCGCGAGCCGGTGACCACCACCTCATTGGCGGCTTCGGGCACGTCCTGCGTGACGGCGTCGGTGGCCTGCGACTCCGTAGTCGGCGAGGCCGACTGCGTGCCCGCCTGGTCGGCGCCCTGGGCAAGAGCCGGTGCAGCGGCGCCCAGAACAACGAGCGCGCTGGCACTCAAAAGCGCCTGACGGCGCAGCGACGGCATGGTCATGTTCGATCCCCTTCAAACCTGTGGGGAATGAACGCGGATCGAGCGCGTAGGTTGAAGCGCCGCACTCGGCTGTTCCGCATTAGGCATGATTTACTGACCCAGTTGCAGATGCGCAACAGGTCGGCGTCGCCGCCCAAAACCACGCTGCCCTAATTGCGCGTCAGTTATTCGAGGCGGTCTGCACACCCTCCCTGCCATATACTTCCGGCATCCAGTCGCGGGTCACCAAGACCGAGTCACCCTTCTTCGCCTGGGCATAGAGGAGGGCTGCGAATTCGTCGGGAACCCCGATGCAGCCGTGGGTGGCGTAGCGACTGTCGACGTCCTCGCCGGACCCGTGAATCGCAACGCCGCCCCAGGTCAGCCGCAGCATGTACGGCATGGGTGCGTTGTAGAGGTTCGAGACGTGATCACGATCCTTTTCCAGGATGGGGAAGCTCCCGGTCGGGGTCGGCTTGTGGTCCGCACCATAGATGATCAGCGTCCGCCCGATCTCCACGCCACCCCGATAGACATAGAGCCGCTCGCGACGCAGATCGACGACGATCGACAGCCTGCCCGGCGCCACGCCGTCCGCGGCCCATAGATATTCGCCAGGCTGAAGCGCCTCGCCGGTCTCCATCACGCTGTGGACGGCGGGAACGGGTGCAGCCAGTGCAGGAGCCGCCACGATCGCCGAGAGCAGCACCGGCGCGACGCAGCGCAACAACCCACCTCGCATGAATGCACCTTTCGAACCACACGACCTCGCGTCGCGCATTCCTTAACGCTCCGTTTACCTTATGTGGTTCCACGCTGCACCTTCCCCGGCCAAGTTGTTGGGCTGCGGCTGTTTCTTTCCGGGACGCGCGCAGCTTTCGCTTGCTTCGTCGCGCCGACCTGCTAAGGGCGCCACCTGATCCGGCGCCTCGTGCGTCCGGCTCGCCGTCCGAGACAGCAGGTGCCGGCTTCCGGCTTAATGTCCTGCCTAGACGGGGAAGGTGATTCTTGCCAGGTCTGCGAACGCAGTGCCGGGCCGCCATCGGGTTGATCCGCTGGCACCAGAGCCCATGCCCCTCGGACACGTCGCCCCCAGTGGTTCGCCACCGGGACATGTACCGGGCTGCGCCTCGCGCTCAGCCCATTTGTGAGGAGAACGGCATGGATCGCGCTCAAAAGAGTGAGCTGGTATCCGAGCTGAACCGCACCTTCAACGAGGTCGGCGTGGTGGTCATCACCCGCAACCTCGGGATGACCGTCGCCCAGTCGACGGCACTCCGTACGAAGATGCGCGAAGCCGGCGCCAGCTACAAGGTCGCGAAGAACCGCCTCGCCAAGATCGCAGCGGAAGGCACCGATTATTCGGTCATCGCCGACCTGCTGACCGGGCCGACCGCGCTTGCGACGTCTGCCGATCCCGTGGCTGCTGCCCGGGTCGTCAACGACTTCGCCAAGACCACGGACAAGCTCGAGATCGTCGGCGGGGCCATGGGCAGCCAGCTTCTCGACGCGGAAGGCATCAAGGCTCTGGCCGGGCTGCCGTCGCTCGACGAGCTGCGTGCAAAGATCGTGGGGCTCATCGTGGCACCTGCGACCAAGCTCGCGACCATCACCCAGGCACCGGCGGCGCAGATCGCCCGCGTGCTTGCGGCGCATGCGGACAAGGAACAGGAGGCCGCCTGATCGGCGCCCCTGCCCTGACTATCAAACCGAACTATCTGATTTTGGAGACTACACATGGCTGACCTGAACGCGATCGTCGACCAGCTGAGCGAACTGACTGTCCTCGAGGCCGCTGAGCTCTCGAAGCTGCTCGAAGAGAAGTGGGGCGTTTCGGCCGCTGCTGCGGTTGCGGCTGCTCCGGCTGCTGGCGGCGCTGCTGGCGGCGCGGCTGCTGCTGAAGAGAAGACCGAGTTCGACGTGATCCTCACCGGCGACGGTGGCAAGAAGATCAACGTCATCAAGGAAGTCCGCGCGATCACCGGCCTGGGCCTGACCGAAGCGAAGGCTCTCGTCGAGGGCGCGCCGAAGCCGGTCAAGGAAGGCGTGTCGAAGGACGAAGCCGAGAAGATCAAGGCTCAGATCGAAGGCGCCGGCGGCACCGTCGAAGTCAAGTAAGCTCTGTCCGGCTTCGGCCGGGCGGCTCTTGCCGACAAAGAAGAGGGGCGGCTCCGCGAGGAGCCGCCCCTTTTTTCGTGCGGGTGGAAGACGCTGCGGCGTCCTTCCTTCTTCTTGTTCGTCATTCTGACGGATGCCAGGAACGACTGCCGCTACGGCGACACCTTTGCCGTGCTCCTGCGGAGGCAGGAGCCCAGGGGCGTCATACGCCGCACCTGCTGTTTCGCTTGGCTCTGGATCCCTGCCTCCGCAGGGATACGACGGGCTCTGGGAGCGGACGGGCGCATAGTCGCGCCGGTAGCGCATCCAGAGCCGCGCAACAGCGCTCAGTCGCGGCGCACCTCGCCATGCACCCGCGCCTCGAGGCGGTCGACCATGCGGTCGCCGCGATCGAGGAACACCGGGGCGAGCTTGTCGCTGCCCTGGATCTGACGCCCCACGACAAAGGCAACGCGCGTGCGCGCCTCCCGCCCGTCGGCCCAGCGGTAGCGGGCGTCGATCGCCATGACCGGCACAAAGAAACGGCGCTCGCCCGCGGTCAGCGCGGGCAGGTTGTCGAGCGGCAGCGAAACCGTCGCCTCAAGCTTGCGCGGCTCGCCCGCCGCGATCGGGAACGGCTGAAGCTGCGCATGGGGCGGCATCTCGGCAAAGAAGCGCTCGAGATCGGCATCCTGTTGCGGGCTGGCGCCGAACAGGCCGGCGGCAAAGCGCAGTTCCGGCACCGGCACGTCAGTCGGATTGGCGGCACCGAGCTCGAAGCGGACTACGGCCTTGTCGCCTTCGGTACCCATAACCAAGGGCAGGAAGGTGAAGTCGAGCGGCGCACGGTCCGCGGCGGGCGCCTCCGGGACGGCGGGCGGGCGGCGGAAGGCGGTCGAGACGACCAGGCCTTCGGGTGCCGGGGTCGGACGAGTGAGGAAGCTGGGTGCTTCGGGCTCGGACGTGCTCGCCGGTTCGGGCGGTGAGACTGGACGGTTCAGGAAGCGGGGCTGTTCCGGGTTGGCGGCAGCGGCGACGGGGGCAACCGGTTCCGGCTGGACCACCGGCACCGGCGCCACGACAGGCTCCGGCGCTGCCTCGATTCCGTCGACTGCACCCTCCGCCTTGCCACGGCGCCAGAACAGCAGCGCGGCCAGCGCTGCAATCAACAACGCTGCGAGCAGAACCCACAGCAGCGAACTGCGCGACTCCCCTTCCGCCTCCGGAGCAGCCGGCGGAAGGCCGGTAGCCGCAACACTTGGCTCCGGCGTGGGTTCGTCAACGGGCGCCACCTCTGCAGGCTCCGGCTCTGCGGTTGGTGCCGCGGTGACAGCTGTGGGCTCGGCCGTTGGCACTGCCTCAGGCGTCGGCGAAGGCGCGGGCCGCGGCCGCGGCGTCGCGGTCGACGTGGGTGTCGCCGTCGGCTGCGGGCGGGCGGTGCGGCGCGGCGTCGGGGTGGGCGCAGGCGTGGCGTCCGGCGCGGGCACCACCGGCGGCTCGACTGCCGGCGGTGTCACGCTGTTGCCGGGCGGCAGCGTCCAGGGGAGTGGCACTGGGCCGGGCGTCGCACCCTGGGCGATTGCGGCCAGGGGCACGAGAAGAGCGGCGGTTGCAGCAATGGCGCGAATGGTCATGCGTTCCGCCAACGCCGATCCGCGGCGCCGCCGCCAGCACCCGACGCCGTGCACTGCGCCGGATCGTGCTCATGGCGCGGCGAGCCGAGGGGGCGATGGTTTTCCCTCGATGCTGCTGCTGCGGGCCAACGTCCGCGTTTCATTGACAGTTTCCGACCCCTGCCCTATATCCCGGCTCTGCCTCACGATCGGGAAATGATGCGTCGTCGCGCAACGCATTGGACGAATGGATCGGCCGAGGTCTTTCGAGACGCCCCAAAGCTGCGATCCCGTCTGGGATGACGCAGCTTTTCGCGTCTCGTTTGCGCATCTGCCCGGGGCTTCCCGGGCGCGAAATTTGACCAAGCGAGGCGACCTACTCCCATGGCGACCAAGGCAATCGAGAACGGCACCGCGAAGCGCCGTATTCGCAAGGTGTTCGGCGACATCCACGAAGTGGTGCAGATGCCGAACCTGATCGAGGTTCAGCGCGAATCCTACGAGCAGTTCCTGCGGAGCGATCCGTCGACGGGCTATGTCTCGGGTCTTGAGAAGACGCTGCGCAGCGTATTCCCGATCCGCGACTTCGCCGGCACCGCCGAACTCGACTTCGTGACCTACGAGCTCGAGGATCCGAAGTTCGACGTCGAAGAGTGCCGCCAGCGCGGCATCACCTATGCGGCGCCGATGCGCGTCACGCTGCGGCTGATCGTGTTCGAGGTCGATCCCGATACCGAAGCCCGTTCGGTCCTCGATATCAAGGAGCAGGACGTCTACATGGGCGACATGCCGCTCATGACCGAGAACGGCACCTTCTTCATCAACGGCACCGAGCGCGTCATCGTCTCGCAGATGCACCGCTCGCCGGGCGTGCTGTTCGACCATGATCGTGGCAAGACCCACGCGTCGGGCAAGTACCTCTTCGCGGCGCGCGTCATCCCGTACCGCGGCTCGTGGCTCGACTTCGAGTTCGACGCCAAGGACATCGTGAACGTCCGCATCGACCGCAAGCGCAAGCTGCCGGTGACGTCGCTGCTATACGCCCTGGGCCTGAACTCGGAAGAGATCCTCAACCACTTCTACAACCGCGTCACCTTTGTGCGCGGCCAGGGTGGCTGGCAGATCCCGTATGCGGCAGAGAACTGGCGCGGCCAGAAGCCGGCGTTCGACATCGTCGACGCCAAGTCGGGCGAGGTCATCTTCCCGGCTGGCCAGAAGATCAGCCCGCGTGCCGCCAACAAGGCCGGCAAGGACGGCCTGACCGACCTGCTGATCCCGACCGAAGAAATCTTCGGCCGCTACAGCGCGTTCGACCTGATCGACGAGTCGACCGGCCGTATCTACATCGAGGCGGGTGACGAGGTTTCGGCCGAAAACCTCGAACTGCTCGACAAGGCCGGCATCGACCGCCTCGAGCTGCTCGACATCGACCATGTCACCACCGGTCCCTGGATCCGCAACACGCTCAAGGTCGACAAGGCCGAAGAGCGCGAGCAGGCGCTGTCGGACATCTATCGCGTCATGCGCCCCGGCGAGCCGCCGACGCTGGAGACCGCGGAGTCGCTGTTCGGCGGCCTGTTCTTCGATCCGGAGCGCTATGACCTCTCGGCCGTTGGCCGCGTGAAGCTCAACATGCGCCTCGACCTCGACGCCGAGGACACGGTCACCACGCTGCGCACCGAGGACATCCTCGCGGTCGTCAAGACGCTGGTCGACCTGAAGGACGGCAAGGGCGAAGTCGACGACATCGACAACCTGGGCAACCGTCGCGTGCGTTCGGTGGGCGAGCTGCTGGAGAACCAGTATCGCGTCGGCCTGCTCCGCATGGAGCGCGCCGTGAAGGAGCGCATGTCCTCGGTCGACGTCTCGACCGTGATGCCGAACGACCTGATCAACGCCAAGCCCGCGGTTGCCGCAGTGCGCGAGTTCTTCGGTTCGTCGCAGCTGTCGCAGTTCATGGACCAGACCAACCCGCTGTCCGAAGTGACGCACAAGCGTCGCGTCTCGGCACTCGGGCCGGGCGGTCTGACGCGTGAGCGTGCGGGCTTCGAAGTCCGCGACGTTCACCCGACGCACTATGGCCGTATCTGCCCGATCGAAACGCCGGAAGGCCCGAACATCGGTCTGATCAACTCGCTGGCGTCGTTCTCGCGCGTCAACAAGTACGGCTTCATCGAGACCCCGTACCGCAAGGTCATCGACGGACGGGTGAGCGACGAAGTCGTCTACCTGTCGGCGATGGAAGAGCAGAAGCACACGGTCGCACAGGCGAACGCCGAGCTGAACGCAGAGGGCGGCTTCGTCGAGGAGCTGATCTCGGCACGTCAGGCAGGCGAGTTCCTGATGGCGATGCGCGATCAGATCACCCTGATGGACGTCAGCCCCAAGCAGCTGGTGTCGGTCGCCGCCTCGCTCATTCCGTTCCTGGAGAACGATGACGCGAACCGCGCACTGATGGGCTCGAACATGCAGCGTCAGGCCGTGCCGCTGGTCCAGGCCGAGGCTCCGTTCGTGGGCACCGGCATGGAAGAGACCGTTGCCCGCGACTCCGGCGCAGCGATCTCGGCCAAGCGTGCAGGCGTCGTTGACCAGGTCGATGCGACCCGTATCGTCATCCGTGCGACCGGCGACGTCGATGCGAACGAAAGCGGCGTGGACATCTACACGCTGATGAAGTTCCAGCGTTCGAACCAGTCGACCTGCATCAACCAGCGTCCGCTGGTGAAGGTGGGCGACGTGGTGAAGGCGGGCGACGTGCTGGCTGACGGTCCTTCGACCGAGTTCGGTGAGCTGGCGCTGGGCCGCAACGCGCTCGTCGCGTTCATGCCCTGGAACGGCTACAACTACGAGGACTCGATCCTCATCTCCGAGCGGATCGTGAAGGACGACGTGTTCACGTCGATCCACATCGACGAGTTCGAGGTGATGGCCCGCGACACCAAGCTCGGGCCCGAGGACATCACCCGCGATATCCCGAACGTCGGCGAGGAAGCGCTGCGCAACCTCGACGAGGCGGGCATCGTGTACGTGGGCGCCGAGGTCGAGCCGGGCGACATTCTGGTCGGCAAGATCACGCCGAAGGGCGAGAGCCCGATGACGCCGGAGGAAAAGCTCCTGCGCGCCATCTTCGGTGAAAAGGCCTCCGACGTCCGCGACACCTCGCTGCGTCTGCCGCCGGGCGTTGCCGGCACGATCGTCGACGTCCGCGTCTTCAATCGTCACGGCATCGACAAGGACGAGCGCGCGATGGCGATCGAGCGCGAAGAGATCGAGCGCCTGAAGAAGGACTCGGACGACGAACGCACGATCCTCAACCGGGCGACCTGGAGCCGCCTGCGCGAGATGCTGCTCGACCAGACCGCCACCGCAGCGCCCAAGGGCGTGAAGAAGGGTGTGGTGATCGACAGCGACGTGCTCGACAGCGTCGACCGTCACGAGTGGTGGAAGTTCGCGGTTGCGGACGACACCGTCCAGTCGAACCTGGAAGCCGTGAAGGCCCAGTATGACGAGGCTGCCCGCAAGATCCGCGAGAAGTTCGAGGATCGCCGCGAGAAGCTGGAGCGTGGCGACGAGCTGCCGCCGGGCGTGCTCAAGATGGTCAAGGTCTTCGTCGCGGTGAAGCGCAAGCTGCAGCCGGGCGACAAGATGGCGGGCCGTCACGGCAACAAGGGCGTCATTTCGCGCATCCTGCCGCAGGAGGACATGCCGTTCCTGGAAGACGGTACCCCCGTCGACCTGGTGCTCAACCCGTTGGGCGTGCCGTCGCGCATGAACGTCGGGCAGATCTTCGAGACCCACCTGGGCATGGCCGCACGCGGTCTTGGCCGGCAGGTCACCGAGGCGCTGGAGCAGTGGCGTGAGGCCAATCCGAACCCGTCGATCGGCGCGATGCCGGACGCGGTGAAGGATCGCCTCAAGACCATCTATGGCGAGCAGTACCATGCCGAGATCGACGCCCGCGACGGCGAGGAGATCGTCGAGCTGGCGCAGAACCTGAAGAACGGCGTGCCGATGGCGACGCCGGTGTTCGACGGCGCCCGCGAAGCGGACGTGTCGCGGATGCTGGAGCTGGCAGGGCTGGATCCGTCGGGTCAGGTGACGCTCTATGACGGGCGCACCGGCGACGCGTTCGACCGCAAGGTGACTGTGGGCTACATCTACATGCTGAAGCTCCACCACCTGGTCGACGACAAGATCCACGCGCGTTCGATCGGGCCGTACAGCCTCGTCACCCAGCAGCCGCTGGGCGGTAAGGCGCAGTTCGGCGGCCAGCGCTTCGGCGAAATGGAGGTCTGGGCACTGCAGGCGTATGGCGCAGCCTATACCCTGCAGGAGATGCTGACGGTGAAGTCGGACGACGTGGTCGGCCGCACCAAGGTCTACGAAGCGATCGTCAAGGGCGACGACACCTTCGAGGCTGGCATCCCCGAGAGCTTCAACGTGCTCGTCAAGGAAATGCGTTCGCTGGGCCTGAACGTCGAGCTCAAGGCACTCGAGGAAGACGACGGTCTCGCCGAGGCGGCGGAATAACGGACCTGGGGCGCCGCAGCCGCGGTGCCCCTCCCCGTTCCGCCCGGAGTTTTGCCCCTAGAGGGAATACGACATGAACGAACTGACCAACTTCGCGAATCCGGTTCAGAAGCCGGAGACTTTCGACCAGATCCAGATCGGCATTGCCTCTCCCGAGCGCATCCGTTCCTGGTCGTTCGGCGAGATCAAGAAGCCCGAGACGATCAACTATCGCACGTTCAAGCCCGAGCGTGACGGCCTGTTCTGCGCGCGCATCTTCGGTCCGATCAAGGACTATGAGTGCCTGTGCGGCAAGTACAAGCGCATGAAGTACAAGGGCATCGTCTGCGAGAAGTGCGGCGTCGAGGTTACCGTCTCGAAGGTCCGCCGCGAGCGCATGGGCCACATCGAGCTGGCCGCCCCGGTCGCGCACATCTGGTTCCTGAAGTCGCTGCCGTCGCGCATCGGCCTGCTGCTCGACATGCAGCTCAAGCAGCTCGAGCGCGTGCTCTACTTCGAGAGCTACATCGTGATCGAGCCGGGCCTCACCAGCCTGGAGAAGTACCAGCTCCTCACCGAGGATGAGCTGCTCGACGCGCAGGACCAGTTCGGCGAGGACGCCTTCTCCGCCGGCATCGGCGCGGAAGCCGTCAAGATCATGCTGATGGAGCTTGATCTCGAAGGCGAGCGCAAGGAGCTTCTCGAAGAGCTCGCGGTCACCAAGTCCGAGCTGAAGCCCAAGAAGATCATCAAGCGCCTGAAGGTCGTCGAGAGCTTCATCGATTCCGGCAACCGTCCGGAGTGGATGATCCTGGACGTCGTTCCGGTCATCCCGCCCGAGCTGCGCCCGCTGGTGCCGCTGGACGGTGGCCGCTTCGCGACCTCGGATCTGAACGATCTGTATCGCCGCGTGATCAACCGCAACAACCGCCTGAAGCGCCTGATGGAGCTGCGCGCGCCGGACATCATCGTCCGCAACGAAAAGCGCATGCTGCAGGAGGCAGTCGACGCGCTGTTCGACAACGGTCGCCGCGGCCGCACGATCACGGGCGCCAACAAGCGTCCGCTCAAGTCGCTGTCCGACATGCTCAAGGGCAAGCAGGGCCGCTTCCGTCAGAACCTGCTCGGCAAGCGCGTAGACTATTCGGGCCGCTCGGTCATCGTGACCGGTCCGGAGCTCAAGCTGCACCAGTGCGGTCTGCCCAAGAAGATGGCGCTCGAGCTGTTCAAGCCGTTCATCTACGCGCGCCTCGACGCCAAGGGTCTGTCGATGACCCTGAAGCAGGCCAAGAAGTGGGTCGAAAAGGAGCGCAAGGAAGTCTGGGACATCCTGGACGAGGTGATCCGCGAGCACCCGGTCATGCTCAACCGCGCGCCGACGCTCCACCGTCTGGGCATCCAGGCGTTCGAGCCGGTGCTGATCGAGGGCAAGGCGATCCAGCTTCACCCGCTGGTCTGCTCGGCGTTCAACGCCGACTTCGACGGCGACCAGATGGCCGTGCACGTCCCGCTGTCGCTGGAAGCGCAGCTGGAAGCGCGCGTCCTGATGATGTCGACCAACAACATCCTGTCGCCCGCGAACGGCAAGCCGATCATCGTGCCGTCGCAGGACATGGTGCTGGGTCTCTACTACATCTCCATGGAGAAGCAGAACGAGCCTGGCGAAGGCATGATGCTGTCGGACATGGCCGAGGTGCACCAGGCACTGAACGCCGGCGCCGTCACGCTGCACACCAAGATCATCAGCCGCGTTCCGCAGACCGATGAGAACGGCGTGCAGTATATGAAGCGCGTCGAGACGACGCCTGGCCGCATGCTGCTGGGCGAGACGCTGCCGAAGTCGTCGAAGGTCCCATTCGAGACCGTCAACCGCCTCCTCACCAAGAAGGACGTGGGCGACGTGATCGACGAGGTCTATCGTCACACCGGTCAGAAGGAGACGGTGCTGTTCGCCGACGCCATCATGGCGCTGGGCTTCCGCAACGCGTTCAAGGCCGGCATCTCCTTCGGCAAGGATGACATGATCATCCCGGCCGCCAAGGAAGGCATGGTCGACGAGACCCGCGCGCTCGTGAAGGATTACGAGCAGCAGTATCAGGACGGCCTGATCACGCAGCAGGAGAAGTACAACAAGGTCATCGACGCCTGGAGCCGTTGCGGCGACCAGGTGGCGGCAGCCATGATGGACGAGATCCGTGCGGTGAAGCACGACGAGAATGGTCGCGAGAAGCCGGTCAACGCCATCTACATGATGGCGCACTCGGGTGCTCGTGGTTCGGCAGCGCAGATCAAGCAGCTGGCGGGCATGCGCGGCCTGATGGCCAAGCCTTCGGGCGAGATCATCGAGACGCCGATCATCTCGAACTTCAAGGAAGGCCTGACCGTCCTTGAGTACTTCAACTCGACCCACGGCGCCCGCAAGGGCCTCGCTGATACGGCGCTGAAGACCGCCAACTCGGGCTACCTCACCCGCCGCCTTGTCGATGTGTCGCAGGATTGCGTCATCATGGAAGAGGATTGCGGCACCGAGCGTGCGCTGGAGATGAAGGCGATCGTCCAGGGCGGTTCGACCATCGCGTCGCTTGGCGAGCGCATCCTGGGCCGTACCACGGCCGAGGACGTGGTCGACAAGGACGGCACCGTCGTCATCCCGTCGGGCACGCTGCTCGACGAGGCGATGATCACGCAGATCGAGGCGCTCAACGTGCCGGGCATGAAGATCCGCAGCCCGCTCGTCTGCGAGGCCAAGATCGGCGTGTGCGGCAAGTGCTATGGGCGCGACCTCGCCCGCGGTACGCCGGTGAACATCGGTGAGGCGGTCGGCGTCATTGCGGCGCAGTCGATCGGTGAGCCGGGCACGCAGCTGACGATGCGTACCTTCCACATCGGCGGCGCGGCGCAGCTCAACGAGCAGTCGAACCTGGAAGCGCCGGTGGACGGCAAGATCGAGTATCGCGATCTGCGCGTGATCGTCGATCAGCGCGGCCGCCGCGTGGTGCTCAGCCGCTCGGGCGAGATGGCGATCGTCGACATGGACGGCCGCGAGCTCTCCGTGGATCGCATCCCGTACGGTGCCTATGTGCTGTGCGACGATGGCCACATCATCAGCGCGGGCGACCGCATGGCGGAGTGGGATCCGTTCACCATGCCGGTGATCACGGAAAATCCGGGTACTGTGAAGTACCAGGACCTGATCGACGGCAAGACGCTGACCGAACAGGCTGACGAAGCGACGGGCATCACCCAGCGCGTCGTCACCGAATATCGCGGCAAGTCGAAGGAGGATCTGCGTCCTCGCCTGACCCTGCTCGACGAGAATTCGGGCGAGGCCGGCCGCTACATGCTGGCGGCAGGTGCGACCCTGTCGGTCGAGGATGGTGCGCAGGTTCAGGGCGGTGACGTTCTGGCCCGTGTCAGCCGCGAGGCTGCCAAGACCCGCGACATCACCGGCGGTCTGCCGCGCGTCGCCGAGCTGTTCGAGGCGCGCAAGCCGAAGGAGAATGCGATCATCGCAAAGGTCTCCGGCCGCGTCGTGTTCGGCAAGGACTATAAGGCGAAGCGCAAGATCGGCATCCAGCCGGAGGACGGCGGCGAGGTCGTCGAGTATCTGGTGCCGAAGTCGAAGGTGATCGACGTTCAGGAAGGCGACTACGTCAAGCGTGGCGACAACCTGATCGGCGGCAGCCCGGATCCGCACGACATTCTGGAAGTGCTCGGCATCGAGCCGCTTGCGGAATATCTCGTGTCGGAAATCCAGGAAGTCTATCGACTGCAGGGCGTGAAGATCAACGACAAGCACATCGAGGTGATCGTTCGCCAGATGCTGCAGAAGGTCGAGATCACCGACGGTGGCGACACCACCCTGCTCGCGGGCGAACAGCTCGACCGCGACGAGATGGACGAGGCCAACGCGAAGCTCGAAAAGGGCCAGGCTCCCGCACAGGGCAAGCCGATCCTCTTGGGCATCACCAAGGCGTCGCTGCAGACCCGCAGCTTCATCTCGGCCGCTTCGTTCCAGGAGACGACCCGTGTGCTCACCGAGGCTTCGGTGCAGGGCAAGATCGACTCGCTGAACGGGCTGAAGGAGAACGTGATCGTCGGCCGGCTCATCCCGGCAGGCACCGGTGCAGGCATGAACCGCCTGCGCGTGGCGGCCACCAGCCGCGACGTGGCGCTTCGGGCGCAGCAGCGTGCGCTTCAAGCAGCTCTCATCGCGCCGAACAGCGCCGAGGAAGAGCATGCCGCCGAGCAGGCCCGCTCGGTTCGTGACGACCAGGGAACCAGCGATGCGCTCGCATCGGTGACCCCGAGCGGCCACGGCACCGACGAGGATGCCGGTGAGTATCTGAACGACTGATCCTTGCGATCAGCGTGAGCCAACGAAGCCGCCGTCCGGGAGACCGGGCGGCGGCTTTGTTATGTTTTGTGGCTGCCACGGCGACGCCCGGCCTTCTGATTGCGGGCTTCGGTCCCGCGTCCTAGCTCCGACGGATAACAAGAAACCGCCGGAGAGGATTGCCATGCTTTACAGCCTTGTCGCCGCGCTTGCCCTTGCCACCGGCGCCACTCCCCTCACCCACGAGGTTCGCGTCGGAGGCGGGCCAGTGCCGCTGACGCTGCGCTACGACGCCGAGGTAACCGTCGAGCATCGTCAGCACGGTACCGTCGCACCCGGCGGACGCGCGGACACGCTGCGCTGTCACTGGGCTACCCGGGCCGATGTGCGCCGGACCCTGGTCGGCGGCGCACAGGCCCAGCAGGCGGTGCCGCTGGCGTCCACAGGTGCGCTGCAGCCGATGAAGGGCCATCGACCCGGCTGGTGCGAGGCCAATCGGAACGCTATCGCAGCCTCGGTCGAAGCCGGCCTCCCCAGGCTTCGCGCCGAGTTGGTCGCGTTTGCCGAGCGCGACCGCCCCCAAGTAGCTTCGGAGATCCACGATGCGCACGCGCTGTTCCGCCCCGGGAGCTAAGCTCCGCCTTCCGCTCCTGGCCGGCGCTGCCCTGATCCCCGCCGTAGTCACGCTGCCGGCACATGCCCAGAGCGAGACCCAGCGGCCGGCGCTCGCGCTCCAGCTCACGACCGATGACCGCGAACGCGGGATCAGCTGGAGCGACGGCGACGTGAGCTTCCGCGGCACCGCCTCGTTCCCGATCGGGGACCAGGGCTTCTCCGCCTTTGCGTCCGTCGCGACCCTCAACGACACTCCGCGGCACGGCAGCGCCCCGGTCGGGATCGACGTCGGCGCAAGCTATGCGCGCTACGTCGGTCCGGTGCGGCTCGACGGCGGTGTGACCGGCCATTTCTTCCCCGGCAGCGACCGCGCCCTCAACTATCTGGAGCTTGGCGGTGGTGCCGGCTTCGCGCTTGGGCCCGTGCAGGTCGACGGCTTCGCGCGTTATGCGCCCAAGCAGTCGGCGATCGGCGGCGACAATCTTTACCTAGGTGCCGAAGGCCGGCTGGGCATCCCCGTCACGCCCTTCACGCTGATCGCCGGCATCGGCCACAGCTCGGGCAACATCGACAATGCAGCACGCGCTGCCCGGCTGCGCCCTGGCGGCAACTATATGGACTGGCGGCTCGGCGTGGAGCACGTGACCGGCCCGCTGGTGCTCGGCATCGACTATACCGACACTGACATCTCGGACCGGGCGATCGTCGCCTCTCCCTATGCCGATGGCCGGAACGCCGACAGCCGACTCTCGGCACGGGTCGGCCTCAACTTCTGACGTTCTGGCGACGGCGGAGCGCGCAAGCAGCTCCGCCGTCGCGGCTTTCAGCGGCGGTACAGCGCCTCCGCATCCTGCTTGAAGGCAGCGCCGCTGTCGTTCCGGCTGTAGAACATGTGCCCGCCCGGATAGACCCGCAGCTGCACCCGCTCCGTCTGGCCGAACGCCGGCATCTGGTCGACGATCAGGCGTGAGGCGAAGAACGGGCAGGACAGGTCGTCCCAGCCGTGCACGATCATCACGCGCATCTTCGGGTCGTTGGCGATCGCCTTGCGCAGGTCTGAGACCGGCGTGTCGTCGGGCTTGCCGCGGTCCCAGGCGGCGTTCACCTCGTACGACAGGGCATGGTAGCGGGCATCCGTCTTCCACCCCACTTCGCGGGTGACGAAATCGACCATCGCGCTGGTGGTGGGGGCGATCAGCGCATCCAGGATCGGGTCGTTCGACTGCTGCTGCGCGGACCAGGGGAAGGGATCGAAGGCGGTGACGTTGGAGTCATAGACGCTCCCGATCAGCCCCTGGCTGCGATGCACTTCGCGCAGATAGGTGCGGCTGTCGACGCGCCCGCCCAGCCGCTGCACCAGCGCCGGGTCGAGGCCGGTCAGCTCCGTCACCCGCTGCACGATGCGGGCGGTCGCCTCGGGATCCGACCGCCCGCGCAGCAGGTCGCGGGCATAGTCGCCGCGCACATAGGCCTCTACTTCCGCCATCGCCGGCGGCGTGAGACGCCCCTGACGCTCCAGGTTCGCCGCCGCCATCGACGGCAGGTCGATCATCCAGGGCAGCGGCGACAGTGCCGTGGCACCATCGCCCGACGCAGGATCGAGGTACGGCGACACCATGATCAGCCCGTTGATTCCGACCCCGATCTGCGACTGGAGCTCATAGGCGATGCGGGGCGCGCGATAGCCGCCGTAGCTTTCGCCCATCACATATTTGGGCGAGCGCAGCCGGCCTTCCTTGACCAGCCAGTCGTACACCACCTTCGACAGATACTTGATGTCGGGGTCATTGGCGTAGAACGCCTTCTTGGTCTCCGCCTCGTCCACCAGGCTGCGGCTGAAGCCGGTGCCGACCGGATCGATGAACACCAGGTCGGTGAAGTCGAGCCAGCTGTTGGGATTGTCGGTCGCAATCGGCGCGTCCGATGGCGCGTCGCCTTGCGCCCCGAACTGCACGCGCTTGGGCCCGATCGCGCCCAGATTCAGATAGACCGAGGCGGCACCCGGCCCGCCGTTGAACGCGAAGGTGACCGGACGCTGCGGATCGCGACCCGGCACCGTATAGGCGGTGTAGGTGACCTGGCCGATCTCCTTGCCCTTGGCATCGCGCACCGGGATCGTGCCGACCGTCGCCTTATAGGCAAGGCTGCGGCCGCCGATCCGCGCCGACTGGTTGATCGTCCGGTCGGCCGGAAGCGCCGGCGGCTTGCCCTCATCCTCCGCCTGCTTCTTCTCGACGGTGGTGGTGGTTTCCGCCGATTGGGCATGCGCAACACCGCTGGTGCAGGCGAGCAGCAGGGCGGCGGCGGATAGGCGCAGAATCGATCGCAAGTGTTGGGCTCCCCTTCGCAAGGGGAGGAATGTTGCAGCACCGCGACGGCGAGGCAATGGCGGCGGCGCCGCCGCCTGAATCAGGCGGCGGCGGTCTCCAGCGCCTCCGACGCCTCCATCCAGCGCGCTTCCGCCGCCTCGATCCGGTCGGCCAATTCCGCGCGCCGCTTCATCAATTCGGTCATGGTGAGCTTCGCGAGTGTCGCGGGCGCTTCGGCCGGTGCGAACATCGCCTGGTCGAGCACCGTGCGCTCGGCAGTAAGCTTGGCCAGTTCCCGCTCAGCCGCCTGCGCTTCCTTGCGCAGCCCCTGCGCGCGTTCGCGCGCCTCGGCTGCGGCGCGGCGGTCCTCCTTCTTGTTGGCCTTGCGCTCCGCCTTGTCGGCCTTGCTGCCGCCGCCCAGCACCAGCGCGATATAATCGTCGAGGCTGCCGTCGAAGTCGCGCGCGGTGCCGCCGTCGACCAGAACGAGCCGGTCCGCCGTCGTCTCCAGCATGTGGCGATCGTGGCTGACCACCACCACGCAGCCGCTATAGGCGTTGAGCGCCTGGATCAGCGCCTCGCGCGCATCGACGTCCAGGTGGTTGGTCGGCTCGTCGAGGATCAGCATGTGCGGCGCGTCGCGGGTGATCAGCGCCAGCGCCAGCCGCGCGCGTTCGCCACCCGACAGCTTGCCGACCAGCGTCGTCGCCTTGTCGCCCGAAAAGCCGAAGCGGCCGAGCTGGCCGCGAACTGCGGCTGGGGTCTTGCCCTTCATCAGCCGGCTCATATGCTCGAGCGGGGTGTCCCGGGCGTCGAGTTCCTCGACCTGATACTGGGTGAAATAGCCGACCCGCATCTTGGACGAGGAGGCCATGTCGCCCTCCATCGGTGTCAGCTGCGCCGCCAGCAGCCGGGCAAGCGTGGTCTTGCCGTTGCCGTTGCGCCCCAGCAGACCGATGCGATCGTCGGGATCGAGCCGCAGGTTCAGCCGCTTCAGGATCGGCGTGTCGCCATAGCCCACGCTCGCCATGTCGAGCGTCACCAGCGGCGGGCGCAGTTCATCGGGATCGGGGAAGTCGAAGCTCAGCGACGGATCCTCCGCCAGCGCCGCAATCGGGGACATCTTGGCCAGCGCCTTGATGCGCGACTGCGCCTGCTTGGCGGTCGATGCGCGCGCCGAATTGCGGGCGATATAGTCCTGCAGCTTCGCACGCTGCGCGACCTGGTTGGCACGCGCCGCCTCCAGCTGCGCCATGCGTTCGGCGCGCTGGCGCTCGAACGCGTCATAGCCGCCCGGGTACAGCGTCACCTTGCCGCCCTGTAGGTGAAGGATGTGGTCGACGACGTTGTTGAGGAAGTCGCGCTCGTGGCTGACGATCACGATGGTCGCGCGATAGCTCTTGAGGAAGTCCTCCAGCCACAGCACCGCTTCGAGGTCGAGGTGGTTCGAAGGCTCGTCGAGCAGCAGCACGTCGGGCTGGCTGAACAACAGCGCGGCAAGCGCCACGCGCATCCGCCAGCCGCCCGAGAAGCCGTCGAGCGGCGACTGCTGCATCGCCTCGTCGAAGCCGAGGCCGACGAGGATGCGCGCTGCCCGCGCCGGCGCGGCATGCGCATCGATCGCGAGCAGCCGCTCATGCACCTCGGCCAGCCGGTCCGGGTCGTGCGAGGTCTCCGCCTCGGCCATCAGCGCCGCGCGTTCGAGATCGGCGGCGAGCACCGTCTCAAAGGGCGTGGCGCTGCCGGCGGGCGCTTCCTGCGCGACATAGCCCAGCCGACTACCGCGCGGCATCTCAGCGGCGCCGCCGTCGGGCTCCAGCTCGCCCGCGATCACGCGCACCAGCGTTGACTTGCCCGCACCATTGCGCCCGATCAGGCCGACGCGGCTGCCGGGCGGCAGCGCCGCACTCACGCCGTCGAGGATGAGCCGCCCGCCAAGGCGCACCGTGATTCCATTAAGATTCAGCATCGGCGCCGCCTAGCAGCCCTGACGCCATGGCGCGAGGGGTGGCGGGAACCACTTGTGCCGCTTAGGCACTCAGTATCCGCACAAGCAGGAACGGTCATGGCGAACAAGGGCGCGGGCGCGCACATCAAGGACAACATCGTTCTCTATGGCGCGCTGGCGGCGAACCTGGGGATCGGCATCGCGAAATTCGTGGCGGCCGGAATCACCGGTTCGTCGTCGATGTTGACGGAGGGCGTCCACTCGGTGGTGGACAGCGGCAACCAGGTGCTGCTGCTTTATGGCCAGAAGCGCGCTGCCCGCCCCGCGGACGCCAAGCACCCCTTCGGCTATGGCCGCGAGCTGTATTTCTGGGCGTTCGTTGTCGCGCTGCTGATCTTTGCGGTCGGCGCCGGCGTGTCGATCTATGAGGGCTATCTCCACATCCAGGAGCCCGAACCGCTCAGCGATCCTATGATCAACTACATCGTCCTTGCGATCGCGGTCGCGCTGGAGGGCTCATCCTGGACTATCGCAGTGCGGGAGTTCAACGCCAAGCGGCAGGGTACCGGCTGGTGGAAGGCGATCCACGAATCCAAGGACCCCGCCGGCTTCATCGTGCTGTTCGAGGACTCGGCCGCGCTGATCGGCCTGGTGGTGGCGGGCGTGGGGGTGTGGGCCAGCCACTTCTTTGCCGATCCGCGCATCGACGGCGTCGCCTCCATCCTGATCGGCCTGATCCTGGCTGCGGTGTCGGCGCTGCTGGCGCGCGAAGCCAAGGGGCTGCTGATCGGCGAGCGTGCCGACCCGGACCTGATCGAGCGGGTGCGCAGCGTCGTCGCCGCCAAGCCCGGCGTCGTCTCGGTGAACCACGTCCGCACGATCCACACCGCGCCGGATTCGGTGTTCGTCGCGATCAGCGCCGATTTCGACGATGCGCTGACCATGGGCGCGGGCGAGACTTTGGTCGAGGAGATCGAGGCGGCGCTGAAGGCGGAACACCCCACGCTCTCCTCCATCTACATCCGCCCCGAGAAGCGCGAAGAGGCCGTGCTCTCCTTCGCCTCCCTCGCCCACTGATCGATGCAGGAGTTCGATGCAATCGTGCTCGGCGCCGGTGGCGCCGGGCTGATGGCGGCAGCGGTCGCCGGACAGCGTGGCCGGCGGGTAGCGGTCGTGGACCATGCGCGCGAGCCCGGTGCCAAGATCCTGATCTCCGGCGGCGGTCGATGCAATTTCACCAACACCGGCACCGCGCCCGACCGCTATGTCTCGGCCAACCCGCATTTCGCCAAGTCGGCGCTCGGCCGCTACACCGCCGCCGACTTCCTGGAATTGGTCGAGCGGCACGGCATCGCCTGGCACGAAAAGACGCTGGGGCAGCTGTTCTGCGACGGATCCGCACGCCAGATCGTGGCGATGCTGCTGGACGAGTGTGCTGCGGGCAGCGTCGCGATCCGACTGGGTGCGCCGATCCGCGACGTGTCCCACGCAGACGGGCAATTCACCGTGGTGCATGGTGACGCGACGCTCACCGCGCCCGCGCTGGTGATCGCGACCGGCGGTCCGTCGATCCCCAAGCTCGGCGCCACCGGCTTTGCCTATGACCTTGCCCGCAAGTTCGGGCTCAAGGTGGTCGAACCGCGGCCCGCGCTTGTGCCGCTAACGCTGCCGCCGGAAGATGCCTTGTTCCGCTCGCTGTCCGGGGTCGCGACCGAGGTCGTCGCGCGCTGCGGCAAGGCGGCGTTTCGGGAAGCGGCGCTGTTCACCCATCGCGGCCTATCGGGTCCGGCGATCCTGCAGGTCTCCTCCTACTGGCGGCATCGCGACACGGTCGGCATCGATTTCGTGCCCGACCAGCCAGCGGGCTGGCTGCTGGAGGCCAAGCGTACGCGCCCGCGTGCCGGGCTGCGGTCGGTGCTTGGGGCGGCCCTTCCGGACCGCCTTGCCGAGGCGCTGGCGGAGCGGCTGGCGGTCGCAGGCGAGATGGGTAACCAGCGCGACGCCGTTCTCCGTGAGGTCGAACAGCGGCTCGGCGACTGGCGCTTCCTCCCCAATGGCAGCGAGGGCTTCGCCAAGGCCGAGGTGACCGTCGGCGGGATCGCGACCGACGGGCTGTCGTCCCGTACGATGGCGGCGCGCCACCTGCCCGGCCTCTATGTCGTGGGCGAGGCCATGGACGTGACCGGCTGGCTGGGCGGCTATAACTTCCAATGGGCCTGGGCGAGCGGCTGGGCGGCGGGCCAGGCGCTGTGAGCGACCCCGTCAAGCGCAGCTTCCCGCCGGTGGTGGACTCGGCCACGCGCGTGCTCGTCCTGGGCAGCTTGCCCGGCGAACGATCATTGGCCGAGCAACGCTATTACGCGCATCCGCAGAACCAGTTCTGGCGCCTGATGTCGCCGGTCGCGGGCGCGGACCTGGTGCCGCTCGGCTACGAAACGCGGCTGGAGACGCTGCGTGCAGCCGGCATCGGCCTGTGGGACGTCGTCGCGCATGCGCGGCGCACGGGGAGCAGCGACGCGGCAATCCGGGATCTCGCCGCCAACGACCTCGCCGCGCTGGTGACGACGCTGCCGCAGTTGCGCGCGATCGGCTTCAACGGCGCCACCGCGCTTCGGCATGGCAAGGCCCAGCTGGGCGCGCTCGCCAGCACCTATGCGATCGTGCCACTTCCCTCGAGCAGTCCGCTCCACACCGTCGGCGCCGCAGCCAAGCAGCAGGCATGGCTGGCGCTCGCCGACCATCTCTGAGCGGGGTCAGCGGCCGCCCGGCTGTGCCTTGCCGACATCGCCGGCCGGATCATAGTCCTTGGCCGGGGGAACGTCGCCAGCCGGCTTGTCGAGCGTGTCGCTGGGGCGGGTGGCGTCGCCCTGCTTCTGATGCTCGGTGGACAGATTGTGGTCGGGCGTACCCATGTCGCGCGCAGCCATGACGGATCTCCTTCTCCGACTTCAACCGCTGGGGCGCACGCAGGTTGCGTGATCCTTGGCGGAGCGAAACGACCGTTGCGGCGTTATGTCGCTGCAAAATAACGAGGAGAAGCGGGTGCGCGTCGGTCTTATCGGTTCATCGTTGCTGGCAATGTCGCTCGCCCTGTCGGCGTGCAACGTCAACACCGCCCCTTCCAACCAGACCGAGGCGACAGCCGACAGCAGCAAGCCCGCGGCATGGTCCAAGTCTACGGCCGATCAGCTGCGCGAGGCGATCAGCAAGCGCGCGGCCCATGGCCTCGACAAGATGACCTTCGACGTGTCGGGGGAAGACGATGCTGCGCTGACCAAGGCCGCGCTCGCCTATGCCGGTGCGCTCGCCCGCGGCGCCACCGATCCCACCAAGCTCTACGACGTCTATAACGTGCCCCGTCCAAAGCCCGACCTGAAGCAGGGGCTTGCGCAAGCCCTGCAGCAGGAGAAGGTGGGAGAATGGCTCGAAAGCCTGGCGCCGCAGGACGCGAACTACCGCAAGCTGTCGGCGGCCTATGTGGCGCTCCGCAAACAGGGTGAGGGCGCCACGCCGGCAATCCCGGACAAGGGCGAACCGCTCAACCCC
This sequence comes from Sphingomonas sp. PL-96, assembly GCF_020707215.1. Lineage (GTDB taxonomy): Bacteria > Pseudomonadota > Alphaproteobacteria > Sphingomonadales > Sphingomonadaceae > Sphingomonas. The sequence goes on from NZ_JAJFET010000008.1 coordinate 39,293, forward strand.
GGCTCGACCGACGCCCGTATCCCGATGATCGCGAGCCAGCTGGTCGCGTCGGACTATCTCGACCGCGCCGCTGCGGGCGGCAACCGCTACACGCCGGCGATGGCCGCCGCGGTCAAGCAGATGCAGGCCGACTATGGCATCAAGCCGGACGGCGTCATCGGCAGCGACGCGCTCGCCATCCTCAACCTCTCCGACGCCGATCGTGCCCGCGCGATCGCGGTCAACATGGAACGGCTGCGCTGGATCGAGCGGGCTCCGCCGGGCACCCGCATCGACGTCAATCTGGCAGCGGCGCGCCTGAGCTACTGGCGCGACGGAAAGCTGGTCAACAGCCGCAAGGTCGTGGTCGGCGAGCCGGACAAGGAAACGCCGCAGCTGGGATCGCCGATCTTCCGGCTGGTCGCCAATCCGACCTGGACCATCCCGCGCTCGATCCAGGAGAAGGAACTGGCAGGCAAGGGCTCGGACTATCTGCGCCGCAACAACATGGCGTGGAAGGACGGCTGGATCGTCCAGCAGCCGGGGCCGAAGAACTCGCTCGGCCTGGTGAAGTTCGACATGCAGAACGACCACGCCATCTACCTGCACGACACCCCGGCCAAGCCGCTGTTCCAGGAAGTGCAGCGCCAGCGTAGCCATGGCTGTGTGCGCGTCGAGGATGCGTTGGGCTTTGCCGAAATGCTCGCCAAGGACGAGGGCGTGACCGACGAGTGGCACAAGGCCCGCGCCACCGGCAAGGAGACGTTCGTCAAGCTGCCGCACGAGATCCCGGTGCGGATGCTCTACCAGACGGTGTTGTTCGACGAGGCCGGCGAGCCGGTGATCCGCAACGATCCCTATGGCTGGAACGACCGCGTCGCCCAGGCGCTCGGCCTTGGAACCACCACCAACTATCGCATCAAGCCAAACGGCGCCGACGTCGGTCCGTAAACAGCAGGACGGCGGGATCGGGCAAGCCGATCCCGCCGCGCATCCGCTGCTTCGCCACGCGTAACAGATACGTCATGGATTGGTCCTAGCGGCATCCCGGTAACGCCTCCCTCGACGGAGGCATTGTAAAACCGGGGTTTCCATGCCGAACATCAAGCAGTTTGCCTATGCCGCGCTTCCCGCGCTGTGCTTCGTCGCCGCACCGGGCTGGGCACAGGAGCTGACCGCGCCGACTGCGTCGTCGACGACTGCTGAAGCACCCGCTGCGGACGAGCCCGCCCCCCAGGACATCATCGTCACCGGCTCGACCCGCGCGCAGCGCCGCTTCGATGTTTCCTACGCGATCAACACCATCTCCCAGGCCGATGTCGAGAAGATCGCGCCGGTCAACTTCGCCGATCTGATCGGCCAGTTGCCCGGTTTCCAGACAGAGATCACCGGCGGCGAGGTCCAGAACATCTACCGCATCCGCGGCCTGCCGAACGACGGCGGCTTTGTGAGCTTCCAGCAGGACGGACTGCCGCTGTTCCACGAGAACGACGGCGTGTTCTTCCGCGGCGATGCGATCCTCAAGCAGGATCTGATGACGGACCATGTCGAGGTGGTGCGCGGCGGTCCGGCTCCGGTCTATGCCAGCTACTCGGGCGCCATCATCAACGCGATCACGGTCACCGGTGACGAGACCCCCCGCGGCAAGGCGCAGCTGACGCTGGGCGACACTGGCCTCTATCGTCTGGACGCTTATCAGGCCGGCCCGGTGTCGGAGGACACCTACTACGCCGTGGGCGGCTTCCTGCGCTATCACGACGGCTATCGGGACAACGGCTTTGCCAACGACAAGGGCGGCCAGATCCGCGCGAACCTGAAGCACGATCTCGAAAACGGTTCGATCAAGTTCAACGTCAACTACGTCAACGATCACAACGTCTTCTATCTGCCGATCCCGATCGCCGATCCGCGCGACCCCAGCGTCTCGCTCGATCCGTACATTGACTATTTCAACGGCACGATGAACTCGCCGGCGCTGCGCAACGTCAACCTGAAATACCGCGACGGCACGGGCGCCCTGCAAAGCCGCACCAGCGACCTGTCGGACGGACGCCACATGCAGATGGTGAACTTCGGCGCGCAATATGAAGCGGACTTCGACGGCTGGCTGGTCTCGGCCAAGGCCGGGTACACTCAGGGCAAGCTCGATTTCACCGCCTTCTATTCGACCACCAACCCGGCCGATGCGGACACCTTCGCCGACGGCTATCTCGCGCGCGCAACCGCCGCATTCGGAGCGGTCGACCATTTCGGCTACGTGCTGGCGGGCACCACCACCGCCTATGACGCTGATGCCGCCTCCGGCCTGGTGATGCAGGGCCAGTATCGCGACATCCACTCGAAATTCTATTCGAGCCAGGCGAACCTCACGGTCGCCAAGAAGTTCGACACGGGCTTTGGCAGCCACGACATCAAGCTCGGCGTCTATGGCAGCCTTTATGGGGAGGACAGCCGCACCCTCTACCAGAACTACCTCATCGAGGTGGCGGGCGAGCCCCGCACGCTGGACCTGGTCGCCTATTCGGCAACCGGCGCGGAGCTCGGGCGTGTGACCGACAATGGCGTGCTCAACTATGCCGCCACGCTCAACCAGGGCGACTCCGACGCCAAGATGTTCGCGCTGTTCGCCAACGACACCTGGGAGATCGTGCCGGGCCTGCGCATCGACGCCGGCATCCGCCACGAGCGCTACCGCTACAAGGGCTGGGCGGCGCTGACCGAGCAGGCGGACCTGGGCGACACCACCACGCTGGCGGATGACGCGACCCGCGCCTTTACCGGCGTGATCTTGAACCAGAAGCTCAAGACCCACGCCACCAACTGGACGGTGGGCGCGAACTACGACTTCAGCGACCATGTCGGGGTCTACGGCCGCGCGTCGCACCTGGAGACGCCGCCCAACGTCCAGACGGTGATGAGCATCAACCCGACGATCCTGACGACGGTTGCGGACCAGTTCGAGGCAGGGCTCAAGCTGGCGGCAGGTCGGTCGTACCTCTACGTCACCGGCTTCTACACCAACTTCGATCCGCTCAACGCCTCGTTCCTGGCCTATGACCCGACGACCGGTCGCAACGACGTCAACGTCCCCTTTGTCGGCGAAGCGCAGGTGAAGGGCGTGGAGTTCGACGGAGCCTGGGCAGTGACGCCCTGGTTCACGCTCAACGGCGCACTCACCGTCAGCGACCCGAAGTACAAGAACTTCCAGAGCACGACCGGCGCCGATCCGGAGCAGGTGGAAGGCAACCAGATCGTCCGCCAGCCCAAGATCTACGGCAACATCCGGCCGAGCTTCGACTTCACCACGGGCGGCACCGACATCTCGATCTATGGCCGCTACACCTACATGGGCAAGCGCTACGTCGATCTCTACAACAACACGGCGCTGCCCTCCTACGGCACGACCGGCGCGGGCGTGACGCTGCGTCGCGACAGCTGGCAGGTGCAGCTGGTCGGCGACAATCTGTTCAACGCCCACGGCCTGACCGAGGGCAACACTCGTACCGACTCGCTGAGCGGCCAGGGCAGCAGCGAGGCAATCTACGGCCGCCCGATCTTCGGCCGGAACTTCCGACTGGTTGTTTCCAAGTCGTGGTAAGGAGCGCCATGCTCCGCATCACCTGCGCCGCCGCGATCTTCGCGGCGGCGGTCCAGCCCGCGCTTGCCGCCCCCGTACGCGACCGCGCAGCCGAAGCCCTGTCGCAGCGGCTGTTCCCGATCCTCGACGCGGTGGGCGGATCGCCGGAGACGGTGGCGCGGCTGCGCGCGGACCGTGCGCTTGCGCCGATGCTCGCTGCCCGCACGCAGCGTACCGCCGCCTGTGCAGAGGAGGCGCCGTGCGTTGCCGAGGCAGCGTTGTGGAGCGAGCAGGAACAGGTGGCATTGGCAGGCGCGCTGGATCGCGCCGCCACACCGATGCTGCGCGAGCGTCGGCTGGTCCCCGATGACGGCGTCGCGGCCGGCATCGCGCGCGAAGTCCGCGGGCTGAACGCCATCCTTCGTGTCTATGCGTTGGGCATGCCGGCCCGCTACCCCGGCATCGACGGCCCATCGGTCGCGTTCGGCAGCAGCGAGGCGCAGACGCGGCTCGCGGCGGCGGTGCACCTGCGCGACACGCCGCGTCAGGGCTCGGCCCAGGCGCTGGATCCCAGCGTCGAGCTCGGCCTCGCGCTGCTCGACGTGAACGATCGCACCGATGCCGCCGGGTTCGAGCCGATCGACGGCGGGGACAATGCGGCGGCTACGGCCCGCGCGCGCGGGCTCGACTGGGCCCGCTATCGCTACAGCGCGATCGTGCTGACCGGCATCGGCCCGGAAGTGCGGGAGATGCCGCTCAGCCCCGGCGGCAAATATCACGTCCGGCTCGCCGCCAACCGCTTTGCCGCGGGGGACGCGCCGTTCATCATCGTCAGCGGCGGTCGTGCCCACCCCCACAGCACCGGCTTTACCGAAGCCGTCGAAATGCGCCGTGCGCTGATCGACCGCTATGACGTGCCGGCCGACGCGATCGTGATCGAGCCCTATGCCCGCCACACGACCACCAACCTGCGCAACACCACGCGCCGCCTGATGGCGCTGGGCGCGCCGCTCGACCGTGACGCCGTGATCGTCTCCAACGCCGCCCAGAGCAGCTACATCGAGGGACCTGCGTTCGCCGCGCGCAACCAGAAGGAACTCGGCTACCAGCCCGGAGCGATCGGCAAGCGCCTGTCGCCGACCGAACTGACCTTCCGCCCCTCGCCTGTGTCCGCACGCGTCGACCCGCTCGACCCGCTCGACCCCTGATCACATACCGTCTCCGCGGGAGGGCCACGCGCCCGCCCGTTGGCGCACAGGATTGCTCGTGCGGTCGCCCTGGCGATCCATGGTTCAAGCACCCTTCCGGAACGACGAGCAGGCCGGCACGCACGCGGCAGCCACGTGGAACGCAGGGGAAGCCGCGTCTGGCGATATCTACGTTGCCAACGCCGCGTTCCCGGTCTCTTCAACTGCCCGTAGAAGCAGCGCACATCCGGACTTCGCCTTCGCCTCGATCGCTCTTGGGGGCCCTGCCGCCGGTTGTGCGGCAGCAAGGCCTGAGAGCTCGACGCGAACCCGCCCGATGATCCGCTCGTCCGTTGCGGATGGCGGAGGCTACCCGCCTACGCTTTCCGACGATCCTGGGCTGAGCGCCCGCGCATCGCTTGGGTATGGCCGCGGCGTGTGCTGCAGCGTGACCCACTGGTCGGTGGTGAACGCGTCCACGGCCCAACGGCCGTTGAACCGGCCGATGCCGCTGTTCTTCTCGCCGCCGAACGGGCTGAACGGCAGGTCGTTGACCGGCTGGTCATTGACGTGCGCCATGCCCGCCTCGATCGAGCGGGCGAAGCGCACCCCCTTTTCCAGGTCCCTGGTAAACACCGCGGAGGACAGGCCGTAATCGGTGTCGTTGGCGATGCGTAGCGCCTGCGTCTCGTCCGCGGCGCGGATCACCGGGGCCATCGGGCCGAAGATCTCGTGCCGGTACAGCGCCCCCTCCGGCTCCACGCCGGCGAAGACGTGTGGCGGCAGAACCAGTCCCTGCGCATCGCCGCCCGCGACTTGAGCGTAGCCGGCGTCGCGCGCCTTGCTGATCGCCTCCTGCACGCTTTCCAGCTGTGAGCGGTTGATGATCGGACCGATGAAGGTCTCGGGATCGTCCGGGCCATTCCTCTTGAGTGCCTTTACACGGGCAGCGAAGCGGTCGACGAACTCGTCGTAGACCGGCCCCTCGACGATCAGCCGATTGGCGATCATGCAGATCTGCCCCTGGTGGAGGAACTTGCCGAACACCGCAGCATCGACCGCAAGGTCGAGATCGGCGTCGGCCAGCACCACCAGCGGGCTGTCGCCACCAAGCTCCAGCTCAAGCCGTTTGATGATGTCCGCTTCATAGGCGATGCGGCCGATGCCGCGGCCGACCGGCGTCGACCCGGTGAAGGAGATGACGCGGGGCACCGGGTGCTTGACGAAGGCATCGCCGATCTCGCTGCCCGGCCCCGGAATGACGTTGAGGATGCCCGGCGGCAGCCCGGCCTCCTCGAACATCTTGGCAAACAGCAGCCCGCCGGTGATCGGCGTGTCGGACGCCGGCTTCAGCACCACCGCGTTGCCCACCGCCATCGCTGGCGCGAGCGAACGTGCCGACAGCTGAAACGGCCAGTTCCATGGCGAGATCACGCCGACGACACCGACCGGCTTGCGGTAAACGCGGCTTTCCTTGCCGGGCGTGTCGTTGGGCAGGATCCTGCCCTCCACCATGTGCGGAAGCGACGCTGCTTCCAGCATCACGCCCTGAACCGACTTCCATTCCAGCGCGCCCTTCAGCAGCGTGCCGCCGGCTTCCCGGACGATCCAGCCGATAATCTCGTCGCGGCGTCTGTCCATGATCTGGGCGACCTTGGCGAAGATCTGCGCGCGCTCCGACGGCAGCTTGGCCGCCCATTCGGGCTGTGCCTTGCGCGCCGCTTCATACGCGGCTTCGAGGTCGGCCAGATTGGCCTGGGGTGCGTCGCAGATCGCCTGCTCGGTCCAGGGGCTGAGGTTGGGCTTGGGGCGGGCGCCACCCGCCGTCCAGCGACCGCCTATGAACAGCTTTTCGAAATCCTGATACTCGGGCGCGGCTGTCATGGCGGCTCCTTGGGCATGGGGTTCACGCGACGAACGCCCGCGCCGCCAAGAAGTTGAATGGGAAATCGGGGGTTCGTCGCTGAAAGGTCACGGATCGATGGCTTTCCCGTCATGGGGGCGGCCCCGATCGGGTTTGCGGCGCGTTAACGATGACCGGTGTGCCAGCAGCGGCATCGCCGTTCACCTCAGCTCTCCCGGAGTCGATCATGGCCAGGTCAACAGATGCCACGTCACAAACCTACGACGTCATCGTCGTCGGAGGAGGGTCGGCCGGATGCTTGGTGGCCGGGCGGCTTGCCAGTGAGACCGACGCGAAGGTGCTGCTGCTCGAATACGGCGGCCGGGACATCACGCCGCTGATCCACATCCCCAGCGGCTTTTCCAAACTGCTGCAATACAGTCGCTTTCTGTACCCCTACAAGACTGTCCCGCAGCAGCAGTTGGGTGGGCGCCAGGTCGCTCTCCAGCAAGGATGGGGCCTGGGCGGCGGCAGTTCGATCAATGCCATGGCCTATGTCCGCGGTCAGCCGCGCGACTATGACAGCTGGCAAGCGGCGGTCGGCGACACTGGCCAGTGGTCGTTCGACGACCTTCTCCCACACTTCGTCGGCATGGAGGGCAACGACATCTTCGCCGAGCCTCTCCATGGCACCAGCGGCCCTTTGAAAGTGTCGCAGCCACAGCGGCTGAGCCCGATGAACCAGGCGGTCATCAAGGCCTTCCAGGAAGCCGGGCTCCCCTACAATGCCGACTATAACGGGGTCGAGCAGCGCGGCGTCGGCCCGTGCCAGCTCACCATCGGCAACGCCCGCCGGTGCAGTTCGGCGGTGGCGTTCCTGCACCCGGCCAAGAACCGACCCAACCTGACCGTGATGACGGACGCCCTGGTGACGCGAGTGATCCTGGAAGGTGACCGCGCGGTCGGCGTCGAGTTCGTCCATGACGGGACGCCGCGCCGCGCGCTCGGTGCCGAGATCGTCCTGTCGGCAGGCGCATTGAACACGCCGCGGCTGTTGATGCTGTCGGGCATTGGCCCGGAGGACGAGCTTGCCCGGCACGGCATCTCCGTCGAGGTCAGCGCGCCCGATGTCGGACGTCATCTGCAGGATCATCCGCAGGTGCCCGTGATCGCACGCTCCCACACCGAACTCGGCTATGCGAAGAATGCGTACGGCCTCGGCATGCTCGAGGCGGGCATCCGCTATATAACGACCCGTAGCGGCCCGGCCGCCAGCAACGGCGTGGAGTCGGTCAGCTACTTCAACCCCGACGACCCCGAAGGTGAGCCCACCATCCAGTGTTTCCACGCGCCGGTGATCGCGAATGCGGCGCTTGGCGCGCCCGACCGCCATCCGGGGCTCACGCTGGAGAACGTGGTGCTCCAGCCCAAGAGCCGGGGACAGGTCACGCTGGCCGACGCCGATCCGCGGTCCGACCCGCTGATCGACCCCAATTACTTTGGCGATCCAGAGGATATGCGCCGGATGATCGGTGGGCTTCGCTTTGCTCGCGAAGTGCTGAAAAGCCCGGCATTGCGCGACGTGCTGGAGCCGGAGATGCTGCCGGGTCTCGACGTGCAAAGCGACGAGGGGCTGGCGGAGCACGCGAGGAACACGCTGACCTGCATGTGGCATCCGGTCGGCACATGCCGGATGGGTGCCGACGAGGGGGCGGTGGTGGACGCATGCTTGCGTGTCCGCGGCGTACGCGGGCTGCGCGTCATCGATGCCTCGATCATGCCCAACATCGTCAGCGGCAACACCAACGCGACCACCATGGCCATTGCGAGCAAGGGTCTAGAACTGCTGCGGGCGGACATGGCAGCGTAACGGAATTGGAAGGTCGGGAGGTACCAAGGCATGAAGATAGGGTTCATCGGCCTGGGGCAGATGGGAAGCGCGATGGCCGCCAACTTGCTCAAGGCCGGTCACGAGGTGACGATATGGAATCGGTCGTCTGACAAGGCCAATGCGCTGGTTGAGGCTGGCGCCCGATGGACCGACCGCCCCGCCGACGCTGCGCAGGGCGAGGTTGTGATGAGCATGCTCGCAGACGACAGGGCCGTCGAAGCAGTCGTCTTCGGCAAAGACGGCATTGCCGGCGCACCGGCGCTTCATGTGTCGCACAGCACCATCAGCATCGCGCTGGCCGATCGCCTGACGACCGAGGCCGGCGAACGCGGCTATGTCTCCGCTCCCGTGTTCGGCCGACCACAGGCAGCCCAAGCGGCCAAGCTGTTCGTGATCGCTGCCGGCGCGGCCGCCCACCTCGACCGGTGCGAGCCGCTGTTCGACGCGATTGGACAGCGCACCTTCCGCATCGGCGACACGCCGTCGGCCGCCAACCTCGTAAAGCTCAGCGGCAATTTCATGATCTTGGCGGCGGTCGAGGCGATGGCCGAAGCGATGACGCTGGCCGAAAAGGGTGGCGTCGATCGCGCCACGCTGCTGGAGGTGCTGACCGCCACGCTGTTCGGCGCGCCCGTCTACCGAACCTATGGCGAGATACTGGTCGAGGATCGGTTTCGCCCGGCTGGCTTTGCCGCGCCGCTCGGCCTCAAGGACATGACGCTCGCGGACGCGGCGGCAACGACATACGGTGTGCCGATGCCGGTGCTCGGCATCGTCCGCGATCACCTGCGCTCGGCGATCTCTCAAGAAGGAGACGATGTGGACTGGGCAAGCGTCGCGCTGGCCGTGCGAAGCGCTGCCAAGGCGAGATGACATCCTCTGACGCCCACCCCGTCAGAAGGTGCCCTGCTCGAAGCCGCCATGCCTTCGCTGATGAGTACGCCGGTCGGCTGCGCAGCCTGCTCCGGCCGTCACGGCCTACCACGTCTCGAACGCGTCTCGACCCGGATGAAGAGGCCCAGCACCACGATCCCGACCGCCAATCCGCCGGTGTTAAGCCCGGCATACAATCTGTGGCGGGTCAGAGAGCGACAAAAGGCCGAAGCGGTTCATTGGATGGAAATCACGAGCGCGAGCGGCGATGCGGAAGCGCGGTAGCCGCTCAATCATGGCGGAGCGCCTGAGCGGGGGCGATGCGGCCGGCGCGCAGTGACTGGCCGAGCACCGTCAGCACCGCGATGGCGGTCGCGAGCAGGCTGGCGGCGGCGAAAGGCAGCGGCGTCAGCGCCACCCGGTCGCCGAACCCCGCGAGCCAGGTCCGCATGGCAGCATAGGCCAGCGGCCAGGCGATCAGATTTGCCAGCAGCACCGGTCGCAGGAACTCGACCACGAGCAGCTTGGCAATGTCGGTCGAGGACGCACCCAGCGTCTTGCGGATCCCGATCTCCCTGGTCCGCCGGGCAGTGTTGAACGACGCCAGTCCCCACAGCCCCACGCAGGCGATCAGCACGGCCAGCCCCGCGCCCATGCCGAACAGCCGCGCCGCCCGGTCGTCGGCCTTGTAGAACTGGGCCAGTTGCCCTTCCGCGGTGTCGGCGACGAGGGGCACCTGCGGCGAGAGGCGCTGCCAAACGGCACGGATCCCGCCCAGCATTGCGCGAGGATCGCCGGTGAAGCGGATCGCCGCGACCGGGGTTCCCGGCATATCGCGGTGATACTGATAGTAGATCGCCTGATCGGGCGTCCGCGGCGAAAAGAAGCGCAGTCGGTCGATCACGCCGATGATCGTCCGCGGATATTGTCGACCCACGGTCTTGCCTACCGCCTCCTGGGGCGAGCGGAAGCCTAGCCCGGTCACTGCCGTGCGGTTGATGACGATGTTGCGCCCTTGCGCCCACTTGGTCCAGTCGCTGGCATCATCGGCACCGTGCGCGTCATCGAACAGCCGGCCCGCCAGCAGGCGCGGGGCATAGGTACGGAAGAAGTCCGGCCCGACCTGGATTGCCTTGATCGGCAGCCCCGGACTGGGCCGACCGGGCACATCGATGGCATCGACGCCGCCGTCGCCGTTGCCTGCGCCGGCGCTGCCGGCCCCCGCCGACACGACGCCAGGCAGCCGGCGAAAGGCCGCCAGGATCGGGCGCGACTGGTCCGGGAAGATCCGCTTGTCGGCCAGCGACGGCACCACGATCAGTCCCTCGCGCCGGAAGCCCAGATCGGACCGGCGGACATGCGCCGTCTGCGCGACCAGCACGATCGTGCCGATGATGAAGGCGATCGCCACGCCGAACTGCACCACCACTAGGGCCTCACGCGTGCGCGTTCCCGCCCGCCCGCCGCCCGGCGCGCGGGCAGAGGCGAGCACGGCCGCAGCCGGGAAGCGGGACAGGAGCAGCGCTGGGTAAAACCCCGCCACGAGGCCCAGCAGCAGCACCAGCGCCGCCAGCAGTGGCACCACCAGCATGTACGGGACCGCGAGCGACAGCCCGCCGGCCGCGTTGACCAGCGGCAGCCCGACCTCTGACAGGATCAGCCCGGCGACCGCTGCAAGCGCCACGGTCAGGATCGCCTCGCCCAGGAACTGGCGAACCAGGGCGCCCCTGTCTGCGCCCAGCACCTTTCGCATCGCCACTTCGCGCGCGCGCAGGCCCGCGCGCGCCGTGGCGAGGTTCACGTAATTGACCGCTGCGATCAGCAGCGTCAGCACACCCACGACGCCCAGCGTGGTTACGGCCAGCGCGAGCCCGGCGCTTTCGGCGCCCGGCGGTTGCAGGTGGCGGCGCCTGATCGGCAGCAGCGGCAGCGAGATCACCTTGTCGGGCGCCGGGCCCAGGTCCTGCCCGGCGTGCCGCCGGATGAAACCAGGCATCTGCTGCTCGAAACGCCGCGCGGCACCGGCCGTGGAAAAGCGCAGCAGCGTCGATACATCCGCTGTGCCCCATTTGTACCACGTCCAGGCCGCCGGCGGCGGCTTTCGCGGGATGGGCAACAGAATCGACATTTGGAAGTCCGTGTTGGCAGGTAGGTCCTCGAATATGCCCGCGACACGGTAGGTTTCGGGCGCATCCACCGCGACCGTGATCGTCTGCCCAACGGGATCGGCGGCGCCGAAGAACCGCCGGGCAGCCGAACGGCTGACCAAAGCAGCGGACGGATCAGCCAGCGCGCGGCGGCCGTCACCCCGCACCATCGGGATGTCCAGCACGTCGAAGAACGAGGGATCGACCTGCGCCACGTCGGCCCGGACTGTCTCCCCACCACTGAGCACGCTGCCCCCGTCCTCGCCGCCGCGTATCCGGGTGCCGACAAGCGCAGGATAGTCCTGCTGCATCTGCTCCAGCATCCCTCCCATGGTGCCCGGATAGGCGCCGTTGAACGGACTGCCCGGCAGGTGCAGCCCCGTCTGTACGAGATAGATCTCATCGTGGTGGGGCAGCCACCGTTCGAAACTCGTCTCGAAACGGACGTAGAGGCCAAGCACCAGGAAGACGGCGATCCCGACCGACAAGCCTCCGATGTTGAGCGCGGCATGGAGCTTGTGGCGGCTGAGCGAGCGGTAAAGCGACAGCAGGGCGAAGCGGTTCACGGTCTCCGCCTCAGATCGCGCGCATGGCGCTGGCGACGATGCGGCCGTCGAGCATGTCGATCCGCCGCTTCGCCATGTCGGCGTGGCTCGGCGAGTGTGTGACCATGACGACCGTCGCGCCCTCGTCGTTGAGGCCTGACAAGATGTTCATCACCTGTTCGCCATTGGCCGTGTCGAGGTTGCCGGTCGGCTCGTCGGCGAGAATGAGCTTGGGATCGCCGACGATCGCGCGAGCGATGGCGGCGCGCTGCTGCTGGCCGCCCGACAGCTGGTGCGGGAAGTGGCGGGCGCGGTGGGCGATCCCGACCTTGTCCATCGCCGCCGCCACCCGGCTGCGGCGGTCTCGGGCATCCTTGCGATAGGCGAGGCCGAGGGCGACGTTCTCCTCGATCGTCAACTCGTCGATCAGGTTGAAGCTTTGGAACACGAAGCCCAGAGTCTGCCCGCGGAATTGCGCCAGCGCCTTTTCGTCGAGCGCAGCGAGGTCGCGGTCGCCGAACAGGTAGCGGCCGGCGGTAGGGCGGTCGACGGTGCCCAGCGTGTTGAGCAGCGTCGACTTGCCGCAGCCCGACGGCCCCATGATGGCCAGGAACTCACCCTCCGCGACGTGAAGGTCGATGTCGGCAAGCGCGGTCGTCTCCACCTCGTCGGAGAGGTAGCGACGCTGAATGTTCTCTAGGCGGATCATGCGCGGGCCTTTCAGTCGATGTTGAGGATGTCGCCCTTCACAGACGCGGTGTTGGTGGTGACGATGCGCTCGCCTGCCCGCAGGCCGGACAGGATCTCGACCTGCTCGGGGTTGCGGCGACCGGTGCGGATCCGACGGCGCCGGGCGTGGTCACCGTCTGCGTCGAGGACAAAAGCGGACGATCCGCCGCCCGACTCCAACCAGCCGCCGACCGGCGCGACCGTTGCAATCGCTGTGCTGCCGAGCGTGATGCGGATGTCGAGCGTCTGCCCACGGTTGAGGCCGGCGGGGGCGGCGCGAGCAAAGGTGAGTTCGACGCGGAAGCGCCCGTCCTTCACCGCCGGAAGCACCTTGGATACGGTGAGGGCGGTGCGGTCGCCGGTGCGTGCCCTTTGCCCGACGGCGACGCGGCCGAGATAATATTCGTCCACGTCCGCCTCCAGCTTCCACGACCCCTCGCTGTCGACCTGGCCCGCCGGATCGCCGGCTCTGAGCGTTTGGCCGGGCTGGAGCGTGAAATTGGTCAGGCGCCCGCCCGCCGGCGCGCGGACCGTCAGCGCCTCCAGCCCGCCGCGCACCGCCGCCAGATTGCCGGACAACCGCTCTCGCGTATCGGCAAGCCGTGCGCTCTGCGTGGCGGTGATCCGTGCCTCTGCCGCCCGGCCGGCGCGCAGCTGCGCGAGGCGGCGTTGCTGGTAGTCCGCCTCCTCTTGAAAGCTTCTGACCCCTGCGTCGGAAAGGAAACCCTTGTCGTGCAGCTGCTGGCGTACGCTGAGGTCGCGGCGTGCCTTGATGAGATCGTACTCGGCCTGCGACACCTGCGCCGCCCGGTCGAGGCTGCTGCGCTCGATCCCCAGCCCCTCGCCCGCGACGCTGCCCAGCTGGCTGGCGATCTGCGCCTCGCGGGTCAGCACGTCGAGCCGTAGTTCGGGATTCGCCAGCGTCGCGAGAGGCTGCCCCATCGCTACCATCGCGCCGTCCTGCACCAGCAGCCGTTCGACCTGCCCGCCCGCCAGCACGCCGACCAGGGTGGTCACCCGCGGCGCGACGGTTGCGCGGACCGGCAGATAGTCATCGAAGGCGTTGCGCGCCACGGCAGCCGTCTCAATGTCTGCCGCGGCGATGTTGGTGGACCCGCTCGCCGGCAACCACCGCCACAGCGTCAGTGCACCCAAGAGGATGACCGCGGCAGTCAGCACGGCGCGGCCGCGCCACCACGGGCGCGCGGATCGAGCAATGCGCCGATCCATGCTCGTGCCCTGCCCGATGCTGGACGGGGTGCTTGCGCCCTGATGCTGTTCGGTCATCATGAGCGCAATGTCGCTCAACCGTTCCGAAAAGCCTAAACCGCTATGAACGCGAAACTTTCATCCCCGGCGGACGATCCGCACCGTCCAGCGCCGGACGCATTGTCCAAGAATGGACGCCAGGATGCGGCGTCAAGTGCGCTGTCGTTGTTGCTTGTCGACGACAACCGCCACGTTGCCGGATCGATCGAGGTCGCCGTGCGGCTCGCCGGCCACGCGCTCGATCGGGCGGACGGGCCGGAGCAGGCGCTGTCCTGTCTCGCCACCCGCCGTTATGACGCGATCCTGCTCGACATGAATTACGAAGCCGGCCGCACCGACGGCGAGGAAGGTCTGGCGCTGCTGCGCCGCATCCTCGCCGATGACCGGCGCGCGCGCGTGGTGGTCATCACCGCACACAGCGGTATCCGCATCGCGGTGGAAGCGATGCGGGCGGGCGCATGCGACTTCGTGATGAAGCCGTGGCGCAACGCCGACCTCCTCGCCAAGCTGGAGCGTGCCGCGGCGACGGAAGCCGCGCCACCCCGGATCGCCGGCCCGCAGTCTCGGGCCGATCCGGCGCGGCTGATCGGCGACAGCGCCGCGATAGGGCACGTCCGAGACCTCGTGCGCCGCATCGCGCCGACGCTGGCGGGGGTCGTCGTCACCGGGCCGCCCGGCAGCGGCCGCACATTGGTCGCCGCGGCGATCCACGCCGCCTCGGCTCGCGCGGCCGAGCCGCTGATCCGGGTCGACCTGCGCGACACGACGACCTGGCCCCGCCTCGAGAATAGCGGCGCGACGTTGCTGCTGCGCCACCCCGACCGGCTGGACGAGGTCGAACAGGCGCGGCTACTCGACCGGTTGCCGGAGGACGCCCGGATCATCGCTGTCGCCGACGACGTCACCGCGATCGGCCCCGCCCTCGCGCGGCGCGTGGCGACGGTCGAGATCGCGCTGCCGCCGCTGTCCGCCCGCGGCGACGACGCGCTGCTGCTTGCCCGCCACTTCGCGCGGATCGCGGCGGAACGCCACGGCCGGGCCGCGCCGCACCTCACCCCGGCAGCGGAGGCGGCGGTGCTGCGGAACGACTGGCCTGACCAGGTGCGCGGGCTCGCCGCCGCGGTCGAGCGCGCAGTGCTGCTCGGCGAGGGCGAGGCGATCGACGCTGCGCTCCTTCTGCCGCCCGCCTTGCCCTCCGCACCCGAGAGTGCCCTCGGATCATCGCGCTTCGACCTGGAGGAGAATGAGCGCGCCGTGATCGAGGCGGCGCTGCGCGAGCACCACCACAACGTCACCCATGCCGCTGCCGCACTGGGGCTCAGCCGGGGAGCGCTGTACCGCCGCATGGAGCGCCATGGCCTCTGACACCCCGTTGCGCTGGCGCCGCGCGGTCGGGCGACTGGCATCCGGTAGTGCGCTGGTGGTCACCGGCGCCGTGCTGGTCGTGGCCTGGCAGAATGGCTGGTGGGCGACGCTGCTCGGGGCGGCACTCTGTGCGGCATGGATCGCCGCGGTCGGCGGTTGGTCGGCGCTGCACGGCGTCGCTGCGAACACCGCCATTGCGGCCCCGCGCGCTGACGCCCGCCCGCTGCCGCTGCGTTCGCTGCTAGATCAGGTACCGGTCCCGCTGGTCCGCACCAACGAGGGCAGCGCACACGCCATCAATCGGGCAGCCCGCACGCTGTTCGGGACCGACGACCGCATCCTGTCACCCCCGTCGGCGCTGCTCCGAGGGTCAAGCCGGCGGCTACGGCACGAGGGACGCAGTTGGCGCGTCGATGCCGTCGACACTGCGCCGGGTGAGCGCCTCGCGGTGCTCATCGACGTTGGGGCGGAGGAACGCGCCGCCGAGAGCCGCGCAGGCGACGAGATGATCGATATTCTCGGCCACGAACTGCTGAACGGCCTGTCACCGGTCGTGTCGCTCGCCGACAGCGCGGTCACCGCTGCGGCGCAGGGGGACACCGCCCTGCCCGATATTCTGGCCACCCTTGCCCGGCGCGTCGAGGGGCTGGAGGGCTTCACTCGCGCCTACCGTACCCTGTCGCGGCTGCCCGATCCCGTCGTGCGGCCAGTGCCGCTGGACCAGCTGTTCGACGATCTCGCGCGTCTGTTCGCGAGCCGCTTCGGGGAAATGGTTGCTCTCGATATCGGCGTCCCACCCGGCCGGATCGTCCAGGTCGATCGTGACCAGTTCACCCAGGCGCTCTGGGCGCTGCTCCAGAACGGCGCGGAGGCCGCGCTGGCCGGATCGCCCCCGCGGCGGGTAGCTCTCACGATCGCGGCCGCTCCCGAGCTTGCGATCCGTGTCGCCGATACCGGCTCCGGCATCGCCGCCCCCGACCGCTCCCGCATCTTCCGCCCCTTCTTCACCACCAAGCCGCACGGATCGGGCATAGGTCTCAGCCTGGCCCGCCGCATCGCCCGTGCGCACGACGGCGACCTGCGTCTGCTGCCGACGATGCCGACGACGTTTGAGATAACATTCTTGAGCGCGCGCGAGTGAACCCGACATAGAATAGTCGGGGCGATACCCGGAGATCGTGGTCGGACGAGTTCCCGAGTTGGGGGAGCCTGTTGTTCGCTTCTCCGAAGCAACCCCCGCCTGACGGGCAAGCGGCGGCTGGAACAGGCGACGAAACCGGGTGACACGCAAAACGCACGCAAACTGGCCCGCGCAACGCTGATGCTGGAAAGCAAAAAAGCCCTGCTAAGCTGCTCGCCTAGCAGGGCTTTTGATGGTGGGCGTGGCAAGGATTGAACTTGCGACCCCTGCGATGTCAACACAGTGCTAACACCGCCCCACATTCGAAAGCCTTCAAAAAGCCGCGCTTCTCCGCTGCTAGTTGATGGTTATAGACGCGCTCGGCAGCTTATCAAACACCTGACTGCGTCAAAATTGTGCCAGACGTTCTTGGTCGATTTAACCGTGCCAACCTAACCTGCGTGAACCTGCAGTCTAAGGCATGGCTTCACCCTCCAGTCGCCCCACGCATCTTTGCCGCACAACGTTCTAGAGCTTCACCGAGGTATACCCTGCCAGATGATGACGCTGTGACCTATAAGCCCACATAACACAGCGAGAATGATGTACGTCTCGTACCATGATAGTAGCCGTCTAATCAGATGCGGCCTGTCGTCGATGCCTAAGTCCTTCCCGAGCGTCTCCGCTTCTTCCTGTTTGTATGACAGCCAAGAGGCTATGCCTCCCACTAGCAGACTTACAGTGATCGCCGAAACAAACACGTTTGCCAATAGCAGCGCCAGGACACCTGCCCGGTAGGACG
Source organism: Sphingomonas sp. PL-96 (assembly GCF_020707215.1). GTDB lineage: Bacteria > Pseudomonadota > Alphaproteobacteria > Sphingomonadales > Sphingomonadaceae > Sphingomonas. The sequence continues at coordinate 56,620 of NZ_JAJFET010000008.1, forward strand.
CCTCACTAATGTCCTGAGCGGTAACGTCTTTGACGAGAGTATAATACCCGGCGCCCACCGCCACAATGAATACCTGGTATACAGAAGCGATCTTGAACGTCGCCTCATTTAGGCGCCGCTTCTGTTCAAGAACGTACCTATACCGTTCAACAGCGAACTCACTTGCCATACCCACCCCGCCTACTCTTCGAGATTCTGCGACCTACGATCCCATACAAACGTGTCGAACAGTCGCGGCTTCGTGCCTGTCAATGCGACTGAGAGGTTCTCTCGGTCGTTCAGATACGGCGCCGCAGAGGAGAAGCCAGTCTGCGAAGCAACTCGCTCCACCATCTCGTTAGTTACGAGATCCCAGGTTATATTCAGCGCCCGTACAAACTCGATGAACAATCCAATCGCACACGTCTCTAGAAGCCCGTTCATGTCGGACAGTTCAAACTTCGTGTTTAGATATTCCGCCAGTGGGGTGCTTGGAACTAAGAATATTTCCCTGCCAGCGTGGAATGCTCCAAACTCAGAAAGCCCATGTGCCCGCACCTTATCAGAAGGCACATTGATTTGATCGAAATGGCTCGATCCCCTGATTCTTTGCCTCGTCTCTGAAAACATCTGGTAAGTTTTCAGATCGCGCTTCGCTAACGTTGTGTATGCGTCTGCAAACGACATCCAGCCTGGATCTGCTCCCGACGGAGCCCAGCGTAGGCGGATCTGGCGATTAGCTTCACTCGCCTCTACCTCAACAATTTCGAACTCCCTCTTGATGGTCTTTTCGAGGTACGAGGCAGATGTGAGATTGCATAGCATCGCCCCTGCCGGCATGGAGGCAGCTCGGTTTCCGATGGTTGCCAGGAGGCGCTGCGTTGTCACATTCCCGGGCGCCTCCTTGACGAAGTATTCGATTGAGCGTTGGAGAGGTGACTCAAGCGTCCAGAATTCACTCTCCTGCCGCAAGTCTTCTAAAGATACATTTAGACGCTCGTCCCCTTTTTCAATCAGAATCATCGGCACAGCCGCCATCTGATCCCGCAACAAGTCCGACTTCTTAGGAGGCTGGTCGCCAATCAACGGACTCGCGATGAACGGCGCTGTGCCCACCGCCCTGGAAAGGGAACACGCTTCCGAACTAGCAAGGCGGCTAACCTCCGCGCCTATGTGACTAGCATACATTCCGTAAATTTTGCGGAGCATGTCGCGATATTCGGAAGTATCCTCCAACGCTGATCGAGCAACGTTCGTCTTAGGCGCATTGACGCCAGTCGCGTTTGCAACCGCCAGGATACCCATCCCTTCGTACCCAGGAGTGGCATACTCGACAGCGACTCCCTCTACGCACGTAGCAATCGGCGGCAACTCGTCTAGATCCGAACCGCGGGTGCGCCGATGGGGCGGCACCTGCACGAAACTCCAGTCATGGTAGAATTCGTCTTTACGAACAGCGAACGCAAGCTGGAGTCCTTCCGAGTCCCTCTCCCTCACCTCTATGTTCCCCTTCAAGCCTAGCTGCCGGGCCTGATGTGAATCGAGGTAAGCTTTCAGCGCAGCCGCTGGCGTGTCATAACCGATGTCCACTGGCTCGTTATCGTCAACAAAGACGGTGACACGACATCTTGGGAACATGAGCCAGGATTTCGAGATACGAAGAACGTCTTCTATTTTGGCTGTGGGTCGGATCGTCAGCTTGACGGAGGTTCCGTGAGGATAAACGTCAAGCTCCCTCCTGTCGGAGTCTTTGTTAAGGAGCTTGATGAGGTACTTTCCATGAACTGATCTAAGCGCGATTCTCCTGGCGTCCTCTTTATCCTCCGTGCATGTCGTTATTTCGACATCATCGGAAATCATGAAGGCGGACAGAACACCGATCCCGAACCGGGAGATAGAATGAAAGTTCGGGTTCTGTTCTATAAACTTCGGATCTTGGTATCTCGATGAGCCGACCTTCAGAAGGTGATTCTCGATAACTTCCTGGGTCATGCCCGTTCCGTTGTCGGTCACGGTCAAACTTCGCTCTGCGGTGTTCCAATATATTTTCATGTGCCCGTCCAACTCGGACGAGCCTTCGGAAAGCGCCGCCTGAAGTCGAATAGCATCAAGACTGTTTTGGGTAAGCTCTCTGAGCACAACGTTCGTGTCATTGTAGAGCGTATGACCGGTAAGCAAGTCCAGGATCTTGCTTTGATCCAGTTCGAATCCAAAAGACTCCGCTAGAAAGCCACTCGCCTTAACATTCTCTTGGTCAATGAACCGCCAAGGAAATCGGTACGGTTTCGAAATGAGCTTGCTGGACTTCTGAACAGCGGCATACGAGGAACCAAGCTCCTTCTCGGCGTAGGAGAGATAGGTCGTGAGTCCAAAGAACCCGTCTGGCTCAGTAAATGTCGCATGCACCTCAACTGTATTGCTAGGCGCACTTGAATTTACGCTTCCATCTTTCTCACGCCCATCTTGCTTTCTTATGTTACGGACGGCCCGCTGCTTCTGCCACTCAACCTGGCTCCTCGGATCACTTGGGCTTACCAATTGGTAAAGAGCCGATGGTACCCTCTTCCTGCTGATCTGAAGCAGGTCCAATGAACGTAGCACAATGGCGACGTATTGAAGGTTTGCGGTCTCATCTTCTTCCATGCCATAAGGCTGGGACAGCCGATATTTCGAAGTGTCTTCTATGTCTCCGAGAACATGGCTTTCACAAAGCGCCGCGAGATCGGAGCGTATGGTCTGGTCGAGCGGCTCAAGCATCTTCTTGATTTGTTGACGGACAGATGTTCCACCCGCCGACGCCTCGGAATAAGTTCCATCTAACCACGACTTCACTCGGCTACCGTGATTGTAGCGCACGTACTCTTGGTATCTAACCCGCTCCGCGTCGTCCGCATCCATCGCCGACAGGTGCGCTGCAAACTCCGCCGCCTTTTGTTCAGGTATGATACTGTGCGCGTTGAATTGTCGGAACTCTGGGTTGTCATGCCGGGCCTTGTACTCATCCCGGCTGATGAGCAGGCCTATGTCGTGGAAGTAGATAGACAAGACCAGTAGTATCCAGTCCGCCTTAGACATCGCGTCTTGTGTTTCATCGGGAATTAGCCACTCCGCCATCTTGAGCATGTCTATGACGTGACTAAAGCTGTGGTCTGTGTACTCGTAGAAGAAGCCGGCGCTTCGTACATCGTTTAGCAGGACCTCGACTTGGTCTCTCACATGGTCAAGATTCACCGGGAACGCAGCTAGGCGCGTAGCTTCGCGCGCGCGCTCCTCGATAGCCGTTAGCGGAATGTCAGACATAGCCCCCTCGCCCATTAAGTCGTTGCTCCCTTATGAGATTAGCGATGGGCCAATATCAAGCGGCGCCCTTCCTCGGCAGTGGCCAGCGACACAGCGGCTCCCGATAGCTCGCGACCTAGCCCCACATTGCTCCAACCGGCAGACCGTCGCGAGCCAGCTCAGCCCGTCAAAGCGGATGTTAGCAGAGCCAGTGCTAGAAGGCCTTCACCGCAGGCCTAGAGCCATCGGCATAGCTGGAGCTATCGAACCTTAGCGGCGCAATACCGCTTCACTGTGGCAGCGGATAAGCCAAACTCGGTCGCGGTGGCTGCAATGCTAGCGCTATAATTGCTTCGCCATTTAGCGACCATTTCCGCATCGGCAGCATAGGGCCTACCGAGGCTCGTCTTGCCCCGATGGGTCCGACCTGTAGCAGCTATCGCAGCGCGAGCAGCGTCCCTGCCAGCTTCGCAGCGCTCCTTAATCCTGTTTCGCTCCATATCCGCCATCTGCGCCAGAACGGCGACGATAAGCTCGCCCACACCCTTCCCGATAGGGCCTAGGCCAAGCACATCCACCGTAACTCCCTTGCCGATCAGCTTGCGGACGGTGGACTGAACATCGAGGGCATCCCTGCCCAATCGATCGATAGCGGCGACGCACACGACATCCCCTTCGCGGACATAGGAGAGCAAGGCAGCGAAACCGGGACGGTCAAGCGCCAGCGTTGCACCTGAGACGCCCTCATCGGCGAATTCCTTTTCGAAGCTTCCACTGAGAGCCTTCCGCTGCGCTTCCACGCTTTGATCACTGGTGGAGCAACGTAAATAGCAGATACGGCTCATATCAGTTCGACTCGCTCAGAAGGTGCCACTTCATAATGAGCCAGGATGACAATGAGTCAACGTATCTTTTGAGCCAGGAAGAGGCTTGTAAGCGCACATAGCTCAACAGGTACAAGTTATGAGCTAAGTCCCTCTTTGCTGGCCCGCCGATGTAAACCATACATAAAGGAGGCGACCTCCTTAGGATTGACCAAGTGCCCGAAATCGTTCGATGGCTAGAAACGCATGAGAGCCTGTCAGGCTGGGCGCAGTTTTTAGGCGCCATGCTTGCGCTGCTACTAACCTATTTTACGGCTTTTGCACCAATGTGGAGACGTAAAAAGCAGCTAAGAATGGCAGCAGCAAGGTTGCTGTCTAATGGGTTTGAGGTTGTTGAAAGCTACCACTACACATCCGAAAACTTTCTTCCGACATCGCTTTCTCTCAGGTTTGCGATATCGACTATGAAAAGTGTCGCTAACGAAATTGATCGCTTCCCGGTATACGAGCTGGACGACCAAGGACCTCGCTCCCTAGCCCGTCATCTAGTCGCCGTTGCGGGGACGCTAAGGGGTCTAGAACTGTACCTAGACGCCTTGGACCCCGGCACGGGAGACACAACAATTTCTGCCGAAGACAGGGATGCGATGCGAACGTTCCTAGCTGAGCGGCTTGCTCTCTTTCGCGACATGTTTTCCGGGAAGGAACTCAAACGCCCAGTCTGGCCACAGGAGAATAACTAGGACGACACGGCAGACGGGACGGGAGCGCACGCCGGATCAGTGACACACCGTTCAGCGGTGCGGAGAATGCGGGCGACGCATCGCAAACTCAGACACCCGCCTCGGGCACAAACCTACGATACGAGCGGCTCTATCATCTGTGCGGGGTCGCAGCCTAAGGCGCGTGCAACGTCTACGAACTCGACCACGTCCAGCCGCCTCTCTCCCGTTTCGTATCGGGAGACAAACTGCTGATGCCGATTGAGCAAGGCTGCCAATGCGGCCTGCGACAAGCCCATACTTTTCCGAGCGGCGACTAGTTGCCCCACCAAGTCCCGATACCGAGGGTTGGCGATCCCTTTACCAGCCGGTGACTCCTTGCTCGTCATCCGGGAGGCTGTGCGACCGCTTGCCGTCTACACAAAAACCGTGTGAAGTGCTCCCGGTCTATTAAGGGGGGAATGGAATGAAGCGGTTCGGTGCAGGCATATGGGTCGGTGGAGCGCTGTTGATGCTGGCGAGCCCATCCGATGCCGGCCCGCCAATCGTGGGGCGGTACAAAACAGAAGTGGAAGGACGGAAGTACCGGGTGCTCGTTTACAAGGACGACACGGTGAAGGTGGCGCTTGGGGGCGTGTTCGGCCCAGGCGTCAGCATCCAATTGCGCGACAAGATGCGCCGGGCCGTCGAGGCGACTACGCACTGCGCGATTGTGGATGACTTTTGGCTCGATGGTAAGCTTAGCGGCAAACTGAGTTGCGCGCAGTAGGCGGGCGCGGGGTGGCTGGTCTGCCGGATACCGACTTTGTTGTGTCTCTTACCGGTGGCGTACAAACTTTCGTCCCCACTTCCGAGAGGGGTAGGTCGTGGTTGGCGGCATCCGGGAAGGGCGCGGTCAATGAAGACGGCGCGCTTGTTGCTGAACGCGACACTGCGTCCGCAGCCACTTTCCAGGACCTCCTAGACCGAAAAGGGTTCAAATGTTCATCACCAGAGGGCGCGGAGATACGGCACCGACCAGTGCCGGTTAAGCCAGGCGGCTGGACGTTCGGTTGCTTAGCGATGCTCATTGCAGCCGCAGCCCTGCCCCTGATTGGCGCAGTCTATGTAGTTGGTCGCCTTCTCGGACCTGGCGTTGCCGCTATCGCTATAGGAATTGTCGTAGCGCTGGCGACGGCTGGCGCGCTGTTAACGTGGATGCAGTCCGATGCGACAAAGGCATTCCGCAAGAAGCTGGCCTCCTTGAACTTCCAGCCGGATGCGCTTGAATGGTGTGGTGCCGGCACGCTGATTGCGATCGACAAGAGTAGCCGGCGGCTGGCGATTCAGGCATCGGGAGCGCTGATGCTTCGCGACTTCGATACGCTAGTAGGCGTCGAAATTGAAGAGGACGGGGCGACTATACAGAAGACCGATCGCGGTAGTCAGCTTGGTGGAGCGCTGGTCGGAGGTTTGATCGCTGGCCCTGCTGGCCTCATTGTGGGTGGTCTAAGCGGCACAAGGAGAACCGAAAACCGGGTGCGGGCTGTAACCCTCAACATATTCACCCGCGATACCACCAACCCTACTCTGAAACTGTCATTCTTGAATGATCCGTCGGGCGCTATGGCCACGTCAGAGACATACAAGGCTGCCCGATTGCAGGCTCAAGAGTGGTACAGCCGTATCAGAGCGGTGATTGAGACTTAGGATGCTGGCAGTCTCTTAGTTTGTATTTTTATGCGGTGGTACTGGGCGGCTTAAATACCTTCGAGGCCGGGCGACGGCGGCACCGGGTTCGGATCGCACAATCCCCTACAGGGTGTCAGCAGGCGGTACCGGTGATCCAAGGTGCGAAATTCCGCCTATATTAGGCCGCTACAGGCCCGTTAGCCCTGGTGGTGGTGCTGGGCTCTGTTGCCGCATGGAGTGATCCAGCGGGCATTTATTGATGCATTAGAGCGGCGCGGGCGCCGGTGTCGTTGGATGCCGTGCAAGCTCGCCGTTTTCGTATGCGCGCGGGCAGCGCCCGTGTCATCATCAATAGCAAGGCACGCCCCGCCCTTTTCCATAACCCCGCGCCCGCCGGTTCGCAGCCTCCACGCCGATTGCAGGAACATCGATGTCTTAGAGTTATAGCCGAAGCTGCTAAGGCATGCCTTCTTAGCCAAACACCCAATATTCGGGAAAGCTCACACGACCTGTTCGCTTTAGCCATAGGCGTTCTTACGAATTGCTACGTCGCCTAATGCGCTGCCCCTCAGATACTAGCTGAGCTGACAACATATACGATTGTACCGTAGGTTTTGTCAGCTGCCTTCGGAATTCATTGCCGTCCATACCGGCAGCTTCATAGACTTGCTTCTTACGCACTTCTTCTACGCCCGCTAGAAACAGCTTCTTTAGCGCAGCGATAACCGCACCCGCATGCCCAGCCGGCACCTTTTCCTTGTCTGGACCCCATTTGCTGATTTGCGCACCTGGGAAGGTTTCAGCAAGAAGGCGCTCCGCATTATTCTTTGGGCTAGCTACGATGTATACGTTGCACTCTCCCGCAACGCCATTGACGCTGTTCCGCGCATTACCACGGAGGATCGCTTGCAGCATGTTATGCTTGAATTCACCCTCCCGAATTGCCCTTGTGTCGAGCGCCGGAACTTCTGCGACTGGCACCCCAGCGGCTGCCATACCGATCGCACCGTAGGACTCATCAGGGTAGAAGAATGATCCAATCACAATCATGTTCTTGACGTGCTTGTAGTCGTTGATGCCGTGATGCCGCCCCCAATGCACGAAGTTAAATGGAATGCGGTCTCCGGTGGCATCCTTTACGGCCGCTTCTACGTCGACCTTTCTCGATGCCTTACTAGACACAACGAGCCAGGGTCCCTCGCCTTCCGCCATTTGCTTTGCAACCTGTCGGTAGATCGCCCGACTCTGGTTGGTGTCCCTCAAAACGTCTTTTCCGCATGATTGCAGCCAAAGATGGATGTGCAGATTTTGATAGTTGGTTTCACTAGAAGGTAGGCGCACGACGTTCTTCTGCACCTTCTCCATGATGCCGTAGGTTGCACGTACACGCGCGGACGCATCCGTGATAACCAGTGGCGCAAAATCGGCTGGCAGTGGCCGCGTAGACCCTACAAGCGCGCGGTTTTGTTTTCCGCCAACAGCTCGCACAACAAGCTCCCTGCCTGCGGCTGCACGCAACGCTTGGACGATAGCCGCATCCTCACCTGCAAGATCGATACTCCCGGTCTGCATGGCAGCAAGGACCTGCCCCAGGCCACTCCGCAGAGATGCAGGTACGAGCATCGCGCTGCCAGGTTCTGCGGCGTCCATCTTGCGCGCTAGCGCCGCGATATCGTCGGCAACGGTATCAAAGCCGAGATACAATGCTCCCGGAAGCTTTTGCATCATATACAGATTGAAGGAGATGGCTTCGGCAAGGGAAAATGCCTCATCCCAAATCCGGAGCCCCCTAGGCCGCCCTTCGAAGTAGAAATCGCTAGCCACAGCAAAGCGCCGATCGGCTGTTCGTCGGATCAGCATTTGCTGCGTCGTCAGCAGGACCGGCGCGTTGTCCAAGTCGACGCGACCGAAAGCATTTACCGCATCGTCGCGGGTCAGACAGGCGAAATCCTCGCGGGCAAGCCCTAGCCGCGCTACCATCCCCTCAATCTCATCCTTGGTCTTCAAACCAATGAGGATTCCACCAGAAGGTTGGAAACCCCTCTCCTTCCAAACCCTTACGAAGGAAGAGATAGCTTGGGTTTTACCCGACCCCGGAGGAAGAGAATTCAGATAAAATGAGGGAGGAAGGATTCCAGAGAGTCCATCAAAAAACACCTCTTGAAGGCTCTTTAGAGAAGCCTTCTCAGAGTCAGATACCTGATTTCCAAATGAGGTTAGGTCATTAAGAAGCAGGTTAAAGGATACCTCTACAAAGGATTCCTTTTCAGATGCAGACATACATTCACCTTGAGAGAGTTAACTGGATTTCTCAGGTGAAATATTAAAGTATGCATTTCATCAATCCATCTATAGAACGGAGTGCCTACTTTTCAGTAAGCCAGCGATACGCGCCAAATGGCGCGCACCGCAGGCATTGTCAACACGCGGATACAGAGAAAGTTAATCTATATTTGGTATATGTTTAATCGCGTACTGTTTTAGGGTTAACTTCTGAAGCCTGAATTGTTAATTCAGTACTCTTTTAAACTTAAGCTTATCCCTTCTACCTATTCAACCTCGCGGATTTCCGTGGCGCAGCGTTGGTTGGAAAGGATGATGGAACTGAATTCCCTTTCTTCCGCCACGAAGCTCACGGTTGCCCCACCTCCTGCTCCCATGATCGCCCGGCCAGTTTCCGAGCAAGCGTGGATGGCTGGATATGCGTGTAGCGGGCAAGCATCCGCAGGTCCCGATGACCCGATATGGCGGCAAGCTCGACGGTGCTAAGCCCCAGCTCAGCAAAGCGAGAAATGGCTTCATGGCGCAGATCGTGAAAATGGAGGTCTGGCATACCGGCTCTAACACGGAGACGGTTCCAAGCCAGCTTCAACGACATAGCGGACATGGGCAGTACCTTCGCGTCGGATCGCCGAAGCGACCTTAACAATGCCACCGCCGAGTCGGTGAGAGGTACGGTCCGGGCGTACCCTGTCTTCGTGCGCGGGATGTGAGCTACCCGTCTTTCGAGGTCGATTTCAGCCCACGTAAGGTTCAGCAGTTCACCCCGTCGCAGACCGGTCTCAATCGCCAGCATAACGGCAGGGCGGATAAGCTCGTTACGGCTCTTGGCAACCGCCTCTACAAGCCGCTCCAACTCTCCATGCTGGAGTCGCCGGTTGCGCGCGTTCTTGACAGGGAGACGCCGTACCTGAGCCACGGGATTGCCTGCCAGGCCAACGCCCCATTCCAGCCGGGCGATTTCTATGACGTTATGGAGCAGCGATAGCTCGCGAGCTACGGTGCCGGGCCTCGCCTCCTTTGCCCGCTTATCTCTATAAGCCGCAAATGGGGCGGAACTCAGGTCAGCAAGAGCGAGATCGCAAATCCCCGCCCTCAGTATCTTGGTCAGCCTGAACCGCTCAGTTTCCGCGCTAAGCTTGGATGGGGTTATCTCGGCTAGGTAGCGGCGTATCAGGTCTCCCATCGTCTGACGCCGCAAAGCGCGATGGCTTACCGGCTGTTGACCCTGGTCGATCAGCGATTCTCGTTCGCGGGCCCAACGCTCCGCCGCGTCCCTTGATGTAAAGGTACGGTACTCCGGCTCGTACCCCTTCCGACGGACCTGGACGGACCAGCCGGCCGCCCGCTTCCTTATAGTCGCCACCATCGTCTCCTGTGACAAGTTTGTGTCAGGAGCGGCGAAAGCGACTTTTCAAGGACCGGTCACAGAATGACAAAAGCCCCGGAAATCCGTAGATTTCCGAGGCTTTCGAGTGGTGGGCGTGGCAAGGATTGAACTTGCGACCCCTGCGATGTCAACACAGTGCTCTACCACTGAGCTACACGCCCTCCGGGAGTGCGGCCTCTAACGGGGAGCGCCTGGGAGCGCAAGCACCGAAAGCGACCTTTCCGAAAAAAGTTTCGTCAGCTGTGCGAGGGGACGCTCTCCTCTGCAAACAGCTGATCGACTTCGCGGACCAGGTCGCGCAGGTGGAACGGCTTGGACAGCACGCGCGCCTGGGGCACCGCCTTGCCTGCCTTCAGCGTCACCGCCGCAAAGCCGGTGATGAACATCACCCGCATGTCGGGTGCGATCTCCTGGGCGTGCTGGGCCAGTTCGATGCCGTCCATTTCCGGCATGACCACGTCGGTGAGGAGCAGGTCGAACTGGTCGTTCTCCAGCAGCGGTAGCGCTGCCGTACCCCTGTCGACCGCGACCACCCGATAGCCCGAGCGCTCCAGCGCGCGCGCAAGATATTCGCGCATCACCTGGTCGTCCTCAGCCAACAGAATCCTGTACATGCTTACCCCTAATGCGAGCGCTCGCGTCTATGGGCGAACCCCTGCCGCTTTTCCAGCACGTTGCGGCTGTTCGTCGCACGTCCTAGCATCGCGCGGGTGACGCCCCTGCCCCAACCCTTTGACCGCCATGGCCTGGAAGCGCCGGTGACTCCGGTCGTGCTTTCCGCGCCACACGCCGGGCGCATCTACCCGGAGGCGATGCAGGAGCTGCTCCGGCTGCCGGTCGCAGCGCTGATGCCGCTGGAGGATCGGCTGGTGGACCAGCTTGCGATCGCAGCGCGCGGACCGCACACGCTGTTCGTCGCCACGCTCGCGCGCGCCTGGATTGACCTCAATCGCGGCGAGCATGAGCGCGATCCTCGCATCGACGCGGGCGCCGATCCGATGGCGCAGCCCCAGGCGTCGCTGCGGCTGCGCAGCGGCCTTGGGCTGGTGCCGCGCCGCGCAGGCGCCGCAGGAGACGTCTGGAAGCGGAAGCTGACCGCTGAGGAGGTGTCCGCGCGGATCGTCGCCCATCACCGGCCCTACCACGCGGCAGTTGCGGCTGCGCTGGCGGCCGCTCGCGCACGGTTCGGAATCGCGATCCTGCTCGACATCCATTCGATGCCGACCCTGCCGGGTGTTGCCCCCGCGCAGCTTGTGCTGGGCGACCGTCACGGCCACTCGGCCGCACGCCCGCTGGTGACGGCGCTGGAGAATGCCGCACGCGAGTCCGGGCTGCGCGTGGTGCGCAACCAGCCCTATGCTGGCGGGCATGTCGTGGCCACCCATGGCGCCCCAAACCGCAACGTCCACGCCATCCAGATCGAGTTCGATCGCAGCCTGTACCTGGACCCCACCCTGACCGGGATCGGTCCCGGACTGGCGCCGCTTGCAGCCATGCTGTCGCGCATGATCGCGGCTGTCGTCGAAACGGTCACCCCCACGGCGCTCGCCGCCGAATAGCCCATAAAAAAACCACCCCGTGCGCAAAGCACGAGGTGGCCTAGGTTCAGGGAGGAGACACGCTGAAAGCGTGTCACACGATCCCGCGAAAGGGGGGAACACGAGACCGCGTACCGGAAATATAGACGGCGGGGGCAAAGGTTCAAGGTTTTCCCGAGACTTGCGGCAACTTGCACGTCGCGCACGACGAAACGCCGCCCGCCGGTAATGGGCGGACGGCGTTTCACGCTGAGTCTGGAACGGTCAGCGGGAGCCAGTCACCCCCGCTGGCACCGGATCAGGCGGTCGGCTGCGCCAGAGTGATCCCGGCCCGCACCTGACGCGCGAACAGGTCGCGCATCAGCGAGAGCGAGAAGATGTGCGCATAGAGCAGCGGCAGCATGCCGTTCTGCTGGATCTTGCGCAGTTGGTCGCCGCGAAGCTCGTTGAGCTTCTTTTCGTCGACCATCTGGAAGCCGCGGTAGATGAAGGGCTGGGCCGCGCCATCCGGCTGGATCGAGACTTCGCCGTCGATCAGCAGGCCGAGATCCTTGACCTCCTTCACGAACATCGCGGTGCGCTGGCCGGCCTGCTCGAACTGCTCGTTGAACTGCAGGATCTGCTTGGTCGTTTCGCTCGGCTCGGTGCCATCGAACAGCGGCTCGCCATCCTCGAACGCACCGATGGTGTCGGCAGTCGGGTCGAAGCAGAGCGACAGGTCTTCGCTGTCCGGACGCAGGCGCGCGAGCATGTACGGATAGCGGCGCACATAGGCCGGGACGTACACTTCCGGATCGATCAGGCGGCCGTCGGCGTCGATAAAGGTGTTCACGCCTTCGTTCAGGCCCATCAGCGCGAGCGGCACGGGATCTTCGCCCACCGAGAAGACGATCGGCATGCGACGCTGCACCAGCGGGAATTCTTCCACCGTGACCGGCACGGCATGCTCGTTGACCAGGAACGGCGCGCGATCCGCAACGCGGATCTTGTAGTTGGCGTGCTGCTGGCTCGAAAGCGGCTCGAGCTGGTTGTAAAACAGAGGAAGCCCGTTGTTCTTCGGCGCCGTGGCCATTCTTGATCTCCTGGAACCCAGCTTGCGCGTCTATTTCGCCCCGTCGACGCGCGCAAGCGTCACCAGCTTGCCGGGATTGAACAGGTTCATGGGATCGAGCCCCCGCTTGATCGCGGCGAGCGCCGCCAGTCGTGCCGGCGGCCCCAGTCGCGCCAGTTCATCACGCTTCATCTGGCCAATGCCATGCTCGGCAGAGATCGACCCGCCGGCGGCAACCACCAGGTCGTGGACGAACGCTGTGACCCCAGGTGCCTCCTCCGCGATCCAGCGCGACGGATCTGCGCCAGTAGGCGCACGAACGTGGAAGTGGACGTTGCCGTCGCCCAGGTGGCCAAAGGCCAGCGCATGGGTGCCGGGGAACCGCGCCTGCGCTGCCGCCGCCGCCTCCACCATGAAGCGCGGCATGCGATCGACGGGCACGGAGATGTCGTGCTGCACGGCCGGGCCTGCCGCACGCTCGGCCGCGGACAGCGAGTCGCGCAACCGCCAGAATGCCTCCGCCTGCGCCTCGGAGGCAGTGATCACCGCATCCTCGACCAGCCCTGCGTCCAGCGCATCGCCGAGCAGTGCCGCCAGCAGGGCGTCGGGTGCTTCCACCTCCGGGCCGGCGGCCACGGCTTCGATCAACAGGTGCCACGGGTGCACGCCGCCCAGCGGTGCACGCGCGTCCGGCAAATACTGCAGCACGCGCTCCAGCGTGTCGCCCGGGATGATCTCAAAGCTCTCGATCGCATCGGATGCCCCTTGCATGCGGCGCAGGAGGCTGAGCCCCGCTTCCGGATCGGCAATGCCGGCCCAGGCCACCGCGCGGCTGTGGATTGCGGGCGCCAGTCGCAGCGTCGCCGCCGTGACGATGCCCAGCGTCCCCTCCGCACCGATCAGCAGCTGGTCGAGGTCATAGCCGCGGTTGTCCTTGGGCAGCGGGGTCAGTCCGTCATGGATGCTGCCGTCGGGCAGCACCGCCTCGACGCCCGCCACCAGCCGCCGCATCGTGCCCCAGCGCAGCACCTGCGTCCCCCCGGCGTTGGTGGAGACCAGCCCACCGATCGTGGCACTGCCGCGCGAACCCAGCGTCAGCGGGAAACGGCAGCCCGCCTCCCCCGCCCGCTCGTGCAGCGCCTGCAGGATCACCCCGGCCTCGGCCACGGCCAGTCCCGCTGCCGGGTCCAGGCTGCGGACCCGGTCCAGCCGGCGAGTCGAAAGGATCAGCGCCGTGCCGTCGCGGGGCGGCGTGGCCCCGCCGACCATGGACGTGTTCCCACCCTGCGGCACCAGCGGCACGCGGTGCTCGGCCGCCAGCCGGACCATGGTCGAAACTTCCTGGGTGGACGAAGGCAGCAGCATCGCAAGCGCCGCGCCATGGAACCGTCCGCGCCAGTCGGTGAGGAACGGCGCGATCCGATCCGGGTCCGTCGTCAGGCTGCGCTCGCCCAGCGTCGCGCGGACGGCGTCGATCAGATGGGTCGGGGAGGTCATCGGCTCGCGCTACAGCGTCGGGAGGCTTGCCGCCAGTTCATCACCGGTTAAAACCCCGGAGTCGAGAAGGGAGCCGATGCCCGTACCGAAGCCTGTATCCGCGCTTCTGCTGCTGACCCTTTGCGCCCCCATGGCCGGGGCGCAGCAGCGCGTGTCCCCCCCCCAGGGGGAAATGGTGCACAGCGAAGTGCGGATCCAGCGTATCATCGTGCGCGTGCCGCGGATGGACGTGAACCCGGTTGCCAGTTCGCGTGCCCTGCCGGCGATCACCTGGGTGGAGAAGCGCACCGAACGCTGCGTGCCGGTCGCAAGCTTGGCGGCGGTGTCGATCACCCGGCCCGACAGCGTCGACCTGATGCTCGCCGGCGGCAAGCGGCTGCGTGCCCGGCTGGAGGACGATTGCCCGACGCTCGACTTCTACTCGGGCTTCTACATGAAACGCACACCCGACGGGATGGTGTGCGCATCCCGCGACTCGATCCGGTCGCGTTCGGGCGGTCGATGCCGCATCTCTTCGTTCCGGATGCTGGTGCCGAGCCGCTAACCCGCGTTTTGCTTGACATTTCGGCCGAAATCCGCAAGGCGCGATAGGGTATTCCGGTGCCATATCGGCATCGCTTTCCGGAAACCTCATGAACTTTGCCGATCTCGGTCTTTCCGATGAACTGCTGCACGCCGTAACAGAGGCTGGCTATACGGAGCCGACTCCGATCCAGGCGAGTGCAATCCCCTCCGTGCTGATGATGCGCGACCTGATCGGCATCGCCCAGACGGGGACCGGCAAGACGGCCGCGTTCGTGCTGCCGATGATCGACATTCTCGCCCAGGGTCGCAGCCGCGCGCGCATGCCGCGCTCGCTGATCCTGGAGCCGACCCGCGAACTTGCTGCCCAGGTCGCCGAGAATTTCGAAAAATACGGCGCCGGGCACAAGCTGTCGATGGCGTTGCTGATCGGCGGCGTGTCGATGGGCGACCAGCTTGCGGCGCTCGAAAAAGGGGTCGACGTGCTGATCGCGACGCCGGGCCGGCTGATGGACCTGTTCGGGCGTGGCAAGATCCTGCTCACCGGCTGCAACTTGCTGGTGATTGACGAAGCGGATCGCATGCTCGACATGGGGTTCATCCCCGACATCGAGGAAATCTGCACCAAGCTGCCCAAGCAGCGCCAGACGCTGCTGTTTTCGGCCACCATGCCGCCGCCGATCAAGAAGCTCGCGGACAAGTTCCTCGAGAACCCCAAGACGATCGAAGTCTCGCGGCCGGCGTCCACCAACCTCAACATCACGCAGCGCGTGGTGCATGTCACCTCGGCCAAGAAGCGCGACGTGTTGCGCCGCCTGCTGTCGGGCGACGAGGTTCGCACCGCGATCGTCTTCTCGAACCGCAAGACGACGGTGCGTGAGCTCAACAAGAGCCTGCAGCGCGCCGGCTTCCGCTCGGCCGAGATCCATGGCGACATGGACCAGTCCGCACGCATCGCCGAGCTGGACCGGTTCAAGAACGGTGACGTCAACATCCTGGTCGCATCCGACGTCGCCGCACGTGGGTTGGACGTGAAGGGCGTGAGTCACGTCTTCAACTATGACGCGCCCTGGCATCCGGACGATTATGTCCACCGCATCGGCCGCACCGGCCGCGGCGGCGCCACCGGCACGGCCTATACCTTTGTCACCGCCGATGATGCCGAAAACATCGCCAACATCGAAAAGCTGACCGGGCAGAAGATCGAAGTGTTCGACCTGGGCGGCGCCGCCCCCGCTGCCGAGTCGGAGCCGGCGGCCGAGGAGCAGGCACCGCGGCCGGAACGCTCGCGCGATCGTCGCGTCCGCGGCGAGCGTGCCCCGCGTGGCGAGGAGCGTACGGCACGGTCGGAGGAGCGTGCACCGCGCGGCGAGGAACGCGCGCCGCGTGCCGAGGAGCCCCGCCGTGCTCGCGAAGAGCGCGCCCCGCGGCAGGAGGAACCGCGCCGCCGTCGCGAGCCGGAAACCACGCAGGACGATGGCGGCTGGAACGGCCCCATCCCCGCGTTCCTGGACGTGCGGCTGACCGTCTGACCCGGCCTTTCGTGGACGACGCCATCGACTATGTCCCGCCGGTCGGGATCGAGAGCCCGTGCGTGCTGGTCTGCACGCTCGACCTCGACACGGGCTGGTGCTTCGGCTGCGGCCGCACGCGCGAGGAGATCGCGGGCTGGACGGCCATGACGGCGGAGGGGCGCGATGCCGTGCTCGCCGTCCTTCCCCAGCGTTGCACGTTGCTGGACCAGCGGAGCACCGCAGCACCCCGCTGACCCGCTGCGTCAGACGGAAGCCGCTTCTGCGATCAGCGCGTCATCCGCCTGGGACGCGCGAGCCTAGGCGCGCCACTGTACCGGCGGTTCGGCATAGTGGTGGAAGGCGTCCCGCCGGGCAGGGTCCCGAACTGCACGCCCCACATCACCCGCGAACCCACATGGAGATCGGCCGCGGTGAACCGGTCGCCGGCGATGAAGGGGCGCTGCGCCAGCGCCTCCTCCAGCATCCGGCGGGCGATCCGGCCACGCGACAGGGGTTGGTGTAAGCTCAGGTCTTCCGCCATCGATCGTTTCGCGCCGTCGAAGAACAGAGTGGGAGCAATGCTGGCTTAGGCGTCAAGCCGCGCGTGCAGAAAGGCGATGGTGCGGTCCCACGCCAGCTTGGCGGCGGTGGGATTATAGCGCTCTTTCGAGGTGTCGTTGTTGAAGGCGTGATCGACGTCCGGATAGACATGCGCCTCGACCTGCTTGCCCGCGGCCTGCAGCGCCTTTGCCCACGGCAGCCCGGTCGCGTTCACACGAGCGTCCCTGCCAGCATAGTGCAGCAGCAGCGGCGCCTGCACTCGCGACGCTTCCGACGGATCCGGCGCGGGGCCGTAATAGGCGACGCCGGCGTTCAATGCTGGCCCGGCCGCAACCGCCAGCCGGTTCACGAACGCCCCGCCCCAGCAGAAGCCGACAACGCCCACCTTGCCCGAGCCGCTGCGCTGGCGCGCCGCTCGCGCAAGTGCCGCCTGCGCCTGGGCGAGCGCCAGGTCCATGTCGATTGCCGCGATCATGTCCCGGGCGCGATCCTCGTCGGCAGGCGTGCCGCCCTGCGGCGCCAGCAGATCGGGGACGACCGCGCGAAAGCCGGCAAGCGCCACGCGCCGCGCAACGTCACGGATGTGCTCCGTCAGTCCGCGGTTTTCGTGGATCACCAGCACGGTGCCGAGCTTGCGCCCACCGGCGTCCCGCGGCGCGGCGAAATAGGCGGAGGCAGGCTTGCCCGCCTCCACGCCCTTTGCCGTTCCGGTGCGCAGCCGAGGGTCGTCGGCCTTCACCTGCTGTGCGGCAGCGGGCGAGGCGGCGATCGCCGCCACCAGCGCCTCGGCCGCGACGGCGGAACCGGTCAGCGCCACCATCTCGCGCATAAAGGCGCGGCGGTCGCGGTGTTCGTGGGTGAAGGCGTCGTAGAGCGCGACGGCGCGCTCGCGAAGGTCAGTCATGCCAGCTCTCCCGGATTACGGACGGGGAGAGGCTAACCGGCTTTGCGGGTTTGCAGAAGCGACGACCGCGCCGCCCTGCGAGCGCCCGCCCCGCTTCCGGGACGGACGCTCCAGCAATCAGCGCTTGAAGGGATCGATGAACGCCGGGGTTGGCTGCGCGGTTTCGCCGTTCGCCAGTGCCTCGGCGTCGCGCGCGGCCTGCTGGCGCTCGTTGCGCAGCTGCTCGAGCAGCGCTTCGCGGTCGCCCTCCAGACGCGTGTCGGTCGGCGCTTCCATGCCGGCCGCCTTGGCAGCTTTGGTCACCAGTGCGTCGAGCTCCCGCTGCGAGCACAGGCCCAGCGTCACCGGATCCTTGGGCGTGATGTTGCCGATGTTCCAGTGGCTGCGGTCACGGATCGCGGCGATCGTGGTGCGGGTGGTGCCGATCAGCTTGCCGATTGCACCGTCCGAGATTTCCGGATGGTTGCGGATGATCCAGGCGATGCCGTCCGGCTTGTCCTGGCGCTTCGACACCGGGGTGTAGCGCGGGCCCTTGGTGCGGCGGACCTGCTCAGGCCCCTTCTGGATCTTCAGGCGATAGTTCGGATCGGCCTGGCCCTTGTCGATCTCGTCCTGCGTCAGCTCATGCGCGCGGACGGGGTCGCGGCCGGTAAGCTTGGTCGCGGCGGTATCATCGGCGATCGCCTGCACTTCGAGAATATGCAGCCCGCAGAAGTCGGCGATCTGCTCGAACGACAGCGAGGTGTTGTCGACCAGCCAGGAAGCGGTCGCATGCGGCATCAACGGCTGGGCCACGGCAGTTCTCCAGAAACAACAAGGGCCACCCCTCGCGGGGTGGCCGTATCCGGAACAGACTTAGTGCGCGAAGCCGGGGGAGGCAAGCGGCCCTGCCTGTAAAGCGCTATGCAGGCGCTGCTTTCCCCAGGAAGAACTTCGATCAGGCCGCTGCCGGCTGCGCGCTGAGCGCAAGCCAGCCGGGGAAGTCGCCGACGGGCAGCGGGGGACTGAAGTAATAGCCCTGGGCCTCGTCGCACCCCATCGCCCGCAGCAGCGCCGCAGCACCCCCGGTTTCGATCCCTTCGGCCACGACGCGGCAGTTGAACGCATGGCTGAGCACGACCATCGACTGGACCAGTGCAAGGCCCCGCTCCCCTGCCTCCATGCCGCTGATGAAGCTGCGGTCGATCTTGATGACGGCCACCGGCAGCATCTGGAGATAGGCAAGGCTGCTGTAGCCCGTGCCGAAGTCGTCAATGGCAAGCTGGATTCCGGCCGCCTGGAGCTTGCGCAGCTGCTCCAGCGCACGCCCGGCGTGCTTCATCGCGGCGCTTTCCGTCACTTCCAATTCGATCATCGCCGGCGCGACGTCGTGGCGGTGCAACGCCGCGACCACGCGGTCGG
Organism: Sphingomonas sp. PL-96; assembly: GCF_020707215.1. Lineage (GTDB taxonomy): Bacteria > Pseudomonadota > Alphaproteobacteria > Sphingomonadales > Sphingomonadaceae > Sphingomonas. The sequence goes on from NZ_JAJFET010000008.1 coordinate 75,753, forward strand.
CAAAGCCACCTTCCTCCAGATTGCTCGCGGACACGTTGATCGACAGCGGCACGGCGATGCCAAGGCGCTGCCACTCGGCAAGTTGGCGAAGCGCTTCCTCCAACACCCACTCGGTGAGCCCGCGTGCCGCCGCCGACTGCTCGATGATCGGCACGAACTCACCGGGCGAGATCTCGCCCAGTTCCGGGTGGTGCCACCGCAGCAGTGCTTCGGCGGCGATGCACCGGTCGTCCGCCAGCGCGACGCGCGGCTGGACGACGATGCGAAGCTGGCCATCGGGGCAGTCCAGAGCCGCGGCGAAATCACGCAGCAGGCGAAAGCGGCGCTGGTGCGCATCGTCGGCACAACAGGAGTACACGCTTACGCCGCCCTCCAGAAGGCGCGCATCCTGGGCCGCACCCTGCAAGGTGCGCAGCACGTCCAGCGGCGCGGTCTCCCCCGTGGTGAACGGCGTCACCCCTATGACGGAGGTCGTCACGAAGCGTTCCGTGCTGGTGGCACGAAGTTCGTGTAACCGCCCGGTAAGCAGGGCGACACATTGCTGCTCGCTGAAGCCGTCCGGCAGGATGAAGGCGAACTGCGTGGTCGCGACATGATAAAGCTGGCTGCGCTTCAGCTGTTTGCGCACCAGCCGGCCGGCGGCCCGCACCAGCCTGTCGAGATGGTCGAACCCGAGCACCCGCACAATGCTTTCGACCTGATCAGGGCGCGCGAGGTCGATCAGGACGGCAAAACGCTGTTGACCGCGAACGTCCCGCCCGAGATCGGCGAGGTCGTCCAGGAACTGGTTGCGATTGGCCATGTCGCTCACCGGATCGACCCGGCCGATGGCGTGCTGCAACTCGATCTGCACCATGACCATTGCGGCCAGGTCGCGCAGCGCTGCCTTCTCCGCATCCGTGACGGTCCGCGGTTCGACGCCGATCACGCACAATGCACCCAGCCCATGTCCCTCACGCGTAATCAGCGGGGCACCCGCGTAGAAACGGGCGCCGGTGCTCGCAAGCACGCTGTCTGCGTAACAGGAATCAGCGTGAAGATCTTCGATCACCAACAATCCCTGTTCCACAGCGACGTGCGCGCATGGCGCCCCGTCGCGCGGGATCGACTGGTGCTCTACGCCGACCCGAGACTTGAACCATTGCCGATCCTGATCGGTGAGCGACACCGCCGCGATCGGCAAGCCAAAGATCTGACTCGCCATGCGAGTGATCCGATCAAAACTTTCGCTGGGCGACGTATCGAGCAACCTGAGCTGTCGCAGCGCGTCAAGGCGCGCGGTCTCGTCGGTCCCTCCCATGCCGCGATCACATCACCGGGGCGTTAACAGGCAGATAAGAACATCCCGTTTTCCGCAGCCCGAAACAGCTTCTCTTTGATTCGCATCGTTCTTGCCACGCACGAAGCATCTTTTCATTTAGCGGCCGAGTGTGAGCTTGGCGGACACCCGGCCAATCACCACCGTCAGAACCAGCGCAGCACCAAAGGCGATGTTCTGCCGCAAGCCCAGGAACCCGAGCCAGTCCTCCTCCCGATTCTGGTGCGGTGTCCGCCTGATAGTACGGGAGTCGAGCACCGGGCGCTTTTCCTTGTCCCGGGACGCCTTTGATGGTTGTAGGCACGCGCGGCGCACCGCGCCGTCGACGAGGCACCAACCAAGAGGGCCAACGTGCTTACTTCCCAAGACGTCCACGCAGCCGCTACCCGGATCACCGGCAAGGTCATCCGCACCCCCGTGGTGCACAGCGATGCGATTAGCCGGATTACCGGCGCGGACGTCTGGCTGAAGCTGGACACGCTGCAGGTCACCGGCGCGTTCAAGGAGCGCGGCGCCGCCAACCGCCTGGCGCTGCTGTCGCCGGAGGAGCGCCTGGCCGGGGTCGTCGCCATGTCTGCCGGCAACCATGCCCAGGCGGTCGCGCGCCACGCATCGCTCCTCGGCATTCGCGCGGTGATCGTGATGCCCGCCTTTACCCCTTCCACCAAGGTCACCCGCACCGCACGTTGGGGGGCGGAGGTGGTGCTGCACGGCACGACGCTGGCCGAGGCAGCAGCGCATGCGCAGCATCTGGCGACCAGCGAGGGCCTGGTGTTCGTCCACCCCTATGACGACGATGCGGTGATCGCGGGCCAGGGCACGCTTGCGCTCGAGCTGATCGAGGACGTGGCAGGGCTCGACACCCTGGTCGTGCCGGTCGGCGGCGGCGGACTGGTCGCCGGCGCGGCGCTGGCGGCGCAAGGCGCCGCGCACCCGATCGAGACCTATGGCGTCGAGGTCGAGAGCTATGCGGCCATGGCGCAGGAACTTGCCGGGACGCCGGTCAGCGTGGGCGGTGCGACGGTGGCGGAGGGCATTGCGGTGCGCGATGTCGGCCGCAAGCCGCTCGAGATCGTACGGCAGCTGGTCAAGCAGGTGCTCACCGTACCCGAGCGGGCGATCGAAAGCGCGATCGCGCTGCTGGCCGAGGAAGCCAAGATCGTCGCCGAGGGTGCAGGTGCGACTGCCGTCGCGGCACTGCTCACCTATCCCGAGCTGTTCCGGGGCAAGAAGGTCGGCGTGCCGGTGTGCGGCGCCAACATCGACAATCGCGCGCTCGCCAACGTGCTCCAGCGGGTGATGGTCCGCGACGGGCGGCTGATGCGACTGATCCTCGACATTCCGGACCGGCCGGGCGTGCTGGGCGAGATCTCGACGCGGATCGGCGCTGCCGGTGCGAACATCATCGAGGTGTCGCACCACCGGCTCTTCACCTCGCCCAGCGTCCAGGCGGCGCGGCTGGAGGTGATGTTCGAGGCGCGCGACGCCACCCACAGCGATGCGGTGGTGGCCGCGTTGCAGGAACATTATGCGGTGACGCGGCTGTAAGGGGCCGACACCCCATGGTCCCGTTCGTGCTGAGTAGGGGCTGAGCCTGTCGAGGAGCCGTATCGAAGCACCGCCGCCGGTCCTTCGATACGGGTCTTCGACAGGCTCAGTGGCTACTCAGGACGAACGGTCAGATGCCGTTGGAGTGAGAGCGGTCGAAGGGGCCGCCAGCCTACTCTCCCATCGTCAGCACGATCTTGCCGACATGGTCACCCGCTTCCATCCGGCGGTGTGCCTCGGCTGCCTCGGCGAGGGGGAAGCTGCGGTCCATCAGCGGGCGCAGCCTCCCTTCGGCGACGTGCGGCCACACCAGCCGCGCGATCTCCTGCGCGACCAGCGACTTGAACTCGGCATCGCGCGGGCGCAGCGTCGATCCGGTGAGCGTCAACCGGCGGCGCATCACCTGCCAGATCGGGATCGTCGCCTCCGCCCCGCGCTGCACCGCGATGGAGACGTGGCGCCCGTCCTCGGCCAGGCACTGAAGGTTCCGCGGCACATAGTCGCCACCCACCATGTCGAGCACCGCCGCAACCCCGGCGCCGCCGGTGATCGCCTTCACCCGCTCGACGAAATCCTCGGTCTTGTAGTTGATCGCGTGGGTGGCGCCGTGCGCAAGTGCGGCCTGCGCCTTGTCGTTCGAGCCGACGGTTACGATCACGTCGATGTCGAACAGCCGGCACAGGCTGATCGCCATGGTGCCGATGCCGCTGGTGCCGCCATGGACCAGCACCGTATCGCCGGCCTGGACATAGGCGCGCTCGAACAAGTTGGTCCACACGGTGAACAGCGTCTCCGGCAATGCCGCCGCCTCTGCCATCGAAAGACCCTCGGGCACCGGGAGGCACTGGCCTGCGGGCGCCACCGCATATTCGGCATAGCCGCCGCCGGCCAGCAGCGCACAGACAGGCGCGCCGAGCAGCGCCGAATCTACGCCTTCGCCCAGGGCCGCGACGGTGCCCGCCACTTCCAGCCCCGGGATCGACGGCGCGCCGGGCGGCGGCGGGTAATTTCCGGCGCGCTGGAGCAGGTCCGGCCGGTTCACCCCCGCTGCCTGGACATGGATCAACACCTCGCCCGCGCCCGGCTGCGGCATCGGGCGTTCGACCGGCACCAGCACGTTCGGACCGCCTGGCGCCTCCGGGTCGATCGCGATCATGGTCTTTGACATCGTCTCGGGAAGGTTCATCGGCATGTGGCTCCCTTCGCTCCCCCGCGCGTTGCCCGGCGTTATTGACATCGTGCAAAGGAGGGTCAACGCTGTGCCCATGGACGCCGAGGATTTTCTGCCGCGTCGCAAGGACGACCTGCTGGCGCAGCTGGCACGCGAGGACCTGGATCCCCTGTCCGTCGCAGAGCTTCACGCGCGCATTGCCGGGCTGGAGGCGGAGATCGCCCGGTGCCGGAGCCATGCCGAGCGTGCGACCACCCACCGGGCCAGCGCCGACGCGCTTTTCCGAAGGTGACTGTCGAAGCGCCGGTCACGGGAACGTTTCTCGAACGCCGGCGCGCGCCACCGCTTGATGCGAGCCGCCTGCGTTCCGACATAGATGCAAACGGCCGATGCATGCTCGTCGGCCCGGTTGGAGTACCCATCTGATGCCATCTTTTGCCTCCGCCCTCGAAACCACGCTGCACAAGGCGCTCGAGGCTGCGTCCACTCGCCGGCACGAATATGCCACGCTCGAACATCTGCTCTTTGCTCTGGTCGAGGATGAGCATGCGTCCAAAGTCATGGGCGCCTGCGGCGTCGACCTAGGCGAACTCAAGGCGACCGTCGCTCAGTATCTCGACACCGAGCTCGACGCGCTGAAGGTCGACTCGGCCACGGATCCCTCGCCCACGTCGGGCTTCCAGCGCGTCGTTCAGCGCGCGATCCTGCACGTCCAGTCCTCCGGCCGCGACGAAGTGACCGGCGCCAACGTGCTCGTTGCGCTGTTCTCCGAACGCGAAAGCTACGCCGTCTACTTCCTCCAGCAGCAGGACATGAGCAGGCTCGATGCGGTCAGCTTTATCAGCCATGGTGTCGGCAAGGGCGGCGCGCCGTCCGAGGCCCGCGAAGTGAAGGGCGCCGAGGAGGAGAAGCCCAAGGCCGATCCCAAAGGCAAGGGCGAGAGCGCGCTGAAGCAGTTCTGCGTCGACCTCAACGAAAAGGCCAAGAACGGCAAGGTCGATCCGCTGATCGGCCGTGCTGCCGAGGTCGATCGCACGGTCCAGATCCTGTGCCGCCGCTCCAAGAACAACCCGCTCTATGTGGGCGATCCCGGCGTCGGCAAGACCGCCATCGCCGAGGGTCTCGCGCGCAAGATCGTCGAGGGCGACGTGCCGGAGGTGCTGCTGCCCGCCGTCATCTATTCGCTCGACATGGGTGCGCTGCTGGCCGGCACCCGCTATCGCGGCGACTTCGAGGAGCGGCTGAAGCAGGTCGTCAACGAGCTCGAGAAGCTGCCGCACGCGATCCTGTTCATCGACGAGATCCACACGGTGATCGGCGCCGGCGCGACGTCGGGCGGGGCTATGGACGCGTCCAACCTCCTGAAGCCGGCGCTGTCGGGCGGCGCGATCCGCTGCATCGGCTCGACGACCTACAAGGAGTTCCGCAACCACTTCGAAAAGGATCGCGCGCTGCTGCGCCGGTTCCAGAAGATCGACGTCAACGAGCCATCGGTCGAGGACACGATCAAGATCCTGACGGGCCTGCGCACCGCGTTCGAGGGGCACCACTCGGTGAAGTATACCCCTGACGCGATCAAGTCGGCGGTGGAGCTGTCGGCGCGCTACATCAACGACCGCAAGCTGCCCGACAAGGCGATCGACGTGATCGACGAGGTCGGTGCGATGCAGATGCTGGTGGCGCCGAACAAGCGCAAGAAGACCATCACCACCCGTGAAGTGGAGGCGGTGATCGCCACCATGGCACGCATTCCGCCGAAGTCGGTCTCGACCGACGACACGCGCGTGCTCGCCAACCTGGACACCGATCTCAAGCGGGTCGTGTTCGGGCAGGATGCGGCGATCGAGGTGCTGTCCTCGGCGATCAAGCTCAGCCGTGCGGGCCTGCGCGATCCCGACAAGCCGATCGGCAACTATCTGTTCTCCGGCCCCACGGGCGTCGGCAAGACCGAGGTTGCGCGCCAGCTTGCCGAGATCCTGGGCATCCCGCTCCAGCGGTTCGACATGTCCGAATATATGGAGCGCCATTCGGTGAGCCGGCTGATCGGCGCCCCTCCGGGCTATGTCGGCTATGACCAGGGCGGGCTCCTGACCGACTCGGTCGACCAGAATCCGCATTCGGTGCTGCTGCTCGACGAAATCGAAAAGGCGCATCCGGACCTGTTCAACATCCTGTTGCAGGTGATGGACAACGGCAAGCTGACCGACCACCACGGCAAGACCGTCGATTTCAGGAACACCATCCTGATCATGACGACCAACGCCGGTGCGTCGGACATGGCCAAGGAGTCGATCGGCTTCGGCCAGATCAGCCGCGAGGACGTGCAGGAAGAAGCGGTGAAGAAGCTCTTCACCCCGGAATTCCGCAACCGCCTCGATGCGATCGTGCCGTTCGGATACCTGCCGACCGAGGTGGTCGAGCGCGTGGTGGAGAAGTTCATCCTCCAGCTCGAACTCCAGCTCGCCGACCGCAACGTCCACATCCACCTGGACGACGCGGCCAAGGCGTGGCTCACCGAGCGCGGCTACGACAAGCTCTATGGCGCGCGGCCAATGGGTCGCCTGATCCAGGAGAAGATCAAGCAGCCGCTTGCCGAGGAACTGCTGTTCGGCAAGCTCGTCCACGGCGGCGAGGTGTCGGTGAAGCTCAAGGAGGGTGCGCTCTCCTTCGAGATCACCCCGGCCGCACCGCGCAAGCCCAAGAAGGGCGGTCGCGCCAAGGCGCCTGCCAAGGCGTGATCCGGTCCGGCCCCGGTCACCGCGACCGGGGCCGGACCGGCCCCAATTCTTGTCAAACGAGGTTAATGGTTTTTTCGTTGGCGTAACGATATTGCGCTGACGGTGACCGGGGGCCTGATTCGAATAGCGCGGATGCTGTGCGCACTGCTGTTGGCGAGCGTCACGCTCACGCCAGCATCCGCCGAATCGCTTGCCGAGGAGCCGCTTGCCACCTGCGTCCTGCAAGGGGCGGCCGACCTTGACCCGCGCGCGCTGTTTGCCCGGCCCGATCGGTTCAACTGCACCAGGCCCCAGCGCGACTGGGGGCCCGGCAGCTTCTGGCTGATGTCCGCTCCGCTGACGCTGCAGGGAAGCGCCGAGGAGCCGCTAAGACTGCGGATGGGCAGTCTGTGGCAGCGCGCGGTGGTGCTGCACATCCTCTACGCCGACGGTCACATCGCGTCGTTCCGTGCCGATCAGCAGGGACTGACGCGCCGCATCCAGATGGGCGCGCTGGTCGAGTTCGCCCTTCCCAATCGCGCCGCGGCTGCCACCCGCCTGTTGTGGCGGGTGGAGGACGCGGCCAACCTGCGCGGCCTGGTGGTCGGCGCCAAGCTCGTGACGCGCAGCCGGGCGGAGCGCGAGACGCTGACCCTGACGGCGGTGTACGCCGGCTTCCTGGGGCTGTGTCTGGCCCTGATCGTGTACAATCTGGCCTTGTGGAAGGTGCTGCGCCACCGCTTCCAACTCGCTTATTGCGCGATGCTGCTGTGCCTGGCCGGCTATGCCCTTTCGTCGTCGGGTGCACTTGCCTGGCTGCTGCCCGACATCGCCAACAATCAGCGGATCACCGTCAACTATGTGCTGCTTGCCTGGACCGCAGCGGCGGCGCTGGCGTTCAGCCGCAGCTTCTTCGAGGCGAGGATCTTCCAGGGCTGGGTCGGCCGCGTGACCGAGGTGGCGATGGTGGCCATGCTGGTGCTGGGCCTGCTGCTCCTGCTGCTGGCGCCGGTCGCGATCCGCACGCTTGACCCGATGTTCTCGCTGATGTTCGTCTCGCTGACCGCCGTGGTGGTGCCGTTCCTGTGGCGAGCATGGCGACGGCGCAGCAACTATCTGTGGCTGTTCGCCCTCACCTGGGCGTCGCCGCTTGCGATGGCGGTGCTGCGGATCTCGGCCAATTTCGGGCTGATGCGGTGGAACTTCTGGGTCGACAATTCGACCGTGCCGGCGATGACCTCGGAAGCGCTGCTCACCGGCCTGGCGATCGCCTATCGCATCCGCCTGCTCAGCATCGAGCGCGACACGGCGGTCAATCAGGAAATCAGCACCCGTCGCCTGGCGGAAACCGACCCGCTCACCGGCCTCCTAAATCGCCGCGCCTTCCTCGACCAGGCGATTGGCCGCGCGACCGACCAGCAGTTGCTCGTGCTCGACGTCGACCACTTCAAGCAGGTCAACGAGGCGGTTGGCCATGACGGCGGCGACGAGGTGCTGCGCGTGATTGCCCGGACCCTGCGCCGGGCGACGCCGCCGGGCACGCTGATCGCACGCATGGGAGGCGAGGAATTTGTGATCCTGGCCGATGCGCGCGCCGCGCTCGATGCCGACGCACTGCTGACTGCAGTGCGATTGTCACCCATGCCCTATGCGCTTGAGGTCACCGCCAGCATCGGCAGCTGCATCGGCCCGCTTGGCGACGAGACCGACTGGCAGCAGCTATACCATGAAGCGGACGGGGCGCTGTTCGCCGCCAAGCACGCCGGCCGCGACCGGGCGCACCACGCCGAACCAACGCTTCACGCCGCTTAAGCCGCGCCTGTCGCCGTCAGCAGGACGGCGAGGCTATTGCTCGTCGCCCATGCGGAGCGCCGCGATGAAGGCTTCCTGCGGAATCTGCACCGAGCCGTACTCGCGCATCTTCGCCTTGCCCTTCTTCTGCTTCTCCAGAAGCTTGCGCTTGCGGGTCGCGTCGCCGCCGTAGCATTTGGCGGTCACGTCCTTGCGCATCGCGCTGATCGTCTCACGCGCGATCACCTTGCCGCCGATCGCCGCCTGGATCGGGATCTTGAACAGGTGGCGCGGGATAAGCTCCTTCAGCCGCTCGACCATGCCGCGGCCGCGCACTTCGGCGGTGCCGCGGTGAACGATCATGCTCAGTGCATCAACCGGCTCTTCGTTGACCAGGATGCTCATCTTGACGAGGTCGCCCTCGCGATAGCCGATCTGCTGGTAGTCGAAGCTCGCATAGCCCTTCGACAGCGATTTCAGCCGATCGTAGAAGTCGAACACCACTTCGTTGAGCGGCAGCTCGTAGGTGGCCTGCGCACGGCCGCTGACATAAGTCAGGTTCTTCTGGATGCCGCGCCGATCCTGGCAAAGCTTCAGGATCGAGCCGAGATATTCGTCGGGGACATAGATCGTCGCCTCGATCCACGGCTCGCTGATGCTCGCGATCTTGTTGGGATCCGGCATGTCGGCCGGGTTGTGGAGGTCGATCTTGGTCACGCCCGCGGGATCGGGATGGGTCAGCTCGATCTCGTACACGACCGACGGCGCGGTGGTGATCAGGTCGAGGTCGTACTCACGAGTCAGCCGCTCCTGGATGATCTCCAGGTGGAGCAGCCCCAGGAAACCGCAGCGGAAGCCGAAGCCCAGTGCCGCGCTGGTCTCCATCTCGAAGCTGAAGCTCGCGTCGTTGAGCCGCAGCTTGCTGATCGATTCGCGCAGCTTCTCGAAGTCGTTGGCGTCGACCGGGAACAGCCCGCAGAACACCACCGGCTGCACTTCCTTGAACCCCGGGACGGCTTCGGCGGCAGGGCGCTTGGCATCGGTGATGGTATCGCCGACCGCGGTCTGCGCGACTTCCTTGATCTGCGCGGTGATGAAGCCGATTTCGCCCGGCCCCAGGTCGGTCAACTGCTCGATCTTCGGCCGGAAGCAGCCGACGCGGTCCACCAGATGGGTGGTGCCCGCGTTCATGAACTTGATCTGCTGGCCCTTCTTCAGCGTCCCGTCGATCACGCGGACCAGGATGACCACGCCCAGATACGGGTCGTACCAGCTGTCGACGAGCATCGCCTTGAGCGGGGCATCCGCATCGCCCTTGGGCGCAGGGATACGCTCGACCACCGTGTCGAGGATTTCCTCGATACCGATCCCGGCCTTTGCGGAGGCGAGCACCGCGTGGGAGGTGTCGAGGCCGATCAGGTCCTCGATCTCCACCTTCACGCGCTCGGGCTCGGCGGCAGGCAGGTCGATCTTGTTGATGACCGGGATGATTTCGTGATCGTGCTCGATCGACTGGTAGACGTTGGCGAGCGTCTGCGCCTCCACGCCCTGGGCGGCGTCCACCACCAGCAGCGCGCCTTCGCATGCCGCCAGGCTGCGCGACACTTCGTAGGCGAAGTCGACGTGGCCGGGCGTGTCCATCAGGTTGAGGACATGGCCCTTCCACTCCAGGCGCACGGTCTGCGCCTTGATGGTGATGCCGCGCTCCTTCTCGATCTCCATGTTGTCGAGCACCTGCGCGGACATCTCCCGCTCGGAGAGGCCCCCGGTGCGCTGGATCAGCCGGTCCGCAAGCGTCGACTTGCCGTGGTCGATGTGCGCGATGATCGAGAAATTGCGGATCTTGCTGAGTTCTGTCGCCATGATTGCGCGCGGTTAGCACCCGACCGGGTCGATGCGAAGAGGGCGCGCGCGATCACCGGCGCGCGAACGCCAGAAAAGCGCAAAACAGGCGCTTGCCACCTGCGAAATCGCTGATATAAGCCGCCGCCTGCCCCCCGGTCAGCGACTGGGACGGCATCGGTCGGGGAATAGCTCAGCCTGGTAGAGCACTGTGTTCGGGACGCAGGGGCCGGAGGTTCGAATCCTCTTTCCCCGACCATTTTCTTCCAAGACATCGATGAGATCATCCCCCTCTGGGGAGCATGCGGCCTGACGCGTACCGCGCCGGGCTTCCGTCATGTCATCTGAGCGCGGGCGCCCTGCTCCCCGCGAGCGCTTGCGCGGCAGAATGGCTGATCTGCTCGACCGGCCCGAACGTCTCCGTCGAACAATCCGTGCTCGCCTCGGTATCGCCCTCCGCCTGCACCTCGGCGAGTGAGGGAATGTGGCCATCAAACCGGTAGCGGATCGACCAGCTCGCGATCGAGATCGCCATGGGCGCATCGAACGCGTAGACCGAGAGGAAGCCCGGCCGCTTGCCCGGTGCCGCGACCAGGAAGTAATTCGTTCCTTCGGATACCATCGGCGCGCAGTATAGCGCCCGCACCGTGAAGCCCTTGTTCCGCAGCGCCTCGACGGGGTTGAAGCCGAACGGATGTCCGGGCGGACCATCCCAGTCGAAGACGAGTTCCGGCGGTTGTGCAGACGTGGGCGCCAGCACGGTGCCGCCCGCCAGCGTGCCTAGATTCCGGAGCGGCTCCTCCGCGGAAGAACGCACCTCCTTCCACCGAATCGGAGAGGCTTGCGCACGGAGCGTTTCGATCGTCGGCGTAGCGTTGGCATCTGCCGCCGGCGCCAGCGCCAGAAGAGTCTCGGCGAGCGCATCCATGGGAGCCGAAGCCCGTGCGTCCCGACCCGCCGGTCGTCCCTGCGCAAACCCGGACGCTACCAGACCGGCTCCGCAAGCCACCGCAACGATCGCGTGACGCATCAATTCCCTTCCTTGGTTCCCGCCCTTCTCGCAGCATAGTGCTGCCGTCCAGGGCGAGGTCAAGGGCTCCAACGCATGCCCCTTTTCGCATGCGCAGCATTGCATCCCGGGTGCGAGACGCCAGATAGCAGCCTCATGTCTTTGCACCTCCCGCACGGGCTCGATCCGCGGCACCTTCTTCGTCCGCGGCGTCGCGGCATCGCTTCCGTCAACTCCGAAGTGCGCGACGGCATCGTGCCTGCCGGCGACCGGATTGCGCAGACCACCGACCAGCAGGGCGGTGAGACACCGGGTGCCAACTACCGTACGGTCGCGCTGATCATCGCCTGCGCGATGTTCATGGAAAATCTAGATGCGACCGTGCTGGCGACTGCGCTGCCAACCATGGCGCGCGACTTCGGCGTGCGTGCGCCGGAAATGAGCATCGCCCTCACCTCGTACCTGCTCGCGCTTGCCATGTTCATCCCCGCCTCGGGCTTTGTGGCCGACCGGTTCGGTGCCCGCCGGGTGTTTCGCGCCGCCATCGCGGTGTTCGTGCTCGGCTCGCTCGCCTGCGGGCTGGCGCCCAATCTGCCCATCATGGCCATTGCGCGATTCTTCCAGGGCGTCGGCGGCGCGATGATGATGCCGGTCGGGCGCCTGGTGCTGCTGCGATCGGTCGCCAAGCGCGACATGGTGTCGGCGATGTCATGGCTGATCATGCCCGCCCTGATCGGTCCGATCCTGGGGCCACCGGTAGGCGGCTTCATCGTCACCTACGCCGACTGGCGCTGGATCTTCTGGCTCAACCTGCCGATCGGGATCACGGGTTTCCTGCTGGTCGGCAAGTTCATCGCCGACATTCGGGAGGGAGAACGGCAGCCGTTCGACACCAGAGGCTTCCTGCTGTCGGCCGCGGCGCTCGGCTGCCTGCTGCTGGGGTTCGAGATGACGAGCCGGTCGGAAGGCGCGGACATCGCGGCGCCGCTGATCGCCATCGGCGCCGTATCCGGGCTGTTCTACGTGCTGCACGCGCGGAAAGCCGAGCACCCGATCCTGGATCTGTCGCTGATGCGGGTGCCCACCTTTCGGTTGTCGGTGCTCGGCGGCTCGCTCACCCGCATCACGCAAGGCGCGCAGCCGTTCCTGCTGCCACTGATGATGCAGCTTGGCTTCGGCCTGACCGCCGCGCAGAGCGGCGGGATGACGGTTGCCACCGCGATTGGCTCGTTCGGAATGAAGGGCGTGGCGCGGCGGCTGCTGCACCGCTTCGGCTTCCGCTCCAGCCTGGTGGTGATGGGGGTATTGGGCACGGCTGCCTATGCGGCCTGCGGGCTGTTCCGGCCCGATTGGCCGCTACCGGCGATCTTTGCGGTGCTGGTGCTTTCGGGCTTTCTGATGTCGTTCCAGTTCACTGCCTACAACACCATCGCCTATGACGAGATCGGCAAGGAGCGGATGAGTACTGCCACCAGCTTCTATTCGACCTTTCAGCAGCTGATGCTGTCGCTGGGCATCTGTACCGCCAGCGTCGCGCTGCACGTGTCGATGGGCGTGACTGGCCATGCGAGCCCCGCCTTTGCGGATTTTTCCGCGGCCTTCTGGACGGTTACCACGATCTCGTTCGCAGCGCTGCTGGTCAATCTGCGCTTCGACCGTGAGGCCGGGGACGAGCTGAGCGGCCGCACCAGGCCCGCCTGACCCTCCGCTTCGCTTGCCGCGACCGCGCCCGCTGCATAGACCGGGCCGTCTCAAGCTTGTGGAAGGTCGCCGATGCGCTCTGGTCTGTTTGCCCTGTTGCTCCTGGCCGGGGCAACGCTGCCCGGCAGCGCCCTTGTCGCCACGCCTGCAGCGCCCGCTGCCGCACCGGCGCAGGACGCTGCGTTCGAGGCACTGGGCAAGCGGTTCCTGGACGAGATCGCGCGCCTGCGTCCGACCTATGCGACCTTTCTGGGCGACCATCGCTTCGATGCGGAAGTCGACGATCTGTCCGCCGCAGGTCGTGCACGCGAAGTGGCGGCGCTCAAGCGCACCCAGGCAGACCTGACCCGGATCGACCGCAGCAAGCTCAGCCGCGAGAACCAGGTCGATGCGGCGCTGCTCGCCAACGAACTCGCCTATCAGCTTTGGACGATCGAGACGCTCAAGCCGCACGAATGGGATCCGCAGGGTGCCAACGAGTCCGTCTCGGGCGGGCTCTACCTGCTGGCCGCGCGCGACTTCGCGCCATGGCCGCAGCGGCTGCGCGCCGCGACCGCACGGATGGAGAAGGTCCCCGCGCTCTACCGGCAGATGCGCGCCAGCCTGGTGCCCGCACGCGTGCCGGAGGTGTTCGCAAAGACGGTGTCGCAGCAGAATTCGGGCGTGCTGCAGATCGCCGAGGCCATGCTGGCGCCGCACAAGGGCGAATTGCCGGCGGCCGACCAGCAGCGGTTCGACGCCGCGCTCGCGACGCTGAAGACGGCAGTGGCCGACCAGCAGAAATGGCTCGACACGGTGCTGGTGCCGCAGGCCAAGGGCGACTTCCGCCTGGGCGCGGAACGCTACGACCAGAAGCTCCGCTTCGCGCTGGTGACGGATCTTACGCGCGCCGACATCAAGGCCCGGGCGCTGAAGGCAAAGGCGGATGCCCGTGGCGAGATGTACGCGATCGCGCGCACCGTGCTGGCCGGCAAGCCGAACGCGCCGGCGCTTCCCGCCTCGCCCACCGCGGACCAGCAGCAACAGGCGATCGAGGCGGCGCTGGAGCTGACCTATGCCAGGCACCCCACGCGTGACGGGGTGATCGCGGAAGCGACGAAGACGCTGCGCCAGGCGACCGAGTTCACACGCGCGAAGAACCTGGTCTCCGTGCCCGACACGCCGGTGCAGATCATCGAGATGCCCAAGTTCCGCCAGGGCGTGGCCGTCGCCTATTGCGACAGCCCCGGGCCGTTCGAAAAGCAGCTCGGCACCTTCTTTGCCGTGTCGCCGATCCCGGCTGGGTGGAGCGAGGAACAGGCGAACTCGTTCCTGCGCGAATACAACGACTATATGATCCACGACCTGAGCGTGCATGAGGCGATGCCGGGTCACTATCTCCAAATCGCGCACGCCAACGAATATCCCTCGATGCTGCGCGCGGTGCTCGCCTCCGGGCCGTTCATCGAGGGCTGGGCGGTGTATGCCGAGGGGATGATGGCCGACCAAGGCTATCTGAATGGCGATCCGCTGTTCAAGCTCACCGTCCTCAAGATGCGGCTGCGCTCGATCACCAACACGCTGCTCGACATCGGCATCCATACCGAGGGGATGACCGAGGCGCAGGCGATGCAGCTGATGATGCAGGGCGCGTTCCAGCAGGAGCGCGAGGCCGCGGGCAAGTGGACGCGGGCGCGCCTCTCCTCCACCCAGCTCCTGAGCTATTTCGTCGGCTATTCGGAGCACCAGGAACTGCGGGCCGCGGTGGAGGCGCGCGAAGGCGCGGCGTTCGACCTGAAGCGCTACAATGATGCGGTGCTGGCGCATGGATCGCCGCCGGTCCGCTATGTCCGCGCGCTGATGCTGGGCGAGGCGATTCACTAAGCGCCTGCTCCCTCGGATCATTTGCCCGCGCCGGTGGTTGCTGGCGGACGATCCGAGGGAGAAGCCGATTGTCTGCATCCAGCGCCGCCCCATCCCTCGCCCGATCCGTACGGGGCTAAGGGCATGTACCTGCTCTTCGTCCTGTTCGCGGCCGGTGCCGGGATCACCAGCGCGCTCCAGTCGGGAACCAACAACGCGCTGCAAAAGGCGCTCGGCACGCAGCTGTGGACGGTGTCGATCGTCTCGGTCGTAACCCTTTCCGTGTCGCTGGTGCTGTCACTGGCGTCCGGCGAACGCCTGCCCAGCGGACAGGCGATCGCGCAGACCCCGTGGTGGGCGTGGACCGGCGGCGTGCTCGGCATCGTGTTCGTGCTGGCGACCGTCTATGCTTCGCCCAAGCTGGGTGCGGGGCTGTTCGTGGCGCTGATCGTCACCGCCTCGACAGTGGCAGCCCTGGTGCTCGACCATTTCGGCTGGATGGGGTTCGACGTCCACCAGGCCGGGATCGGGCGCATGGCGGGCGCGGTGCTGATGATCGGCGGCGTCGCGCTGATCGCGAAGTTCTAACGCCCAGGCTTCGGCGGCGGAAAGACGGGCGCGCCGGGCGGGATCGACGCGTTGCGCCAGCGCGCGACGGGCACGACGACGGGACCATCTTCGCCGCGCAGCCGCTGGATCAGCGTGGCGCCCTGCTGGCTGGTGCCGCCGATCGTCGCACGGGTGCGCACCCAGAAGGTGTTGGAGCGCAGGGCCGCACCCGGCGGCATCGTCACACCCTCGCTGGCAAGATCCTCTAGCGACAGGAACCCTTGGCGCGCGCGAGTCGCGGCAAGGCGGTCGGCCACCGTCTGATCGCCGAACAGGACGGCCATGAGTTCGGGAGATGCTGCGTTCAGATTGACGGTCGTCTTTCCCGGCAACGCCGTGGCCAGCCGTTCCAGCCGGTCCGCCATCTCCGGCGGGACTCCCGAATAGCGCAGCGGACGCAGATCGCTGATCGGACCATATTGGTCGATCAACCCCACCGCCATCGCGATCTGCGCGTCCTCCAGTCCTGCGGCGCGCGCGATCTTGGCGA
Source organism: Sphingomonas sp. PL-96 (assembly GCF_020707215.1). Lineage (GTDB taxonomy): Bacteria > Pseudomonadota > Alphaproteobacteria > Sphingomonadales > Sphingomonadaceae > Sphingomonas. The sequence goes on from NZ_JAJFET010000008.1 coordinate 91,791, forward strand.
ACAGCAGCTGCGCGGACAGGTCGTCGCCGCGCACCAGATTGACGTTGAAGCGCCCCTCCGCATCGGCGATCGCCAGGTCGAAGCGGCCGCCCTCGATCGGCACGTCGCTGTCGGCGATCGCGCCCCAGGGTTCGGTCGCATAGTCGGCGTCCGGCGCATCGCGAGCATCGCGACGCAGGGCGACAAGCGCGGAGGCCTCGCCGCCGCGCACGACCGCCAGCGCGCGTGCCGCTTCCCGCGAGCGGATCGCGCGATCGAGCGCGATTTCCTCCCGACTGATGAGCAACAGCACGATGCCGCTGGCGATCGCGACGAACATCAGCACGTTGACGAGGATCATGCCCTCTTCGCCGGGCGGCGGTCGCCGTATCATTTCGGTTCGCTCGGGCGGATCGGCAGCGTCGCGACCCGGCGCACGGTGCCAGCCATGCCGCTTGGTGCCGATACGGCGAGCTCGACCGCGACGGCGCGCGGCCAGGCATCGGTACGCGGCTCGTCCGGCGGCCAGGCGTCGAGCCAGCCGCCGTCGAAATAGCGCCAGCGCGCGTTCTGCACGCCGTCCAGCACCCGCTGTGCCCGGCCATCGACAGTGCGGACCAGCACGCCGCCGGCCAGGCTGTAGGTCACACCGACCGGAGGGCCGCCGAAGCCCGGGGCGGCACGCTGAAAGGCGACCTGACCGCCATTGCCCTGCACCCGTCCGTCGGCAAGCTGGTCAAAGTCGCTGGCCACCACGAACATCGCGCGCTGCACCTCTGCAATGCGGTCGAGCCGCTTCTCTGTGCGGCCCTGGACCGAAAGGATGCTGTCCACCAGCGTCACGCCCGCGACCGCGATCAGCGCGAACAGCCCCAGCGAGATCATCAGCTCGATGAGGGTAAAGCCGCCCTCCCCGTGCCGGACGGGCTGAGTCACGCGCCCTGGCTCACCGCCACCTTGGAGTAGCCGTCGCGGCCGGCGAGCAGGATTGCGAAGCTGCGCGCACAGCTGCCATCGGTGCGAAAGCGCACGGCGCCCGTGGCGCATTCGAAGCCCTGCTCCCCCAGCACCCCCTCGCGGTTCAGCCGGTCGGCCGTGCGCAGCTGGCGGGCGATGCCGGCCGCGTCATAGGCGAGCGCGGCGATGGTACCGGGCCGCCCGCCATTGCGCGCGGCATAGGCGCCCGCGAAACTCTCGAAGCTTTCGGGATCCGGGCTGGCGATCCACGCCCCTTCAAGCGCCGCCAGCGCCTCTGGCCGATAATCGACACCCTGAAAGGTCGCGAGCAGCTGAACGCCGGCGTCGCGCAACGCGCGGGCGGCGGCAAGCAGCACCGCACCGCCACCCGGCACCAGCACCGCGTCCGGCGGATCGCCGACCGAGGGCAGCGGCGTGCCCGGGGCGACGGTTACGGTGCGTACGGTGATGCCGAGTTCCGCCTCCATCGCCTTTGCCGCGTCGATCGAGGCGACCGACCAGGCGCCTCCGTCGCCGATGACCAGGAGGTTCCGCACGCCACGCGAGCGGGCATAGCGCAGCACCGCCTGGGTGCTTTGTGACGCGGTGATGCCGAACAGGAACGCGCCGCTGTTGCGCAGGGCCATGTCGTTGGAGAAGGAGAGCACCGGCACCCGCCCGCCCACCGCCTGCACGACCGCGGGGACTTCGGCGGCGGTAAGGGGGCCTAGCACCAATCCCGCCTTTGCCTTGAGCGCCTGTCGTGCCGCCGCGGCAGCACCCGCGGGCGTGCCGGCGGTGTCGAACACGCGCAGCATCGGCTTGTCCCCGGCCGCGCCGGATTGCGGAAGCATCGCCGCTTGCTGCATGCTAAGGCCCAGCGCCGCATGGGCACCGGTCAGCGGTACCAGCAAGGCCACGGGGCGGGTTTCCTTCCGCGCCGCCAGCAAGGGAGCAGCGGCCCATGCCGCAGACGATAGCACGAGGGTCGATCGCAGCAGGCGAAGCGTCTGCCGCCGCGATACTTCCGGAAGGGGCACGAGCTCAGGCACGGCGGCGGTCTATCGCGTTCGCGGGCTTGGGAATAGCCTCGTTCGCCATCGCCATGATCGCCACGCTGCCGGCAAGCGCGGTACTGGCCGAGCGCCCTTGGCGAAGCGGTGTCGCCGGGACGATCTGGAACGGCGAAGTGGGCGTGGCCGGCGGCAGCAAGGTGGAGTGGCACTGGGCGCCGCTGCGCTCGCTGACCAGCCTGGGGTTCGCAGTCGACTGGCAGGCGACCGGGCCGGATACCGATCTGGGCGGCCAGGCGCTGCTGTGGCCGGGCGCGGTGCGGCTCGACCGGGTGAGCGGATCGGCGGATGCGACGCTGCTGCAAGCGGTCGCGCCGGACCTGCCCTTTACCTGCGACCTGACCATGCAGGTCGAACTGCCGCGGCTGGAAGTGGGCGGTGGCAGCCAGCAGGCGCAGGCGACGATCCTGTCCGACTCCGGCAGCTGCAGCGCGCGTCCGGCGGGTAGCGCCAGTGCGGTACCCGCGATGATCCTGACCGCCGAGCATGTCGGACGCGAGACGCGCATCCGCCTCGCCCCCCAGGCGCAGCGCCGCCAGACGCTGGTAGACGCGGTGCTGGCGGAGGATGGTCGGTACCGGGTGACGCTGACGCGTGACGGCGCGGCCAAGCTGCCGTTCACGGGCCTGCCCGCCGGGGTGACGGTGGAGAGTGAATTATAGGGATCCGCTGCCGCTCCGGCCGGAGGGGTGAGCGGTGCGTGTCTGGACGCGGACTAACGTCAGCATGACGGGGAGTGTCGTGCCCTCCTCCCTCAGATCGTCACCAGGTTGTTGAGGTTGATGATCGGCAGCAGGATGGCCAGCACCATCAGCAGCACGAGGCCGCCCATCAGCAGCAGCACCAGCGGCTCCACCAGCGCGACCAGCGTCGCCGCCAGCGCGTCGAGCTCGCGTTCCAGCTCGGTCGCGGCGCGGTCTAGCGCGGGGGCCAGGCGGCCGCTCGACTCGCCCGAGGCGACGATCGCCACCAGCATCGACGGGAACGCCTCCGACTCGGCCATGGCGGCGCGGAGACTTAGCCCCTCGCGCACGCGGTGGGCGACGCCCAGCGCCTTGTCCCGCACCCAGCGGTTGGGGGTGACGGCCGCGGCGGCCTGCAGCGCTTCGACCAGCGGCACCGCGCTGCCGACGAGCGTGGCAAGACTGCCAGCGAAGCGCGCGGCATTGTGCTGGCGGCTGAAGCGGCGGAACGGGCGGCGTTCGGACAGGAAGCGGTCGACGCGCAGCCGGTTGGCGGGCACCTTTGCCCAGCGGCCGGCGATGAGCCCCAGCACCAGCGCGCCCACCGCGACATAGAGACCGTAGTTCTGGATGAATGCCGACAGCGCGATCAGCGCACGGGTGAGGAATGGCAGCTCGGCGCCGCGCGACACGAACACACGGACAATGTCGGGCACGACATAGACCATCAGCAGCACCATCATCCCAAAGGAGACGGCGGCGAGCAGCGCGGGATAGAGCAGCGCCAGCTGAAGCTTCTGCCCGTTGGCGTGGCGATTTTCCACGAAGGCCGCCAAGTGGTTGAGCACATCCGTCAGCCGGCCGGACTGTTCGCCGGCCGCGACCGAGGCGGTGTAGAAGCCGGGAAAGGCGCGTGGATGACGCGACAGGGCCGCGGCAAAGCTGCGCCCGTCGAGGATCGCGGCGCGCACGTCGAGCAGCAGCGCGCTGACCGCCGCCTGTTCCGACTGGGCCGCCACGAGCCGCAGCGATTCCTCGATCGCGACGTCCGAGCCGACCAGGGTCGCGATCTGGCGGGTGATGGTGGCGAGTTGGCGCGGGGTGATGCCCCGCCTGCGCAGCGACGGCAGCCGCAGCGATCCGAGCGAGGCGCGCTTCTCCCCCGCGATGTCGACAGAGAGCGGCAGCAGCGCCTGGTCGCGCAGCAGCGCGCGGGCGGCGGCGGGGCTCGATGCCTCGATGATCCCCTTGCGGGTGGCACCGGCGCGGTCGGCGGCGCGATAGGCATAGGCGGTCATGCGAGGCTTTCGGAGGCGCGGAAGTTGAGGAAGTTGAGGCTCGCAACCGCTTGAGCGCCAGCCGTGTCGGCACTGTGACAGGCGAGATGAACGAGGGGTGCGAGGCGGCGAGTCATGGCGGATCCGACGAAAGCACAAGCAGGGCCGGTAGGACAGAGGCGCACGCGACGGGTGTGTCGTGGTTTCGTTCGGAAGGGCGGTTTCGGCGGCGCTTCGCCCTCGCTCGTGCTCCTGCCGGCGCCGAAGCACGGAGAAGCAGTTGGCGAAGGGTAGTTTCGTCAGGATGACGGCGGGACGGGTTGAGGGACCCCGGTCGCTCCGGCATGACGCTGCGCGAAAACAAAACACAGGAGAGATGCGATGGGCAAGCTGCGCGGGATGATCCTGCCGGTCCTGTTGCTGGCGGCGAAGGTGGCGCCCGGCGCGGCAGCATTGGCGGCGCCGACAACGGCGACCAACCCATTGTTGCCCGGCGGGCCGGACCCGTGGATCGTGCGGGAGGGCGACACCTTCTACTATATGGCGACGCTCGGCGACCGGCTGGCGATCCGCGCGACGCGCGACCTGGCGCGGTTGGCGGAGGCAAAGGAGACGGTGGTGTGGCGGCCGCAGGCGAGCGGCCCCAATGCGCAGTCGATCTGGGCGCCCGAGCTGCATCGCATCGACGGCAAATGGTACATCTACTATACCGCGGCCGCCGCGGGCCATGACGACGACGCGCATCGCGGCGTGTTCGTGCTGGAGAATGCCGCCACCGATCCGCTGAAGGGCGCATGGGTCGACCGCGGCCGAGTGGCGACCGCGCGGCCGGGGATCGACGGCACGACCTTTGAACACCGCGGGAAGCGCTACTTCGTCTATTCGCCCTATGTCGGGAGCGAGAGCGACCTGGCGATCGTCGCCATGGCCAATCCCTGGACGGTGACCGGGCCGGAGACGATCCTCGCCCGGCCGGACCGCGCCTGGGAGCGCCAGGGCGGGCGGCAGATCCTGGAGGGGCCGGCGTTCCTGAAGGGGCCGAAGGGCGCCCTGTTCCTGAGCTATTCGGGGAGCGCCTGCTGGTCGGACGGCTATGCGGTGGGGTTGCTGCGCGCGCGCGCAGATGCCGATCCGATGAAGGCCGCGTCTTGGAAGAAGGCGGCGACGCCGATCCTCAAGACCACGCCCTCGGCCGGCGTGTTCGCACCGGGGCACAACGGGTTCTTCACGGCCGCGAGCGGAGCGACGTGGATGGTCTATCACGCCAACACCGCGGCCGGGATGGGCTGCACGGGCAAGCGCGCGCCGCACATCCAGCGGGTGAGCTTCGACGCCAGCGGCGCGCCGACGCTGCCGAGACTGGAGCGGGAGGCGGTGGTGCGGTGAGACCACTGCCCTCGCGTCATCCTGACGAAGGTCGGGATCCATTGCCGCTGCGGCTGGCCCCGCGAGCGTTGCGTGTCCGGATGTTGACCTTCGTCAGCATGACGGAACGTCGATAGGTACCGGGCTCCTGCGCCGGCAGGAGCCCAGGGTTACGGACGATGCGCTGCTTGGCTCTGGGCTCCTGCCTTCGCAGGAGCACGAGGGAAATCAGCCCTCGTCTCGTACCACGCGAGCGACTTCCTCGACGGTGGTGATGCCGGCGCGGACCTTGGCGGCGCCGTCGTCGAGCATCGAGGGGTTGTCGCGGCGGGCGGCGCGTTCGAGCTCGGCCTCCGACGCGCCGTCGTGGATCAGCGCCTGGAATGCGTCGTCGACCGCGACCACTTCGTACAGACCCGCGCGGCCGGTGTAGCCGTCGTCGTGGCAGGCGTCACAGCCGTTCGCACGCCACAGCGGCTCGCCCGCGCGGATCGCGCCGCCCATCAGCGTCACATCGCCCTCTCCCGCCACGTCCTCGCGCCGGCAATCGGGGCAGAGGCGGCGGACGAGCCGCTGCGCGACCAGGCCCACCACCATCGGTGCGAGCAGATAGCGCTCGACCCCCATGTCGATCAGGCGCGTAACCGATCCGACCGCGGAGTTAGTGTGCAGCGTCGACAGCACGAAGTGGCCGGTCATGGACGAGCGCACCGCGACCTGCGCCGTTTCCTGGTCGCGGATCTCGCCCACCATGATGACGTCGGGGTCCTGGCGCAGGATGGCGCGCAGGCCGCGGGCGAAGGTCAGGTCGGTGCGCGGATTGACCTGAGTCTGGCCGATGCCGGGCAGCTCATATTCGATCGGATCCTCGACCGTCATGATGTTGCGGCGGCGATCGTTCAGCCGGGTGAGCGCGGTATAGAGCGTGGTGGTCTTGCCCGAACCGGTGGGGCCGGTGACCAGCAGCATGCCATGCGGGCGTTCGAGCAATCGCGCAAAGACGCTGACGTCGCGCTCCGACATGCCCAGGCTCGGCAGGTCAAGCCGGAGCCCGCCGCGCTCCAGCAGGCGCAGCACTACCCGTTCGCCATGCTGGGTCGGGATGGTGGAGACGCGCGCGTCGACGTCATGGCCGCCGATGCGCAGCGTCACGCGGCCGTCCTGCGGCACGCGCTTTTCGGCGATGTCGAGCTTCGCCATCACCTTGATGCGGCTGACCAGCAGCGGCGCGAGCGCACGCTGCGGCTCGACAATATCGCGCAGCACGCCGTCGACACGGAAGCGGACGACGAGGCGCTTTTCCTGCGTCTCGATATGCACGTCCGACGCGCGTTCCTTCACCGCCTCCAGGAGCAGCGCGTTGATGAGGCGGATCACCGGGGAATCGTCGCGGCTGTCGAGCAGGTCGTCCACCGAGGCGGCACTGTCGGCGAGCGCGGCGAGGTCCTGTTCGGCCAGCTCGATGCCGGCGGCGGTAGTGGCGCTGCTGCCGCCATAAGCCTGGGCGAGCGCCGTCTCGAACGCGTCGTCGGCGACGCTTACAAAAGCGATGCCAGGCGCGATGCGCTGCACTTCGAGCAGCGCGTCCAGCGGCGCGTTGGTGCGGTGAAGGCATTCCATGCCAGCGGCGCCCGGGCGCAGCAGCACGCCGGCGCGGCGGGCATAGCCATAGGGCAGGCGCTCCGCCGGTGCGTCCTCGACCAGAAGCAGCGTGTCGGTCATGCGCCGAACTCCACGGTGGCCGAAACCCGGCCGGCAGTCGCGCCGCGTACGATCGACACCTGGCGGATGCCGAGCGTGGAGGTGCGCGCGACCTCGTCGACCCAGCGGATCACGCCGTCATAGGTTCCGTCGGCAACGCTCGCGCGATAGCCGCCCGCGGCGAGCGGCGCCGTCTGGACGGTGAGCCCGGCGCGACCGGCGGCGGCGGCGATCACCGCGTCGGGGCTGCCGGTGGCGAGCGGCGGCTGGGCGGCCCGCAGCGTACCGGCGGCGCGGATACGGGCGTTCAGCGTCTCATATTGGCGGATGTCGGCGCGCGCATCGGCGCGGGCAGCCTGGATCGGCTTCACCACGGCGTAGACCGCGACCAGCAGCACCAGCAGCCCGCCGAGCGTACCGACCAGCACGCGCTCGCGGTGGCTGAGCCCGCTCCACCAGCGGTCGAACCGGGCGAGGCTCGCTTCCAGGCGGGAGCGTCCAGGGATGCGGATGATCATGCGCCGGCTGCCGTCACGCGGATGCCGCCGGCCGGATCGGGGGTGACCGTCGCGTCGATGCGCGCGCCCGAAAGTGCGGTGCGCAGCCGTTCCGCGGCTCCCGCATCGCCAGCGTCCAGGTCGATCGCGAGCTGGCTGCCGCTCCACTGGATCGAGCGGACAGCGATGGCAGGCGCGAGCGGCGCGAGCGCAGCGGAAACGCGCCCGAGCGCGGGCACGAAGCGGTTGTCGCCGGTGGCGCGTGGCAGGCGGTCGGCGATGCTGGTCTGCAGATCCTCGGCCTGGGCGAGATCGGGGGCGGCCGTGGCGAGCAGGGTGCGCGTCTCCGCCTCCCGCCGATCGGCGATGGCGCGCAGCATCAGCGTGTCGGCAGCAGCGATCACACCATGCGCGACCAATGCGGCGAGCCCCACCATCGCGAGCTTGCGCGCAAAGGTCGAGCCGACGCTGCGGCGCGCATAGGGTCCCTGCCGCAGGTCGAGCGCCGGCACGGCCAGCGTCATCCCGAGCGGCTGCGGCACGGCAGGCTCAGCGGCAAAGGCGTCGGGCAGCGCGTCGCCGAAGCTGGTGACGAGGGGGCGGCCCGCAGCGTCCCAGGCGGCGGGCAGCAGTGCTGCGGGCACGGCAAAGCCGGTGCCGTCGCCGGCACGCACCACCGCGCGGCCGTTGCGCTGTGCGACATTCCATGCGCCCTCCCCCGGACGCGGCAGCGCGAGCGCGTCCGGCACCAGGGCGGCGTTGCCGAGGCCGTTCGCCTCTGCCAGCGCCACCCATTCGGCCATGACGCTGTGGCGCACGACGGCGACGAGATACTGCTGCGGTCCCAGCGTCTCGCCGATCGCCAGATGCACCGAGTCGAGCGGATCGGCGATGCGGTCCTCGATCGCGAAGGGCAGCGCCGCCAGCCGCTGCGACCGGCTGGGAAGCGGCAGGTCGACGGCAAGCAGCAGCAGCCGCTCGGACGGCACCAGCAAGGTTGCGGGCCCGTCCGCATCGGCTATGATCCGACGTTCGCGCTCGAGCGTCCAGACGCCAGCGCCGGAGTCGGCCGCAGCGACGGTCATATTTGAGTCATCAGGCGAACGCATGGGGCCGGGATGCGCATCTTTTCACAACAGTTTCATGACAGCGTGAGCGACACCGTGGCAGTCCGGGCCCAAAGCCGCAAGCGGCGCGTGCGCGCCGTGCCGGCCGCGCAGGCCGGCCTGACGCTGGTCGAGATGATCGTGGTGCTGGCGATCATCGCCATCGTCGCCGCGCTGATCGTGCCCAATGTCATCAGCCGCCCGGACCAGGCGCGCGTCACGACCGCAGGCACCGACATCAAGAGCATTTCGGCCGCGCTCAAGATGTATCGCCTCGACAATGGTGACTATCCGACGACGCAACAGGGGCTGAAGGCGCTGGTCGAGAGGCCGAGCACCCCGCCGGTGCCGAGCAGCTGGGCGTCGGGCGGTTATCTGTCGGACATGCCGGTCGATCCCTGGGGTAATCCCTACGCCTATAGCTCCACCGGCAACGGCAGCTTCGAGCTCAAGTCGCTGGGCAAGGACGGCAAGCCCGGCGGCGAAGACCTGGACGCGGACATCGACGGCAAGCGCCCCTGACATGCAGGCACCCGCTCGCCTTGCGGGTATTGTGCCGGCGGCATCCCGCGGGGATTCTCTCGCGGGCGGAAACACAGGCCCGGCAGGCCGTCCCGAACATCCCGCGCACGTATTTCTGCCGTTCGTCTCGAGCAGCCATCGAGCTTGTCGAGATGGCGTGTCGAGAGATTGGTGGCGGCTCTCTCGATACGGGCTCTCGACAAGCTCGATCCCTACTCGAGACAAACGGGAGAGGGCGAGAGGCCCAAGTGCCGCACAAGCCGGCATGACGCTGGTGGAGATGCTGGTGGTGCTCGCGATCATCGGCGTGGCGGCGGGTGCCGTCACGCTGGGCATCGGCTCCGCCACGCGCGCGCCGACGGTCGAGACGGAGGCACGGCGACTCGCGACGCAGCTGCAGGCGGCCGCCGACGACGCGATGCTGGGCGACCGGGCAGTCGCCTTTACCGCCGGTGAGCACGGCTATGGCTTTGCGACGCTGAACGCCAACGGCGGCTGGAGCCCGCAGGAGAGTGCGGGCATGGCGTTCCACACGCTGCCCGGCGGCATGGTCATGACGCTGTCGGCGCGCCCGCCCGTGCTGATGGGCGTCGACGGCACCGGCCAGCCGCTGACGGCCGAGATCGGGTCCGGAGACGACCGCTGGGTCGTCACCTATGACGGCATGACCGCCCAGGCCGTGCACGCCCCCCCTGCCCGCGCGACGGCACCCGCGGCATGACCCGGCGGGCGTCCGAAGAGGGCTTTTCGCTGATCGAGGCGCTGGTGGCGCTCGCCGTGCTGGCGATCGCCACCGTAGGACTGATCGGCGCGGTCGAGCAGCACATCGATTCGACCCGCGCCATCGAGCGCCGCACGGTCGCGATGCTGATCGCTGAGAATCGCCTGGCCGAGCTGGAGATCGGCGCGCCGGAGGCAGACGCGCGCGATGTCGAGATGCTGGGCCGCCACTGGCAGGTGCGGACGACGCGGCGCGGCACCGACGATCCGGCGCTCGACCGGGTGCGGATCGCGGTCGCGGCGGCCGGCGAAGAAACGCCGCTTGCGCAGCTCGACGGCTTCCTGGAAGGACGCGGATCATGAGGATGTCCGCGCTTACCCCGCGCCAGAAGCGCCGTACGCTCGACCTGGCGGTTGCGCTGGCGATCGTGTCGGTCGCCTTTGCGCTCGCCGGGCTGGTGTGGCGCATGGCCGGGCATGCCGGCACGGGTGCCGTGACGGTGCCGAGCGACCGCCGCATCCATGCCGCCGCTGCAACCGATCTGACGCCGCTGCTCGGCTGGCAGCCGTTCGGGCAGGCAGCGGTCGGCGAAGCCACGCAGAAGACCGGTATCCAGGCCCAGCTCAAGGGGCTGGTCTTCGCGCTTCCGGTGGAGCAGGCAGTCGCCTTTATCGCGACGGGGACGGAGCCGGCGCGCGCCTATCACGTCGGCGAGATGCTGGCGGGGCTGAAGATCGAGGGCATCCAGCGCGACCGCATCCTGCTCAACAACGGCGGGCGCATCGAATATCTGGCCTTTCCCGATCCCGATGTCCTGACCGGCCGGAACACCACGACCGCAACGGCTGCGCCGAGCACGGGCGGATCCAGCCCGATGGCGGCCCCGAACGCAGCCCCGCCGCCGCCATCCGCCAATACCCTGATCGACCGGCTTGGCGCCACACCGGTTCCGGGCGGCTATGCGATCGGCGACAACGCACCGCCCGGCATGCAGGCGGGGGACGTGGTCCAGTCGATCAACGGCATCGCTCTCACCGATCCGGCCGCCGCCAACGCAGCGCTGGCGAACGCCGGCAACGGTCCGGCGCAGATCACTATCCTTCGCGACGGTAAATCGACGACCGTCACCATCCCGATCCGTTAGGGCTCATCACCGTGCCGCATCCAGTACGCACCTCCCTTCTTGCGCTCTGCCTCGGGGCGAGCGCGCTCCAGCCGGTCCTGGCGCAGACGGCGCCGGCGGGTGACATCGTCGTCAACATGCGCGGCATCGAGATCGCCGACGTGGCGGAGCAGATCAGCCGCCTGACCGGGCGCACGCTGATCCTGGACCCGACGGTCAAAGGCCAGGTCACCGTCACCTCCGCCGAGCCGCTGTCCTCGGCGGGCGTGTGGGAGCTGTTCCAGTCGGTGCTGCGTGCCAACGGCTTCGCCGCGGTGCGTTCGGGCAGCGCGTGGCGGATCGTGCCGGCCGCCAATGCAGTGCGCGACGGCGGCGCCCGCGGCGGCGGGCAGGCGCTGACGACGCGGATGGTGCGGCTGTCGAACGTACCCGCAGCCGATGCGGCACGGATCGTGCGGCCGCTGGTCGCAAGCTTCGGCAGCGTCGAGCCGCTGTCCAGCCCGAACGCGATCGTCGTCACCGACTATGCCGACAATGTCGCGCGGATCGAGGCGCTGGCCCGGTCGCTCGACGGCGGCGGCGGTTCGAGCTTTGCGACCATCCCGTTGCAGCACGGCAATGCGAACGACGTGGCGCAGGCGATGCAGGGCGTGCTGGGCGACGCGGCCAGCGGCACCGGCGCGCGGGTCGCGGCAGACGCGCGCAGCAACACGGTGGTGGTGCGCGGCACCCCGGCGGCGGTCGCGGAAGCCCGGCGCATCGCCCAGGCCCTGGACGCGCCAGGCGGCGCCACCCCGGTCACGCGCGTTTTCCGCCTCAACCACGCCGATGCGGAGGCCGTGACCGAGGTGCTGCGCGGCGTGCTGGGCCAGGAGGCGAGCGCCGCCAATCCGGTCGCGCGCAGCCTGTCCACCCGCGGGCGCGCCGGCAGCGGTGCCAGCAGCCCGACCTCCGCCCTGTCGAACCTCATCAGCGGCAACACCGCGGCGCAGGCGGCGGCTGCGGGCAGCACCACCCAGGGGCTCTCGGGCAGCGGCGGTGCAGCCACCATGGGCGAGCAGACGCCGACGCCGCAGGGCTTTGCCACGCCCGACGTGACGGTGCAGCCCGCGCCGGACATCAATGCGCTGGTGGTGCGCGGCACCCCGGCAGCAGTGGCGCAGATCGAGCGGCTGATCCCCGACCTGGACGTGCGGCGTCCGCAGGTGCTGATCGAGGCGGCGATCGCAGAGATCGTCGGCGACGATGCCGAGCGGCTGGCGGTGCAGCTGGGCACCAGCGGCGCTGCCCTCACATCGGTGACGGGTGCCGGCACTTCGTTCAGTTCGCCCAGCGGCGTCACGCCGCTCTCCACCATCCTGCAGACGCTGGGCGTTCCGGCTGGCGGGATCCTGGGCGAGGGCCTGACCGCCAACATCGGCATCGGCAACGACTTCTCGATCCTGGTGCAGGCGCTGGGCACCTCCTCCAAGGCGAACCTGCTCTCGACGCCGCAGATCACCACGCTCGACAACAAGATGGGCGAGATCGTGGTGGCGCAGGAAGTGCCGTTCATCACCGGATCGATCCTGACCGACACGACCAACGCCAATCCCTATACCTCGATCGAGCGGCGCGACGTCGGCATCACCCTGCGCGTGCTGCCGCGGATCAATGCCGGCGACACGATCCGGCTGGAGGTGGCGCAGGAGGCCTCGTCGATTTCGCCGACGCAGGTCGCCGCCGCAGCCGACATCATCACCAACAAGCGCAGCATCAACACGACCGTGCTGGCCGAGAACGGCCAGACCATCGTGCTGGGCGGCCTGACGGCGGACGACTATAACCGGCTGAAGAGCCAGGTGCCGATCCTGGGCGACATCCCGGTGCTGGGCGAGCTGTTCAAGAGCCGACAGGAATCGCGCACCAAGCGCACGCTGTTCATCTTCCTGAAGCCCACCATTTTGCGCGACAGCGCGACGGCGGCGGCCGAGACGCAGACGCGCTACGACCGGCTGCGCGGCGACGAGGCGCAGCTGGGCGAGAAGCGCAGCCTGTTGCTCAACCCGCCGCGGCCGCGGCTGTCGGTGGAAATCGACGGGATCTACTGAGGCGGCTCTTCGCCGGGCATCGGCACGCGCGCGCGCTGGTTGCCGCGGGTGAAATAGCCGGCATCGGCGGCGAGCGACTCCAGGCGCCAGCCGTCGACGCTTTCCCCGGGGGCGAGCGTACGGGTGCTGCCGTCGGCGGTGCGCACCAGCGCCACCGCGTCCTGGTTGAGCCGCCCGACGACGCCTGCCAGCGCCGGGGCGTCCGGGGCGGCGGTGGTGTCGCCGGCACTTGTCGCGAACAGCGGACGGGTAAAGGCAGCGGCGAGCGGCGGCGCCTCGGGCGGGGCGGCGAGCGGCGGCTGCGCGGGCGCCGCGGCCGGACGCCGGGGCGAGGGGCGCAGGAGCAGCGCCGGCGTCGCCGCTGCGATCAGGGCCGCCGGCAGCAGCAGCCAGCGCGGGCTCAATCGCGCCATGGTGCCACCAGCCGAGCGTCCAGGCGGATGCTGCCGCCCTCCCCGGCCGCCACCTGCCAGCGCGCGAAGCGGGCGATCGGGCGTCCGCGTTCGGCGCGATCGGCGAAGGCAAGCACGGCCTTTTCAGGGCCCGAGAGGCGCAGGTCGAGCGCGACCAGGCCAGGTGCGCCGGGGTTGGCGGGCTTGATCGTCTCGACCAGCAGGCCGTCGGCGGTCGCCGCGGCGCGCAGCCGGCCGCCGAGCTGGCGGGTGGCGGCTGCGCGATCGGGTGCGGCAAGCGCCAATTCGGGGGCGACCGGCGCGGATCGTTGCGGAGTGCGGACCGCAGCCGCGTAGCGGTCGCGTGTTTCGCGCGCGTCCGCCAGCCGATCGAGGGCGCCGGCCATCGGCAGCGCCAGCGCGGCGGCGAGCAACAGCCCGGCAACGACGGCCGCTGCCCAGAGGCGCGCGGTCATTGCGGCCGCCCCACCAGGGTCACGCGCAGGCTCGCCTCGTCGCGCTGCTGCCCCGCTCCCCTCAATTGCGAAAGCACCGGCTCCCGACGCAGCGCATCGCGCAGTGCGTCGGGGTCCGCGGTGAGGACGACCACGCGCAGCGTGCCGTCCCGGTCGCTGGCGACGCTTGCGAGCCGGTCATCGGCCGGCAACGTCGCGGCCAGCCGGTCCAGCGTCGTGGCGAGCGGCGCGCGATCGAGCAGCGGCGCGAGCGCGGCGCGGCTGGCGGCATCGGCATGGGCACGCGCGAGCAGCGGCGTGGCTCGGGGCGCGAGCGCCGCGATGTCGGCCCGGGTGCGCTGTACCAGGAGAGTCGCGCCGATCCAGGTGAGCGCCGGGCCGGCGGCGAGCAACAGCGCGAGCGCGGCGAACCAGCGCAAGGGGGACGGCGTGGCGCGGTCCAAAGCGGCGACGTCTGCCTCTGCGTCCTCGAGCGCTCCTGCGGAAGCAGGAACCCAGAGCCGCGAGCGTTGCGCCCCGCCGCCCTGGACTCCTGCCTGCGCAGGAGTACCGCTTGGGTTGGGTTCCGGGGCTTGCCCGAAATCCGGTGCTCCTGCGGAGGCAGGAGCCCAGGGTCGCACGCGCTGCGCTTCGTTGCCCGGCGCTGCAAGCGCGTCGTTTGGCGTCGCTGGCGTAGCGCTTCCTGCCGTCCTTCCCCGCCTGGCGCGGGCGGCAGCGAGTGCCCGGGCGACCAGGCTCGGCGAGTCTTCGGGGCGGGGCGGCGGCGGGGCCATGGGGTCGGCCCCTAGCCGCGCCGCATGCCCAAGTCACCCAAGGACGCGACGCGCTTACTTGCGCGTCATGCTGGTGACCTTGGCCATGCCGTCGGGGGTGAAGGCGATGATGTGCTTGGACCCGTCGGTGCAGGTCGCGGTCCAGGTCGCCTGGGCATCGCCCGAGCGCTCGGATGCGGTGACGCCCTGGCACGGGAGACCCGCATCGCGGATCGCGCGGATGAACACGCCGTTGCGCTGGCCTTCCGAAAGGGCTGCGACCTTGGCGTCCAGCTGCTGCGTCTGCTCGGCCGTTGCGGCATTGTCGGCCGCGGTCGGCTGCGGCGCCTTGTTGCCGCCGCATGCGGCGAGCGCCAGCGCGAGTGCAGGGACGGTCAGGGTCACAAAGCGCATCAGATCAACCTCCTCTTGCGCCGCAGACGGCGGCTCGCCTGAACAAAGCCCGGCCCGGCCGCAGGGTTCCCCCGCGCGGCCGGGCCGGCGCCGGTCAATATTGATAGGCCTTGGGCAGCGCGCCCTCGGTCGGATCGAGATAGCGGTCGCGCAGCCGCTGCTGGCGAGTGACCAGCGGCTGTTCGACGCCGTCGACGAAGACCTGCGTCGGCATGGAGCCGATCTCCAGCGGATCGCCGTCCCAGATCACCACATCGCCGCGGCGGCCGGGCTGGAGCGAGCCGAACTCGCCGCCCATCCCGAGCGCCTCCGCCGGCTTTGAGCTGATCGTGGCAAAGGCACTGCCCCAATCCAGCCCGGCGGCCCCCGGGATTCGGCTGAGCGCCACCAGGTTACCGGCGTACTGCTTCACCAGCCGCGCCTGCCGCGCCTCGTCATTGTTGATCATGCCGATCGCGACGGTGACGCCCGCCGCCTTCAGACGGCCGATGTTCGACTGGGTGGCGGCAAGCTGCTCGAACGACGACGGCAGGTCGGCAAGCGCGCTGGCAATCACCGGCACGCCAGCCGCCGCAATGTCGCCGGCCACCGTCCACGCCTCGGTGGCGCCGACGAGGACCAGCTTCACGGTGCCGAGCTCGCGCTTCAGGTCGAGCAGCGCGCGGATGTCGGACGCGCGTTCGACATGGGCGAGGAGCGGCATGCGCCCCTCGACCACCGGCACCAGCGCCTGTGCATCCAGCCGCGTGAGCAGCGCCTCCTTGCCGCGATCGGCAAAGCTCGCCGGGTTGCGGGCATATTCGCGTGCTTCGAACAAAGCATTGCGCAGCATGGCGAAAGCGGCGGGGCGGCTGCCGCCAGCGGCGCCCGCGCCCGTCTCACCCCATTCCATGAACTGGAAGGCGCGCGGGCGGCTGACCGCATCCATGTCGGCGGCAAGGTCGATCACCGCGCCCTGGCCGGCAAAGATCGAGCCGCCGGTCTCCGGCGCGACCACGGCGCGGGTCACGCCCTCGGCCCGGTTGAGCGCGATCGCGGTGGTGCGCGGATTGACCGCGGGTGCGATGTCGAGCGCGGCGTGGAACACCGACTCATCGGCACTCGCGTCGTTGCTGCCGCTCACCGCATCGACCTCGACGATGCCCATGCGGGTGAAGCCGGCGAAGATGCCGGGCGTCACCCATTTCCCGCCGGCATCGACCGTGCGCATGCCGGCGGGCACCGCGACGCCGGGGCCGGCGGCGACGACGCGGCCGTCGCGCACCACCACGGTGCCGCCTTCGACCGGGCCGGCGCCCGTGCCGACGACGAGCTTCGCATTGGTGATCGCGACCGTCTGCGCGGTGGCAGGCAGCGCCGCGGCCGTGCCGAGCAGCACGGCGGCCGTGGAAAGGATCAGGCGCTTCACTTCACATCCCCCTCGCCCGGCTGGCCGAGCTCGAAATCGGAAACCGGGCGCAGGCGCCGGTCGTTCGCGTCGAACAGCAGTGCGCCGTCGACCCACACCTTCTCGGGCCGGGTGTAGACGCTGAACGGATCACCGTTCCACAGCACCACATCCGCCATCTTGCCGGGCTTCAGGCTGCCGGTGACCTTGTCGACGCCGAGCGCGCGCGCCGGACCGATCGCGAGCCAGGTCCAGGCATGCTCGGGGGAGACGGGGATGCCGGCGCGGCGGGCCGAGGCCATCACCTTGGCGACTTCCTGGTTCAGCCGCTGAATGCCGTTCTCGTCGTCCGAATGGATCATCGCACAGGCGCCGGCGCGGTCGAGGATGGCGAGATTCTCGCCGACCGCGTCATAGGCCTCCATCTTGAAGCCCCACCAGTCGGCCCAGACCGCGGCACAGGTGCCGTTCGCCTTCAGCAGGTCGGCGATCTTGTAGGCTTCGGTCGCGTGGTGGAAGGCGGTGACCTTGTAGCCGAACTCCTTGGCCATATCGAGCACGACGCCCATCTCGTCGGCGCGATAGCAGTGGTTGTGGACCAGGATCTCGCCGTCCAGCACGCCGCGCAGCGTGTCCATCGCCAGGTCGCGGTCAGGCGCGTCGCCGCCATCCTCCTCGTACTTGTCCCATTTGCGATCGTAGGCGCGGGCCTTGGCCCAGGTGGCGCGATCGACCGCGACATTGCCCATGCGGGTCGTCGGCATCCGGCCCTTGCTGCCATAGACGCGCTTGGGGTTCTCGCCGCACGCCATCTTGAGGCCATAGGGCGCGCCGGGGAACTTCATCCCCTGCATCGTACGGGCATAGACGTTCTTGATCGTCACCGAACGGCCGCCGAACAGGTTGGCGGAGCCCGGCAGGATCTGCAGCGTGGTCACGCCGCCGTTGGTGAGCGCGCGGCCGAAGCCCGGGTCCTGCGGCCAGACGCTGTGTTCGGCCCAGACCTCTGCGGTGACCGGCGAGCTCATCTCGTTGCCGTCGGACAGCGCCTCGACGCTCGGCGAGGGATAGTCGCCAAGATGGCTGTGGACGTCGATCACGCCCGGCGTCACCCATTTGCCCGTGCCGTCGATCACCGTCACGCCCTCGGCCGGGGCGATCGACTGGGCGACCTCGACGATCTTGCCGTCGCGGAACAGCACGGCGCCCCCGTCGATGCGCCCGCCCTCGCCATCATAGATGGTGACGTTGGTGACCAGCGTCGGCCGGCCGGGATAGGCGTGATAGGTGGAGGGGTACGGGTCGTGGTTATACCCCTTTCCCGCGCCGGGCGCCGGATCGCCCTTCTTGTCCTTGGCCGGACGGTCGCCGGCGGCATGCGCCCGGGATCCGTCGGCTGCGCAGGCGGCAAGGCCACCCGCTGCGGCGAGCATCAGCAACGTTCGTAGCAAGCTGGTTCTCCGTTTAAGTCCAAGGGGTGCGGTCATGCGAAGACCGCTTCCAGATCCTCGCCCACCAGCCCTTCGCGCTGGGACTTGAGCTGGTGGTAGACGGCCGAAAGTCCGGTGACGGTGAGCGCGCTCGACACCATGGTGAGCAGCGACTGGATCACGGCGCCGGTGATCCGCGCCGCTTCGGTCGCGCTTGCCAGCATGAAGCCCTGCCCCATGCCGCTCACCATCGAGAACGCCACCGCCACGATCGCGACCAGCAAGAGCAGCCGCCAGCGGGCACCGCGCACCAGCGCGCCGCTGCGGCCGAAGCTCGCGAAAACGCCGGTGCCCTCTGCGACCAGCACCGGCAGCACGATCAGCCAGGTGAGCATCAGGATGAGGCCAGGGATGAACAACAGCATCGTGCCGAAGATTACCCCCAGCCACCACAGGATGCGGATCAGGACGGCCGGCAGCAGCAGGCGCAGCCCCTTGGCAAACGCCACGCGGAAGTCGGCCGGGCGGCCGGCGAGCGCGTCCAGCGCAAGCGCGGTCATGATCACTTCGCCCAGCGTGCCGAACACCAGCCCGAGCAGCCCCCCAAAGCCGATCAAGGCCACCAGCTGCTCGCTCTCCATCTGAAACATCGACCGGCTCAAATCGACGCCGAGCACCAGCTGCAAGGCGAGGCTCGGCAGGGCGAGGACAAGGCCGGTGAGCAGGATGGGCGTACGCGCCCGGCCGAGGGTGGTGAACGCCAGCGAGACGATGTCGCTGATGCGAAACTCCCAGGAATGGCGCCGCGCCTCGTGGCGGGCGGCGAAGATCAGC
This sequence comes from Sphingomonas sp. PL-96, assembly GCF_020707215.1. GTDB lineage: Bacteria > Pseudomonadota > Alphaproteobacteria > Sphingomonadales > Sphingomonadaceae > Sphingomonas. The sequence goes on from NZ_JAJFET010000008.1 coordinate 110,570, forward strand.
AGCGCGATCAACAGGAAGGGCAGCGCAAGCAACGCCACCAGCATCAATATCACTGCCATGGATCCCCCATCCGCCCCACCGGATATTCCAAGCCTGGGGCGAAAAGCGTTGCGTGTAAATCGACGATTTGCTCCAACAGCCGTCAGGGGGATCCATGACGGCACGCGCATCGATGGAGGCTGCGGCGGCAGCAGCGCCGCCCGACCCCGCGCGGGTCGCAGAGGCGCATCGCGCGATCCTGGCCGACAAGACCATCCAGTTCGACCTGCCGACCCGTCATGTCGAGACGCGCGATGCACCCGAGTGGCTCAAGTCGCTGGGCAACGCGATCGGGCGTTTCGTCCGTTGGGTGGGCGACGGCTGGACGGTGATCGGCTGGATTGCGGTGGCGGTCGTCGTGGTGGTGCTGCTGTTCGCGCTGGTGCCGTCCTTGCGCGAATGGGCGCAGGCGCTGCTGCAACGCGGACGTCGTGGCACGACGGACGAGGCCGCGTCCTGGGCGCCGACCGAGGTTCAGGCCCGCGCGCTGCTGGAAGAGGCGGACGCGCTGGCGGCCGGCGGGCGCTATGACGAGGCGGTGCACCTGATCCTGTTCCGTAGCATCGACGACATCGCAGGCTGGCGGGGCGAGCTGGTACGCCCCTCCTCCACCAGCCGCGACATCGCCCGCGCCGAAGGCCTGCCCGGCGAGGCGCGTGGCGTGTTCGCCCGGATCGTGGCGGCGGTCGAGCGCAGCTGGTTCGGCGGACAGGCGCTGGGACCTGCGGATTGGGACGCCGCGCGCGCCGACTATGTCCGTTTCGCGCTGAAAGCCGCATGAGCGAGGCGGCCCAGCCCTTTGCGCGGCGCACCGCGATCGTGCTGGTGGTGGCGGGCACGCTGCTGGCGCTGGCGGCGATCCTGCTGAGCGGTTTTTCCGACGTGCTGTCGCGGCAGCTGGGAACGGCCCCGGCGGCGGACGAGAAGAATGGGGCCGGCTATTATGCGCTGCGCCAGCTGGTCGACCGGACCAGCGGCGGCGGGTCGATGGTGGTGGATGCCGACGACCTGATGGCGATGCCCGAACTCGCCGTGCTGACGCCGACGCTGGAGACGCAGCCCGAGGAGGTGGCCAAGATCGTCCAAGGACGGCAGGCCCGCGCCCTGGCCGACGACGACGAGACCGGCGCCTTTCCGACGTTGATCGTGCTGCCGAAGTGGCAGGTCGCGCCGCTGCCGCTGCGCCCGCATCGGGTGGAGCGTGTCGGCATGGTGAGCGACGACAAGGCAGCAGCACTGGTGCCCGCCAAGGAAGTCCGGATCAGCTATGCCCCCGGTCGCCACATCCGCAGCGCGCCAGGCTGGCGGCTCCGCCCGTTCCGCACACCCTCGCTATTGCGCGCGCTCGAGGGCGGCTCGCTGGTGCCGATCCTGCGCGATGTCGATGGCGCGGCGGTGCTGGCGCGGCTGCCGGAGACGAACACCTATGTGCTCGCCGACCCGGATCTCATCAACAACGCGGCGCTGAAGCATCCCGAAAATGCGCAGGCGGCGATCACCATGCTCGCGGCGCTCGACCCGCAGTATTCGGGTGCGGCGGTGTTCGACGCCTCGCTTCATTATGGCCCGGGCGACCGCAACCTGGTGAAGCTGTTGTTCACGCCGCCGTTCCTGGCCGCGACGCTGGCGATGATCGCCGCCGCCGTGCTCGCGGGGCTGGCGACGGCGGTGCGGTTCGGGCCGGTGCTGCGCGAGCGGCGGGCGGTGGCGCTGGGCAAGGCGGCGCTGATCGACAATATCGCAGCCCTCACCCGCCTGTCCGGCCGGACGCTGTCGGCCGGCCCCCGCTATGCCGACATGGCACGCGAGGGACTGGTGCGGAGCCTGGACCTGCCGCGCGGGCTGGACGAAGCCGCGCTGCTCGAACGGCTCGACCGGCTGGGCGAGCGCCCGGCGCGCTATTCGCAGATCGACCACCGCCTGCGCACCGCCCGCACCGAAGCGGAGCTGGTGGCGGCGGCCCGACAACTCCACGCATGGAAGGAAGCACTCGCATGAGGAACGCACTGGCATGACGCTCGAAGAGGTCCGGTCGCTCGGACAGGCGATCGACCGCGAGATCGCAAAGGCCGTGGTCGACCAGGGGCCGGTGGTGCGCTTCCTGGCGATCGCGCTGTTTTCGGCCGGGCATGTGCTGCTCGAAGGCCCGCCGGGCACCGCCAAGACGCTGCTGGCGCAGAGCTTCGCCCGTTCGCTGAGCCTCGACTTCGGCCGCATCCAGTTCACGCCCGACCTGATGCCCGGCGACATCATCGGTGCCAACCTGTTCAACTTCCAGACGTCGAGCTTCGCGCTCACCAAGGGGCCGGTGTTCTGCGAGCTGCTGCTGGCGGACGAGATCAACCGCACCCCGCCCAAGACCCAGGCCGCACTGCTGGAGGCGATGCAGGAGCGCGCGATCACCACCGACGGGCGCACCGAGCGGCTGTCGGACCGCTTCACCGTGGTCGCGACCCAGAACCCGATCGAGCAGCAGGGTGTCTATCCGCTGCCCGAGGCGCAGCTCGACCGCTTCCTGTTCAAGCTGTCGATCGGCTGGCCTTCGGAAGAGGCCGAGCGCGCGATCGTGGCGCAATACGGCAACCGCACGGGCACGCCGCGGCCGGAGGATTCGGGCGTACAAGCAGTCGCGGGCGCGGCCGAGATCGCCGCCGCCATCGCCGCGGTGTCGCAGGTGCGGCTGGTCGACCCGGTGATCGACTATATCGTGCGGCTGGTGCGCGCGACCCGCGAGCATCCGGATATCGCGAGCGGCGCCTCCCCGCGCGCCGCATCGGCCATGGCGGCGGCGGCGCGCGCGGCGGCGGTGCTGGAGGGGCGCGACTATGTCATTCCCGACGACGTGAAGCTGCTCGCGCCTGCGCTGCTGCGCCACCGGCTGATCCTGTCGCCTGCGGCCGAGATCGACGGGCGGCGGATCGACGATGTGGTCGCCTGGCTGATCGACGCGACCGAGGCGCCGCGTTGATCTATCCCACCCAGCGCGCGGTGTGGCTGGTCGCCGCGGCGGCGCCGGTGGCGCTTGCCGTCGGCATCGTCGCGCCCGGCGCCTGGGTGGCGGCACTCGGCTGGGTGGTGTTGATGGTGGTGCTGGTGGCGGTCGACGCGCTGCTGGCACCACCGCTGGGCGCTGCGCGGCTTTCGGTCGCGACCCCGGCGGCGGTCCACGTCGGCGAGACGATCGACCTCGCCCCCCGGCTGGAACAGGGCGAACGCGTGCTGCCCGCCGCCTTTGCCGCCGAGATCACGGGACCGTTCGAGCGGGTGGGTTCGCGCACCAGCACGCGCTTTCGTGCGGTTCGCCGCGGGCGTGCGGTGGTGGAGGCGCTGTGGGCGCGTCATGCGGGGCCGATGGGGCTCGCCTGGCGCCAGACCCGGCGGCCGGGCGGGCAAGCGATCGCGGTCCTGCCCGACATCCGCGCGGTTCGCGACGAGGGGATGCGCCAGTATCTCAACAGCCAGCATACGGGCCTGCGCATGCGCCGGGACAGCGGCGACGGCCAGGAATTCCAGGTGCTCACCGACTTCCAACCCGGCATGGAACGGCGCGCGATCGACTGGAAGGCTTCGGCCAAGCACGCCTCGCTGCTCGCCCGCGAGTACCAGACCGAGCGCGACAATGCGGTGGTGTTCGCGGTCGACGCGGGCCGCGCGATGAGCGACCCGGTCGGCGGCGTGCCGCGCGTCGACCGGGCCGTGTCCGCCGCGCTGCTGGCGGCGTTCGTGGCCCTCAAGTCCGGTGACCGGGTGCGGCTCTTCTCGTTCGCGGCACGGCCACAGGTGGATTCCGGCACGCTGTCGGGCACCCGCGGCTTTGCGCGGCTGCACCATGCCGCCGCCGACATCGATTACGGCACCGACGAGAGCAACTATACGCTGTCGCTGGTGACGCTCGATGGACGGCTGGAGCGGCGCTCGCTGGTGGTGATCTTCACCGAGTTCACCGACCCGACCAGTGCCGAGCTGATGCTGGCGGCGGCGCAGCGCATGTTGAAGCGCCACCGGCTGCTGTTCGTGCTGTTCCGCGATGCCGAACTGGAGGGGATCCAGGATGCCGAGCCCGCCCAAGCCGACGACCTGGTACGCGCGACCGTCGCGCATACGCTGCTGCGCGAGCGCCGGATCGTGATCGAGCGGCTGCGGAGGATGGGGGTGGACGTGATCGAGGCGCCGGCAGACGCAATGGCGCTCAGCCTGGTCGAGCGCTACCTGCGCCACCGGGAGCGGGCGGCATGAACGCGCCGCTGTTCGCCAGCCGCCATTTTCGTGCCGAGCGCGAGGCGGACTGGGCGCGGCTGGAAGCGCTGCTCGACCTGGTCGAGAGCAAGAGCCCGCGCCGCCTGTCCGAGGACGATCTGATCGAGCTGCCGCGGCTGTACCGCGCGACGCTGTCGGCGCTGTCGGTGGCGCGCGAAACCTCGCTCGACGCATCGCTGGTCGCCTATCTGGAGCGGCTGTCCACCCGCGCCTACTTCGTCCTTTATGGCTGCCGGGCACCCTGGGGGCGGCAGATCGCGGGCTTCTTTGCGTCCGGCCTGCCGCAGGCGGTGCGCGCGCTGTGGCCCGAGATCCTGGTCGCGACGCTGCTCACGATCCTGAGCGCCATCGCCGCCTATGCGCTGATCGGCGCCGAGCCGGGCTGGTTTGCCGCCATGTTCCCCGGCGAGATGGCGAGCGGCCGCGACATGAACGCATCAACCGAGTTCCTGCGCAAATCGCTGTATGACAAGCCCGAGCATGGCGGGCTGGAGCTGTTCGCGGCCTATCTCTTCACCCATAATGCGCAGGTGTCGTTCCTGTGCTTTGCGCTGGGCTTCGCGCTCGGCATCCCCACGCTGATCCTGCTGGTGCAGAACGGGGCGATGCTGGGGGCGATGTTCGCGGTCTATGCGCCGCACGGCCTGGCACCGGGGCTGTTCGGCTGGCTGATGATCCACGGATCGACCGAGCTGAGCGCGATCGTGCTGGCGGCCGCCGCCGGCCTGCGGATCGGGCGGGCGATCGCGTTTCCGGGCGAGCGCGGGCGCATTGCCGCCGCGGGGGCGGCTGGCCGTACCGCCGCCACGGTGATGCTGGGCGTGGTGCTGATGCTGCTGGTCGCCGGGCTGCTGGAGGGCTTTGCGCGCCAGCTGGTGACGAGCGACGGCGCCCGCTACGCAATCGCCGCGTCGATGTTTGCGCTGTGGGCCGGCTATTACACGCTCGCCGGGCGCACCCGCCGTGGCTAGGCGCCCGCGCACATCGCGCCCGCCGCTGTCGCTCGATCGCGCGCTGGTGACGCCGGAGGGGGTGACGCTCAACCTCCGCCTGGGCAGCGCCGGCGCGCGCGCCGGAGCGCTGGTCCTCGATCTCCTCATCATGCTCGCGATCCTGGTCGGATTCACCCTGCTGGTGGTGCTGCTGGGCCAGGTCGCGGGCACCACGACCCGGCCGCTGTTGCTGGTCGTGTGGCTGCTCGGCTTCTTCCTCCTGCGCAATTTCTACTTCGTCGCGTTCGAGGCGGGCGGGCGTGCCGCGACGCCCGGCAAGCGGCTGCAGAAGCTGCGCGTGATCGCGCGCGATGGCGGACGGCTGACCCCGGCGGCCGTGCTGGCGCGCAACCTCATGCGCGAGGTCGAGCTGTTCCTGCCGATCAGCTTCCTGCCCTTCGCCTTTGCCGAGGGGACGATCGACGGCTGGGTCGGGTTTCTGGCGCTCGGCTGGGCGTGCCTGTTCCTGTTCTTCCTGCTGTTCAATCGCGACCGGATGCGCGCGGGCGATCTGGTGGCAGGCACCTGGGTGGTGGAGAATGAGCGCAAGCAGATCGGCGTCGAGCTGCTCGATCCCACAGCGCTGGAGGGCGATCGCCACCGCTTCACGCCCGAGGAGCTCGCCGCCTATGGCACGTTCGAGCTGCACAAGCTGGAAGAGGTGCTGCGCCGCGAGGACCGCCACGACCAGTTCATGGTCGCACGCACCATCCGCACGAAGCTCGGCCGTGACCCGGACGCAGGGCATGATCGGGAGTTCCTGGAGGCCTATTACGCCGCGTTGCGGCTGGAGCTGGAACGCAAGCTGCTGTTCGGCACGCGCAAGAAGGACAAGCACGACCGGGTGTGAGGGGGGGCCGAGTCGCCCCTGAGCAGAACAGGAAAGCGCGATGATCGAGACCGAACGGCTGATCCTTTCCCGTCCTACGCTGGCGGACTTTGAGGCGAACTATACGATGTTCGGCGATGAGCGGGTCACCACCTACCTCGGCGGGCCGATGGGGCGGGAGGATTCGTGGAAAAACCTGCTGCGTAACATCGGCCACTGGGCGGCTTTCGGCTACGGCATCTTCGCATTGCACGAGAAGCAAGGCAGGCGCTTGGTCGGTCAGGCCGGCCTCGCCCATTTTCAACGCGGCTTCGGCGATGCGTTCGATCCCTATCCCGAGGCAGCCTGGGTCATCGCCGCTGATGCGCAAGGAAAGGGCTATGCGACGGAAGCCGTGCAGGCGGTTCATGGCTGGTTGGCAGTGCAGCGAGATCCTGGGCGCACGGTGTGCCTCATCCACCCGGACAACCAGCCGTCGCGAGGTGTCGCAGCGAAGCTCGGCTATCAGCCTTTTGGTGAGGTACGCCATCGCGACGCACCGGGCATCCTGTTCGCGCGCGGGTGACGAAGCGTAGGTGACAAACGCCGCCTTTGTTCCTATCCTGTTCCCGTGCCATGACCCGCAAGATCATCCATGTCGACATGGACGCCTTTTTCGCGTCGGTGGAGCAGCGCGATGCGCCGGAGCTGCGCGGGCGGCCGGTGGCGGTCGGCGGCTCGAGCGGGCGCGGGGTGGTGGCGGCCGCGAGCTATGAGGCGCGCAAGTTCGGGGTGCGTTCGGCGATGCCGTCGGCGCGTGCGATCCGTCAGTGCCCGGAACTGGTGTTCGTGCGGCCGCGCTTCGACGTCTACAAGCAGGTGTCGCAGCAGATCCGCGCGATCTTCCACGCCTATACGCCGCTGGTCGAGCCGCTGTCGCTGGACGAGGCCTATCTGGACGTGACCGAGAACCTGGCCGGGCTGCCGTCGGCGACCGAGACCGCGCTCGCGATCCGCGCCCGCATCCGCGAGGAGACCGGCCTCACCGCCTCGGCCGGCATTTCCTACAACAAGTTCCTGGCGAAGCTCGCGTCGGACGCCAACAAGCCAGACGGCCAGTTCGTGATCCCGCCCGGCGCCGGGGCGGCGTTCGTCGCCGGGCTCGACGTGGCGCGCTTCCACGGCGTCGGCCCGCGCACGGCCGAGAAGATGGCGGGGCTCGGCATCCACACCGGTGCCGACCTGCGGGACAAGGAGCTACCGTGGCTGCGCGCGCACTTCGGCAAGTCGGGCGACTGGTATCACCGCATCGCCCGCGGCGAGGACCATCGCGCGGTGACGCCGGATCGCGTGCGCAAGTCGTCGGGATCGGAGACGACCTATGGCACCAACCTCACCACGCCCGAGGCGGTGGAGGACGGCATCCGCGCGATGGCCGACGACGTTTGGGAATGGTGCGAGCGCACGCGCAGTTCGGGCCGGACGGTCACCGCCAAGATCCGCTTCGCCGATTTCCGGACGTTGACGCGCAGCCGCAGCCTGGCCGAGCCGGTCGGGGATCGCGCGACGCTGCACGGTGTCGCGGTCGAGCTGGTGCGCGGGCTCTATCCGCTGCCGATGGGAGTGCGGTTGCTGGGCGTCACCCTCTCCAACCTCGGCCCACTGCCCGACCCGGCAGCGCCGGGCATGCAGATGGCGCTCGATCTCCTGCGGTGAGGCGGGTCGATTTTTTCCGCGGCTGCGGCCATAGGCACCCGCGAGCCGAGTCCGGGCGGGCGCGGCGGCTGACAAGCTGGAAGGACAGGCTATGGGGCTCCTCAACGATCTCGGCGCCAAGGGCACCGCACCGTGGCTCGACTTCGTCGACCGCAAGTTCCTGGAGGCGGGCGGGCTGGAAAAGCTGGTGGCCGAGGACGGGCTGACCGGCGTCACCTCCAACCCGGCGATCTTCGAAAAGGCGATGGGCTATGGCGACGCCTATGATGCGACGCTTGCCGCCTATGACGCGGCCCATCCGGGTGCGGCGACCATCGATCGCTACGAGCATCTCGCCATCCAGGACATCAAGGCCGCGGCCGACACGCTGCGCCCCGTCTATGACCGTACGGATGCGAAAGACGGCTATGTCAGCCTGGAAGTGTCGCCGTACATCGCCGACGACACCGACGCGACCATTGCCGAGGCGCAGAAGCTGTGGGCGGCGGTCGACCGGCCAAACCTGATGATCAAGATCCCCGGCACGCCCGCAGGTGCGCCGGCGATCGCGGCAACGGTTGCGGCCGGCATCAACGTGAACGTCACGCTGCTGTTCTCGCTGGAGGCGTACCAGCGCGTGGCCGAGGCGCATGTCGCAGGTCTCGAGCAGCGCGCGGCGCAGGGCCTGCCGATCGACCGTATCGCCGGCGTCGCGAGCTTCTTCGTCAGCCGCATCGACGCGGTGATGGACAAGGCGATCGACACCCGCGTTGCCGAGGGCGATCCCGAGGCGGAGGCGCTGAAGGCACTGCGCGGCAAGGTCGCCATCGCCAACGCCAAGGCAGCCTATGCCTGGTACCAGGACTTCGTCGCGAGCGACCGCTGGCAGGCACTCGCCGCCAAGGGCGCGCAGCCGCAGCGGCTGTTGTGGGCGTCGACCGGGACGAAGGACCCGGCCTATCCCGACACGCTGTACGTCGACACGCTGATCGGCGCTGACACGGTCAACACCATGCCGCCCAAGACCATGGACGCGTTCCGCGAGCGCGGCACCGTTTCCGACACGCTGACTGCCGACGTCGCGGGGGCGCACCATGTGCTCGCCGAGGCCGAGCGCCTGGGCCTGGACCTGAACGGCGTAACGGAGCGGCTGGTGGAAGACGGCGTCGCCCAGTTCGTGAAGGCGTTCGACGACCTGCTGGGTGCGATCGCCAAGAAGCATCCGCACGCCTGATACACCAGGCGGGAGGTGCTGCGTGCAGCACCTCCCGCCCCCCGGCGCGGCGTCGGCCGCCGCGCGAGGTTCAGGCGGTCGCGACCGGTGCCGCCTCGCGCGCGTCGCTGTGGCGGCGGCCGTAGGCGAAGTAGATCACCAGGCCGATGACGTTCCACAGGAAGAAGCGGGTAATGGTGGAGCTCGGCAGGCTGATGAACAGGTAGATGCAGCCCAGGATCGCGAGCGTGCCGACCACATAGGGTGCCGGGCAGCGGAACAGCCGCGGCAGTTCCGGAAAGCGGCGGCGCAGGATCATCAGGCACGCGCCGACCGCAATGAAGGCGACCAGCGTGCCGGCGTTGGCGAGCTCCGCGATCTCGTCGAGGCGGAAGAAGCCGGCGACTGCGGCGACCGAGATCCCCGTCACCAGCGTGATCAGCGTCGGGGCGCCGGTACGCGGGCTGACCTTGGCGAGGCGGCGGGGCAGCAGGCCGTCGCGCGCCATCACGAAGAAGATGCGGCTCTGGCCGTACATCATCACCAGGATCACCGACGGCAGCGCGACCACGGCGGCAAGCGCGATCAGGTGGGCGGCGACCGGCTGCTGGAGCGAGCGCAGCACCAGCGCCAGCGGCTCGGGCGAGTTGGCAAGCGCGGTGTAGGGCAGCGCGCCGACGGCTGCGACCGCGACTGCCATGTAGATGATCGTGCACACCAGCATGGAGCCGACGATGCCGATGGTGAGGTCGCGGCCCGGGTTCTTGGCCTCTTCTGCCGAGGTCGCCACCGCATCGAAGCCGTAGAAGGCAAAGAACACGATCGCCGCCGCCGCCATGACGCCGCGCTTTTCGCCCATCACCTCGGTGCTGCCGAAGCCATAGGGCATGAACGGCTGGAGGTTGTCGGCCTGGAAGGCGGGCAGCGCAAAGGCGACGAACACGCTGAGCGCCACCAGCTTGATGATGACCAGGATGATGTTGAGCGTCGCGCTTTCGCGGGTGCCGGCGATCAGCATGCCCATCACCGCCAGCGCGACCACGACCGCGGGCAGGTTGATGATGCCGCCGTCATGCGGCCCGACCAGCAGCGCATGCGGCAGCGTGACGCCTGCCGCCTGGATCCAGCCGACGAGATAGCCCGACCAGCCGACCGCAACGGTCGAACAGGCAAGCGAATATTCGAGGATCAGGCTCCAGCCGACGACCCAGGCGATCCCCTCCCCCATGGCCGTGTAGCTGAAGGTATAGGCGCTGCCCGCCGCCGGGATCAGCGTCGCCATTTCGGCATAGGCGAGCGCCGCGCAGGCGCAGACCGCCCCGGCGATGGCAAAGGCGAGGATCACGGCCGGCCCGGCACGCTCCGCGCCGACGCCGGTCAGTGTGTAGATGCCGGTGCCGACGATGGCGCCGACGCCGAGCGCGATCAGGTGCGGCCAGCTCAGCGTCTTGGCGAGCTGATGCGCCTCCTGATGGCTGCTCATCGTGTGGATCGATTTACGCGGCCCGAACATCTTCACTCCCCCCTGTTTGATCCTAGCCGGGCAACTCCGCGCCGAACTGGCTCCGAAGATCGTCCAGCGTGGCCTGGATATGTGCGCTCAGCAGCGTCTGCACGGTCGCGCCGTCGCCCGAGACCCAGGCGTCGAGCAGGTCGCGATGCTCCAGATGCGCGCGATCCTCCCGCCCGGCGGGCTGGAGGTGCGCGATTACATAGCGTTCGGACAGCACCGTCAGCCGTTCGACCAGCTGGGTGGTGAGTAACCGCCCGCTCGGCCGCACCAGGGCGGTGTGGAAGCTGCGGTTGCAGCTGGCGACGCTGGCGAGATTGTTGCTGGCGGCGCTGTCCAGCGCCTCGAACGCGGCAATGGTGGCGGCGCGGTCCGCATCCTCGGCGCGTTCGGCCGCGCGGGCGGCGGCCGGCGGCTCCAGCACCAGCCGCAGCTCGAAGATCTCCTCCGCTTCCACCGCCGACATCGGGCGCACGAAATAGCCGCGGTTTGCCTGGCTGGTGAGCAAACCCTCCTGCTCCAGCCGGGCAAGCGCCTCGCGGAGCGGAATCTTGCTCACGCCCAGTTCGTTGGCGAGTGCATCCTGGCGGATCGCCACCTCTCGCGGAAGGACGCCGGTGATGATCCGCTCGCGGATGATTTCGAAAACCTGTTCAGAGAGCGTGCGAACAACGATGCTCATCTGCGAAAAACCTCCGGAGGGCCGCGACGGCCCCGCCGACAATCGACTTCGGCCGCCAGGGTCATTTGACCTGGAAACCCTTCCAGAAAGGATCGGCGCGATCAATCCAGATCGTGTTAAAGCCGGTGGCGACCGCCGACCCCTCGATCGAGGGCACGATCGCGGGCTGGTCGCCGATCGCGGTCTCTGCCTCGACCCGGCCGATGAAGCGGCTGCCGATATAGCTTTCGTGGACGAAGCGCTCACCGGTCTTCAGCTGCCCCTTGGCGGCAAGGTGCGCGAGGCGGGCGGAGGTGCCGGTGCCGCACGGACTGCGGTCAATCGCGCGGTCGCCGTAGAAGACGGCGTTGCGGCCATCGGCGCCGTCGCCGCGCGGCTTGTCCGCCCACAGGATGTGGCTGACGCCGCGGATCGTCGGGTCGAGCGGATGGACCGGCTCGAACTTCTCGCGGATCGCTTCGCGCAGGCGCGCGCTCAACTCGACCAGCCGCGAGGCGCCGAGATCGTCCAGCCCGGTATAGGCGCCCTGCGGCTCGACGATCGCATAATAGTTGCCGCCGTAGGAGACATCGACGCTGAGCGGCCCCAGCCCCTCCAGCTCGACCTGGATGCCGGTCGCAGCCACATAGGCGGGGACGTTGGTGATGCGCACCGACGTGACCTTGTCGCCCTCGCTCTCATAGGCGATGTCGATGACGCCTGCGGGCACCTCGACGCGCAGCTTGCCGGGCGTGGCGGGCTGGATCAGCCCGTGCTCCAGGCCAAAGGTGACCATGCCGATGGTGCCGTGGCCGCACATCGGCAGGCAGCCGGAGGTTTCGATGAACAGGATGCCGATGTCGGTGTCGGCCTGCGTCGGCGGGTAGAGGAACCCACCCGACATCATGTCGTGCCCGCGCGGTTCAAAGCACAGGCCCGTGCGGATCCAGTCGAAGCGCGCCAGGAAGTCCTGGCGCCGCTCCGACATGGAAGCCCCCTTCAACAGCGGCGCGCCGCCCGCCACCAGGCGGACCGGATTGCCGGCGGTGTGGCCGTCGATACAGAAGAAGGTGTGCCGCATGGGTGCCTCGTGTCAGGCCGCCTTGGCGATGTCGAGCGTCGGGCGGGTCGCCGCGGCCTTTTCGACCATCGCGATCACCTCTGCACGACGCTCGCCGGTCAGCACCTGGCGCGGCGGGAGCACGCGCTCCGACCCGCGACCCATGACCTGCTCGGCAAGCTTGATGGCCTGCACCAGGTCATGCTCGGCATCGAGGTGAAGGAGCGGCATGAACCAGCGATAGATTTCCAGCGCCTTGGCATGGTCGCCGCGCTCGAACGCGCGCACCAGTTCGACCGATTCGCGCGGGAAGGCATTGGTGAGGCCCGAGACCCAGCCCTTGGCGCCCAGGAACAGCCCTTCCAGCGCGACGTCGTCGAGCCCTGCGAACAGCACGAAGCGGTCGCCGAACTCGTTGCGAAAATCGGTGAAGCGACGGGTGTCGGGCGCCGATTCCTTGACCGCGACGATGTTCTTCACGTCGTGGAGCGCCGCCAGCACGCCGCGGTCGATCACGGTGCGATAGGCGGGCGGGTTGTTGTAGAGCATGATCGGCAGGCCGACCGCCTCTGCCACGCCGCGGAAGTGCGCGACCAGTTCCTCGGCCTTGGGCACATAGACCATCGGGGGGAGCAGCATCAGGCCATCGGCGCCGATCTTTTCGGCTGCCTGCGCATAGCGGGCGGCGCGGCGCTGATCATATTCCGAGACGCCGGTAAGCACCGGCACGCGACCTGCGACCACTTCCACGATCGCGGACAGGACCTGCTGCTTTTCCTCGAACATCAGCGAGTTGTTCTCGCCAACAGTGCCAAGCGCGATCACGCCGGTCACCCCGTCACGGATCAGGTCGTCCACCACCCGCTGGGTTTCGCCCAAGTCGATCGACAGATCCTCGCGGAGCTGCGTCGTCACGGCGGGGAACACACCCTTCCAATCGACCATCATCGGAACCATTCTCTTCTCGTTGCGGACATATACCGTATACGATAGGGATCGTTGCACCGCAACAGGAGAACGGGCGTGCGTGCGATTAATGTGGTGGGGGGCGGGGTCGTCGGCCTGGCGTGCGGCCTGGCGCTCGCGCGGGCGGGCCACAAGGTGACATTGCTGGAGGCGGACACCGCCCGCGGCGCCGCATCCTGGGGCAACGCCGGCCATATCGCGACCGAGCAGGTGGCGCCGCTCGCTTCCCCCGCGGCAGTGCGATCGGCACATCGGCGGCTGTTCGTGCGCGGCGGTGCGCTCGACCTGCCGCTGGGGCGGATCGCGAGCTGGCTGCCGTTTGCGCTGCGGCTGGTCGGGCGGTCGACGCCGCGGCACTTTGCTGCCGGCAGTGCTGCGCTGGGCGGGCTGCTGCACGAGGCGATGCCTGCTTGGGAGCGGTTGGTGGCGGCAATCGATGCGCCCGAGTTGCTGGCGCAGGAGGGGCACTTCGTGCTGTGGGAAACGCCGGAAACTGCCCAGGCAGGTCGCGCGGCTTGGACCGCGGCCGACACTGGCACTGCGCGCTTCCGCGACGCCGACGCGGCGGAGCTGGCCGCGATCACGGGCGTCACCACGGCACCGGTCGCAGGGGCGATCCGCTTTTCCGGCAGCGGCCAGATCCGCGACCTGTCGGCCTTGGCGGCGGCGCTGGAGGCCGCCTTCACCCGCGCGGGCGGGCGGATCGTGCGCGAGCGGGCGGCGCTGCGCATCGTCGATGGCATGGCAGTGGTGCCCGGCCACCCGGCCGACCTCGTGCTGGTCGCCGCCGGGATCGGCTCGCGCGCGCTGATGGAGGCGACCGGCCATGCCGCGCCGATGATCGCCGAACGCGGCTATCACCTCCGCGCCGCCGCCGACCGCTGGCCGGCCGACCTTCCCCCGGTGGTGTTCGAGGACCGGTCGATGATCGTCACCCGCTATGGCGATTGCGTGCAGGCGGCGAGTTTCGTCGAGCTGGGAACGCCGGACGCGCCGCCCGATCCACGCAAGTGGGAGCGGCTGGAGGCGCATGTCCGCACGCTCGGGCTGCCGATCACCGGCCCCTTCCGCCGCTGGATGGGCGCGCGGCCCACCCTTCCCGACTATCTGCCGGCGATCGGCCGCTCGCGTCGTGCGGGCAACCTGCTCTATGCGTTCGGCCACCAGCATCTGGGGCTGACGCTGGCGCCGATCACGGCCGAGCTCGTTGCGGCGCTGGCCGCGGGCGAGCGCCTGGCGGTGGATCTGGCGCCCTTCGACCTCGCACGTTTTTGAACAAGGACACAGCATGACTATCGGCGGATCGAATGCAGCGGCCGAACTGGCGGCAATCACCCCCTGGGCGGATCGCGCTGCTCCCATCGCCGCGTCGGAGCGCCACGCGCGGCTGGAACGCGCCCGCACGCTGGCCGAGGCGAGCGGTGCGGACGGGCTGCTGCTCAACGTCGGCGCGACGCTGCGCTATTTCGCGGGCGTACCCTGGGGGCCGAGCGAGCGGCTGGTGGCGATGCTGCTGCCCGCATCCGGCCGGCCGGTGCTGCTGTGCCCCGCCTTTGAACTCGGCACCCTCGAGGCGGATCTCGCGATCGATGCCGACATCCGCCTGTGGGAGGAGGATGAAGACCCGATCGCGCTGCTCGCCGACACGCTGGTGGCGACGGGCGTCAGCCGGCTCGCAGTGGACCCGCTATTTCCGTTCCAATGGGCCGAGCGGCTGCGGGCGAAGGCGGGAGGCGTTACGCTGCTCGACGGCGCGCCCGCGATCGACGGCTGCCGGATGGTGAAATCGCCGGCCGAACTGGCGCTGCTCGCCCAGGCGAAGGCGATGACGCTGGAGGTACACCGCCGCACCGCCCGCATCCTGCACCCCGGGATTGCGGCGAGCGAAGTGGTACGCTTCATCGACGCCGCGCACCGCGCGATCGGGGCGGCAGGATCGAGCTTCTGCATCGTCCAGTTCGGGCGCGCGACCGCGTTCCCGCACGGGCTGCCGGGCGAGCAGCTTTTGCAGGAAGGCGAGCTGGTGCTGGTCGACACCGGCTGCCTGGTCGAGGGCTATCACTCCGACATCACCCGCACCTATGCGTTCGGGGCGGTGTCGGACGAGGTGCGGAGCATCTGGGCGCTGGAAAAGGAGGCGCAGCAGGCGGCGTTCGACGCGGTGGTGCCGGGCGGGCCGTGCGAGAGCGTCGATGCGGCGGCACGGCGCGTGCTGGAGGCAGCCGGCCTCGGCCCCGACTATCGCCTGCCGGGGCTTCCGCATCGCACGGGGCATGGCATCGGCCTGTCGATCCACGAGCCGGCGTATCTGGTGCGCGGCGACAGGACGCCGCTTGCGCCCGGCATGTGCTTTTCCAACGAGCCGATGATCGTGGTGCCGGACCGCTTCGGCGTGCGGCTTGAGGATCACATGTACGTGACCGAGACGGGTGCGGCTTGGTTCACCCAGCCGCAGCACGCGATCGACCGGCCGTTCGGGGACTGAGGCGCGCGCACCCGTTCCCGCACGTCGCGGCCGTACCCCGGCGGAGGCCGGGGTCCAGGGCCAAGCAGCGCACCGACTGGCGGTGCCCGACTGGGGGTGCTTGGGACCCTGGGCTCCTGCCTTCGCAGGAGCCCAGATAAGGGGCGTCGCAGGCGCGCTCAGCTCTCCAGGATGTGCATCCACATCGGCTCACCGACCAGGCTGGGCGAGCCGCGCAGGCGTTCGAGCGAGGCGGCGACGCAACGCTCCGGCACTTCGTGGGTGACGATCGCCACCAGCACGCTGCCGTCGGCATTGGCGCCGCGCTGCATCAACCGCTCGATCGAGACGCCGGCGTCGCGCATTGCGGCCGCGATCTCCGCCAGCACGCCGACCTTGTCGGCGACCATCAGCCGCAGATAGGCCCGCCCGCGGCGTTCGCCGGTCGGGGCCGCCGGCTGCTCCGCCAGCGCCTCGGCCGGCTCGGCATAGGGAGGGCCGAACTCGCCGCGGGCAATGTCGATCAGGTCGGCGACCACCGCGCTTGCGGTCGGGCCGTCGCCGGCGCCGCGACCCTGGAAGAACAGCCGCCCGACGAAATTGCCCTCCGCTACCACGGCGTTCAAGGACCCGGTAACGTGGGCGAGCGGATGGTCGAGCGGCACCAGATGCGGATGCACCCGCTGGAACAGCCCGTTCGCCCCTGCCTGCGCGACGCCCACCAGCCGCACGCGATAGCCGAGCGTCGCCGCCTCGGCGATGTCGGCGGCAAGGACATGGCGCACGCCCGTTACCGCCACATCGTCGAACGCCGGACGTGTGCCGAAGGCCAGGCTGGCGAGGATCGACAGCTTGTGCGCGGCATCGATGCCGTCGATGTCGAAGCTGGGGTCGGCCTCGGCAAAGCCCAGCCGCTGGGCTTCGTCCAGCACCTCGGCGAAGTCGCGGCCTTCCGCTTCCATCTTCGAGAGGATGAAATTGCAGGTGCCGTTGAGGATGCCATAGACCTGGCCGATTGCGTTGGCGGCGGCACCCTCGCGCAGGCCCTTGATGACCGGTACGCCGCCGGCGACCGCCGCCTCGAACTTCAGCGCCACGCCGCGTGCTTCGGCGGCATGGGCGAGTTCCAGGCCGTGATGGGCGATCATCGCCTTGTTGGCGGTGACGACGTTCTTGCCGGCAGCCAGGGCCGAGCGGACCAGCGTCAGCGCCGGGCCGTCGGAGCCGCCCACCAGCTCCACCACCACGTCCGCGCGGGGATCGGCGGCGAGCGAGGCGGTGTCGTCGACCCAGTCGAAGCGCGACAGGTCGACGCCGCGGTCCTTGGTGCGATCGCGCGCCGAGACCGCGACGATTTCGATCGGGCGACCCGCCCGGCGCGTAATCAGCGCGCGATTGGTGTCGATCAGACGAATGACGCCCGCGCCGACCGTGCCAAGTCCTGCGATCGCGACGCGTAGCGGTTCCGTCATCTCTGCCTCTTTCCGTTGCGCCGCCGGAGACATGCCGGCGGCGGAGCGGCGTTAGCGGAGGGACTGTGGTACAAACAACCCCGACAATGTCGCCCGGCTTTGCAGAAATTGCGAATACGCGAATTCTGCGGATGCGACGGGCGGCGAAAGCGCGGTTACTTCTTCAGCAGGCCGATCTCGACCAGCCGCTGGTGCAGATAATCGTGCGCGGTGATCGGCTGCGGGTAGCGGTTGCCCTCCCCCACGCAAGCGGGCAGCGTCTCGATCAGGAAATCGGGCGCGGGGTGGAGGAAGAAGGGCATCGAATAGCGCGAATTGCCGCGCCGCTCGGGCGCCGGATTGACGACGCGGTGGGTGGTCGACGGCAGCACATGGTTGGTCAGCCGCTGCAGCATGTCGCCGACGTTGACGACCATCGCGCCCTTGGGCGGCTTCACGGCAAGCCACTGCCCGTCCTTGTCGAGCAGCTCCAGCCCGGCTTCCTCCGCACCCAGCAGCAGGGTGATGAGGTTGATGTCCTCATGCGCGCCCGCACGCACGCCCGGCGCATCGGCCGAGACCGGCGGATAGTGCAGCAGGCGCAAGACCGAATTGCCGTTGTCGACGGCATGCTCGAACCAGTTGGGCTCCAGCTTCAGATAGCGGGCGATCGCCGACAGCAGTTTGAGACCTGCGGTGTCGAAGGCTGCGAACAGCTCGGTGAAGGTCTCGCGAAAACCCTCCGGTGCCGACGGCCAGACATTGTCGGCCATCACCGCGCGGAAGCGGTGGTCGGCCGGCAGCTCGCGACCGATGTGCCAGAATTCCTTGAGGTCGTTCTCGGTCGCGTCCTTGGCGATCTCCAGCCCGAAGGGCGTGTAGCCACGCGCGCCGCCGCCGCCCGGCTGGTGATAGCCACGCTTCTCTTCCTCGGGCAGCTTGAAGAACTGCTCGGTCAATGCCCAGGCACGCTCGATCAGCGCGGGGTCGATGCCGTGGTCGGCGACCATCGCGAAGCCGAAGCGCTCGAACGAGCCGCCGAACGCCTGGGCAAAGCCGTCCGGATCGCTCTGCTGGTCGGCAAGCGAGACGAGCGGCACCTGAGTCATGGGAACGTCGGACATGGGGTTTCCTGCAAGCGTATGAATACGGAGCTGAATACGCCCGGAAACCGCCCGCGAACAGCCCTTGTGCGGCGTGCCCGGGCAGGCGCCGCGCGCGCCGGCCCGCCCGCCCGCCGCGCCCATCGGCAGCGCCCGCGGGAACACGCCGGCCCGCCCGCCGTTCGCGCTTTGAAGGCCCAGCGATCCGCGGGCCGGGAGAAGGAGCGAACCATGGGCGGTCACCAGGTGACGGGGCAGGTCCCCGGCGACGACGGCTATGACGAGGAAGGCTATGACGAGAGCCAGCGCGCGGAAATCCTCGAGGTGACGCGCGACGGCCCCTCCGACGGCACGCTGCTCACCGACATCGAGCCCGACATCGCCGAAAGCGACGACGAGGACGAAGACGAGCTGCTGATGGAGGATGACGAACTGGCCGGCGAGGACGACGACGACGACGTCATCGACCAGGACGACCAGGACGAGGACGAGCTGCAGGAAGACTTCGACGAGGACGAGCTCGCCGAGGACGACGACCTGGAAGACCGGGACCGCACCGCGCTCGAGCCCTGAGCCACGGGCCGGCCGCAACCGCGCCGGCGCTGGTGCCGGGCGGTTGCGGCTGCGCGGCTGAACGCGCGCCCCCCCTGCCGGGCCGCGAATGCCGGGCTGAGGGATAGCGACGCAAAAAAGGGGCCGGCATTGCCGACCCCCTGGTTGCCCGGATGCGAGCGGCGGGTGCCCCCGCCGCCGGCTTACATCGAGAAGCGCAAGCCGACCGCGAAGGTGCGGCTCAGCAAGGTGGTGCCGAGATTGTTGGTGTCCTGACCGCCGGCATCGCCGAAGCGGTAGTAGCTCTGCTGCTTCTGATTGGTGAGGTTCACCGCATCGAAGGTCAGGCCGACCTGGTCGTTGACCTTCAGGCTCAGCTGGAAGTCCAGGCTGCTTTCCGGACGGTACCAGACGCCGATCGGGTTGGCGAACAGCCGCGCCTCGTTGTGGTGCAGGAACTCCTTGCGCCAGACATAGGACAGGCGCGCGCCGACCGGACCGCGGTCGTAGGCCAGCGTTGCATTGTACGAGAAGTCCGAGACGTTGAAGAAGGACGAGGTCTCCTCGCCCGTGATGTTGCCCGCCGAGTCGGTCTGCGGGATGTTCTGCTTGGAATCGAGGATGGTCGCGCTGCCGACGAAGCCCAGGCCGTCGAGGAAGCTCGGCAGGAACTTGGGGAACCAGGTCAGGCCGAGTTCCACGCCCTTGAGCACGCCGTCCGAGGCGTTCACCGGGCGGGTGATCGCGAAGTAATCGGTCGCGCCCGCGACGATCCCGTTGTTGGGGATATTTTCGAGCACGGTGAGCGGCACCACCAGCCCTTCGATCTCGCGGCGGAAGCCCGTCACATAGATCGCGCTGTCGCGATCGAAGTACCACTCGACGGCAAGGTCGTAGTTCTTCGAATGGGTCGGCTGCAGGTTGGCCGTGCCCGCGGTGCCGCTGCCATAGCCGACGTTGGTAAGGTCGCCCGTCAGCGCGTAATTCGGGTTGATGTCGGCGAAGTTGGGGCGGCGCAGCGTTTCGCCATAGTTGAAGCGCACCCGCAGGTTGGGCGTGACTTCATAGCGCGCGGTGAAGCTCGGCAGCCAGCGATGCGAGCCGCTGGAGACCGAGGTCTGCGCGCCATTGTTGTAGCGGTCGAAGAAGTCATAGTCGGTGTCGACGTCGACATAGCGGATGCCGCCCTGGATCTTGAGCGGGCGCCCGAAGATCGACACCTCGCCGTCGGCCAGCAGGTATGCCGACATGGTGGTTTCGTCGATGTTGAACGTCTTTGCCAGGCTCAGCTCGTCGGACGTCGCCAGGCCGTAGAGGCCGCGGACGGTGTCGGCATTGTTGTAGAGCCAGGACCCGCTCGGCAGCACCCAGCTGGTCGGCACATCGGCACGGCCGTCGAAGAAGTCGGAGTTGGTGAACAGCGCATCCTCGCCCAGCGTCGTCAGGCTCTGGCCGAGCACGCCGGCGTCCTGCGTGCGCACATAGCTCGCCGCCTTGCGGTTATCGACGCGGATGCCGCCCTTGATCTGGCGGAAGAACCCTTCGTCCCAGGTGTAATAGGCGTCCAGCGTGCCGGTCAGCGCGCTGCCCTTGTCCTTGCCGCCATTGTCGTAGAGCTGCGCGATGTTCCAGCTCGAGGCATCGGTCAGGAGCGAGTCGTCGCTGAAGTGGTAGGACGGGATCCCGCCGCCGGCGTTGAAGTCGACGGTGATCTGGTCCGCCACCCGCTCCGTCCGCATCGCGATGAACGACGTCTTGTAGGTGCTGGTCTGATACGCGAGATCGGCGGTGATCTTGCCGCGCGTGCCCAGGTCCCATTGCCCGTTCAGCGCATAGACGAAGCTGTCGGTCTTGCTGCGGGTGAAGTCGGCGCTGTTGAAGCCGTAGACGTCGTTGGCGACGCGCGACTTCACGATGTTGGTGCCCTCGTACAGCTCGACCGGCTGCGGATTGGCCCAATAGTCGACGAAGCTGAACTGCATGCTGTTGAACGTCTCGCCGCGGAAGCCCGCGTAGAAGACTTCGGCCGTGTAGACCGAGCTGCTGTTCGGCGCCCATTGCAGCGCGGCGTTGAACGCCGGGCGTTCCCGCTTGCCGTACAGATCCGAGCTGAACACGGCGTCGCGTGACAGATAATAGGGCGTATCGACGCCGTTGATGTTGAGCGTGGAGCCCGGCGTCGTCGGCAGGCCGGCGTTCAGGCCCGGCTGCCAGTTGACGTTGCCGTCGCCCGGGAAGATGCGCTCAAGCGCCGCAAGGCCGGAGCCGGCCGGCGGGGTCTCGGTCGCGAACGGGACCAGCGCGCCCGCGGTCACGCTCATGTTGCGGTATTTGGTACGGCTGTAGCTGCCGTTCACCAGCAGGCCGATGTCGCCAATGCCGGTTTCCCAGCGGTCGGAGACCAGCAGCGCCACATTGGGGTTAAAGCTGTCCGCCTGCTCGTTGTAGATGCCGCGGGCGAGGCCGGAAATGGTGAAGCCGTCGAAGTCGAGCGGGCGACGCGTCTTGACGTCGATCTGGCCGGCAAGGCCGGTCTCGATCTGGTCGGCCGAGCGCGTCTTGTACACGTCGACCTGCTTGACGAGGTTGGCCGAGACGTCCTGCAGCGAAAAGGACTGGCCGGCGGCCGTGAAGATGTTGCGACCGTTGAGGGTGGTCAGCGGGTCGGCGAGACCACGGATGGTGATGGTCGCAGCCTCGCCGCCGGTGCGGTCGGTGACCTGGATACCAGTGACGCGCTGGAGCGCTTCCACCACGTTATTGTCCGGCAACTTACCGACATCTTCGGCGACGATCGAGTCGACGATCTGGGTAGCCTCGCGGCGGACGTTGAGCGCACCGACGATGCTGCCCCGCACGCCGGTGACGATGATGTCGCCCTCCCCTGCGTCGGGCTCCGGCGTGGCGTTGGCAGCGTCCGGGGCTGTGCCGGTCGTCTGCGCCGCGTCTTCGGCAGTGGTCTGGGCAAGCGCAGGCGACGCCAGAACCAGGGCGACAACAGATGCGGTGCGCAGGAATACGGGCTTGAAAGCCATGTGCCTCTCCCTCGCCGGGCTTGGAACCCGAGCTTATTGTTCGAAATTAACTCTGACAAAATACGTCAGCGCGCGGGAGTTCGCAAGCGGCTTTCGAAAGGCAGATGGCCGGCAATTGAGCAGGGTTGCGGCAAGGGCGTGCACGGCCGGGTTCGGCGCCGACGGAGCCGCGCCGAACCCGGAAACGGGAGGGGTGAGTCGCCGGACCGGCGTCTAGCTGACCTTGAACAGCGTCTTCTGGCCACGCTCCGTCCGCGCGACCAGCTTCAGCCCGTCGCCGGCATGGGCGAGTACCATGTTCGGGCGCCCCGCCAACGCGAAGCGCACCGTGTCCCGGTCCACCGTCTCGCGCACGAAGCTGCTGCGGAGCACGAACTGGCGATCGCGAAGCGGCTGGGCAAGCCGCACGCTGCCGTCGGGGGCGGCGAACAGGACGCGGTCCGGCGCGTCGATCGGCGCAAGCGCGATCGCGCCTGCGCCGGCCATGCTCTCCACGCTGCGGAACTGGCTGGACGGGATGCTCCCCTGCCCCACCAGCACCCGATCGCCGTCGTGGCGCACGAACTGCGCAGGCGCATCGGCGGGGGAGAAACGGTCCGGAACCGGGCCGTTGCCGACCGGGATGCCGAAGTCCGGGGTGCCGTCCGCGCGATAATAGATGCGCTGGACGCGGGTATGACGGTTCGGGTCGAACAGCGGGTCGCCCTTGATCGCCTTGTAGTCGCGGCCGTGGTAGACCAGCACGTCGCGGCCCTGCTCGTCGACGGTGAAGCTGTTGTGGCCGGGGCCATAGACCTTGGTCACCTCGGAGCTCACGAACACCGGCTGGGGCGACTTGGTCCAGCTTTTCGGATCCATGATGTTCGCGTCGTCCCGCGCGGTCAGCATGCCCAGGCAATAGCGGTCGTCGGTTGCGCTCGCCGAATAGGTCAGGAACAGCCGCCCGTTGCGCGCGAGCACGGCCGGCGCCTCGGCGACCTTGAAGCCCCGGATCTCCCAGTCGAGCGTCGGCACGGTCAGGCGCACGGCCTTGGCGCCAAGCGTCAGCGGCGTCTTGAGCGGTGCGAGATAGAGGTTGGAGTTGGTTTCGATCCCCGGCTCGCGCTCCGCCCAGCAGAAGTAGGAGACGCCGCGATGCTCGAAGATGGTCGAGTCGAGGTTGAAGCCGTCGAACGGCGACTCGAACTTGCCGAGCACCGTCCAGTTGCCGGTCATCGGATCGGGGCCGTCGCACACGATCGCATAGGTGCGGATGCGGAACACGTCCTCGCCGCCGCCGCTGGGGCCGGCGGCGAAATACATCACCCACTTGCCCTGCAAGAGGTGGAGTTCGGGCGCCCAGAGGAAGCCCGACATCGGCCCGCTCGCCTGGTGGCGCCACAGCACCCGCTCCTCGGCCGTCGCGAGGCCGGCGAGCGTGCGCGAGCGGCGCAGCACCAGCCGGTCGTACTCGGGCACCGAACCCGTCAGGTAGTAATAGCCGTCGGTGTGGCGGAACACCTGCGCGTCGGCGCGCTGCTTGACGAGCGGGTTTACCGGCACGGGGGCAGCGGCGGGCGCGGAGGCGCGCAGGCCGGCGCTCGCGGCCTGGGCGATGGCGACGCTGCCGGCGGCACCGGCGAGGAAGAAGCGGCGGTCGAGGTGCATGGCGGTTCCCTGGGTTCGGCGAGAGGTCATTGGGCGGCGACGGGCCAGCCGTCCGGCCCCCATGTCACGGGTGCGATGCGCAGCGTCGGCGCGCCCTGCTTCTCCCGATCATAGGCGTGGTAGGCGACGTAATCGCGGCCGTCCTTGTCGTGCAGCCAGCCGGCATGGCCGGGGCCGCGGTAGCGCTGCTTTTCCTCAAGGTCGGCGCGCAGGAAGATCGTGCCCCTGCCCTCCATCAGCGCGCTGCCATCCTTGCCCAGATACGGCCCGGTGATGTCCTTCGAACGGCCGACCACGGTGTAATAGGTGCTGTTCACGCCCTTGCAGCAATAGTCATAGGACACGAGCAGATAATAATAGTCGCCATGCGGCACGATGAACGGCGCTTCGACCGGCGCTGCGGCACCGGCGGGCGCCATGCGGCGAGCGAGCGAGTAGCGCTTTTCCTTCGATTGAAGGAGCTTGCCGGTCTTCCTGTCGAGCTCGAACAGCTTGATGCCGCTCCAGAAGCTGCCGAGCGACAGCCAGTGGCGACCCTGGCGGTCCACGACGAAGTTGGGATCGATGGCATTGAAGTCGTCGCTGGGCATCGACTGCACCACCAGCCCTTCGTCGCGCCAGGCGAACTTGGGCGACTTCGGGTCCAGCGTGGCGTTGGTCGCCATGCCGATCGCCGAACGGTTCGAACCGAAGGTGGAAACCGAATAATAGAGCCGCCAGCGGCCGTTCACGAAGCTGATGTCGGGCGCCCACATGCCGTTGGTGCCGGGCACCGCCTTGGTGGCCCAGTCCGGCAGCCTGGTGAACACCGGCGCGCCTGCGGTCCAGTGAACGAGGTCCGGCGAGCTCTTGGTCTCGACCAGCCGGTCGCCATGGCCGGTGCCGAATACATAGTAGGTGTCGCCGTCGCGTGCGATCACGGGATCATGGGTGGGGATGAGGTCGCCGGCAAGGCGCTCGTTGAGACTGGGCGCCTGCTGTGCCGGTGCAGCGGCGGCACCGAGCGCGAGTGCGGCTCCCAGTAGAAACGACCGAACCATCCTCATCCTCTCCTCCGCCGGTGCTCCTGCGCAAGCAGGAGCCCGGGGTTTCTATGCGTACCGCCTGTGGCCCTGGGCCCCCGCCTGCGCGGGGGCACAAGGTTGCGGGTTACTGCAGTTCGAGCACGACCACCGACTTGGCCGGCAGCGTCACCGTCAGCGTGCCGCCGTTCACCTGCGCGCCGTTGAAGGCGGCGGGCTTCACGGCTTCGGGCGCGTCGAACGTGTTGTGCGCGTTGATCGCGGGCGCGGTCAGCACCCGGCCGCTCACCGAGCCGGCGGTGATGCCGTCCAGCTTCACGGTCACGGTGTTCGCCTGGTTCGGGTCGAGGTTGGACAGGCCGATGTGGACCTTGCCATCCTTGCCGCGCACGGCCGAGCCGCTGACCGCACGCATGGTGAACTCGTCCTTGTTGTACCAGGGCGAGTTGATCGTGATCGGCAACACCTTGGCGTCCTGCCAAGGCTTGTACATCTCGAACACATGATAGGTCGGCGTCAGCACCATCTTGCTGCCATCCGTCAGGATCATCGCCTGCAGCACGTTCACCATCTGCGCGATGGCGGTCATGCGGACGCGATCGGCATGCTTGGCAAAGATGTCGAGGTGGATCGAGGCGACCAGCGCGTCGCGCAGCGTATTCTGCTGGCGAAGGAAGCCGGGGTGCGTGCCCGGATCCTGGGCATACCAGGTGCCCCATTCGTCCACGGCCAGGAAGACGCGCTTCTGCGGGTCGTACTTGTCCATGATCGCGCTGTGCTTGGTCACCAGCTCGTCCATGCGCCATGCGCCGGCAAGCGCATCGGCCCAGCCATTCTCGTCGAAGTTGACCGGGTCCGCCTTGGGCGGCCAGCCGCCCTGCGGCAGCGTGTAGTAATGAAGCGACAGCGCATCGAGCTGCGGCGCTGCCACGCGCATCATCGTTTCGGTCCAGTTATAGTCGTCGACGTTCGCTCCGGCGGCGATCTTCAGGATCCGGGTGCCGGCAGGCGCCTTGATGAAGGTCGCGTAGCGGCGCGTCTCGTCGGCGGCAAACTCCGGCCGCATGTTGCCGCCGCAGCCCCACAGCTCGTTGCCGACGCCGAAATACGGTACCGCCCACGGCGCCTTGTGGCCGTTCTTGGCGCGCTCGTCGGCCAGGCTGCCGGCGGGCGAGGTCATGTACTCGACCCACTCCGCCATTTCGCGCGGGGTGCCGTTGCCGACGTTGCCGGCGACATAGGCCTCTGCCCCGACCTGGCGCAGCAGCTCGAAGAATTCGTGGGTGCCGACGGTGTTCGGCTCGGTCACGCCGCCCCAGTGGGTGTTGATCTTGACCGGGCGCTTGTTCTGCGGGCCGACGCCCTCCCGCCAGTGATATTCGTCGGCAAAGCAGCCGCCGGGCCAGCGGATCACCGGCACCGCGAGATTCTTCAGCGCAGCGACCACGTCGTTGCGGAAGCCATTGGTGTTCGGGATCTTGGAGTTCTTGCCGACCCACAGCCCTTCATAGATGCCGTTGCCCAGATGCTCGGCGAACTGGGTGAAGATGCGGCGGTCGTAGACCGGACCCGGCTGGTTGCCCGCGATCGAGACGGTGGCGGTGCCGGCGGCGGGGGCCTGGCTGGGCGCAGCGGGCGTCGGCGCGGTCTGGGCGCTGGCGGCGATCGGTGCTGCCGAGAGCATCAGCGCAAGCGCTGCGCGGCGAAGGGTGCGGATCATGGGTTCGTCTCTCTCCCGTTGCTGCCGCGACCAGGGGCCGCAGCGGATTCCCACCCTCTTTGGGGTGTGCGCATCGCATTACTCGGACATATTGCAGCGTCGCCACGAAGGCAATCGCGTTCGGACCAGCAACGCAACGTAAAACGGGCGAGGTGTCGCCACCCCGCCCGCCCTGGGAGAACCGGGAATGCGCCGTGTCAGGCGACGGTCAGGCCGACGTCGACATTGTTGCGGGTGGCGTTGGAATAGGGGCAGACTTGGTGCGCCGCCTCGACCAGCTTCTCGGCCTCGGCGCGCTCGACGCCGGGCAGCGACACCTGCAGGTCGGCGGTGATGCCGAAGCCACCCTCGGCACGTGGGCCGATGCCGACGGTTGCGGTGACGCTGGTGTCGGCTGGCACGGGGATCTTGAGCTGATGGCCCACTGCCTTGAGCGCGCCGATGAAGCAGGCGGCATAGCCGGCCGCGAACAGCTGCTCCGGATTGGTACCCTCACCGCCTGCGCCGCCCAATTCCTTGGGCGTCGACAGCTGGACCTCGAAGTTGCCGTCGGCAGTGCGGGCGCGACCGTCGCGGCCTCCGGTGGCGGTGGCGGAGGTGCGGTACTTCACGTCGACAGACATAGCGGCTCCTTTGAACATGATTGGTTATTGCGATAAGCAATATGGGCGCGCCGGCGCCAGCTGTCCAGTGCCCTCTGCGGTACGCGGTCGCCCTGCTGCGTCAGCTCGCCAGCATGGCGCGATCACGGCCCGCCGCCTTGGCGCGGTACAGCGAGGCATCGGCGCGGGCCATCGCACGCGACAAATCGGCATCGTCTTCGATGAGCGCCACGCCCAGGCTTGCGGTTGCAGCGGGTGCCTCGGCAGTTCCGGTCGCAAAGCTGAAGCGCAGCGCCTCGGTGATGTGCTGCACCTCGACCGGGCCGTCGACCGGCGTGACCACCAGGAACTCATCGCCGCCCAGCCGCACCAGACATCCGTCCCGCTGCTCCAGAACCGCATGCGCGCGCTCTGCAAACGCGACCAGCACCGCATCGCCATGGGCGTGGCCGTGGCGGTCGTTGATCGCCTTGAAATGATCGACGTCGATCAGGATCACCGCGCTGCCGCATTTGGAAAGCTGCGCGCGATGCGTGTCCAGCCAGCGCCGGTTCCACGCCCCCGTCAGCGGATCGCGCAGCGCACTTTCGCGAAGCGCGTCACTGGCAAGTTCGGCCGGCTTCCACAACAGGCCCAGGCTGAGGATCGGCAGCAGCACCTGGTCGGCGAGCATCGGCAGCATGCCGGCCTCCACCCCGAACGGAACATCGCCATGCCAGAGCGCAAAGGTCAGGAGATAGGTCGGCACATAGGCGAGCAACGCCGCCCCGGCGAGGCGGCCGCCGCGCATGACCTTGCCACGGCGAAAGCACAGCATGCTGCCCACCGCCAGCTTGGTGAGCGCAATGCCGATCATGGGCGCTTCGCGCACCAGGACATTCGCGTGGAAGCCGAGTTCGCGGCCCACGGTGAGGCTGGGAAGCAGCGCCCCCAGAGCCGTGCCGACGAGCGGCAGGATCATCCAGCCGGACAGCAGCCGCCGGCTGTGGAAGCGGCGCACGCCGACCAGGATCAGCAGGTCCGACAGGGGAATCAGCGACAAGAGCAGCGCCGTTGCGATCGGCGCCGACCCGACGCCCAGTATCGCCAACCCGAGCAGCGATGCGACATAGCAGACCTGGCTCATGCCCCAGTCGACGAGGAACCCCTGCGTCCGCCGGGTCGTCCAGATGATGAAGAACACCAGCGCGAACCCCGCGCTCATCAGCATGTCGCACAGCCCCAGCGTCGCCATGTCGGGCGTGAATATCATCCGCATCCCCCGCTTGCCCGACGTGGTAGCCTGCCCCCCGGCAGGTCCGCATTCGAGCGGCGCGGAAGCTTGCCGTCGGCCCGGCAGCGGTCAATCGTGAAGCGGCGATCTGCAGGGAGTCTCTGTCCCGGAACGGGACGGGCGGCGGGACATCTGCCCCGCCGCCCGCTGCGTCCTGGCTCGCGATGAAGCGAACCGATTATTTGGTGTCCGAGTACGGCCCCTTGCCACCGTCGGCGATCAGCTGGTCGACGCGCGCGTCCACCACGGGCAGCGGCACCGACCCGAGCTCAAGCACGGCATCGTGGAAGGCGCGGATGTCGAACTTGGGGCCGAGCGCCTTTTCGGCCTTGGCGCGCGCGTCCTGGATCGCAAGCTCGCCCAGATAATAGGACAGCGCCTGCCCCGGCCAGGCGATGTAGCGATCGACCTCGGTCGTGATCTCGTGGTCGGCGAGCGCGGTGTTGTCGTGGAGGTATTTCTGCGCCTGCTCGCGGCTCCAGCCCTTGGTGTGGATGCCGGTGTCGACCACCAGCCGGGCCGCGCGCCACATCTGATAGCTCAGCATGCCGAACACCTCATAGGGCGTCTCGTACATGCCCATCTCTTCGCCCAGCGCCTCGCAATAGAGCGCCCAGCCCTCACCATAGGCCGAGATGTAGCTGTCGCGGCGGAATGCCGGCAGGTCGGTATTCTCGGCTGCCAGCGGCATCTGGAAGGCGTGGCCCGGCGCGCTTTCGTGCAGGGTCAACGCCGGCAGCGAATAGAGCGGTCGTGCCGGCAAATTGTAGGTGTTGACCAGGTAGATGCCGGGACCGCCGCGGCCGCCGGTGTAGAAGGGCGCGACCTCGTCCGGCACCGGCTTGATCGCGAAACGGCCGCGCGGCAGCCGGCCGAAATACTGGCTGGCCTTGCCGTCAAAGGTCTTGGCGATCCAGGCGGCACGATCGAGCAGGTCCTGCGGCGTCTTGGCATAGAATTGCGGGTCGGTCCGCAGGAAGGTCAGGAACGCCGGCAGGTCGCCCTTGAACCCCACCTGCTGCATCACCTCCAGCATGCGCGCGCGGATCTTCGCCACTTCCGAAAGCCCGATCGCGTGGATCTGGTCCGGCGTCTTGTCGAGCGTGGTGAACTCGCGGATCTTGGACTGGTAATATGCCTTGCCGTCGGGAAGGCTGTAGGCGTCGAGCGGCTTGCGGGCGCCCGGTATGTACTCGCTGCGCAGGAAGGTCAGCAGCTTGGCGTGCGCGGGCACCACCGCCTCGCGGATCGCCGCCTCGCCTTCCTTGCGCAACGCGGCCTGAGTGGCGGCGGGGATGGTCGGCGGCATCTTGGCGAAAGGCGCGTAGAAGGCCTGGCCGTCGAGCGACTTGGCCTCTGCCACCTGGGCGACGCCGATCTCGCGGCCGACAAGCGTGATTGCCGGCGGCGTGAAGCCGCGCTTCAGCCCGGCGCGCATGTTTGCGACCTGCTGGTCGTAATAGCGCGGCACTTCGCGCAGCATCGCGATGTAGTTGCGATAGTCCTGCTCGGTCTTCAGCGGCTCGCGCGCCCAACCGGCGATGTCGCCCCAGAAGCTGGTGTCGGCGTTGAGCGGCTTTTCATATTCGCGGTAGCGCTGTTCGGCGAGCAGCGCGTCGATCTGCCCCTTGTACACCGCATAGTTGACGCGGTTTGCGGGCGAGAGCGCCGCCTGGTCGATGGCGGCGAGCGCGCGTTCGGTGTCGGTCCAGCGCTTGAGCTTCACCGCCTGCCATTCGGGGCCGACGTCGGGCAGCCGCTTGGGTGCGCCTGCCGGGCTGTCCTCGTTGGGCGCGGACTGGTGCTGCCGCCATTCCCATTCGGCGGTGTAGATGGCCTCGAACCGCTGGTCGGCGGCCTGGGCGGCCTGACCCGACTGCCCCAGCGTTGCCGCGAACGCAGCATCCAGCGCCGCGACCGGACCCAGTATCATCAACGCCGCCCCAAGCAGAAACCGTGTCCCCCGCATGCCTATGCCTCGCCTCCCGTCGCCAGCGCCATCAAGTCGGCATGGAGAGGCGCGGGCACCCGCACGCCTTCCACCAGGCTGCGCCGGCGCGCGGCATAGCGCCGTGCTCCGGGCAGCCGCGCACCCTGTTCCTCGATCGCCGCGAACATCGCCTCTGCGCGGGCGAGGTGTTCGGCGACCCCCGCCCCCAGGAAACCGGCGGGATCGATCGCGAGAATGAGTTCGCCGCCCAGCGGCGAGGCGCCGGCGCCGCCATCGGCCGCCATCGACTCCCGGCTGGTCATGTCGCCGATCAACGGCCCAGCGATCAGCTCGACCATCGCGGCGAGCGCCGAGCCCTTGTGCCCGCCAAAGGTCCGCATCGCCCCCGCCAGCACTGCGGCGGCGTCCGTCGTCGGCTGGCCATCGGCGTCATAGCCCCAGTCATCCGGCACCGGCTTGCCGGCGCGGCGGTGAAGCTCGATCTCGCCGCGCGCGACCGCGCTGGTGGCGAAGTCGAACACGAACGGCTCGCGCTCCGGACGCGGCCAGGCAAAGGCGATCGGGTTGGTGCCGAACACGGGCTCGGTACCCCCTGCCGGGGCCACCCAGCTGTGGCTCGGGGTGAAGGCGAGCGCGACCAGGCCCTGCTCGGCCAGCGCCTCGACCTCCGGCCAGAGTGCGGCGAAGTGCACGACGTTGTTCAGCGCCAGCGCGGCGATGCCGAACGCCCGAGCCTTTTCCACCAGCAGCGGCTTGCCGCGTTCAAAGGCGAGCTGGGCGAAGCCGCCGCCGCCATCGACGCGCACCAGCGCCTGCGCCGGCTCGCTCACCACCGGCACCGCGTCCTTGGACACCCGGCCGGTGGCGATGCTGCGGGTGGCGACCAGCAGCCGGTACACGCCGTGCGAGCCGCAGCCATCGCGCTCGCCGGACACCAAAGTCTCGGCAACCGCCGCGGCATGCTCCGGCGTCAGGCCGGCGCCGGACAGCACGCCGCGCGAAAGCTGGCGCACCTCGTCCAGCGTCATCGCCACCGTGTCGGGGGCATCGCTCACGTCGTCGCGCCGGGCTTGGCGGTGAACAGGCGCACGCCGAACACCGGCCCCGCGCTGCTGCGGTCATGCGGCACGAACTTCACCTTCACGCTCCCCTTGCCCTTGGTCAGCGCTGGCGGGAGCGGATATTCCACGTCGAAGAACTTGCCCGGCTGGTCGTTGTCGAGGTGCTGTGTCGTCAGTTTCACATTGTCGACGAGGATGTCGAAGTCGCGCGCACGCTCGCTGCCCCAATAGCTGGCCTGCAGGACGAGCGGGCCGGGCTTCACCTTCATCGAGAATTCGAAATAGCCGCCCGAGCGCGCGTCGCGACCGTTCCTGCCGCGGTACGAGACGGGGTAGGAGATTTCCGAGGTGAGGTTATGATCCCGCTCCGGCTGCATCTCGCCCAGGTGCATGACGTCTACGGAGCGCGCGGCGATGTCCTTCACGCGCGCCTGCTCGGCCAGGAATGCGACCTGCTCGTTCTTCCAGCCGGCCTCGCTGAAGCGCTTGAAGTAGACGGCGCTGCGTCGATCATATTGCGAGTAAAACGGCACGAACGTCAGGTCGGCCGGGCGCAGCAGCCCCTTGGTGGCATAGGTCGCCCGGCCCTGCGCCGGGGTGAAGGCGGCGAGCGGATCCTCGCCGACCATCGCAGGATCCGCGCCCTGCCATTCGGCCTCTCCCGCACCCAGATCGGCGGCCAGCACCATCGGCCCGCGCACGACCGCAACCGTGTTGGGATCGCCGGGTGCGGACTCCAGCCGCAGGTCGAGCGGGAAGCGGATCGCGACCACGTCGCCCGCCTTCCAGCGGCGATCGACGACGGCATAGCCGTTGCCGATCACAGGCGTGACCGGCTGATCGTTGACGGACACCTGCACCGCATTGCCCGCCCAGCCGGGCACGCGCAGCGCGATCGGGAAGCGGGCGCGCTTCTTCAGCGCGCCCAGCGTCAGCCGCGCGCCGGGCTCGAACGGATAGGCGGTGTCGAGCGTCAGCGTCGCCCCGCGGGTCTGCCACTGCGCCTCGGCGGGGATGTAGAGGTTGACGATCAGGCCGCCCTCGCCCTCCCAGAAGATCGCCTCGCCATGCTTGGCGTGGCTTTCCAGCCCGGAGCCGACGCAGCACCAGAAGCTATCCTCGTTCGGGTCCGAATAGCCGCGCTTCGTGCCCGTCATCAGCGGGGTCATATAGGTGAAGCCGCCGGTCCTGGGGTTCTGCGCGGACATCACATGGTTGAGGTGCGCGCGCTCGTAATAGTCGAACAGCGCGCCGTCGGGCTGCCAGTGATAGAGCTGCTGGGTCAGCTTGAGCATGTTGTACGTGTTGCAATGCTCGCACGTCTGCTCGGTGATGTGGTTGGCGATGCTGTCCGGCTCGGAGAAATACTCGCGGTCCGCGTTGCCGCCGATGACGTAGCTGTGGTGCAGGGTGACCGTCTTCCAGAAGAAGGTGGCGGCGTTGCGCTGCTCGGGCTTGCCGGTGAGGTCGTGGAGCCGTGCGAGGCCGACGAGCTTGGGCACCTGGGTATTGGCGTGGAAGTTGGCGAGCTTGTCCTCGCCGGCCACCAGCGGATCGAGCACGCGGTGATCGTAGATCCGCTCCGCCACCGCCAGCCAGCGCTTGTCGTTGGTCCGTGCGTAGAGCTCGGCATAGCTTTCGTTGAGGCCGCCGTACTCGCAGCTCAGCAGCTTCTCCATCTGCGCGTCGTCGAGGGCCGCGAACACCCGCTCGAAATAGCCGCCCAGGCCGGTGACGACCTGCAGCGCCTTTGGGTTGCCCCAGGCGGCGTGGATGTCGAGCAGGCCCGCGAACAGCTTGTGCACGGTATAGAGCGGCGACCAGCTGCCGTTGAGGTCGAAGCCGCCCGAACGGATGTCGCCCTTCATCACTTCCGGGAAGATCTCCTCCCCGTCGACGATGGTGCCGTCCTTCCGCTTGCGCCCCAGCGCGCCGACATAGCCGGTGCCGCGCTTGGCCTGCGCCTCTGCAAGTTCGTCGACGATATAGTCGGCGCGGCGGCGGCATTCAGGATCGCCGGTCTGCTGCCAGGTGAGCACCAGCGCAGTCATGTAGTGGCCCAGCGTATGGCCCGCGATCGTGTCGCTTTCCCAGCCGCCATAGATCGGCGCCTTGGGCTCCAGCCCGGCATATTTCCGGAAATTGTGGAGGAAGCGATCCGGGTCGAGGCGGTGCAGGGTGCCGCGGTTGACCTCGACGGCGGTGGCATAGTCGCTGGGCTTCAGTCGAACGGCGCTGAGCGGCAACGGCTTGGGCTTTGCCGGCAGCAGCGACGCGCCCGGACTGGCAACGCGGGCGATGGCGCCCGCGGTCTGGCTGGCGAACACCAGCGTGGCTGCCCCTACCAGCAGTTCGCGACGGCTGCTCTCGATCACTGGCCTCTCCTCTAATACGGTATACGATTAAGAGGCAGTGGCGAGACCGTCAACCGGCCAAGTCGCGGACAATCGTATAAAGTATTTGACCGTCTTCGCCGCTGCTGGTTTCATACGGGACCGCAGCGGCAAAGCGATGCTCCCGCCGCAGACCAGGAGTTCCCCATGTCCCCCTTGCGCTCCCTGCCCCTGCTCGCGCTGCTTGTCGCCGTGCCGATGGCAACCATGCTGCCCGCCTGGGGTCAGGAGAAGCCCGCCAAGAAGGTCTACAAGCCGATCGCCCGGACGGCGTATCGCACCAGCGACTTTCAACTGGAACTGCGCACCGACACCGGCACGCTGGCGCGCCTGTCGCCGCAGGGCGAGCCGGCATTCGACTTCGTACCCGGCGGGCGCGAGGCGGAGCGGGCCGGCGACGGATATGTCCATCTGGGCGACCTCAACCTGCGGCTGCGGACTCCGGGTGGCACGTGGCAGGATTATGCCTCGTCGCACAAGCGCGCACCCATTCGCCGGCTGCCCGCCCGCGAAAGGATACTTGCCGCTGCCGATATCACCGCCAGCATGGGCGCGGGCTTTCCGCTGAAGGTCGAGCGCCGCTGGGCGAGCGAGGGCAAGGCGCTGGCGCTGCGCTTCACCCTTTCCAACCCCGGCAGCACTCCCGTGGAAATCGGCGGCCTGGGCATGCCGATGGTGTTCGACAACATCATCACCGATCGCGAGCTGGAGACGGCGCATGCCCAGGCGAGCTTCGTCGATCCCTATATCGGCCGCGACGCCGGCTATCTTCAGGTCACGCGGCTGAACGGAAGGGGGCCGGCGCTGCTGGTGATCCCTGAGCGTGGCACCCCGCTGGAGGCGTATCGCCCAATCGCCGAGGCGCGGCATGCGGAGGCGGGCGACGTCTTCACCGACCGCAGCCCGCGCGGCCAGACCTCGGAAGGCTTTTACGACTGGACCGTCGCCAGCAAGGGGTTCGCGGAGAAGGAGTGGAAGGACGCGGGAGAGCAGTGGAACACCCCCACCAGCATCACCCTTGCACCCGGCGAGACGCGGACGTTCGGCGTGCGCCTGGTGCAGGCGCCCTCGATCCGCGGTATCGAGACGACGCTCGTGCAGCAGGCGCGGCCGGTTGCGGTCGGCGTGCCCGGCTATGTCGTGCCGACCGACCTCG
The DNA here is from genome assembly GCF_020707215.1 of Sphingomonas sp. PL-96. Lineage (GTDB taxonomy): Bacteria > Pseudomonadota > Alphaproteobacteria > Sphingomonadales > Sphingomonadaceae > Sphingomonas. Next base: position 145,201 of record NZ_JAJFET010000008.1, read on the forward strand.
ATGCCTCGCTGTTCCTGAAGAGCAGCCAGCCCGTCCTCAAAGTGGAAAGCGAACCCGCCGGCGCGCTGACCGCGACCCCGGCGGCCCCGGTCAACGGCTGGGCGCGGTACCGCGTGCGCAGCCACGGCTGGGGCCGGGCGCGGCTGTCGATCACCTATGCCGACAACAGCGTCCAGACGGTGCAGTATTTCATCACCAAGCCGCTGGAACAGGCGATGGCCGACCTCGGCCGTTTTTCCACGACCAAGCAGTGGTTCGACGACAAGGCGGACCCGTTCCACCGCGCGCCCGCGATCCTGACCTATGACCGCGAGGCCGACCGCATCGTCACGCAGGAGCCGCGCGTGTGGATCGCCGGGATGAGCGACGAAGGCGGCGGCGGCGCCTGGGTCGCAGCGATGATGAAGCAGCTCGACAATCCCGACGCGCAGGAAGTCGCCAGGCTGGAGCGGCTGGTGAACGAAACGGTGGTCGGCAAGCTCCAGGTGGCAAGCGGGCCTCAGGCCGGAGCGGTCCGCAAGAGCCTGTTCTACTATGAGCCCGCCGAGCATCCGGGCTATTATGATGCGGCCAGGAACTGGAAGAACTGGACGGCGTGGAACAAGGAGCAGTCCGGCGACCTCGGCCGCTCGTACAACTACCCCCATGTCGCGATCGGGCACTGGGTGCTCTACCGCCTGGCGCGCAACCACACCGGGCTGGTGAAGGCCCGGAACTGGCGCTGGTATCTGGAGCATGCGTATCAGACGACCGTCGCGATGATGCGCGATGCGCCCTATTATGCGCAGTTCGGCCAAATGGAGGGCGACGTATTCGTCGACATCCTCAAGGACCTGAAGCGCGAGGGGCTGACGTCCGAGGCGACCGAGATGGAGCGGCTGATGAAAGGCCGCGCCGATCACTGGAAGACCCTGCCCTACCCCTTCGGCAGCGAAATGGCGTGGGACTCGACCGGCCAGCCCGAGGTCTACGCATGGATGCGCTATTTCGGCTACCAGCCGCAGGCGGACGCGACGCGCGAGGTGATCCTCGCCTATGACCCGACCATCCCGCATTGGGGCTATAACGGCAATGCGCGCCGCTATTGGGACTTCCTCTACGGCGGCAAGCTGCCGCGGATCGAGCGGCAGATCCATCATTATGGCTCGACGTTGAACGCGGTGCCGCTGTTCGACGCGTTCCGCGCCGACCCCAGCGACAGCCACCTCCTGCGCGTCGCCTATGGCGGGTTGATGGGGGGTATCACCAATATCGACCAGCAGGGATTCTCGAGCGCCGCCTTCCACGCCTATCCGGACAAGATGCAGTGGGACGCCTATACCGGCGACTATGGCATGGGCTTCTTCGGCCATGCCTATGCGACCGGCACCTATCTGGTGAACGACCCGACGTTCGGCTGGCTCGCCTATGGCGGCAATCTCACCCAGCAGGCTGGCAAGCTGCATGTCGAGCCGAAGGACAGCGCCCGGACCCGGCTGTTCGTGGCACCGGCCGGGCTGTGGCTGACGCTGGAGGCGGGCAAGATCGAGGCTGCGGACTATGACCCGACGAGCGGCCAGGTGACGCTGACGCTGTCGGGGAAGGACCGCTTCACGCCGGTGGCGCGGCTGGTGGCGGAAACCACGGTGGCCGGCGCCCGCCCCTATGCGCTCGATGGCGCGACGCTGGAGCGGGGAGCCTATTCCATTCCGCTTGCGACCAGCGGCACGCGTGTGACGCTCACCCGCCGCTGATCCAAGCGGGAGCGGCGGTTGCCCGCCGCTCCCTGCGAACTCAGGATGCCGACGGCGGCATCGGAGTCTTCTGCGTGCCGTAAAGGCGCGGGTCGGTCGGCCCGAGCTCGAGCTTGGGCCCCAGGGCCGGCGGCTCGGCGATGAACTCGAACTGACCCTTGCCGTCCATCGACGGGCCCGATGCCCAGCGGCCGGTGGCGCTTTCGCCGCCGCGCGAATGCTGGAGGTACTTGTACGCGAACTCTTCGCGCTGCAGCTCCTGCGGGAAGGAGAGCGGGTTCGGCGTCTCGTCGAATCCCTCGGCTTCCAGCTCGGCGATCGCGGCCAGCCACTGGTTCTGGTGCATCGTGTCGCGCGCGATCAGATAGCTCAGCATGTCCTTCACGCCGGGATCGTCCGTCATGTTGTACATGCGCGCGGCCTGGACGCGACCCTGGCTCTCGGCCGTCACGTTGAAACGGAAGTCGGCCAGCAGGTTGCCGCTCGACGTGATATAGTCCGCCGTCCAGCGATTGCCTTCGGAGTCCACCGGCATCGCACCGCCGCCGCTGACGATCGCATGCTGCGGGCTCATGCTCGCGAACACGACGTCTTCGACGCGCGCGCCACCCATAACCGCACCGACGATCGAATCCTTGGCGGCATGTTCCTGCGCCTCGACCGGCGACTGTTCGAGCAGGCGCGCGACCATGGTCGCCAGCATCTCGACGTGGCCGATTTCCTCGGTACCGATGTCATAGGTCATGTCCCGATACTTGATCGGGCCGCGGCTGTTCCAGGCCTGGAACATATACCCCAACATCACGCTGATTTCGCCCCACTGGCCGCCGATCAGCTCCTGGAGCTTCTTGGCAAAAACTGGATCGGGACGCTCTGGCGTGCAATTGTAGGCAGCCTCCTTGATGTGGATGAACATGCTTACTCCTCCGGTTTCGGGTAGCGCCTGAAGAAACCTGCCGGCTCCTGGCATTCCCGAAGCGCACCGCGTCCGCCGAAGGTTCGTAACTCTGCGACGAACCGACGCTGCGGACGGACATTACGAAGGTGAATTAAATTAGGTTAACGCAATGGTCACTCTGCCGTTGCGTCAGGACGTCCTCCCGAGCGGGAAAAGATCTGCAGGAGGCTGTTGTAGCGCATAACCGTGCGGCCATGCTGATTGGTGACCGCAACGCCGATCCGCACGAGCCCGCGATCCGGACGGCTGCGCGATGGCGTGACTTCCAGGATTTCGCGCCGTGCGCGCAGCACATCGCCCGGCCGCACGGCCTCTTCCCAGCGCAACGCGTCGATCTGGAGCCCCAGCAACGGCGTGTCGCCAAACGGGCTTGTTTCCACATAGTCGCGCATCACCAGCGCCGCCACGTGCCATCCACTGGCGATGATGCCCCCGAACCGCCCGGCGGCGGCCGCGTCCCGATCCACGTGCATGGGCTGCGGATCATAGGACTCGGCAAAGGCGATCACGGCGTCTTCGAGGATCGGGATCGCGTTCCCTTCCCAGGTTTCGCCGACCCGAAGGTCCTCCAGATAGCGTGCCGCCATATGTCCCTCCGGGGTATCCGTCGCGGCAGAGTAGCGCTGCTCCGGCGCACGACGCAAACCGGCGGAGTGTTCCGAATGTGCGAGGCCAGGAGACCTGCCCGGTCCGGCAGGATGTCGCGTCGGGGAGCATCAGCGGCACCCTGGGAGAGCTGCGCAACCAGTGTTGGCTGAAGTCGGCACGGGTGGTGCAGTCTGGGGCAAGAAGGGACCGACGTCCCTCGGTACCGTACACCCGCTGTCAAAGTCGTACCGGGTTTCGGACTATTCCTATCCCCCCAGCGTCTGATCTTGTTGCCTGTACCACGCGAGCGCCTGCTCGAAATGGTCGGGCTCGAAGTCGGGCCAGAATTCGTCCCGGATGTAGAAATCAGCGTAGACGGACTGCACGGGCAGAAAGCCGCTCAGGCGCCGCCCGCCACCCCAGCGAACGATCAGATCCAGCCGCGAGACCTCCTGCGAGCGCAAGCCGCCGTTCTTGATCCCGGCAAGGTCCCACTCCCAACCATAGTTCATCAGGAGGTTCACCTTCATCCCGGCACCCCGGCGTTGTCGGAATTCGAGCAACTCGCGCGGGAATTTGGCGGAGGTTTCGTCGCCCACGACAAGCACCGCCGCACCGCGCGCCGCGATCTCGCGAGCGAACGCAACCGAAGCCTCGATGAAGCCCTGCTGCTGGGCTGCAGGTCGCTTCATATTGTCCTTGGTGTAGCAGTAGATCGACGCCTCTTCGATCGCGAGGTGCTTGCACTGTTCGAACAGGAGCAATCCAGGCTCGATCCCGTGCGCATAGCCATCCTGCTTGGGAAGGCCGCCGTTGGTCGCCCAACGCCGATTGCCATCAGGGATGAACCCGACATGCCGTGGAACTCTGTTTTTGGACATCTGATGCTCTCCCGACCCCGACTGTGGCGGCCACTCTACCGCACCGTCGCGCGCTAGGCAGCGACTACCGGCCTGTCAGCGTTCGCGAGACAAGGCATCCAGGGCAGCGCAGGCGTGCATCCGCAGCTCGGGCTCCCGGGTGACCTCCAGCATGGCACTCAGACTTGCGCGGGCGGCTTCGACATCGCCCTTGTGCACCTGTAGCCGCGCTTGCTCCCACCATGCATGGGCGTTGGAAGGCGCGATGACGGTCATCCGCTCGAACAGCGTCAACGCCCGTTCGGGATCACCGCGCCCCTCGGCGCGGCTTGCCTGGTTCATCAACAGCCGCACCAGCACGGACCGGTTGGACATTGGTGTCAGATGCTCCGGCCTGGGCGCGGCGCCACGGCCCAACACCGCACCGAGCAACGCGGCAAAGCGCTCGGCGTCCAGAATGGCGCCGCCGTCGAACGGATCGATGAGCACCGGCTCTGTTTCCGAGCCGATGCGGGCCACCACATGCCCCGGCGTGTTGAGCGCGTCCGCTTGCCAGCCCAGGCGGCGGGCCGCGGCCACGTACAGGATGGCCAGGCTCACCGGCAAACCGCGCCGCCGGTCCATGACTCGGATCAAGTCGGCATTGTCGGGGTCGTCATAGGTCTGCCGGTCGCCCGTGAAGCCGTATTCGGTGCCGATGACGCGCGCCAGGAGCCGGGCGCGCGCGGCGGCGCTTTCCGCAGCCCCGCCGAGAACGACCAGGCGCTCCGTGATGTCTCCCAGCACATTCACATAGGACGACAGGTCCAGGCCCGCATGGTCGAGGGCAGCGATTTGCAGCGCAGCGGAGTCGAGCGAGATCGCTTCGTCTTCGAGCAGCCCAAGTTCAAGGATCGCACTGTTGTCGGGTATCTCAACCAGCGCCCTGCCCTCCTGGTGAAGCCGTGCCCGACGGGCCGGTGCCGCCATGTTGGCCGAGTGGTCCGCCGCCGCCCAATTCGCCACGATCGGCGGGCGTGCCGGAGCCGACCTCGCCGCGCCCGGCACCGCCGCCGACCGCCTCTGCCCCCACCGCGCCTGCGCCCGGGATTGCGGCAGCGCCTGCAGCCGCATCGGCGAGGCTGCCGTCCGCCGATCCCAGCGCAGCGGCTTCCGAAGCGACCTGGCTCCCCGCCTGTGCTCCCAGGCTGTCAGCGCCCGCCGCGACCTCCGCATCCTGACCTGCGTCCTTCGGCGTGCCCGCCATTGCCCCGCCGGCATGGTCGAGCGTTCCTCCGGACGGCTCGCCGGCTCCGGAGATCGTGCCACCGCCGCTCGACCCGCCGGTGCTGCCCATATCCTCGTCGATGGCGCCTGGGCCTGCCGCCTCGTTGAGGCCGCCGCCGCCTGCTTGTTCCGACTGGTCCATCCTGATCCGGTCCTAGCTTTTTGCGTGTTCGCCCAGGCTTCTCACAAGCACCACGGCGACATCTTCTACCTAACGCGCCCGGTCGGTGCTGGTGCCATGATGGTGGAGCGTCAGGTCGCAGATTGCAGGAGCTTGCGTCGAGCAGATCGTTGGCAGAGCGGCGCTTCGCTAACCCAGGTTGCTTGCTCGGCGGCGGCGGAACGTAGCGACGCCCACATCATTGATATGGTCCTTGTTCAAGGTGACCGACAATGAGCCGCCACCGCTTCTGCATGACGAACGATCGTGATGGATTCATCGAGGAACTCGCCCAGGAGCTTTGGGAAGAGCGGCAGGCGGGCGCGGACGAGAGCCCCTGGCCGCAAGTCCCGCCGGAGGTGCAGCAGGCGTTCAGAAACCTCGCCGCGGACACGCTGCGCTTTCTGGAACATGGTCATGGGTAATCAGGGCGGGAAAGCACGTGCCCCTGCCACTGGGCGCAAGCCGCTGGTCACGGGCTGGAAGCTCGACCGGGGTGAACGCGGGCAACTGCTCGAGCGGTTCATTCCCCGGTATGCGGATGTCGTCGCGGACCATGTTACGCTCAGCCTGGGCGATGCGTCGCTTCCCTGGGACACGCACGGCGAGATCGTCGGGGAGGCTGACGATCTGGAAGGCGTGCAGGCGCTGATCGTCTCCATCGCAGGCCGCACTGCCCGACCGGACGGCAGTACCTATCACATCACCTGGTCGCTCGACCGCGCCAGAGGCAGGCGGCCCGTCGAAAGCAACCGGGTGATCGCGCAACTCGGCTGGTCGCCGCTCGACCGACCGGTTCCCCTCACGCTACTTCCTGCGCGGTTCTAGCGCATGCAGCTTTATCTCGATTGCGACGGCGTGCTGGCCGATTTCGAACGCGGTGCGATCGACCTGCTGGGCATGCCGCCGCGCCAGTTCGAGAAGCGCCATGGGTTGCCGATGTTCTGGAAGCGCATTGCTGCCCACGGCGACTTCTATGGGAGCTTGCCGCTGATGCCGGACGCGATGAAGCTGTTTGAGGCAGTGCGGGACCTCGACCCGATCATCCTTACCGGGTTGCCGCGAGGCAACTGGGCAGCCCCGCAAAAGGTGCGGTGGGCCGCCGAGCATTTTCCGGGTACCCGGATCATCACCTGCCTGGCCGCCGACAAGCGCAAGCATGCGCGCGAAGGCGATATCCTGGTCGACGACACGCTGAAGTACCGGGACCTATGGACCAGCGCCGGCGGCACCTTCGTTCATCACGAGAATGCCGAGAAAACGATTTCGGTACTGCGCAAGATCATTCCCGATGGGATGCGCTAGCATCGGCGGCAAGTAGGGCGGTCACCTACCGTGACCCCCTGGACCTTCGGCCCCGCTGCCAGGGATTTCATTCCAGTAGGCCAGCTTTCAGCTAATCGGCCTTCCGCTTCAGGTGGCGAAGCATGGATGCAAAACGCCCCGGAAGCGGTTGCTTCCGAGGCGTCGCAGATCAAGGTCGCTCCGGGAACAGGATATTACCCCTGCAGAACTCCCCTCTGCCTGCCCCTCCGGTCAGAAGGTCAAGCGTGTTGTGATCGAAAACTGCCGATCGTTGACGAAGTACGACCGCGGCGCCATCTGACCATCCCCGTTGAGCAGATATGACGTCTTGGTGACGTTGTTGAGCAGGTTCTGCGCTTCCACGCCGATCTTGAAGTTCTTGTCGACCGTGAAGAAGATCGATCCGTCCAGCTGTCCGCCGGCCAGCGCGTAGACCGGCAGGAACGGGAAACAGCAATCCCGGTTGGTCAGCAGGAACTTGGACCTCCAGCTATAGGCGAAGCGCGCATAGATGTTGGCCTTGTCGTAGAACCCGGCGACGTTGAAGTTGTACTTCGACAGTCCGGTGAGCGGCAGGTTCTCGTAGAGCGAACCCGTGTCGACCGGAGGCGCGTTGTTGAGGTCCGCGTTCGACGGCACGCCGTTCGGGATGTCGCCCGGCTTGACGTACGTGAAGGTCGCCTGCGCGCCGAGCCCGGACAGCAGCCCCGGCAGGAAGTCGTACGTCTGCTGGTAGCTGAGTTCGACGCCCTTGACGTCGCCCTTGCCCGGGGCGTTGGCCGGGCCGTTGATCAGCACGTCAAAGGTCTGGCCGTTGTTGGTCAACGTGCGGGTGTAGCCATAGTTGTCGAGAATGATGTTCGACAGCTGCTTGTAGAACACCGCGCCGGTCAGCGAGCCGACCCGGGCGAAATACCATTCCGCAGTGAGGTCGAACTGCTTGGCCTCGACCGGGCGAAGGAACGGGTTGCGCGCGGTCGACTGGAAGCCGAACGAGCTTGCCGAGTTGGCCGCGCTTGTCGTGCCCGGCGTCACCCCAGTGTAGTTCCGCAGGTCCCCGAAGTTAGGACGCGAGATCGCCTTCGAGGCGGCGAAACGGAACAGCAGCTTCGGCGTGGCCTGCAGCTTCAGGTTGAAGCTCGGCAGCCAGTGATTGAAGCTCTGAGTCGCGACCTCCGGGAAGGAATCTCCGTTGGCAAAACCGAGCACCGCAGTCTGCTGCTCCGCGGTCAGCAAGCAGAAGGCGGGGATCGTGTTTCCGGGAAGGACGGCGCCGCAGAAGTCGGCAGCGTTGGTGTAGCTACCCAGGATCTGGCTTTGCGAGGGGAAGGTCAGCGCGCCATAGGATTGATCCTTGGTATGCACGAACCGCACGCCGATGTTGCCGGACAGCGACATGCCATTACCAAAGTCGTCGATGCCGAAGTCGGCCCGGGCATAGGCGCTCCAGGTCGTTTCCTTGTTCCGGTAATATTCGCTGGAGCGGAAATAGTCGTCGACCAGATCGGTGCGATCCTCGAGCGCCACATAGGTGCCCCCGCCGGCGGCCGCCACACGACGCAGCATTTCCGTCAGCGCATCATGATCGCGAAGCACCGCGTCGGAGATATAGTTCGTGGCCGGCGGCTGGGTCGAGTTGTTGCGGTAGAAGTCCGAATAGGGGAACAGCGTGACGTTGCTCGCCTCCGTTCCCAGGGCGATCGGTCCACCGCTCGTCCACGTCTCGGACAGTGCACCCCAGTTGTTGTAGTCGTTGGTACGCACGGTTTGGTCGCGCTTGGCATAGCGACCGCCGACCCGCACCTTGCGCAGGAAGCTGTCCTCGCTGAAGTCAAACTGTGCGTCGCCGCGGAATGCCCATTCCTCGCCGTCGTTGTCGGTGCGATTGTTCATCGCGTCGTGGAAGTAGATCGACGACAGGTTGCTGAAATACTCGGCCGGGTCTCGGCCCTGCGGCTCGAATGTCACCTGCGGGTTCTTGCCCGTCACATCAATGCCGAAGCCGCCATAGCTGGTCGTGCCGACATTGTCGTCGATGCTGTCCGAGTTCGACTTCACATATTGCGCATCGAAATTGAGGTGCAGCCGCTCGACGGGCTCGATCTTGGCGTTGAACGAGAAGTCCTGGGTGACCGCCTTGCCCTCGGTGTAGCGGTTTGCGAACACGATCGGACCGCCGTTGGGCGCGAACTGCGTCAGCTCGCCAAAGCCGCCGCCGGGAAGATTGCCCGAAACGGGCCCCGTCGGCCGATACAGCGATCCGCTCGTCAGCACCCCGTTGTCGTCATAGGTGGGCGTCGTCCCGGGTACGGGCTTGATCAGCACCGAGTCCGTCAAGCTCAAGCTCGGCTCGATCGTGTGCTCGATCCAGTTCTGCCGCGAATCGGTACGCAGATACTGGCCGGTCAGCAGGACGGTGCGGGAGGCGTTCTCATATTGCGCCGCCGCCGACACGCCGATGCGCTTGCGGTTGAACGTCTGGGTCCGGTTGCCGCCGCCCATCGGCACATAGACCGACTCACGGCCCTCCGGCACCGGATAGGTGTCGAACAGCGTCGCCTCATACGGGGTGCCCGCGTTGACGACGCGCCCTTCGCCCGCATCCTGGGTGCCGTTTCCGTTCGTGTCGTCATTGTACCGCGGCAGATAGGCCGACAGGAAGACCGCGTCCGCGCGGCTGAACTGCTGCGAATAGCTGCCGCTTGCGAGCACGCCGATGCGGCCGCCGCCACCCAGTTCGAATTGCTGGCTATACAGTCCCACGACCGAAGGCGCGCCGCGCTGCGCCATGTCGCCGTAGTTCATGCTGCCGGAGAGATAGATCAGCCGCTGGTCCTGGTCGAACGGCTTGCGGGTGTTGATGTTGACGGTGCCCGAGATGCCGCCCTCGATCAGGTCTGCGGTGAGGTTCTTGAACACCTCGACCGACCCGATCAGTTCGCTGGGCACGTCGTTGAACCCGATCTCGCGCCCGCCCGACGCGGCGAAGGTGTCGCGGCCGTTGAACTCGCCGCGGACATAGCTCAGGCCGCGGATGACCACGCCCGATCCCTCGACCGAGAAGTGGGCGGAATCCGTCGGCGCGGCGAAGCGGCTGATCGCAACGCCGGGCACGCGCTGCAGCGCTTCGTTGACCGAGCGATCGGGCAGCGCGCCGATGTCCTGCGCGGTGATCGCGTCCACGACGGTATCAGAGTTCTTCTTGATGTTCTGCGCGGTCGCCAGGCTCTGGCGAACGCCCGTGACGACGATCTCGTCCCGGCGGGTTTCCGGCGCCTCCACCGCGGCATCCTGCGAGCTGCCCGACGTTCCCGTGGTGTTGCCCGCCTGATCCTGAGCGGTGGCGCCGGTTCCGTCGTCCACGCCCGGCGTGCCGGAGGTTGTTCCCTGCGAACCGCTCGCGACCGGCTTGGTCGGCGTCGCCTCGTCGCCGCTCTGCGTGCCCGGCGCGGTCTGCGCCCATGCCGGCGTCGCCGCACAGATCAGCGCCAGTCCCGACACCCCCAGCCGCAGGCGACGTGCGCTGCGGCAGCTCACGGCGCGCAGTCCACGATTCGTCGTCATGCCCTCGTCTCCCCTCATCCCTGGACCGCCCTCCGGTTCAACGCCGGAAAGTCTGGTCGCCCCGAGTTCGGACAGCTGTCTCGAAGCGGATGTTAGCGTATACATGGCAAGCATCCGGTCAAGCGAAGTATTGGCTCTTGCCATACTTGCCTTGGCAAGTAGGTTCCCGGGTAACAGGTGGCGCAACGACGCCGCCGGGAGGGGGCAAGTCTTGACCGTTCCGGGTCGTATCAGGGTCGTGGTCGTCGGGGGCGGAACGGCAGGCTGGATGACGGCCGCGGCGCTGGCGAGCCTGGTGCCTGCGGCGGCTCACGTCCACCTCGTCGAAGCGGACGATATCGGTATCATCGGCGTCGGTGAGGCGACCTTGCCCCACCTCCGCGCCTTTATCACCCGGATCGGGATGGACGAGGCGGCGTTCATGGCTGCCACGCACGCGACCTTCAAGCTCGGGATCGAGTTTCGCGACTTCGGGCGGATCGGCGACTCGTACATTCATCCGTTCGGCAGCTACGGGCAGCCGCTCGGCCAGGTCGGGTTCCACCACTATTGGCTGCGGCGGCACCACGCCGGCGCCGTTCCGCCGATCGAGGCCTTCTCCGCCGCGGTGACCGCAGCCCGCGCGTGTCGCTTCGCGCGGCCCGGGCCCGATCCCGCCGATCTGGCGTCGAGCTTCGGCTATGCCTATCAGTTCGACGCCACCCGCTTCGCCCCGTTCCTTCGCGCCCATGCCGAGGCGCGCGGCGCGATGCGGACCGAGGGACGGGTGACGGCGGTGGAGCGCGATCCGGCAAGTGGCGACGTCCGCGCGATCCTTCTCGCCGATGGTCAGCGGATCGAGGGGGATCTGTTCATCGACTGCTCGGGATTTCGCGCGCTGCTGATCGGCGAGGCGATGGACGAGCGCTGGGAGGACTGGTCCCACTGGCTGCCATGCGACCGGGCGGTGGCGGCGCCCTGCGCCGCGCCGCCGGGACCGATCGAGCCGTTCACGCGCGCGACGGCGATGCCGGCCGGGTGGCGATGGCGGATCCCGCTGCGCCATCGCGTCGGCAACGGCTATGTCTATTCCAGCGCCCATGTCTCGGACGCAGCGGCGGCCGACGCTTTGGTTGCCGCGCTGGAGGGGCCTTTGCTCGCCGATCCGCGGGTGCTTCGCTTTCGTGCCGGTCGGCGGCAGCGCAGTTGGGTCGGCAACGTCCTGGCGATCGGGCTGGCCTCCGGCTTCCTTGAGCCGCTTGAATCGACCAGCATCTATCTCACGCAGATGGCGATCACCCAGTTGATCGAGCATTTCCCCGGTGCGATCGTCGCCGACGCGGATCGGGACGGCTTCAACGCCCAGGTGGATGCGGAATACGACCGCATCCGCGACTTCCTGATCCTCCACTATCACGCCACGACGCGACGCGATTCGACCTTCTGGGATCATGTGCGGACGATGCCGATCCCGGACAGCCTGGCGGAAAAGATGGCGCTGTGGCGCAGCACCGCCCAAGTCTCGCGCTACACCCACGGCTTGTTCCTCGAGCCGAGCTGGATTGCCGTCTACCTTGGCCAGGGCATCGTTCCGGACGGGTGGGATCCCCGTGCCGATCTGCCCGACGCAGCGGCGCTCGATCGTGCGCTTGCCGCGTTGCAACGCGGCGTCGCGGCAGCGGCCGCCCGCCTTCCCGACCATGCGGCGTATCTTTCTCAGCAGGCGCTCGCCGCGTGACAGCGGCTGCAAACCGCCGCGCGGCGCCACGCGTGATTGCCATCGTCGGAGCCGGCCCGGTCGCGCTGGTGAGCGCGATCGCCTTCGCCCGCGCATTGCCGCACGCGGCCGTGGTCGTGATTGCAACCCAGGACGATCCGGCCGCGCTCGCGGATCGGCTGCCGGTCGCGTTCCCGCCAGCGCTCGCGTTCCTCGCCACGCTGGGACTCGACGAAGCGGCGCTGCTGGCCTGCGGTGCCAGCCATCGCATCGGCGAGCGGTTCGACTGGGGCGAGACGCACTTCACCCTTGGGGTCGGCGAACGGGCGCCGCCCGTCTACGGCGCTGCGCTCCACCAGCTTTGGCTTGCCCAGGGCGCTGCCGGCCGCTTCGATGCGCTGCTCCCGGGCGCAACCCTCGCCGCGGCGGAGCGCTTCGTCCACCCGGACGACACTGCCCGGCATCCGCTCTTGTCGCAGATGGATTTCGCGCTGCGGCTCGATCCGGACCGCATGCGGTCGCTGCTGAGCGAGCGTGCCCATGCGATGCGGATCGGCATCGTTCAAAGCGCAACCGTCTCCGCCGTACGCTGCGACGCGGGCATCGACGCTCTCCTGCTGGAGGACGGCAGACGGATCACGGCCGATCTGTTCGTCGATGCCAGCGGCACGACCGCCTGCCTGGTGCCCGATGCCGCGGTCCGGATCGACTGGTCGGCAGCGCTGCCGGTCGATCGTCTGCTGCTGGCGGATGGCTCCGGCGACCCTTCTCCCACTGACCGCTACACCGCCAATCCAACGGGGTGGTCCGCGACGTGGCCGCTTGCCCACCGGACCATCGATGCGCTCGGCTATGCGAGTGCCGCCACCAGCGATGCGAGCGCACTCCGCCAGTTCGGCAGACCGGCGGCAGCGGTGGAGCGGATCGCGCTGCGCCCGGGCCGTCTCGCAACGCCGATGGCAGGCAATCTGCTGGTGCTGGGCGATGCCGCCGCGGCGGTGGGGCCGCTCGGCTGTCTCGGCTTCACGCTGGCCTGCGCGCAGCTGGAGCTCGCCCTTAGCCTGATGCCGGGGCGCGGGGCCGAGCCGTCGCTGGCGGCCGAGTATAATCGCCGCGCGACGCAGCGCGCGGACCGGATGCGCGACTATGCCGCCAGCTTCTATCTCGCCGGCTGCCCCCAGCGCGGCGAGTTCTGGCACCCGCTGCGCGCATGCCCGGTGCCGGAGGGGCTTGCTGCAGCGCTCACCCAGTTCCGCCAGCGCGGCACGCTTCCACCGGTCGAGGAAGAAATGATGGCCCCGGGCCAATGGACGCAGGCGCTGCTTGGCCTGGGGGTGCGGCCGGCGCGGACCGATCCGATTGCGCTTTCGGTCCCGCCGGCAGCGGCTGCGGCGGCGATCGAGCGGCTTCGCGGCGCCGTTCGAACCCTGCCGGCAGCGTTGCCGCCCTACCCCGAGTATCTGAATGCAGCGAAGCGGGGCGCGCGATGAGCGGCGCACCGATCGGGCGCGTGGTGATCGTCGGCGGGGGCACGGCCGGCTGGATGGCGGCGGCCGCGGCTGCGCGGTTCCTGGACGACGGCCAGCGAACCATCACCCTGATCGAATCGGACGCGATCGGGACGGTGGGCGTCGGCGAAGCGACGATCCCGCCGATCCGCGGCTTCAACGCCCGGCTGGGCATCGACGAGGCGGCGTTCCTGCGCGCCACCGGCGGCACGGTGAAGCTGGGCATCGAGTTCGTCGGCTGGACCGACGGCACCGACCGCTATCTCCACCCCTTTGGCACTCCCGGCCGGGACATCGAGGGACTGAACTTCCACCAGCTGTGGCTGAAGCTGCGGGGTCGCGACGGCGTCGGGCCGCTCGAGGACTATTCGATGGCTGCCGTCGCGGCGCGGCACGGCCGCTTCGCACCGCCCTCGCCCGATCCCCGCTCGCCGCTGTCGGGCATGGAATATGCCTATCATTTCGACGCCAGCCTCTACGCGGCCTTTCTGCGCGATCGTGCCGAGGCGCAGGGCGTGCGCAGGGTCGAAGGCAGGATCACGCAGGTCGACCAGGATGTTCTCACCGGCCACGTCCGGGCGCTGCGGCTGGAAGGAGATCGGGTCGTCGAAGGCGACCTGTTCCTGGACTGCTCGGGTTTCCGCAGCCTGCTGCTCGGCGAGGCGATGGGTGTCGGCTACGAAGACTGGTCGCACTGGCTGCCATGCGACAGCGCGGTCGCCGTGCCGACCGAACGGGTCCGGCCGCTCCTGCCGTATACGCGGGCAAGTGCACGGACCGCGGGGTGGCAATGGCGGATCCCGCTCCAGCATCGCACCGGCAACGGCCACGTCTATGCCAGCCGCTTCCAGGATCACGACGAGGCGGAGCGCGTGCTGCTCGCCAACCTGGACGCACCGACCACCGCACCGACCCGCCGTCTTTCGTTCACCGCCGGCCGGCGGGCTCGGATGTGGGAAGGCAATGTGGTCGCGCTCGGCCTCGCCAGCGGCTTTCTCGAACCCCTGGAATCCACCAGCATCCACCTGGTTCAGGCCGGCATTTCCAAGCTGTTCGCCCTCTTCCCCGACATGCGTTTCACGCCGGTCGAACGCGACGAATACAACCGGCTGATGCGCAGCCAGTATGAGGCGATCCGCGACTTCATCATCCTCCACTATCACGCGACGCAGCGTGCGGATTCGCCGTTCTGGCGGCACGTGCGCGCCATGCCCATTCCCGACACGCTGCAACGCAAGATCGCGCTGTTCCGGGAGAAGGGGCGCATCTTCCGCTACGACGACGATCTTTTCGCCGTGCCCAGCTGGGTCGCCGTGATGCTCGGCCAGGGCATCTTGCCCGAAGGCTATGATCCGGTCGTCGACGCGCTCGACGAAGCGAAGCTCCTCGACGCGCTTCGCCAGATGCGCGCCGGCTATGCCAGCGCCGCCCGACAGCTGGCGATGGTCGAATGAACACGCGTGGTTCCCCACGCCCACCCCTTTTGAGGAGTATCGCCCCTTGACCGACCACCGCTGTCCGATCGACCGGCGATCGATGATCGTCGCGGGCGCCGCGCTCGTCGGCGCATGCGCGGTAAACCCGAAGCTGCGCCCGGCGACCCGATCCGCGTCGGCGTTCGTCCGCGTCGAGGGAACGGGTTTCCGCCGTGGCGGCGAGTCCTATCGCTATGCCGGAGCGAACATCTGGTATGCGGCCTGGCTCGGCGCGAACACCGGATACGGCGATCGCGCCCGGCTGGGCCGAGAGCTCGACCGGCTCCAGGCGCTTGGGATTCGCAACCTTCGCATTCTCGGCTCGGCCGAGCTTTCGCCGCTCAAGAACTCCATCACCCCTGGCTTTCGCGACCGCGACGCCAACTACAATCAGGATCTGCTCGCCGGGCTCGACTGGACGCTCGCGGAGATGGCCAAGCGGGACATGACGGCCGTCATCTACCTGACCAACTTCTGGGAATGGTCGGGCGGGATGATGACCTATCTCTACTGGGTCAACGGCGGTCGCTACATCAACATGAACGACCCGGCGCATCCGTGGCCGGAGTTCGCAAACTTCAACGCGGCCTTCTACACCAACGGCCAGGCGCAGGCGATGTACCGCGACTATGTGCGTGCCGTCGTCGGCCGCACCAACAGCGTCACCGGACGTCCCTATGCCGAGGATCCGACGATCATGGCGTGGCAGCTCGCCAATGAGCCGCGCCCCGGCGGCTCGGACGCGGTGGCCGTACCGAACCTGCCGCATTTCTTCCGCTGGATCGATCAGACCGCCCGCTACATCAAGACGCTTGCGCCCGATCAACTCGTCTGCACCGGCTCGGAGGGGTTGAAGGGCTCGATCGAGCGCGAGGCGGCGGTGCTCGACGCGCATCGGTCGCCGGCGATCGATTATCTCACCGCCCACATCTGGCCGAACAACTGGGGCTGGATGAACGCGGCCGATCTCGCCGGATCCTATGATGCGGGTGCCGCCAAGGTCGCCGACTATCTCGACACGCACGTCCGCCTGGCAACCACGCTCGGCAAGCCGCTGGTGGTTGAGGAGTTCGGCTACCCCCGCGACGGCGCCGACGCCTATGATCCGGCGATTTCCACCCGCTTCAAGGATCGCTTCTACCATCAGATCTATGCCGCGGTCGAAGCCAGCGCGCGGTCGGGCGGACCGCTTGCCGGTTCCAACTTCTGGGCCTGGAACGGCGAGGCGCGGACGCCGCATCGCGACTACCGCTTCCAGCGCGGCGATCTCGGCTACATGGGCGATCCCCCGCACGAGCCGCAGGGCTGGTACGGGGTGTTCGACAGCGACGCGTCGACCCAGGCGGTGATCCGCGCACACGCCGCTGCGCTGGCGCAGATCTGATGGCGATGCCGCACCCTTTCCGAGTCCTGCTCCCGCCGGTCGGCCCCGCCGCGGCGCTCCTGCTCGCCGCCATGCCCCTTTCGCCGGCGGGGGCGCGCGAGCCGGCACCCCCGGCGGTCGCCTCGCCGGATGGCGGCATCGTCCTGACGCTGGGGACCAGTGCGCAGGGGCAGCCGACCTATCGGGTCGCACGCCGCGGCCGCACGATCCTCGCGCCGTCGGCGCTGGGACTCGAATTTGAACGCTACGCCAAGCTGTCGGACGGGCTGCGCATCACCGCCGTCGACCGCAGCACCGGCACCGATCGCTACTCCCTGCCGGCGGGCAAGGTGTCGTCGGTCGCGGAGCGGTACAATCAGGTCGTCGTCCACTTCGCCGAGCCTGCCGGACAGCAACGGCGGCTGGACCTGGTGGTACGTGCCTATGACACCGGCGTGGCGATGCGATACGCTATTCCACAGCAGGCGCCCCTGCCCTCGCTGCGGCTCGTCAACGAGCTGACGCAGTTCGCCTTTCCCGAAGACTATGGCTGCACCGGCCTCAACCTCGGCAGCTTCGGGACCAGCCATGAGGGCGAGTATGATCCGGTGCAGGCCGGCATGATCCGGCCGCACAACCTCTACGAACTGCCGTTCGTCTGCCGCGCCGGTGATGGCGGCCCGAGCTTCGCGATTGCCGAGGCCGCGGTCGAGAACTGGCCTGCGATGTACCTGACCGGCACCGAGACCGGCGCGCTGGGCGTGGCAGCCAAGCTCACGCGCCGGCCCGACGACCCCGACATCGCGGTGAAGGCCGATGTCGGCAGCGGCCTCGTCTCGCCCTGGCGCGTGGTGATGATCGCCGACGAACCCGGCAAGCTGATCGAGAACACGCTGCTCACCAGCCTCAATCCCCCTTCTCAGGGGGACTTCTCATGGGTGCGGCCCGGCAAGACCGCCTGGGACTGGTGGTCGGGTCCGGTGCTTTCCAGCGTCCGTTCGCCCGGCACCAACGACGAGACCGAGAAAGCCTATATCGATTTCGCCGCCAGCCTGAAGCTGCCGTACATGATGGTGGACGACAACTGGTATGTGGCGAGCGGCAACGGCGCGTTCCTCAACCCGGGCGCCGACCCGACACGGCCGATTCCGGCGATCAACATCCCCGATCTCGTCGCCTATGGCCGCGAGCGGGGCGTCGGGTTGATCGTCTGGATCCATTGGCAGTTGCTCGACCGCGACATGGATCGCATCCTCGGCCAGATCGAGCGCTGGGGGATCAAGGGGATCAAGGTCGACTTCATGAACCGCGACGATCAGGAGATGATCGGCTTCTACCATCGTCTGGCGGAAGCGACCGCGCGGCATCACCTGCTGCTCGACCTGCATGGCGCGACCCACCCATGGGGAATGACGCGGACCTGGCCCAATTTCCTGACCCAGGAAGGCGTGCTGGGGGCCGAATACAACAAGTGGACACGCCGGATCACGGCGCGACACAACATCACCCTCGCCTATACGCGGATGCTGGCCGGGCCACTCGACTACACGCCGGGCGGCTATCGCAACCGCACGCCCGAAACCTTCCGCATCCAGGCCACCGCGCCCGAGGTGCAGACGACGCGTGGACAGGCGCTGGCGATGTACGTGGTGTACGAAAGCCCGCTGCAGTCGGTCGCGGACTCGCCCGATGCCTATCGCGATCAGCCGGGGCTCGACTTCTTGTCGGCGGTGCCGGCGAGTTGGGACGAAACGCGCTTCCTGGCCGGGACCCTCGGCGACTATGTCGCGGTGGCGCGGCGCAAGGGCCGCACCTGGTACGTCGGGGCGATGACCGACGCCGCACGGACGGTGACGCTGCCGCTTGCCTTCCTCGGCAAGGGACGGTTCGGACTTCGCAGCTGGCAGGACGGCGCCGTCCCCACCGAACTGGCCGAGCAGCGCGGCACCGTCACTGCCGACAACGCGCTGACGCTCACCCTCGCCGCCTCGGGCGGCGCAGTTGCCATCCTGGAGCCTACTCGATGACAAGGTCCCCTTTCATGCCGCTCCTCCTCGCCGCGGCGAGCGCCGGCATCGCCGCCGCGCCCGTGGCAGCACAGGTTCCGGCCGCTCCCATCAAGAGCACGGCCGAGGATGAGGCGGAACAGCGGCTCCACACCGACTGGGCGTGGCTCGGTCGCTATCGGGAGGCGAACGCCGCATTGGTGCCGAGCGCGGCACCGCGGATCGTCTTCATCGGCGACTCCATCACGCAAGGCTGGATCGACAAGCTTCCCGGGTTCTTCACCCCGGATCGCGTCAATCGCGGCATCGGCGGCCAGACGACCTCGCAGATGCTGCTGCGCTTTCGCCAGGACGTGATCGCATTGAAGCCCGCCGCGGTGCAGATCATGGGCGGGACCAACGACATCGCCGGCAACACCGGACCGATGACCGCCGAAGACACGCAGGCGAACATCATGTCGATGGCGGAACTGGCGCGCGCCCACGGCATCCGCGTGATCCTCGCCTCGATCCCGCCCGCCGATCATTTCCCCTGGCGCCCGGGACTGGAAACCGCCGGGAAGATCGCGCGCCTGAATGCCTGGCTGCGACGCTATGCCGCGGAAACCGGCGCACTCTACGCCGATTATTGGGGGGCGCTGCACGAGGGCGACGCGTTGAAGCCGGCGCTGACCTATGACGGGGTGCACCCCAATGACGCGGGCTATCGCGCGATGGGGCCGGTCGCCGAAGCGGTGATCCGGGCGGCGCTTGCAAAGCCGGCGCCAAAGGGGCTGGCGCGATGATCGCGATTGCGCTCGCGCTCGCGCTCGCGGCAATCGCCACGCCCGCACCGGTCGTATCGACGGAGGCGGGACAGGTCCGCGGCGAGGCGCTGCCGGGTGGCGGTGGCGTGTTCCGCGGAATCCGCTTCGCTGCGCCGCCGACGGGTCCGCTGCGCTGGCGCCCGCCGCTCCCGGCCAAGCGCTGGCAAGGGGTCGCAGATGCGACCAGACCGCGTGCCGCCTGCCCGCAACCTTCCTACGGCAGCTGGAACCAGGCGGCGGCGGACAGTTCGGCGGAGGACTGCCTGTTCCTCGACGTGCGGACGCCCCGGATCGACTCCACGGCGAAGCTGCCGGTGCTGGTGTGGATCCACGGCGGCGGCAATCGCGGGGGTGCGGGCGCCGGTACGGTTGAATCGCACATCACCGACGCCGGCATCGTGCTGGTCTCGATCCAGTATCGCCTGGGCGCGCTCGGGTTTCTGTCGCATCCCGCGCTGACGGCGGAACAGGGTGGCGCATCCGGCAATTACGGGCTGATGGATCAGCAGGCGGCGCTACGCTGGGTCCAGGCCAACATCGCCAGCTTCGGCGGCGATCCCGCCCAGGTGACGATCGCCGGAGAGAGCGCCGGCGCGCAAGATGTCGGCCTGCATATGCTCGCTCCCGGATCCCGCACGCTGTTCGCACGCGCCATCGCCGAGAGCGGGACGCCAGGCTTCGGGGTCTCCCCGCGCACCCTCGCCCAGAATGAGCGCGTCGGCGCCGCGATCGCCCGCAAGGCGGCGCTTCCCGCCGACGCCAGTGCAGCGCAGCTTCGCGCCCTTCCCGTCGCTGCCATCCTGCAGGCGCAGGAGACCGTCGAGGCGCCGGGCGTCGAAGACAACAGCTTCATCTGGCTGCACGCCGTGGTCGACGGTCGCGTGCTGCGGGAGACGCCCGCCGAGACGCTGGCTGCCGGTCGCTTCGCACGCGCGCCGTTCCTGATCGGGGTCAACGCTCAGGAGTTCACCGGCTATTCGGGCCGCGATCCGGAGCCGGTCATTGCGCGAGAATTTCCACGCAACACCGCCGCGGTCCGCGCCGCCTATGGCCTCGACCGCTCGGCCGCCCCGACGCCCGATCCGCGGCTGGGCGACGTCGCGATGCAACTCGGCACCGATCTCGTCTTCCGCTGTCCGACCATCGCGGTGTCGAAGGCGCTGCGCGCACGCGGCAATCCGGTGTGGCAATATCAGTTCGACTATGCGCCGCCCGGAGGAACGGTCAATCACGCAAGCGAGACCCGCTATGTGTTCGACCGGCTCAAACCGGGCGAGCCGCCGCTGCAGGCCTATTGGCTGAATTTCGTCCGCCGGGGCGATCCGAACGGCCCAGGGTTGCCGCGCTGGCCGGCCTATGACCTCGCGTCCCGCCCGTATCTCGAGTTCGCACAAAATGGGCCGGTTGCCCGAACAGACCTGCGGGGGACGGTATGCGCGCCGAGGACAACGCCATGAAGAAGGACCAAGGCCAGCCGGCGCGCATCTGGACCGCGGGAACCGCCGCGGCCGCGATGGCTCTGCTTCTGGGTGCCGCGGCACCCGAACCACCGCATGCGGAAATCCGCATGAGCCAGATCGCACTGGAGCGCTCCGGACCGAAAACCGCCATCTTGGTCACGGCGCAGGAGACTGCCCAGCACTGGACCCTCCGCGATGCGGCGGGCGCATTGGTGGCCGAGGGTCAGACGATCCCGTTAGGGGCCGATGCGGCTTCCGGCGAGCGGCTCCAGCGTATCGATTTCAGCGCGGCCCGCCTCCCGATCGGCAACGGCTATCGGCTGCAGGCGGGGAATGCCAAGAGCCGCACGTTCGCGATCGCCGCCCGGCCTTATGCCCCGCTCGCCACCGCCGCGATGGCGTTCTTCTACCAGCAGCGTAGCGCGGTGCCGATCCTGCCGGCGTTCGTGGAGCGCCCGGATCTCGCGCGTGCTGCGGGCCATCCGATGGAACGGGTCACCTGCTTTTCGGGCACCGATCAACGAGGGGTTCGGTGGCCCGGCTGCTCCTATTCGCTCGACGTCACCGGCGGCTGGTATGATGCCGGCGATCACGGCAAATATGTCGTCAACGGCGGCATCGCGACCTGGACGCTGCTCGACCTCCACCAGCGGCTCGCAGCCTGGGGCAATGGCGACGCGTTCGCCGATGGGCGTCTCGCGCTGCCGGAAGCAGGAAACGGTCGCGACGACCTGCTCGACGAGGCTCGCGTCGAAGTCGAGTTCCTGCTCTCGATGCAGGTACCGCAAGATGCGCAACTTGCGGTTGCGACGACCGCGGGCGGCGGCAAGGCGGCGGGAGACTTCCGCACCATCGCCGCCGGAGGACTGGTACACAGCAAGGTCGCCGACACGCGATGGACGGGCCTCCCCACCCGGCCGGCAGACGACCGGATGCCCCGCGCGCTGTATCCGCCGACCACTGCCGCAACGCTCAACCTTGCTGCGGTGGCGGCGCAGGCCGCGCGGATCTGGCGCAAGAGCGACCCCGCCTTCGCCGCTCGCGCCCTGCTCGCCGCACGCCGCGCCTGGGCGGCAGCCGAGCGGTACCCGGCGCTGTTCGCGAGCAGCGACTTTGCCGGCAGCGGCGGCTACGGCGACGAAGCGTTGGACGACGAGCGGTTCTGGGCAGCGGCCGAGCTCTACGCGACTACCGGCGAACGGCCGTTCGAACAGGCGGTGACGCGCGCCCGCTTTCTCGCCCGTCCCCAATCGGACCTTACGTGGAACTCGGTGGACCAGGCGGGACTCGCCACCCTGGCGACCATGCCCGCGGCAGGTGCTGCCCGGAACGCGGCCCGCGCGGCGGTGCTGCGGCTGGCCGACGGCTTCCTCGCCGAGCGGACACGCAGCGGCTACCGCCTGCCCTATGCAAGCCCAGATTATGACTGGGGATCGAACAGCGTTCTGCTCAATCGCGCGCTGCTGCTGGGGGTCGCCTGGCAAGTCACGCACGAGGCGCGCTACCGCACTGCTGTCGTCGACGTGATGGAGTATTTGCTCGGACGCAACGCGCTCGATCAGTCCTATATCACCGGCTTCGGCGCGCGGCCGATGCGCTTTCCCCACCATCGCTTCTGGCATCCGGTCGATCCGCGCTACCCGGCGCCACCCGCCGGGGTGGTATCCGGCGGTCCCAACAGCACCGCGCTCGCCGACGATGTGGCGGCCACGATGCGGGGGCGATGCGTAGGGCAGACCTGCTGGACCGACGACTGGCGTGCCTTTTCGATGAACGAGGTGGCGATCAACTGGAACGCGCCGCTCGTCTGGGTCGCCGCCTTTCTGGATGCGACCCGCCCATCCTAGAGCGGCGCAACCGGGTGCGCGATGGCGCCGATGTGCGCTTGGCCTGCCCGCCCCCCCCGATCCCGCCGTCCGCCACCTGGGGGCGGCGACGCGACCTCCTTTCCTGCAAGGCTGCGCGTTTACGCATCCTCCCCTCGAAGGTCCGGCCACCGCGCTGCGCCTCCAGGGGAGTTCCTGATCACACGGGTCGCGGCCATGCCGCAGGCGGCCGCGCCCGGTCCGGGCCGGCTGCACCCAGCGAGGATCTGAACCGAAGCGCCAACGGTCTTGCCCGATCCCGCCGACGAACTCGAACAGCTGAAGCGGATCGGGTGCGATCGACGAAAAGAGGGTGCGCGGCGCCGAGTGCGCCACCTACTTTTTGCCAACGCCGTCCGGGATGCAGCGTGGCCGAAAACCGCATTAGGGCTCGTCAGGTATCGGCCGGCCGTAAGCAGCCATGTGACACCTGCTGCTGACGGCTCAAACGCAAACAGCCCCGTCTCTGGTGAGACGGGGCTGTTTTGTGTGTGGTTGCGGGGACAGGATTTGAACCTGTGACCTTCAGGTTATGAGCCTGACGAGCTACCGGGCT
>NZ_JAJFET010000009.1 GCF_020707215.1 Sphingomonas sp. PL-96
GGCGGGGGACCGGGAGTGGCGCGGGAACGGGTGCCGGCAGCGGCAGCGGCGATTCGACCGTGACGGTCGCGCGCTGGGTCAAGCGGCCGGGACCCCGCGAGCTCAACCCGGACATCCCGGCGGAGGTGCGCAAGCGCGGCATTTCCGGCAAGGCGTTCCTGGTGTGCCGTGTCCGGCGTGACAAGCATCTGCGCGACTGTTCGGTGCTGAAGGAAACACCGCAGGGAAGCGGCTTTGGCGCCGCGGCGCTTGCCGCCTCTCCCAAGTTCCGCATCTATCCGCCCAAGGTGGACGGGAAGACGGCGGACCTGGCCTGGGTGATCGTGCCGATCGAGTATAACTTCATCCGCTGAAACGATTGGATGCCGAGGCCGCCGGTGCAGGACGCGCGCGTACGACGACCCGCAGTTTTCGCGCGACAAGCCGCAGTTTCGATTGTCAGTGCAGACTCAAGACCATAGGCTCCGACTATTCCGTCCTGGATCGCCGAGGTTCCATGCTCCGCTTTGCCGCACTTCTTGCCGCCTCCACTGCGCTTGCGACCGGCTCCGCCGGCTGGGCGGCGCCCGCCGCATCCCAGGCGCCCGCGCCCAAGAGCGTGGCGCAGCTGCCTGCCGCGCCCATCGCCGAGCTCATCCGGCCGGTCGACATTCCCCACGAGAAGTTCACGCTGGCGAACGGCCTGACCGTGATCGTACACACCGATCGCAAGGCGCCGATCGTGGCGGTGTCGACCTGGTATGATGTCGGCTCCAAGCATGAGCCCAAGGGCAAGACCGGCTTTGCGCATCTGTTCGAGCATCTGATGTTCAACGGGTCGGAGAATGCGCCGGGCGACTTCTTCGCGCCGCTGCGCGAGGTGGGGGCGACCGACTTCAACGGCACGACCTCGTTCGACCGCACCAATTATTTCGAGACGGTGCCGCGGGCAGCACTCGAGCGGGCGCTGTTCCTGGAAAGCGACCGCATGGGCTATCTGCTCGGCGCGATCACCCAGGGCGTGCTCGACGAGCAGCGCGGCGTCGTCCAGAACGAAAAGCGGCAGGGCGATAACCAGCCCTATGGCCTGGTGCGCTACAAGATGACCGAGGGGCTGTTTCCGGAAGGCAGCCCGTATCACCACTCGGTGATCGGCTCGATGGCCGATTTGGACGCGGCGAGCCTGGAGGATGTGAAGACCTGGTTCCGCAGCCATTACGGGCCCAACAACGCGGTGCTGGTGCTGGCCGGCGACATCACCGCCGCCGAGGCGCGGCCGCTGGTCGAGAAATATTTCGGCAAGATCCCCAAGGGGCCGGAGTCGGCGCGGCCGGCGATCAGCATCCCGACGCTGGCGGCGCCCAAGGCGGAGACGATCCGTGACCGCGTCGCCGCCACCCGCGTGATGCGCATGTGGGCGGTGCCGGGGATGGACAGTGCCGATTCCACCGCGCTGGACGTGGCGGCAGGGGCGCTCGGCGGGCTCGGCAGCTCGCGGCTGCAGAATGTGCTGGTCCGGCAGGAGAAGCTGGCGGTCTCCGTCTCGGCCTCCAACCAGACGCTGGCGCAGGCGGGCATGTTCGTGATCAGCATGGACGTGCGCCCGGGCGTGGATGCCAAGGTGGCGGCAGCGCGGCTGGACCAGGTCGTGGCCGACTTCCTGCGCACCGGCCCTACGGCCCAGGAGGTGCAGCGCGTCGCCACCACGGCAGTGTCGGGCACGGTTGCGGGACTGGAATCGGTCGGCGGCTTTGGCGGCAAGGCGGTCGCGCTGGCGCAGGGCGAACTCTATCTGGGCGATGCGGACCATTACAAGAAGGAGCTCCAGCGGCTGGCGGCGGTGACGCCGGCGGTGGCAAAGGCGGCGGCGAGCAAGTGGCTGTCGCGCCCGGTCTATGCGCTGACGGTCGAGCCGGGCGCGCGCGACGCGTATGAAGAGGCGCAAGCCAGCCCCAAGGTGGCCGAGGCGCCGGTGGCACCCACGCCGGCTGCGGCAGAGGGGCCGGCCAAGGGCACGCGCGGCGCGCTGCCGAACGTCGGCCAGGTGCAGGAGCTGAGCTTCCCCGCGATCCAGCGCAGCCGCCTGTCGAACGGGATCGAGCTGGTCTATGCGCAGCGCACGGCGGTGCCGGTGACGCAGATCGCGGTGAGCTTCGACGCGGGCGTCGCGGCGGACCCGGCCGGCAAGCTCGGCACCCAGGCACTGACACTGGCGGTGATGGACGAGGGTACCACCACCCGCAACTCGGTCGCGCTGGCCGAGGAGCAGGAGCGGCTGGGCACCAACATCTTCACGTCGAGCACGCCGGACCTGACCTATGTGGGGCTGGGGGGCCCGAGCGCGAACCTCGCCAGCAGCGTGACGCTGTTGGCCGACATCGTGCGCAACCCCGCCTTCGCGCCGGCCGAGGTCGAGCGGCTGAAGGCGACGCAGCTCGCCCGCATCGCGCAGGAAATGACCAGCCCCTATGGCCTGGCCACCCGGGCGATGCCGCCGCTGCTCTATGGCAAGGACTCGCCCTATGCGAAGCTGGCAGCGGGCAGCGGCGATCCGGCGGCGGTGCAGGCGCTGACCCGCGCGGACCTGGTCGCGTTCCACCAGGCGTGGCTGCGGCCGGACAAGGCCAAGATCTTTGTCACCAGCGATCGTCCGCTGGCCGAGGTGCAGGCCCAACTGGAAAGGGGCTTTGGCAGCTGGCGCGCGACGGGCACCGGCGGGACCAAGGACTTTGCCGCAGCACCCCAGCAGGCGAGCGCAAAGATCGTGCTGATCGACCGGCCGGATTCGCCCCAGTCGCTGATCTATGGCGGGCAGATGACGCCGGAGAAGGGCACCGACGACCTGCTGGCGCTGACCACCGCAAACGATGCCCTGGGCGGCAACTTCCTGTCGCGGATCAACATGGACCTGCGCGAGGAGAAGCACTGGTCCTATGGCGCGCATGGTTCGGTCAACCAGCTGCCGAACGCCGTCAGCTATGTGGTGTCGGCACCCGTCCAGGCGGACCGCACCGGGGATTCGATCGCGGCGCTGCAAAAGGACGTGCGCGAGTTCCTGACCACCAACGGCATGACCAGCCAGGAGTTCGACCGCACCATCACTGGCGAGACCCGCGAGCTGACGGGGCGGTTCGAGACGTCCAACGCGATCCTGGACGCCATGATCACGAACGACCTGCTCAAGCGCCCGGACGATTATTATGCGACCATCACCAACCAGTATCGCGGCTTCACCCTGCCGCAGCTGAACGCGGCGGCGCGCAAGGCACTGGACCCCAACCGCTTCGTCTATGTCGTGGTGGGCGATGCCAAGCTCGTCCGGCCGCAGCTTGACAGGCTGGGGCTGCCGGTGGAGGTGGTCGCAGCAGCGCCCGCCGCGACCGCGCAGGGCAGCAAGTAGGAGAGCGCACCATGGCGGATATCGACGGCAGCTGGGATACGGTGACCAAGACGCCGCTGGGCGACCAGCGTGCGACGCTGACGATCCGGCAGGAAGGCAGCGGCTTTACCGGCAGCTATTCGGGCACGATGGGATCGGTCGAGATCGAGAACGGGCAGGTCGAAGGCGACACGCTGCGCTGGAAGGTGTCGGTCACGGTGCCGATGCCGCTGACGCTGGACTGCACCGCGCGGATCGAGGGCGACACGATCACCGGGGACGTGGGTGCCGGCGCGTTCGGCAGCTTCCCGATGACGGGCACGCGCGCCGCCTGATCGCGGCCGCACGTCGCAGCAAGAAGGGCCCGTCTGCCAGCCGGCAAGCGGGCCCTTCTGGTTTGGGGGCGGTCCCCTGGCAGTAGAACCGGTCGTGCCGAGGTGGCGATGCGCTTGTCGAAGCCCGGTATCGAAGCACCGGTGACGGTCCTTTGATCCGCCATTTCGGCTGCGCGCAATCGCTACTCAGGACGAACGCTTGTCGGCCAGCAGCACGCCCCGGCGGTGGCGGATCACTCGACCGTCACGACCGGGATGCGGCGGATCGGGCGACCCTCCTCGGCCATTTCCTTGCGGAAATCATGCTTCGCGTCCGCGACCTCACGCTGGTATTCGGCCCAGGCGTCCTCGCGATCGGCCGGATCGTCCGCGCGCGCGAGATCCTTGCGAAGCTCGCGCTTCGCCTCGCTGATGTCCGTCTTGTAGTCGAGGTAGTGCGAATTGGAGTCCGAATAGACCGGCGCGCGGTTGCGATCGCCGGCGAGGGCCGGACCTGCAAGCAGCGTTCCGGCAGCGGCAAGGGCCAGGAAGGTCTTGGACATGATACGCTCTCCTTCAGGGACTTGAGCCCGAAACCGGCAGCCGCCGGCGACGGTTCCCAGCGCGGCATGAACCGTGCCGCTGGTGCGCTGAAGCGAGCAAATCGGGCTTTACAAATCAAAAGAGGCGAGTTGCCACATCTCCGCCATGTTTCGGCGGTCCCGCTGCCGCAGTTGACGCGCCATAAACCTTCCCCGCGTTAAGGACTGTTGCAGAATGATCACGGGTTCCGATCGGAGTGTCCGAGGAAACGATTGCGGTGCAACATTCCTGATGCTGGCCGGTTTACGGAGCCTCGGATAGCCGTCGCACCAACGACACCGGATCCAAACGAATAACAGAGGTATCAAGTATGCGTAAGATCACGCTTTCAGCCGTTGCCGCCGCTGCAGCTTTCGTCGCCATGCCGGCGGCCGCGCAGGACACTGCACCTGACGGTTCGCGCGCGTTCGGCATCGACCCGTACGTCGCCGTGCTGGGCGGCTGGGAGCAGTTCGACAACGAGCCGAACGAAGCAGGCATCCCCGCAGCACGCAGCGGCCGCCTGGACGGCAGCCTGGTGCAGGGCATCGTCGGCTTCAACGTGCCGCTGGGTCCCGTGTTCATCGGCGCCGAGGGTAACGCCGTGAAGGGCATCTCGGGCGACATCGACTGGGAATATGGCGTTGCCGGCCGCGCAGGTGTGCGCGCTGGTGAGAGCGGCCTGATCTACGGCAAGGTTGGCTATCAGTGGGTGAACTTCGCCGCATTCGGCAAGGACAGCCCCGATTATCACGCCATGACCTACGGCCTCGGCTTCGAAGTCGGCCCGAAGGACATCGGCCTGAGCGGCCTGACGGGCAACGCGGGCATCCGTTTCCGCGGTGAAGTCACCACTTTCGGTGACACCCAGAGCCTCCGCCCGATGGCGGGTCTGGTCGCGCACTTCTAAGCGCGATCGTGTAACTGCGTACCGGAAGGGGCGGCGTTCGGTAACCGGACGCCGCCCTTTCTGCGTCTGGAGCAGGCTGGTCCGCGGGGGGCACCCGCCGAGCCCGCACTGGCCGGGCGGGGGCGTGCGTACTATCTGGGGCGGATGGACATCCCCAGCCTCCCCATTCCGACCGTGGCCATCCACGACAGCAGCGACCGCTTTCCGGTGCGCCGCATCTTTTGCGTCGGCCAGAACTATGCCGAGCATGCGCGCGAGATGGGCAGCGATCCCGATCGCCAGCAGCCCTTCTTCTTCTCCAAGCCCGCCGACGCGGTGGTGGCGAGTGGCACCGCGATCCCGTTTCCCGGCCAGACGCAGGACCTGCACCACGAGGTGGAACTGGTACTCGCGCTGGGTGAGGGGGGCAGCGACATCGCGGCAGCGGATGCCGAGCGACTGATCTTTGGCTGCGCGGTGGGCATCGATCTCACCCGGCGGGACCTGCAGGCGGTGGCCAAGAAGGCCGGGCGGCCGTGGGACATGGCCAAGGGGTTCGACCAGTCGGCGCCGATCGGCGCGATCGTGCCGGGCGCGCTGCCCGCCGCGACGTCGGCGATCACGCTGGACGTCGGCGGCGCGCGTCGCCAGTCCGGCGTGCTGTCCGACATGATCTGGTCGCCGGCCGAGATCCTGGCGATCCTGTCGACCTATGTGCGCCTGGCGCCCGGCGACCTGATCTTCACCGGGACACCTTCGGGCGTGGGGCCGCTCAACCCGGGCGACCAGGTGACGGCAGCCGTTGACGGTCTGCCGCCGGTCCGCATCGAACTCGCCTGAATGCAAAAGAGGCGCAGTCCCGTGGGACCGCGCCTCCTTTCCACCCGTTCCGCGCGTCAGAAGCGGAAGCGGACACCCAGCGAGTAGGCGCGCTCCAGATAGAGCACCTGACGCGTGTAGGCGTCGCCCGTCTCGCTGTACTGGCGGGTGCGGCGCAGCGGGTTGCCGAGCAGGTTCACGATGTCGAACGCGATCGTCACATTGTCGATCGGCGTCACCGAGGTCGAGAAGTCCAGCTGGCCGCGACCGCGCTCGACGATGGCGTGCGCGACCGGATCGAACGTCTCGAGCGTATAGGCGGTGATGAACTTCGACCGGTAGTTGTACGCCAGGCGCGCCGAGAACTGGTTGCGCTCGTACAGGCCGACGAGGTTGTAGGCCCAGCGCGACACACCCGGGAATGCTTCCTTCCCGCCGTCGCGCGTCTCGGCGAAGCTCGGAATCAGGTCGCCCTTGGCGTCGATATAGGTGCCGTTCGCCTGGATGCCGAAGCCCTTGGCCCAATCCGGCAGCCCTTCGAAGTCGAGGAAGCTGGTGAAGGTGACTTCCGCACCCTGAAGGCGGGTCTTGCCGAGGTTGACCGGGCGGGCGATGCGCAGGCCCTCCACCGAGCGATCGTCGACGGTCGCCAGGAAGCCCTCCGCATCGTGGCGGAAGAGTGCGGCGGTGAACGACCCGGTGCGCGAGAAATAATATTCCAGGCTCACGTCGTAGTTGTTCGAGGTGAGCGGCTTCAGGTCCGGGTTGCCCGCGGAGCCGCCCCGGCGCAGGCGCTCGACGCATGCGGCGGTCGTGGGGTCGTCGTTGCAGGGATCGTCCGGGGCCAGCACGACCGGCTGGCCGAGCGAGAGGTTGGGACGCAGGTCGAAGAAGTTCGGCCGGGTGCGCGTCTGCGTATAGGCCAGGCGCAGCTGCAACTCGTCGGTTAGGCCGATGCGTGCGCTCGCGTTGGGCAGATAGTCGGTATAGTCGTTGCTTGCGCTGATCGCCGGGTAGGAGACGATTTCCGCCCCATCCTCGTCGACGCCGTCGACCACGCGCGAGAAGCCGTCGATCTTGGTCTTGGTCTTCACCGCGCGCAGGCCGACGACGCCATCCAGGACCACCGAGCCCAGGTTGAAGCCATATTTGATCTGCGCGTAGGCGGCGTAGGACTTCTCGTTGGCGCGGAAGTTCTCGGCCGGGTTGAAGGCGGGAACGCCTTCCGGTGCGCCGAAGACGCTGCGCAGATCGACGATGCTGTCCCGAATGCTGTCTCGCGTGGGCGCCGCGAAGAAGACGTTCGGCTGCACCTGGTTGTAGGTGAAGCCCGGCAGCATGGTCGTGATGTCCAGCCCCGGCAGAGAGCTCAGCGGGACGCGATCCCCTTCGTTGTTGATGTAGAGGTTGCCGAGGTCACGGCCGGCCTTGCGGTCGGAATAGCGGATGCCGACGTCGATGCGCTTCAGGAAGCCGAGGTCGAGATCATAGGAGAGGTCGGCACGCGTCTGCCAGTCCTGGCCGCTGACGACCAGGCGCTCCTGCCAAAGGCCGCGGCTGATGTAGTTCGACGGATCGGTGATGTCGAAGTCGACGAAGCTCTGGGTCGGGCCGCCGTCCTTTGCCGCCTCGAACTGGACGTTGCGCACGGGCGAACTGGCCATCGCATAGTCGATGTTGATGACGCTCGTGCTGTACTTGCTGTCGGTATAGGCGATGTCGGCGGACAGCCGCAGCCGGTCCTTCGTCCAGATCGCTCCGGCGCCGGCCTGATAGGTGTCGGTCTTGCCGTTGAACGAGCCGGTGTAGCCGTCCGGTCGCGACGCACCGGTGACGGTGGCGCTGCCGATCTGGTTGGTGCCGCCGATCGTCTCGACGTTGGTGAGCGTCAGGTCCCCGTAGATGGGGATGAACATCCAGCGGTTGTAATCCTTGGACCGGAAGCCCTGGTACAGGCCGTCGGCGTAGATCTCCAGCTCCGGCGTCGGCTTCCACTGGAAGGCGGCGTTGGCGGACGGGCGGTAGCGGTTGCCATAGCCCAGGAAATTGCCCTGTGCGTCCGGGAAGCGCAGGCCAGAGGCGGCGCCGGGAGCGCGGTTCGACACCGTCCCGTCCGCGTTGGTGACGTTGGTGGTGGCGATCACCAGCGACTGCTCGCGGGTGGAGTCGAGGAAGTTCACGCCAACATAGGAGGCGTTGAGCAGCAGGCCCATTTCGCCGATGCCGGTATCCCAGCGGTTGCTGATCAGCAGGTTGCCGTTGGGCACGATCTTTTCGGACTGCTGCGACAGCACGCCGTTGAGCGAGCCCGAAAGCTCAAAGCCCTTGAAGTCGAATGGCTTGCGGCCGCGCACGTTGATCGAGCCGGCGATGCCGCCCTCGATCTGCGGGGCGAGGCCCGACTTGAAGACTTCAAGCGCGGCGACGGTGCCGGCCGGGAAGTCCTGAATTGCGACATAGCGGCCTTCGGCGGTGAAGATCTGGCGGCCGTTATAGGTGGTGGTCAGGTCGGGAAGACCGCGCACGGTGACGCCCGCAGCCTCACCGCCACCGCGGGTGACGTTGACGCCTGCGACGCGCTGAAGCGCCGACGAGGCAAAGGTGTCGGGCAGCTTGCCGATGTCTTCGGCAACGACGGCGTCGACGATGCCTTCCGAGTTGCGCTTGATTGCGGCGGCGGTGGCAAGGCTGCGGCGCAGGCCGGTCACGACGATCACGTCGCCTGAAGCCTCGCCGGTATCCGCCGGTGCGGAGATGGACTCCTGAGCGGACGCCGGAGTGCCCCCTTCTGCGGTTTGCCCGGCCTCAGGAACCTGCGCGTCCTGTGCCCAGGCAGCCGGCGCAGCTGCCAGCAGCGCGAGTGCCGAAGTGGTGACGCAGAAGCGCCTTGCGTCGATCATAGACATCCTCCCCAGGAATCAGTGTCACGGCGGCTTAGGCCGCTCGCTTATGTCCGACATAAGCGCCGACAATTTTACGGACGCAAGTATCTAATCATATTTTTTCTTGGGCTGGGGCTTTTGTGGACATTCGGCAACAGTTGGCAGGCCGAAGTACCCGACCCCAAAGCAATGGGAGCGGTATCGGTGCAACACTTCGCCATTTCAGGTCAGCGACCGCTGCCGCGAGCCGTGCGGCGGCGTGGTCGTGCGCGCCGTGCGACGAACGGCGGCTGTTGCGGGACAGGCGGCGCTCGGAGGCTTCCCGCTGCCCGGCCAGGCGCTAAGCAGGGATCAAAGGGAAGTAACAATGTCACCTATCCAGTCTCTGCGTCGTGGCGTCCTTGTCGCGTCGCTCTGTTCGGTTGCTGCCTGTATTCCGTCGGGGCCACAGCGTCCGGCGCCGGCCCCGCCGCCGATCACCGTCGCGCCCGCCCCGCCCGTGTTGCGCCCGCCGGTGTCGCCTCCGGTCCGGCTGCAGCCTTCGGCACGGCTGCTGAACGCGATCCAGGCGCTGGGCGGCAGCTTTCGCGGGGAAGTCGGCATCTCGGTCCGCGACATCGACGAGGGTTGGACCGTCGCCTGGGGCGGCGACACGCCACGGCCGCAGCAGAGCGTCAGCAAATTCTGGGTCGCGATCGCAGTCATGGATGCGGTGGACCAGGGCCGGCTTTCGCTCAGTGACCCCATCACGGTGCGGCGATCGGACCTGACCGTATTCCACCAGCCGATCCGGGCGCAGATCGGGGCCGACGGGTATCGCACCACCATCGGCAACCTGCTGTCCTGCGCGATGACGCGCAGCGACAACACCTGCAACGACGTGCTGCTGTGGAAGGTCGGCGGACCCGAGGCGATCCGGCGCATGCTGAAGACCAAGGGGATCGAGGGCGTGACCTTTGGCCCTGGCGAGCGGCTGCTGCAGGCGCGCACCGCCGGGCTGGAGTGGAAGCCGGAATGGGCCGGCGGCTCGGGCTTCCTGCAGGCGCGCGCTGCGATGAACCAGGAGACGCGGCGCCGGGCGCTCGAACGCTATTTGGCCGACCCCTATGACGGCGCATCGGCCAATGGCGTGACCCTGGGCATCGCACTGCTCGCGCAGGGTAAGCTGCTGAGCGCCCGGTCGACGGATTCGCTGGTAACGCTGATGCATGCGAGCAAGACCGGGCCGCTGCGGCTGAAGTCGGGACTGCAGCCCGGCTGGACGTTGGCGCACAAGACCGGGACGGGGCAGGAGCTGGGCAGCCTGTCGACCGGCTATAACGACGTGGGGCTGCTGCGGGGGCCCGACGGGCACCGCTATGCGGTGGCGGTGATGATCGCCAGCACGCGCGAGCCGATCCCGGTGCGGATGCGGCTGATGGGCGACGTCAGCCGCGCGATCATCGCGTCGACCGACTGACCCGGCTGCCGGGACGGAGGGGCAGCGCGAAGAGGCGCGGCAGGGATCCAGGGCCAAGCAGGGCAACGCCTTGCGGGGTCTGGAGCCCTGGGCTCCTGCCTTCGCGGGAGCATGAACAGGATCCTTGCCAGGGCCTCCGCCTGTTCAGCGCTCGCGCAGGATCGGGTAGCGCAGCGCATAGGGGTCGGCAGGCAGCAGCCGGTGGCGGAACCAGGCCAGGCGCGCGGCGGGATCGGCGGCAAAGGCTGGGTCGGCGGCGAGGCGCTGTTCGAACGCGGCGCGCGCCGTTGCGTCTGTCGCGAGCAGCCGGTCGGCCATGGGCGCCAGCACGAAATCCTCGGTACCGGGCGGGGGCTGCAGCGCCTCGGCAAAGAAGCCCCAGGCAAAGAAGGAATCCTGGCTCTCCGGCTCCAGCAGCGCGGCGGCGAGCAGGCCGAGCGGCTGGTCGGCGGGCACGCGGACCGAGCCGGCGGGCAGCGTCTCGCGCACGGCTTCGTGGAAAGTGGTCGCGGTGACCGGTACGCGGCCTTCGCTCGGCTTGCCGAGCGCAGGGTGGCGCAGGCGCACCCGGTCGAGATCGAGGGTGCGGGGCGCATCGAGCGTCTCAAAGCGGATGCCGTGGAGCGTCAGCCGCTCGACGATGTCGCCATAGCCGGGCGGCACCCACCAGGCGTTTGGCAGGTCGACCTGCTCGGTCGCGGTCTGGCCGATGATCGGCATGCGGAAGCGGATCGGCCGGCCGAGCCAGCGCTGCTCCATGCGGCCCGAGGCGGGCGAGCGATAGGTCTCGTACCCGACGCCCTTGAAGCCGTCGATCCAGCCGATCGGCTGGCTGGCGGGCGTCCAGCGCGTCATCAGCCGGGCGGGGCGGCTGGCGCGGTCCTTCGCCTTGGCCGCCTGGATGCGGTCGGCGTCCGTGGCTGCCAGGCGCAGCGCCGCTTCCATCAGCACATAGCTGCCGAGCACGCGCTGGCGATAGGGTTTGAGCGAATGGTTCTCCACCAGCACGGTCGGCACGCCGATGAAGTCGCCATAGCCGGTCGAATAGCGCGGCCCTTCCGGGCTGAAGCGGATCCCCTTGGTGGGATCATGCGCGTCGATCGCGCTGGGATAGACGCCGGGGATGTGCCCGGCGCGCTCCAGCGCGGCGGTGGCGCCTGGCCCGAACCGCTGCTCCAGCCAGTCCGCAGTGGCGCGGTGGCGGGCGTAGGTGCCCCAGCCGGCGTAGGTGAAGGTCACGTCATATTGGTGGTCGAAGCCGTCGCTGACGTGGAAGTCCATGTAGAGCAGCGGATCGAGCGTGCGCAGCAGGCCGACGACCGCGCGCGTTTCCGGCGCGTCGAGCTTGGCATAGTCGCGGTTGAGGTCGCGGTTGCGGGCGTTGGCGCGATAGCCCTTGGCGAACGGGATCCGGTCGTGCGGGCGGTTCAGGACGTCCGTCCGCTCGTGCCCGTCGATGTTGAGGATCGGCACGAACACCAGGTCGACCGCGTCGAGCAGCCCGTCCTTGCCGCGCAGCGCGATGTCGCGCAGCAGCATGAGGCCGGCGTCCTTGCCGTCGATCTCGCCCGGATGGATGCCGGCCTGGATCAGCACCACCGGCTTCCTCGCGCCGCCCTTGCTGACCCGCACGGCGAGCAGGTCGCGGCCTTCGCCGGTGCGGCCGATGGTTTCGATCGAGACCAGCGGCGAGGCGGCGTCGAGCCGTTCGAGCCAGGCGCGCGTCTCGGCATAGCTTGGCGTCGCCTGGAACCCGGCGCGCTCGGCCGGGGTGATCCAGGGGTCGTTCGGAGCGGCGATCAATGCCTCGCTGCTGCCGGACCAGGGAAGGGCGGGGGGCAGTGACGCTGGTTGTTGGGCGGCGGCTGAAAACGGGGAGCAGAGGAAGGCGGTTGCGAACACGGCGGCGCGGAAGGGCAAGGACGACTCCTGATGGTCTGCAACTGGCGGTTGTTCCAGGGCACCGCGCCATCGTCCTGGGGGGATCCAGGGGCACCGCCCAACGGCGCGGCTCTGCGTACGCGATGATATATCGTTATGCAACCGAGCGGCCGTTGGTGGTACGGATTGGATGCGTTCCCGGCGCGAACGGCCGGAAAGCTGTCCCCTCTACACACATCCGCAACCGCCGGCAGGAGAACGGTTTGGTGTTGAAGATCGCCGCGCGGCGCCGCACGTCGATGATGTGGCAGGGCGGCTCGTCTATGTATTGCCGGTGACCTCAGGCACAGCCCGCACTCCGGCCTTTGATATTCGGGAGGCGGACTTGCGGGTGTTGCTGGCCGCCCCTGATCGTCGAGCGGTGCTGGAGGCGCGCGCCGAACGAATGCTCCAACGCGCCAGCATCCGGCGCAAACCAGAAGTGACGCCCGCGATGTTCCGCGACCTGCTGGATCAAGTGCTGCATGCCCCGCGAGCGGACCTCGCAACGTCCAACACCCGGTTCGACCGCGGGTAGCCCTGCCTTCGTGCTCTAGGCCAGCCGGACAAGGTCACCCCCTGTCGCCGCAGCGACACGAGAGATTCGCAGGTACGTTTGTGGGCGCAACCTTGAAGTGCGCCTAATGTGGGAGGGAAAACGGCGGTTTGTAACCTTATCTCTGTAACCCGCTTGCCCTTTTGGAATGGATGCAAACTCGAGCTAGCCGCACACCCATGAGCAAGCTCGCCGTTCCCTCATTACGGTCTGCACGTCTTGACGGGGGTCACGATCAACCTACGCCCTGTCCAGCCGGTAGAACTCGCTCAGAAGAAAGCGCTTAGTCACAAATGAGTCTACTTCAGCGAGACGGGATGAGCGCCGCTCCGCGAGGTAGATCAGCGACGGCGGTGAGCGGCCCCCACCGGGTGGTCCGGGTTGATAGTTAGTGCGTTTCCGGGGCCGGCGGTCGGTAGCCGAGGCTGCTGTGCGGCCGGGCTGTGTTGTAGTGACGTCGCCCCGCCTCGATCAGCATCCTGGCCTCTGCGAGGCTGTAGAAGATCTCGCCGTTGGTGACGGCTAAGCAGCACTGACGACAGCAACACCCTGGGTGTTGGCGCTGACGGCCAGACCGCGATAATCGGGAATGGCTGAATGCGCCGTGCCGATCGGGTGGCTGTGCGTGGCAGTGATTGCAAGAGCGGCGGCACCAGCTGCGTCGGCGGCGTTGAGGCCCGCAACGGTGTCCTCGAACACCAGGCACTCGGCGGGATCGACGTTGAGCCGCTTCGCACCGAGCAGAAAGCATGCAGGATCGGGCTTGCCACGCTCGACATCTTCCGAGGTGACCAGCACGGGCGGGATCGCGATCCCGGCTCGGGCAAGACGCGCTTCGGCTAGCTTGCGCGAGGCGGATGTCACGATCGCCCAGCGGCCTTCGGGGATCCCGGCGAGGAACTTAGCTACGCCGGCGATCGGTGCCACCCCGTCGGTATCCTCGATCTCCAATTTGGTGATCCACGCCGCCTCGGCTTCCGGATCGCTGACGCCAAGGCGCTTCATCGTTTCCACCGTGCGCACGCCGTGCATGATGGAGATGACATGTGCTGGGTCGAAATTACGCATGCGTGACCAAGTCGTCCAGGCGCGATTAGCCGACTCGATGCTCGTGATCAGCGTACCGTCCATGTCGAACAGGAAGGCGGAGAACCGACGGCCCGCGAGGGGCGTAACGGCGGAAGTGGAAGAGAGCATGTGCATGAGGAAAACCCTCAATAGGATTGTGGGGGAGGGCGCAACCGCCGCACCACGGCGGGGTGACAATCAGCCTGCCGTGGCCCTGCTCAGTAGGCGGGCATAACGCGCGGCGCCCTCGACTGGGCTCCATCGGGGCTCGACCACCTCGAACTGCCCGTTTTCGTTCAACAACTGCCGCAGCGTCTCGCGAACAACGTCCTGCCGCTGCACGACGCCGCCAGACCAGGAGAAGGCAGCGCGTTCGCCCGTCGCATAGCCGAGTTGTGCACGCAGACTAGTGGCGATCGCGAAAAGTTCGCGTGCCGCCTGCGTCAGGATCGCGAGCGCGGCCGGATCTCCCGCCGCCGCCGCGCTGGAGACGATCGGCGCCAAGGCGGCGATCCCATCGCGACCGAGCCCGCCGGAGCCCATCGTTTTCGCGCAGATGTCGAGATCGTTTGTGAGGGACAGCGCGTCGACAAAGGCGGCGTGGAGCGGCCCGCGGGGCAGGCGCCCGTCGCTCATCCGGGTAAAGGCGTTGAGGCCCTGTACGGCGATCCAATAGGCCGAGCCTTCGTCGCTGAACACCTCGCCCCAGCCACCGGTGCGCGCCTCCACTGAGCCGCGTCGCCCGTAGCCGATCGAGCCGGTCCCCGCGACCAGGTTGATCCCGTCCTCGCAGGCCAACGATCCCGCCCAGCCGCACACCATATCGTTGGCGCACCGATAGCGGTCGTGCCCGAGCAGCGCCGCACAGGCGGTGTCGAGCAGCGGGTCGGTCGCCTTGTCTTCTCCGAAGGCGGGAAGGCCGACAAAGGCGAAGGCGATGTCGGCGGGCGTGATCGAAAGCGCGGCGCAGATCGCGCCGACGCCTTCGCTCAGCGCAGCTTTGGCGCCATCCAGTCCGACCTGAAGATGATAAGTGGTGCCCGTTCTCGCCCGCGCCAGTTCGCGTCCGCCGTCGTCGATGCAGAGGAATTCGGTCTTGGTTCCCCCGCCGTCGACGCCCAGAAAATAGCTCGCGGTCATGCGTTGTGGATTCGCACGCCCTGGACGACGCGATTGACGGTGCCGTTCTGGTTCGGCGTGTCCGGCGTGAGACCAAGCGCCAG
Organism: Sphingomonas sp. PL-96; assembly: GCF_020707215.1. GTDB lineage: Bacteria > Pseudomonadota > Alphaproteobacteria > Sphingomonadales > Sphingomonadaceae > Sphingomonas. The sequence goes on from NZ_JAJFET010000009.1 coordinate 15,071, forward strand.
CGAGACCTGCAGTGCGTAGAGCTGTGCCGGCACGATGAAGGGGAACAGCAGGTCGGCATCCGTCGCTGCCGCCATGCCCGGAACGATCACGTCGGCATTGTCACCGGGCTGCGCCGAGACCGTCAACAGCGCGCCGCAGCGCGCATCCGCACGCAGTTCCTCGACGATGTCGAGATCGTAATGACGGGTGAGGGGATCGTTGGACAGGAACACCACGATCAGCGCGTCGGGCGCGACGATCGTCTTGGGCCCATGGCGGAAGCCGAGTGCGGTATCGAATGCCGTCACGACCTTTCCATCGCTGAGTTCGAGCAGCTTGAGCGCCGCCTCACGCGCCAGACCCTTGAACACGCCGCTCCCGAGATAGACGACCCGCGAGAAGTTGCGTGCTGCCAGCGCCGTCGCCTTCTCTTCGACGTCGCGGGCGACCGCGCGCACCGCGTCCGAGATCGCGACGACCCGCTCGGCCATTGCGGCCGGACCGGTGAAGGCGGTGAGCGCGGTCAGCATCATCGCGCTGAAGCTCGACGTCATTGCGAAGGCGCGATCGTGCGTGGCCTCGGGCAGCAGGATGACATGTCCGTCGGCGTAGTGCCGCTTGGCCAGTGCGCCCTCGGCATTGCAGGTGATGATCAGGTGATGCACGTCTGCGACGCGCGCATCGACCAGATCCAGCGCCGCGACGCTTTCGGGGCTGTTGCCCGAACGACCGAACGACACCAGCAGGATCGGTGCACCCGCCCGCAGGAACAATGCCGGCGAGCTGACCAGATCAGTGGTCGGGATCGACTCAACGCAGCGGCCAAGCAACTGCGACAGCCAAGGCGCCAGACTGTCGCCGATGAAGGCCGAGGTGCCTGCGCCGGTCAGCACAATGCGCAGGTTCGGACGCGCGAGCAGCGGCTGGAGGAAGCCGTCGAGCGCACCTGCATCACGTGCAATCAGCGCGTGCGTTTCGGCGAGCGTGTCCGGCTGCTGGAGGATCTCGCGCCGCGTCCAGCACTCGGCAGTGTCGGCACTGGCCGCCATCAGGGTTTCAGGCATGGGGGTGGCAGGCTCCGTAATAGGTGTCCAGCGTGGCGGCGATATGCGCCATCACTAGGTCGAGAGGATCGCGGGTCGCCGTCCCGGCGCGCACCGCGGCATAAGCAAGGGGCAGATACTGGCTCACCAGCGGCAATGGCGGCGCGGTTTGGCGCAGATTGTCGAACAACCGCTCTTGCGCCGCTGCGATGGCAGGGGCCGGCCAGTAATAACGGATGCGGTCGCTCAGGCTGTATTGCAGCTGCTGCTCAAGTGCCTCGCCCTGCTCGTGATAGTATTTGCGCCAGTTGCCGGGCGCGGCGTGCATCCGCTCCAACGCGACGGCGCGCAGGGACGCGCGACGCTCGGCCGGCACGGTCTCGCGTTCGATCGCGTCCAGCGCCCACAGCGCCTCGCGCAACGCGAAGGTGACGCCGGGGCCGACCTTCAGTATGGCGAAATGGTCGCGCACCAGTGCCGCCAACGCTTCGCTGGTCTGGTAGTCAGTGGAATGCGCTTCGAAGACGATGCCGGCGACCAGTTCGAGCGCGGTGCTGAGCGCGCGTGCCTTTTCCGGGCGATAGTCCACCACCTTGTCGTGGTCGAACTCGACACCCGGCTGCACCACTGTGGCGATCACGCGGTTCCACGCCGCGGAGAGATCGGCCTCACGGAAGAGGTCGCGGTGCATGTCGAGTGTGGCGATGGCGGCTTCCGGGGTCGTCACCGCCAGTTCCTCCAGATACTCCGCCGCGCCGCCAGGAACGGGGACTTCCGTGCCGATGACATAGACCGGCGCGTCGTGCTCCTCGCCCGAGAAAGCGTCTTCCGCGGCACGCGCGAGCCGGGCGGCACGCTCGGCGATGATGCGCTCGGGCAGCGGCACTGCATCGTCGGCGCAGCTCATCGAACAATCGAGATGGATCTTCCGGAAGCCGGCGGCGACGTAGTCGGCCACCATCACTTCGGCCTTGGCCATCGCCTCTTCGGCCGTCTGGGCGGTCCAGGCGTTCGGCCCGAGATGGTCTCCGCCGAGCACGAGACGATCAAGGGGAAAGCCGACGTGTTGTGCGATCGCTTCCACGAAGGCGCGGAAGTCGGCGGGCACCATCCCGGTATAGCCGCCGTCCTGGTTCACCTGGTTTGACGTCGCTTCGATCAGCACGGTCGAGTCGCGTGTCAGCCCGTGGCGCAGGGTGGCCTCGATCACGATCGGGTGCGCCGAGCAGACCGACGGGATGCCGATACGCTCACCCGCTTTGTGGCGCGCTACGATGTCTCTGATGGTCTGCACGGGTGAGTCCCCCTTCGCAAATCGCAATAACCTTCAACACGCTCAAGCGCAAGAAAGCGAAACCAAACGAAACTCAGGACCACGTTGCCGCTGATGAGTCTTCAGCGTCCGGCTCGATCGCGAGCAGCAGCGATGCAATCAGCGCAAGGCCTATGCCGACGAGCTTGACCGGCCCCGGCATGACGCCGAGCACGATCATCGAGATGATGGCAGTGGCCAATGGTGCGCCGGCATTCGCGAGCGGAGCGACGATGATCGCCTTGCCGTGGCGAAAGGCGAACACCAGGGTCAGCGCGCCGATCGCGTTCAGCAGCTGGATGCCGGCGGCGAGCAGTGGCCCGTCCGCGGCCCAGTTGATCGCCTGTGTCCGATCGGTCATCGCCCAAGCGACCGGCGTCAGCAGCAGCCCCGTCAGCATCATGTAGAAGAAGATGCTTTCCGCCGACATCAGGTTGTTGGCGGCCTTCATAAAATAGGCCTGCACGCCCCAGCACAGCATTACCAGCAACGCCGGGAGCAGCCAGATGGCGCTGCCGCCGGAACCGGTCGCGAAGTCGAACGTCGGCAGTGCGAGCAGCGCCAAGATGATTCCCAGCACGCCGCGCCGCCCGGTTCGTTCGCGTAGAATCACGAACGACAAGGCGATCGTCACCACCGGTGACAGCGAGATGATCGGGAAGATCAGATATGCCGGCCCGCGCGCCACCGCGTAGAACAGCACCATCTGTCCACCGGCGCCGAGCAGACCTACCGCGAGGCCGTAAGCGACCGCGCGCGGTGAGGGGTCCAGCTTCCAGCCGGTCAGCCCCAGCACCAGCAGCGCGGGCGGCACCATCGTGAGTGCCCACACGCAATAAACCAGAGTGTCGGGAAAGCCGTGCTTCGGCGACAGGCCCGAGAATGCGCCCCAGAACCCCCAAAGCACCACGGTGGTCAGCGCATTGATTAGCCAGGCCCGCCCGCCCGTGGACGGGACGGCCGTCAGCGTCGCGGTGGTCATGCGGCGGTCTCCGGCGTGGCGGTGATCAGCAGGAAACGCTCGAAGGTCGCCGGGATGCTCGCCTTGTCGCGGCTGGCCGTGCCCAGCGGCGTGCCGGTGAAGCTGTTGGTCAACGTGTAGCGGCCGGAACTGAGCCCACGCAGCGCGATGGGCCCGGTCCACTTGTCGGCGAAGAAGGCGTAGTGGAGCGTGCCGGCCTTGTTGACGACATGCGCCTCGGGCTTGTCGAACCCGATGTCGTACAAGCCGCCCAGATACTCGGCCATGGGCAGCATGTTGGCCCGGTACAGCGCGATCCACTTGCGCCACACCGCTTCCTTCTGCGGCGTCAGCACGAATCCGCCGGGCGGCAGCGGTTCGGCAGGATCTGCGGTGTCGTGCGGCCAGGTGAACTTGGTCGATGGGATCGCGCCAATGCCATAGGTCGAGGCAAAATCGTCGCGGTTGTCGCTCAGCTCGACGTGATCGCCGGAATAGGGCGCCGCCGGCCCCATCAAGGCCTTGAACGTCTTGCCCTTGAGCCGGACCTGCCACGAACTGAGCGGATCGGATGCCGGCGTGTTGTTCATCGCCGGGATGTTGTGGAAAGCGAACGAATCGCCGCATGGGCACAGTTCGACGACCGCCTGCGGATTGGCCGCGATCGCCTCATCGTAGATCGCTTTCCAGAAATCCTGCAGCTTCTCGAACGATTCCTCGGGACGGGCGTGGTTGTGCGCCGGATTGTAGCACGGGGCGACGCCGTTCAGATGCTGGCCGTCGAGCTTCAGCCCGTCATAGCCCCATTCGCCGACGATGCGGCGCACCTGCGCGCGGAAGAAGTCCACCGTTGGCTGATACGCCGGGCACAGGGTGAAGGCGCTCCACCAACTAACGTTCTGGGCCGCCCCGTCGCGATCGAGCAGCAGCATATCGGCATGATCGCGCAGCATCTCCGTGCCGGGATCGACCGCGAGCGGCGCAAGCCACAGCCGTGGCTTCATGCCTGCCGCCTTCACGCGATCCGCAAACGCCTTCATGTCGGCGTCGCCGCGCTTCATTCGCTTCTGATCGACGATCCAATCGCCTTCGGACTTCTGCCAGCCATCATCGAGCACCGCCCATTCCAGCCCGACCTCCTTGGCCTTGGGTAAGGTGGCGTAGATCTGCTCGGTGTCGAAGTTCCGGCCATAGCCCCAAGCGCACCAGATCGGCTCGTAGCTGGAGGCCGGGATGGTCGGTGCGGCAAGCCCGCGGTCGGCCATGAGTTGGCGATAAGCGTCGAGTGGTCGGAAATGATCGCCCTCGTGAACCATCACGAAGCTGGCGGGCAGCGTCAGCGTCTCGCCGGGTTGCAGCACTGTCGGCGCGTCGCCGCTCATTCCGATGCGGGTGCCGGTCGGTTGCGCGGCAACCGGAAGCGCGACGAGGCGTGGCACCGTTTCGACGTGGCCGACCGCGATCCCAGCATCGCGCCGCCACACGACCGCGACCGGCGTGCCGCCGCCATAGTCGGAACCGTTCATTCCCATGAAGTTGCGTTGCTCGAAGCCGGGCTTGACCGGTTGGATCCAGTCGCGCCGGTCGGGGTAGGAGGCTCCTGCGAATGTCCAGGCGCCGTCGGCGTGCGTCAGCAGATCGTGGCTAAGGCTGCGCCAGCTCGCGATCCCCAACGGCGCGGTGCCGGTGTTGCGATAACTGATATCGACGAGCGCCAGGCCGGGGTGGCGATCGAGGAACGTGATCGCCTTGCGCTGCTCGATCCTGCCCGAGGCGGTGCTGCGCAGAACGTGGCGCTGGCCGGGACCATGCGGCCCATTCACGCGCTCACGCTGCTGGTCAAGCAGCAGGAAGCGGTCGATCGCGCCGCCGTCCACCAGCCGCAGTGCTTCACCCGGCTCGAGCGCGGTCAGCGCCTGCTTGCCACGCCACAGACGTGAGCGCATTCCCTGGTCAATCTCGATCGTCAGCACGCCATCGGTAAGCCGCGTGCTTGCTGGCGGTGCGGCGTAGAGCGGGGCGGGGAGTATCGTGGCGCCGCCGATCATTGCCGCACCCGACATCAGCCCGCGCAGTGCCTGACGCCGTGAGATATGATTCTGCGGCATTCTCCGTGTCCCTCCAACGCGATCCGCTATCCCCTCCGGTGACCCGGATGTGGTTTCGGCCGCCGGAAAGAGCTTGCACGATCGAACGTGCCAGCGCAAACCATAACGCAACTTACACGAATGTTTTCTTTCGTTTCCTTGCGCGAGGGAGTGTCTTGATGATCGTCCGCATCCTTCTTCCGACCGTGGCGATGCTGCTCGCCTCCGCGGCATCGCCGCCGCCAGTGGCAACCTATGGCGAGGGCGATTTCGTCCGGGTCCGCAAGTTCGATGCCCATGTTCATGCCAACGTCGACACGCCCGAGTTCCTCGCCGTCGCGCGGAGCGACGGATTCGAACTGCTGTCGATCAACGTCGACTATCCGGACTTCCCGCCGCTGGCGACGCAGGAGGCGATTGCAGTCAAGATGCACGCGGCCGATCCGAAGCGCTTCCACTTCGCCACCACCTTCTCGATGGACGGTTTCGGCACGCCGGGCTGGCCGGCGCGGGCCCAACAGCAGGTCACGGCCGGACTCGCCAGAGGTGCGGTCGCGGTGAAGGTGTGGAAGAACATCGGCATGGTCGCCAAGGATACGCAGGGTAAGCGCGTCTTCCTCGACGATCCGCGGTTCGATCCCGTCATGGCGAACATCGAGACGCGGGGTGTGCCGCTGATCGCTCATCAGGGAGAGCCACGCAATTGCTGGCTGCCCCTCGACGAGATGACGACGGAGAACGACCGCGCCTATTTCAAGGCGCACTCCGAGTATTACATGTACCTCCACCCGGAAGAGCCGAGCTACGAAGCGTTGATGGCGGCCCGCAATCGGTTCGTGGCGCGACATCCGAAACTTTCCGTCGTCGGGGCGCACATGGCCAGCCTGGAATGGAGCGTCGACGAGCTGGCGCGCTTCCTCGACCATTATCCAAACGCCACGGTGGACCTGGCGGCGCGTATGACCAACCTGCAGGCGCAGTCGGTGAAGGATCAGGCCAAGGTCCGCGCCTTCTTCCTGAAATATCAGGATCGCCTGTTGTACGGCACTGATCTAACGCAGAATCCGCCCGATCCCGCTGCTCGAGCGCAGAACCCGCCGGCAGCCGACGATTTCCCTGCCGAGGCGAGCCGGGTGTGGCGTGCCGATTGGCGTTACCTCGCGACGGGGCTGTCGCAGCGGGTCGATGCAATCAAGGGCGACGCGGCGGGATTGGCATTGCCGCGCGGGGTCATCGACAAGATCTACTATGCCAACGCGAGGCGGGTCTTCAGGCTCGGCACGTAGAAGGGGCGAGGGGTGGGCCGATTCGGCCTCCTTTCATGCCTGATGCAGCGCGAAGCCGAGCCGGTCGGCGGCGCGCGTGACATCGCTGGTTGCGCCATCGGTAACAAGATCGTCGATGTCACCCGCGTTGATGATGCGATGCAGGCATACGCGGCCGAACTTGCTGTGGTCCGCCACGGCGATCACGCGCCGCGCCGTCTGCACCATCTTGCGGTTGAGCATCGCCTCTGGCTCGAAATGGGTCGTGATACCGCGATCCACGTCGAAGCCGTCGACACCGAGGAATAGCTTGTCGACATGCAGATCCTCAAGCGCGGCGACGGTCTGCGCGCCGTAGAAGGCCATGTTGCGTCGCCGAAGCTGGCCGCCGAGCATCACGACGTTGAGCCGCTCCTTGCGCGAGAGCACAGCGAGGATGTCGAGATCGTTGGTCAGCACGGTGACATCCTCCAAATCGGGCAGATGACGCGCGATTTGGAGGGTGGTGGTACCTGAATCGAGCACGATGGAATCGCCCGGCGCGACCATCGCGGCGGCGCAGCGACCGATGCGGTCCTTCTCTGCCGGCAGGATCAGGCGCTTGGCCTCGACGGGGGCTTCGGTGGCGACGTTTACCGCGTCGGCCGAGATCGCGCCGCCATAGGAGCGCTCCGCCACGCCGCGCTTGGCGAGATAGTGCAGATCCTTGCGGATCGTCTGCATCGAAACGCCGAACCGCTCGGCCAGCGGGGCCACTTGGACGCTGCCGCGCTCGCGCACCAGGGCGCTGATCTGCTGGCGTCGCTCGCTGGTGTCCCGGATCATCATCATCTCCCTGAACCAGGGCACTTATCAGCGCGCAACCGGAGCGACAAGAAAAACGCACGTTTCGTTTCTTTTCTGTTTGACAGTTCTGCGACAGCCAAGATACCCAAACGCAATATATCGCGCTCGAATATGAGAGCGGGAAGGGGAAGAGAAATGGCGCGACTTGGTACGTGGCATTATCTGGCATCGGTGAGCGTCTGCGCGGCTGCGCTCGCTGCAAGCCCGCCGGTCCTCGCTCAAACCGGGAGCCCGCAATCTGCGGACGAACCGCCCCAGCCGGAGGCGGTGCTGACCGATCCGGCGCAGCAGCCGGGCGAGACGGGTGAGCCCGGTTCCGGTGCCGACATCATCGTCCGCGGCGTTCGCGGCAGCCTGTTACGCTCGATCCAGGCCAAGCGCAGCGCCGACACGATCGTCGACGCGATCTCTGCCGAGGAACTCGGCAAATTTCCCAACCGCAACGTCGCCGAGGCGCTCGCCAACATCCCCGGCGTGACGGTTGGCCGAGACGGCCGGGGCGAGGGGCGCGACATAACCGTTCGAGGCCTGGGCCAGAATTTCGCGATCACGACGCTCAACGGCCGCATCCTGCCGACCGACGGCACCGACCGCTCCTTCGCCTTCGACGTGCTGCCGTCGGAGATCATCTCGGGTGCCGAGGTCAAGAAAGCGGTGCGGGCCAACGAATTGGAGGGCAGCATCGGCGGCAACGTCGATCTGCGCACCGCGCGTCCACTCGACCGAACCGGCTTCCATGCCTCGGCGGCAATCGAGGGGCAGTATAACGATTTCGCCGAGAAGGGCGGCTATCGCGCCAGCGGCGTCGTCAGCACCACCTTCGCCAACAATACAATGGGCATCCTCGTCGGGGCGAGCTACAACAAGTACAAGTTCCGCACCGACAATCTTGGCGAATATTCGATCACCGACGGCACCGAGGCGGGCTATGGCGTCGACTTCAACGGCGACGGTCGGGTCGACGACAATCCGGATGGCCCGGCCTATATCTGGCCGGACTATTATAGCGTTGGCTATGTCGAGGGCGAGCGTGAGCGGATCGGCGCGGCCGGCGCGTTTCAATGGAAGCCGTCCGATCGCTTCGCGCTGACGATTGACGGGATCTACAGCCACTTCGACGTCAAGCAGAGCAACTACCGGTCGTCCAATTATCTCAATCCGCTAGGTGACGACGGGTCACCGCGGTGGGACCCCGCATCGATCACCACCGACGAGAACAATGTCGTTACCGGCTTCGCGCTCGACAATCTCGTGTCGGAAGTGCTCACCACGAACGAGCCGCGGAAAAGTCAGACCTATCAGATCGGCGGGCGTATCGACTGGCAGGTCGGCCACCGGCTCAAGCTCGCGGTGGACGGCTACTATGGCAAGGCGACGGACAATACCGGCGGGCAGAACCGCTTCGTGGTCGCGGGCATTACCGGCGCATCAGCCACCTTCGCGACGAGGGAAAACGGTATTCCCGATCTCGCAATCACGCTCCCCGGCGGGCGAACGCTCGACCAGGCTACCGATGACGATTTCCGGGCCCATTACATCGGCATCCAGGGGCAGGACATCGAGGACCGCATTCAGAGCGTGAAGCTGGACGGCGAGTGGGAGATCGAGAACGACACGTTCCGCTCGATCGTCTTTGGCGCCGCCTGGACGGACCGGCGCAAGATCGTCGACACGATCGACAATCAATATACGACGTCATGCAGCTACTGCGGCTACCCCTTCACCTTCGGCGAGATCGGCGCACAGGTCGTTCGCCAGGGCTCGCAGAACAACATCCTTTCCAAGCTGCCGGGCAACTTCCCGCGCAACCTGCCGGTGTTCGATATCGACACCTATCTCGCGGCGCTGCCACGGGCCGACAACAACCCCGCGATCCTGAATCCCAACAGCTGCCTCGACGATAGCGGGACGGCCATTCCAGGCTGTGCCCTGTCGCCCTATCCGGCAGGCTATTCGACGCAGGTGATCGAGGCCGATCTTCCGGCTTCCTACCGCATCAAGGAGCGCACCTGGGCCGGATACGTCCAGTTCAATCTCGCCGGCGAGCGCTGGCGTGCGGATGTCGGCGGGCGGCTGATCTATACCAAGGTGAACTCGACGGGCTACGGCGCCACCATCGCCAGCATCCTGCCGCGCGTCGGCACGCAGGACAATGACGTCGATTTCAATCCCGTGGAGGCGATCAACGGCGGCGGCGACTATCTGCGGCTGCTGCCTGCCGCGAACTTCTCCTACGATCTCGACGATGGCCTGCGCATCCGTCTTGCCGCATCGCAGGCGATCTCGCGGCCGACCTTCGCGGAGCTTTCACCGGCGCAGGACGCGACCTCTGCCCAGTCGGGTACGTTCATCATCTACAACGCCGGCAACCCGGACCTTCGCCCCACCAGTGCCGACCAGCTGGACGTTTCGCTCGAATATTACCCGTCGAACCGCCTCGCGCTCACCGCGGCCGCTTTCTTCAAGCATATCACCAATTTCGTCTCGACCGTGCCGGTGGACGTAGTTGTCACGCCGACCGAGCAGCCGGCGAACCAGCAGCAGAATTTCAACTTCGTCCAATATCAGGTCGTCAATGGCGACAGCGCCAATGTCTACGGCGTCGAAGTCGGCGGCCAATATTTCCTCGACAACGGCTTCGGTATTCAGGCTAACGCAACCTACAACCACTCGCGCGCGAAATCAGGCGACACCACCACTGATCTGCCGGGCGCCATCCCCTTCTCGGCCAATGCCAAGTTGTTCTACGAGAACCACGGAATCGGGGCGCAGGTCTCCTACAGCTACCAGTCGCGCTTCGTATACGCTCAGTCCGGAAATCTTGGCTATCTTCCGGTCAAGGAAGATCCGTATCATGAAGTCTCCGCAAGCCTCTCCTACGACGTGGCGAAGAACTTCACCATCTATGGGCAAGGATCCAACCTGCTCGGATCGGCAGTGAAGCGTTTCAATACATACCGCAACGTTCCGAACTTCTACGAATATTCGGGCCGGGCGTTCTTCGCGGGCGTGCGCGCCCGCTTTTAGGCGCGGCTTCCATCCAACAAGAAAAACCGGGCGGGAAATATGAGCATTCGTGGACCTGCGACGCGTCGTTCGGCGTGGCGTGCGCGCCTGATGGTCGGTTCGGCAATGATGCTGGCGCCTGTGGCGGCGCAGGCACAGACATTGGGCGCCAACGCGCCGGTCGAGGGTGTCGAGACCGCGCCTGCGGAGACTCCCGGAGAGGATATCGTCGTCACGGGCCTTCGCGCCGGCATCGAGCGGTCGCTGTCGGACAAGCGAAGCGCGATCTCGGTGGTGGACGTGATCTCGGCCGAAGACATCGGCAAGTTCCCCGACAACAACCTGGCCGAATCGCTGCAGCGCGTGCCCGGCATCACGATCGACCGCTCGGTCACCGGCGAGGGGCAGACGATCAACCTGCGCGGCCTGGGGCCGCAATTCACGCGCAGCGAGATCAATGGCGGCACTGCCCTCAATGGCTTCGACTTCAGTGTCCTCGCGCCCGAACTGTTCGCGCGGATCGAGGTGGAGAAATCGCCTACCGCCAGCACGGTGGAGGGCGGCCTTGCCGGTACGGTCAAGATCGAAACCCCCAAGCCCTTCGACATCCAGGGCTTCCGCGCGACGGTCACCGGCGGGGTGACGATCGGGCAGAAGGCGGAGCCAGTGCCGCGCTTCTTCGGACTTGTCAGCCGAAACTGGGACGACCGATACGGCCTGACCCTCGGTGTTGCCTATTCGAAGACCGATTTCCGTACGAACGAAGTCGATTTCGGTCCGTGGGTCGCGTTCCGCAACATCGCATCGGCGGACGTGCTCGCCACTGCGCCAGCCGTGTTGCTCGATGCCGCCACGCCGCGCACGACGGCCTTCTACAGCTACCAGCAGAAGCGCGACAACCTGGGCATCACGCTGGCCGGCCAGGCTCGCCCGACCGAGACGCTCGAACTGACCACCGACTTCCTTTACGCGCGCCGTCGTGGCACGCAGATCGACGACCGCCCCGACGCGCCGATCGAGGGCACCAGCTTCTTCGCCGACGGCACCAGTTCGCCCGGCAACCAGGCGCCGGTCGATTACGTGATCGAGAACGGCGCGGTCACCCAGGCGACGTTCCGCAATATCCAAAACCGCGTGGGGTACAGCTATCAGCCGCAGGAGAACGAGGTCTATCAGGGAACGCTGCGCGCCAAATGGCAGACGGCCGAGCACCTGACCATCACGCCGGGCTTCAGCTACGCGCACCAGCGCGCCAGCAACGAGCTTAACCTGTTCTCCTTCGCCGCTTACGGCGCCGACGTCACCTATCGCGTCGATGGCGACGTGCCGCAATTCTCGTCCACTGCGACCGACTTCAGCACCAATCCCGAGGCGTTCGGCTACAACGTCTTCATCTTCAATCGTGCGGTGAACACGATTGGCGAATATGTCGGCCGCGTGGATGCCACGCGTGACTTCGACGACGTGCCTGGGCTCGCCAGCATCCAGGCCGGTGCGCGCTACACCCATCGCACCTCGCGCCAGCGGGCTCGCAACGTAGGCCTGTACCGCGGTGCCGAACTGCTCGGCGACAATCCGCTCGGTCTCGGATCGTTCGCGGACACGCTGAAGTTCAGCGTGCGAAACGCCGAAACGCCCGACCGTATCCTGTCGGTCGACCGCCAGAAGCTGATCGACACCATCTATCCGGGCCTCGATCCGTTCAACTCCGATCAGTTCGCCACCGATCCGCAGGGTGACACCCTGAACTCGTTCGAAGTGATCGAGCAGACCTATGGCGGCTACCTACAAGGCAATTTCGATTTTGGATCGTTGTCGGTCAACGCGGGTGTGCGTGCGATCGTCACCGATACTGACTCAAGGGGCTCGAGCCTGATCGGCACCGAGCTGACGCCTAGCAATGTGCAGGCGCGCTACACGAATTTCCTCCCCGCCTTCAACGCACGCTGGGAAGTCGCGCCCAACATGCTGATCCGCGGGACCTATTCGCGTGCGATGACGCGGCCGACGCTGGACCAGTTGAGCCCGGCGACGGTGATCAACTCCGGCCCGCGCACCGGCACCCGCGGCAACCCGAACCTCAGGCCGTACCTGGCGGACCAGGAGGATCTCGGGTTTGAATGGTATTTCCATCCTGGTGCGCTGCTGACGATCAACGGCTTCGCCAAGCAGATCAACTCACTGATCTCGCAGACGACCGTGTCGGAACTGGCCAGCTTCCCTGATCAGGAGACCGGCCAGCCCACCTCAGGCATCGTCGCCTTCACCCAGCCCACCAATGGCGACAATGCGACGATCCACGGCGTGGAGGCGGGCGTTCAATCGCCCTTCTTCTTCCTCCCGGGGCAGCTGAGCTATTTCGGCGGTATACTCAACTTCACCTATGCCTCCAGCAAGGCGACCACGCGGTCGGCCGACGGCTCGTCGCGCACCACCCCGCTGCCTGGCTTGTCGAAGAAGAGCGCCAACGCGGTGCTCTACTATGATCATGCGGGTCTGGACGCGCGGCTCGCCTATGCCTGGCGCAGCACCTATCTGCGTGCGGACGCAGTCGGGGCTCAGTTCGGTGCCGAGCGCTACATCCGCGGCTACGGCCAGCTCGACTTATCGGTGAATGCCTTTGTCCTCCCCAGCGTCCAGCTCGGCTTCAACGTCAACAACCTGCTGGATACGCAGCGCAAGGAGTACATCTTGATCGACAGCGGCGCGAAGATGCCGGCGAGCTTCCTGGAGCAGGAACGCCGCTTCGTGCTCACGGCGCGGATCATCCTCTAACGCAGGCGGTCCGGTTGGCCTCGCTGGAACGATCCGTCTCGCCTCGCCGAGCTAGAGGTTATTTGGGTCAACGGTGGGAACTACGTTGCTAGCCGAGACCACGGGCCGGGTCGCTGAGCAACCGTTGCTGCGTCTTCGGGCGGACGCGCAGCTCGAACGCTGGCGTTGAGCAAGCCTCGCCACGCTGGCAGCCGTAGCGGCCACATGCGTGGCGAGGCCGCGCGCAGGATGTTTAGGGCAGCGTTGTGATCCCGGTGGATGCCGATTTCGCAGGCACAAATGTGCCGGCGTTTTGTGCACCTGTGCTTCGATGACGGCGCCGCCATCCTCGTGCACCACCTTGTCGGCGCGGAAGTCGTGCCCGCTGGGTAGCGAGTCGAGGGTGAGTGCGGGGAAGAGCGCTGGGCCAAGCCGAAGCGGCGCCGTCGCCGCCTTGGACTCGAGCGTTCCGATCGGGACGATCCTAACCGGCATGCCTGAGACCATCACGGGAATGATCCGGTGGGCGAGCGCGCCCCGGCATCCATACCCCAGAGCGTCTCCAGCGATGCTGCCGAAGTCCCGTTCCCGCCTGCACGGGATCACGTAGGCCCGACCGTCGCTGCAGCGCCACTGGCGAGCCGACCGCGCCGGCGGCCGACTCTGACGCGTGTTAAGCGCCGTAAGCAGGGCGTCCACGGCGCGGATCTGGATGGCCAGCGCCAGAAGGGCCCGCTGATGCCCCATCGCCTTGTGGGGCCACGCCAGTGTCCCTGTCTGGATGCGCCGGAGATGGTCCGTGGACGCATCCGCCAATTCCTGCTCGGCGATCTCCGTCAAGGAGTTGCGGACGTTCCAAGGGGCGCTCCGCACCAGCTGGTCGAGATCGACCTAAGCGTCGCGCAGATCGGGAACGGAGGGTTGGACTCGGGATTGTGCCTCCGCGAGGTCGCGGCACGCCTTACACCGATCATCCTTGTCCATGGCTCGGTGTGCAAAACTCGAAGAGTGAACAAGTTGTATCACTTGATGGCGATCTTCGGTGTTCCGACGACAGGCCACCCGATTTCCCCGCACCCTCGAGCAGCGAGAAAGCGCCTAGGCAGATCGTCTAATCCGCCGAAGCGATCTCGCTGCGATCGGGAACGGACCGCCCTGGAAGGCGGCGGACCTCTCTTCGGGGCCCGGTTGATGCGCCGCCGGCGCACCCAGGGCGAAATACGATCACTTCAACAAGGCCGCCAACACGCCAGGGGCGAAGAAGGTTGCTCCAGAGGCAGGGCTAGATAGCGCCCACAGTAGGTTCGGTGGAAAGTGGTGCCCGGGGACGGGGTCGAACCGCCGACACTGCGATTTTCAGTCGCATGCTCTACCAACTGAGCTACCCGGGCATTCCGTCCTGAACCGGACAGAGCGCGCCTGTTAGTCGGCGGATTCGTCGCTGTCCAGCCCGCCATGCGAAATTTGTTCGGCAGGGGCCTGAGTGCCGGGCAGGCGATAGCCTTCGCCCAGCCAGTTGAGCAGGTCGCGGTCGCGACAGCCTTGGCTGCAGAAGGGGGCGTGCTGCGCGGCCACGGGGGCTCCGCACAGCGCGCAGACATCACGGGAAGCGCGCTTGGACATGGCCGGCGGATATGGCGAGGGCGGGGTCCTCCCGCAAGGCAACGGGCGCACCGATGCGGCTTGCAAGCTCGCCCAGCCATGCGGGGCGGGCGGAGAGGTGGGCGACGAGCGCCGGGTGGGCGGTCAGCGTGCGCTCGCCGGCGCCGCCGGTGCGCTCCGCCAAGCGGAGCAGCGCGCGGGCGTGGGCGGCGACGGGGTCGTGGGCGTAGAGCTCCGGGATCGACACTCGGGCGCGGCGGCGGACGATCTGGACGAAGCCGAAGCCGTTGACGGCAGTGCGCTCAAACGGCTGCGGCAAGGCGGTGTCGATGGCGGCGGCGGCAGTCTGGCGCGCGGCCTTGTCGCCGGCGTCGGGCAGGTCGATGCCGATCGAGCCGCCGATGTCGAGGCGACGGACCGCGCGGGCGGCGGCGGCGGCACCGGCGACCGCGAGGGCGGCGGGTGCCTGTTCGCCGTCGACGTCGATCAGCGTCATCGCGGGGGTGAGCGAGAGGGTTAGGTTGCCGGTCGCGAAGGTCACCTGACCGGTGACGGCTTCCTCCAGCAGCGTGGACCAGCCGGCGTCCTCGAGCAGGTCCGCGTCGAAGCGGCCGAGCAGCTGGGCGTCGGGGAGGCGTTGGAGGAGGTCGGGGCCCTCGCCCAGCGTCGCGCCCTCAGCGGCAGGACGTGCGCGGGCGCGCTTGGGCTTGCCGGGTTCGGGGAGCGGTGGGCGGGTGATCTCGACCAGCAGGCTGGCGCCTTCGGGCACGCCGCGGGGCAGGGGGGCGAGCATCGCCTCGCCGCCGTCCCACACGATGACGCCTTCGTTGCGCTGCGTCAGCCGCTTGGCGAGGCGGGCGGCGAGCACCGTGCCTGCGCGTACGGTGTCGTCGGGTTCGATGCAGGCTTCGAGGATGGTGTCGCCGTCGACGAGCGCGGCGCGGGTCTCGCCGATCCCGCGCTCGACGATCCAGCGCATGGGTTCAGGCGAAGCGGTAGCCGCTGGATTCCAGCAGCGCGCGGGTGTCGAACAGCGGGAGGCCGACGACGCCGGAGTGGCTGCCCGACAGGAAGCGCACGAAGCTTTCTGCGCGGCCCTGGATGGCATAGCCGCCGGCCTTGCCCTCACCCTCGCCCGAGCGGAGATACCAGGTGATCTCGTCGTCGGTGAGCCGCTTGAAGACGACCACCGTGTCGGTGACGCGCACGCGCGCCTTGCCGTCGAGCCCGATCACGCAGACGGCGGACAGGCAATGGTGCCGGCGGCCGGACAGGAGGCCGAGCATCGCGCGATGATCGGCCTCGTCGGCGGGCTTGTTGAGGATGCGGCGGCCGACACCGATGGTGGTGTCCCCGGCGACAACGATCTCGTCCGATGCGCGATCGACGGCGCGCGCCTTTTCCTCGGCCAGCCGCAGCGCATAGGGGCGCGGCAGTTCGCCGGGGCGCGGAGTTTCGTCGAGTTCCGGGCCGGCGATGCGATCGGGCACGACGCCGAGTCGCGCCAGCAACTCGCGGCGGCGCGGAGAGGTGGAGGCAAGCACGAGCCGCATGGCTCGGGCCTTATTTGAAGCGGTAGGTGATGCGACCCTTGGTCAGGTCGTACGGGGTCAGCTCGACGAGCACCTCGTCGCCGACCAGCACGCGGATGCGGTTCTTGCGCATCTTGCCGGCGGTGTGGCCGAGGATCTCATGGTCGTTCTCAAGCCGGACGCGGAACATGGCGTTGGGCAGAAGCTCCACCACCTGACCGCGCATTTCCAGAAGTTCTTCTTTTGCCAAAAAATCCTCGCAGGGCTGAAAAGTCGCGGTGCCTTACTCCGGGCGCCGCGAAAAGGAAAGGCGGACGCGGTTCCGGCACGGGCCGCCGCACATCCGATGCGCCCGATATGGGGAGGCTGTTGCCCAAAGTCCACGAAAGGCGGGGCTGAAGGCCCGATCAGGTGCCGGCGAGGGCGGCGAGCAGCAGCAGGGCGACGATGTTGGTGATCTTGATCATCGGGTTCACGGCCGGGCCGGCGGTGTCCTTGTAGGGATCGCCGACCGTGTCGCCGGTGACGGCGGCCATGTGCGCCTCCGACCCCTTGCCGCCATAGTTGCCGTCCTCGATGTATTTCTTGGCATTGTCCCAGGCGCCGCCGCCCGAGGTCATGGAGATGGCGACGAACAGCCCGGAGACGATGACGCCCAGCAGCATTGCGCCGAGCGCTGCGAAGCCCTGCGCCTGGCCGGCGACCGCGGTGATGACGAAGTAGACGAGGATCGGCGAGAGCACGGGGAGCAGCGAGGGGACGATCATCTCGCGGATCGCGGCGCGGGTGACGATGTCGACGGTGTGGGCATAGTTGGGGCGGCTGGTGCCCGCCATGATACCGGGATCGTCGCGGAACTGGCGGCGGACGTCCTCCACCACCGATCCGGCGGCGCGGCCGACGGCGGTCATGCCGAACGCGCCGAACAAATAGGGGAGGAGGGCGCCCAGGAGCAGCCCGACGATGACGTACGGGTTGGAGAGGGAGAAATCGACCGCGAGATCGGGGAAGAAGCGGGTGAGGTCGGTGGTGTAGGCGCCGAACAGGACGAGGGCGGCAAGGGCGGCGGAGCCGATGGCATAGCCCTTGGTCACCGCCTTCGTCGTGTTGCCGACCGCGTCGAGGGCATCGGTGCGCTGGCGGACGTCGTCGGGGAGGCCGGCCATTTCGGCGATGCCGCCGGCGTTGTCGGTGACCGGGCCATAGGCGTCGAGCGCCACGACCATGCCCGCGAGTGCCAGCAGCGCGGTCGCCGCAAAGGCGACGCCGATGATGCCGGCGAGCTGATAGGCGGCGATCACCGCGACGACGATCACCAGCGTGGGAAGCGCGGTGGATTCGAGGCCGATGGCGAGCCCCTGGATGACGTTGGTGCCGTGGCCGGTAGCGGACGCACGTGCGATTGAGCGGACCGGGCGATAGCGCGTGCCGGTGTAATATTCGGTGATCCACACCAGCAGTGCGGTGACGGCGAGCCCGATCAGCATGCAGCCGAACAGGTCCATGCCCGTGAAGTGGGTGCCGGGCGTGGCCGCGGCGCCGAGTGCCGCTTCGGTGGTGAGCGCGTCGCTTGCAGGATCAAGGAAGCCGGCGCCGCCGATCACCGCATGGAGATCGCCCAGCACCCAGCGGCAGGAGAGATAGATCAGCGGCACCGCGAGCAGGATGGTGGTCCACAGCCCCTTGTAGAGCGCGCCCATGATCGAGCCGCTGCGGCCGAGCCGGACCATATAGGTGCCGGCGATCGAGGCGAGGATGCAGGCGCCGCCCACCACCAGCGGCAGCGCCATCAGCCCGAGCAGCTCGGCCGAGGATGCCTGCACCAGCAGCGCGATCGACACCATGGTGAGGCCGAGGGTCACGACATAGGTTTCGAACAGGTCGGCGGCCATGCCCGCGCAGTCGCCGACATTGTCGCCGACGTTGTCGGCGATGACGGCGGGGTTGCGGGGATCGTCCTCGGGGATGCCGGCTTCGACCTTGCCGACCAGGTCGGCGCCGACGTCGGCGGCCTTGGTGAAGATGCCGCCACCAAGCCGGGCGAAGATCGAGATGAGCGACGCGCCGAACGCGAGCGCGGTGAGCGCCTCGACCACTTCGCGGTCGTTGGGAGCGTGGCCGGCTACGGCGACCAGGTACCAGAAGAGGCCGGCGATCGCGAGCAGGCCGAGGCCGGCCACCAGCATGCCGGTGATGGCGCCGGAGCGGAAGGCGAGCGTGAGCCCGGCCTGGAGCGAGCGGCGCGCGGCCTCTGCGGTGCGGACGTTGGCGCGCACCGAAATGGTCATGCCGACATAGCCGGCCGCACCCGACAGGATCGCACCGAGCACGAAGCCGGCGGCGGAAAGGAAGCCGAGCGTGGGCACGAGCAGGACGGCTACGACCAGTCCGACCACGGCGACCGCGCGATATTGGCGGCCGAGATAGGCGCCCGCGCCCTCCTGAATGGCGGCGGCGACCGCCTGCATTCGAACGTCGCCCGGGGAGGCGCGCAGCACCTGAGCTCCGGTAAACACGCCGTAGAGAACGGCGATGACGCCGCAGATCATGGCGAAATAGACGATCGTCATACGCCCCTCCTCTCCAGAAGGTGGCCCGGCGTGCGTGCGTCGGGTCTAACCGATATGGCGGAGCATATGCCGTTGTGGCGGCAGCACAAGTCCGGTTGGGCAGGGTTTGCCGCGCCCTTCCGTTTGTCTCCAGCAGGGATCGAGCTTGCCGAGAGCCCGTGTCGAGAGAGCCGCGGCCGGTTTCTCGAGAGGCCGTCTCGACAAGCTCGACGGCTCCTCGAAACGAACGGGGTGTTTGACCACGGGCGGGGCGGTGACGACGCTGAGTATGCTCTTTCGCCCTGAGGTGCCATTGAGGGAAGTCGAAATGGCGTATCGAAGGACCGCGCGAGGTGCTTCGATACGGGGCTTCGACACGCTCAGCCCCTACTCAGCACGAACGGTCTGGTTCTAGCTGCCGCGGTGCTGGAAGCCGAGGTGGGCGGGGAGCGGTGTGGGAGCGCCACCGTCGGTGAGGGTCAATCCGGGTTCAGCGAGGAAGCGTCCGACCTGGGTGGCCGGTATCGGCGCGGCGGTGCCAGGGGAGAGGGCGAACAGCAGCTCGTAATCGTCGCCGGCGGTCGCGGCCGCCAAGCGGGCGGCGGAGATATCGCCGTTGTGGTGGATCAGGTCGGCGGACAGGGGCACATCTGCCAGGTCGATGGCGACGCCGAGGCCGCTGGCGGCGGCCATGCGGCTGGCGTCGAGGAGGAGGCCGTCGGAGACGTCCATCATCGCGTGGACCACCGGCGCCAGCGCGCGGCCTTCCCCGAGGCGCGGCGTGGGGCGGCGGTAGCGGTCGAGCAGCGTCGGCGGTCCTTCCGCGCCACGGGCGATGGCGAGGCCGGCACCGGCGTCGCCGATGGTGCCGGTGACCCACAGCGTGTCGCCCGCGCGCGCGCCGTCGCGGGCAGGCGTCGCCTCGCTATGGCCGATCGCGGTTAGGGACAGAAAGCGCGGGCTGCCGGCGGGCTGGCGCACCGTGTCGCCGCCGAGCAGGGGGCAGTCGAACGTGGCGAGCGCGGTGGCGAGCCCGGCGAGAAAGGCGCGGTCCCAGGCATCGTCGCCGAGCGGGTAGCCGAGCAGCACACCCACCGGCGTGGCACCCTTGGCCGCCAAGTCGGAGAGGTTGGTGGCCAGCAGCTTCCAGGCGACGGTTTCGGCCGGATCGTCGGGCAGGAAATGCACGCCCTCCACCAGCAGGTCGCTGGTGAGGACGGTGGCGGGGACGTTCCCGGCGGGCAGCACCGCCGCGTCGTCCGTGAGCCCGCGGGCGGCGGGGTGGAGCGGCAGCGCGCGCAGCGCCTCCAGGAACTCGGCCTCGGTCATGCGGCGGTTGTGCCCCGGACGGGGCGGCGCGTCACGCCTCCGGTGCTTCCGCGGGGGTGGTCGAGCCGCCGCGCACGGTCTTGGCGACGCCATCGAGCAGGCCGTTGACGAAGCCCTTTTCGCGGCGGTCGTAGAAGGCGTCGGCGACGTCGATATACTCGCTGATGACGGCTGCGGCGGGCACGTCGACGCGGGCGATCAGCTCATAGGTGCCGGCGCGCAGGATCTGGCGCATCGGCTTGTCGAGGCGGTCGAGCGACCAGCCCGCGGAGAGCTTGGCGGTGATGGCGCGGTCGATCTCCTCGCGGCGGGCGTCGACGCCGCGCACCACGTCGTCGAAGAAGGCGATGTCGGCCTCGGCATATTCCACGCCCTCGATGGTCGCACCCAGCCGGTGCTGGTGGAACTCGTGCAGCAGCGTCGGGATCGGCGTGCCCTCCATCTCCTGCTGATAGAGCGCCTGGACGGCGGCGAGGCGCGCGGCGGCGCGGGCCTGGCGGAGCGCACGGGGGCGGGGGTTGGGCGTGTTCATGGTCAAGTCGTCCATTAGCCAGGGCGCAAGGAGAATGCGCGCGCCGGCGGGAAAGTTCAGGAAAGGCGGATCGCGACGGAGCGGGCGTGGGCGGGAAGCCCCTCCGCCTCGGCGAGCGTCACGGCGGCAGGGCCGATACGCCCAAGCGCCGCAGCATCCAAGCCCAGGAAGCTGGTGCGCTTCATGTAGTCGAGCACCGACAGGCCGGAGGCGAAGCGCGCGCGGCGGCCGGTGGGCAGCACATGGTTCGGGCCGGCGACGTAATCGCCAACCGCCTCGGGCGTGTGGCGGCCCAGGAACACCGAGCCGGCGTTGCGAACGCGGTCGAACAGCGGTTCGGGATTGTCGACGGCGAGTTCGAGATGCTCGGGCGCGAGCCGATCGACGAGCGGCATCGCCTGGTCGAGGCGCTCGACGACGATGATCGCGCCGTTGGCGTCCCAGCTGTCGCGGGCGACCGCCTTGGTGGCGAGGGTCGCGATCTGGCGATCGACGGCATCTGCCACCGCGTCGGCGAACAGGCCGTCGTCGGTGAACAGGATCGACTGGCTGGTGGGGTCGTGCTCGGCCTGGCTGAGCAGGTCGGCGGCGATCCATTCGGGATCGTTGGCGCCGTCCGCGACCACGACGATCTCGGAGGGACCGGCGACCATGTCGATGCCGACGACGCCGTAGAGCTGGCGCTTGGCCTCCGCGACCCAGGCGTTGCCGGGGCCGGTGACGACGTCGACCGGCTTGATGCGTTCGGTGCCATAGGCGAGGGCTGCGATCGCCTGCGCGCCGCCGATGCGCCACACCTCGTCCACGCCGGCAAGTGCTGCGGCCGCGAGGACGAGCGGGTTGACCACGCCGTCCGGGGTCGGCGTCACCATCACCAGCCGCTCGACACCCGCGACCTTGGCGGGAACGGCGTTCATGAGCACGGAAGAGGGGTAAGCGGCGCGGCCGCCGGGCACATAGACGCCGGCTGCCTGAACCGCGCGCCAACGCGCGCCCAGGCGCACGCCTGCGTCGTCGACGCTGTCGCTGTCGGCGGGGCGCTGCTTGGAGTGGTAGGCGACGATCCGGTCATGGGCGAGCTGCAACGCTTCGCGCAGGTTGGGGGCCAGGCCCTCGAGCGCGGCGATGCAGTCGGCCTTTTCGATGCGCCAGCCGGTTTCCTCGGGATCGTGGCGGTCGAAGCGGCGGGTGAAGGCGGCGAGGGCGGCATCGCCCTCGTCGCGCACGGCGGCCAGGATCGCGCGGACGTCGCGGGCGACATCGGCATCGGCCTCGCGGCGGGCGTCGACCAGCTCGGCAAAGCCGCGCTCGAAATCCAGGTCGGTGTAGTCGAGCCTCAGCATGCGGTCTTCTCCATCACCGCACGGCGGAACGCGTCCACCAGCGGCACCACGTCGGGCCGGGTCTTGAACGCGGCGCGGTTGGCGACGAGGCGCGAGCTGACCTCGGCGATCACCTCTACCTCGACCAGGCCGTTTTCCTTGAGCGTGCGGCCCGAGGAGACGAGATCGACGATGCGCGGGGCGAGGCCCAGCACGGGGGCGAGTTCCATCGCGCCGTTGAGCTTCACGCACTCGGCCTGCACGCCGCGGGCGGCGAAGTGCCGGCGGGTGACGTGCGGGTATTTGGTGGCGACGCGGACATGGCTCCAGCCGCGCGGATCGTCGTGCTCGGCCATGCCGGCAGGCTCGGCGACCGAGATGCGGCAGTGGCCGATGCCGAGGTCGACGGGCGCGTAGAGCTCCGAATATTCGAATTCGGCGAGCACGTCCGAGCCGACGATGCCGAGCTGGGCGGCGCCGTGCGCGACAAAGGTCGCCACGTCGAACGCGCGCACGCGGATCAGGTCCACGGCCGGCGTGTTGGTGCGGAAGCGCAGCGCGCGGCTGCCTTCGTCGGAAAAGGCCGGCTCGGGCACGATGCCGACGGCCGCGAGCAGCGGCAGCGCCTCTTCGAGGATGCGCCCCTTGGGGACGGCGAGGATGAGCGGATCGGTCATGAGCGGCGCGGCTTTACTTGGCGCACCGGCCGGGCGCAACGTGCAGTGCGCGGTAGCAGCCAGCCGGTATGGCCGCGCTCACGCGCCGTCGAGCTCCGGATAGTGGCGAAAGATGCCGTCTTCGTTGAACGGCAGGCGCCGGTCGCTCGCCAGATAGGCGGCGATGCCCGGCAGCGTCTTTACCTGGCCGTGGATCTTGAGCAGCTCCGGATAGTCGTGCTCGATCGCGGCCATGCGCTGTGGGAACATGTAGCGTAGGCCCTCTACCATCTGGAACAGTGCCGTGTCGGCATGAGTCCAGCGATGGTCGATCAGCCATTCACCCTGGTTCGCCTTGGCCGCAGTCTCGAAATGGTCGAGGAACTTGGGCATGCGATCGCGCCGGAACTGCTCGGCCGCGCGCATCGCCTCCGCCTTTTGCTCCTCATAATAGGCGCCGCTGGAGATCGGGTGGTGGACGGCGTGCACCTCCGTCACCATGTCGGCGATGGTGAGCTGGAGCTGATGGAGCCACAGCCGGTCCGCCAGCCGGGATGGTGCCAGATCGTGGCGCTCGCCCAGATAAAGCAGGATGTTGGTCGTCTGGGCGATCACGAAGCCGCCGAGTTCGAGATAGGGCGGGGCGAAGGGCGGGCGCTGGGTATAGCGCGCCATGTCCTCGACCAGCGCCCAGGCGCCGCGTTCGCGCGCGCAGTCGCAGTACTCGATGCCGGCCGCTTCCAGCGCCAGGCGAACGAATTCGCCACGACCCTGGATGCCTGGCCAATACCAGAGGTTGTACTGCATCGGCGCTATTCTCCCGGCGCGCGGGCCCGGATTGCCAGCGCATGCACGCGCTCAATGAGCAGGTCGGCCAAGGCCTGGTTCACCAGCCGCTGGCGCTGAACGCGCGAGCGGCCTTCAAAGGCCCGGCTTTCGATGACAACGGTGAAGTGCGATTCGCCGGTGCCATTGTCGCCGCTGTGGCCGGCATGGCGGCCGCTGTCGTTGATGACCTCCAGGTGCGTGGGGTCGAGCGCCTCGGTGAGACGGGCGGTGATTTCAGAGGCGATGGGGCCGGTAGCGATGGTCTGCATCGCGCCTATATAGTTGGTTTGCATGAGGGAGTCGCGTGGCGCGCGAGAAGATTGGGAAGGACCGGCCGAACACGCGGTTCCATGGTCGAGTGGAAAGTGGACGCTCCTGCGAGGCGCCGGGCTGCGGCGAAGCGGGCGAGTTCCGCGCACCCCCGCTGGAGGGTGCGCCGCAGGGTGGCGATCGGCCGAGCGGCTATCGCTGGTTCTGCCTGGACCATGTCCGTGCATTCAATGCCGGCTATAATTATTTCGCGGGCATGACCGCCGAGGAGATCCACGACGCCCAGCGGCCGCTTGCCGGCTGGGAGCGGGAAACGCGTGCCTTTGCGCGAGCCGGGGGCGACCATGGGCCGCGCTGGGCCGACTTCGCCGATCCGCTGGATGCGATCGGGGCGAAGTTCCGGGCGAACGTCCGTGCAGAGCGCAAGGACGGGCGGCCGCTGACGCCCGGCGACCGTTCGGCGCTCAAGGTCATGGACCTGGAGGTGGACGCCGACCGCACAGCGCTGCGCAAGCGGTACAGCGAGCTGGTGCGGCGCTACCATCCGGATCGTAACGGCGGCGACCGCAGCCATGAGGATGCGCTGCAAAAGGTCATCGCCGCCTATCAGCAGCTCAAGGGATCGGCGGCGTTCGCCTGACGGCGCCGGTCATTCTCCGCGTCGGGCCGCCTCGATCGCGGCGATGTCGATCTTCACCATGCCCATCATCGCCTGCATCACGCGGGCGGCGGCGGCCGGGTCGGGATCGGCCAGCCCGTCGACCAGGGCACGCGGGACGATCTGCCAGCGGACGCCCCAGCGGTCGCGGCACCAGCTGCAGGCGATCTCCGTGCCGCCGGCCTGGGTGATGGCGGCCCAATAGCGATCGGTCTGGGCCTGATCCTCGGTCATCAGCTGGAAGGAGATCGCGTCGGTGAAGGCCACGCCTGGCCCGCCGTTGAGCGCGAGAAAGGCGTTGCCGGCGATGGTGAAGTCGACCGTCAGCACGTCGCCCGCCTTGCCTGCCGGCCAGTCGGTGGTGGCACGGTGGATGTCGGTGATGCGGCTGTCGTCGAAGCTGTCGACGTAGAAGCGGGCGGCCTCCTCCGCGCAGCCGTCGTACCAGAGGCAGGCGACGACCTTGGCCGGGGTGCTCATGGCGTAGCCCTGGCCCCGGCGACGACGCCGAACTGGGCACCATGGGGATCGGTGGCGACGATGATGCGCTCGTCGCCGGGCACGTCCATCGGGCCCATGTCGACGGTGCCGCCGGACGCCACCACTGCGGCAGCGGCCGCGTCGATTTCGGCGGCACGGAAGTAGAATTGCCACCCGCCGGGCGGGGCATCGGCGGGGCGCTGCATGATCGCGCCGATCGTCTCGCCGCCCGCCTCGACGAAGACATAGTCGCCCATGTCGCCCATCGGCATGCGATCGGGATAGGCCCAGCCGAACACCTCGGCATAAAAGGCAAGGGCGCGGGCCTGGTCGGGCGTGGTCAGCTCGTTCCAGCCGCACTTGCCGGGCCCGTTCGCCTGCCAGGCATGGCTCGCCTCGTCCATTTCGCCGCGCATCACGTAGAAGGGGATGCCCTGCGGGTCGACGACCAGGGCGAGACCGCCGACGCCCGCGATCGTCTGCGGGGGCTCGTGGACGGCGCCGCCGGCCTGCTCGATCCTGGTGACCGCCGCATCGACGTCGTCCACCCCGATGTAGAACAGCCAGCCGGGCTTCGCGCCGGGCATCTCGGGCGTCAGCCGGGCGATGCCGCCGACCTCGCCCTCGCCGGTGTCGATCAGGCGATAGTCCATCGCATCGGACATGGGCGCGCCCACGGTCCAGCCGATCACCGCTTCGTAGAAGCCGCGCGCGCCGTCGGGATCGGGAGTGAGCAGTTCGTACCAGATCGGAAAGCCGTGCGGATTGCGCATGGGGGTGCTCCTATTGGTCGAGGATGGGGAGGAAGCCGCCGAAGATCATGCGCTTGCCGTCGAACGGCACGGTGCCGGGGTCCTGCATGCGGGGATCGGCCATCACCTTGGCCTGGCCGGCGTCGCGCACCTCCCTGGACGGCCATTCGATCCAGGAGAACGCCACCTTTTCGCCGTCGATCACCTTGGTCGCGCGGTTGAAGTCGGTGACCTTGCCGTCGGGCAGGTCGTCGCCCCAGGCCTCCACCACGCGAGTGGCGCCATGTTCGAGGAAGACCGGCGCCGCCCGGCGCGCCAGGTCGAAAAAGGCGTCCTTCCGGTCGGGTGCCACGGGGATCAGGAAGCCGTCGACATAGCCGGTGGCGCCGCCGGGACCCTCGTCGACCAGCGGGTCGAAACCGGCGAAGATCATACGGCTGCCGTCGAACGGCATTTCGGCCATGTCCTCCATGCGCGGGTCGTTCCTCATGGCAGCGAGCGCGGCATCATAGGCGGCCTGATCGGCATATTCGATCCAGCTGAACACGACGGTCTCGTCGTCCTTTGCCTGCACCGCGCCCCGGAAATCGGTGACCGTGCCGTCGGGCACGTCATCGCCCCAAGCCTCGACCATCCGGCGGGCGCCGAATTCCTTGAAAAGCGGCAGCGCCTGGGCGGCATGGTCGCGATAGACGTCGCGATTGGCGGTGGGGACCGCGGCGACGAAGCCCTGGATGAAGGTCATGCGTCCTCTCCCTGCATCGCGAGCATCGCCGCGGAGTGCGGCGGCTGCCCGGTGAAGCCCTTGCGCTGCGCATCAAGCGCGCGTCCGAACGCGGGCCGGGCCTGGCCGCGGGCGACATAGGCGGCGAGCGCCGGATACGCCTCGACCAAGCCGCTGCCGCGCAACTGGCGGAGCGTGCAGACCATCATCAGGTCCCCGGCGGAGAAGTCGCCGTCGAGCCAGGCGGCCTCCCCCAGCCGCGCGGCGAGGTCATCGAGCCGGTCCTGCACACGGGCGCGCACGATCGGCAGCCGGTCCTTCGCCCAGGGCATGTCGCGCTCGAACAGCGACGCCATGCCGAAGCCGGCGATCGGCAGCTCGACGCTGTTGAGCGCGGCGAACATCCACTGGACCGCACGGGCTCGGCCCGCGGGGTCCGCGGGAAGCAGGCCGCTGCCGCTCTCAGCAATGTGCAGCACGATCGCGCCGGATTCGAACAGCACCAGATCGCCGTCCTGATAGGTCGGCACCTGTCCGAACGGCTGGAGCGCGCGGTGGGCGGGATCCTTCTGGCTTCCCTGCGGGAGATATCGGACGGTGTAGGGCTGCCCGGTCTCCTCCAGCGCCCAGCGCACCGGCAGGTCGCGCACCAGGCCGCGCGCGAAATCGGGGACCCAGTCATAGGCGGTGATCACGGGCGGGGTCATGCGTCTCCCTCCTTCTTCATGCCCTTCAGCAGGGCGTAGATCGCCATCGCGTGGCCGTGGCCCAGGCCGAAATCGGCCTTCAGCCAGTCGGTGACCTCGGTCGCCTTCACCCCCGGCGCGATGCGCCCTCGCGGGTGAGGCCGCGGGACGCCGCGAGCGCGCGGAAGTCCGCCGGCGTCTTGCCGGTGTTGCGCTCGACCGTGTCGAGATAGGCCTGGAAGGACATGTCACGCCTCTGCCGGCTGGGAGTGGCTCGCGGTCGCGGACGCCATGTCCATGGTGAACGGGCCCCAGCCATGGCCGTCGGGATCGTCGAAGGCGCGGCTGTACATGAAGCCGAGATCCTCGGGCTCGTGCATCTCCGTGGCTCCGGCGGCGATCGCGGCCTGGGTGATCGCGTCGACCTCCGCCCGGCTGTCGAAGGAGAGGGCGAGCAGGGCGCCGCTGTGGGTGTGCGCGTTCAGGATCTGCTTGCCCGTGAAGGTCCGGTAAAAGCCGTGTTCGAGCAGCATGACGTAGATGCTGTCCGACCAGACCATCGCCGAGGCCTGTTCGTTGGAGAAGGTCGGGTTCTTTTCGAAGCCGATCGCTTCGTAGAAGGCGGTGGCCTTGGCCACGTCGGCAACTGGCAGGTTCACGAAGATCGCGCGGGGCATGGTGCATCCTCTCCGACTCGTTATTTGACCAGCATGCCGGCGATACTTATCTTTGACAACCATGGAGTCACTAAAGATAACTACTGTGAACAAGCGCTGGTATGACGATGCGTGCGGCGCCGCGCTGGGGATGGAGTTCGTCGGCGAGCGCTGGGCGCTGCTGATCATGCGCGAGCTGTTGCTGGGGCCGCGCCGGTTCGGGGAACTGCGCGCCGGCCTGCCGGGGCTGAGCGCCAATGTGCTGACGCAGCGGCTCGCCTCGCTGGAGCAGTCGGGCATCGTCCGGCGTGAGCGGCTGCCATCGCCGGCGAACGTGCAGGTCTATGCGCTGACCGCCTGGGGGCGGGAAAGCGAGCCGGTGATCCTGGCGCTGGCGCGCTGGGCGCTGCGTTCGCCGACGCACGACCCGAGCCTGCCGTTCTCGGCCGTGTCGCTGCTGCTGTCGCTGCGCATGCTGCTGGTGCCCGAGCGGGCGGGAAAGTGGGCGGCGACGGTCGGTGTCCGGATCGGGGACGAGACGTTTGTGGCGCGGCTGGAGGCAGGCGAGCTGACGGTTGCACGCGGGGCCGTCGACGCAGCGGAGGCGGTGTTTTCGGGCACGCCGTCTGCCTTTCTGCCCGTGATCTATGGCGGCATGCCGCTTGCGGTCGCCGAAGCGGCGGGCATGCTCGCCATCGAAGGGAACCGCAGCGTGGCCGAGCGGTTCGTCACCCTCTTCGCCCTGCCGGACAAGGTGGCCGTTGAGTAACGCCCCGGGTTCGGCCTAAAGCGTGGGCAAGCCCCGGCGAAGGGCACGAAAGGCATCCATGACCAGCACCTCCGACCTCCAGCTCGACCGCAGCGAAACCACCGTCCTCGACGCGCCGGACCGCACCGTAAAGGTGCGCGACCTGTTCGGCATCGACATCGACATGGAGGTGCCGGCCTTCAGCATCGCCGACGAACGCGTGCCCGATGCCGACCCGGCCTATGTGTTCGATCCCGACACGACGCTCGCGATCCTGGCGGGGTTTGCGCACAATCGCCGCGTGATGGTGCAGGGCTATCACGGCACCGGCAAGTCGACCCACATCGAGCAGGTGGCGGCGCGGCTCAACTGGCCGTCGATCCGCATCAACCTGGACGCGCACATCAGCCGCATCGACCTGATCGGCCGCGACGCGATCGTGCTGAAGGACGGGCAGCAGGTCACCGAATTCCGCGAGGGCCTGCTGCCCTGGGCGCTGCAGACGCCGACCGCGCTGGTGTTCGACGAATATGACGCGGGCCGCCCGGACGTGATGTTCGTGATCCAGCGCGTGCTGGAGACGGAGGGCAAGCTGACGCTGCTCGACCAGAACCGCGTGATCCGCCCGAACCCCTATTTCCGGCTGTTCGCGACCGCCAACACCGTGGGCCTGGGCGACACCAGCGGGCTGTATCACGGTACCCAGCAGATCAACCAAGGCCAGATGGACCGCTGGAACATCGTGGTGACGCTCAACTACCTGCCGGCCGCGACCGAGGCGAACATCGTCCTCGCCAAGTCGGGCGAATATGACCAGCCGGGCGGCAAGGAGACGGTGGAGAAGATGGTCCGCGTGGCCGAGCTCACCCGCCGCGGCTTCATGAACGGCGACATCTCCACCGTGATGAGCCCGCGCACGGTCATCACCTGGGCGCAGAACGCGCTGATCTTCAAGGACGTGGGCTTCGCCTTCCGCCTCTCCTTCCTCAACAAGTGCGACGAGGCGGAACGCGCGATGGTCGCGGAATATTACCAGCGCGTGTTCGGCAAGGACCTGCCCGAAAGCGTGGCGAAGAAGGGCTAAGTGGCGACAGACACCCTCCTCGACCAGTTCCGCGAAGCCCTGCGGGGCACCGCGCGCGCCATTGCCGGCGATGCGGAGGTGGAGCTGGGCTATAGCGCCGATGTGCCGGCCGCCTCGGGCCGCCACATCAAGGTGCCGATGCCCGCGCGTGCGCTGCCGCCCGAGCAGGTGGCGGAGGCGCGCGGCTTTGCCGATGGCTTTGCGCTGCGGCTGCGGCTGCATGACGCGCGCGTGCATGCGAGGAACGCGCCGGCCGAGGCGGTTGCGCGCGCGGTGTTCGATGCGGCGGAGACGGCGCGCGTGGAGGCGCTGGGGTCGCAAGGCTATGCCGGCATCGCCGACAATCTCGACCAGGCGCTGGCGATGCGGTTGCGCACCGACCCGATCGCGCGCGCGCGCACCCGCGCCGAGGTGCCGCTTTCGACCGCCGTCGGCTTGATGGTGCGCGAGCGGCTGACCGGCAAGCTGCCGCCGGGCTCGGTGGCGCCGGGCATGGCGCTGGTCCACGACTGGATCGAGGAACGCGCGGGCGATGCGCTGGACGCGTTGGCGGCGGCGGTCGGCGACCAGGCGGCGTTCGCGCGCGCGACGACGCGGATGCTCGAGGGGCTGGAGCTGGTGCAGGGCGAGGTCGAGCCCGAGGACAGCGACGAAGGCGGCGAGGAGGAGGATAGCACTCCCGACGAGGCCGACGACGAGGGCGACGAAGGCGAGGCCGAGCAACAGCCCGGCGAGGGCGAGGTCGAGGCGCGCGGCGAGGACCGGCGCGACGAGCAGGGCGAGGGCGAGGGGGAAGACCGCGCCGACGACATGGCCGACGATGGCGACGGCGAGCCGGGCGACGAGGGCGAGGGCACCATGCCGGTGCGCCCCAACCGCAACTGGTCCGACCAGCCGGCGCAGTTCGACTACAAGGCGTTCACGACCGCGTTCGACGAGGTGGTGGCGGCGACCGAGCTGTGCGACTCCGACGAGCTCGACCGCTTGCGCGCCTATCTCGACCAGCAGCTGGTGCAGCTGCAGGGCGTGGTGACGAAGCTCGCCAACCGGCTGCAGCGGCGGCTGATGGCGCAGCAGTCGCGCAGCTGGGACTTCGACCAGGAAGAGGGGATGCTCGACGCGGCCCGGCTGGCGCGCGTCGTCATCAACCCCGGCCAGTCCCTGTCGTACAAGATAGAGCGCGAGGCCGAGTTCCGCGACACGGTGGTGACGCTGCTGATCGACAATTCGGGCTCGATGCGCGGGCGGCCGATCTCGATCGCGGCGATCAGCGCCGACATTCTCGCGCGCACGCTGGAGCGGGTGGGGGTGAAGGTCGAGGTGCTGGGCTTCACCACCCGCGCGTGGAAGGGCGGCCAGTCGCGCGAGGCATGGCTCGCGGCAGGGCGCCCGCCGCAGCCGGGACGGCTGAACGACGTGCGCCACATCGTCTACAAAGAGGCCGACGAGCCGTGGCGTCGCGCGAAAAAGGCGCTGGGCCTGATGATGCGCGAAGGGCTGCTCAAGGAGAATATCGACGGCGAGGCGCTGTTGTGGGCACACAGCCGGCTGATCGCGCGGGCCGAGGACCGAAAGGTGCTGATGGTCATCTCCGACGGCGCGCCGGTGGATGACTCCACGCTGTCGGTGAATTCTGGCAGCTATCTGGAGCGGCACCTGCGGCAGGTGATCGGCTGGATCGAGGGGCGCTCGCCCGTCGAGCTTGTGGCGATCGGCATCGGCCATGACGTGACGCGCTGGTATTCGCGCGCGGTGACGATCATGGATGCCGAGCAGCTGGCCGGCACCATGATCGACCAGCTCGCCGACCTGTTCGACACGCCGTGAAGCATGTGGAGCCGCCGCCGGGCGGCTTCGCCGGGCCGGTAAAGCGATCGGTGACGATCGCGGGGCACCAGACCTCGATCAGCCTGGAGCCGCTGTTCTGGCAGGCGCTGGAGGCGGCGGCGGCCGAGCGGGCGTTGCCGCTCAACGCGCTGATCGCAGCGATCGACGTCGCGCGGATCGAGGCGGACGATCCGCCCAACCTGGCGAGTGCGCTGCGGTCGTGGTTGCTGGGGCGGGCGATGGAACGGAGAACTTAGACCGCGCGGACACATCCAGCGCGACTGCTATCGCCCAATTGCGGACGTTGAGCATCAGCACTAAAGTAGCCGGATGGACCGCCTTCAGAGTTACCGGAGCTGGTGGCAGCCCTTGCCGGCTTGGCTCAAGCTAGTGACGCTGGTCGGCATCTACCCGGCTTGGCTCTTCATCGTCGTCTGCGTGTGCACCGGTGCGTCGAAGAGCAAAGAAGCCCTGCTCGCCTTCGGTGTTTGTGTGATCGGCACCCTGCTTCACATCGCGTTCGACCATCGGGATCATGGAAATCCGCAGCAACGAAACGGGGTCGACTTCGGCGGCGGTGAATGACCCCTTTCCACCAGACTTCGCCGACGTGTTGTCGCACAAGCGCCGACATATGCGACGCCGGGAAGTCAGCGCATTAGCGACACAGCTACGGCAGCGTGGGCCCGGTCGCGGACGTTGCTAACCTTAGCGGGCCCAGATAGCTTTGGCCCATGTGGACCTTCTTCCTGTGGAACTTTGCGGCTCTAGCTGCCGCCATTTACTGCATAGCCAGGGCCGTGACTGACCTTCGTGCGCGCAGGTACGGCTGGGGAATTGTCGGCCTACTAAGCGCCGTGATGTTCCTAGTGACGCCGATCCAGACACATGCGGTAAAGGTCGATCTGCCTGCCGCCCGACCATGACCGCTAACGCCCAGTTGTGGACGGTCGCCTTCAATGGCATCCATGCACGATGAAACGGGATTTTGAAGGTGAGTTTGAACAAGCATTCGTTGGACGGGCCTGCTCGATTGAACGTGAGCTACCCTTCTGGCGTGCAAACTTCGGCGATGGATACACGATGGCGTTCCGCGTTCCATGGCGCATCGTAACAAACGGCCGAGTAGCGTTTGGCAATGAAGACGAAGGCCAACTCTTTGGATTACCTGCTCCTGTCAATGGGGTCGAACGCTCCGCAAAACTCCTGCATGGCAAATTTGTTATCGCTGTTCAGCTTGATCGGCAGACGGGTGATCTTCGTATCGTGTTTGATGGTGACACACGCCTAGACGTGTTCAATCATTCACTCGGCTATGAAGGCTGGTATGCTTACTATTCCGCCCATGGCGAACGGTGGGGCATGATCGCGATGGGTGGGGGTGAAATCGCGGTCGTACCGGACGAGTAAGCTATGTCCGCTTCCATCCAACTTCAGACCTCCGTCTTCAGGATTCGTCCACGCAGTCTAGTGCGTACCTTCGACGAAGGCCGGGGCCATTTGCAAGGACCTCGGGGCTGTTGCGCACCCCTCCGACGCATTCGCGACTGTACCCCGGCCTCCGCCGGGGTACGGGATCAGCGGATCACCGGCCGAGCAGCACGCGGGCCTGGCCGGCGATTTGCGCCAGGATCGCCAGCGTGGGCGTGGGGGCCAGACGGGCGCGGGCGACGAGCGCGGTGAACTGCGCGACGCGGGGCTCGTGCTCCGCGATCCAGGCATCGACCGCCGCGCGCGGATCGGCGCCGTCGATCCGGTCGAGGAAGTCGAGCCGCAGCTGCTGGAAGTCGCGCGAGAGGCCGGCGATCAGCAGCCGCTCCCAGGGATCGCCGCTGGTGATGCGCGCGGATGCCGCCTGTGCCCAGTCGAGCCCCAGCGCCTCGCCCAGATGGGTGAAGGCATGGGCGAGCACGACTTCGTCCACGCCGCGCTCGGCACCCAGGTCGGCCAGGCCGATGGCGCCGTCCAGGTCGAACAGGCGTACGACGCGGGCGCTCAGCGCGTCGGGCGCGCCGGCGGTGGCGAGGCGTTCGCGCATCCGCTCGCTCTGGGCGCGCGCTTCGCTCAGCAGCAGTGAGTCCGCCTGCGCGTCCAGCCGGTCGATCGCCGGCTTCAGCCGGGCGATGGCGTCGGCCGGGCGGGTACCCGGGCGGCAGGCGCGCAGCAGGTCGGCGATCTGCACGCGGGTGGCGGCGGCGGCATGGCCGATCAAGGCCAGGCGCGCGTCCTCGCCGATGTCGGCCTGCTCGATCTCTGCCCACAGGCTGGGCAGGTCGAACAGCCGCTCGGCCACCACGAACATCGCGGCCAGGTCGCCGACGGCAGCGCCTTCCTCCTCGACCAGTTCGGTCGGGTGGAGGACGCCCAGCCGGTTGACGATGCGGTTGGCGAGCTTGGTCGCGACGATCTCCCCACGCAGGCGATGCTGTTCGATCGCGTCACCGAACCGCGCCTGCATGGCGCCGGGAAACGCGGCGCGCAGGTCCGGCAGCAGTTCGGGGGTGTGGCCGAGCTGGTTCGCCTCGATCGCGTCCTGGAGCGCGAGCTTGGCCGAGGCGAGCAGCACGGCGAGCTCGGGTCGGGTGAAGCCCTGGCCGTCCTGTGCGCGGCGCAGCAGCTCGTCGTTGGGGGCAAGCCCTTCGACGGCCCGGTCGAGCCTGCCGGCGCCTTCCAGCATCTCAATCACGCGGACATAGCTCGGCACCGCGACGGCGCCGTCGCTCTCCATGAAGGAGAGGGCGAGCGTCTGGAGGCGGTTGTCCTCCAGCACCAGCCGGGCGACGTCGTCGGTCATCTCGGCCAGGAGCGCGTTGCGATCGTCGAACGTGAGGCGCCCTTCGGTCACTTCGCGGTTGAGCGCGATCTTGATGTTCACCTCGTTATCCGAGCAGTCGACGCCGGCCGAATTGTCGATGAAGTCGGTGTTGATGCGGCCGCCGGCCGAGGCAAAGGCGATGCGCGCGGCTTGCGTCACGCCCAGATTGGCGCCTTCGCCGACCACCTTGACGCGCAACGTCTCGGCATTGACGCGGATGCGGTCGTTGGCGGGATCGCCGACCTCCGAATGTGCCTCGTGGCCTGCCTTCACATAGGTGCCGATGCCGCCGAACCACAGCAGGTCGGCGGGCGCGCGCAGGATCGCGGAGATCAGCGCGGTGGGGTCGAGTTCGGTGTCCTCGATGCCCAGCATGCGGCGCACGGGTTCGGACAGCGGGATCGTCTTGGCGGTGCGCGGGAAGACGCCGCCGCCTTGCGAGATCAGGCCCTTGTCATAGTCGTCCCAGCTGGAGCGGGGCAGGGCGAACAGCCGCTGGCGTTCCTCCCAGCTTTTCGCCGCATCGGGATTGGGATCGAGGAAGATGTGGCGGTGGTCGAAGGCGGCCTGCAGCCGGATCGACTTGGACAGCAGCATGCCGTTGCCGAACACGTCGCCCGACATGTCGCCGCAGCCCACGACGGTGACCGGATCGGCCTGCACGTCGACGCCCATCTCCAGGAAGTGGCGCTGGACCGAGACCCAGCCGCCGCGCGCGGTGATGCCCATCGCCTTGTGGTCATAGCCGTGGCTGCCGCCGCTGGCGAAGGCGTCGCCCAGCCAGAAGCCGCGCTCCAGCGCGAGTGCATTGGCGACGTCGGAGAAGGTGGCGGTGCCCTTGTCGGCCGCGACCACGAAATAGGGGTCCTCGCCATCGAGGATCGTCACGCCCTCGGGGTGGACGACGCGGTTCTCGACCAGATTGTCGGTGACCGACAGCAGCGCGCGGATGAAGATGCGGTAGCTTTCGGTGCCCTCGGCCAGCCAGGCGTCGCGATCCGACGGGGCCGGCAGCTGCTTGGGATAGAAGCCGCCCTTGGCGCCGGTCGGCACGATCACCGCGTTCTTGACCCGCTGCGCCTTCATCAGGCCCAGGATCTCGGTGCGGAAGTCGTCGCGCCGGTCGGACCAGCGGAGACCACCGCGCGCGACCGGGCCGGCGCGCAGGTGGATGCCCTCCACGCGGGGCGAATAGACCCATATCTCGCGCCAGGGCAGCGGCTTGGGCAGCCCCGGCACCTTGGCGCTGTCGAGCTTGAACGCCAGCGCCTCGGCCGCAGCGGGTGAAAAGGCGTTGGTGCGCAGCGTGGCTGCGACCAGCGCCCGCAGCGCGCGCAGGATGCGGTCGTCGTCGATCGCGGAGACGGCGTCGAGGCCGCGGTGGATTGCCGTTTTCGCTTCCTCCGCCTGTGCGGCATCGGCGCGGGAGGGATCGTGGATCGCGACAAAGCGCGCCACCAGCGCGCGCGCCACCTCCGGCGCCCGCCGCAGCGCGTCGACCACGGTGCCGAGCGGGTAGGTGAGCCCCGCCTGGCGCAGATAGCGGAACCAGGCGCGGAACAGCACCACTGAGGCAGGGGCCAGCCCCGCCTCCACGATCAGCCGGTTAAATCCGTCGTTTTCGGCGCGGTTTTCCAGCACCGCGGCGATCGCATCCTCGGCCACCGCCACGTCGAAGCCTGGAGCGCCCCCGGTGCCCGGCAGTTCGACCGCGAAGTCGTGAATGAACGAGCGGGCGTCGTCGGTGAGGCGGGTCGGAATTTCCTCGACCACGCGGAAGCCGAAATTCTCGAACACCGGCACCGCATCCGACAGCGGCAGCGGCGCACCCTGGCGATAGACCTTGAGTCGCAGCGCCGCGCCATCGGCCGCCGGCACGATCCGCACCGACCGGCTGCCGGCATCGCTCAGCGACCCCAGGCGCAACACGTCGTGCACTGCCTCTTCGGGGGTGGTGACGTTGCGGTAGTTGACCGGAAAGGCGTTGGCGAAGCGCAGCGCGAGGCGGGCGGCGGCACCGGCGGGCGCGACCTCTCCCAGCGCGGATTCGATCGACGGGCTCCAGCCGCGCACCATGCGCTCGACCCGGCGGTCGAGCTCGGCCGCGTCCGGCATGCGGCCATCGCCGCGCAGGTCGAGCATGTAGCGGATCAGCGCGGCATCGCCCTCAACCGCGATCGCCCAGCTGAGCAGGCGCGCGTTGGCGGCCTCGCATAACAGCTCGCCAATGGCGCTGCGGCGGCCGGTCGAAAGATCGTCGCGCTGCAGCCAGACAAAGGCGAACAGGTGGCGGCCAAGCGGGCTGCGGATCAGCACCACGCGCGAGCGCGGCCGATCGGCGATCGACATGGCGGAAAGCGCCAGCGTCTCAAGCTCTGCGGGCGGGAAGGCGGTGGTGAGGTCGTGGGGAAGCGCGGTCAGCGCATGCGCCAGCGCCTTGCCGGCGTGCCCCGCGGGATCAAAGCCGAACTGCGCCTGGAGCGCGGCCAGGTTCTGGCGCAGCACCGGCACGTCGGTCGGGTCGGCGTGCAGCGCCGCGCTGGTCCAGAGACCCGCATGGATCGACAGGCCGGTGACCCGGCCGCCCTCACGGATCGGCAGCACCACCAGGTCGAGCGGCGCGCGGCGGTGGACGGTGGAGAGCGCATTCGACTTCAGCAGCAGCAGCGATGCGCCGCCTTCGAACCAGGCGATCGCGCGCTCCCGCGAGCCTTCGGCCAGAATCTGGGCGCGGATCGGCCGGGTGGCGATGCCCAGGCAGTCACGATCCTCCTCGCCCGGAACCCAGCGCAGGTGGCCGAGCAGCGTGAAGTTGCGGTTGAGGAACCAGTGCAGCAGCGCGCGGCTTTCCGCGTCGGGCGTGGCGGCGGCATCGTCGCGCATCGCCTGCTGCATTGCTTTCCAGTCGGCGACCGCGGCGCGGACATCGCCCAGATTCTGCTCGATCTCGCCGCTCAGCTCCCGTCGCAATCGGGCGTCGACGCGGTCCATTTCGACATAGACCATGGATTCGGACGTGCCCTCCGCACCGATGCCGCGAAGGGTGCCGGCCGCGTCGCGCACAACGGGCACGACGGGGTGGAGAATGCGTTCGATGGGAAGATTGTGGCCGGTGATGGTCGCTGCGATCGAATCGACCAGAAAGGGCATGTCGTCGTTGACCACGGCCAGCCGCATCCGGCGGCGACCGTCGGTGGTGACGCTGTCGATCGCGAGCGACGGGGTGCCGGGCGGGCGAGTGCGGGCGGCATCCGCCACCAGCCGTGCCGCTGCCTCCCGCTCCTCGCTTCCGAGCCCTTCGACTTCGCTCGGAAGCGCGTCTTCGAACAACCTGGCCGCAATGGCCTGCGGCACCTTATCGTCTTCGCTCATGGCAGGGGTATGCGCTTGGGGCCGCGCCGGCTCAACCCTTGTGGCAGGTGCGAGAGGAATGCTGCGGTGCGTCAATCAGGCGATGCGGCGGATGGCCTGGGCGAGCAGCGCGTCGTCCGCGGGCACCTGCGCCACCACCTCGACCGTTCCGTCGCCCGCCGCCCGCGCCAGCAGCAGCACGAACGCCTCGCCCCCGGCATCGAGCGCGAGCGTGGCGAGCGGCGGCGCCGTCCGCAGCGCATCGACCGCGGGATCGACCGCGAACAAGGTGGCCGTGTCCTCAAGCCCCGCGCTCGGCCCGTCGGCCCAGGCGGGCGCCACGGGGGCGGGGTGGGGCGGATCGTCGCTGCGCGCGTCCGCCATTTCGGCAGCGAGCTGCGCGTGCACGGCGGCGTCGGCGATCTCCTTCCAGTTGATCACGCCGTAGATGAAGTTGATCCGCTGCTGGTCGGACGAGAACGGCATCAGGATGCCGCGGTAGAGGGTGGGATGCCCGCGTTGCGACACGAACTCCGCCTCGAACCCGATCGGCGCGCGGCTGGCGAGGATGCGCGGATATTGTTCGGTCAACCGCGCGAGCAACGATGCCTGCGGGACATCGGCAATGCGGCGGATGCCGGAGGTGACCCCGCATTCCGCGCGCACGGCCTGGCCGATGAAGCGGACGCGCGGCTCGGCGGCGGCATCCGAAAAGTCCAGCAATACGCCATGCGGGCCGATGTCGCCGGCGGCCGCCGGATCGAGCTCGTCGATCGCCGGATAGGCGCGCCCGTTCAGCAGCGACACCCAGTGGTTATAGGCGCGCACATGCATCCGCCGCTCGTCGCCGCCCACCGGCAGCCGCGGCTCGGGGCCCTGGCCCACGCCGTCGCGATCGAAGTCGTCCCGCTCCGGCGGCTCGTCCGGCCCACGCGCCCTGTCCATGTCCGATCCTCGCCCGGGCCCTAGCTGCCCGTGCGCAGTGTGACTGGTCATGGTAAAGGTTGGGTGAAGGGACACGGGGCCGCCCCGCGGTTCGCGTGGGACTGGCAAAAACTGCCGCCACCCCATCGCGACGCTTGCCAGCCCCGATCGGCGCTGGTAGGCGCGCGCTTCCCACAAGGCGCTGTGCGCCCATGTGCCGCTTTAGCTCAGTTGGTAGAGCATCGCATTCGTAATGCGGGGGTCACAGGTTCGAGTCCTGTAAGCGGCACCAGTACAAACTGGGAACATCTCTAGAAAGCGGCGGAAATCTGCGGTAAACTGCGTGTCAGCGGTCCCGTGAAGTCTCACTTTGTTCCGCCGTGGCCCACGCAAAAGGGGCCACGAATCATGGGGCCACGAACGTTGCAGGAGGCGTGGCCCCATGCTTACGGTTGTGCAGATTCGGGCGCTGAAACCGGTTGAGCGTCCCTACAAAGTTGCCGATGTCGATGGCTTGTATCTGCTGGTGCAGCCGTCCGGAGCCTTGCTCTGGCGTTTCCGCTACCGATGCTGTGGGATCGAGCGAAAGCTCTCGCTCGGCAATTTTCCGGAGGTCAGCCTGGTTCAGGCGCGCAGGAAGCGAGACGAGGCCAAGGCCGAACTGGACGATGGGATCGATCCCGTTGAGGAGAAGCGCCAACGGCGACTCAAGGCGGAGTTGGCAGCCCAGACTACCTTCGCGCTGGTAGCGGAAGAGTATATCCAGAAGATGGAGCGTGAGGGGCGATCCCCCGCGACCATCAAAAAGGCCCGTTGGTTCCTCGAGCTTCTCGACGGCATCGCCAAGCGCCCGATTGCTTCGGTGACGCCGCACGAGCTTCTTGATGTGCTGAAGCGCGTTGAGCGCCGCGGACATCATGAGACGGCGCTCAGGTTGCGGTCGTTCGCGGGGCGCGTATTCCGCTATGGCTTCGCCACGCTGCGCACGGAGCGCAATCCGGCGGATATCCTGCGCGGTGCGCTCACCATCCCGCGTGTCAAACATCATGCGGCGATCATTGAGCCGAAAAAGGTCGGCGAGCTGCTCCGCGCGATCGACAACTACTCAGGACGGCCTGAAACGCTGCATGCCCTAAGGATTGCGCCGCATGTCTTCCTCCGCCCAGGGGAGCTGCGGCAGGCGAAATGGAGCGAGATCGATTTCGCAGAGAAAGTGTGGCGAGTGCCAGCCGAGCGGATGAAGATGAAGCAGCCGCATGCGGTGCCGCTTTCGCGACAGGTGCTGTACCTCCTGCAGGACCTGCGGTCGCTTGCACGCGACAGCGAGTTCCTGTTCCCTGCGCTCCACACGACGAAGCGCCCGCTGTCAGACAACACGTTGAACGTCGCGCTCCGCCGCCTCGGGTTCGAACACGACGAGATGACCAGCCACGGCTTTCGCGCCATGGCCAGCACGCTGCTCAACGAGTCAGGCCTCTGGCATCCCGACGCCATCGAGCGCGCTCTTGCGCATGGCCAGAAGGACAAGGTTCGTGCCGCGTATCATCGCGGCGCCCATTGGGCGGAAAGGGTGCGCATGGCGCAATGGTGGTCGGATTATCTCGATCAGCTTCGTGCCGGTGGCGAGGTCATCAAGGGCAGGTTCCGCAAACGAGCGTAATGGAGCGGTTTAGATTAGCGCCCCGCGGCTGAAAGTGGGCCGGCTGCGGACAGGCAGCTTGTAGGGCTCGACACAGGAAAGCTGCCGTCCCCGGCCGATCACAGACCACGGCTACTTCCGATCCACTCACGGCCATTTCGTGGCCAACGCTTAAACGTCCGCTTAACGCCGAAAACGCTCATGCGCGTGTAAGGAAG
This sequence comes from Sphingomonas sp. PL-96, assembly GCF_020707215.1. GTDB lineage: Bacteria > Pseudomonadota > Alphaproteobacteria > Sphingomonadales > Sphingomonadaceae > Sphingomonas. Next base: position 55,507 of record NZ_JAJFET010000009.1, read on the forward strand.
CGGTCAGTCAAGCTTTGTGGCTAACCGAACGCTCCGGACGGCATGCGAGTGTTCAGATGAAGCTCCAGCGTGACTCTGTCGATCAAAGCCGGCCTTCGATTTGTCGCGCTTCTAGGCGGATGCCGTCTCGACGATGGTGACACGCCCGTCAGGATCTGAAGGACGGCTCCAGACGCTGTCAGTCGGCCCGGTACGAAGGCGACGGCGGGTCATGCGCCACATCAGCATCGCGCTGCCGGCACCGACGAGGGCGAGCAGATCGACCAGCAACTCGCGCGGGGGATGAGCGCCAAGGCATGCCAGTGTCGCGACCGGGATCAACATCAGGGTTCCGGCAGTCGCTGGCAGCAACTCCAAGGCTCCGCGGGCGCCGCCGCGCACCAGTGCCCAAGCGGTGAAAGCCAGGAAGACGGCGTAGTAAATGGCGCTGTGGAGCTCTTCGCTGGCGTCAAGCCCCATCGGCTTGGCGGCTGCGATCGTGACGGCGATCCCGGCGACGCAGCCGAGCGGGACGCCCACGGTCAGCGCACACAGAATACGTGTGCCGCGGGTCTGCTCGACGGCGCCCGCCTTGCGCTCGCGCTTGCGACGGCTTTCCACCCACAGGAGGTTGCCAGTGTAGAACAGGAAGGCGCCGGCCAGGCCAAGGAGGAGATAAGCCCAGCGAACGCCCGCACCGCCGAAGTTGCCGAAGTGAAGTGCGAAGAAACTGGTGATCGCCGCACCCCAGCCGTCCTGCTTGCCCGGCATATAGTCGCTGACGGTGATCGCGCCCGATCGGGGATCCAGGGTTGCCATGCCGAAATTGGGCCCGCGCAGTCCGTAGCGCGGATCATAGCCGCGGACCCGAAGGGTGGGGGCGCCGTCCCGGCCTTCACCATAGCTGATGCCGACCGGCGTAAAGGCCGGCGCCTGCTCGGCGAGCCGCTGTACAACCTGAACAGGCGCGAGCACCGGTCCGTTCGGCGGCGGCGCCTTGGCCGAAGCGGGCGGACGGCCGCCGTGCGCGAAGGTCGCGCTCTGCGCGTCGTAGAACTGGTCGTGAAAAGCGAACACCACCGCCGTCAGGGCCATGATCAGGTGGAAGGGCAGGCTGAAGACGCCGAGTACATTGTGCACATCCAGCCACATGCGCTTCACATTGCGCCCGATCCGCAGCGCGAACAGATCGCTGACGAGGCTCGGCAACAGCACGACGACGCCGGAGACCAGCGCGATCGCGTAGAGCAGTGCGATGGTGCCCATGATCGGCATCGCGATCTCATGATCGAAGGGCAGGCCGACCTGCTGGTGCAGCACGTCGATCAACTGGGCCACGGCGGAAGGCCCCCGGCGGTCGACCTGGAGCGATCCGTCCGGGGCCAGGGCGGCGTAATAGGTCGTGCCCGCCGCATGCTCGCGGGCCGGACGCGAAGACCAGCTGACCCGCGCCGGCTGCTCCGGGCCGGTGCGCAGATGCACGGTATAGTCCCGTGCCGCCTCCGGATGCGCGGCCAGCACCTTGGTTACCAGTTCGGACGTCCGGTCGAGCGACACGGGCGCGGCCAGCGGGCTCGGCGGCGACGCCCAGCGCTGCAGCGGCTCTTCGAACATGGTGATCGCGCCCGCGTAGAAGGCGATAAACAGCGCGAGCCCGGAAAGGATACCCACCCAGCCGTGAATGTCCTTGTACATCCGCACGATGTCGGCGCGCAGCTTCATGCGAGCGATCCCGTTGCAAAGAGCAGCAGCCAGACGACGAGGGTCGCAACCCCGAGCCCCGCCCAGGCTCGCACGCCCGAGCGGAACAGGAACACGAAACTCAGGATCGTGCACCAGATCGGCGCCATCGCCCACATGGTCAGTTGTCCGCGCGTGGAGAAGTAGGTGTCGCCGACGCCGATCGCCCAGGCGATCAGGCCGGAAAGGCCGAGGGCCAGGGCAAAGCCGAGCACCACACCGGCGCTTGCCTTGCCGAACCAGTTGCGGCTGGAGAGCGGTCGCGCGGTCATGGGCTGCTCCGCGGGCGGCGCGCCCATGCGGCGGCGAGCGGCACGACCGACCAGACCAGCATCGCCAGCGTGCAGGCGATGAACAGAGCCGTCGCCGGACCCGCCCATTGCAGCAGCAGGGCCGTTCCGAGAACCAGCAGCAGCGCGCCGACGGGCGCCCTGCTCCGACCCGGTCGTGCCAGCAGCTTTTGGTGCGGGGCGGCGGCGTAGCAGGCGAGGGCGCCGGCCATCACCAGCACGGCCCCTGTCCAGGCGAGGATCATTGCGCTGCCCCGGCCTGTGCAAAGGAGATCGCGATGGCCGGTGCCATCGCCGCCGACATGGTCGTTCCGTGGCTCTGGCCGGCAAGCGGCAGGTAGCGCGCGTGCATGCCCCTGGCCCGCAGGCGGCTGGCCAGCGCCTCTGCCGCCACGCCCGACGGGCCGTCCGGCCCGGCTTCGTCCGTTCCGCTGGCGATCAGCAGCCGGGCGGTCGAGGGCGGTGCGCGCCGCTCCTCGTCCGCGAGCAGCCCCTCGCCGAACCACAGCGACGGACTGACCGCGACCACCGTGGAGAAGGAGCGGCCGGTGAACAGGGCATGCAGACCCAGGAGACCGCCAAAGCTGTGGCCAAGCAGTGCCTGCCGTCGGGGATCGATCCGCAGGCGCCGGGCGAGCAACGGGCGCAAGCGCGTTTCGATCAGGTCCAGAAACGCATCGCCGCCGCCGATCGCCAGGCCATGCGCGGGCGCGCCGGCCGGGATGGCGTAGCGGTCGGCGGCCGGGGTGTAGTCCAGCACGCGGCGGCCCAGCGGACCGGAGTCGATCCCGACCACGACGCCGGGCTCGACTCCCGACCGGGCGCCCGCCCGCGCCAGCCGCCGGGCGGTGAGCGCCGCGGTCGCGAAATGGTCTTCGCCGTCCAGCACCCACAGCACCGGCCAGCCTGCGGACGGCGGCTCGCCGTCCGGCCAGGCGACCAGCACGCGATAGCGGTGCCCATCTGCCGCCACGACCGTCTGCACATCCGAGCGGGCAAGCTGCCACGGCTCGGCCCCGGCCGGTGATGCGGCGAGCCCGGACAGCAGCAGAGCGAGGCCGAGGACCGGCTTCACCAGCGGAAATCCAGCCGCGCCGTCACGCTGCGCCCCTGGCCGTAATAGCAGGCCGAGGCGCCGGTGCAGGTCGCGACATAGCGCTTGTCCGCCACGTTGCGGGCGTTGATCGAGGCGGTCAGCCCCGCCAGCGTCGGGTTCGTCTCGGCGAAGTCGTAGCGGACGAACAGGTCGAACAGCGTGTAGTCGGGAATCGCCAGCGTGTTGTTGGTGTCGCCAAAGCTCTTGCCGGTGTAGCGCACGCCGCCGCCCAGCCCCAGTCCGGCAAGGGTGCCGCTGCGGATCTGGTGATTGACGAACAGCGAGGCGAGCCAGTCCGGCACCTGCGGAAGCGTGCGGCCGACCTGGCCGGCCGTGTTGGACCGGGTGATCTCGCCCTCGCTGCGCGTTGCGGTGGCGATCAGGGCGGTGCCCCAGGGTAACGTCGTCTTCGCCTCCATCTCGACGCCGCGGACGCGCCCCTCTCCCGTCTGCACCGAACAGGTGCTGGTGCCGCACAGCGTGCCGTCGGGATCGGGCGTGATCAGGTTCTGCTGCGTGATCTGATAGGCGCCCAGCGTCACATAGGTGTTGCGGCCGCGCTGATAGCGCAGGCCCGCCTCATATTGCTGCCCCGTGGTCGGCACGAACGGCTGCCCGTCCAGGCTGGTCGAGGGATCGGTTACCTGCGGCAGGAAGCTTTCCGCATAGCTGGCATAGGGCGCCAGGCCGTTGTCGAACAGGTACACCGCGCCCGCGCGCCAGGTGAAGGCATCATTGTCGTTGGTGAAGCGGCGGCCGCTCACCGGATTGTAGGTGTCGTCCTGAGTCCAGTCGTGCCGACCCCCGACGGTCACCCGCAGGCGGCCGAACTCGACCTGATCCTGCAGGTACACGCCGGTCTGGTCGCTGACCGTCTCCGTATAGACCTGCGGGCTGAGGCTGCTGGCGAACCCGGTGGCGCCGCGCGGGACCGGATCGAAGATGTCCAGCAGCGGCAGCACCCGGGCGGAGGCGACCAGATCGCGATAATGCTCCCATTCGGTGTGGAAGTAATCGACGCCTGCCAGCAGCGTGTGGCGGATCGCGCCGGTGGCGAAGCGGGCCTCCAGCTGCGTATCGGTCGCCACGCCGTCGCTTTCGCCAACACCCTGCACGGCGCGGCGGTTGATGGTCTGGCCGGGGATGCATCCGCTGACCGTCGGCGGACAAGTCGTCAGCGTGTCGCCGGCAAGCACGACCACGCGGTAGAGGGTGTCGAGATGCGTGTAGCGGGTGTTGTTGCGCAGCGTCAGCGCGTCGCCCAGATCCTGCTCCAAGAAGGAGCCGACCAGATACTGGTTGCGGTCAAAGCTGTTCCAGCCGGGCTCGCCCAGGTTGGCGTCATTGTCGATATGGTCGCCGTTGCTTTCGTACAGCGACCCCTGCGCCGGCAGGAACTGGAACGTCGCGCCGCCCTCATCGCGCTGATACTGGCCGAGCAGCGTCCAGCGCGTGCTGGCCGTCGGCTCCCAGGTGATGCTGGGCGAGAGATAGTGGCGCGCGATCTTCACCCCGTCGACCTGGGTTTCGCCATAGCGCGTCAGCCCGACGACGCGGGCGGACAGCGTGCCGCTGAGCGGACCGCTGATATCCGCGGCGGCCTGATAGTTCCACTTGTCGAGATCGGTGACGCCGACGCCCTGCAGCAGGAACTGCGCCTGGAACTCCCGCGTCGGCCGCTTGGCCACGATGTTCACCACGCCGCCCGGCGCCGTCTGGCCGTAGAGCGCGCCCGACGGGCCTTTCAGCACCTCGATCTGCTGGAGCGCGAAGGTGTCGAAGCCGGGGCGGGTCCACTGCCCGCCGGAGGGCAGGCGAAGCCCGTCGACGAAATTGTTGTTGGACGAAAAGCCGCCGGCACCGAAGCCGCGGACGGAGACTTCGTCCACGCGACTGTCGATCCCGAACGCCTCGGCCTGGACGCCGGCGGTGTAGCTGAGCGCGTCGGCGATAGTCGGAGATGCGCGAAGATCGATCTCCTCGCGGCTGATGATCGAGATCGATTGCGGGGATTCGATGATCGGCGAGTCCGTCTTTGTGGCCGAGGTGGCCGAGGATTGGCCGGTTGCCGTGACGACGATCTCGTGCGGCTCCTGATCTGGCGTTTGGCTGTTTGCCGTCTGCGCTACAGCAGGCACCGCCGAGCTCGCGAGTAACATCCAACCAGTTAGAAACTTCCGCATGGCGTCCCCATAGCCCCATCCATAGAGGGCTCTCTGCTAATGCGACATACTCGCAATATCAAGCTCCGCTGTGGGAATATCGGATGTCGAGGGCTTTGACATGTCTCGTGCGAAGCCACTGCACCCGACCGGATCTCATGAAGGCTTACGCTCGCGATCGTGCCCTAATCCGAGCAGCAACGTTGGACACCTGCACGTAGCGGCGCGATGCGCCATTCCGGGATCTGCCCAGGTCACGTCGCATACAGCGGCCTTCTGCTGGTCTGAACGCTCGCACCGGCTTAGAACCGCCATTCGATGAGTGCACTGGGGATGACAGGAATGCTCCCCCAATGTCGGTCGTTCCACACGCAGCTCACAGCTGGGCGAACGAATGGCAGGTTTCAGGATCGCGCCTAACCAGGCTGAAGGTCTGAGATTGGGCGCTTAGCTGCCGTCGAGCCCAGACGGGATGAACGGCTGAAGGCGTAGAACGGACGGTCGGAGCGCGCGTTCGACCGTTCTCGACCGGAGGTCCTTTAGCTTCTCGACTGCCGCTTAAGAGCCATCCATGAGGCCTCCGTGCGGGGGGAAGGGATCCGCAAGTGTTGGTGCCTGCGGCCTGGCATTGAGGCGCGGCCCGCGTTTCCCGCAGCTCAGGCAGCGAAGGTCATGGCCGAGCGCGCCTAGCTGGGTGCTCCAGCGACGGAGCATGGCGTAGCGCTCCAAGCGGTTAGCATCGAAGATGTGCTCTGCACCGCATGGGCAGCGAACGCGTAGATTGGCACGGTGCTGCGTCAGGTCGCTCAGACTGTCGACCCAAGTGTTGGCGGCCACCTCAAAGCGGAAGCGGCATCTGCCGTGCGTCGGGAACCGACTGCGGACGCGCTAAAGCGTCAATGATCGTTTCGGCCAGCTCGGTCACAGCCTGCTCGCGCAGGCGCTGATTAGGAGGGGTAAGCCCCATGCGTGCCCACCCGGGCGCGTGAAGGAGGGTCTGGGCGAGGCTGGAGGGGTCGGGCGTCATCATAGCCCTATGTTCCCCTTTGATCCAATTCGCGCAGGGCCCTTCCTATGCCGTGAAATCATCAGCCGTGTCGGCCCGCGCTGTTGGAAAGAGCGGCGGCTTCGGGAGATTAGCCTCGGTCTGCCGAACAGCCTCATCGCAATCGCGGCTCATTGGCCTCGTCAACCCTGTAGAAGATGGGGTTGCGCTGCCATTCGGCGATGGCGGAGGTGCGCCAGCCGACGCAGCGGGTGCTGAGCTGGGCCTGGCGCGGGAGGCTGCCGTCGGCGACCTTGCGGTAGAGCGTCGAGCGGCTGAGGCCCGTGAGATCGAGCACGGCGTTCAGGCCAAGGATGCGGTCGGACTCCGTCATGGCAGGTCTCCGGTTGGATGATGTGAGTGTCTGCCGACCGGGGTGGGATCGTCTCGCCTGCGGCTGCAATGGAGCCGGTTCTTAAGGTCACCAGCAAGGTGCCGAGGGGCACCACAAAATCTGCTCGATCGATTTCAAGGAAGAAGGGCAGGGGGCTGCCGTCCCCCGCTGCGCGGGGCCGCGCTGCCATGCTGCGCACCGGGCCGGCGGTGCCGTCCCGGCCCATGCGGGTGTGCATCGCTGACGGAGGGGCCGCGGTGCCGCGGCGGGCGGACGCCCGCAGGTGCGGGCGGCGTCGTGCCTCCGGCATCGAAAGGTGGCGGGGGTGGGCGTCGCTTGCCCGTAGTCCCGCCGCGGCGGGCAGCAAGCCGCTGGCGCGGCTCCTGCACGGTGTTGCGGCCCCAAGGGGTGCTCCCCGCCGCTCGTGCGGGCCTGCCGGGTGCGCTCCTGCCGCCCACCTCCGCCACTTCCGGCGCCGGTTGCGGTGGTCTGGAAGGAGCAAGAGGACATGGCGCGCGAGACCAACCGGCAGGATCTTTACAGCGAGGTCACCAACCGCATCATCGCCGAGATGGAAGAGGGGCGGCTGCCCTGGGTGAAGCCCTGGGACAGCGCGGCGTGCGATTGTACCCTGCCGCACAACGCGGGCACGGGGCGGCGTTACTCGGGGATCAACATCCTCATCCTGTGGGCAGCGGCGGTCGAAGGCGGCTATGCGTCGCAGCGCTGGCTTACCTTCCGGCAGGCACAGGCACTCGGCGGCAGCGTCCGCAAGGGCGAGAAGGGAACCACCGTCTGCTATGCCGACCGCTTCGCCCCCAAGGGCGAGGATGCGCGCGCGGCCGACGAGGATCGCGAGGCGCGCACGGTGGCGTTTCTCAAGCGCTTCACCGTCTTCAACATCGACCAGTGTGACGGGCTGCCGGACAAGATCACCGCACCCACAGCGCCGCTGCCGGAGCAGGAGGCGATCCCACGTGCCGAAGCGCTGATGGCGGCGAGCGGGGCAAGCATCCGCATCGGCGGCGACCACGCCTTCTATGCGCCCGTGCTCGACACGGTGCAGCTGCCGCCGCAACAGGCGTTCCGCGACCAGGTCAACTACTACGGGACGGCGCTGCACGAGCTCGGCCACTGGACCGGGCACCGCAGCCGGCTCGACCGCGACCAGACCGGCAAGTACGGTAGCAACGCCTATGCGCGCGAGGAGTTGGTCGCCGAGCTGTGCGCGGCGTTCAGCTGTGCGAGCCTCGGCATCGAACCGACGGTTCGGCACGCCGACTATGTCGCGTGCTGGCTCGACGTGCTGCGCGAGGATGCGCGCGCGATCTTCCGGGCGGCGAGTGCTGCAAGCAAGGCGGCGGACTATCTGCTCGCCTTCGCACCCGAGGCGGAGCCGCAGCCGTGAGCTGCGCGCGAGCGCTGCAGGCGATGGCACGCGCGTGGCGGGCGCTGCCCGAGCGCGACCGCGCGGTCTTCGCAGCCGTGCGGTTCGAAGATCTCGACTATGACGAAGCCGCCGAGCGTCAGGGCTGCACCACCGACGAGGTGGAGCGCGTCATCGCCCGCGTGCTCGTTGCGCTCGATGATGCCGCCGAGTGCGCGCAAGAGTGAACCCGACATCCTCGCCCGGAGCGCTGCTCCGGGCGAGGATGTACGCAGCCGTAACGGTTCGATAGGAAGACAAGATGCGCAGCGATCTCGATCATCTGCCCGACCGCAAGCGACGCGACCTCGAACGCATCGTGGAGGTGCTGTTCTCCGAGTTCGAGCAGGCGACCTCGCTGTCGACGCAGAACTGGCGGCGGCAGGGCCGCATCCTCAAGGTGATCCTCTACGGCTCCTATGCACGTGGCGACTGGGTCGACGATCCTGTCGGCGGCTATCAGTCCGACTATGACATTCTTGTCGTGGTGAGCGACGAGCGGCTGACCGATCTGGGGGAGTTCTGGGCCAAGGCCGACGACCAGTTCGTGCGCGAGGTGACGATCGCCAGGCGCATCAGTGCACCGGTGGCGTTCATCGTCCACAGCCTTGCGGACGTGAACAACCAGCTTACCCAAGGCCGGCCATTTTTCATCGACGCGATCGAGCAAGGGATCGCGTTGTATGGGGTGGAGGATTCCCACTTTGTCACGCCCAAGCCGCTGGAGCCGGCGGCAGCGTTGGCGGAGGCGCGCAAGCACTTCGACCAATGGTTTCGAAACGCTGAGATGCGTTTTGATCTCGCCCGTACTGCGACCGACAGAGGGTACCTGAAGCAAGCCGCCTTCGATCTGCACCAGACCGCCGAGCAGTTGTACCACTGCTTGCTGCTGACGCTGACGCTCTACAGCCCCAAGTCGCACAAGCTGAACTTCCTGCGCAGCCAGGCCGAGCCGCTCGTGCCCGAGCTGATGACGGTCTGGCCGCGCGACACCAAGTTCGCGCAGCGCTGCTTCGAGCTGCTGCGCCAGGCCTATGTCAACGCGCGCTACTCGCCGCACTACAAGATCAGCCCCGCCGAGCTTGAATGGCTTGCCGAGCGCGTGGCGCTGCTCCAGCAGCTGGTGCAGCAGGCCTGCGAGGAGCGGCTCTCGCAGGCCTGAGCTGGCGCGCGCTCAGGCAGCGGGTTCGGCCTTCTTGCGCGGCGCACCCGTGGGCGTTTCGGCGGCCCCGTCTTCCTCGCTGTTCTCGAACGCACGCCTGCCGCGACGCCGCCAAAGCATGAGCGCCTGTTCGCGCTGCTCGCTGCGCAGTGTCGCGGCGCCGCCCACCAACATCCCGAAGATCACCGCGCGATCATTGTCGGTGAGCTCGACCAGACCGGCCTTCGCCACTAGCCCGCCGAGTTCGATCAACTGACGGGTGCGCTCGCGGCGCTTCACCTGCCAGGTGCGGGCATCATGCCGCGCCCGTGCCTGTACCAGGCGGCGGCGCTGCACCTGCAATCGGTGCAGCGCCGCGTCGCTTTGCCGAAGTGCTGCGAGCCTTGCCGCGAAACCAGCGCTCTCCGGCCGTGCGCCATGCTTCCAGCGTTGCGGCGTCTTTGGTGGCGCCGGCCTGCAGCAGCGCGCCAGCGAGGATTTCAACCGGCAGGGTGTCGGCGCCACAGGCGGTGACCAGTTCGCCCAGTTGCACGAGCTTGCGGGCGCGCAGTGCACGTGCCTTGTCGGCGAGCATCTTGAGTTCCGAGTCGATGTCGCGCGGCTTGCGCATGATGTGTCCTCCATCTGTGGCGGGCATGTCAGTTATCGTGCGCTTCGGACAGCGGCCATGGTGTGGTACGCAGTGAGACGCAGCCGTCCCGAGACAGATGAAATCTTTCGAGGGCGCGCTTATACGTCGTGCCGACGTGGCGCATGAAGTGTAGATGGATTGCCGCCATGGCGATCTACCACTTCTCGGCCAAGATCATTTCGCGTGCCACCGGCTCGTCGGCACTGGCGGCTGCGGCCTATCGCTCCGCGTCCAGGCTGCACGACCGGCGCCTCGATCGCCATCACGACTTCTCCAACAAGGCCGGCGTCGTCCACTCCGAGGTGCTGCTACCCGAAGGCGCGCCGGAGCAGCTCTCGGATCGTGCCACGCTGTGGAATGCAGTCGAGGCAGCCGAACTGCGCAAGGACGCGCAGCTGGCGCGCGAGGTGGAGTTCGCCTTGCCACGCGAGCTGGACCAAGTGGAGGGTATTCGCCTGGCGCGCGAGTTCGTCGCCCGTGAGTTCGTCGCACGTGGCATGGTCGCCGATCTCAACGTGCATTGGGATGTCGGCGCCGACGGCGAGGCCAAGCCGCACGCGCATGTCATGCTGACCACACGCAGTGTCGATGAGGAGGGCTTCGGCGCCAAGGTGCGCGACTGGAACCGCACCGACCTGCTCGAGCACTGGCGCGAAGCCTGGGCCGAACACGTCAACCAGCGGCTTGCTGAGCTCGACATCGATGCACGCGTCGACCACCGCTCGCTCGAGGCTCAGGGCATCGATCTCGAGCCGCAGCACAAGATCGGGCCGGCCGCGTCGCGGATGGCCGCGCAGGGCCTGCAGATCGAGCGCGTCGACGAGCATCGCACGATCGCGCGATCCAATGGCGAGAAGCTGCTCACCAAGCCCGATCTGGCACTGGACGGGATCACGCACGGGCAGGCGACCTTCACTACCCGCGACCTGGCGAAGTTCGTCCACCGCCACAGCGACGGCAAGGAACAGTTCGACAAGGTCATGGCGGCGGCGCGTGCCTCGCCCGAGCTGGTGAAGCTGGGACGTGACAGTCGCGGAGAGGAGCGCTTCACCAGTCGTGAGATGCTCGCCACCGAGCAGCGGCTCGAGCAGGCGCTCGACCGCCTCGGCGGCAGCGTCGCGCATCGGCTCGGCGATGGTGCGAGTGATCGAATGTTGGAGCGATCGGCACGTGCCGGTCTGGTGCTTGGGCCCGAGCAGCAGGCGGCGTTGCGCCATGTCGTGCAGGGGCGCGATCTCGGCATCGTCGTCGGCTATGCCGGCACCGGCAAGTCGACGATGCTCGGGCTGGCAAGGAAAGCGTGGGAAGAGGCCGGCTACCGCGTCCAAGGGGGTGCGCTGTCGGGGATCGCCGCCGAGAACCTCGAGAACGGCTCCGGCATCGCGTCACGCACGCTTGCGAGCCTGGAGCGGCAATGGGAGCAGGGCAGGGAGCTGCTTTCCGCCGGCGATGTGCTGGTGATTGACGAAGCCGGGATGATCGGATCACGCCAGATGGAGCGGGTGCTGTCGCAGGCGGCGAAGCACGGCGCCAAGGTGGTGCTGGTCGGCGACCCCGAGCAGCTCCAGGCGATCGAAGCCGGTGCTGCGTTCCGGTCAGCGGTGGAGCGCTACGGCCATGTCGAGATCACCGACATCCGGCGCCAGCGCGAGGACTGGCAGCGGGATGCCACCCGCCAGCTCGCCACCGAGCGCCCCGGCGAAGCACTCGACGCCTATGTCGCCCATGGTGCGGTCCATGCCGCTCCGACCCGCGAAGCCGCCCGCGTCGCGCTGGTCGACCGCTGGGACCAGGATCGTGCGGATGCACCGCAGGCGAGCCGCATCATCCTCACCCACACCAACGACGAAGTGCGCCTGCTCAACCAGCTTGCGCGCGAGCGGCTGAAGCGAGGCGGGGAGCTTGGCGACGATGTCGCCATCGCCACGGAGCGGGGAGAGCGCCAATTCGCCAGCGGCGACCGCATCATGTTCCTGCGCAACGAGCGCAGCTTGGGCGTGAAGAACGGCAGCCTGGGAAGGGTCGAGAGTGTCACCGCCGGGCGCATGACGGTGCTGCTCGACGATGGCCGCAGCGTCGGCTTCGACGTCAAGGATTATGCCGCCGTCGATCACGGCTATGCCGCGACGATCCACAAGGCACAGGGCATGACCGTCGATCGGGTACAGGTGCTCGCCACCCCCGGCCTCGACCGGCACGCCAGCTATGTGGCGCTGTCCCGCCATCGCGACGCGGTCGAGCTCCACTATGGCCGCGACGACTTCGCCGATCATGACCGGCTTGCCGCGACGCTGTCGCGCGAGCGGGCCAAGGACATGGTATCGGACTATGTGCGGGAGCCGGCCATCCGAGTATCCCGCGCCTTTGCGGAGCGACGCGGCATCGGCGATCCACGCGACACGCCGGCGCCGACCCGTCGCAGCATGTTCGACGGGCTCAAGCTCAACGTCGCGGCGCCGTCGCCGGAACCCAGACGCAGCATGTTCGATGGCCTGCGGTTGCGCGTGTCGGACCCCACACCGGCGGTTGATCCCGCCGCGGATCTTGGGGCGGCGGTTCGTCGCTATGCCGTCGCCTTCGCCGAGGTGGATGAGGCAGAACGGGCAGGGCGTTCGCCGCTGCCGCATATGCGTGTCGACCTTGAAAAGGCAGTGCATCGGCTGGATCGGGCACAACCGAACGGCACGACCGATCTGCGTCTGGCGCTGCGCCGTAACCCGGCGTTGATCGAAGACGCACGGAACGGACGGACCAGCCCGCTTGTCCAGGCGATGGCGCTCGAGCGCGAGATGCGCACCGATCCGATGCGAAGGGCCGACCGTTTCGTCGATGACTGGCAGGCGCTCGATCGTCGCCGTGCTTCGCTGGAGCGTGGCGAGGGCTTTGATGCCGCCACCCGCGTTCGACAGCAGATGCGTGCGATGGCCAAGGGGCTCGAGCACGACCCGCAGGTCGAGTCGCTGCTCCGCAACCGCACCCGTGAGCTTGGTCTGAAGCGACTGGAGGGCGCGTCGATATCCCATGAGCTCCAGAACTGGCTCGGCGTCTCGCGCAGCCGTGGCCTCGGGCGTTAACGTCCGAGGCATGGAGCGAACCAACAGCCTCGATGACCCGGCCCGCGCCTTTGACGATCTGCGTCGCGAGGTCAGCCTCGCGTTGCGCGCCATCCAGGGGCTGGCCGCCGAGCATCGCGATCAGCCGGATTACCGCGACACGCTGAAGGCGCTGGACGATCGACTGGCCGCAGCCAACAAAGCACTCGCAACGATCGCTACCAGCCCTGCCATGCGCCTTACGCCGCAGAGCCTGACCCAGGAGATCGTCAAAGCGAGCGACCAGGCGCGGGCGGCCGACGCCGAAATGCTACGGTCTGCCGGAGCAACGTCCACGGCGCTGATGCAACAGCTGCGGCTTGGGATCGCGCAGGTGCGCGTGGCCAGGGATCAGGCGATCGAGGTTCGGTGGGCCGCCGGTGCCGGGTTGGTCATAGGCATCCTGCTCTGGGCAATCTTGCCGGGTGCGGTAATGCGGTCGCTGCCGGTGAGTTGGCATGGTCCTGAATGGATGGCTACTCGGGCAATGCGGGTTGAAGAGAGGGACGCAGCAAAACGCCTGTTATCGGCAGCACGGCCGGCACGGGCCGAGCCAGTCGTTCGCGACGTGTCCCCGCCGACCAGTTCTGTTTCTGATGTACGCATACCGAATTCGAGACAAACAGGCCGACGTTCGAAAACGAAATAACCAGCCCAATCACCGACTGGTTGCTAACCCCGGCGATCAGCGTATCAACTCGGAATCCTGTCTGTTTTCGGATGTGGCCCGTCCGGTTTTCGGGCAAACGGGGGGATTGCGGCCTGACCGCTTTCGGGCGTCGAGCCCGCGTAAGCGGCCCCTCGTTCATCGGGCGACCGATACCCTCGTAGTTGGACTGCAGCTGACGTGACCCCGGTCTTTCATCCAGCGGCAACCAGAGACCGACCGGTGTTGTCGCGCATGAGCGCAGGTGAAGCAACGGGCGGGGTTACCCCGCCCGTTGCTGTTCGAACCCGGCAGCGAATGCGGCCGGGGTAGCGTAGCCGAGCGAGGAATGCGGCCGCTCGGTGTTGCAGTCGTCGACCCAGCAAGCCAGGATCGAGCGGGCCTGGCCGATGGTGAAGAACAGCGTCTCGTTGAGCAGCTCGTCGCGCATGCGACCGTTGAAGCTCTCGACGAACCCGTTCTGCGTCGGCTTGCCCGGCGCGATGTAATGCCATTGGACGCCGACATCTCCCGACCAGGCGAGCACCGCGTTCGACGTCAGTTCGGTCCGTTGTCGCTAACGATCATCTTCGGCCTGCCACGCTCGGCGATCAGATCGGTCAACTCGCGCACGACCCGCCGGCCCGAGATCGACGTGTCCACCACCGCCCGGATGCGTTCGCGCGTCACATCGTCGACGATGTTGAGCACGCGGAGCCGCCGGCCGGTGACGAGCTGGTCGTGCACGAAGTCCAGGCTCCAGCGCTGGTTGGGGAGCGCCAGCACCGGCGCGGGCGCTCGCGCGCCAACCGCGCGCCTTCGTCCTTTCCGGCGCCTGACCGTCAGTCCTTCCTCACGATAGAGCCGCTGGGTCTTCTTGTGGTTGATCGTGATGCCGTCCCGGCGCTGCAGGATGTGCAGACGCCGATAGCCGAACCGCCTGCGCTGCTGCGCCAGCCTACGCAAACGCGACCGTAGGTCGCCATCATCTCCCCGACACGAGCGATACCGCATGCTCGTGCGGTCCGCCCCGACGACCATGCACGCCCGCCGCTCCCTCATCCCCAACGTCGCCTGGAGATGCGTGACCGCTTGCCGCTTCGCGGCGGGCGTTACCATTTTTTTGACAGCAGATCCTTCAGACCCGCGTTGTCGAGCATCGTGTCCGCCAGCTGCCGCTTGAGCCGGACGTTCTCCTCCTCGAGCGACCGCAGGCGCTTTGCGTCGGACACCTCCAGGCCGCCGAACTTAGCCTTCCATGCGCAGTAGGTCGCGCTCGACATCCCGTGCTTGCGGCACAGCTCCGTCACCACGTACCCGCCTCGGCCTCCTTCAGGATGCCGATGATCTGCTCTTTCGAAAACTGCTTCGCTTCATTCTGTCCGTCCCTTCGAGGGGCCGGTCTCTAGTTCCAGATGGATGAAGAAACGGAGGTCACGTCAGACCCCATGGTCGTGCACGTCGACTTCGTTTGTCCGATGTCCACCATCGCTACGCGCCCCGGCCGATCACCTGGAGTGAAAGTCACCGCTCGGTGTCGTATCTGGGTGATCGCGCTGACGGGGTAGGAATTGCCGTTGATCGTCTTAAAAAATTGCATATAGCCTCCTGATTGCTTGAAGTGATCTGCGCATAGTCTCCTCTGGCTCTGGCGAGTGTTGTAGGGACACTGCTAATCACTTCCTTAGGCAGCGTGGACAAATTTGAGCCAGTATTTGGCGGTAGCGAGATGGACCATGCCGAGGAAGCTGCTGGCCAGTTGGTCGTAGCGGGTGGCGACGGCGCGGTTGATCTTGAGGTGGCCGAACATGCGTTCGATGCGGTTGCGCTGCTTGTAGAGCGTCCGGTCATGCTCAATCTTCACGCGGCGGTTTGAGCGGCCGGGTACGACGGGTTTGATGTTCCGTTTCGCGAGGTCGGCACGGATCGCGTCGGCATCGTAGGCCTTGTCGGCAAGCAAGGCATCGGGCGTGCGCTCTGGCAGGACGATCAGTGCGTGATACGCCTTGCAATCTGCCGCCTCGCCGCCCGTGAGGTGGAAGGCGATCGGCCGCCCGAGGGCGTCAGCCAGGCAGTGAAGCTTACTGGTGAACCCGCCCCGCGAGCGGCCAAGAGCGCGTCGATGAGCCCCCCTTTTCCGCCCGCTGCCGAGACGTGGGCACGGACGGTGGTGCTATCGATGCTGTAGTGGCCGGTGTCTGCCATGATCTCGGCCAGCGTCAGCGCCAGGATCTCTCAGACGCCAGCCCCGCTCCATCGGCGGAACCGGCGATAGATGGTGTTCCAGCTTCCGTATTTGGGCTGCACGTCGCGCCACGGCGCACCGCAGCCGCCAGAGTATGCCGTTGATGATCGAGCGGTTCTGTTCGGGAGGTCTGCCCCGGCCCCGGTTTTTGCGCTCGATCGGCAGGAAATCCTTCAGGATGCGCCATTCCGCCTCGGTGAGATCGCCCCGGCTCAAGCCTGCCTCCAAAAGGCAGCCTTGAATCAATCCCCTCTCGCTACGTCAATCGCCTCGACTATTGTCGGCAGCTATAGCGCGGATCGATGGCAAATTGGACTGGCAGACAGTAAGCTCCCGCTATGGGCACGCTGAACCTCGAAGATCGCACCACAGAGTATCAGTGGGCGACGGACGTGAACTTCGACGGCATACGCCTGGAGGTGCTCTCAGACCAAGGGGACGTACTCTTCGATGTCAGCATCCGAGATGATGGGCACATCGCCATCAACACGTTCGGCAACGAGGTTGCCGTGGACCTCATCGAAGCCGCCGTCGAGCTTGCCCGACATCCGCGGTAGTCTCGTGCTCAGCAAATTTGTCCACGCCGCCTAGGAGGAGAGCGCGGTGGCTTCGGAGAAGTAGGGCTCGGCTTGCTTCCTGTTAAGACGAAGATCAACGAAGACCTGACCGTAAAGCGAATCGCCAGCGTGACTGTGAAGAACTAACTGACTGGCCAGAAATTTAAGCTCCCCACAGGTCACGTGCATGCTGTTGATCTTCTGTATTGCTCTGTTTCCAAGCCTACCCCAAAGGGTCAAATGGTGAAGCGACATCCGATCGGAAACGTCGCGAAAGGCTTTCACGAGGAGGTCAGAATGACTTACTCTAGACGGGCGGGCTGCGTTGAGCAAGGCTTCGATGACATCGACGAGGGGCCAATCTGGCTGGGTCGTGACGCCCTGCTCCGGTTCTCGCGCTGCCTCAACGGTGATGGCTGGTACGGTAGGCTCATTATCAAGCCGCCGCTCCCTACGGGCGATAGATGTGTCCACCCTTAGGCCCACGGCAAATCCCACGACCAGTGCTGCGATGGTCTGTAACCAGGCAGAGGTCACGGCCGCAAGACCAAGAGTCATTGCGACATCCCCAGTTCCTGCCAGCGTTCGCGTACCAACCTTTGTCTTCCGCGACCTTGACGAACCACTCTGCGACCAACCCGAACGCGACGGATCCGGTCAACCCCCAGCCAGCCAAGTCGCGAAACGTCAGAGAGATGTCCTTGCCTGGATTTCACGTGTTCTGCCCGCACACGCTGCTTAAGGGGAGTCGGTTTGTGTGCTTCGGCACGGATATGCCGGATGTTGAAAGCACACCGCACTCTCATGCCGCGCTTCTCGCGGCTACACGGTCGCAGCCAAGCGCTATGGCGTGCACAACCGCAAGGCCAAGCGCTTTTTGCTGGACGCGATCAATGCTTGGCCGTGCGTCGGGCGGGCGTACCGCGTGCACAGTGAGGCTGACATCCAGGCTGCTGCAGATGCGGCGGTAAGGTAAACCTCATGCTGATTGAGCAGGTGTTCCGGCGCTTACAAGGCCGCGCAGGGCTCGGAGGCCTCAGCGTCTCAACCTTGCTACTGTTGACGAACTCTGCTCCAACGCCCTCGCCTACAGTGAACTCGGTTTCCTATCCAAGGGGATGAACACGATGAAGAAGATTTTCGCTCTCGCCACCGCGGCAGCTGTCCTGGCATCTCTCGCAGCCTGTAACTCCGGCCCGCGCGAGCAGGCCGCTGACAATATCGAAGCGAATGCAGAGGCATACGCCGACAACCTTGAGGACGCCGCTGACAACGCGACCACGGAAGCGGGCGAGGACAGCCTCGAGAACAGCGCTGATGCGGTTCGCGCGACCGGTCAGAACCAGGCCGACGATATGCGGACCAACGATCCGGACACGAACCTGTCGAATGGCATCTAGCACCGACAGAGCTTTTGGGGCAGGTTGAACTGCTCCCAAGCGCATGTTGGAAGGGGCGTTCGAGCTGACTCGAGCGCCCCTTCTTTGTTTAGGGAGCTGATCCCGCTCCCACCGCGGCGAGCTCTGGCTGGGTTTCGTCATCTCGTCTGGCTTCCATGTGCCGCCTGTTCGGGAAGGGATTGGCTGGCGAGGGGCGTTGTTGTGGGTTGCGCATGAAATGACCGCGCGATCGCCCAGGCTGTCATTGCCGCCGTCGCGAGGATCAGGACGCAGATCAGCTTCGCGAACATAATGGGCTACTGCGCACGAGTGACTTTCCTGCTACGACGCAACAATTCGGCGGCGCGCTCTGAACTGCGAGGAAGCCAAGATGTTGCGTGGGTAAACTGAACCCGCACCCGGCAGCACTGGGAAGTGCAACGCGGCAGCATGTTAGACGACTTGGTGGAAAGCGTCCCTCAACGCCGGGTGCCGCAGAGGCTTGCTTAGAACGACACCCGGGGTTGCACGGTTGGCACTCGTCGGGTGAGCCCGTGATGAAGATTACCGGGATCTCTCCCAGGTGCTGGTGGATCTGCTCCAAAGCCAAGGGGCCGGTTCCTTCGATCAGCCGGACGTCCGAGGTGATGAGCTTCGGTGGATTCGCCAGCGCTGCCGAGATCGCTTCAGCTTCGGTCACCGCGAAGTCGACAGTCGTGGCGCCTTCTTCTTCGAGCATCGCCTGGATGGTCATCGCGACGAATGGCTCATCCTCGATAATCAACACATGACACATGGCACGAGTTCATCCTGGAGCGGACCAATGCGCCTCCATGGGGCTGGCTCCCGAGATCGCATCAAATGTGTGATTGGGCGGGAAATTTCCGTCCGGTGGAGAGAACGCAGCCGGAACAGGATCGCCTTCCACTTCCGTTGCAGCTATGCGCACCGCCAACGCGCCGCAGGGGGCTTGCGTCTTCCACGTGGCGCGAATGGACAGAGTACAGGCCTCTTCGACTTTCGACCGCTTTTTCACGTGGTCGCTTCTTCATTCCCTTTCCGCTCCGGCAAGATACGTGGTCGCCACTCTGCTGTTGGCGGGCACTGCGATGCTGCGCGTCCTGTTGATCACCAACTTGCTTCCGTATCTACTGTTTATCCCTGTGGTGCTGCTCATCGCTCTGCTTATGGGCAGGCAGACGGGCATCTACGCGACCTGGTTCTCGGCGTTGCTGGCGGGACTCACCTTGTTTCAGCCCACCTTTCGCTGGGGCCTCACTCCAGCTCAGTTTGGCGCGACATTGCTCTACGCGCCCGTTATGACCGGCGTTGCTTCGGTCGCTGCCGAACTGCGCGCAGTCTTTCAACGATCGGCGCGGCTCGCGGCCGAGTTGGCTAAAGCGAATGCTGGCTTGGAGACAGCCAACAAGCGCCTGGGTGAGCGCGAGCAGCAGCTGCAGCTTGTGAAGCAGGAACTAGGGCACAGACTGAAGAACCAGCTCGCTGTGGTGCAAGCGGTCGCCGCTCAGACGCTGCGCCAATCAACCGACTTGAAGGCGGCAAGTGGTGCCCTGAGCTTCAGGCTGGCGGCTCTTGCTCAAGCAACCGACATGCTGACCGCGGCCGAATGGCGCTCGGCCGATCTCCACGCGCTCGCGCGCACTGCTCTCACCAATCATGCGGGCCTCGCAGATCGTGTGCGGATTGAAGGGCCGTCTGTTCGCTTCAACCCGCAGGTGGCGCTGGGTTTGACGCTTGCCCTTCACGAGTTGATGACGAGCGCCACAAAATACGGCGCTCTGTCGAACGATACCGGCCATGTTGAGCTGAATTGGTCGCTTGAACAGGGAGCCAACCTGGATCAGCCTCGTTTCCGTCTCACCTGGCGGGAGACAGGCGGCCCCACTGTAAGCGTCCCAACTCGGCGCGGTTTCGGGTCGGTCATGATCAAACGTTCTCTTGGTTCATACCTTCGCGGCGAGACTTCGGTCAGCTATGATCTTGCTGGACTGGTGTTTCGGATCGATGCTCCCGTGGGGGCGGCGCAACTTGCTTACGAGTAGGTGTGGTGCAGAAAACAGGTCGATCCAAACGCGCGATTCTGGTCGTTGATGATGAACCGCTGATTCGGATCAACCTGGCGGACTTCTTCGAGGACGAGGGTTTCCTCGTGTTCGAGGCTGAGGATGCCGATGCTGCCATTGCTACTCTCGAGGCAAACCCATCCATCCAGATCGTGATAACGGACGTCCAGATGCCGGGCTCTATGGATGGCATCAAGCTCGCCCACTGCGTTCGTGACCGGTATTCGCCCACTTTGCTGGTAATCGCTTCGGGCGCTGTGAGGCTCTCGCCAGAAGAGTTGCCGAGCCGAACCATGTTTCTGGCCAAGCCCTTCGATTCTCGCTTTGTGCTTGAGGAAATTGAGCGTCTCACCTGACCTACAGCGGGTGCGTTACGTTACGATGCCGTAACGGACTGACTTCAATCGACTTTCATGGCTTGTTAACCCTCGGGAAGATAGCAGCGCCCTCTTCACCGGTTCGGATCAACGCGCCGGACCAGGGATAGCTTTGGACATGAACCCGGTCGCAGCACTGCTGACCGCCGATCGTGATGCAGAACGATCGGCGGCGATTGACGATTACGACATCGGGAACTCCATCCCCGAAGCAGACTTCGATCACATCGTTGACCTTGCGAAGAAGCTCTTCGGAGCCTCTGCCGCCATGATCTCGATCGTCAAGAGCGACGTGCTCCACTTCAAGGCGCGTGCTGGTCTGGACGTCTGCACCTTGGATCCCAGGATCGCTTTCTGCGCTCACGCCTTGGACCGGAGCACGCCGCTGGTCATCGAGGACACCTGGCGCGATGTTCGATTCAGGAACAACCCGCTGGTGCTCGGCGCGCCACATGTTCGTTTTTACGCCGGTGCTCCGCTTAAGGTTGCTTCGGGACAGGTCCTCGGGACGCTGTGCATCATCGATACCGAGCCGAGAAGCTTCAGCGCGTATGACTGCGAATTGCTGCAGGGACTCGGTCAGATCGTCGTCGATCGCATCGAAGTACGCCGGCAGAAGCGCCAGCTTGCTCGCCAAGCTTACTACGACGAACTGACGGGCTTGGCGAACCGAATGCAGCTCCATCAGCATGCTCGCGATCACCTGGCGGCTGACACGCCACTCGCGGTTCTCCTGTTCGATCTGGATGGCTTCAAAGACGTGAACGACGTATTCGGTCATGCGACCGGCGACTCGCTTCTACGCGCCATCGGCGAGCGGCTAACGGGCCTTCTGGAGCCTGATCAGTTGCTTGCGCGATTGGGAGGCGATGAATTTGTCGTACTCGCGCCCGGCGTGACGGATCCGAGAGCTGCTTGGGCTGTCGCCGATCGCTTAGGGTCGGGCTTCGACAGCGGCTACCAGGTCGATGGCCAGGAGCTCAGGCTGGATACCTGCATCGGCGTTGCGCTTTCGCCGTACCATGGCGACACGATCGAGAAGCTCGTCTGCCATGCAGATCTGGCCCTATACCGGGCTAAGGAGAAAGGTGGCGGTGCGATCGCTTTTTACGAGCCCCACCTGCGACGGGAGGTCGAAAATCGCCAGCAGCTGCAGCACGAGTTACGCCGCGCCTTTGACCGGGGCGAGTTCGAGCTGTTCTACCAGCCCCAGGTTCGCCTGTCTGACGAGAGCATCGTCGGCGTCGAGGCCCTGCTACGCTGGCACCATCCCAAACTTGGTTTGCTGACGCCGGGCCATTTCCTTCCCGTGCTCGACATGATGCCGCTGGCGACAAGCGTGGGCCAATGGGCGCTCGATACTGCTTTCGCTCAGGCCGCTCGTTGGGCGGCTTGTGGTCGGCCGCTGCGCGTCGGGATCAACCTGTTCGGCTCACAATTTCGCTCATCGTCATTGCCCGAGCAGGTCGCCGCGTTGATCGCACGACATGGTGTGCGGCCTGAGCTGATCGAGCTTGAGCTGACCGAAAATCTCGCAGTACGGAATATCCGAGGTGTTGCCGAGACCCTGAAGGGGCTCCGTAAACTAGGCGTCGGCATCGCGCTCGACGATTTCGGCACCGGCTATGCCTCGATGAACGTTCTGAAAGAGTTTCCGATTACGCGGCTTAAGGTGGATAAGGGCTTCGTTGCCGAGATCGCAGCTACCGCGGATAAGTCGGCGGTAGTCGATAGCATCCTTGCGCTCGGCCGCGCCTTTCAGCTGCCTGTCATCGCAGAAGGCATCGAGGCCGCCGTGCAAGCGCACTGGCTAGACGCGAAAGGCTGTGATGAGGGGCAGGGGTGGTTGTACGGGAAGCCCATGCCAGCAGCCGAACTGGAGCGGCTAAGGCATTTGGATGAACTGCCTCTGCTTGAGTGCGCCTGAGCCGGTCTTTAACCGACAGCGGCTCTGCTTGCCTCGGATACTACTAAGCCTTGCAAGCGGCCACGAAAGGTGCCAAATAATCCCTGCGACAGCTGGGTCTGTGGCGCACGGCCTGCCATCTGGCGGGCTTTGTCGTTTCTGGAGGTATGCGCGGCGATCAGCGTAGGCTCTACCTCTGACCGCTTCAGGCAGCTTACCGTTTAGCTGGACACACAGCGCTGTTGTTATAGAGCGACCTCGCACGACGGGACGCTCGGATACACTATTTGCCGACTTCGAGCGCCACTCTGCCGATGCGCACGTGGTTGCGAAGAGCATAAGGCGGGACAGACGGCCGACAAGCGCCGACCATCTGTGCTACAGCCTTGCTACGAAATCGAGGTGCTATCCCTTTGGCGGGTAGGGATCATGCCCATAGGTCCACTCTGTCTGCCATTTGCCGTCATGGCCTTGGACAAGCACCTGTGCATCGTGGCCTTTTTTTCCGCTGCTATTGGCCGCATCTACAGCAGCCTTCATTGCGGCCGCTTGCGTGGGATATTCATAATCCGTCTCGCTGTGCCTTACCTTCCAGCCGGTACCTGATTTGAGAACGTAGTAAATTGCGCGTGCCATTTCTCTCTCCTAAGCCACTGGGCTCAGGAGAGAGTGTGCTTGGTATTAGCCGATTCGACTAGAGCGTTGCTTTGCTTTTAGCTGCTGCTTAGTCGCATCAATGCAGCCACCATGCCCCCCTTTGAGTCCTTCCAGCGCCGCAGGGTAATACGGGGGGCAAAGGCCCGGAAAATTTCTAGGCACGAAAGTCGCCTTAGTTCTTCCTTCTAGACCTCAAAAACGGCTGTTTCCCGCGGCTTTTCGGCTCTGGAGCAGGGAAGTAGATGGAAATCGACCTCGAAGAACCCAGCCGGCCGCAGCTCGCGGCCGTGTTTCAGGTCTCCAGCCGCTGGATCGGGGAGCTTCGGTACCAGGGCAAGATGCCGGCGGATGACGGTTCGCTGCTGGAGAACATCGAGGCCTGGGCCGCCATCAAATACGACGGCGCAGCAGCTGATCCGTGAGATGGCCCCCTAAATGACCTGGCAGGACCTCGCTCTTAGATAAGAGTGAGGCATATGACTGACGGCCCGACCAGGCGTTACAATGACGGGGAGGTTCTCTCAGGTGTTCAGCGCCGGAGGCGATGGACACCGGAGGAGAAGGTCCGGATCGTCGAGGAGACGTATTTGCCGGGGATGAGCGTGTCGCTCGTTGCCCGTCAGCACGGCATCAGCGGCAGCCAGGTGTTCACCTGGCGCAGGCTGATGAGCCAGGGCGCGTTGACCGCCGCGGCAGCTGGCGAAGAAGTGGTGCCGGCGTCCGAGTATCGCGCCCTGGAGGCGCAGGTGCGCGAGCTGCAACGGTTGCTCGGCAAGAAGGCCATGGAGAACGAACTGCTCCGCGAGGTCGTGTTCCGGGCCGCAGGCCAAAAAAAACTGTTGCTGCCGCTCGACCTCGTTGCCGGGGGTTGGTCTGTGACCGCCGTTGCCGACGCGCTCGACATCAGCCGCCAGCATCTATCCGCGATGCGCAACAGGCCGCCTCCACGACCGCGTGGACGACCGCCGCTGCCGGACGCCGAGCTGGTCGCCGACATCCGCATGCTCATCGCCGGCCTGCCCACCTACGGCTATCGTCGCGTGCATGCCTTGCTGCGCCGCAAGGCGAAGAAGAATGGACGCGCAGCGCCCAATGCCAAGCGCGTCTACCGCGTCATGAAGGTGCACGGGCTGCTGCTCCGGCGGGACGGCGAACATCGCGAGGAACGGCGCCACCACGGGCGGGGCGCCGTCGACCAGCGCAACACCCGCTGGTGTTCCCGACGGGCTGGAGATCGCGTGCGACAACGGCGAGAAGGTGCGCGTCGCCTCCGCGCTGGACTGTTGCGACCGGGAGGCGATGGGGCAAGTAGCCACGACGGGCGGCATCACCGCCGAGGGCGTTCAGGACCTGATGGTTGCCACCGTCGAGCATCGCTACGGCCGCGTGAACCGTGTGCCCGAGCCGATCGAGTGGCTGACGGATAACGGCAGCGCTACACTGCTCGCGACACCCGCACCTTCGCCCGTGACATCGGGCTGGTCCCGCGAACGACGCCTGTCAGCAGCCCACAATCCAACGGCATGGCAGAGGCGTTCGTCCGCACCCTCAAGCGCGACTACGTTCGCGTGAACCCCAGGCCTGATGCGCAGACCGTCATGGCGCAGCTGCCAGGCTGGCTCGCCCACTACAACGAGGTGCACCCGCATCGCGCTCTGGGCTATCGTTCACCCCGCGAGTACATCGCGCAAACCCGCGAGGCCCCGTCAGGTCTTCAGGGGGCAACAACAATCCGGAAGCGCTCGACAAGGAACGGGAGCAGGCGCGCCTGGCCAAAGAGCAGGCCGACGCCAAGGCGATGGACAATGCCGAGCGCCGCCGCGAACTCGCATCGCTGCCGGACATGATCGCTGCCGGCGCTGGCGTGATCGTGATGATCGTCGCCCAGCTCCAACAGGTTGGCGCCCGCGTTGCCAAGGGTGACACGAAGCTGCGCGCCCGGGTCGATGCCGAGATCAACAACGTCCTCACCGACTTGAGCATGGCGCGGATTGAGGAGGCGCGGGGCGGGGGCTTCGATGACAGCGAGCCCGAAGAAGAAGGGGGCGATTGAGCCTTACCAGGCACCGGGCGCGCATGGTGTAGCGCTCGCCCGCGCGTGGCTGGCTGCATGCAAGCCGCGCGAACGGCCCCCGCTGTCCAAGTTCATGGTCGAGCATGCGCGTTCCGACGATGGTGCTCGCATCCGGCCGTTCCCCTTCCAGGCGGACATCGCCGACGCGTTCACCGATCCGGAAACGTCGCAGCTGTCGGTGCGCAAGAGCAGCCGCATTGGCTACTCGACGATCCTGCAGTGCTTCGTCGCCTGGCGCATCAAGTTCGACCCCGCTCGCACGCTGATCTACCAGCCGACCATCGACGACGCGGAGAAGTTCAGTCGCGACGATCTGGACCCGGTGCTGCAATGGCCGGTCGTCCGTTCGGTTGCGACCTTCAAGCCGCGGCATGCCGACAACCAGATTCGGGCCAAGCGCTACAAGGGCGGCTGGATCCAGATCAAAGGCGCGAACAGCCCCAAGGAGTTCAGGCGCGTCACCTCCGATGACGTCTTCCTTGAGGAATGCGACGGCTATCCGTGGGCGTCGAAGGAAGAGGGCGACCCGGCCCGGCTGGCGTACAAGCGCAACCTGACATCGCCCCGCCGGTTCAGCGCGGCTGGCTCGACGCCGAAGGTGAAGGGCTTCAGCCGGATCGACGATCTGTTTGAGTTGGGCAGCCAGGAGTTTCGTTACGTCCCATGCCCGCACTGCGGCGAGATGCAGCAGCTGGTGTTCGGCGACGGCACGGGCGCTGGCATCCGGTGGGAGCCAAAGGAGAATCCGACCCGCGCCTGGTACCGGTGCGTCAACGGCTGCGACATCGACGAAGCCGACAAGGCGGCGATGGACGAAGCCGGTGAGTGGCGGGCGCACAACCCCGCGGCGTTCCCGCGGCACCGCTCGTTCCACATCTGGGCGGCCTACAGCCAGCACCCCGGCGCCGCCTGGCTGGAGATCGCGCGCGAGTTCATGGAGGTCCGCAAGGATCCGAACCTGCTGCGCACCTTCGTCAACCAGGTGCTCGGCGAGGCATGGGCCGAGCGCGGCGAGGCTCCGGAGTGGCAGCGCCTCTACGATCGCCGGGAGAAGGCGATGCGGCTGGGAACGCCATCGGCGAAGGCTGGGCTGTTGGTCGGCGCTGCCGACGTGCAGCGCGGCGGTGGCGGGCGCATCGATCTCGACATTTGGGCTTTCGGACCGAACGGCCGGCGCGAGTTTGTGGAGCGGATCGAGGTCTTTGGGCCGATCTCGGACAAGAAGACTTGGAAGAAGCTCGACGTGGAGGTTGCCCGCACCTGGGAGACCGAGCACGGTCGCTCGATGCGGCTTGCGCGGTCGCGATCGATTCTGGCGACGGCGAGAACACCATGGAGGTGTACGCCTGGGCCCGGCGCCACCCCGGTTTCGCGATGGCGGTGAAGGGCCGCCATCAGATCAGCGCCAACCAGCCGATCGGCTCACCGAGCTGGCAGGACGTCACGCTGAACGGCCGCAAGCTCAAGCGCGGCGTGCGGCTGTGGAACATCGGCACCTCGATGCTGAAGCTCGAACTGTTCGGCGACCTGGAGAAGGACAAACCGGTCGACGGCGAGGATTACCCCGACGGGTACGTCTACCCGCCGGAGGGCACCACCGATGAATGGGTCAAGCAGCTGGTGGCGGAGGAACTCCGCATCATCCGGCTGCGCAGCGGCGGTTTCCGTCGGGAATGGCACAAGGTCCGAAATCAGAACGAGGCGCTGGATAACGCGGTCTATGCCCGCGCCAGCGCCTTCTCGCTGGGTGTCGACCGGTGGCGGGAACCATCGTAGAGAGCGGCGCGGTCGTGATGCGCCGGCGCTGGCGCCGCGCCTCCGATCGGCTGCCGCTGCCGTTCCAGTTGCAGGTGATCGAGCCGGATTACATCGACCCGTCCAAGCATGGGCCGCTGTCGACCGCGCCGGGCGTACAGGCGGATACCTGATTAACGGCGTGCAGTTCAATCCGCTGGGTGGGCGCGAGGGGTACTGGCTCTACAACGGCCATCCTGGGGGGCGGTCGCACCGACGCGCTGGGCTCGACCTTCGTGAAGGCCGCGGACGTCGCGCACATCTTCCGCGCCGATCGCCCGGAGATGGAGCACGGCGCTACTTGGTTCGCACCCGTCATCCTGCGGATGAAGGACTTCGGCGACTTCGAGGATGCGCAGCTGACGCGCCAGAAGCTCGCCAGTGCCTTCGTGGGCGTCGTGACGGGCGAGGATCCGGACGGGGTGATCCCCGGCATCGCGCAGGAGGAGGGAGGGCCGGACGATCGCGAGCCGCTCGACTACATCGAACCCGGCACCTTCCAGTATGCCCGCCGCCGTGAGGAATTGACCTTCTCCAGCCCGCCGGGCGTCGACGGGTACGCCGACTGTACCAAGGTGTCGCTGCGCGCGGTCAGCGCCGGACTGGGTGTACCCTACGAGGCACTGACCGGCGACCTGTCCAACGTGAACTTCTCGTCCGGGCGCATGGGGTGGCTGGAATACCAACGGTCGCTCGCCGCCTGGCAGTGGACGATGTTTATTCCGCAGTTCTGCGGCGCCGTGGCGGTCTGGCTGATCGACGCCTTTGCGATGATCGGTGAGGATGTCGAGGGTGTCACCGTGCGGTGGACGCCTCCAGGTCGCGAGATGATCAACCCTGCCGAAGAGGTGAAGGCGACCCGAAACGCCATCCGCTCTGCACAGGACACGATCTCCGCCGCGGCACGCCGCTGAGGTGAGGATCCCGACACCTTCCTCGCCGAGTGGAAGGCCGATGCCGAGAAGATCGACAAGCTCGGGCTCATTTTCGACTGCGACCCGCGGCACGTGACCGCTGTCGGCAACCCTGCGGAGCAAGAACTCTCCGCCCAGCCCGCAACCCCAGGGGGCCTGAATGACTGAAATCCTGATCTACGGGATCGTCGGCGACAGCTGGGACGGTCTCGACGCTAACACGCTCGTCCCGCTCATCTCGGACGGCGACGACGACCTTAGCCTGCGCATCAACAGCCCGGGCGGCTACGTCATGGAAGGCCTGGCGATCTTCAACGCCGTCATCCGTGAGAAGAAGAAGGGGCGCAAGGTCACCTGCCACATCGACGGACTTGCTGCGTCAATGGCTTCGATCATCGCCATGGCTGGCGAGGAAATCATCATGGCCGACTATGCCCTGATGATGATCCACAATCCGTGGGATTGTGCCTGCGACGATGCGGCCGAACTGCGCCGCGCTGCCGACAAGCTCGATCGGCTGCGTGACCAGCTGGTCGGCATCTACGCCGGCCGCACCGGCATGTCCGCGGAGAATCTCATCCTTCTGCTGGATGCCGAGACCTGGTTCACGGCCGAGCAGGCGCTCGAGCAGAACTTCATCACGCCGATCAGTGAGGCCGCTACCGCGTCGGCCGCGATCAACGTCAAAGCATTCGGGTTTCGCAAGATCCCGGACAGCCCTCTCGTCACCACCCTGGCGCTGGCGAGCACCCGGACGGCTCCCGCCGCTCCGCCCCCGCAGAAGGAAACCACCATGCCTCAGGGTACCCAGCCGGGCGGCGAAAATTAGCCGCCCGCCGACATCATCACCGCAGCCGACGCGCAGGCGCGTGCCGACGCCGCTGTGGTTGCGGAGCGCCAGCGCGTCGCCGGCATCCGCGCGCTCGCCACCAAGCACAAGCTTCCCGCCGATTTCATCGACGGTCTGGTCGTCGATGGTCCGGAGCTCGCTGCCGCCCGTGAGAAGATCCTCGACAAGCTCGCCGAGGAAGGCGACGCGGCCAACATCGGTCACAACAGCCCGGCGCGGGTGGGCAATGTCCGTCACTGGCTGGGCAGAACATGGTCGCGGCTGCCGTAGAGCCTGCAGCCGTAGCTCTGCTCGGCTTGAACGTGGCGATCATGCCCGCGCTGTTCGGGGTTTCCGGCGTGGTGCTGGGGCGATGCATTGCGCAGTCCGTCCGCCGCGAGGGCGAAGAGCGCGTCACCAGCCGCACCAGCATCGCGCTGACCGCATTGTTCGGCATGGCGATGGTCGCGATCTCGGCCTACATGCAACTGACGCCATTCCACGCGCTCGGCGTCGGAGCAGCTGCGGGCTTCATCGGGCTGGGCCCGCTTGAGTTCATCGCCGAGCAATTCTCAGAGCGCCTGCGCGGCGCGATCGACGGTTTCTTCAACCCGCGCAAGTAGCAGGCGATGATCAAGGCGCTCGGAGCTCCGGCTCCAGCAGAACCGCCGATCACGTCGGCAGAGGGCGATGACGCGGCCGAGATCGAGCGGCTGACCGACGAGCCGCACAGGCACGGATGAGAAAATGCCCCACCTGCAGGGGCAGGCGGAGCAGGTTCTAGGAGAGGAGGGCCGGTTTCATAAAGAAAGCCGGACAAAAGTTATTCTGACAGGGCATTATTACGCTAAGATGAATACTTTAGTGAAAGGATCCCGTACTTTTCCCCCAATCCGCTCGACGTTTACCAAGTTTCCGAGGCTGTGATCGCGCAGCCGAATTGCTCTGACGGTCCGAGTGGCGCCGGCAGCTGCGCTGCCGGCTCAGCATCTTTTCCCACTCTCGAGCCTGAGCCTCGTGCCGGAGACGTCGAGCCTCCCGCCTCTGGAGTTTACGGTCCCGTTGCCGCTTCTGCCAAAGGAGCGCGGCTAAGGTGGCAGCGATCGCTGCCACTAGGAAGAATGTTAACGACATAAGGCACCTGTACGCTTCGACGCGCTTACGCTGCGCGCCGCACCCTGAACCTCCTGCGACTTGCACCGATCCGCGCCTTATGGCGGGTATGCCACAGCTGATCGGAGCGAGCGGCAAGCCGTTCTATCGAGAGGACGGCTGCTGGCCGTATACGGGCTGGGTTGCCCGCGTACTAAAACCGAAGAAGTCACCCCGGCTGTCATGTTGCTGTCCGACAGCCGGGGCGCGAGCGCGCGTAGGACTTATCGCGCTCGGCTGGATCAATCCTGCCGAACTGTGGCGCGATGATGCGCTTCGTGCGTCAACGGAGCGGCGCCGCGTGGCTGCACGACGCTCGATCAGCGGTGATGTTCAAGAAAAACCCCGCCTGCACCGGGGGAGAGAGGCAGGCGGGGTATGGGGTCCCATGCGTAACCGGACGTGCGGATAACCTTCGGCCGCTGTCTTGGTTCCGAGCAAGCGCTGGCGAGATGTCGCCCCGGCCCTTCGTGTTGCTGCCCGTGAGCCGGGGCGACGGTGCCGGGGAAAATCCGCAGCCCTTCAGAGGCTTGGACCTCAATGGTTGCGAGAAAGTGAATGCTGCGCTGCCGCAACTCTGCACGCCGCCCGGGCCGCTATCCCACATGAAAGGACCAACCATGGCAAAGACGGCGACCCAGATGGTCGACGAGGTGATCGCGCGCGAGGGCGATTACGTGAACGACCCGGCGGATCGAGGCGGCCCCACGCGATGGGGGGGGGCACCGAGCAGGTGGCGCGCGCCTACGGCTACAAGGGCGACATGCGCGCCCTGCCGCGCGCGCTGGCAGTCGAGATCTACCTCAAGAGGTATTGGACTAGCCCCGGCTTCGACAAGGTGGCGACGCGCGACCCAGCACTCGCGGCCGAGATGTTCGACGCGGGCGTGAACATGGGGCCGGCGCAGCGGCCAAGTTCGTGCAGCGCTCGCTGAACCTGCTCAACAACGAGGCGAAGCACTATCCCGACATTGCGGTCGACGGCGGCTTCGGGCCGCTGTCGCTGTTCTCCCTCGACAGCTACCAGCAGCGCCGGGGCCGGGACGAGGGCGGTCGTGTCTTGCTGTGGTTCGCGCGGGCCTTTCGGACGGGCCGTTATGCTGACATCGCAGAGGCGAACGGTTCTCAGGAGGTGTTCCTGTACGGCTGGGTCGCTCGCCAGGTGCGAGAAGCGGCATGACCGCCGCCCTCGCGCTGCTGCGCCGCTTCTGGTGGGCGGTGCAGATGCTGGCGCTCGGTGCCGCGCTGCTCGCTGCGCCCGCGACGCTGGCGGATCGCACCGCCACCCTGCGGGCTGAGCGCTCCGCTTGGACGTCTGCACTCGACGACGCGGAAGGCACGGTTGGCGGCAGAGCGCCGGTACGCCAGCAACCTCGCCCTGGCGGCGACCAACTATGCTGCTGGGCTCGCCGCGCGCGAGCCGATCATCGTTCGATCCACCAACACCGTGAGGGAATATGCGCAGACTGATGCTGGGGGCGGGCTGTGCCGCGATGCTGACCGGGTGCGCGCAGCCGACGCCCTCGACGCCGAGCTTGCCGAAGCTGCCGGATCCGCCGCCGGCCGCGCTGGAGCCGTGCCTGCCGAGGCCGCAGCGCCGGCAGGCGGACGGTAGCGCGACAGTGGTCGACGACGACGCGACTATCCGGGATGGTCGTTTCGACCTGGCCGCGTGCGAGGCGAAGCGCCGGCTGCTCGCGGAGGCGTGGCCGCGGTGAGAGATCTCCGGCTACACGTTCGGCCATATAGCGGCGATCATCGCACAGGCCGTTTCGATATTACTGATTCGGTGAGCGGAGTTCACCGGCCCGCGAAACATTGTTCGACGAGGCACGTCGATGACCAGTGACGTCGGTGCGTGCGGCGTTCCGAGGTCGCCGAGATGGTGAAGCGTGTGCAAGCGAGCGGTGCGCCAGCTTTAACAGATTGCAAACACCTTCTGCCCACACTCTCCCTGAAAATGGAGAGATGATGAGGCACTTAACCTGGCGGGGGCCAGCCCTCGCAACTGCGGCGATGCTCGCCGCCTGCCAGCCTGAAGACGGTGAGCGGGCAGCAATCAATGAGATCCAGGCCGCCGATGCTGTTCGACACGATGCGGAGGTCCGCGCCGAGCGGCTGAGCGAAGTGGCCGACGAGTTCGCCGTGGGCGCGAACCGCATTGGCGCCAGTCCAGGCAAAGCTCGTCGGGACCGGGCTGCTGCCGATCGTCAGGCCGCGGATAAAATCTTGAAACAGGGCGACGCAGAGGCAGAGCGGATGGACCAGAACGTAGCGGGCAAGCTTCTGCCGTAATGGTTGGAAGGTGCAGCGTTGATCGCCCTGCTCGAAGAAGATCGGCGCTGGCGTATCGGCCCAGCGATTGTGCTTCGCCCGGGGCTCTGGTGCGAGCATGATGTGTGCTCGAGGTGGAGGGGATCAGAAGGTGGCCACGTCCGGAAACGCAGCGCTTGAAATCCGTCTCGCGATTTTGGAGCGGCAAGTCGAGGCGAACAGTAAAGCGAATGAGTTCAACCTGATAACGAACGTCGTACTCGAAATCGCGCTCGCCATGAACGTCCAGGGTGAAGCGATCGGGGAGGAGCGGCTCTTCCTGGAGGCTGCGAAGCATTTCGCTGGCGGTTCCGAGGCACGGCTCGCGGTCCTTCGCTCGGCCGTTCAAGCGCTCTGCCTTCGCTTCGCCCCATAGCTGGCTTCAGCGTCCCGCAGTTCCGGGGCGTGCGCGGGCGCGACGCTGACCCTCGCCTCGATCGTGGGGCATGGGTTCCAGCTTGGATGCCTTGGGCTCGGCGAATTCGTCGATATAGTGGCCCGAGATCCGGTGCGAACGCGGATCGGGCAGCGGCAGCACCGGCAGCTGCCCGGTGGTGGCATGGTTCAGCCCCCCCCGACAAGTTGCGCCGGTGCGAGCCCGGTGAGATCGTTGATCTGGTTCGCGAACCGCAGAACCCGCACGATCATATGCCGGTCGCGGTCATCAGCGCCCGGGGCGTCTGCGTCGGCTATCTGCGTAGCGATTGAGCGCAATGATCGGGAGCAAGATCGATCGCGGCTATGACGTCCGCGCTATTGCTAAGCGGGTGAAGGGCATCGACCTCGACGGCGCAACGCTCGGGCTTGTGATCCGGCTCAGCATCACGGCGCCAGGTAATGAAGGGGAGCGCCCGACCTTCCGGGCCAGTGTGGGCCTATCCGGCTGGTGACGTAGTCGTCCCGGATTAAGCGCTTCCAGCGGGCGACGCGATCGCAAGCAGGTGTTCACGGAACTCGGCCGCATCGAAGATCAGGTCGTCACCGTCCTCATGCAGCGGGACTTCGGTAGCTGTGCGAACAGCATCTTCGTGGAGCAGATCTGGGCCGTCGGCATGCGCAGGCAGGCGAAAGCCGTCTAGCTGCTCTGAACCTATCAGGCGCGCCAGCGCCAATAGACATGAGTGGATCGCCATACTGACCGCCCAATGATCCTCCTGCGACACCTTGCCGGCCATGACGCCCATCATGCGGGCCATGAAGTCGCTACGCCTTTCCTCCGGCAGGTCAGCGACAGCCTCCATGGCGGCTTGCATCAGTTCGACCGTAAGCGGTGCGGCGTTGATCTGCTTCAGCATCTTGCGCATGCAGGCATGATACCCATCGCCCTACGATCCGGGTAGGCCCGCTGATGTCGAAATCCCAATCTTGCTTTTGGACAGGGTAGATGGACAGGGTAGATTTTGAAGCCATGGTATAATCCATGGCATGCTTGAACAAGCGTCCAAAAAAGACGTGCTTTTTTACATTGGTTAAGCGCTTGATATGACGGGCTCCGTCGACTGCCCGCCGGGGCGTCTACGGACACGGCGCCAGCGATCGCTCACCAACGCGACTTGACCGGGGCACTGGTGATCACCGGGCTGTCATGGAGCTTCGTCAACTTCGATCTGCTGCTGTGGCTGCCGACCGACTTGCAGGGCCGCGGCTCCAGTTGCCTTGTAAATGATCGATGCTTTCGTGCGCCGAAGCGAATGCGTCCCGTAATCCTGAGCCGGAAGGCCGATGCCGACCACCCACTCGTGTACGAGGCGGGCATATTGCCGCGTGCTCATGTGAGCCATGTAGTCGTTTCGGCTTGGGAAGACGAAGTTGTTGAGGGTGCCGCGTCGACGCTCCAGCCACGCGCCTATCGTTTTCCGGGCCGTGTCCATCAGCTCGAACGGGACCGGACGTTTGGTCTTCTGCTGAACCACGACGGCGCGGTCACGGACGCACCCGCCGGAAACTACATCGCCGATCCGCACCTTGACCACATCGCAGCCGCGCAGCTTGCTGTCGATGGCGAAGTCGAACAGCGTTATGCTGGTCGAGCCAGAAGCGAATGGCCCAGACCTGTTGCTGCTTTAGCGCCCGCTTCGCACCGATAAGCCGACCCTCGTTCCAGGGGTGAAGTTCGTGAAAGGCGGGGTCCATCGACGAGTGACCCATCGATCTTCTCCATCGAGCCGGATCAGCCAATCGAGAGCATGTAGACCTGGTAAACCGGTGGTTCGGAAATGTGGTGGATCTAACGTCAGTGATGATGAACGAGCGGCGGGTTTCTGGCGGCGCCTCGTCGTCCCTGAGCGGCCGGAAGTGGGTCAAATTGCTGCGACGTGACTCCATCGGCTTGAGCAATTTGCCCGCGATGAACCTGGCACTAGCGGCATGGTCCAATCCCAAACATTGGGCGGGCGCAAGGGCCCGCCTCACATTCATTAAGACAGCGGCGGTTGCCCGTTTGACGCGGTAAGGCCGCCATCGACCGGCAGATTTACACCCGTCACGAATGCGCATCCTCGCTCGCCAGGAACGCTATCACCCCCGAGATGTCGGCGGGCTCGGCGCCGCGGCCCATCGGGATGCGCTCTTCGAACTTGGCGATGAGCTCAGGCTGTTCTTTCATGCCCGCGGTCAGCGCGGTGTAGGTGAGCGACGGGTTGACCGCGTTGACGCGGACGCCGTGCTTCGCCTCGTCCATCGCCAGCGCACGGGTGAGGTTGCTCACGGCCCCCTTCGCTGCGCAGTAGAAGCTGTGGTTCCAGTCGCCGCCCAGCCCGGACACCGACGAGACGTTGATGATGCAGCCCTTCGATTGACGCAGGTGCGCGATGGCCGCGCGGCTCATGTGAACGACGCCGTACAGATCGGTTTCGATCACCTTGGTGAACTCGGCGAAGTCGCCCTCGTCGACCTTGCCCAGATGATCGACGCCGGCGTCGTTGACCAGCACGTCTATCCGACCGAAGCGATCGATCGCAGCTTGGACGAGCGCCTCGCATGCAGCGCGGTCCGACACGTCGGTCTCGCGGGTTTTGACTGAGGCTTGCAATTCGCCCGCCAGTTTGTCGAGCGCGGCCTTGTCGATGTCGCCTAGCACCAGCGTTGCGCCTTCCTCGGCAAAGCGGCGCGCAGCGCCTTCATCGATCCCTGAGGCGGCACCGGTGATGACGATCACCTTGTTGAAAAAGCGCGCCATTACGCGTTCTCCGCCTGATCGCCGTGCTTGCCTTCCAGTTTCATGATTGTCCTCTCAGTATCGTTAGCGCTGGCGTTCAGCTCAGGCTGGAATGTCCTGGATGTCGGCGGTGTTGGCAGCGGCGATGCCGTTTTCGCGATGGCGAAAGTCGCTGAGCGCCTGGTATACCTGCATGCGCGCGCGCATCACGCCGCCCAGCGGGCGATGCATTTCCAGGCTATGGGCCGGGCGGAACGTCATCACCTCGTCGAAGTAGCGGACGCGGTCCGGCCCATAGGCTGACTGTCGCGGCAGTCGGATCGTGGCGACGGTCCGATACGGGCTCTCGCTCGTCGGCCAGTCGACGGACGTGTCCTCGATGGGCTGCGTTCCGGCATCGGTCCAAAGCTGCGCCCGAAGCTCGAACACCGCATCGTTGCTCTCAAAGTAATCGACCGCGGCATGGCGAAAGCCATCCTCATCCTGATGCGGGTTCAATTGCCAATCGGCGAGCGCCTTCTGCTCGGCCGCGATCGGAAAGACCCCGATCTTCGCCACATGATCGCCGAAGCGCACCGGGCACTGGCTGAAATATTCCTCGACCAGCGGGTGGCTGAAGGGGTGGCCATAGAAGTCCAGCGTCGGGCTTGGACCCGCACCAACTGCGTTCAGCACCTTATTGATGTTGCGAGCGACAGAGGCGGCCGCGCTCTTTACCCCCTCTGGCATGGAAACTGTCAGGCCTATCTTCTTGGCTTGGGAAAGGAAGCCCGCGGCGGTCCCCGCCGGGAAGGTCGTGCCACTGGCGAGGACGAAGTCCTGCGTCGGTGCGTCATAGCCGGGCAGTTTCGGGCCCTCGACGCCGAACACCTTGATCGACATGCCGCGATGGGTCGAAACGCGATCACCGAGCTTTTCACCGGGTCCTTGCGCGAAGCGGACGGCAACATCGAACGTGCCCGGCTCCGCGAAGAGGCCTTGGGCGAGTTCGGGCGGCAACCCAGGCGCGACGATGAGCTTGCCGATCACGCAAGCCGTGCTCTTTGCGTGGCTCGCCCGTACCGCGTGCCCGTCACACTTCTCGACCGTCTGGCTTTCCTGGGTCATGCCCTGGATGATGCTGTCGATGCTCCCCTGTTCGTCGGGCTCTCGTGTTTCGATGTCGGGCGAATAGCGCAGATAGGCCATGGGATGTCCGATCACTTGGCGGGCGCGAAGGAGAACAACTGGGTCTTGATCGACGGCGGTGCGCCGGGCGTGAACCAGTTGGTGTCCTGGATGTGGCTGGCGGTGACGTACATCGTTCCGTCGCGTCCTTCAGAAAAGGTGTCGGGCCAGCGCAGGCGGCGGTCGGTCAGCACCGTCTCGACGGTCGCGCCGTTCAGACGCTTGATCGCATAGTCGGTCGGCGAGGTCAGGTAGAGCACGCCCGCCTTGCTCATCCACAGGCCGTCAGCGACGTGGGTCTGCGCGACCGTCTTCACGGATGCCGCCCGGTCAGCCTCGCTGACGTCCGACCGTAACTTGGCGGTGTCGATCGCGTAGAGCGTCTTGCCGGTCAACGCCTGGTAGTAGAGCGTCTTGCCATCCTTGGAGATGGCGATGCCGTCAGCGGCGAAGGCAGGCTGACGGCCATCGGGGCGGACGAGCGGCTTGCCGTCGAGCGTCACCTTCACCGTCTTGTCGATCTGGGTCGAGGCGTGCCCGTCGAGCGCGCGGCGGCTCTTGCCGCTTTCCAGATCGATGACGATGATCGCGCCGCGCGTGCCGCTGTCGGTGATGTAGCCGGTCTTGCCGTCGGGCGAGAAGCGGATGTCGTTGAGGTAGGTGCCCTGCAGCGCCACGTCGCCAGGAACCAGAATCTTCTTCGTCACCTTGTTCGATGCCAGATCGATGCGGACGAGTTTCGGGGCACCTTCGAGGATCTTCTCGTTGCCCGGCGCACCGGGATCCAGCACCCAGAGGTTGCCATGGCCATCGGGGACGATCGACTGCACGCAGACGAAATAGTCGCCGACCGGCAGTTCGTTGGCGCGAGCGTTGCGCCAGCTGTTCCACTTGGCGTCGGGATAGGGACGCAAGGATCCGTCCTTCATCACCTCGGCAACAGAGATGGGCGCGTCGTCGGTCCAGCGGGGGAAGTTGACGAAGCGACGGCCATCCTCGGTCACCGCAACGCCGGTCGCCTGATGATCGAATTGTGCCACCTGCGTCAGCTGCGCGCTGCGTCCCTGGGCATGGGCGACGCCGGCTGCGGCAGCGGCAACCAGGCCGATGGCGGCAATCCCGGCGGCATAAGGTGCGGCTTTTTTCATGGTCAGGCTCCTGTCGATCGTATCGGTGAGCGCGGCGGGGTCGCCGGCGAAGAGGGTAAGGAGGTGGCGCACCACCGCTTGCGGGTTCTCGCGCTGCGGAAAATGGCCGACCCCGGTCATGGTGATGCGCGCGAACGGCCCGGCAAATTTTGCTCGCACGTCCGCCGCGGTCGAGGGCGGATTCACACCGTCGGCATCGCCGTGGATGTAGAGAGTCGGCAGAGACAAGGCTCTGGTCACCTTGACCTTGTCCTCCAGCTAGGCGCTTCGTGGATCAGGCTCCGCTTCGTCCCAGCGCGCGCGGTAGCTGTGGAGCGTCACGTCGACCCAGTCGGGACTGTCGAACGACCGGGCGACACAGTTGAACGTGGCCTCGTCGAACCATCCCGGTGGCGACCAGTTGATCCAGTGCAGATGGGTGAACCCGCGCCGGCCTGCACGTACCGCTTCCGCCCCGCGCGGTCGCCATGAACCAATGATACCATTGCCGCTGGGTCTGCTCGAATGGTGGCGTCGGCATGCCGCCGAGCCGGGGCGGGGTCGACAGCATCGCCATCCGCTCGACCCGATCGGGCCACCCGACGGCCAGAGCCTCGGCGGTGTTCGATCCCCAGTCGTGCCCGGCGACCATGAAGCGGTCGATGCCGAGCGCGTCGAGCAGCGCGATCATGTCGATCGCGAGCATCGCACTGTTGCCGGTTCGCAGGGCGTCGTCGTTGTGGAAGCGCGTGGCACCGAACCCACGCAACGTCGGGACGATGACGCGGAACCCTTCCGCAGCCAGCGCGGGTGCTACCTGATCCCATGTCGACGCGTCATCCGGCCAGCCGTGGATGAGGAGCAAGGGCTGCCCTTCCTCCGCGCCGTAAAGCGACACCTCCATGTTCAGGTCGCCAGAGGTAATCATCGGCATTCGTTAGCCTCCTGGCGGTGCAACCTTTTGCGTGGCGTGGTGGACTCTGCCGCTCCATCAATGCTTTGGATGCGCCGACAGGATCACGCTCAGAACGGCCAGCGCCCCGTTAATCTCCGCGACGATCTGCCAACGTCGAGCGTCGACGGGTCGCACGCCACCTTCGCCGGTCAGGCACGACCGCCAGAAGGCTCGTGGTAGGGGCAGCCGTTCACGCGAGCCCGGAAATCGGCGGAGTGTCGGTAGGTCTCGTTGCGTGCCCGGTTGATGTTCCCGAGCGGACGGTGTGCGGCAAGCCCGGTCCAGATCGAGAAGCGCATCTCCTCGTTGATCCGCTGGACCTTGTCCTCGCTCAGGCTGTCCTGTTTGGCTGCTCGGATGGTCGCCACGGTCTGGAAGGGCGCATCGTCCTGCTTCCATTCGACGGTCGGATCTTCGACCGGTTGCTCCTTGAGATCCCGGCAGAGTTGGACCCGGACCTCCCATTCCATCTCAAGCACTTGGGCCTCCGATCGGATGACGTCGCGCAGCGCATCGGGGCGGGTGCTGGCGTCGATCGTGGTGCTGGTCTGATCGGCCAGACCCTTTGACACGGGAAAAACAGCAAATTTGGCGATGTAATCGCCATAGCGGAACGGCGTGACGCTGAAATAGGTCTCGCCGAGCGAATCGGAATTGGGTGCGCCGCCGAGCGTCTGCACCTTTGGGCTCTCGATACCGACTGCGCTCAGCACGGTGTTCACGCCGCGCAGCACTTTCGACATAACCTCCTTGGTGCCCTCGAGCTTGTCGGTGGTGCCGGCCAAGAGCTTGAGGTTGCCCAGGAACTGGTCTGCGGTCTTGTTCTGGAAAACCGGGCCGTTGACCATGACGAAGTCCTGCGTCCGTCCGTCGGCACCGGGCAGGCGTTCACCTTCGACGTCCATGACCTTCAGCGCCAGACCGCGCGGCAGGCTGATGGTGTCCGGCAGGATGTCGCCTGCGTTGGTCGAGAAACGCATGACGACCTTGTGCTCGCCCGGGGTGGCGAATAGACCTTGGGCCAGTTCAGGGAAAAGCCCGTCATGGACGGTCAGTACCCCCTCGAGGAAGCCGTGCGCCTTGGCGTGGACCGAACGGACCGCGTGACCATAGTCCTCCGCTGTCGTCTCGAGGATCTTGTCGAAAGTCTGGTTGAGCTTCGTGATCGTCTCGGCTTCGTCGGGTTGCACGTCCTCCACGTCGGGAGAATAAAGGACGAGGGTCTGGGTCATGGTCGTTGGTCCTCTCCGGCAAGGAGGCGGCGGCTAGACGCCGCCGCCGTCGCGCTCAGCGGCGGACTGCAGGCGCTTCGAACGCCGTCTTCAGCCGTGCGATTGCGAGATCGTTCGCCTGCTTGGCGCCGTTCACGACCTTGGCCATGCCGAAGAACTCATGGGTCACGCCCGGGAAGGTCTTCTGCTCGACCTTGTCACCGGCCGCCCGCATCGCGGCCGCCAACGTCTCGCCATCAGAGCGGAGCGGATCGATCTGCGCGTTGATGATCGTCGTTGGCGGCAGACCACGCAGGTTCGCGGCGACCAGGTTCAGGCGCGGATCCTGCGCATCGGCCTGGCTCGTCTGGTAATAGTACCCGAACCACGGCAGCATCGCGGCATTCAGCGGCTTGGCATTCGCCGAGTCCCGCCGCGAGGGCAGCGTCATGCTGCTATTCGCGATCGGATAGACCGACACGATGTGCCGCGGCACCGTCAGGCCGTTGTCGCGCGCGTAGATCGCGGTCGCGACCGCAAGGTTGCCGCCGGCGCTCTCACCGACCGTCGCGATCCGTGCGGGGTCGCCGCCCCAGCTTGCCGCATTCTGCAGCGTCCAGCGATAGGCCGCAGCAGCATCGTCATGCTGCGCCGGAAACTTAAATTCGGGCGCATGGCGGTATTCGACCGATACGACGATCGCATTGAGCGCCTTCGCCATGGCACGCGGCGCAGCATCGTAGGTGTCGACGTCGGCGATGACCCAGCCGCCGCCGTGGTAGTAGACGATGACCGGCATCGGCTTGCCAACTGCGGGTGCACCGGCCGGCTTGTAGATGCGCGCGAACTGCTTGGGGTCGCTGCCGTACGGCAGGTCCTGCGTCGTCACCGACGGATCAGGTGCGGTCGACATTCCCTTCTTCTGCATCGCCGCCTTGGCTCCGTCTGCGACCGAGGGCTGGATGCGGGCTTCCGCAGGCGTGAGCGTTTCGATCGGCTTGCCGCCGAGCGACGCGAGCGCATCCAGGACCGACTGCATGTCGGGTGCGGCCTTCGGGGGCTGCACGGATGTCGCGGGCGGCGGTGGCGGAGGAGGGGCCGTGACCGAGCGTGTCGACTGGGCCAGAGCTGGAACGCCTGCGATCGCGGTCGATGCGGCGATCAGCATGGAAATGGTTCTGCGCAAATATCCCTCCTTTAACTGTCCGATCCTCAACCATCGGACGACCTTCAGCGTTTCGGTACGAAAGTAGACCCAAGCGTTCGGACAGCGAGGTTGGGTAGTAGGGGCGACGGCATGGATGATATGGCTTCGATGGTAGATGGGACGCGCAGGTCTAACGCGCTGCCTTGTGAAGCGAATGCGCTACTACGTCTTTTGAATGACGCTGACCGCGCCGCCCTTGCGCCGCATCTGGAACTGGTGCCGTTTCGCAATGGCGACATGATCGCGCGCGCCGGCGATGCGGCAGACAGCATCTGCTTCCCGTTGACCGGAATCGCTGCGATACTCGATTCGCTCGAGGGCGACCGCCGCTACGCGGTCGCGCTAGTCGGCAGCGAAGGGTTCATGGGTTGGCAGCTGATGCTCGGCAACGAGCGCTGGTCGCACGACGTGGTGATGCGGGCCGAACACGGCACGGCGATGAGGCTGTCGGCCACAGCATTGCACGGGATACTGGCCGAACGTCCGGAGATCCGAACCGTCCTGCTCCGTTTCGTCGACGTGATCATGACCCAGATGTCCAGGACGATCGTCTCGTCGCTCGCACACTCGATCGAGCGGCGGATGGCGCGATGGATCCTGCTCTACCACGACCGCGTACGCGAGGACGACATCTGCATGACGCACGAGGAGTTCAGGCTCATGCTCGGCGTCCGTCGCAGCAGCGTAACCGACGCCCTGCACAAGCTCGAAGAGGATGAGGCTGTCCGCTCCGTACGCGGACGTGTCATCGTCCGCGATCGCGAGCGGCTGCTGCGGCTCGCTGGCGACACATACGGGTTCGCCGAGGCGGAATATCGGCGTCTACTCGGCCTCTGATCCTATAGATTTGTAGACGATGGCGCCTAGGGCGACCTCAGTGCCTGCTTGCACAGTCCGCATCGCCATCGGTTCGTCCTCAAAATTGGACGAGCATCAGAGATTGAAATAAACGAATGACCGCAGCTGGGACGCGATAAATATGTCGCGAATGACCGGAAGTGGGTCGTGACGGACGCATAGCCGAACGCAGTTGAGCCGCGCATGTGCTTAACACCAGTGTTTCCGTCCTAGAACTGAGAAAGAGCTACCCGCTAGCGCCGCGAGCTTCCCGGCGGCGATCCGGCAGGCCGAGCCGGACCGGCAGTACGGCGAGCGCAACCACCGCGATCATCGCTCCGGGCGCAGCCGCCGATCCGGTGCGCTCGATCAGGATTTGGGCGAGCCAGGGCGTGAAGCCGCCGAACACTGCGGTGGCGGCGGTGGCGCCGAGCGCTAGGCCGGTCAGCCGTCCTTCGCCCGGGAACTGCTCCGCAGTGGCGACCGCCCCCACCGCGCTCACGCCGCCGCCAAGGCATGCGAGTGCCATCGCGCCCGCTATGATGAGCGGTGGGGACCCACCCGCCATCACCGCGAACGCGCCGATAGGCAGCAGGGCAGCAGCGATCGCCAGGGCGATCAGCACGGGCCGTCGTCCCGCCCGGTCGGAGAACGCCCCGGTGAGCGGGGTCGTCGCGATGACCGCGACCGCGGCGAGGGTTGAGAGCATCAGTGCTTGCTGCTCCCCGATCCCCCCGGCCGAGGTCAGGAATACGGGAACGTAGGTGATGCCGACATAATAGGTGATCGATCCCAGAGCGGAAATGGCGAACGAGCGCGCGATCCCTGCACGGTGATGGCGAACGACGTGGCGCAGCGGCCGGTCCGGAACCGTGCCGACCGCCTTCTGTCGCAGAAACTCGGGGCTTTCCTCCATGGTCGCACGGGCAAGCAGCACCCCGCCGGCGAGCGCCGCGCCGACCAGGAAGGGGATACGCCAGCCCCACGCATCGAGCTCGACTGCGGGGAGCATCGCCACCGTCAGCGCCGACACGCCGACCGCGAGCAGTCCGCCGACTTCGCTTGCCGCGGACGCAAAGGAGGTCACGAACCCGCGCCGTTCGGGACGTGCGCCTTCGAGAAGATACGCGACCACGCCGGTGTATTCGCCGCCCACGGAGAACGCCATGACACAACGCAGCAGGAAGAGGAGCGCGCCGGCCGCCGGGCCGATCTGGGCATGGGTCGGCAGCAGCGCGGTCGCGAGCATGGCGGCGGTCATCAGCGCCATCGAGATCAGCATGGCCGGCCGTCGGCCGCGGCGGTCGCCCAGCTGCCCGAACACGACCGCTCCCAGCGGCCGCATGAGGTAGGAGAGCCCGAAGCCGGCGAGCGTCGCCGCGAGCGAACCCCCGCCGCCGCCGTGGAATACGCGGGCGAGCACGGTGGCGAAGTACAGGTACAAGGTGAAGTCGTACCATTCCACCACCGTCGAGAAGGCGGCGATCGCCGTCGACGCGCGCGGCAGTGTTCGGTGCGGGCCGTCGGCGGAGGTCATTACGCCTGGCTAGCGGAAGATCCGTCGCTTCCGCTAGCAGCTAGATTTCAGCGTGCTCATAGCCGACGTATCCTCCTGCCGGGATGGTGGCGTGCTCAGCGCCTCACTCGCGGGGTGAACGCGTATCTCCCAAGGGTGAACGACAGCCGCCTGCTGAACGTCGGCGTCTCTGCTTTACTCGTAGCACACGTGCCGAACCGCTCGATGTCCGCGAGCCGCCGTTGTGTTAGTCTGGTCGATTACGGCTAAAGCAGCCGCGATGTTCAGCAAAACTTCCCGCGCCGTTCCGATCCTCGCTTTTCTCGTCCTCGTTGCGGCCGGCGCGGGATATTGGCTGTCGTCCCTGCTCGGTCGGCTCCAACCGGCGCCGACCGACTTCGGCTGGCAGGCGGCGCTCACGACTGTCGCCGGTGACGGGGTTCGCGGGCAGACCGATGGCGCGGGCGCTGCGGCACGGTTCGGCGATCCGTTCGCGGTGGCGATGGACGGGCAGGGGGTGCTCTATGTCGCCGACGCAGCGGATCGCGGCCATGTCCGCAGGATCGATGCCGATGGCGTGGTCACGACGCTGCCCGGATCGTTCGATACGCCCTCCGGCCTTACGGTCGACAGGAAGGGTAATGTCATCGTTGCGGAGACGGGGGCGCATGCGATCCGGATGATCAGCCCGGAAGGCGCGGTCACGACTCTCGCGGGCACGGGCGCACCGGGTTATCGCGATGGCCCGGCATCGGGCGCACAGTTCGATGGCCCGATCGGCGTCGCGGTAGATGCCAAGGACAATGTCTATGTCACGGACAGCTATAACGACCGCATCCGCCTGATCACCCCCGATGGGCAGGTCCGCACGGTGGCCGGGCAGAACCGGCCAGGCTTTGCCGATGGCCCGGGCGCAATCGCTGCCTTCGATACACCGACTGGAATAGCGCTGGCCTCGGACGGCGCGATCCTAGTCGCAGATACCGGCAACGATGCGATCCGGAAGGTGACACCGGATGGCTTCGTCTCGACTCTGGCGCGCACCGATCCAGACGACGCCGCCGGCCTGCTCAGGGGCGCGATCGGGCTGGCGCCGACATGGGAGGGCTTTGTCTACATCGCTTCCTATCAGCGCGGCCGCATCCTGCAGATGTCGCCGCAGGGCGCGCTGGATGTCCTGGCGGGTCAGGGTGCGACGGCACCAGGCAATGCCGATTTGCGCCTGCTCGGCCCCTCCGGGATCGCAGTCGATCGCAAGGGCGCGCTCTATGTCGCGGACGCCTCGGCTTTCGCTATCCGCAAGCTCGACCATCGC
Organism: Sphingomonas sp. PL-96; assembly: GCF_020707215.1. Taxonomy (GTDB): domain Bacteria; phylum Pseudomonadota; class Alphaproteobacteria; order Sphingomonadales; family Sphingomonadaceae; genus Sphingomonas. Next base: position 99,882 of record NZ_JAJFET010000009.1, read on the forward strand.
ACCGCCAACACGGCTCCCGACGCCGTCATAGCTGAGAGCCAGGCTCCCGCACTCGTCCGCACTCGACCATTCCCTTGGCCGTTCGCCCCACAATACGTTTCGCATGAGGTGGTCGGCGTCCTGGGCGAGGTGCGCGGCAATTATGAGGGGGAGAGCCGCCATCACCTCCACGCCGGCCTCGATATCAGCAAGCCGATGGGTACGACCGTGCTCGCTGTCGCGGCGGAGACCGTGCGCGATCCGCTGCCGAATTCCCGCGATATCGGCGGCCTGAACGAGACGCTGCGGATCGACCAGATGACCTATGTCCATATGCGCGTCGGCCGCACGCTCGATGACCAGCCGCTGGACGAAGCCCGCTTCCAGCTGATCCGCGATGCCCTTGGGCAAGTCGTACGAGTGCGAGTCCGGCGCGGGGCGCGCTTTGCAGTCGGCGATCGGATCGGGACGATCAACTGCATGGCGCATGTTCACTTGGAACTGGGACCGCCACGCGGCAAGGTGAACGCGCTGGCGCTCTCATTCTCCGGTCTGTCCGACCATGTCCCGCCAAGGATCGACGACGTGCATCTCCTTGATGCGCAGGGACGGCGGTTGGACCAGAAACGAGACGGGCACCTGCTCGTCGCCCGGCAAGGCGGGCCGCTGGATATCGTGGCCGAGGCCTGGGACCAGGTGGACGGCAATGCCGCCCGCCGCCGCCTCGGCCTCTACAAGGCGGGCTTCCAGATCCTCAAGGCGGATGGCACGCCGGTGCGCGGTTTCGAACGGCCGCGGATCACGCTGGAGTTCGACCGGATGCCGCTCGCGCCCGACGCCGCGAAGATCGTCTACGCGCTCGCCAGTGGCGATACCGTCCACAGCGATCAGCGCACCCGCATGCTATACGTCGTCAGCAACTGGACGCGTCATGGCCGAACCGAGAAAGCCGGCTGGAACCCGGCCGATCTGCCGGTGGGCAACTATGTCATCCGTATCCTTGCTGCCGACCGGATCGGCAATGTGGCGATGGCCGGGCGCGATCTACCGATCGCGATTCGGTGAAACCGGCGAGCGATGAGCAATATGAATGAGCGGTCGGTTCTGCGAGTTGGTGACCGCCTTCTAATGTTCACCTTCGGGGGTATGAGAACCGCTTTACTAAACTGAGCAATCTAAGTGCCCGTCCGTTGCGGTTCATTGGCCTGGCGAGAGCGCAGACGAATCATCCGTCGCAGACGCGCTCAAAGCAACGCACGGTGTCCTTTTAGGCATAGGTTCGAAGCCGGAAAGGGAACCGAATTTCCGCGGGGCCACGCAGGGGCCACGGATTGGAAGGGCAGGAAAAACAGCAGGTTTTCTGCGGCATACGGCGATGGATGTGAGTCCTGTAAGCGCACCATCCTCCTAGACGCACTTCCAGCAGGATAACGGCGGCGACTGAGGCGAAAGCGCCTTGGCGTGGGTGGCCCGTGTGGGTTTTGGCTGGGGCGCTTTGATAGGACCGCGCACTGGTCCTACGCTGCCGCTCTTCGAGAAGCTGGGGCTCTGCTTTCCTTCCGAATGCGCGTCTGGATCGCTGGGTGCCGGAACGGCTGGAACTGGGCCGGTGGCGGACTGGCAGCTTAGGGACGTCAAACCCGATAAGCGGACGCTCCTTTTGAGAGCTTGGGAGCTTTCAAGTCGAAGGGTGCGGTGCGTTGGGCTGGTGCGCCCCGCCAGTGCTCAGCGGGGGTACCTGCCGCGAGCTTTGACATTTGACATATTCTTCTATGATCATGCGCAATGGGAATCTGGTCGCCAACGACCGGCAGGCACGCGACTACGAACAGACTCTGGGGGACATCGATAAGGCGCTGTCTTCCGAGCAGGTTCTGCGCTCGCTGGTCCAGGGACTTCCGCAGGCCGAACCGGCATGATCAGGTACTCGTACTGATTTCGGCCTGCATAACCGAAGGGGTGGACACCCGGGGCCAGATCATCGGCACGCTTGGCCACCTCGACTTCAAGCGTGGCCATGTCGCGATGCTCCTGGCGGAGGGGACGGGCACAAACCGCGAGGTCCATCGCTGGCGGCGAGATGCGGCGGGTACCTACACGTTGCTGTCCTAACATCCGATCGTCTCAACCCCGCTTCGCGCGCTGGCTTCGGCTGGTACGCGGGGCGGGGCTGATACCCACTTTTTCTTTTTGGTCGAGGTGGCCATTAGAGGCCCGCCGGGCCCCGCTGACCGTCGCCCGGTACCTGCGCGCCTAGCAGCCAGTCGCGGCCCTCCCTGCCTTGGCCCAAATCGAATCTCGTGAACCGCGCGTGCATCAGGCCCCGTCGATTCCGCACCTGCCGCCGCAGTTTTGTCCACTCCGCTTCCGATCGAGGGAAGGGGTCGGTCAGGGTCGCCGGCTCAGGTGTGGCGCTTAGACCGAGCCAGCATCCGCCGCATCGCCGGCATCAGGTGACGTCTGCGCTGGTGGCGTCTTGCGGGCGCACAGGGTTAAGGATGGAAAGCGGCCGGTGCGCTCCGCCCCGCACCGCACATATCCGTCTGCTGCAAGCCTCCGTTCCGCCAGGTCCTGCAACGCCCACGATCCGCTGAGCGAGACGGGCACCGCAATCATGGCCGCCATCGCGATCCTGTTACCGATCCGCTTCACGGCTGCGTCATCGCGAAGCAGTGCCAGCGTTCCCCAAGCCGCCAACGCCACAAAGATCGGCATCAACGCAAGCATCCCGAAATCGCCACCCGATACCCGCACCTCCGATGCACCGGTTCGCCACGCAGCAAGAGACGCCGCTAACGAGTCCGCCAGCAGCCATCCGCACAGCACCGATAACGTCAGTCCGATGGCTGCCATGAAGAGCGCCGCGCGACGCCGCTCGCTCCTCATCGCAGGGTGGGAAAGCGGGGCAGAAGTTTCCAGACCATGTTCCGGACCTGTCGCTTCGCCTCGGCAACAGCGGCGTCGCGGATCAGGTCGACCACGTTCCCGGCGGCCTGATATGCAGTGTTCTTTCCGCGCGCGACCAGTGCCCGCTTCTGCCGCTCCAATTCGACGATGCCTTCATCAAGCTGCTTTTGCAGGCGCTCCGTGAAGCCATACTTCTTGTCGAGCGCGTCGAGCACCCAGCCGACACCCAGCCCCACGACCACCGCGATCACGAGCGGCCCTGCCGCCACTGTCATGCCAAGCGCAACGGCTGTCGCTCCCGCAGCATAGCCGACACCACCGGCGATAAGCGCTTTACTCACATCTCCGGCGATGCCGCCCAGCATCTGCCCCAGCGTGGCGTCGTCGCGAATGACGTAGTCGATGATGTTCCATGCGGTCAGCAATACGACAGATACGATCGTGCCGCCTTTGACTGACTTGGCCACCCCCGCCTTGCCTATCCCCAAACCTAAGACTTTGGGATGAAGGACACCATATTTTGTTCCAGTGAGCACGCGACGAAGTCCGGGATATCCCTTGAACACCACATGCAACTTGCCGTTATAGGTCTTGAAGTAGCAACGACCTCGTATTCCAGTTTCCCTGACCAGCTTACGGATCAGCATTACATCGTCCGAGGCGGAAAAGTAGTTGGCGAGAGTGTGCCAGTTTTCTGAGTAGCCCTTCCAATGCTTGTCGGCGGTAACCTGTGGCATCTTGCCCGTCGCGACCGCTTCTGTCAGCCATATACGGACAAGCATGTCGCGATCAGCGATGATGACTTGATCGGTTTGCTCGGTCATGAGCGCTCCTCGGTCCTCTGAGCCCTACCTTCCACGATCCTGAACACGCGAGGTTTCTTGCCGCTGATCGTGAAGCCGTCACCATGCCATGTCACCGACGGGTCGCCCGCCGTAAGTTGATCAAGGCAGCTCTCCACAAGTATGGAGTCAGTCAAGCTACGTTGTGCGACCGAAAACAGGCGCACCCATGACTCCCGCCCATTGGCGCAACGCTCCCCGCCAATCTTGCTTCCATAGCTGTCGAGCACCGCCACGACGCCGCCACCTTCGCCGACTCGTTGGACATCGTGATAGAGGACGGGGTCGGCGCGCTCGGCGGCAATCGGGAAGCGGATCTGCGTCTTCGCGCCGTCGTCGCCGTAGGTGTAGATGCCCGTAGCGCCGGTCACCTCGATGGCATCGGACGCCAGGATTGCCACCGCTGGCGTGCCGGTGTTCTCCGCTGCCCCATCGGCCGAACTGCAGCCGGCAAGGATCGGAAAGATAGCCGCTAGGGCCAGCATTGGAGTGGCTCTCATTCGAACAGCGTAAAGCGCGCCGACGGCTTGGAGAAGCGCAAACTGCACGATCAATCGCGCGATGCAAGCAATCCGTCGGCTCAGACGAACACTGATATTGGCTGTTACGCGAGCACGGGCGTCGTCGCTCTTTTCCGTCAACCAGGCTCCCGCTCGAACGTGCTGCGATGTCCGCCCTCCTTAGTCACGCATACGCCGCCGTAGCTGCTTCCACTCCGCTTCTGATCGCGGAAATGGGTTTGCCAGCGTTGCCGGCTCGGGTGTGGCACTCAGGCGTGGTCCGCGCTTGCCGCAGCGCTGACACCGAATGTGGTAACCCAGCGCGCCGAGCTGCGTCGACCAACCCTTAAGCAGAGCATAGCGCCAGAGTCGCTTTGCATCGAACACGTGCTCCGCGCCGCAGTAGCAGCGGGCACGGAGATTCGCCTTGTGGCTCGTTAAGTCGGTGAGGCTGTCGAGCCGAGTGTTGGCCGACACCTCAAAGAGGGAGCAGGAGCTGATTGCGATCGGGTGCGGCTTGCGCGTCGAGCGAGGAGGCGATCGACAGCGCGAGTTCCTTCGCCGCCTGCTTCCGCAGATGCTCGCCGGGCGCGGTGATGCCCACGCGGCACCATCCCGGTGCTTCAAGGATCGCAGTTGCTATCGCGGCGGGGTCGGCTGGTTCCATGTAGCGCATGAGAACACAACAGGAACGATTCGACAAGCCTGAGCGGATGCGCCCCGCTGATGGGTCATTCGTGTCAGCGGGAACGACACTCGTGCGGCAACTTCTCGCGGCAGCACCTACTCGGTCGCCGGTTTTCTGAACCGCGATCTCAGTTGACCCAACCGGGAGCAAAGGTCCTTGCCGCTGCGGGTGATGCTCTCCCGTAGTTGCTCTGCCTCTGTTTCCGTCAGAACGAGCGTGTCCCGCTGGAGGCGCTTTGACCGCAAAGACACCAGCCGAAACACCGCAGTCCATTGCCCGTACGGGTCGAGCGTCACTTTGCACGTCGCATGGCAAAGCATGTTCCTAGCCTCTGCATGTGCCCGACACTGCTCCAGCGTCGCCGCGGTGGTGCCCGCCTCCTTCTCGAATGGACCTCCTGGACCGATCGCGGATGCCAGCGCTTCGAATCGCTGCCCGACGAGGTGAGGGAGGCGCACATCAGCGCCACGTCCTTCCACCTCCGCCAAGCATGCCAGGCACTCGGTTACGGCCTCTTCGGTTCGCGTGAAGGCGTCGAGGCAGCGGCCGCGCCACTCATTCACGCGCGCAACCGCGGCGATGAAAAGCTCGCGCGGCAATGCCACCTTCGAACTTGCTGTGATCGCGTCCACCGGGGAGGCGTACCGGTCTCGGGTTTATACATCGTTGCTGGAGCACCCCGCGGGTGATGTTTAACCCCGAACGGCAGCGGCAGGAAACGCCCAAGAACTGCCATTCCACGTGTTCGCCGCAATGCTTAGAAGCGGACATTCACCGCCTGCCACCGGCATCACTCTCCACTTCTCGACGGCAACCCCAGCGTCCTCTGGCAGAGACCAGTGCCGCCTTGATACTTGAGGCTGACATGTATTCGCTGCGAGCCTTACTGCCCCACATCGGTAATCATGTGGGGGCAAGTAGCTCCGGCTGGTGCCCATAACAGGTTGAGAAAACGCTGACCGCTTATCGGCATACAGCGATGGTAACCCTGACGCGGCAGGAAAATGTCAGTAGCAACCAAGATAGCTAATGGGAACAGTACCAAGAGAGGTGAGAGCCACAGGATAGCGCGAAAAAACCCCTCCTGTCGCTTCGGCGAAGTGTGGGCAAGCATGCCGACCAGCAGCGCAAGTTGCACCGTGCCGACGGCCGCAGCACCGACCCCGGTGCGAACTTCGACAGAACGACGATCTCCCAGCTCCCGCCAAAACGAAGCGGTGCCGTCCCAGGCCACCCACGCCAGCGCCAAGGCCAGCAACGTCATCGCCAATGCGAGGATCACCGACGCACGTCGGTCGCTGTTCCCCACCGGCGTCAAAAGCGGGGAAGGAATTGCCAGGTCAGCTTGTCAAGCTGGCGCTTCGCTGCGTCTGTTGCGTAGTCGACAGCTAGGTCGACTACTCGACTGGCAAGTGAAGCCGCAATGCCAACTCCAACTTCGATCATGTTGTCCTTCGTCTGCTCGAAGCGCTGATGAAGTCTGGCGATGCCTTGGTCCAACATGTTCTGAAGTTTCTCAGTGAGTTGAAAGCGATTGTCTATCCAATCGAGCGCCAAACCGGCGCCTACGCCGACGACTACCGCCACCGCCAATGGACCCAGTGCAAACGTGCCGATCGCGGTACCCATGGCTAGTGCACCTGCGGTAACGCCGATTGCACTGCCGATCGCAACCTTCACTACATCGCTAGCAATGGCCCCGAGCAGACCTCCCAGTGTGGCTTCGTCCCGCATGACATAGTCGGCGATGTTCCAAGCCGTGAGCAGGAAAATCGATACGATGCCGCCGCTCCTGGCCGATGCTTTGACGCCGGCGAGCCCCAGCCCCATGTTGACCACTTTCGCGTTCTGCACCCCGTATCGGGTGCCGGTCAGGATTCGCCGCAATCCTGGATGCCCCTTAAACACGATGTGCGCTTTGCCCCCATAGTTCTTGAAATAGACGCGCCCAATCGGTGTCCCCAAATCCTTGGCCAGCTTGGCCAGAAGGGCAAGGTCAGTCGCCGTCGAGAAGTAGTTCGCTGCGAACCGGCTCTCGGTCTTGTAGCGGCGCCAAAGTTAGTTAGCCTGGAGCTGCGTCACCTGATTGGCTGCCACCTTTGCAGACAGCCAAAGCCGCATCATTGCGTCGCGGTCGAGAACGTAAATCTGCTGATCTTGCATGCTCTAACTACTCCGAGTCATCAGGTTGCAAGCGGCACGACCTTCTGTGCCTGAACCGCGTAACGTTGCTCGCCGACGCGGAAGCCGCTGGGCGCCTCCCACGCGACCTCCGCGTCGGGTCCCGCTTTATCACTCAAGCAACTCTCCGCGAGTGCTGCGAACACTTCCTTGCGTTCTTGCAAAGAAAACGCACGCACGTAGCTCTCGATGCCATTGGCACAATGTCCATCCGGGCTCGCTCTGCTGGCGTATCGGTCGAGCAGCACGATAACGCCATCGTCGGTTTGCCCGATCCGCTCGCTGTCGTGCCGCCGGGCAGGGTCGATCTTGCTGATGTCGATCGCGAACGGCACTTCGACAGTCACTCCATCACGCGTCGACTTATACACGCCGCCGCCATCGCGAAGGTCGAGTTGATCAAGTTCCATGGAGCTTACGGCGGCCTCGGCAGGCGGATCTGCCGGCGCGGGCGCGCAGGCGCTCAAGCAAGAGGCCGTAACCAACCCGGCTATTAGAGCGCGCATTCTTCGTCCTCCCGCCGAGAGGCTCCCGCAGAAGGAAGCCAGCGTCAACAAGTGTTCGACAACCTCCGTTTCAAGCAAGGTAGCTCAAAACCCAGAAACTACCAGCTTGTGCCCCGCTTATCCTGCTTTCGGTGCCCCGTTGCCTGAAAGCTGCCCGCCCGAAATCCACCCGCGATCGGCCGCCAGCATGCTACGGTAACTGACCCAGCGGTAGCGCCATCTGAGGGCGCACGGGAGGGATGGGGCGGTGACGCGGGGTGGTTGCCAGCAATGAATTCCCGGCATGCTCTTTGCCGCTGCTCAACTAATCAGTTTGCGCCGATCGATCGCGCTTCGTCGGTGCCGATCCAGCCTTTGGTCGTCGGCCCCTCGCCTGAGGCGTACTCTACGAGCATCGCGTTGCCGCTCTGGCGGATTACCCCGACCAGATCGCCCTTCACCACATAGCGGGCCCCCGGTCTGCCAGTAGGTGACGCGCGGAACCTGGCGCGCGGGACGGCCACTTGCGCGAGGTCGGTCCATCCGGCGGTCAACGTTCGGGAGCCCGTCAACGCCTCGCCCTTCGGCACGAAGCACCCGCCGAACCGGTTGACGTCAGGTACGTCGAGCGTGAGTTCATCGTCGCGCAAGCTGAGCGTCCCTGTCGCTGGGGGCGCGCCCAACCCCTTTGCAGTCACGTTGGCGCGCCCATCTGGACGGAGTGTACCTGAAAAGGTGAAGGAACAGGTTCTAGCCGGCGCATTTGGTCCAAGATGGCCTTGCTCCTCCAGGTAGCGACCAACGATGCGGCTTCCCTGTACAGCTACGTCGAACATTTCGAACTGTCCGCTCGCGGGTCCAGCCGCTGTCGCACACCCAGGAACAGCTATGAGTGCGGCGACCGTTAGTACGACAAAGTATCTCATTATCTTGCTTTTCAGTCCGTCTTGAATTGCAATATCTCTGTCATATCACATTTGATCTGCACCAACAGATTCGAAAACAAGAGGACGCAAGTCCTTTCTCCATTGCCTCAGCCATGCTAACCTTGATTTCGCAGGAAGGTGCAAACAGGTATCCGGGAAAGGCAGCGGGAATCGGGGGAAAGCTTCGGCGAGCGAGTGATCACGTCTCGCAGCGGTGCCGCAAGTTCCACGTCGAAGGCGCGCAATTCAGGATGTTGGGGGACACGCTGCATCGCTTGCAAGACCAGCGGGCCGAGTTCGACACCGTTGCGCAGCGGAATGACGTCGGCTGCATGGCAGCTGCCAGATCTCAGCAATACATCGAAGAAGGACCCAATCCCGGCCATTCACGCGTCCCATTGCGCCAGTGGAAGCCTGCCGCTCGTTCCTGTGAGCGGACCGACCGCTTGGGCGAGCCCAGCCAGCCGCTTGGGATCGCCCATTGTGGGGACTTGGCGGTCGGTCTGCTTGCGGAAAGGGACTAGCGAGAGCGGTCGTCCTTGGGCCGGGTTCATCGGACGCGGCATTGATCAGGCGGTGGCTTGCGTCGCGTCAATCGGGCAGCCAGCGCTGAGTGTCTGTTCCCGTGTCGCTGGTCGTTGCACTCGACAAGCTTTCGAACTCGATCAACAATCCCCAGGGCGTCAGGCCGAAACGGCCGCGATTGCCTGGTCCGGCCTCCTGGCCCGTAAGGTCGTAGGGCCCCTCCAGCAATGCGCCCCCGGCTGCCACGAAGCGTGCCGTTGTCGCATCGATGTCGTCGACCGTGAGGCTGAAGTGGCTGATGCCCTGATCGGCGATGCCGCTCGAACGCCGACTTGTCGGATGATCGATCTCGAACACCTCTAGGTTGGCGCCGTTGCCGAGCCGAAGCATGGTCACTGCGACGATCGCGGTGCCCTGCGCCAATCCGTTCTTGGGCGCGAGTTCCCGTGCCCGCATCGGATCGCCATCACGCGTGGTGAGCGAGAACAGGGGCTCGGCGCCAAACGCCTCCTTGAAGAAGTGGATCGCGGCGTCGTGATCGGGCACCGTGATCCCGACATGCTCGATTCCGCGTGGACGATCATCGGTCATTGTTACACCTTCGCTTGAGGGTTGGTGGAAAACAGGCGGTCGATCTGTTCGAGCGATCGCCCGCGCGTTTCGGGTACGCGCCGCCACACGAACAGGAGGGCGGCGACGCCGATCGCCGCGAACAGCCCGAAGGCGCCGCCGTTGCCGAGCGCGTCGTTGAGAACGGGAAAGCTTACGGTAACCGCGAGATTGGTCACCCACATCATGCCGGCCGACAGGCTCATTGCCCGGCCGCGGATCGCCTGCGGGAAAATCTCGGAGGCGAGCACGTAGTAGCAGGCGCCCAGGCTGAATGCGAAAAAGGCGATAAAGCCACACAGGCAGGTGGCCGCGAATACCAGCGACGACGCTCCGGCGACCGAGCCCACGGACAGGGCTGTCAGCATGAGGGTCATGCCTCCAATCCCCCACAGCAGCAGCGGCCTGCGCCCGGCGCGGTCCATCAACCGCAATGCCACCAGCGTGAAGAGAACATTGACCGCGCCCACCGCGGCGGTGGCGAGGATGGCTCGCGCCGGGGTGTCGGCTCCGGCGCGCTCGAAGATGCGCGGTGCGAAGTACAGCACCGCGTTGATCCCGGTCGCCTGCTGGAAGAAGGGAAGCAGCAGGCCGACCAGCAGCACACGGCGATAGCGCGGCTGCAACAACGTCGACCAGCGTGCCTCTGTGCCCTGGGCGCGTGCATCGCGGCGCAGCAGCCTCAGTTCCGCGTCGATGGCATCGTCCGGGCGCATTCGCGCAAGCACCTCGCGGGCTTCATCGAACCGCCCCTGCGCGGCGAGCCAGCGCGGGCTCGCCGGCAGCAACAGGATGCCGAGCGCCAGCAAGGCGCCTGGCAGCACACCGAAACCCAGCATCCAGCGCCAGCTGTACGCCCAATCTGCAATCGACCAGGACAGCAGGTAGGAGCCGAGCATGCCGGTGACGATGCACAGCGAGTTGAAGGTGACGATGGTGCCGCGCTGCGCCGGTGGTGAAATTTCGGCAAGGTAGATCGGCGTCACCATCGACGCGACACCCACCGCCATGCCGACAAGCACCCGCCCAGCCACCAGCATCCCGATACCCGGGGCCACAGCGCATAGCGCGGACGAGATCACGAACAGCACAGCACAGGCGAAGATGAGCAGCCGCCGGCCGAACCGGTCGGCAAGCTGGCCGCCGATCGCAACACCGCCGACCGCCCCCACCAGCACTGCCCCGGCGACCAAGCCTTCCATCCACTCCGACAGCGCGAAGTCCTCACGGATGAACAGCAGCGCGCCGGCAATGATCCCAGTGTCGTAGCCGAACAGGAGGCCACCGAGCGAGGCAATGGCCGCAACCAGCCAGAAGCGGGAGGGCGCGCCATCCGCGGCGGCCGGTTGGACAGGATCAGTGGAACGCGGCGTAGCAATCTGCATGGAGAGGGGTCGAAGCTCCTGGTTGGAAACGAAAGAAAGGATCAGCGCGGGCGCATCGGCAGGCGTCGCCGCCATGCGGGCAGGCGCACGCGCTCGCGGAGCCAGGTGAGCAGGCCGGCAAGGACGATCACCGCAATGCCGAGGAAGGTTGCCGCATCCACCGGCTGACGGAACAGACAATAGCTGAACAGCACTGCCCAGATCATCTGGCTGTACTGCGGTGGAGCCACTTGGCTGGCGGGGAGGCGGAGCGTCGCCGTCATCAGCAACGCCTGACCAGCCGCTGCTAACAGCCCATAGCTGGCCAGCAGCACCAGATCGGCAAGTGCCGGAACCGTGAAGGCCGGCAGCATCAGCACGCCATTGACGAGCAAGGGACCTATCAGCCCTGCACCGAACAGCGACATCCGCTTCTCCTGGGGACTGGCGAGCCGGAAGCTGATGATCGACAGCGCCGAGGTGAAGCCCGCTGCCAGCGCAGCAACATGGCCGGGGCCGATCGCGCGCAACCCCGGACGCAGGACAATCAGCACGCCGACAAAGCCGAGCACCACTGCCGCCCAGCGCCATGGACCGACGATTTCCTTGAGGAAGACCACCGACAACAACGTGACAAACAGCGGCATCAGAAAGATCAGCGCAAAGGCTTCGGGCATGGGCAGCCGGGTAAAGGCGATGACGCTGCAAACGGTGCAGGCGGCGCTGGCGCCAGCGCGCAGCAGCCACAGAGGCCGGTTGGTTGTGCGCAGCAGATCGCCCAGCCGCTCGTCGGGCTTGCGGATGAACGGCAAGGCCGCAAAGCCCAGCAATGCGCCAACAAAGGCGGCCTCGAACGGATTGATCCTGCCTTCCACCAGCTTCACCGAGGCATCGCTGATCGCGAAGGCGGCATAGGACAAAAACGCGATCAGCAGGGCGGGCAAGGAGGGTTCCGAACAAGGGTTGGGTTGACAATGAACTGCCAGACGGCGGAGAAGTTGCATAGCTATGCAATGCAGGGGTGAGGAAATGGTCCGGCGATCGGAGGCAACGGCGCGATGAGCCTGCGGCGGCCCACCTCGATCGACGTAGCGCGAGAGGCTCAGGTCTCGCAGTCGGCTGTCTCACGGACCTTTACGCCGGGCGCCAGCGTCTCGCCTGCCACCCGCGCCAAGGTGCTCGCGGCCGCAACGAAGCTCGGCTACCAACCCAATATGCTGCCTCGCCTGTTGCAGAACGAGCAGACGGGGATCGTCGCCATCGTCACCGGCGACTTGAGCCATCCTTTCTATGCCGAGGTGCTGGGAACGCTGACCGCGGCGTTGCGCCAGGCGGGCCGAATGGTGATGCTGGTGAATGTCGACAGCGACACCGCCCTCGACGCAGTCGTGGCGGACCTGACCCGCTACCGCGTCGACGCCGTGGTGAGCGCGCTCGCCGTGCAGACCAGGGCTGCCGCAGACACGATCGCGGCGATGCGCACCCCCGTGATCCAGCTAGCGCATGGGGTACGCAGCAAGGGCATCTGGACGGTCAACGTCGACAATCACGCGGTCGGCCGACAGGCAGCCGATCTGCTGCTCGCCCGTGGCGGCTCCCGGTTCGGCTACCTTGCTGGGCCGGATACGCCGACGCAGCGCCGCCGCGAGCAAGGGTATGTGGCGCGCCTTCGCGACCTCGGCCATGCCGTCGTGGTCGGGCGCAGCGCCTCGTTCACGCATCGAGGCGGGTTCGACGCGGCAACGCGCCTGCTCTCAGCGGAGCCGATCAACGCGCTGTTCTGCGTGAACGACCTGGTAGCGTGCGGCGCGATCGACGCAGCCCATCAGGCTGAGCTCGCCGTGCCCGCCGGGCTTCGGATCGCTGGCGTCGACAATATCGTCCAGGCCGATTGGCCCGGCTATGCGTTAACCAGCTTTGATCAACAGGTGGATCAGCTGACGTCGCTGGTGGTGGCAACCGTGAGCGACCTGGAGGCGAGCCCTGCCGAGCAGCTGATCCCGCCGCAGCTTGTCGAGCGTCGCAGCACCCTGGTAGGGGTCGCGTAACGGCCGGATCTGTTTCCTGTATCAGGGCCACCGGCTCGCCATGCCGCTGAACAGCGGCCGGCATCCCGGTTGGACAGGTCATGGCGCGACCCGTTCAAGGTCGCCGCCGCAAGGATGGGGCGTCCGTTGTGCGCCAGCCAACCAGGGTCGCGGTGAGAGCCGCCCGCATCAACGGAATACCGTCAGGTCAGACCACGCTCCCGCGCCCAGGCGATGGCTGCAGCTCTCCGGTTGACGCCGATCTTGCCATAGATGCTTGCGACATGGTTGCGGACCGTGTTCCTGGACAAGGACAGGGTCTGGGCGATCACTCGGTCATCCTGTCCGCCGCAGATGAGTTCCAGGATCTCGCGCTCACGCGGGGTAAGGTCGGTCGACTGGACGGTTGTTCTGGTACCGCGCGGGTCCTTCAGATTGACGAGCTTGTCCATGACCGACCGGCTGAACCAGCTGGCGTCCTTCATCACCGCCTCGATGGCGTTCACCAGATCCAGTTCGCTGTGCCGGCGCGCGGTGATGTCCTGGAACAGCCACAAGGTGCAGCGTTCACCGTGCAGCACCATCCGCTCCGCCGAGAGCAGGCAGTCGACCGGCCGGCCCTCCGCATCCGACAGGCGCACGTCACGGTTGCGCAGTCCTCCGGCTCGCGCGATCTCCGATTCCGCAGCATTCCGCTCCGCCACATCCGCCCAGAGTTCGGGATCGCCTGCCGCGCGACCCAGGAAGCTCGTCGGCGAGTAGCCGGTCAGCTGCCAGAACGCGTCATTCGCCTCTATCATGCGATGGTCATCGGGCGAGGTCAGGGCCATCGCCACCGGGGCCATGCGGAACAAGGTCGAGAAATGAGCTTCGCTTTCACGCAGCGAGCGCTCCGCCTTCCGGCGCGGTTCGAGATCGGCGAAGGTGAACAGCATGCACTTGTCGTCGCTGATCTCGATCGGCTGGCCGGCCAGGATCACGAGCTTGGTGTGGCCATCGGGAAGCGGCAGTTCGGCTTCCATCTGAGGAATCGTCTTGCCTTCCAGCAGCCGCTGCCGCGCGAACTCGACACGCTCCGCTTCGTTGAGGACATCCAGCTCGTAGAGGCTTCGCCCGATCACCGCGGTACGCCCATAGCCGGTCATTTCCAGGAACCCGCGGTTTGCCCGTACGAACCGCTGGTCGGCCAGCCGCAGAATGAGAGCAGGTGCCGGGTTCGCCTGGAACATGGCCTCGAAGCGCGCTTCCGCTTCCGTCTGTTCTGACAGGTCCTGAAGAACCAGAGCGATGCAGTCGGGCTCCTCATCGTCGCCCGTCATCACGACGTCGCGCACATGGTGAGTCCAGCGCGGCTCGTCTGTGCCCGAGGCACTTACCCGCACGGTAAGGTCTGGGATGTTTTCGCCTGCCAGCGCGCGCATCACCGGATACTCGCGCGTGTTCAACCGATGGCCGTTGGGCAACGTGAGCGCGAAACGCGTCGCATACTCATCCGCGGTGCTGCCCAGGTCTCCCGCCTCGTCGACGCCGTGCATGGCCAGCGCCGCGTCATTGCACCAGACGATTGTGCCGGACAGATCAATCAGGATGACGCCGGCGGTAAGGCCGTCGATCAGCTGCTCCAGGTGCTGCAGGGTGCCGCCGGCCAAGGTGGTTGGAATTGGTGTGCCCATGACCGGGAAGCGCGTTCGCGTCGTCGTTGTTCCGCGTTCGCGACGGGGCATCGCGCGCCAGGAGTACTAAGGCCGCTGGTATCGATCTACTAATGTGGATCGTTGTATTTCTGCACCGCTTGGACCCGGATGAGTCCCCGAGTGGTTGAGGCAGCCGAACTGCAAGGCTTGCCATGTCCGACGACCTTCACATCCCGATCGTTCAGGAAGAGGCACACGTCTCCAAACGTGTGGTCGCTACCGAGAAGGTACGGGTCAGCACGACGGCCGAGGAACAAGAGGTCCTGGTCCGTGAGACGCTGCGCCGTGAACAGGTGGATGTCACCCGCGTGCCCATCGGGCGTGAGGTGACGGAAGTGCCTGCAACTCGCACCGAAGGCGACGTCACGATCGTACCGGTCTTCGAAGAGCGGCTGGTGGTCGAGAAACGCCTGTTCCTTGTCGAGGAGCTGCATGTCCGGCGGACGGTCATCGTCGATCCGGTCGAGCTGCCCACGACGCTGCGTCGGACGCGAGTGGAGGTCGAGCGGACGCAACTCGATCAACAGGAGGAACATTGATGCCCGGACCCAACGGCGAACACCGCGACGGTGCCCCCAGCCACATTCACATCGAAAAGAAGAAGGGCTTCAAATGGTTGCCCTGGCTGCTGCTCGCACTTGGCATTCTCGCGCTGCTCCTGGCGCTCAGCCGATGCAACCGGGATGAGACGAACGTCGTAGCTCCCGTTGCTTCGCCAACGCCGGACGCGGGCGTCAACGGAGCAGCAGCGGGCGCGGGCGCCGTCGTTGCCACGACGCCCAATGCGGACACCTCCGCAGCAGTGGCTGGCACGTCCGGGCTCGGCGGCTTTCTTGCCGGCACCGAGCCGACCCCGCGCACGTTCCAGTTCGAGAAGCTGAACTTCGACACCGCCCAAAGTTCAGTCCGCGCAGCCGATGCGGCGGAGATCGACCAGATTGCAGCTACCCTGCAGCAGTATCCGAACGCCCGTATCCGCATCGCCGGCTATGCCGACGCTCGCGGTGCCGAGCCTGCGAACATCGCGCTCGGCAAGGCCCGCGCGGACAGCATCAAGGAAGCGCTGGTCGGCAAGGGCATCGCCGCCGGTCGTATCGAAACCGTCTCGGGCGGTGAGAACGATCCGGTCGACACCAATGCGACCGCCAGCGGCCGCTTTGAGAACCGCCGCACCGAACTGGTGGTGACGGCGCGATAATCCCCAAAACAAGTGCAGGAGAAGACCCATGGCGACTACCATCACCGCATTGTTCGACAACCGTGCCGACGCCGAGGCCGCCAAGCAGCGCTTGCAGGATGCCCGGGTGGATGCGGATCACGTTCACCTTCATGACAAGTCGAGCGCCGGCTACCGCGAGGACGGCTATTCCAGCCATGAGGATCGCGGCATCTGGGACTCGGTGAAGAACGCGTTCGCGCCGGACGAAGACCGCCACACCTATGAGGAAGGCGTTCGCCGGGGCGGCACCCTGCTGACCGCCGACGTGGACGACGATTGCATCGACGAAGCGGTCCGCGTGCTTGAGGACGCGAACACGGTCGACATCGACGACCGCTCCAGCCAGTGGCGTTCGTCGGGCTGGAACCATGGCGCCACGGCCGCCGCAGGTTCGGCCGGCGCCGCAGCGGCGTTCGGTAGCTACGGCAACGACACCGATCGCGACACGGTGCGCGGCGAGCGCGAGGAGGTGATCCCGATCGTCGAGGAGAACCTGGTCGTCGGCAAGCGCGATGTGAGCCGCGGTGGCGTCCGGGTCCGTTCCTACGTGTCGGAGACGCCGGTCCACGAGCAGATCCGCCTGCGCAACGAGCGCGTCGACGTACAGCGCCGCTCGGTCGACCTGCCGCTTTCGGCTGCCGATGGCGATGCGTTCCGCGAGCGCACGATCGACATGACGGCAACCGGCGAGGAAGCCGTTGTCGGCAAGAACGCGCGCGTCGTCGAAGAGGTCGTGGTCTCCAAGACTGCCGAAGAGCATGTCGAGAACATCGACGAGACGGTCCGCCGGACGGACGTCGAGATCGAACGCGACAGCGACCTCGACACGAACCGCAGCGGCTTCGGAACGAGCGACAAGCCCGTCATCTGATGATTGTGAACCTGCGCCGGCTCGGTCGGCGCAGGTTTTCAAATGCTCTATCCGGCCGGCTCAAGTCTCGATGCCGGTCGTGATCTATGGGAACGCGGCCCCGGTCAGGTGCCAAGGCGCAGCCCGACCGGCGCATCCCGCCGATTGCAGATCCGCAGCACGATTGCCCTTCATCGTCGCCTGTGAGCGTCTACCCCATTGGCGAACTCCGGCAGGGCCAGAGGTCCGCGCCTCGGTGCGCCGATGCAGGAGAGCAGAGTCGAGATCGTAGCTACTCGACCCCGGCCGGAGGGCAGCTTGGCAAGGCTGCGCCCGCGCGAAGACTCCGCTCGGACGCAACGCGTCGAAAGCTCGCGTTGGACCGGCCAGACGGGCTGATTTTCCAGCGCCGATTTCATGGATGCATCGTTACATCACCATGCTGCCGACCCTAGCCCCGGATCCGTACATTCTCGTCCTCACGGGGCTCGGCGTGCTGATCGCTCTGGTCGCGTGGCTGCCGATGGCGCTCAAACGCCTGCCGCTGTCGTTGCCGATCATCTGCATCGGTATCGGCGCAGCCGGGTTTCTCTTGCCCCGGGTGACGCTGCAGCCCCTGCCGGTGCGCTATCCCGAGATCACCGAACGCTTTGCCGAGTTCGTCGTCATCATCGCGCTGATGGGTGCCGGCCTGAAGATCGATCGCCTGTTCGGATGGCGGAGATGGGGCATCACCTGGCGGCTGCTGGCGATCACGATGCCGCTTGGCATTGTCGCCATCACCGTGCTTGGCCAGACGATGCTTGGCCTGCCGCTGGCGGTCGCCCTGCTGCTTGCGGCAAGCCTGGCCCCGACCGATCCCGTGCTGGCAGCCGATGTGCAGGTAGGACCGCCCAAGACCGGCGACGAAGACGACGTCCGGTTCGGCCTCACGTCGGAGGCGGGCTTGAACGACGGTGCCGCCTTCCCGTTCGTGCACCTCGCCATCATGCTGGCCGTCGCACTGCCCAGCGGCAAACCCTGGCTCCTGGAATGGCTGAGCTACCGCGTGCTGTGGGAGATCGGCGGCGGGATCGTCGGCGGCTGGATCGTCGGCCGGGTGTTCGGATGGCTGACCTTTCATGTGCCGTCCAAGGCCAAGCTCGCCCATACCGGGGACGGACTGATCGCGTTGTCGGCGACCCTGGTATCCTATGGCCTGACCGAGATCGTGCACGTCTATGGGTTCCTGGCCGTGTTCGTGACGGCCCTGACCCTGCGCAGTGCCCACCGCGAGCACAAGTTCCAGCTTGAGATGCATGCGATCACGGAACAGATCGAACGGCTCGCGATGATGGTGCTGCTGATCCTGTTCGGCGGCGCCCTGGTCAGCGGGCTGCTCGCCAGCGTCGGCTGGCGCGAGGTCATCGTCGCCGTGGTCATCCTGCTCGTGATCCGCCCGCTTACCGGATGGATCGCGATGATCGGCTATCCCGCGGATCAGGGCGAGAAGCGGACGCTGGCCTTTTTCGGCATCCGCGGTGTGGGTTCCATCTATTACATGGCATTCGGGATCAACCACATGGCCGTGGGGGATGCCGAACGCCTGTGGGGGATCGTCGGCCTGGTGGTGCTGATGTCGATCCTGCTGCATGGCCTGACCGTGACGCCGATCATGCGCACGCTGGACCAGCAGCGCGGCATCGACCCCGAAGCCAAGGGCGTCGCCCCACCGGGTTTGCAGGGACCGGCAGCAGGACCGGAGTGACGACATAGCAGTACGCGTAGGCGGGCCGCCTACGCGTTGACCGTTGTTGAAAGGCAGCGCTCCTTTGGAAGAGCGCTGCCCTTCACCTCACTTGGCCGTGGTCGCTTCCGCAATCGCGGGTGCGGACTCGATGTCCGGTGCGCCACCCATGTCACCATTCTTGGTGCGGCCCGCGCCGGGTCCTGCACCCAGGTCGGCACCGGTGGTCGGGTCGGCTGCAGGATCGGACATGGTGCGCTCCGCCATCTTGGCGGCAACCTTCTTGTCCTTGGCCCCCAGCTTCACGCTCGCGGTACCATCGCCGCCATCGACCGGCATCACCTGCTCCAAGTCGTCGACGCGATCCCATTCCTCGCCGGTGTTCCACGGGCCGGTCGTGTCGCCTTCGCCCTGCGAGGTGTTGACGTACATGCTCGCGTACTTCTCCACGCCCGGCAGCTTGCCCGACGGGAAGTTGTTCTCGATCGCATAGAGCGCCTTTTCGAACGACTTCTGGTGCGCGACCTCGCGCGTCATCAGGAAGCCCAGGGCATCCTTGATGCCGGGATCGTCGGTGATGTTGATCAGCCGCTCGTAGACGATCTTGGCACGCGCCTCTGCCGCGATGTTGGAGCGCAGGTCCACGGTCGGCTCGCCGCGCGAGTCCACATAGGCCGCCGTCCATGGCACGCCTGCGGAGTCGCACAGCGCCGGCGCGCCGCCGAACAGGATCGATTCCTTGGCGCTGCTGCCGGTCTGGCCGACCATCATGTAGAGATCGGCCTCCTTCATCGTACCCTCGGCCAGCTGCGCCTTGAGGCCCTTGTTGAGCATGGCGACGATCGATCCGATCACCTCCAGGTGGCTCAGTTCCTCCGTCGCAATGTCGAGCAGCAGGTCCTTGCGACCGGCATCGTCCTCGCCCAGGCCCTGCGTGAAGTAGCGCATGGCAGCGGCAAGCTCACCGTCCGCCCCGCCAAACTGCTCCATCATCATGGTCGCCAGCCGCGGGTTCGGCTCCGACACGCGGACGGTATATTGCAGGCGCTTGTTGTGCATGAACATGGTGTGGGTGCTCCGAAGAATTCGCCTGCTTCAGCGAACCAACCTCCGCACCGTTCCTAATGACTTCGATTCTCAACCGGTTCATCATGATGACGCTGGTTCTAGATCTGTGTCCGATCGCGGAATCAGCAGGTCCGCTCCCGAGCTTCGGATGCTGCAGGTGCCGCCTGGCGGCTGCGGCAGGCGGTCCGCCCGGGAGAGGCAGGCTAGCAGCGTAGCTGCCGCCGCTCACGGACGAAGCGCTCGATCGTGGACTCGAGGGTGGGGATGAAGGAGCGCGAAGCCACGTGCCCTGCTGACGCTGGAGCATCGCCGCGCCCCCGCTCGTTCAGCAAGGAAGGATCGCCGTCGGCAATGAGCGCGATGGTACGCGCAAGATCCACTTCCGTGCAGCGGCGCTCGAACGCGGCGGTGCCCGTCATCCCGTCCAGCAGGAGGTCGATCGCGGCATCCGCGAGATCCGGGACGTAGAGCTGGTGCCAGGTTGAATCCGCATGGACCTTGATCGGCTCGCCCGCGTCCAGCGCGTCGAGGATGCGCGCCGGCAGGGCAGACGCATCGGCCGGTGTGAAGCTATCCTTCACTTCTGCCACCAGCAGGCGGTCCCCTGCGCCACCGCTGGGCGGGAGCTCCGCTCGCCCGAACACGACGCCGCCAATCTCGCGCGCGGTGCACCACCGGTGGAGCGCATCCAGTCGAGCGTCCGTGACGTCGAGGCGGACGTCGAGGAGCGCCCAGGGTATCCTCCGCGTGCTGGCGCTGGTGTCCAGCTCTGCCGTTTCGACATGCGGAAGATCGCGGGCGCGACATGCGGCCGCAGCCGCTTCCGCAAGCGCGCCTGTGCCGACGATCAGGATCGGCGCAGAAGAACCTCTCACAGCCGATGCGCGAGCGAAGCCCTGGTCTTTCCGCCACCAGCCGGGCGTTCCAAGCCCCGGGACGTCGGGCTGACGCCCCTGGGCAAGATCCTTCAGCACGCGGGCCATCATCGTCGGGCGGGGTGAGCCCATGCGCACGTCGAACACACCGCTTTCATAGTGGCCGACCGGGCGGGTAACCATGCGATTCCAGTCCCAGGCTCCAAGCAGGGACCAGACGGTTACGGCGCGCAGATCGACGCCGCGGCGCCGAAGGTCGCTCGCGAGTTCCCAGACTTCCACGAACCAGCGCGCCTGATCGTCGCGCGTACCACCCAGGTGGCACTCGGTTACCGCCACTGGCAGCCGATACCGCTGCCAGGCCTGCTCCAGCAAGGCGGCGAAGCCGACCGCATCCTCGCCGATGTGCGCGATCGCATCCACATCCACGTGCACGACTCCGTCGATCTCGCCGAGCTCGCGATCGGCAAAGGACCGTGCCTCGTGGCGCTCGATCCGGTGGTCAAGCAGGCGCTCGCTCGAAAGATAATGGTTCACCCCGATGATGTCGGGCGGGCAGGGGTCCTCGGCGATGGCGCGCAGGCGGTCTGCCAGCCCCAGGCCAGCGAGGCGCTCGAACAGCGCATGCCCTGGTACGACCATGCCGCACAGCAGGTCCCATCCCATCCACCGGCGCTCGTTCTGGAAATCCGCCTCGCCCTGGAGCGGAGGGGTGGCATGACAATGGCCGAGATCATCGGTCTGGATCAGTCGAGCCGCGGGGTTGATCTCCCGGATCGCCCGCATGGCCAGCCGCGTTGCATCGATCTCGTTGAGCAGCGCGACCCACATGGATCGCTCGTCCGTTCTGTGGGGGTACCAATAGCCGTACAGGGCGCTGAAGCGGGCGGTGGTCAGCGGTTCGTTGACCGGGGTGTAATCCCGTACCCAGGGGTACCGAGCAGCGACCGCTGCGGCGTGGCGGGCAAGGCCAGGCGCGAAACCCTCGTCAAGCAGCGACGTATAGTGCGGGCCGCTGCCGTGATGACACAGCGTCAGGATCGGGTTCATCCCCAGCCGCCGTATCTCCGCCAGTCGCGCGTCGGTCCAGGCGAAGTCCTGATGATCTGGGTTATCGGGGGAGATGCGCTCCCAAAGCGCCGGATATCGTAACGAGCGGATGCCCAGTCCTGCAAACAGGCTCAAATCCTCGAGTCGATCCTGGTGGCCGCTCCAGAAGGTCTGGTCGAACCACTGGTCGCCGACCCGGTTGACCGTGCACTCGTGGCCTCCCCACAGTTCGAGCGGGCGCACTTCGGAATTGGCAGGCGGTTTGCTAAGATCTTGAAACATAAGCCACCCTGTAAGCATTCTCTAATGCAACAAAGGCGCGGAGCAATGGTTTCAAGATTTCGCCACGACCAATTTAGGTTAGGTCGAATGACAACTTGATGTATGTTGATTATCTACTTTTAATATTTCCATCAAACCGCATGCCGGTTTTTTCCCGCTCTGATCTGTGCTCCGGTGACAGTCGGCGGAACTTGAGGGTTCGACATCCTGGTCGACGGCTTGAACCAGCACGGGCGGGCGGCACATGGCGCCGGGCGTCCGGGAGGAACCGGACGACGCCGAGCACCGGTTCGAACTGGCGGCTCCCGAACGAGACGGCGCCTCGCCCCAATCCAGCAAATGCCTATCTTTCAATCGCTTACGGCCATCCTACATCCAGGTAGCGCCCGAGTTCGGTCGGGCGCGCCTCCCGGAGCTGATCGTGAGCCGTTCTCGTGTTCGCAGCGCGTATGCCGCTGCGCTGTCCCTCATCCTTGCCGTCGGCGCGCTGGCGTCTCCGCTCCCTGCCATGCCTGCGGATACCGCCGGGGTAGGGCGAGACGGCCGGCCTCGGCCGGGAAGCATCGAATACCGGCTGAGCTGGGGTGTGGAGGCCAGCCGCGCGGCGCGCGCGTATAGCAAGGGTGTCACGGGCCGCGGTGTCGTGGTCGCGATGATCGACACCGGCATCGGCGGCACCTCTGCGGATCTCTTCGCCGACCTTTCCCCTGCTTCCACGGACCTGGTGCCCGACCGCCATGAAGATGACGGCGACCATGAACATGGAGCCCAGACTGCGTCGTTGCTCGCCGGGCGCCTCGACGGAGCGGGCACCTTCGGCATTGCCTATGGCGCAACCCTGCTGTCGATCCGCGCCGACCGGGATGGCTCCTGCCGCAAGACCTGTGCGTTCGATGCCGACGTGCTGGCGCGCGCGATCGAGTACGCGGTCGATCATGGCGCCCGCGTCATCGGAATGCCGATGGCTTCCAGGCGGCCGATACCCCAGATCGAGCCGGCGCTTGCGCGCGCAGCGGCCAGGGGCGTCGTCATCGTGGCCGCTGCGGGCAACGATGGTTCCGACCAGCCGCACTGGCCCGGCCGCTATGCGTCCGACCCCCGCTTCAGGGACGCGATGATCGTGGTCGGGGCCAGCAGCAGGCGCGGCGATCTCACCCGCTGGTCGAACAAGGCCGGCCTTGCCCTTGACCGCTACATCGCGGCGCCTGGCGAGCAGGTGGTGGTGAATTGCACCACCCGGTTTTGCCGCCTCACGTCCGGCACCTCCTATTCGGTGTCCTATGCAGCAGGCGCCGCGGCGCTGTTGCTCAGCCGCGATCCCGGGCTGACCGGGCCGGAGGCGGCGGCAGCGCTGCTTGGCAGCGCGCGGGACCTTGCGGACCGCGGCCCGGATCCGCTTACCGGGCGCGGCTTGCTCGACGTTCGCCGCGCCCTGCAGACCGTCGACCGCGAGCGGGACGAGGCGCGGGGCTAATCCTTCGGCGCCCCAACCGCCAGTCGGACACCCGCCTATCTTTGTGCAGGCGGTGGTTCCAGCTGATGCCAGCAATTGGGCTGGATGCTGTGGCGGCCCCAGCGCAACGCGGATCCGTCCCAGTCTTCAACAAAGATCCGTACCGCGGCAAGGCTGCCGTAACCGCCCGCCGCCTGGCGCTGGTTGAGCCACCAGCCGGCGCTCCCGTCCCACAGCTTCACCTCGCCGTCGCCGACAGGCACGGCATTGCCCTCATGATAGATGAAGTCGTCGGTGATCCAGTGATCGGACGCCTGATCCGCTCCCCACTTGCGGCGCCACTCGCCGGCGGCCTCGGCGCTGTAACGCTGGACGAACTGGGCGCGATAGGCGGGGATGCCGCGAGCGGTGAATGCCGCATGCGCCAGCGCAGCATGCGCGCCGCAGTCGATCGACTTGCGTCCCACCGCCTCGCACCAGTGCAACGGCCATAGCGAGGGTCCCCATTCGAACTTCTGCCGCAGCCAGCGCGGACCGCTCAACGGGTCGCCTCCGTTCGACTGGGCGAAGTCATTGGCGATCACCCATTCGCGCGCGATGTCGCAACATGCCTGTCCGTGGTGGGACAGGCAGCTGAAGGGGAAGTTCTCCCAGCGGCCGCCAGGATGCTGTTCAGGAGCGGGAGCCTGCTCCTCCGTCGGCACGCCGTTATCCGCGTCCAAATACATAGGACATGCTCCTGTCATAACCGCCGGCGTCGCAGAAGATCAGAAGGTCGCCGGCACGCGTCCCTTCGGGCAGGCGAACGTTGGCCGCGACGATGTCGTGCTCCATGCACAGTCGCCCCATCAAATGGGTCTTGCCACGACCGATCGGCTGCAATTCGCCGGTCCGGGCATTCTGGTGCAGCATCCGATGGGGATAGAAGAAGTACATCGGAAGCTCGGCGATGGAGGCGTCCACCACCGCTTCGACCTCTTCCTCCTCATGCTCCTGGATCTCCAGCACGCGCATCGCGAGTGCCATGGAGGGCTGGGCCATCGCCTTGCCAGGCTCCGACACGATCTCGCGCACGCCCGGCAGCATCGCGCGGACCTTTTCGACCGCGGTCGCGAACTTGCCGTCCTCGCTCGCATGCCAGTCGTCGGGGAACCAGCCGCCACCCATGTCGAGGATCTCGACCGTGCGCCCGGTGAGCCGCTCGATCGCCTGGCACCATTTCAGCATGGATTCGAACAGGTGCCACCATTGCGCCACGCCGACGTTCGCGCTCGCCATATGGAAGTGGATGCCGAACGCGCTTTCCGGGGGCAGGCGCTTCACCGCGTCCACCAGCCTGGCAAGGTTTGCCGGGCTGTCGAGCGGGATGCCGAAGCGCGAGGGGATGTTGGGCGTGCGGATGCGGATGCCGATGTGCGCCGACTGCATCTCGCCCGCCGCCACTGCGGCCACCACGCGGTCGAGATCGGCGATGCTGTCGCAGAACACCGCGTGCAGCTTCTCGCGCGGCATTATCCCCTCGGGCCACCATTTGCCGGGGCCGTTCAGGATCACCTGATCCGGCCGGAACCCGACCTCCAGCGCCTTGTGCACCTCCAGCAGGCTGATCGCCTCGGCATGAAAGCCGTTGTCGAGCGCAAGCTTGATGAGCCGCGCGTCGGGGTTGGTCTTGATCGAATAGCCGCTCGCCACCGTCACATCGTTGGTGCTGAGCCGGTGCGAGCGTTCGGCCGCGCGCTGGAACAGGCTGGCCGCGGTGGAATCCATGAACAGGAACTGCGGGGTCTGCACCGTGTCGAAGTCGTAGCTGCGGATATCCGCGAGGAAGGTTTCCGGGATCTGCGGGAGCCTGTCGCCCGCTTCACCGTCTGGCTCGCTCCCGCCCAATAGTTCGGGGTTGGCCTTGTGCAGCTTCTTGGCGAGCAATGTGAGGCCCGAGGGGTGCTTCATCGAATGGCCGACGGCGCCCGCGAACGGCTCGGGAAGCGGGGGCAGGGGATATTCGGCGCGTACCGGCACTTCCAGCACCACTCGCGTGAACTCCTCGGCGCGGCACGGCGACGGCATGGCGCGCATTCCGCTCGCCCGCTCGACCAGCAGCGCGGGCAGGTTCTGCCCGGCAAGCGTTGCGCCGTGCACCCAGGCCGGGAAGCGCGGGTTCATCTCCAGCAGCCATAGCTGCCCGGCGGCATCGCGAACCATTTCCAGCTCGCCGCCGCCGGTCCAGTTGAGCGCCTTCACCATCTGCCGCAGGGGGTCGAGGAAGTCGGCGGGCACGTCGCTCACGTCGCCCGCCCAGGTCTTGCCCTCGGGCGTGATGTCGCGCTTGCGCATGCTGACCGCACCCAGCAGCTCGCCCCGATAGGCGCTGAGCATCACCGACTCTTCATAGCCGCTGACATGCGCCTGGAGGAACAGCCGCTCGGTGGACCACACTTTGGTCAGTGCATTGCGGGCCGCTTCGAACACGTCCCAGCTCGGGGTGCGCGCGGCGTCGTAATAGGGACCCTTCAGCCACACCCGCCAATTGTGCTGCCGGCAAAAGGCATGGAGATCCCAATCGCTGCGGTCCGTCGACGTATAGGTCGGGATGCGGACCGGCAGGCCGGACGCCGCCTCCACCGCAGGCTTGGTGATCCGGTCCAGCGCCGGCATCGACGGGGCTAGCAGATTGGGGTGGCCATCGGGAAACAGGTCGGCCAGCCACAGTGCCTCCAGGTCGCTGCCGGAGATCCACAGCCCCCCGGCATCCAGCTTCTCCCGGACGCGCTCGCCATAGGCATCAAGGTCGAGTTCGTCCCACGGGCGCTGGATCCACAGTTCGTCCAGTTCTTCCCAATGGATGCCCGACACGCGGTTGCTGTACTCGACGCCGACGATGGAGGCTTCGGGGAAGCCCTCGCGCAACGAGCGCACGATGCCGATCCCAGGCTGCGGATTGCCCCCGGAATAAAGTCCGCTGACGTAGAGCTTCATGCAGTCACGACATCCTCCGCCCCGCCGCATCCCCCGAAGAAAGCGCTGGCTATGTTATGTTTTCTTGTGCGGGATCGTAGTAGCTTCGCCGGATTCCAAACCAAACGTAGGTTAACCCAAATAAATAAATATAAGCAGCAACTAATTCAAATCTGGTTCGTGCTGGATCTTCATTGGGGAACATGGGGCCGCCATGGGTGCTCTTTATCCGTCCTACATGGACCTGGACCGCTTCATCGACGTGGAGCGGTTGCGGTCCCTCGACCCGTTCCTCGTCGAGCGCATTCAGGCGCGCATGACCGCGGCCGACATCGCCTTTTGCACAGGCCCGTTCCTGCTTCGGAGCGAGGTTCCTACGGTGCCGGGCACCCGGATGATCTACCTGTCCCGATCGCGCGCGCCGGAAAACTACTACGATTTGAACCGGTGCGCGCTGTGGGAGCGGAGCGAAGAAGCGGCAGAGTTCGCGCCGCTGATGGACTTCATCGCGACGCTGCCGTTCCAGGCGACCGCACGCATGCTGATCCTGTACGATCCCAGCGGCCGTGCCGTCTCGGCGCACCGTGACCACGATAGCGCGGACTTGTGCCACGAGTTCGTCTGGTTCCGGACGAACTTCGCCAAGCCCTTCTACATGCTGGACCCTGCAACCGGCGAGAAGCAGTACGTCCGCTCCCACGCGGCGTGGTTCGACACCGTCAACCAGTTCCACGGTGCCGATGCGACGCACGGCCTGTCCTTCAGCATCCGCGTCGACGGCATATTCAGCGAGGCGTTCCGCCGATCGATCCCATACCCGGAGCGGGGCCGCGCCGCGACGCCATCCTTGTGGGCGAAAAACCTGCCTGGCTGAGCCGGGCTCAGGCGCTCAGCTTGCAGGGGAGTCGGTGGCGCCGGCCTTCGTCTTTATGATGCTGATGCCGCCATTTCGCTCCAGGATTGCATAGTCGATCTCGTCGACGCAGGAGATGCCGTGCGCGCGCGCTGCGGCCGCAAGGTCCTCCTTGCGGATCCGCATCTTGCGCAGCACCGCCTCCTGCCACTCGCCCTGCTTGATCAGCAGCAGGGGCGTGCCGTCGACCACGGCCCCGACCAGCGTGCTCTTGCTCTTGGCCCAGGCGACGGTGCGGTGGATCAGGGCGACCGCCACCACCGCACAGGTGCAGTTGGTGACCGAGCGATCGTTGCCGACGGTCGCAAGGATGATCACGCCGCCCATCAGGAAGACGAGCACGAACTCGAACAGCGTCATCTGCGAACCGGCGCGGCGCTTCAGGACGCGGACGACGAGCAGCAGGACGAAATAGCCGGCGAGGGCGCGGGGGATCGATTCCATGGCGGTTCAGGGCATCACCAGGACGCGCGCCTCGATGGGCGGCGCGCCGACGACCTGCACCCGGAAGCGGCGTAGCCCGGGCAGCGCGGGCTGGAGCTGGATGCGAACCGCCGCAGGGCTTGCCGTGGCCGGAAAGAGGTAGGTGGTCCCGTTTCCGCCGACCGTCGAACGCGCAGGCTGCGGTGCGATCCGCTGCGCGCCGAGATCCTCGACCACCGAATCGCTGACATAGACCTGCACCTGTCCGCCCCGGATCGCCCTGGGGCCGAAGCGCAGCGTCATCATCGACGGGGTGTTGGCCCGTTCGACCCGCTCATACTCCACCGTCAGCGACTTGTCCGGCACCGAAGCCGTTGCCTTGGAAAGCCAGCCATGGCCAAACAGGCCGACGAGGTCGCACAGGATCACGATCAGGAACAGGGCCCAGATCCAGCGTTCGAATCGCCACCACCCGCGCTGGAAGTCGAGGTTCTCGCCGACGGCGACCTCCTCATCCACCTTGGCGATCGTGTCGCCCAAGGCGTCGACGTGGGGCTCCGCTGCCATCACGCGTCTCCGCTGCTGTTCTGAGAGGATTTCGGCAGCACATTGATCTGCCCGTAGGTCTCGAGAACGGCGATTCGTATTCCCGACAGGTCGCGAATGCCTTGCTCGCGCGCCACGTTCATGACGTCGTCGTCCTCGATCATCATCTGGCTGAGCGTATCGGTCCGCCACCCGCGCGCCTCCAGCAGGATCAGCGGCACGCCGTCGAGCAGCTTCATGGCCGTGTCGGAGCGGAAGCGGAGCGAGGAGAGGCCATAGTGGCACAGCGCGATCGTCAGGATCTGGCACACGGCGTTGGTGAGCGATGCCTCGTTCCCCACCATTCCGGTCAAGGTGAGCCCGCCGAGATAGAAGATCAGCACGAACTCGAAGGGAGTCAGCTGTTTGCCGGGCCGCCGGCCGACCACGCGTACGATCAGGACCAGAAACAGGTAGCCGAACGCTGCCCGGAGTATCGCCATTCCCATAGTGGGGGCCCTGCCAGCCATGCGGCCGGGACAGGTGTCACGGGCTACGCGGAGGAGCTTAACGGGCAGTCACCTGCCGGGTTCCCATCCGTTTGTTTTTCCATTGCTTTTGCCACTGACGCAGAGCCGGCCCAGGCGACGGAGTGCGGCATCGCTCTGCCGGCAGGGCCGACCGGCGTCCTGGGCGCGACGCCAGCATCGCGGAGCATGTTCGGCGGACCTGTGCTGGCCAGGAGTTGCGACATTGCTCAACCACGCGAAACTTCACGGACCGCAGACGGTTCCTAGACGCATGCCGATCCCCTTCGACAACAGCTACGCCCGTCTGCCCCAGCAGTTCTTTGCAGCCGCGCAGCCGCTGCAAAGCCCTTCGCCGGCTCTGATCCAGGTGAATGAGGCACTCGCGGCCGAGCTTGGCATCGATTCCGAGTGGCTCAAGAGTCCTGCGGGTCTCGATGTTCTCTCCGGCCGCGCGATCGCGCAAGGGTCGGAACCTATCGCTCAGGCCTATGCCGGGCACCAGTTCGGAAACTTCGTGCCGCAACTCGGGGATGGTCGCGCCATCCTCCTGGGCGAAGTCGTGGATCGAGCGGGTCGCCGCCGCGACATCCAGCTCAAGGGGGCGGGGCGCACGCCGTTCTCGCGCGGGGGCGACGGGCGCGCCGCCCTCGGCCCCGTGCTCCGGGAATATCTCGTCAGCGAAGCCATGGCGGCGCTGGGCATCCCCACCACCCGCGCGCTTGCGGCGGTGACCACAGGCGAGCCGGTCGTCCGCGAGACGATCCTGCCCGGAGCCATGCTGACCCGGGTCGCATCGAGCCACATCCGGGTCGGCACCTTCCAGTTCTTCGCCGCGCGGGGCGACGAAGAGGCGGTGCGGCACCTCGCCGACCATGTCATCGCGCGGCACTATCCAGCGGCTGCAGAAAACCCTCAGCCCTATCGAGCGCTTCTGGATGCGGTGATTTCCGCCCAGGCGGCGCTCGTTGCCCGTTGGTTGCTGGTCGGCTTCATTCATGGGGTGATGAACACGGACAACATGTCGGTCGCAGGCGAGACGATCGACTATGGACCCTGCGCCTTCATGGACGTCTATGACGCGGCCACCGTGTTCAGCTCGATCGACCGGGCGGGTCGCTATGCCTATGGCAACCAGCCGCGGATCGCGCACTGGAACCTCACCCGCCTTGCCGAAACGCTGCTGCCGCTCCTCGACGAGGATGAGAACGCGGCGGTGGAACAAGCCCAGGACGCGCTTGGCGGCTTTGGTGCCATGTTCGAGCAGACCTACTTCGGCGGGCTGCGCCGCAAGGTGGGCTTGTTGTCCGACGAACCGGAAGACATGGAGCTGATGAATGCGCTTTTGACGCGCATGACAGAGAACCAGGTGGACTTCACGCTGCTGTTCCGCGCTCTTGGGCGTGCCGCCTCGGGTGAGGACGAACCGGCACGCGCGCTCTTCGTGGATCCGACGGCGTTCGATGCATGGGCGACGCAATGGCGCGCACGCCTCGCGCGCGATGGGCAAGCCGCCGCAGATCGCCGAGCGGCGATGGACCGGGTCAACCCCGCCTTCATCCCGCGCAACCATCAGGTCGAGGCAATGATCACCGCCGCGGTCGAGAGGCAGGAGTACACGCCCTTCCACCGGATGCTGGACGTGCTCTCCCGTCCTTTCGAGGATCAACCCGACGCTCTCGATCTTGCCGAGCCCCCGCTGCCGCATGAGCGGGTGGCGGCCACCTTCTGCGGGACCTGAACGCGGACGGACTGGCCACTCCGGAACTCCCGCCGTTCAACTTCATTGGTCCGGACGACGCCGTGGGTTCGCACATCAGCCGCCTGGAACACGGGCATGCACAGGCCGTCCGACCAACCGGCATCGACCCTTGCCGCCGTCCACTGGAGCTGGCCATGAACCACGTCGCGCTGCTGGGAGATTCGATCTTCGACAATCGCGTCTATGTAGCCCCTGCGCCGGATGTCGGGGAGCAGTTGCGCAGCCAGCTGGGCAGGGACTGGACGGTGAGCCTGGTGGCGGTCGACGGGCACGTCGCGAGCGACGTGCGGGATCGTCAGATTGCCCGGGTACCGGATGGCACCAGCCACATCGTCATTTCGGTCGGTGGCAATGACGCGCTCGGGCGAGCCTCGATCCTCAACGAGAGCGCCCGATCGGTTGCGGAAGCGGTAGGCCGCCTCGCGGAAGCGCAGGCACGCTTCGCGCAATCCTATGGCGCGATGATCGACGCGGTGCTCACGCTGGGTTTGCCGACTGCGGTCTGCACCATCTACGACGCGAACTATCCCGAGCCGCATCGGCGGCTGGTGGTTTCCGCGCTGTCCCTGTTCAACGACGCGATCATGCGGGTCGCTTTTGCGCGCGGATTGGACGTCGTCGACCTGCGGCTGATCTGCGATGATCCCGCCGACTATGCCAATCCCATCGAGCCGTCCGCACGAGGCGGCGAGAAGATCGCAAAGGCGATCGCCGACCTGGTCCGCTCCGGCCGGGCGGACCGCTCGTCGATCTGGACCTGACATGGTCGCCCCATCGATGACGCTCAGGCAGCCCCTGTTCCTGGTCGTCTGCCTGCTCGCGGGAGTGTTCCTGATCCTGGGCAGCCTGTTCGTGGCGATGCCGGGCATCGCCGCCTCCATCTATGGCTTCCCGTCCCGTGACCCGGCGGCGATGCTCTACGTTCGCGCGATCGGGTTCCGCGACGTGGCGCTTGCCGCCTATCTGCTCGGCCTGGCGGTTACCGGACAACGAAAGGCCCTGTCCGTTGTGCTGACCGGCACAACTCTTATCCCGGTCGGCGACTTGCTGCTGCTTGCCTCGTCCGGCGCCGGGCGGCCCATGCATTACCTGCTGCATGGCGCCAGCCTGCTGGGCTTTGCCGCCCTGGCGCTTTGGAGCCGCCAGCCCGGGCGAGCGCCATGACGTTCCCCCGAAGGCAGTTGGCGGAAGGATCCGCGCGCTCCTGCGCACCGACGATCACCGCGAGGCGGGGCCGACCGGGATCTGTGCCCTGATCTGAGCAACGGACGGCGGTTCATCAACGCTGCCCGCAAAAGCGCGATCCAGATAATGTCCGGCCAAGGTGTAATGCGCCCGCACCGCGTTCGGGTCGCGGGCAGTCTGCGCCATTCGCAGTTCTACTTCAGCACGTGAGTAGAAATAGTCCCTCTCGCTTTTTATCATGGCTGCCTCCTGCGGGGTCTTTGATACCGTTCAGGAGGCAGCCGCATCTTTGACCTAAGTTGGGAGTCGCGCAGTGTTTTGATTAATTTGTGTGCTGCGGGGTAGGGCGTCTGTTTGCGGGATCGCGTTTGCCGCATCGCGGGCACCGGGTGCCAGTTTTGCTGGCGGCACCTTGCGGGCGCACAGGGTTAATGATGGAAAGCGGCCGGCGCGCTCCGTCCTACACCGCACATAGCCTTCCGCCGCAAGCCGCCGCTCCGCAATGTCCTGCAACACCCACGATCCACCGAGCGCGACGGGCACTGCAATCATGGCCGCCACCGCGATCCCGTTACCGATCCGCCTGACGGCGGCGTCCTCTCGGAACAGGGCCAGTGTTCCCCAAACCGCCAACGCCACAAGGATCGGCATCAACGCAAACATCCCGAAATCGCCACCCGATATCCGCACCTCTGGCGCACCGGCTCGCCACGCAGTGAGAGATGCCGCTACCGATTCCGCCAGCAGCCATCCGCACAACACCGACAGCGTCAGTCCGATGGCTGCCATCAAGAGCGCCGCGCGACGCCGTTCGCCCGTCATCGCAGGGCCGAGCGCGGTACGAGTGTCGAGGCCAGGTTTCGAACCTGCCGCTTAGCCTGGGCAACAGCGGCGTCGCGCAACAGGTCGATCACGTTCCCAGCAGCGTGCAGCGCGGGGATCTTTCCGCGCCCGGCCAGTGCCTGCTTCTGCCGCTCCAATTCGGCGATGCCTACATCAAGCTGCTTTCGAAGGCGCTCTGTGAAGCCGTACTTCTTGTCCAGCGCGCCGAGTGCCGCCACGACGCCCCCACGTTCGCCAGTTCGTGGACATCGAGGCAGCGGAGGGGGAGTGGCTCTCATTCCGGTAGCGTAAACCGCGCCAGGGGCTTGGAGAAGCGCAAGCTGGACGATCCATCATGTGATGCAGGCAATCCGCCGGCCCAGGCGAGCACTGGCATCAGCTGGTACGCGGGGCAGGGGGTGTCGTCGCTCTTCTGCGCCAACCAGGCACCTGCCCGACTTGATCACCTATATGCCGCCGCAGCTGCTTTCCGGGAAAGGTCGGCAACATTCTCCGCGGGTGTGACGCTCCGCCAAGCTGTACGGCCCGGAGATCACGATCTCGTCGTGCAACACGCACTTCGGTGACGACCATCTTGAGGTAAGCCGAGCGCAGGGTGCTGTTCTCGCCCCGCACCTTTCGCCCAGCATTCCCGCTGCCGCGGATCGAACGCGATGAAAAATGCTGATCGACGGCCGCCAGCTTACGACCACTCGGGTGGACGGACTTGCCTCAGGCGCCGCGACCCACCCGTGCTGAAACGTGGAACGACCGCATGGTCGCCGGTGCGCTCCAGTATCACGGGTGGTGCAGCGTTCCTGGTTGCTCCCAACCACGAGCCGGGGTCAGCTACGAGGCGCGGCCGGTGCGACTA
Source organism: Sphingomonas sp. PL-96 (assembly GCF_020707215.1). Taxonomy (GTDB): domain Bacteria; phylum Pseudomonadota; class Alphaproteobacteria; order Sphingomonadales; family Sphingomonadaceae; genus Sphingomonas. The sequence continues at coordinate 133,118 of NZ_JAJFET010000009.1, forward strand.
CCAGGCTGAGATTCACCCAGTCTGCAACGGCAATGGACGCACGCCTGGTCGCTGTGTCGAACGATCTGGCGACCGCTTCGGCACCCCCGCCTGAGGCCACTTCGCGTTCCATGATGGTCAGACGGGCAAGGATGGCGCGCGTATCGGGGGCGACAAGCACCGCCTCGCCCTCGACCCGGATCGTCGGTTGCTCGGACGTGCCGTCATACTCGGCTTCGAAGCGGCTGAGCCGGACCGTCACGATCCCCTGCGTTTGCCGCGCACTCGCCCGGTCGGACAGGGCAAGGTCGGGTATACGCGCCTGCATCGCCCCGCGAACAGCATCCCTGAAGAGGAACGTCGCGGGGCTCACCCAGCGTACATCCTTCACATAGGCGGCGGATGCCCCCTCGATCGTCAGGATCCGGTCGCCGGCGGCGGCGGCAGGGAGCTGGATGGGCGCGAGCGTCACCGTCCGCCGCGGTACCGGCACTGGTGCGGTTGCCGCAGCCTCGGCCACCAGCGGATCGCCGAAGCGGTAGAGCTGGTCGGGCTTGCCGCCCCCGAGCAATCCACCCATGCATCCCCCCAACAGGGTGACCATCGCGATCGCTCCCGCCGCGCGGGCACCTGCGGCATGCTTCATTGCTTCAACTCCCGTTCGCGTGATTGACCCTTGAGCAGCGTTCCGCGCGGGTCCTGGCGTATGCTCGTCAGCAAGCTGTCGAGATCCTGCGTGACTTCCTGCAGCCCGCGCATCGTGTCGTTGACCTGCGGCAGCAGCGAATTGCCGACCGTCCCGTTGGTCGCGGACAATCCCGAGAGCACCTGTCGTGCCTGTGCGATCGTCGCCTTCAGCTCCTCGGCTGCGTCCGCCGCGTTGGCCACCGCGCGCCGCCCGTCGCCCTGAACCAGTCCGTCGACATGGTTCACGGTACGCTGCGCGTCGTCCATGGTGCGGTCCAGCTTCGCCAGGGCGGACGACGCCTGCGCGAACATCGCGCGGTTCGCCGCTACTTCACCGGCGGTCAGCCGAAGATCGGCAAGCGTTCCGCTCAGGGCCGCGATGTTGCGGTCCGACAACAGGCGGTTCAGCCGGTCGAGCGTCTCGTTCGCATTCTCCACCACCTTGCCGCCGCCGCTTAGCAGCGAGGCGAGCGCATTGGCCTTGGCGCGGATGACAGGCGGATCGTCCTGCGAAACGTCGCGCAGCAGCGGCCGACTGGGCGTGCCGGCGCTGATCAGGACCGCATTCATCCCCGAGATCCCCTGCATCTCGGTGCTGGCCAGCGAGTCCGCGCGGACCGGCGTGGCTTCGTCGACTTCCACATCGACCAGGATCTTGCGCGTGTCGGGTGGATAGAGCCGCACCGACCGGACCTCACCGACCTTGATGCCGTTGAACTGCACCTCTCCGCCTACCGAAACGCCGCGCAGGGGCCCCTGGAAGATGATGCGGTAGACGTCAGTGTCGTGCCCGGCACGGACGTTGCCGAGCCACACCGCGAGCACCAGCCCGCCGATCAGCAGCACCGTCGTCAGCACGCCGACCAGCGCATAGTTTGCATGCCGTTCCATCAGTTCTCGTCCCGTTGAGAGCCCGCGTCATGGGCAGCCCGGCCACGCGGGCCGCGCAGATATCGTTTCAGCCATGGGTGATCCGAGCGCTCGAGCTCGGCGAGCGGCGCGCAGGCGAGCACCTTCTTGTCGGCAAGCACCGCCACCCGGTCGCAGACCGCATAGAGCGAATCGAGGTCGTGCGTGATCATCAGCACCGTCAGCCCAAGCGCGTCGCGCAGGCCGCGCACGAGCCCGTCGAACTCCTCTGCGGCGATCGGATCCAGGCCCGAGGTCGGCTCATCAAGGAAGAGCAACTCGGGATCGAGCGCGATCGCGCGGGCGATACCGGCGCGCTTCAGCATGCCGCCCGACAGCTCGGACGGACGCTTTGCCGCGGCCTCGTCGGCGAGGCCCGCGAGCCTGATCTTGAAGCCGGCCAGTTCGCGAACAAAGGCCGGCGGCATCCTTGTGTGCTCCAGCATCGGCGCCTCCACATTCTCCAGCACGCTGAGCGAGGAGAAAAGCGCGCCCGACTGAAAGAGGACGCCGGCCCGACGCTCGATCACCCCTTGCTGTTCGGGATCATGAACATTCTCGCCGAACAGCTCGACGTGCCCGCCCTCCGGCGCCTTGAGACCCAGGAGGGTGCGCAGCAACACCGACTTGCCCGTGCCCGAACCGCCGATCAGGCCGACGATCTCTCCCCGACGGATTTCCAGATCGAGCCCGTCGTGGATGACATGCTCGCCAAACGCAGTGCGCAGTCCGGAAACCCGGATCGGCGGCGCCTCCTCGTCACGGCCTTCGGGCGGCCGAGCGTCCAGTCGCGCGCTCACAGGTCGAGCCGGTAAAAGAGCACTGCGAACAGCGCATCGAACATGATGATGAGGAAGATCGACTGCACGACCGCACTTGTCACCCGCAGGCCGAGTCCTTCCACATCGGACCCCACGGCCAACCCCTGTCGGCAGCCGGTGGCGGCGATGACAAGGGCGAACAGCGGCACCTTTGCCATGCCGACCCAGAACTGCTGCGCGCCCACCGAGTCCACCATCCGCTGAAGGAACAGGGCAGGTTCGATCCCCAGCAATGTCCAGGACACCAGCATGCCGCCGACAATGCCGCCCAGGTCAGCCACCACCGTCAGCAGCGGCAGCATGATCAGTGCAGCCAGCACACGCGGCACCACCAGCGCCTCGAAGATGTCGACGCCCATGACCTGCATGGCATCGAGTTCCTGGTTCATCCGCATCGAGCCGATCTGAGCTGCGAAGGCCGAGGCAGACCGGCCGGAGAACAGGATGGCGGCAACCACGGCGCCGAACTCGCGCAAGATGCCGATGCCGACCAGTTCGACGGCGTAGATCGTCACGCCCAGCGTCTGGAGCATGGTGCTGCCGACGAGTGCCAGTACCGCGCCGATGAAGAAGGTCATGACGACCACGATCGGCACCGCCGCCAGCCCTGCCTGCTGCATGATCGCAACCAGCGAGGTCAGGCGAAGGCGGCGGGGATGGCGAAGGACGCGACCGACCGCCATCACGAGCCGGCCGGCGAAGATCTGGCCCCGATACCCTTCGGCAGCGACCGCCGCCACCGGCCGGCCGATGGCGGCAAATAGATCCGACAGCGAGCGCTTGCGCGCAGGCGCCACCACCGGCTGTTCAAGTCCTTGACGCACCAGTTCGGCGAGCCGCTCGAACTCCGGACGCTTTCCGCCCACGACCTTGAGGTCGCGTCCGTCGGCCAGAACGCGTGCCAGGGCGAAGGCGCCGGCCGTGTCGATGCGTCGCAAGCCGGACAGGTCCACGCGAAGCGGCGTGGGCTCCGCCAGGTCGCGATCGATCCGCTCCGGGATGTCACCAAGCCTGGTGCCTACCCAGTTGCCCTCGAGCGACAGCGTCGTTCCATGTTCGTCATGGTAGACGCGAAAGTCTGGTGGCGCGAGCCCCTGGTTCACAGTGCCCTCGTTCCGATTGCCATTGGCGTCGTGTCCCCGCCCATGATCAGGACGCTTTGCTGGCGGTTGCGGCCGCCGGCGCACTTCGGGCGATCAGCCGCTTCAGCCCAGCGATCAGTTCCGCCTGGGAGCGCTTGGCAAGAGCCGTGTCGGGGATCGCGCCGAACGCGTGCGGAGCTCCGCTGAACAAGGTGAAGTCGACCGGTATGCCAGCACCTGCGAGCCGGCGAGCATAGTCCATGTCCTCGTCGACAAAGAGGTCGAGTGCGCCAACCGACATATAGGCCGGGGGCAATCCGGTAAGATCGTCCGCCAGCGCAGGCGAAAACCAGGCTCGGCGGGCATCGTTCAGGTCATAGCTGCCGCGCAGGCTGGTCCAGCCGAACTGGTTTGCCGCCCGGTTCCAGACGAACTCTCCCGACGTCGGATTGTCCCACACGCTCTGCGCACTTCCCGTCCGGTAATCCAGCATCGGCATGGACAATGCCTGGCCGGCAAGCGCGTACTGGCCACGATCGCGGGCCATGATCGCCAGCGAAGCGGCGATGCCGCCGCCGGCGCTCTCCCCCATCACGATGATGCGCGCGGGGTCCACGCCCAGTGCGTCGGCATTGGCGACGAGCCATTCCAGCGCCGCATAGGCGTCCTCCTGAGGCCCCGGAAAGGGCGTGTCGGGCGCCAGCCGATATTCGACGGAGATGCCGACGGCGCCGGTTTCCTGAAGGAGCGGCGCGAGCGTCACCCTGGCCATACCGGCGGTGCCCATCACCATCCCGCCGCCATGGAAGTAGAGGAGCGCAGGACGGCGGCGATCGGCGCTCGGCGGATCATAGACATGGACAGGCACGTCCGGCCCCCCGTCGCGCCCGGGCGCGGATCGGATGCTTGCCGCCACCTGACCCTGCGAGTCAGGCGGCAGATGCTCCTCGACCTGCGCGCGCACGGTCTTGAGCGTGCCTTCATCAAAGGAGAAGGCAGGCATGACCTCTGGCAGAGACGCCAGTTCGGGGTCCAGCAAGTGACGTGTGCTCACGCGTTACTCCTCACGAATTCAATATGGCTGCCGCAGCGACGCCTGGTTCAGCGCTTCGGCAACGCATAGGCGATGATCGCGTCCCCCATGCCGGACTGCAGCGGGATGTTGCCGCCTGCCGCGATCACCACGAACTGGCGCCCCGTCTTGGGAGAGATCCAGGTCGACGGCGTCGCCTGACCACCTGCCGGAAGGCGTGCCTTCCAGACCGTCTTGCCCGTCGTGATGTCGATCGCGCGGATCGCCTTCTCCTGGGTGGCGCCGATGAAGATCAGGCCACCTGCCGTCACCACCGATCCGCCGATGTTCGGCGTGCCGAGCGTGACCGGAAGGTAGGAGGGCAGCCCCAGCGGCCCGCTGTCGCGCGCGGAGCCGATCGGGCGCGACCAGAGCACGCGCCGGGTCTTCAGGTCGACGGCGGACATGAGGCCGTAGGGCGGCTGCATGCAAGGTGCACCAAGCTTGCTGAAGAACAGCTTGGGCAGGGCGCCGAACGGGGTTCCGCCCTGGGGCACGCCGCCGCCGTGGACGGTCGCACCGGCAGCCTTGCCGACGCCGGCGGGCTGCATGCCGAGACGATCGGCTTCGGCGCGAGAGATGAGCTGCGCCGTGTTCGCGACACGCGCGGTGTTTACCACCATGATCTGGCGCACCGGGTCGACGGAGACGCCGCCCCAATCCATGCCACCGAGCGGTCCGGGATAGACGAGCGAGCGGGTGAGGCCCGGCGGGGTCATGGTGCCGTCGTAGCGCAACTGCTTGAACCAGATGCGGCACATCATCTGGTCGATCGGGGTCACGCCCCACATCATCGATTCGGTCAGGTCCGGTCCGCGGAAGCTCGGCATGCCGACACTGAACGGCTGGGTCGGCGAGACGCGCTCGCCCGGGGCGGCACCGCTCGTCGGCACCGGCTTTTCGGCGACTGCGGCGATCGGGCGCCCGGTGACCCGGTCGAGCATGAAGACCTCGCCGCGCTTGGTGGCCTGAAGCAGCGCGTGCTGCACGCCGCCGTCGGGGGCGGGCAGGTCGACCAGGGTCGGCTGGCTGCTGACGTCATAATCCCACAGGTCGTGGTGGGTCGTCTGGAAGCTCCAGCGAACCGCACCGGAGGCCCCGTCGAGCGCCACAACGGAGCTCGAGTATTTGTCGTCGAAGGGACGACGCTGTGCGCCATATTGGTCGGGAGTCGCGTTGCCGGTGGGCACATAGACGAGGCCCAGCGTCTCATCGACGCTCATCGGCGCCCAGGCGTTGGGCGTGGAGTGGGTATATTGCTCGCCGGGACCCGGCTGGCCATGCTCGTCCGGCCGGCCCATGTCGAACGCCCAGGCGAAGTTGCCGGTGACCGCGTCGAAGCCACGGATCACGCCCGACGGTTCGCCCCAATATTGCCCGTCGGACACCCATCCGCCGAGCACCACCTTGCCGCGCACGATCGCAGGCGCCGAGGTGACGTAGTAATAGCCGTCGAGCACCTTGCCCATGCCAGCGAGCAGCGACACCGCACCGTTGCGGCCAAAGCTCTGGCAGGGAGCGCCAGTGCGCGCATCCAGCGCGATCAGGCGTGCGTCGATCGTGTTGGTGATGATGCGCTCGGGGCAGTCCGCGACCGGGCTGGGCGCCTTGTAATAGGCTACGCCACGGCAGGTGGCGCTGTAGACGCCCTTGGTCTTGCTGTTCGCGTTATAGCGCCAGCGCTGCTTGCCGGTCTCCGCATCGAGCGCGATCACGTCGTTGAAGCCGCTGCAGATATACACCGTGTCGCCGATCTTGAGCGGCGTCACTTCAAGGCTGGCCTTCGCGTTCTTGGGCGCCGCACCGACATGATAGGTCCAGACCGGCTCGAGCCCGGATACGTTGGCAGGGGTGATCTGCGCCAGCGAGCTGTAGCGCCGGCCACCGGCGTCGCCGCCATATTCGGTCCAGTCGGCACCGGCTGCCGCATTGCCGGCGGCTGCCGTCCGGTCACCGGCCATCGACGGCGACGAGGCGACCGTGAACATCGGATCGGTCTGTTCAGGCCGAAGCTGGTGGAGCAGAGCGCCGACCATGACCGCCACTACCGCGGCGGCCAGGAAGCCGGCCGGATTGGCCCAGCGAGCAAATCTGCTCGAGCGGTCGCTCGCCGACTGCAGGCGCCTCGAAAAGTGCGGCAGCAGGAGCCAGAGCCCCAGCACCAAGGGTGCCGCCAGCCGCGGAACAAGGGCCCAGCCGTTGAAACCCGCCTCCCATACGGCCCAGGCCACCGTCGCAACCAGGAAGCTCGCGAAAAGCCATGCGCCTTCGCGCTTGCCCTTCCAGATCAGCACGCCCGAGGCGCCCGTCGCGAGCCCTGCCAGAAGATAATAGAGAGAGCCGCCGACAGAGGCGAGCTGCACGCCACCGACCAAGAGCACGAGCGCAACGATGAAGAGGATCGTGGGATAGAGCCGCGGTGGACGTGGCGCTGTTCTGCTTTTCGTTGGCATCGTTTACTCTCTAAACGAGGGCTGTTGGTTGTGAGGTGCTTCGGGCAGGGCGTTGATCATCGCTGGGGCGACGACACCCGGATGCCGGTAATCATCCGATCAGAAAGGGTTGGCCTGAGGTCTTCGCTGCGCGCCAGCGCGCGACGATCGCGGCACGGGGATCCAGTGGCGGTGTATTCGCCTTGATCTCGATCTCGGCAGCTGGAGCCGCGGGCAGGGGCGGCAACGCTGCTCCTTCGATCATGCTGGTAAGTGCGACGCGTGCGCGAGCAACCCGGCTCTTGATCGTTCCGATGGGGATTCCGGCCCGGGCTGAGGCCTCTTCATAGGAGAGCCGTTCGACGCCGATCAGTTGCAATGCCGCACGTTGTTCGGGCGGCAATCTCCGCGTGAGCGCGACCACTTCCTTCAACGCGATCGTCGAACTCTGCTGCTCGCCGCTTGAAAGGGTACGCTCGAGCTCATCGGTCCACTCGCCGACCCAGCGCTGCCGGCGCATGCTGCTGATGTGCACGTTGCGCAGGATCGTGCCCACCCATGCGCGCAGGCTGGTCCCGGGCTGAAACTGATTGCGCGCACGCCAGGCTCGAAGCAGCGCTTCCTGCACGAGGTCTTCGGCAGCTGCCGCATCGCGGGTGAGCTTGCGTGCGAAGCTCTGCAGACGCGGCGTCACGTCGACCAGATCCCGTGCAAAGGCGCGCTCGTGATCATGGATGCGTCCGACCGGCTCGGCGCCGACGTTCGGCTTGCCTGCCGGTACGGAGGCGAGCTTCTGCTGATCGAAACCTCGCTTCAGCGGTTCGTCGCGCTCAGAGGAAATGCCGAAACCAGCAAGCGACGATGCCCTTCCTGCAGATCGCGGCTGGATTGCACGGACAGCATTCGCATAAGCCATGTTTGCGTTCCCGACACGGACAAGTCTGTCCGTTTTGGTTGCCTGAACGCGCCGAGGGCCTTTAGGTTGCAACGCACAATTCTTTTTTTCTGCCGGCCTGGGGGGTGAGCATCTCGTGCGACACAGCAGATCTGGCAAGCCTTGCGCGATTGACGAAACGGATTGAATCGTCCACTTCAGGGGAATGGAACCTGCTCGGAAGGATGCCGTCCGGAACCGTGCCGAGCTGCTGGCGGCCGCGGAAGCTGTCGTGGCGGAGCATGGCATCGGTGCGAACATGCACACCATCGCCAAGGCGGCGGGGGTGGGGCAGGGCACGCTGTATCGCCACTTCCCTGACCGTCAGGCGCTACTGATTGCGCTGATCGGCCGTTCCCTGGACCGGTTGGAGGCATTTGCAGCGGAGCAGGACGGGGCGAATCTGCTGTTTCGCTTTCTTCGCTTCTACGCCAGCCATGCTCGCGAGCATGCGGCGCTCGCGAGCTACTGGCGCGTCGCCGATCAATCGAGTCCTGCGCTGGTTGCTGCCCGTAGCCGCCTGATCGCGCTCGTCGAGCCGATGCTTGAGCGTGCAGTCGAAGCGCAGCTGTGCCGGCCGGACATGACAATCGCCGATATCCTGTCGGTGCTTTCCATGCTCAACGCGATCCCGACCAGTTCGCCGGACGAGGCGCTGCTGTCCTCGCTCGACCGGGTTCTGGAACTCCTTGTCGGGGGTCTGCAGCGACGATGAGCGCGGCCGCGAAAACCCCGCTGGAGCCTTTGCCCGACTGGACGGACGAAGAACGGCCGGCGCTTCCGGGTTCTCCCTCCACGCCCGGACACAGTCCTGCGATGCGCGTCCTGTATCTGGCAGTGGGGCTGCTGGTCAGCGCCGCCGCCGGCCTGGGCAATGCGCTGGTGTCCGCGAACCTGCCCCAGATCCAGGGCGAACTCGGACTGACGCCGGTGGAAGGCGCGTGGCTGCCCGCAGCCTATGTGATGACCAACATCAGCGCCAACCTCATCCTGATGAAGGCGCGTCAGCAGTTCGGCATGCGGACGTTCGCCGAATGGGGCATCGTCGCCTATCTCGCCGTGACCGGCCTTTATCTCATCGTCAGCGGGTATCACGCCGCGGTGCTGGTGCGCGCCGTCGCTGGTTTCGCCTCGGCACCGCTCAGCACGCTGGCGATCTTCTACGTGCTGCAAGCCTTTCCCAAGGCGAAGCTCGGCCAAGGCATTTGCATTGCGCTCGGCATCTCGCAGATCTGGACGCCGGTCGCCTGGATGTTGTCGTCGCCGCTGCTCGATCTGGGTGACTGGCAGACGCTGTACCTGTTCGAGTTCGGGCTTGCGGCGTGCGCGCTTGCCGCGGTGATCTCGGTTAAGCTGCCGCCAGGCATCCGGATCCAGGTCTTCGAAGCCAAGGATTTCCTGACCTTTGCGCTGCTCGCACCGGCCATGGCCATCGTCGGCGCCGTCCTTGCGCAGGGGCGTACCCAATGGTGGACCGAGCAACCCTGGATGGGCGTGGCGCTGATCGTCGCGCTGGTGCTGTTCACGCTGACATGGCTGATCGAGCATCATCGCACCAATCCGCTCGTGATGACCCGCTGGCTCGCAAGCCAGGACGCGGTGCGCTTCATGATCGGGGCGTTCCTGATGCGGATGCTGCTTTCCGAGCAGAATTTCGCTGCGGTGGGCCTGCTGCGCCAGCTCGGCATGGGGCCGGACCAGTTGCAGCTGTTCTACCTGATCATGCTGCTGGGGATCGCCACGGGGACTGCGATCAGCGCGCTGACGTTCAAGCCCAAGGCGCTGCCGCTCCAGATCCTGTCCGCCGTCGTGCTGGTGATCATTGGCAGCCTGCTCGATCGCGACGCCACGAGCATGACCCGGCCGCACGACATGATGCTGAGCCAGTTCCTGATCGCGGCGGCCGCGGGGCTGTTCATGGCCCCGCTGCTGATCATCACCGTGATGAAGGCGCTCGGCCGTGGCGCGGACCATATCGTCACCTATGCGGTGCTGTTCTCGGCCACCCAGGCGCTGGGCGGCCTCGCGGGGCCGGCCGTCTACGGAACCTTCCAGCAGGTCCGCGAGCACGAATATTCCGGGCAGATCACCGCCAACCTGGTGCCGTCCGACCCCGTTGTCGCGCAGCGCCTCGCGATCCAGGGGCAGGTCTATGCGCCGGTGATCACCGATCCGGTGCGCCGCCAGGCGCAGGGTGTGGCGCTGCTTGCCCAGACGGCCACGCGCGAGGCGCATGTGCGCGCCTACAACGACGTCTTCACGCTCAATGCGATCATCGCCTCGCTCTTCCTCCTCTACGGCGTCGGGCTCGTCGCCGTTGCGGCGCGCAAGGCGAAGCAGAACCCCAAACCTGCCGGCGCCAGCGCCGGCGCAGCAGCAGTCTGAACCATGACCGACACGCGCACCAACAATGATGACGAGACCACGGACGCCGCCGTCGCTCAGAAGGAGCAGGCGCCTGCGCAGGAATCCGCCGGCTCGCCCCCCAAGAAGCTGAAGACGTCCAAGAAGACGCTGGCGATCATGGCGGTCGTGCTGGTTCTTGGCATTGTGGTTATCCTCTACGCCTGGCGCCTGTGGCCGTTCACCAGCCCGATCCAGCGGACCGAGAATGCCTATATTCGCGGGCAGATCACCGCGATGGCGCCGCAGGTGAACGGCTATGTCGTCGAGGTGCGCGTCCGCGACTTCTCGAAGGTGAAGCGGGGCGACGTGCTGATGCGGATCGATGACCGCATCTACAAGCAGCAGCTCGACCAGGCAGAGGCCCAGTTGCGGGTCGCCAAGGCCAACCTCGCCAACTGGGAGCAGACGCTGGGCCAGAACCAGGCCACGTTGCAGACGCGCGTCGCCGACCTGGGCCAGGCGCAGGCGGAACTCGTCCGCGCCGCGGCGGACCTGGAGCGCGTAAGCGAGCTTGCCAGTCGCGGTTCCGTGTCGCACCGGGAGCGCGACCAGGTGCGTGCCACCCAGCTTTCCGCACAGGCGGGGGTGACCCGCGCGCAAGCCAACATCGCCGCACAGCGCGAGACGATCGAGTCCACCCGGGTGTCGCGTGAGTCTCTGGAAGGCCAGGTGGATCAGGCGGAGGCGCAGGTCGACCTCGCCCGCATCAACCTCGGCAACACGGTCATCCGCGCGCCGCGTGACGGACAGATCAGCGAGGCATCGGTGCGCGTCGGCCAATATGTTTCGGCAGGCTCGCAGCTGATGTTCCTTGTGCCCGAGCAGCTCTGGGCGGTCGCGAATTACAAGGAGACGCAGACCGCGCGCATGCGGCTGGGCCAGCCCGCGACGTTCACCGTCGACGCACTCGAGGGCGCGCGGCTGCACGGGCGGATCGAGCAGCTCGCGCCTGCGACCGGATCCGAGTTCAGCGTGCTCCGCGCCGACAACGCCAGCGGCAACTTCACCAAGATCGTGCAGCGCATTCCGGTGCGCATCCGGCTCGATCCGAACCAGCCGCTCGCTGCCCGTCTGCGCCCCGGCATGTCGATCGTGGCATCGGTCGATACCAGCGGCGCCGGCTCTCCCAAGGAGCTTGCCCGATGAGGGTGGCGGTATCGCTGCTCCTGGCGGGGACCGCGCTCGCAGCCTGTGCACCGGCCGAGCGCCCGCTTCCCACCACCGCGGCCTTGCCCGCGATGACGACGTGGCGCGATCCCCTCCCTTCGAACACGGTGCCGGTCGAGCCGAGCTGGTGGCATCGGCTGGGGGATCCTGCACTCGTCCCGCTGGTCGAGCGCGCCGTCGCCAACAACGTCGACGTGCTGACCGCGGTCGCACGCGTCGAGGAGGCCGAAGCCGCAATCCGTTTGACGCGGGCGGGGCGGTTGCCGACCCTCGACGCCAGCGGGGCGGGGGGCGCGCAGCGGTCGCTGAGCCAGATCACTGGCCTGGGCACGAACAGCGTGACGGTGCAGCCGCAGCTTTCGGCGGCATGGAACCTCGATCTGTTCGGGCGCGTCCGCGCGCTGGAAGGTGCGGCACGTGCGCAATATCGGGCAACGCAGGCCGACCGCGACGCCGCGCGGCTGTCGGTGGTCGCCGCCACGGTTCGCGCCTATGTCTCGCTCCTCTCGCTCGATGCCCAACTCGATGTGACGCGCAACACGCTCGTCAGCCGGCGGGAGGCGCTGCGGATCGCCGAGGATCGCGCGCGAACCGGCTATAGCTCGCAGCTCGAGCTCACCCAGTCCCAGTCGGAATTCGAGGCCATCGTACTCGCCATTCCGCAGCTGGAGCAGGCCCGGCGCGTGCAGGAGAATGCGCTGCGGGAACTGACGGGTGATCCGCCAGGCGCCGTCGTGCGCGGCAAGCTGCCCGCCATCCAGCTCCCTGCGGTTCCGGCAGCGCTCCCCGCCGAGCTGCTGCGCCGCCGCCCGGACATCGCCGCCGCCGAGCTGCGGCTCGCCGCTGCCGATCAGACGATTGCCTCGCGCCGCGCCGAATATCTGCCGGACGTGCAGCTGTCGGCCAGCGGCGGTGCGCTGTTCGTCGACGGACTGGATTGGGATCCGGTCAGCATCTGGTCGCTTGGCGCCAGCATCCTCGCGCCGATCTTCCAGGGCGGGGCACTGCGGGCCAATCTCGACACCGCCACCGCGCAGCGCGACCAGGCCGCCTTTGCGTATCGCGGAGCCACGATCGGCGCCCTGGGTGAGGTCGACAACGCCTTTTCGGGCGAGCGGACCCTTCGCGAGCGCTTCGATGCGGCGCTTCGACGTCGGGCGATCCTGCAGCGCTCGCTCGGGTTCGCGACCGATCGCTACCGCGGCGGCTATGCCGCGTACCTCGAGCAGCTCGATGCCCAGCGAAACCTCTACCAGGTGGAGCTCGACGCCATCGCGGTGCGGGAGGAGCAGATCAACAACCTGGTCACGCTCTGGGCGGCGCTCGGCGGCGGGTGGCAGGCTGCCGGCGAACAGGCAGGTTCGGCACGCTGATTTTGGTTCGATCGGGCGATCCGCAACGTCCCGTTGATTGCCGGATTTACCAGTTCCGCCAGCCCACCAGGAAGAAGTCGACGGCCGCATGCGCTCTGGCCCGCTTCTCCGGGGACGTTCCTGGTGGCTCGATCGCCTGTATCGCTTTGTCCAGGGGCTCAGCCGTGATCAGGCGCAAGAAGAGTTGCGCGCCAAGTTCGACCTGCTCGGGCGAGCGCGCGTCGCCGTCCGCGAGGATCGCGGCGATCGCCTCTGCTGCCTCCCGGAATGGCGCTTCGGCCAGACGACCGAGATCTGGATGACGTCCGGCCTCCGCGATGATGGTGCGGTATAGGGCGAGCGACGCCGGCTGGAGAAACCACGCAAGCATCACGTCGCTTGCAACCTTCAGGCGCTCTTCGAGGGTTTCCCCCTGGATGCGCCGCAATGCCGGCGCCCCGGCACGCTGGGCGTGGCGGCCGACCACCTCGCGAAACAGCGCCTGCTTGTCCGGCGCGCGGCGATAGAGCGTTCGCTTGGTCACACCGGCAGCGCGGGCGATTGCTTCCATGCTGGCCGCCTGGAAACCCCCGGCGAGAAATACGCCCAGTGCGGCATCGAGCAGATCCTCCTCGAGCTGACCCGCCGCTGCCGTTGACGGGCGACCGGCCGGTCGCCCCGGCCTGGCGCCTTCTTCATCAACGCTCATCCGCATCTCCCTCCATGCTGCCGAAAAAGACACGGAACCGTATACTTTGAGCCGTGTTAAACCCGTCAAGCCGTGGATACGACGAGGCAGGCAAGCTTCCTGGACCACAGGGCCTTGTGGCTCCGCACGCCTCTTTCTGTCTGACATGCAGGAGAATCAAGAATGCCGATGTTCAAGGATCATGTCGCGATCGTCACCGGGGGCGCCTCGGGGATCGGTGCAGCTGTGGTGCGGGATCTTCTGGCCGAAGGCGCCAGGGTCGTCGTTGCCGACTTCAACGAGGACGCTGCAAACCAGCTCGTCGCGCCGTTCGGTGCGGATCGCGCGCTGGCGATCAAGGTGGACGTCAGCGATGCCGAAGGCATGAAGGCGACGGTCGATTTCGCCGTCGCACGGTTTGGCGCGCTGCATCTCGCCGTGAATAATGCGGGCATCGGCATGCCCACCACGCCCCTCGCCGATGTGGCGATCGAGGATTGGCACCGCGTGATCGGTGTCGACCTGCACAGCGTATTCTATGGCATGAAGTACCAGATCCCGGCGATGCTGAACGCCGGCGGCGGGGCGATCGTCAACATGGCCTCCATCCTCGGCGCGGTCGGCTGGGCCGGCAACGGCGCCTATGTGACGGCCAAGCACGCGATCATCGGCATGACGAAGACGGCCGCACTCGATTACGCGAAGGCGGGTGTTCGCATCAACGCGGTGGGCCCCGCGTTTGTCGATACGCCCGCGCTCCAGAAGGACATGACCGACGACGAGCGCGCCGTCCTTGCCGGGTTGCACGCGGTCGATCGCCTGGCGCAGCCGGACGAGATCGCCGGGCTCACCAGCTTCCTGCTGTCGGAGCGCGCCTCGTTCATGACGGGCACCTATTATCCGGTCGACGGCGGCTTTCTCGCGCGCTGACGTCATCACCGGCGTGCCCACGCGCTTTGCGCCGCCGACCTTCCAACAGGATCCCAAGAGATGACCGAGAGCAATGAACCGGCTCCAACGCCGCATCGTCTGGTTGTGGTCGGCGGCGGCGTGGCAGGGCTCGATATCGCCACCCGCCTTGCGGGCCAGACGGCGGGCGATCACCCCCTGGCCATCACGTTGATCGACCGGGAGCCGGCCTATGTCTGGAAACCGATGCTCCATACGGTGGCTGCCGGCACTTCGGATGCCGGGGCGCAGGAAACGGTCTTTGCCGCTCACGCGCTCGGCCACGGCTTCCGGTTCGAGTTCGGCGAAGCCGTCGCCATCGATCGGGAGCGGCGCCGCGTCAGCCTGGCTGCGTTGAAGATCGACGGCGAGGAGATCGCGGCCGCCCGCAGCATCGACTATGACACGCTGGTGCTCGCGGTGGGCAGCCGCGCCGACGACTTCGGCACCCCGGGCGTGGCGGACCATTGTGCGCGCATCGACTGCCGATCGGACGCGATCGCCTTCAACGAGCGGCTGCGGGTGGAGCTGGTGAAGAGCGTGGCAACCGGCCGGCCGTTGACGATCGGGATCGTGGGCGGCGGGGCGACCGGCGTGGAGCTTGCAGCGGAGCTGATCGAGACCACCGCGACGCTTGAGCATTATGGTGCAAAAGACGCCTCCGAGAACTTGCGTGTTGTTTTGATCGAGGCTGGACCGCGACTGCTCGGCGCGTTTCCAGAAAAGGTCGCAGACGAAGCCAGGCACAAGCTGGAACAGCTCGGGGTGATGGTCCAGACCGGCAACCGGGTGACCGGGGTCGAGGCAGAAGGCTTCGTTATGGCGGAGGGTGAGCCGATCGCCGCGCAGCTCATGGTCTGGGCGGCCGGAGTGACGGCGCCGCCGCTACTCGACACGCTCGACCTCGAACGATCGCGCAACGGCCAGCTCGTCGTCGGGGCGACGTTGTCGGCGCCGGGCGACTCCCGGATCTACGCGCTTGGCGACTGTGCGAACCCGCGCCTGCCGAACCGCGACGCGCCCGTGCCGACAACCGCGCAGGCGGCCAGCCAGCAGGCGGATTACCTTTGCCGACACCTTCCGGCGCTGATCGCAGACGGGGCAGCGCCGCCGGCGAGCTATCGTGATTTCGGATCGCTCGTGTCCCTTGGTGGCTACGATGCCTATGGGACGCTCGGACGCTTTGGCCTGTTCAAGGGCGGGTTCATTCGGGGCAAGGTCGCTCAGCTGGGCCATGCCATGCTGTATCGTCGATATCAGGCGCGCCTACACGGCCTTGGTCGCGGATCGCTCCTTTGGCTTACGGACACGCTGAACCGCCGTGTTCGCACACGGGTGAAGCTGTCCTGAGACGGATCCATGCGAACCTGGGTCTGACCAGGCGCCGGCTGTTGTCTCCGGGGTCAATCGCCTGAACGGACCGCTTGGGGTGCCATCGTTCAGTGCCCGAAGTCCATGTCCTCCAGCGCGACGCCGTTGGTCTCCGGCATGAACTTCCACACCCACAGCAACTGCAGCAGCATCATCGCGCCGAAGAAGCCGAACACCCAGCCGCCGAGCCGCGCGGCAAAGACCGGGAAGGCCCAGGTGATGGCGGCGGCCATGACCCAGTGGGTGGTGCTGCCGAGCGCCTGGCCCTTGCCGCGCACGGCGCTGGGGAAGACTTCGGAGAGGAACACCCAGATCACCGCGCCCTGTGACACGGCAAAGGCGGCGATGAAGCCGAGCAGGCCGACCAGCACCAGCGTGCCGTTGGGTGCGGCGCTCTCCAGCTGCAGGCCGACGAGCAGGAGGGCGAGGGCGGTGGCGACCGATCCGAACGCCATCAGCGGCCGGCGCCCGAACCGGTCGATCAGGAACAGGGCGAGGATCGTGAAGACGAGGTTGGTGCCGCCGACCGCGATCGACTGGAGCATGGCGGAATCCGCACCGGCGCCGCCGAGCGCGAAGATTCGCGGCGCGTAGTAGAGCAGCGCGTTGATGCCCGAGAGCTGGTTGAACATTGCGATGGCGATGGCGCAGGCGACCGGCACCGAATAGGCGGGCTGGAACAGCCGGCCGGCGGTGGCATCGGGCACGCGGCTGGCCGCCTGGCGCATGTGCGCGACCTCTGCGTCCGGATCGGCAAAGCCCAGCCGTGCAAGGATGCCCCTGGCGAGCGTGTCGCGGCCACGGAGGACCAGCCAGCGCGGGCTGTCCGGCAGCAGCGCCGTGACGATCAGGAACAGCGCAGAGGGCACGGCGACGATGCCGAACATCCAGCGCCATGCCGCCTCCGGCGGGACGAGCGAGGCGATGACGTAGTTGGACACGAACGCCAGCACGATGCCGAGCACGATGTTGAGCTGGTTGAGCGCCACCAGCCGTCCGCGATATTCGGTCGGGGAGACTTCGGCGATGTAGACTGGCGTCACGACCGAGGCCGCGCCGATCGCGAGCCCGCCGAGAAAGCGGAACGCCACCAGCGCTGCCCAGGCGGGCGCCAGGCCTGAGCCGAGCGACGACACCAGATAGGCGACTGCGATCGCCAGCAGCATCGGCTTGCGCCCGAACCGGTCGGCGGGGGCGCCGGCCACCAGCGAGCCGATCACCGTGCCAATCAACGCGGAAGCGACGGTGAAGCCGAGCGCTGCATCGCTGAGCACGAACTGTTCCTGGAGCGCGGCGGTGGTGCCGGAGATGACGGCGGTGTCGAAGCCGAACAACAGGCCGCCGAGCGCCGCACCGGCAGCGCTCAGGATCATGGCAAGGGTGACGCGGCTTTGCGGCAGATGAGCATCAGGCATGCGTTGCCCTTCCTGGTTGCGGGAACCTCCCGCGGCTGCGGGGCTGCATCAGTAGAGGCCGCCCCATTGCTCCGGTGCCCAGCCCAGCACCGCTTCGATCTGGACCATCGCGGCCGTGTCGATCAGTTCCATCCGGCCTTTGCGCGGGCGGCACAGCCCGGTCGCGGCATCGCGGCGATTGCGCCACATGTGATCGGCGTAGGCCTGCATCGCGGGCCGATGCTCCCGCGTCTGGGCGATGCTGTCCAGCAGCAGCAGGTTCTTGAAGTAGATGGCGTTGAACGGCGGCGGCTGGCGATCCAGCTGCGCGATCGTGAAGCGTTGCCGACTGGCAGCCGCGATGCGCTGCGCTTCGTCCAGATAGCGCTTCTCGCCGGTCACTTGCGACAGCAGCGCGTTGACCGCGATCGGAACCCCCTGGTTGTAGGTCCAGACCGTCTTTTCGATCGTGCCGTCGGTCTTCAGGTGATCGTGGTGAAGGCCGTCCGGGCGCTGCAGCACGGCGTTGGTCCAGCGATAGTAGCGCAGCGCATCGTCGAGATAGGCGCGCTCGCCGGTGATCTGGTGGAGGCGAAGCCCAAGCTGTGCGGCGGGCATGTTGGACACGGTGTTGCGGTCGCCGTTGTCCGCCTTTTGCGTCCAGCGCACGCCGCCGGGCGAGGGGAGGCTGGCATCGTCGGACCAGCCCGAGCGGATCAGCTCGAACACTGCCCTGGCATGCGCCAGCGAGGCGGGGTCCCTGGTGAAGCGGTAATGCTGGACCTGGGCGAGCCCGACCCATTCATTGTCGTCGTAATAGAGGTCATCCCCCGAGCCGAGCGGTGCGACGACCCGCGACAGATAGCCGCCGCGGCCGCTAGTGCTGGTGTCGGACCAGAACAGCTGCTCGGCAGCGCGGACCTTTGCAAGGGCTGCGCCATGGCGTCTCGCCCCCGCAGCGTCCGTCATCGCGAGGTCGAGATAGGCGATATGCGCCTGCGAGAAGGGCCACTCGGTCGCGTATTTCGCGTCGCCGGCTTCTGCCGGCGCGTATTCGCGGTAGAGGCCGGTGCCGTCGTTCAGGGCGAAGCCGCGTTCCATCGCCGCGCGCCACTGCTCCGCCCGGGAGGCGGCGGGCGCCCCCCGGCCTGCTGCGGCAAGCAGCGTGGCCAGGGCAGCACCCGCCGCGAAGCCGCGGCGCGAGAGGATCGGCTGCCGCATCAGAAGCGGAACCGCGCGCCGAGTGCAAAGACGCGGCTCTCGTAGCGCACGTCGCGCGGATAGCTCACGTCCGGCAGGTTGGTCGCCTGACGCAGCGCACGATACGGGCTGCCGGTGATGTTGCTGACGTCGAAGGTGAGCGTCAGCGCCTTCATCGCCTCCAGCGAGAGCGAGAAGTCGAGCCGCTCGATCGGGCGGTTGAACTCGCCGCCGATCAGCTGGCCTTCATCGTCGGTGGCGAAGAAGTTGGTCACGCGCGAGCGCCAGTTGTACGCAAGGCG
This sequence comes from Sphingomonas sp. PL-96, assembly GCF_020707215.1. GTDB lineage: Bacteria > Pseudomonadota > Alphaproteobacteria > Sphingomonadales > Sphingomonadaceae > Sphingomonas. Next base: position 151,862 of record NZ_JAJFET010000009.1, read on the forward strand.
CGCCGACACCGGACCCTTCTCATAGATGCCGACCGCGTTGTAGCTCCACTTGGACACGCCCGGGATGGCGGTGTCCTGGCCGGCTTCGCCCAGCGACGCGGGCAGCGCCTGCGACGCGTCGATATAGGTGGCGTTGAGCTGGGTGCCGAAGCCGCTCAGCCAGCCGGGCAGGAAGTCGAAGAAGGTCTGGAACGCGACCTCGACACCCTGCAGCCGACCCTTGCCGCCATTCTCCGGCCGGTTGAAGATGACCTGCCCGACGTCGGGGATGGTGATCGGCACGTTCAGGTAGGTGATGAACCCCTGCACGTCGCGGCGGAAGATCGCGCCGGTGAGCGATCCGGTGTTGGAGAAATACCATTCCAGCGACGCGTCGTAGTTCTTTGACTGCACCGGCTGCAGGTCGATGTTGCCGCTGCTTCCGCGGATCGGCAGGGTGTCGCCGATGCTGTAGGTAAGCGCGGGGCTCAGCTGGTTGAAGTTGGGCCGGCTGCGCGTCTCGGTCGCGGACAGGCGCAGCTGGAGCTGGTCGGTCAGCCGTGCGCGGAAGCTGGCATTGGGCAGGATGTCGACATAGTTCTGCCGCGAGGTGGCGGGGGTCAGCACATTGTCGACCAGCCCGATGCCGGTGGCGGTCGCCGTGGTGTTGACGATGCGTGCGCCGATGATGCCGTCGATGGGCACCGTGCCGATGTCGAAGCCATAGTGGATCTGGCCGTAGACGGCATAGGAGCGCTCGATGGCGTCGAACTTCTCGTTGGCGACATAGGCGGGGACGTCCGACTGATAGCGCGCCAGTTCCTCCAGCGCGCCCGGCGTGCCGATCTGCGCCAGGCCGGCACGCGCCAGGTCGCGGATCGCGTCGATGTTGCCAAAGATCGCGTCGCGGCTCGGTGCCCACCACTGGCGGAAGGGCTGCGCGTCGCTGCCGCGGAAGCCGGCGTGGATCGGGCCGCCATCCTCCGCGCCTGGGAGGTCGGCGAGCGAGATGCCGAGCGACCGCAGCGTCGCATAGCGGCCGCCGCTGCGCAGGCGCGCGTCACGATCGGTGTAGCGGAAACCGAAGTCGATCTGGGTGATGACGGGCAGCTCGGTCTTGAGCTTCAGGTCGGTGCGCCACTGGATGCCCTTGCCCTTGGCGAGCGAGCGGCGGTCCCAGATGCCGCGCAGGATGAAATTGTCCGGATTGAGCGCGTCGAAGCCCGGCATCGTAAACTGCGGCCCGCCGTCCGCGCCGCCGACGTCGAACACGACATCCGCCGACTGCGCAGTCGCGGGCGCATAGTCGATGTTGTGGTCGATATAGGTTGCCCGGGTGTCGGTGTAGGCGAAGTCGGTGGTGAGCGTCGCCCGGTCGTCGATCTCCCAGCTGCCGCCGATCGCGCCCTGATAGGTGTTGGTGCGGCCCGCGCGCGTGCTGCGCGAGAAGTCGATGCCGCGGCCGCCGGCGAAATCGGGCGTCACGGTGACGCTGTCGAGCGTGTTCGGCTGGTCCGGGTTGCGGACGATGTTGGTGAGCGCGGGATTGTCGTTGACGAGGTTCGTGCCGGCGAAGTCGTTCTCGACATTGGTGCGCGCACCCTGGAACAGGCCGTCGACATAGATCTCGACATTATGCGCGGGCCGCCACTGGAGCGATCCGTTGACCGAGGGCCGCCAGCGCTTGCCGCGGTCGTAATAGACGCCGATCGATTCCGGCAGCACGAAGTCGCGCGCGCCGTCGACCGGCTGGTTGGCGCCGGGCGAGACGATGTTGCCGTTGATGTAGCGCGACGATGTCAGATAGTGGAGCTGGGTGTAGGACACGTTCACCAGCGCGCCGATCTCACCGATGCCGGTTTCCCAGCGGTCGGTCACCAGCACGTTGAAATTGGGGTCGTACTTCTTCGCCTGGTCGCCATAGGTGCCGCGCACCGCGCCGGCGATCTGGAAGCCCTGGAAGTCGAACGGGCGGCGCGAGCGCACGTTGATGAGGCCAGCGATGCCGCCCTCGATCTGGTCGGCGGTGGTGGACTTGTATACCTCGATCCCCGCAAGCGCCCCGGCGGGGAAGTCCTGCAGCGCGACGTTGCGCATTTCCGCCGTGAAGACCTCGCGGCCGTTGAAGGTGGTGGTGAGGTCGGGCAGGCCGCGGACCTGCACGCCGCCGGCTTCGTCGCTGCCGCGGTTGACCTGGACGCCGGTGATGCGCGCCAGCGCCTCGGACGCGTTGTTGTCGGGCAGCTTGCCGATGTCCTCGGCCACGACCGCGTCGACGATCTGGTCCGAGTTGCGCTTGAGCGCCTGTGCGCTCTGAAGGCTGCGGCGAAGGCCGGTGACGACGACTTCGTCCGTTCCGGCCGACGCCGGGGCTTCGCCGGCGGATTCAGATGGTGCTGACGACACGGGCGCAACTGTCTGCGCTGCGGCCGGCGACGCGAAGATGACCGTCAAGCCAGACACGGCCGACAGCAGGATCCCCTTCTGCACGTTCATGGTACCTCTCCTCAGGCCCGCTCTTGCGGCGGGCATCTGAGGCCAAGGATAGCTTCCCGCACCTAATCGTAAAGCATTTTCTTTTAAGATTAGTCGGCAGATCTGCTTAGTTGAGGGCAGGTACTTACCAGGTCCCCTGGAAAGCGGCGCATTACTTTAACTGGTATGTCGATTGCACTGAAAAGGTACTATCAAGACGCTCGCAACCCATCGGTCTTTCGAGGGGGCTGCCTGGAGCGGCAGGCAACCCATTGCTCAGCAGGCCGTTTCGGTATCGTTGGTGAGGGAGTGCGATATGCGTCGTCTGATGCCTGTGGTTGCGTGCGTGATGCTGGTCGCCTGTAGCGGGCAGCAGGGTGCCACGGTCATCGACGGCAGCAGCCAGGAAGCGTTCGAGCGCACGTTGAGCGCCGCCAAGAAGGACGTGGGCCCGCGCGACCGGCTGAAGGTGGAAGCCGCGATCGCCGAATATCGCGCGCGCACCTTTGCGAAGGCGAACGACCGTGCCGAGTTCCAGCGACTATATCGTCAGGGCCTGGATGGCCTGACCACGCCCGCCATCGCCGCGCAGTTCGACAAGGACACCGAGCGGGTGGGGAACAAGGCGGCCGACGCGATCTTCGACGCCAAGCGCGCGCTGAGCGGGTCGTAACGCGACAATCGCCGGTCCGGCACCTGGCCGGAGCGGATTGCGGACAAGGCGCGGCGACCGTTCCGGCCGCCGCGCCCTGTTCTCAGCGGAACTTGCCGCTGAGCGAGACGCCGATGACGCGCGGTTCGTTGAACACCGCGGCCATGTAGTTCTCGATCACGCCCTTCAGGTTCTTCTCGTTCGTGATGTTGCGGGCGAAGGCTGCCAGCTCCCAGGCGTCGTCGGGCGCCGCATAGCCGATCTTCAGACCGCCTTCGAAGTTGCCGTTCGCGGTGAACTCCTTGGTCCGGTAGAGCACGAACTGGGTGTAGCCCTGCAGATTCCAGTCGGTCGAGATGAACGCGCGGCCGCCGTCCGAGAGCGGCTGGTCATAGCGAGCGGTCAGGTCGAGGTTGTATTCCGGCGCGTTCGGCAGCGGCTCGCCGTCGATCTGGGCGAAGACGTTGGTGCCGCGGGTGATGGTCGGGTTTTCGACGGTGCAGACGACCTGCCCGTTGAGCGCGCAGACCTGAGCATAGACGTTCTTGTCCTTGATCTCGCTATGCAGCCAGCTTGCGCCCAGGCCGATGGTGAGGTTGGGGACCGGACGCCAGGTCGCCTCGGCCTCGGCGCCATAGGCCTCTGCCTTGTCGGCGTTGAACAGCACGCCATTGCCGTTCACGTCATTGCCGTTCAGCTGGATGTCGCTGACGCGATAGGCAAAGACGGTGGCGTTGAGCTGCAGCGTGTTGTCGAACAACCGGCTCTTCACGCCGGCTTCCCACGACAGGTTGCTCTCGGACTCCGCGGTGGTGAAGTCCGCGTTGAACACCGCCGAGCGCCCCTGGATGGTGGGCCCGCGAAAGCCGCGGGCGACGCGCGTGTAGAGGCTGACGTCGGGGCTCACCCCATAGAGCAGGCTCACGTCCCAGCTCGGCTCGGTGTTGGACAGGCGCACATGGGTGCGGCCGCGATAGGTGACGGCGCCAGCCGCGGTGTCCGCGGTCTTGAGCAGGTCCGTGACCTTGGTGTCCTTGGTGATGCGGCCGCCGGCGGTCAGCGTCAGGTCGGGCACCAGCTCGTAGCTTACCTGGCCGAAGCCCGCCCAGGACGTGTTGACGTTGTGCAGCCGCACCCAGTTGTTGGGGTTACGGGCCGATGTCGTCAGGAAGTACGCGCGCTGATAGAAGTCGGTGATGTCGCGGCTGTCGAAATACATGCCGCCGACCTGCCAGGTGAAGCGCCCGTCGCCCGAACTCGCGAGGCGCACTTCCTGCGTCCACTGATCGAGGTCGCGCAGATTGCCCTGTGACTCGCCATAGCCGTTGGCGACGCCGCCCACCGGGAAGTTGACCGCGGCACCGCCGTCGGTATCGCCGCGGCTGTAGCCCGAGCTGGTCTCATAGGCGGTGATCGAGGTCAGCGTCGCGCCGCCCAAGTCGTAGCTCGCCTTCAGCGACGCACCATAGGTGTCGTACGCCTGGGGATTGTTGTTCGCCTCGTCATAGGCGACGCGGGTGCGCGGCTCGTCCGAGACGTCGTTCGAGCCCTTGGTCAGCGCGCCGCGATGGAACAGCGTCGAGGTGCCCTTATAGGAGCGGACATGGCCCGACGCTTCGAACGACAGGCGCTCGGTCGGCGTGAACAGCAGCTGGACGCGGACGTTACGGTCGTCATAGCCGCCCATCGCGTTCTTCATCGGCACGGGCGTGCTGTCGGCGCTGGGGCCGGCATAGACGTTGTCGACCCAGTTTGCGCGGTGCTGGAGCAGGGTGGAGACCCGCACGGCCAGCACGTCGGGGACGATCGCGCCGCCGACGCCGGCGTCCATGCTCACCGTGCCATAGCTGCCGGCGCTCAGCTGCGCGCGGCCCTGGAAATCCTGGGTGGGCTTGTAGGTATCGAACTTGATGATGCCGGCCGTCGTGTTGCGGCCGAACAGCGAGCCCTGCGGCCCGCGCAGCACCTCGACCTGCTGGACGTCGAACACGGGGTTCGACTTCAGGATGACGTGTTCGAGGACGACATCGTCCTGCACGATCGACACCGGCTGCGAGGCGCCCAGGTAAAAGTCGATGTTGCCGAGGCCGCGGATGTAGAAGCGCGGGAAGATGCGGCCGGTCGTGGTCTCGACATAGAGGCTCGGCACGCGGCCCGACAGCGCCAGCAGCGTGTCGTCGCCGCCTGCCTGGAAGTCACGCAGGCTGTCGCCGCCCAGCACCCCGACCGAGATCGGCACGCGCTGCAGGTTCTGCTCGCGGCGTTCGGCGGTCACGATGATCTCGCCCAGCGCGTCCCCCGACGCGTCGGCCTGGGCCTGCGAGGTGGCGTCCATCGCCGGCTGCGCATCCTGCGCCAGCGCCGGCGCGGCTGCCAGGATGAGTGCCGTCGGTGCCGCGCCGATCAGAGCCGCCACCTTGTTCCAGTTCCGCAAAGCTGTTCCTCCCTATAGTGCGCCGCCTCTTCTGTGTTGTTCTTGGGCGACGCGGGCGCTCTGCTACGCACGTTCGATGAAATTGTGATGACGGCTCCGAACCTATTCGCCCGTTTTGCTCACGGATAGCGGACGGGGCGGGGATCGGCGGGCAGCGGGATGAACTCCTGCTCGCCGGGCACATGAGCGAAACGGTCCTCGCGCCAGTCGGCCTTGGCCTGCTCGATCCGGTCTTCGCGCGACGACACGAAGTTCCAGAAGATGTGGCGGCGTTCGGGGAAGGGCTCGCCGCCGATCAGCATCAGCCTCGCACCCTGGGGCGCGTGGACGATGATCTCGGCGCCCGGCTTGAACACCACCAGCTCGCCGGTCGCAAAGCCGCCGGTCTGGCCGACCACCTCGATCGCACCGGCAACGACATAGATGGCGCGTTCGACATGCTCGCCCTTCAGCTGGTAGCGCGCGCCGGTGCCAAGCTGAATGTCGGCATAGACCAGGTCGGAAAAGGCCTTCACCGGCGAACGCAGCCCGTCGGAGGTGCCGGCGATCAGCGTCAGGCGCGTGCCCGCGTCCTCGATCACCGGAATATCGGCCGCCTTGTAGTGGGCGAACTCGGGGGCTGCCTCCTCCTGGTCCGCGGGCAGCGCCAGCCACGTCTGCAGGCCGAACAGCCCGCCCCCGGCGGCGCGAGTTTCCGGGCCGGCGCGTTCCGAATGGACGATGCCGGAGCCCGCCGTCATCCAATTGACCTCGCCCGGCCGGATCGCCTGCACCGAGCCCACGCTGTCGCGGTGCAGAATCTCGCCTTCGAGCAGATAGGTGACGGTCGCGAGGCCGATGTGGGGATGAGGGCGCACGTCCAGCCCCTCGCCACCGCGAAACGCCGCCGGGCCCATCTGGTCGAAGAAAATGAACGGACCCACCATGCGGCGATGCGCGGAAGGCAGCGCGCGGCGCACGGTGAAGCCGTCGCCAAGGTCGCGGACCGGCGGCAGGATGACCTGCTCGACGCCTTCGATATCGCTGGATCGGATGGACATGGGGGGCTCCTGCTAAAAGGATCCGCCGGGCCGGAGCCCGGCGGAGAAGGGGTCAGGCAGCGTCGACCAGAACGATCTCGCTGTCCTCGATCGCCCTGACGGTGAACGCGTCGAGATCGCGGATGGCGACGCCGTCGCGGGCATTCGCGCGCTGGCCGTCGACCTCGATCGCACCGGTGGCGGGCACCAGATAGCCGCGGCGATCCTTGCCGAGCGGGTAGCGGATGCTCTCCCCCGCCTTCAGCGAGGCGCCGACCACCCGCGCGTCGGTGCGGATCGGCAGCGCGTCACCGTCCTCGGCAAAGCCCGACGCCAGGGTGACGAACCGGCCGGAGCGTTCGCCCTTGGGGAAGGGGCGGGCACCCCAGCTCGGCTTCTCGCCGGTGCGGGTCGGGAGAATCCAGATCTGGAAGATCCGGGTGGTCACGTCCTCCATGTTGTATTCGGCATGGGCGATGCCGGTGCCGGCGGACATCACCTGCACGTCGCCCGCCTCGGTCCGGCCCTGGTTGCCGAGATTGTCCTGGTGGGTGATGGCGCCTTCGCGGACATAGGTGATGATCTCCATGTCGCGATGCGGGTGCGGCGGAAAGCCGGACTGCGGCGCGATGGTGTCGTCGTTCCAGACGCGCAAGCTCCCCCAGCTCTCCCGCGCCGGATCATAATAGTTGGCAAAGGAGAAATGGTGCTTGGCGTCGAGCCAGCCGTGGTTGGCACCGCCGAGGCTCGAAAAGGGGCGAAGTTCGATCATCTCGTGTCTCCTGCACCGGATGGGTCCGGCTTGTTGCCAAGAGAGATAGCGTGCCTCGACATGTTCGATCAGTCGGATAAAGTGCGGGGCATCGTTCGATGGAGTTGAAATGGCGAACCCCGGCACGCCGACGCTGGATCAACTGCGCGTCTTTCTGGCGGTGGTCGAGACGGGGAGCTTCGCCGCGGCCGGGCGCCGGCTCAACCGCGCGGTGTCGGTCATCAGCTATGGCATCGGCAATCTGGAGGAACAGCTGGGGCTGAGCCTGTTCGACCGGGAGGGGACGCGCAAGCCGCAGCTGACCGAGGCGGGGCGTGCGGTGCTGACGGAGGCACGCGGCATCGCGCAAGGCGTCGACGAGCTGCGCGCCAAGGTGAAGGGGCTGCTGGAAGGGTTGGAGGCGGAGGTCCACCTGGCGGTCGACGTGATGCTGCCGGCCGAGCGGCTGGGGCGGATCCTGCGCGAGTTCGCGGTTGCCTTTCCTACCGTTTCGCTGCGCCTGCATGTCGAGGCGCTGGGCGGAGTTGCCGCGCTGGTACTGGACGGCAAGGCGGG